>JBEBIA010000024.1:0-28447 GCA_040080645.1 Thiobacillus sp.
AAATCCATCGGCAAGTTGCTGGTCGAACGCGGCGAACTCAAACTGGAGCAGGCGTCGATGCAGGGCATTAAGGACTGGGGCAGTCGTCATCCCGACAAATTGGGTGAACTGCTCTCGGCCAACCCAAGCTATGTGTTTTTCCGTGAACTCCCCAGCGGGCTGGCAGGGCCGCTCGGCGCACAAGGCGTGCCACTCACTGGCGGGCGCTCGATTGCCATCGACCCGCGCTATATTCCGCTGGGTGCGCCGGTTTTCCTCTCCACCACCCAACCCAATTCAAGCGCGCCGCTGAATAAGCTGGTGATGGCGCAGGACACCGGCGGCGCGATTCGTGGCGGCGTGCGGGCAGATTTCTTCTGGGGCTTTGGCAATGAAGCGGGCGAACTGGCGGGGCGCATGAAACAGCGCGGACGGCTTTGGGTGTTGCTGCCGCGTAGTCCCTAGAACAGGGCACAATCAGTTCGCCTCGGGCTCCGTCACGAACCCAATTTTCACCAGTCCCGCCTTGGCTGCCGCCGCCATCACCCTCGCCACGGATTCATAGTGGGCATGGCGATCAGCTCGAATATGCAATTCGGGCTGGGGCGTTTGCTTTGCGGCAGTGCCAAATCGCGCTTCCAGTTCCTCCAGCGTCACGGTCGCCCCGTTCCAGTACAACGCGCCGCTTTCGCGGATGCCGAATTCGATATGTTCGGGTTTGGTGACATTCGGCGCGCTGCTGGCCTTGGGCAGGTCGATTTTCACCGAATGCGTGAGCAGCGGCGCGGTGATGATGAAAATCACCAGCAGCACCAGCATCACATCGACCAGCGGCACCACGTTGATCTCGGCCATTGGCTGGCTTTTGCGTGAATCGAAGCTTCCCATTGCCATGGATCAGCCCTTCCTCACGGCATGGACAACACGCTCGCCCGCCGAGCTGTTGGCTTTTTCGCCCACGGTAATCACCGCATACAAATCGTGTGCAAACGCATCGAGTTTTGCCAGCCAGATGCGGTTGCGGCGATTGAACGCGTTGTAAGCCAGCACAGCCGGAATCGCCACTGCCAGACCCAGCGCAGTCATGATGAGTGCCTCGCCGACGGGGCCGGAAACTTTGTCCAGCGTGCCCTGCCCCGACAGGCCGATGTTGACCAGCGCGTGATAAATCCCCCAGACCGTACCGAACAGCCCGATATAGGGCGCGGCCGACCCCGCTGACGCCAACACGGTCAGGCCATGCTCGACCCGCGCGGCTTCCTGGTCGATGCCGTTGCGCAGCAGGCGGGTGAGAAATTCACCCAGTCCGCCCGCAGCCGCGAGTTTCTGCAAACCATGTTTCTCGGAATTTGCCGACGCTTCCAGCGCGTCGCGTGCAATCTCGGCAAACGCACTGTCGGCGGGCTGACGATGCAGCGTTTGCCGCACGGCATCCAGCGAATCCGCCGCCCAGAACTGCTTGAGAAACGCATCGGCGCGCCGCGCCGCCATCACATTGGCCAGCGTCTTGGTCACAATGAGATACCAGCTCGCTACCGACAAGGCCAGTAACATCACCAGCACGACGCGGCCGAGCGCGTCGGTTTGCGACAAAAAGTGGGCAAAGCCCAGACTAGATTCCATAAAAAATCACCTGCTCACTCAAGATTAAATTGGAAAGGCTGCGTCGCCACAGCACGTACCGCCTGGCCGTCACGCATTGGCGGATTACAGCGCCAGCTGCGCACCGCCGCCAGCGCGGCTTCGTCCAGCCGCTTGAAGCCGCTGCTAGCTGACACCCGAGCACTATCGACGCGACCATCCGTTTCCAGCTCCACGCGCAACACCACTTTGCCCTCCTCGCCCAGTCGCCGCGACAACGCGGGATACGCAGGCGGCGTGCGCGTCGGGCAGGCCACCGACAAATCGCCCGACAAATGGATCGGCCCCGCCGATTTGGGTGATGGCGGGGGCGGTGCTGGGGGCGCTTCCACCACGGGTTCCGGTTTAGGAGTCGGCGGCAGCGGCGGCGGCATCACGTAATCCGTCGGCGCAGCGGGCGCTTCCACCACAAGATGCCGGTGCGGCTCGGGGGACTTGGGCTGCTCCAGTTTGACCGGCTTCGGTGGTTCCGGTGGTTTGGGTTTGGGCGGCTCCGGTTTTGGCGGTTGCGTCTGAATGAAGTTGACGAAGAGCGTCGCCGCTTCCGCTGGGGGCGGGAGAACCTTGTAATGCCACAGACTGGATAAGAGTGCGCCATGGAAAACAAGCACGACGAAAAAACCCGCCATACGGGTTTTCTGTGTAGGTGTCAGTCGAACCTTCATTGACACCGTCCATACGCTTTCTTCAGTCTCATTCGCCTAACCATGATTACGATATTCGTCAGTAATCAAACTTCAATGTCGCATAGAAGGTACGCTGCGGGTAGGGATTGGGGTTAACGTAGTACATGTAGTTGCCAATGTTGTTGATTCCGAATGAGGCTGCCCATTGCCTGGTAAATTTATACAAGACCTTGGCATCCAGCACTTTGTACTGGCTGACCGCTCCGTAGACATCAGGATTGATGTCGTTGTACTGAAACGTGGCTGTGTTGTAGAGCGCATTATGTTGATGTCCACTGTATCGGCCTGCCAAACTGAATGAAAGCTGCTCGTTAGCGTGATAGGTCGCGACCAGCGTGGCGCGTTTATGTGGAATACGGGGCTGGTCGGTTCCTATCAAACCCGGATTCTTGCTATTGCCCTCGATGATCGAGTCCGTGTAGGTCATGCTGCCTTCGATATCCAGCCCCTGCACCAGCACATCAGCCAGATTGATGGCAAGTTCGATACCTTCGGTTCGCACCTTATCCACATTCTGAATGCTGGAGATAGTGTGGTTGGCAAACCCAAGCGCTGGCAGGGTCGTAGTGTCGGTCTGCGAGATCAACGCATCTGACTTGTTTTCATGAAACAGCGACAGTCTAACCATGCCCGACCCTAACGCGCGCTGGAAAGACAGTTCTGAGGACACAACCGATTCCGGTTTGAGTGTGGGATCGTTGAGAATGGCGTTGTAAGGCGCGGGAAAACCTGCCAAGGCCGCACCCGTCAAAGATGTTCCAGCGGCATCCCTGATCGTAAAATTGCTGAACAGTTCACCCACAGTCGGGAAGCGTACGCCCCTGCCCACGGATGCATTGACGACCCAATCCGAATTCGCCACCCATGTGAGCGCCGCCTTGGGAGAGAAGGCATTCTCTGTGCGGTCTGCGTAATTGTAAGTCGTGGCCCCGGAAATATTGCTGCCCTCCATGGCATTCCAGCGTTCGGCTCGTCCGCCATATACCAGCTTCAGATTGGGGGTGAACTTCCAGGCATCCTGAAGATAAAGTGCCTCAGTTTGAGTTTTGCCGCGCGCATTGCTCGACAATGCGCCGATGTCGCTGCTAAGGAAGTTTGTGCCCGCCACTAGGCTGTATGTATCCGATTCGAGCGTATAGCGATCAATATGCGCACCAAAGCTTAGCTGATGAGTGCTTTTCAGGCTGCCCTCTGGGCGGAAGTCGCCACGCAAATCGATATTCCACCACCCCGTACCAGAAGCATCCGTGTAATTGCCTGCATTCGCCGCCGTGCTGGGCGTAGCTCCAAAACTGCCCGAAGAGGTGCGGGTTGCGTCCTTGCTGGCATCGTAGAGACTGACGATGGCCTCCCAGTCCCACATGCCACCTGTGCTGGTTTTCAGACTCAGGCCGTGCAGATAGGACGTGGCATCCTGTCGGCTGGTTGTCGGCGCTGTCACCGTGTAATCGACGCCGTCAATCCGCAGAAATTGATAGGGGTTACTTGTTGCACCTGTTCTTGTGCCGTAAATAACATTTCCTGCTGCATCTACTAAATAACTTTCGCCGGTTTTATCCGAGTTATTGCTCCAGATTCCCAATGTGTACGAAGCCCGCACAGTAGGCGAAAAATCGTAGGCCAGTTTTATTTTTCCGTTGTCCTGCACAGTGTGGTCTATGCTGGCTGCAGAGGTAATGATGCGCGGGTTGCCGGAAGTGTCGATGTCAGACAGGGCACCTGTCACAACGGTAAAGGTACCCGCACCTGCCGCTGCGCCGGATTTTCTCGCGGCGGCCGTATAGGTCATTGGGTGACCATGATTGTCCATGTGATCGAAATTCAACCAGAACGACCAATCCCCAATCTTGTTGCCCAGCGAGGCGCTGGTATGCCACCCAGAGAAGGTGTCGTCCGTACCGTATTCCTTGAAATTCTGCGTGAAATAATCGGCTCGAACATGTCCCTCGAATTTGGTCGGCATTCGAGTGGAGATATGAACCACTCCACCCGCTGAGTTGCCGGGATAAAGTGCGGAATAAGGTCCGTACATTACATCAACACGCTCAATTTCGTCTGCCGAAACAACCCCCCAGCGTGGAGCCGTGCTAAAACTGTTATTGAGAAAATTGGATATCAGCAGGCCGTCGGCATAGACGGTGGTTTGTGCGCTGGCAATAGAGGAATTCACCCGCATGACCAAAATTCCGTTGACATCACCGACATAGCGCTCGCGAACGTGAACGCTCGGAAGGTATTGAAGTACGCCAGCGGCGGTCACCGAATTGACGTTTTCCTCGATCTTTTTTGCGGTAACTGATTCAACAGTATTTGGCGTATTGACAGGCACGGCGGGCTTGTCGCTTTTGATCGAAATTTCGCTCAGTTGCTGTTCGCTATTTTGTTCCGCCGAAAAGGCAAAAGGCGCGTAAGCAAAAGCGGCGGCCAGTGCCAGGCTGAGATACTTCATTTTGAATGTGTGCTTCACGATTCTTCCCTTGTTGAACTAATCAGTTGATGTTTGTTTTGATAGATTTTGTTTTCTTATCCAAGCTTTCAGTTTCTGCTCACCCAGCACGCCCACCACCGTCTCTCGTCGATGCTGTGCGTCATAAAGATAAGTTCGCGGGATATCGCCGTACCAGCCCGGATCAATGGTCTGGCGCAGTCGTTCAGGAATGGGGTCGTCGAACATCCAGCTATCGATACGCGTCAGGCCGTGGCGTTTCTGTATCTGCTGCGCACTCGCCGCATGTTCCATACCGTCAGTGGCGACCAGTACAAGCGGCAGACGCGGGCGGCTCTTGGCAAGTTTTCCGAACAGGGTGAGTTCGGTGATGCAATGCACGCAATCATTGGCCGACCACAGGCTGAGGATGAACGGCCGCCCAGCGTATTTCACCTGAATGGCGGCCAAGCTGTCCGGAGTGAATGCGCGCAGCTCTGCTGCGCCTGCGGGCACGGTCCAAGCCGCAAGAAGCAGCGCAAGGCTCACTAGAGCGCGCTTCATTTTTCAACTCCGGATTCAACCGGCAACACGCGCACACCTTCTGCCATGGCATTCCACACGACCCACACGCGCTTGCCGTCGCTCACGGGGAGGGGATAGTCGGCGGCACCCGCCGCCTCTGCCAGCCGCAAGGGCGCACTCCAGTTCACGCCGCCATCGTCCGATCGCATGGCCATGGCGGTATAGGCGTTGTTGCTGAATTCGCGCCAGGTGAGCACCACCTGATTCCCGGCGACTGCGACATCAGGATGTCCCGCCTGCGCGGACGCATTGCCAAATGCCAACGGCGTCGATTCGTTCGCACCCGCAAGCCGTTTGTAGAACAAACCCTGACGGGTCTTGCCGTTGGTAAACCAGGTGAGATGCAAGGTGCCGCGTGGGTCGGTCGCGAGTCCACCGCCGTGATGCGGGCAGCCGTCGATCTGCCATTCGTCGTCGGTAGCGCGGCGCACCACACCAGTATCCAGCGCCGCGATGGCGAAGTCGCGCGTATTGGTGCCGTACAGATTGCGCCAGAACACCACGGGACCCTCGTTCGACCATGTGCCGGCGATACGGCAGCATTCGCAGTTGTGTTCGTTCAGGCGGCGATTGGGCTGAAAACTCGCACCGTTGTCGTTCGATTGCGTGTAGTACACCGAGGTGCCCGCATAGGGGCTGGATTTTTCCTTGGCTGCATCGCGGTCTCTGGCATCCAGCCACGCGATGACGACGCGTCCTTGTCCATCCGTCATCAGCGAATCGAATCGGTGACTGGTGATGCGGCCATCGTCATTCAGCGTGATCGGTGTAGAGAAGGTTTTGCCGCCATCCACCGAGCGGGAAAAACGGATGTTGCCGGAATAGTTTTGCGGCAGCGCCTGCGTCCAGCTCAGCAAGACGGTGCCGTCTGCCGCGACGGCAATTTTGGGGCGGTTTTCACCGTCGGCGGAAATCTGCTCGGGCTCGGCATTCACCTGCACAGGCGCGCTGAATTGCTTGCCGCCGTCTGCGGACACGCGCACCCACAGCCGCTGGTTTTCCACCGATGCCAGCCAGAGCCGCCCTTGCCTGTCGATCTGCGTGCCTACGGCGATAGTGGGTTTGGGCGGTTTGGCGACCGGAGCAGTCGCATGGCCCGCGTGTTGCGCAAACGCCAGGCCGGGCACACACAAAAACGCCAGCCCGAGCCGGATCGATAGGGACATGTTTTTCTCCGCCGAAATTATTGGTATTTCCGCAAACCTTACCAGAGCAGCGAGGCTTCTGGAATGTGTCATTTTGCCGCATCCATTGGCCTGCCTGGTTTACGGTCGGTCTGGAGTGTCGGGTTTACCATCGTGGTCGAACTGCACCTCAATAATCACGAGTGCGCGGACGGGGCGTCCCTGTCGCATCGCGGGGCTGAAGCGGGCATGGCGAAAAGCTTCGCGTGCCGCCGTTTCGAACTGACCCGGCGGCGACGCTGACAACACTTCCAGCCCCTCTACCTGCCCGTTGGCTTCGAGCCGGAGTTGCAGCCTCACGCTGCCGGAAAGTCCCTTGCGGTCGGCCATCTCGGGATAGGCGGGGGTAATCGCCATGAGCGCACGTGGATGCACGTCAACCTCGCGCGCGCTGTAATACGTCAAATCCACTCCGCTGTTGATCGCCACCGCAGGCACGGACGCTGCGTTGACAGGCGGCGCGGCGCTGGCGGGAGATGCGGCTGCTTGCAGGGCTGGCACCGGTGGCGGCGGCGCAACGGGCGACAGCAACGGTGTCGTGCTCAGCGTGGTGGCGAGTAATGGCACATCCACGGTTTCAACTGCCTCAACTTGCGTCTCGGGCAAAGCAATGTCTACGGGTGAGGGCACGGTTTTCGCAGCCACGAGCTGCACGTCAAACACCGTTGGGCTCCCCGTGCGCCCTACCGAAGGGTTAGCGGGCACCAGCGCAATGACTGCACCGTGCAGCCCAAGTGAAATCCACACAGCCGCGAGGGCGCGCTGTTGCCAGGGGCTTAATGCGGATTCGGTTATCGAGTTCACCGGGAGTACATTCGGACGGTGCGAAAACGCCCAGTTACCGGCCTAAAATGGCGGTCAGCATCCACGGAGACGCACATGAAAAAAACTGTCATAGCAGCCTGTATCTTAGCATCGGCGCAGGCTTGGGCTGGCGACGCCGGTCTGACCAAAACGACCATCAAGGCGGCTGACGGCTCCGAGGTGCCCGTCGAAATCGCAACCCCGGCAGGCAAGGGGCCTTTCCCACCGGTGCTGTTCATCCACGCCAAGCGCGGTTACGAAGGCGACGAGCGCGCCCACGTGCGCGAGTTGGCCGAACAGGGCTTTCTGGTGGTCGCCCCGGACTGGCAGAGCGGGCGTTTCATCGAGCGCTGGCCATCGGCGCACAACCCGGAAACCGAGCTGGATGTGGAAGCCGGGCTGGATTACCTCAAATCGCTGCCGAATGCCTGCAAGCAGCCGGTCGGCATCGTCGGCCTCTCACGCGGGCCGTATTACGCGATCCGTCTGGCGGCCAAGCGCAGTGCAGATATCGCCGCCATCGTCAGCTATTACGGCCACATGCAGAATCCGAACGCGCCCGAGCCGGATCAACTGTTCCGCATTGCGCCCGAAATCATGCAGATCACCACGCCGGTGCTGTATCTCATCGGTGACGCCGATTACGAGTTGCGGCGCATGAACGGCGGCCGTGCGTTTTACGCATTGTGGGAACGCGGCGTGCCGGTGGAATGGCAGGAATACCCGATGGCGCGCCGCGCGTTCGATTTCCGCCCCGACCAGACGCCCGAAGAAAAAATCGCCGCGCGCCACGCCCGCGAGCGGGCAAAAAACTGGCTGATGAAATGGATGAAGCTGACGCCGGCGATGCGGTGTCAGTCACTCACTCCGGCCGGGTGATGAATTTCAGCAGGCAAGTCGGCTACGGCGGACGCGCGCGGCTACCGCCAGCACACCGATGCCCAGCATCCATACTGTCTCAGGTTCCGGCACCGGCGTGACCGCGAAGCTGGCGCTATATTTTCCCGCTGTCACGCTAGTTCCAACAACACCGCCAATAAACAGGGTGTAATCGCCAGCAGCCAGCGTGCCCGCAGTGTAGGTAATGCTGCTACCACCGGCCGTTCCGGCCGCGTTTCCCAGATACGTGAGACCCGTTGTACCGACTGGGCTGCCCGCATTGTTCGTGTAGTTCACCGCAAGGCGATCCCAGGCCGAGCCGCTATCCCAGCCAGAATAGAACGACATACCAGGAATCAGTCCGGAAGCCAGCGCAGTCAGCGTAATCGTGAGCTGCGCAGCTTCCTCCAGATGAATCAAGCCAAAATCCATACCGTGATACCGGCCTGTATTCGGTGCCGAACTGTTGAAGCGCCAGCCTTTGGGACCAACTGCCAGCGCGTAATCCGCCGCAGCGCCCTTGCTTAACGCATCAGCCGTTGATGCAGTGAGCGTGCTGCTATCCGAATGGAATTCCATGAACCACATGGCATCCATGCTGCCGGTGTAGTCAGTCGGGCCGCTGCCGCCGATCCAGTTTGCGGGCTGGGCACCATCGAGGCCCCCTTGACCCGTGCTGTCGTAGCCGGTGGTGTTGTAGGCAACATGGGCGTGAGCCATGCCGACCATCACGAAAGAAATCAGGCCGAGGCCGAGCGAGCATTTTGTTTTCATTTTGGGTTCACCAGTGTCATGTCATTGTTGAGGTTATTTGCAGCCAGAGGCAGCGACGTGGCAAGGTAATAGGATTCGCCCTCACTGGGAATATGGCATTTAGTCGCACCTTATTGCCCTTGGGGGTGCGACGATATGTCACATTCCCAATGGGGCCAAGTTCAACTAGAGTATCTATTGGGGGAGCTATCCCTATCGATCTCGGGTCGTCAGGGATGCCGCTCCGAATAATTTTAAAATTGGACTCTTTGGAGACAGAACATGAATAAATTTACTCCGCTGGTTGGCTTGACCGCATTGATATTGGCCACTTCGGCAAATGCAGACCACACCGGCACACCCGTCAATGTGGGTAGCTGCTCTGGTGACGTAGGTCTGCTGGATGAAAACGGCGTGACCTGTACGTCCACGATTACCGCCACGGCAGCGGGAACTTTTCTGCACACGATCAACTTCGACGTCGCTGATCCGCACACCCTGTTTCACATGACCAGTTCTTCTACAGGCGGCATCCTGGGCTTTGGCGCATCGATTTTCGAAAACGAGTTCGACTCTCAGGTATATGCCTCTGCGACTTCCTTCACGGAAATCGATCTGCCTGATGGCGTCATAGCGGGCAATGGCGTAGGATTTGCCGATTATCACCTTCATCCCAGCGGCTTCCTGCCTGCAGCGGGTACATATTCCTACACCATCACCATGTGGGCTGAATCCACTGCGCCAGTGCCTGAAGCCAGCACTTACGGCATGATGCTGGCCGGTCTGGGACTGGTCGGTTTCGCCGCTCGCCGTCGGGTTCGCTGATACAACACGTTATCCTCATGTAACACTCAACCGGCCAGGCACATGCCTGGCCGGTTTTTTTATGTCCCCATGCAGGCCCAACCACAGATTTCAAAGCGCCAAGTTGAAATGCAAAGCGAACGTATCTGCTCGATCAAGTTGGTATCCGTTGAAATCGGTGCGTACAGGCTGTAGCCATTCCAAGCTCAACTGGCTAACAGGCGTAATCCGGGCGCTTAGTCCCAGCCCTACATCCATGAAGTGGCCTCCGTAGTTTGCCGGTTGGTCAGCCGACCCCTGATGCACCGGCGTGAGGGGCGCGCCACTGGCGTTGACAGGTGGCAAGTAGGCCCCCTCGATAGCGCCTTGCCATGAATAGGTGGCGCGCACCGTACCGCTCAACCAGCGGTTGAACGACATGCCCCCCCACACGCTGGTCTGGAAAATATCTCCAAAGGCGAAATTTGATTCGTTGCGACGCTCCAGCCTTTTCACACCACTGAGCTGCGCGCCCCATGAAACCGTGTGCGCCATGCCAAGATACGTCAGGCTGGGCGTGAAATCCCAAGTGCCACTACCCAGCTGCATGCCGTAGTGAATGAGCGCAGGGCTGACCTGGTTGAGCGCATCATTATTGGGATCGGAGGCGTAACTGGATTTGGTTTTTCGCAGGGCAACAGCAGCGTCTCCCGTCGGCGCGGTCACGCCCAGACCCAGATTAAGCTGGTGACCGGGCCGGTCGACCAGTTTGAACAAGGCCGCTAACCCCGTGTCTCCCAAACCACCAGTCTGATGCCCATGAGCGGGGCCACCGCCCGTCCCGTGACCATGACCGCCTGCGCTTGCGTCCAATGCGGCCAGTCGCATATCCATATCCACCCATTGCGGCATGATCATCAACGTCAGCCAGTCAGTCGGCGCCACCATGATATCCAGCATATGCATGGTCATGGTCATTTCGGCGGGGGCTGTTTCACAGGCCGATGTGGCGCAGGCATTGGTCCGAACCGTGTCGAGATCGACAGACGTCGAACCGCGAAGCATCGAGCCGGACTGCCGACTGTGCATGACCTGGTAGCCGAACATCACATCTCCGGCCTTATCGAGTGCATGCGCAAACATCAGCCCGGCAGGTGCAGGGGGATGGCTGTGCGCAGCATGGTGGCTATGGCTACCCACGCTCGCTGCCGGGTCGCCTCCCGGCTCGTTTTGCGGATCCAGTTCAAAGCTCAGGGCTGCATTGACCGAGGTGGCCTTGAAGTCGGCAAAACTTGCCTCACCGCCCCCGCCAAGCTTGAGGTCGCCAGCGTGTATATAGCGCTCATAGCCCACTTCGATTCCCACGCCGCGCGCCAGTTTGCCGCTGATTGTCAGCCCCCCGCTCAGCGTGCCGTAGCCTGATAAACGATGATCGCTTGAATAATATATTGGCACTGTCCGGTTCAGGGGATGATTGACCGGTTGGCCACTGCCATCTGTCACACTGAATGTACCGATGTACGGCAAATAGAAATTAGCTGCCGATTGCGAGTAGTAACGCACTCTGGGCGTGAACGTCCAGCCCGCTGCGGCCTGCACCCACTCCGCCGTCAAGGCATGGCTGCGGATATGCCAGGAATCGTTCGAATGCCTGTAATCCAGGCGCAGCGCGGCATCGAGCGGCTCGAAATAGTGTTTGAAGCCCAGTTGAAAATTAAACTGTTCGCGCGAGTCGGGACGTTTCTCGCGAATGCTGGTGATGTAGGTCAGAAAGCGGGGGTCGGGCTGGGTGTTCACCACACTCAGTGGCGCGGTCACGTCAAATTTGGTGACAAGTTTGTACGGATTGGTCAGATAACCTTGGCTATTGGTATAGCCCGCGCCCACATCAACGACTGTATTTTTTCCAAGGACCTGACTCAGGCTGACCTGCACGCCAACATCCTCACTCTCGTCGCGCACGACAAGGGACTCGCCTGCATTGAGCGTAAAGAAGGTCTCGGCCTCGGGATCGAACGTTGCTTCGGTCTGGTTGTGTGTGTACGACAGCCCCAGATTGAGCGAAGTGAGTTTTTGATTGAAATCCAGCCTGCCGCCAACATTCACAAAGCTCGACGCATAGTCGGCTTCGTATGAATGCCCGCCTCCCGTCGTGACTGCAAACTCATCGCCTTCATGACGCAAATTGAAACTGGCTTGTTTGCGCGTCTCTGCAGATGCGGCCGTCAAGGTATGCGTCAACTGATTGTCGAGCGGGCCCACAATCGTGTTTAAAAAATCGCCCGAACGGTACAAATTCATGTTCTTGTCTACAAAAAACCGGGCATTAGACCGTGGCTGGGTCTCGGTCCAGGGTGACGCACCCGTTACTACACTGGCCTTGTTGGTTTGTGCCACCACGGGCGCAGTGGCAAGCGGTGTTGCACCCGACCAGGTGTCCTGTGTGTAGTCGAGCGTCAGTCCCAGGCGTTCGGTCAATGCAAACCGGGCACGCCCATGCAGGCTGTCTACTTCGATCGGTTTCAGTTTCGAATCCAGTTCGATTGGGTCGCCCGATCCGCCTAGCGCATTGAAACTCGGCGCATAAATATTGCGCTCACCTTCCTGATAACGCCCAACCTGGAATTCGAAGCTGTCTGTATCGGCAGCACGGCTTTCGTGACTGGCCACCAAGCCCGGCAACGCCAATGCCGCCAGGGTTAGCGCTTGCAGCGCCGCATCCGCTGTGGCGCGCGGTTCGGGCACGACAGTTCGGCGCATCAGCGTAATCAATGCTTCTTGAACTCGCTTCGCTAGCAGCGTACTGACTGGCTGAACCTTACACAGCCCACGCTTCCGTTCAGTAACAGCCACAACCGCCGCCTTCCGAAGCCTGCCCACCACCACCCGCCTCACGACTACCATGGATGTGGGCACGCACCGCACTTTGCATGGGATGCGCCTCAGCCGCCATCTGCGGTTTGGCAAGATTGCCGCGCTCCCACGGTTCTACCGTGGTGCAGCCAGTCAGACCAAGCAACACCAGGCAGCCAAACATGCCCAGTCTGCGTATAGAAAAGAGAACCAATACCTGCTCCGGAACGTATTTTTGTATTTGATGCACTGACACCTATTTAACAGTGCAGCGTCGTATCTCTTTGAAAGTCAAAATAGTAATCTATCGGGGCTTGGCAGGGTCTGCGTCAAATTGACGCAGGCCACATCGTGAACAGTGGTTGACCCTGCTGGAATCCAGCCATTATCCTCCTCAAGGTCAATCTATTCTGATCTACTCACACCCCGTGCCTTCGCTCAAACCCTTCGCGTTACCCCTCATGCTTGCTGGCATACTGACCGTCGCCCCTGCTGCGGCGCATGGACCGGGCGATAGCGTACCTGCGTGCGCCCTCATGCCGCTGGAAACCCACCCCCACAAATCGCTCGCCGACTTGCGCGGCCAGGTTGTCTATCTGGATTTCTGGGCATCCTGGTGCGCGCCCTGCGCCAAGGCATTTCCCCATCTGAACCGGATTCGAGAAGAATTCTCTGCACAGGGTTTTGAAGTTCTCGGTGTCAATCTCGACGGACGCAGCGCCGATGCTCAGGCTTTTCTCAACCGGCATCGCCCATCGTTTGCACTTGCCACAGACAAACAGGGCGCCTGCCCACGCGCCTTCGGAGTCAAGGCGATGCCGAGCGGCTACCTCATCGACCGGGCTGGCGTCATTCGCCAAGTGTTTACGGGGTTCCGCGCGGGGGATGAAACGCGGTTGCGTGATGCCGTGCAGCGCTTGTTGCAGGAATCGCCCCTTCCTGCCAGCTAGTCCGCTGGCAAGCCCTTGTCCTTTTCACCGTTAATCCCGTTCGACTGCCACTTCAAGGCGATGGGATCGCCGTGCGCGATGCATGTGTTCGCGTCCGATGCCACGAAAGCAGAATCCCTGTTCGCGCGAGCACGCGCCGATATCGAGCGCATGGAACAGCGCTATTCGCGCTATCGCTCCGACAGTCTGCTTTCGGAAATCAATCGCGCGGCCTCCTGCGGCGGCAGTGTGGCCGTGGATGACGAAACAGCGGGGTTACTCGATTACGCAGACACCTGCTACCGCCAGAGCGACGGTCTGTTCGATATTACTTCCGGCCTGCTACGACGCGCCTGGCGATTCGACGGTGGGCGTCTGCCGGATGAGAATGTACTCAAGGCGCTGCTGACAAAGGTTGGCTGGGACAAGCTGCGCTGGAACCGCCCCGTGCTATCTTTCGCGCCCGGCATGGAGCTGGATTTCGGCGGCATCGTCAAGGAATATGCCGCTGACCGTATCGCCACGCTCTTCCGCGAACAACACTCACCCCATGCGCTCATCAATCTGGGCGGCGATGTGCGCGTCGTTGGTCCCCGTCCGGATAGCGGTCCGTGGCGCGTGGGCATCCGGCATCCGCGCCAGCCCGGAGACCTGCTAGATACGCTAGCGCTGACCGGGGGCGGCGTCGCCACCAGCGGCGACTACGAACGCTGCATGGTCATCGATGGGGTACGCTACGGCCATATCCTCAACCCGAAAACTGGCTGGCCGGTCAGGCACCTCGCTTCCGTCACCGTCGTGGCCGATTTTTGCGTCATCGCGGGCAGCGCGTCCACGATTGCCATGCTCAAGGAGGATCAAGGCCCGGTGTGGCTGCAAAGCTTGGGGTTGCGTCACGGATGGGTGGACACTGCAGGCCGCACGGGCGGCGATTTCGTTTGAATCAAACCGGATCGTCGTAGCCCCATTCGCGGCGATACGGCGCAAGCAGCCCGGCATGGGCCTCGAAATGGCTACGGTAATTCTGCCAGCGTCCTTGCGCATCGCGATAAATCGGCTTGGCGACGTCGGCATGGCTGGGGGTGGATACATGTCGCAAGTCCGGGGCTTTTCGGTAGTCAAGCACGCCCGCATCCCACGGCAGGTTCAGATACGTCAGCACGCGGACGATTTCGCGTTCAAAATCCGCAATCAGGTCTTCATAGCGCAGCGTCAGCCATTCGAAACCGAGCGACTGCCTGAGCTGCAAGGCGTGTCCCATTACGGCGGCATAGAAACGCAGGCCACGCTCCCATTCCAGAAACTGTGCGGTCAGAGGATTCGGCTTGAACGCCTGCATGAACGCTGAAATGCACACATCGCGCGGGTCGCGCACCACGAAGAGTATTTTCGCCTCCGGGAACAGAGCGCGAATAAATGCCAGATTGACTGTGTTGAGCGCGGTTTTGTCGATCAGCAGGCGGCCTTCGATCTGATCACCGAACAGCGTGCGGGCACGCTGCCAGTACATTTCGCGCAGTTTGCCGCGCAGATCTGCCCCCCCGGCTGCGAGTGTTTTTGCCCAGCCTTGCCCCCCAGTGGCGGCGGCATGCTTGCGTAGCACATAGGGCAACAGATCGGCCTCGTCGCTGGTCACGATGGCAGGATGGGCGGCGAGCATCTGTTCGAGCAGCGTGGTACCCGAGCGGTAGAAACCGATCATGAACACCGGCGTCGGCGCATCGCCCGCCTGCACTGAAAATGGCCAGTTGGCCGCCAGCGTCGCATCGTGTGCAAGATCGCGGGCTACTGCGTCGCGGTCGATCATCGCAATCTCAGGCATGCCCAACGCGGCCTGCCCCGCCTGACTCAAGCAATCGAAGGCTTGCGCGTATTCACCCCGGCGATCATGCAGGCGGCCCAGTTCGAGCAGCGCGCGGGCCCGGTTCGGGTCGGTCTTGTCTGCGCCAACGTCTGCCAGCCGCTGTGCGGCCTGAGTGAATTCGCCCGCCCGCGCTTCGAGCACAGCCAGCAGGATGTCGGCATTCGACGCGTCCTGTGTTGTTGCCCCCGCAAGCTTGACCGCCCGCTGCGCGGCTGTGCGTGCCTGGGCCACAAGACCCATCCGCATCAGCGCCTGCGCATGCAAATGGTGGCCGCGCGCCGAGGCCGGATTCAATTTCAGTGCACGCTCAATCACTTTCAAAGACGCATCGTGGCCCTGCACCTTCTGCATCTCGTCGGCGAGATCGAATAGCACCCCGGCGAGCGCAGTGCCTTTCAACTGACGCGCGAATGCGGGAGGCGCCTTGTCCAGCATGGCGCGCGCTTCGCGCACCCGCTGTTGCCGCGCAAGGCTTACCCCCAGCCCCATCCACGCTCCACCGCTCGTGTCGCCGACCATGAGCGTCTGGCGATACATGTGTTCGGCCGCCTCAAAATGATTTGACTGCAATAAAGCGTGCGCCTGATTAAGAATTTGGCTGGCGGAGACAGACGGAGGGTTCATGTGCCGAGCATAGCCGACCGCCACCCAAACTGACCAGACCGCACATCCACCGTCAGCGCACGCAATTGCCGCATCTTCTGGCTCGCTCACAGCCGCGACAAATTGTCGCGCGACGATATGTCACATTGTTAGCCGCAAGGCGATTCGCTAGCATTCGGATCGCGTGTCTTCTTGCGCCTAATAAGAACAAGGCTCAGCGCGCAATAACCTAACTTCGTTTGAGGAGAGAAACATGAATCAATCATCCAGCCCCAAGGCTGTGCGCCGCGCTGTTGCCCTGGCCTGCGCCAGCCTGTTTGCCTGTGCTTCCGGCAGCGCTTTTGCTGCGGGTGCCATCGTCCATAAAAACTGGACCAGCACCGGAACTAACAACCCCACATTAAGCGGCGGTGGCTCGCTCGACGTAACAGGCTTCACCGGTGGCCAGAACAACTGGACCAGCAATACAGGCACGCTGGCCAATGCCGCCTGGGCCCATTCCGGCGGCAGCCCCTGGTTCGCTTTCAACCTGACCGGCACGGCCGATGTCAGCATTACCGTCACCAATGCGCAAGCCAACGCCTGGCAACCCGGCATGACGGTCTGGGCTTCCGGCGCAGCGATGTTTGATGGGGGTACGGGTGACGCAACCGACGTTGGGCAGGTCACGGGGTTTAATTCGCCTCATACCTTCAATCAGGTAGGCTCGGTGGGCTCCGCAGGCACCCTGTGGATGACGGGCGCCAACGGTAATATGCTTGAAACACTGGCCTATGCCAACGCAGGTAACGTCTACGCCAATGCGGCGACCAACGACTGGAATCTCCCGATTCTGGGCGGCGTCAACGATGTCAGCATCAGCAGCACGTACGAATCCGGCATTGGTGGCAGCATCGGTAGCGGCACCGCCACGCTCACGTTCAACGACATGCAGGCAGGCTGGTACACCATTTTTGTCGGCGGCGCCAACTCGTTGGGTAACTCAACCTTCAATCTGGCCGTCGTGGCTGTGCCCGAGCCGCAAACCTACGCCATGTTTGGCGCGGGTCTGATGATGCTCGCCGGCGCGGCTCGTCGTCGCGCACGCAAGAGCTGAGCCGTGTGGGCGCTTCGCAGCCTGACTGCGGAGCGCGGCCGGATTCTGAAGAAGGGGCGCTTGCGCCCCTTTCGTGCCCCTGCTCTCACACCATGGCACGGCAGGATCTGATCGAACAAGAATAACGATTTGCGGAGATCGAAATGAAAACTTCTTCCTGGCATCTACTCGCCCTTGCAGGCCTTGCGCTCACGGCAGGTCTGGCTTCTGCCCATCTGGGGCCTATTCCTGTATCGCTCAAGGGCGTACCCGTGCCGCCTACACCAGGTCTGACAGACGGCCCCGACCCGATTGTGATCAACAAACAGAAAGCCATTGCGCTAGGCAAGGCACTGTTCTGGGATATGAACGTTGGGAGCGACGGCATGGCCTGTGCCAGTTGCCATTTCAGCGCAGGGGCCGATGCACGCACCAAGAATCAGCGTGCGCCCGCCAGCAAGTTTGCCAAACTGGACGATGGCCAGTTTTCCCTGCGATTCGACGGTCAGCCTTCAGGCCCCAACGATACCTTGCGCCGCGGTGACTTCCCGCTTTTTCAAACGGCAGCACCTATGTCTGAAGACAGCCCTGTCATTCGCCAGACTGATGACACGATCGGTTCCGCTGGCGTATTCAAAGGGCAGTTCCGTAACGTAGAACTGTCCGAAGTAGCCGCCGACGATTGCGCGCGCGAAGCAGGTGCCGTTTTTCATGTGGGTTCTGCAGGCACCCGGCAGGTTGAGCAGCGCAATGCGCCCTCGGTCTTCAACGCTGCTTTCAATCATCGCCTGCTCTGGGACGGGGCGGCGAACAATATTTTCAACGGCAGTTCGCAGTGGGGCATGCGTGACACTGGCGCGGGCGTCTGGATCAAACAGGCCAACGGTCAGACGATCAAGGTACGACTGCAACTCGAAAACGCTGCACTGGCCTCCCAAGCCGTTTCCGTGCCAACCAACACGACGGAAATGAGTTGCGCGAACCGCACATTTGGTGATCTGGCACGCAAGCTTTTGATGCGCCGCCCCCTGGAAAATCAGCACGTACACTGGAACGATAGTGTCTTGGGCCCCTATGCCTACGCCAAGCCCGATCAGCCCGCCAAAGGCTTGAAAACATATTACATGCACCTGGTGCGGGGGGCGTTCAATTCGAAATACTGGTCCGACCTGAACCGCAACGCGGCCAAGTACGGCATGCCGCAGCCCACGTCGTCGAACCCGCAGCCCTATGCCTACAATCAGTACGAGGCCAATTTTGCGATGTTTTTCGGCATCGCGTTGCAGCTCTACCAGCAAACGCTGATTTCAGATGATTCTCCACTGGATCGCAGCGCCAGGGATGCCGAGGGACTTCCCATTGATCTGAGTGCTTCCGCGCAACGCGGCTTGCAAGTATTCCGCGACGCGCACTGCAATCTGTGCCATGTGGGCCCGCACCTGACCTCCGCTGCGGTGGCTTCAAATGCCTATCTGGTGAGATTGAATCCCGATGCTTTCGGCTCATCGACCATTTCGGTGGCTACCACCGACAATGTGGTGACGAGACAACTGGCCAACGGGGTCACGGGATTTATCGATACGGGCTACGCGGCCACCGGGGTGGCGCACGATGACTGGGATCCCGGTCTTGCTGGCAAGGATGCGTTTGGCAACCCACTGTCGTTCTCGATGCAATATCTCGACTATCTGACGGCCAAACCCGGTGCAGCGATCGATCCGCAGGTCGCCACCATTCGCGCCTGCGATCTGCAAAGCCCGATTGCACAGGATCGCACTGATACTTTGGCACGCATCTTTACGCGTGTGCAGGGCATACAACCGCAAGCGCATAGTACGGACAACTGCTACAACCCGGCAGGCGCATTCGTACCTACACCCGCAGCCGCAGCGGCAGAACTGGCCTTGACCAACAACCAGCGTATGCGCACCGTAATCCAGAGCGCCTTCAAGATTCCCAATCTGCGCAACGTCGAGCTTACCGGCCCCTATATGCACAACGGCAGCATGGCCAGCCTGGAGGAAGTCATCGAGTTTTACACGCGCGGCGGGAATTTTCATGGTGTCGCCAAGCAAACGGGATTTGTTTTCGGTCAACCGCTACTTGAACTGGATGCGACTTCGCGCGCCGACCTGCTGGCTTTCCTGAAGAGCCTGACCGATGAACGCGTGCGATACGCCCAGGCACCTTTCGACCACCCGGAAATTTTTGTCCCCCACGGACACCCGGGCGACACGCTGGTTGTTGATCAAGGCAATCCGCTTGATCCACTACTGGCAAAGGACGCCCTGCTGCACGTCGAGGCGGTCGGGGCGACTGGCCGTGCTACGCCCATCGTTCCCTTTGCGGAATTACTGGCTCCGTAGGTTAATCGGGGCAGACAATTGATGTCTGCCCCGACTATTTCAGCGCCCAGGCCGCAAAGGGTTCAATGTCATCGCGGTTGAGCAACATCAACTGGCACTCTTCCGGATTCATGATGTGATCCGGAGTGGTATCGACCTTGAGTTGTTGCAGCAGATAACCCAGCAATAAATTTTTCTGTCGGCCTGCGTCCAGCCTCGCATGGGATGCCAGTGGCTTCCGGGCCGCTACGCAGACCGTTGCCGAACCGCTTCAAACACCGCCACCGCCAGCGCGGCGGCCGCGTTGAGCGATTCCACCCGCCCCGCCATGGGAATGCTGATTGTGGCGCGTGCGGCGGCGCATACCGCAGGCGACAGCCCCGCCCCTTCATTGCCGACCACCACCGCAAGCGGCTGCGTCAGTTCACAGTCGTATAGCGTGCGTGACGTCCCCAGCGCGAGCGCGAGACTCAAGCCGTCGAACTGCGTCAGCCACTCGGCCACCTCCACATTGAGCAGCATCGGCAACACAAACTGCGCGCCCTGCCCGCCGCGCAAGGCTTTGGGCGACCACGCGTCGTGACAGCCCGACGACAGCACCGCGAGGGTGGCACCCGCCGCCGCGCCGGTGCGCAGCATCGCGCCGAGGTTGCCGGGATCCTGAATAGCTTCGAGCACGATCACCAGCGGCGTGGCCGTCACCGCAGGCGGGCTCAGCCAGGCAACTTCAGCCAGCACGCCGGTCGGCGTCGCCACCGGCGTTAGTTCAGCCAGCAGCGCATCGGGCAAGACAATACCTTTGGACTGCGGACAACGCCCCGCCAGCGCGGCCATACGTTCTGCCGGACAAGAGGCCGCGCGCACTAGCGTGTGCGGCACACCGCCCGCGTCGAGGTAGGCCGCCAGCAGATGTTCGCCATCAAGCAGCGTCATCTGCGCATCGCGGCGCGCACGCGCCGAATCGGCGAGTTTTTTCAGGCGCTTGAAAATCGGGTTGTCGTGCGAGGAAATCACGGTTTCAGTCATCGGCGGATTATCCGCGAATCCCTAGTGTCGTGAATCAGAAATAGCGGGCGTACACTCTTCGACCATGCGAATCGTTCTAATCACCCCCTACGGTGCCGCGCACCGCAATGGCAACTGGCACACCGCCGCGCGCTGGACACGCTTTTTACGCGAGGCTGGGCACACGGTGCGGGTGCAGGTGGAATGGGATGGCCGCGAAGCCGATCTGATGCTCGCGCTGCACGCTCGGCGCAGCGCTGACTCGATCCGCGCGTTTGCCTCGGCTTACCCCAGCCGCCCGCTATTGGTGGCGCTCACCGGCACCGATCTTTACCGGGACATTCAGCACGACGCCGACGCCCAACGTTCGCTCGAACTCGCGCACCGCCTGATCGTATTGCAGGCGCGTGGTGTGGACGAACTCGACCCCGAACACGCCGCTAAAACGCGAGTGATCTATCAGTCTTCACCTGATAATCCGCACGCGGCTACGTCGTCCGGTCATTTCGAGGTCGCCGTCATCGCCCACCTGCGCGAAGAAAAAGACCCCTTCCGCGCCGCGCTCGCCAGCGCCCACTTGCCCGACCATTCGGCGATCCGGATCACCCATTTTGGCCGCGCGCTTTCAGACGCCATGGCCGACACCGCCGAGCTCGCGCAACACAAACTCTCGCGCTGGCATTGGGCAGGCGACGTGCCGCACAAAACCGTATTGAAGCGGCTGGCGAGCGCAAAACTATTGGTCATCAGCTCCGTACTCGAAGGCGGTGCCAATGTGATCTGCGAAGCACTGGCCGCCGACGTGCCGGTCCTCGCCTCCAACATCCCCGGCAACCTGGGCATGTTGGGCGACGACTATCCCGGCTATTTTCCCGTGAGCGACGAACGGGCGCTGGCCAGCCTGCTCACCCGCACCGAACAGGATGCCGGTTTCTACGCCGAGCTGCGCCGCCACGCCCGCCTGTGCCGCCGGTTAATGCGCCCGGAACAAGAGGCCAGTCGCTTGCGGCAGGTCGTGGCGGAATTCGAGCAGCTATCGCGATAGCCGATCGTCAGATTGCTACACGTATCTCACAGCCCCAGCGTCGTAGCTGACACATGGGTCTGTGAGTGCTGCCACATCGCCTCGAAGCTTTGGTGCAGCGGCGCAGCATGATGCGCATCGTCAAGATGCAGCGCGCCGGGCAGCGCCAGTTTGTCCGGGCGGATCAGGACACCGTGCCGACCAGCCAACACAAAAGCCTGATCGGGGCGTGGCGCGTCGGCGTCGGCCTGACGGATATCCAGCACGTGACCGAAGTCGCGCACGAGCTGCATCAGGCGCGGATGGGTGCGCACGACCTGACCAATGTCGTCGAGCAACATCTCGATGCGTCGGCCGCCGGCCGCCACGCATAGGGCACGCAGGGTATCGTGACGCGGTGGCGCGTCGAGCGCGAGCATCGTCAGGTCGTGATCGTAGATGCGCAGCTGATGAGGCGCGGTCGCCAGCAGCTGGTCCAGCGCGGCGCGATATTCGGCAGGGGTTTCGGTCGCAATCATGTCAACACTTCCAGCCAGCCTGCTTCATACCATTCATAAAAACGCGCGTGCAGCGAGGCGGGCATGGGCGGCACGAGGTGGCGCTGATCGGCGAGCTGGCGCAGAGCGTCAGCCTGATCGGCCGACGGCTCAAACCTTTCGCCGTTGATGTAAAAATGATCGCCGCTGAATAACAGCCGCGATTTGGCATGGAGGGCGACGCCGGTTTTGTTCGCCTGCTTGCTGAACACGGCAAAACGCTGCGGATCGTCGGGCGCATCGAAAAACACATTAGGCTTGGGCTCGGATAGATAACGGCCAGCGAATTCGGCGATGTCGTTCTTACTCCAGCGGATGCGCGCGATCATGGCTTCGACCTGCTTCAGCATGGCGCGACTGATCTCGCCGGGATGAGCCTGCAACTTCAGATCCGGGTCGGCATAGCGGCCTTCAAGCGTGAGGCTGTCCTGCAGGTGCATCAGAAAACCCTGCGCGAGCTCCTCAACCATGGGCGCACGAAAGCCGATGGAATACGTCATGCAGTCATCGACGGCGACACCGTGATGCGCAATCTGCGGCGGCAGATAAAGCATGTCGCCAGGGCCCAGCACCCACTCCTCCTCAGGCTTGAACCGGCGCAGGATTTTCAGCGGCGCATCGTCGAGCATCGCAAGATCGGTTTGCGCGCTGATTTTCCAGCGACGATGCCCCTGACCTTGCAGCAGGAACACGTCGTACGAATCAACATGCGGCCCGACGCTGCCACCGGGCACCGCGTAGCTCACCATCAAATCGTCGAGCCGGGCGTGGGGAATAAAATCAAAACGCGACAGCAAGGCATCGGCTTCGGGCAAGACGTGATTGAGCGACTGCACCAGCAAGGTCCAGTCCGCAGGCGGCAGTTTGCTGAGGTCGCGTTTGCGGAATGGCCCATGATCGAGTTGCCAGTGTCTGCCGCTGCCCTGGATCAGCCGCGACTCGACATCGTCGCGACACGCCAGCTCGCGCATTTCTGCGGCGGACAGCAGGCCATTAAACCCCGGCAGCGCGCCGCGAATCAGCAGCGGGCGTTTGTGCCAGTAGTCGCGCAAAAAATGGGCAGGGCTGAGGCCGCCAAGCAGGGGGGTCTTCATGAAAGGAATTATAGCGGTGGGTTAGCGCCCGCCCTGTTAGAATGCGCGGCAAAGTTGTCGGGAGAATGGCATGTCAGGTGGGGTTCTGAAAGTGGGAGACCTCGCGCCCGGATTTTCCAATCCGGACGCCGATATGAGCATCGTCGAACTGTCGCAGTTTCGCGGCAAGGTGCTGGTACTGTATTTCTACGTGCGCGACGACACGCCGGGCTGCACGACGGAAGCCATCGAGTTTTCCGAACGCGAAAGCGATTTCGCCAAACTGGATGCGGTGGTGCTGGGCATTTCTCGCGACGATTGCATCAAGCATGGTGAATTCCGCGACAAGCACGGCATCAGCGTGCCACTGCTCGCCGACAAGGACGAAACGACCTGCGCCGCCTACGGCGTGTTGCAGGACAAGGAAGTGGATGGCGTCATGCGCAAGAGCGTGCTGCGTTCCACTTTCATTATCGACAGGCAGGGTGTCATTTCTCATGCGCTGTACGGCGTCAATAGCCGTGGCCATGCCGATGAGGTTCTGGAACTCGTTAAATCAATGGGCCAAGGAGGCCGCACATGAATATCGTTAAAGACACCGTCGTCACCATCACCTATATCGTGCACGACATGGACGGCAATCTGCTGGAAAAAAACGAAGAGCCGGTCAGCTATCTGCATGGCAGCTACGACAATATCTTCCCGATGGTGGAAGCCGCGCTCGAAGGCAAGACCATCGGCGAAAAAGTCGATCTGAAATTGCAGCCTATCGATGCCTTTGGCGAATACGACGAAGAACTGGTGCGCATGGAAGGCCGCGACACCTTTCCGGCTGAGCTTGAGGTTGGTATGCAGTTTGTCGGCTCACCCCTTGAAGGCGGCGAAGAGATGCTCTACACCGTGACCGATATCGCCAATGACAAAGTCATTGTGGACGGCAATCACCCTTACGCCGGGCAGGCAGTGCATTTTCAGTGCGTGGTATCCGACGTGCGCGCGGCAACGGCAGACGAAGTGTCACACCGTCATGCACATGGCGCGCATGGCCATCACCACCATTAAGCCGCCTGTTAAAATCACGCCCTGATTCAACCAGGCACTTGACCGAATGAAGATCAATTTCCTCGACTTCGAGCAACCCGTTGCCGAGCTCGAAGCCAAAATCGAAGAGCTGCGCTTTGTGCAGGACGATTCCGCGCTGGATATCTCCGAAGAAATCCGTCGCCTGCAAAAGAAAAGCCAGACGCTGACCAAGGACATCTACGGCAAACTCAACGCCTGGCAGGTGTCGCAAGTGGCACGGCATCCGCAACGCCCGTACACGCTGGATTACGTGCAGGGATTGTTTACCGACTTTTCCGAACTGCATGGTGATCGCGCGTTTGCTGACGATGCTGCCATCGTCGGCGGCATCGCCCGCTTCAATGGCGAGCCGGTGATGGTGATCGGCCATCAAAAAGGCCGCGACACCAAGGAAAAAATCCACCGCAATTTCGGGATGCCGCGTCCTGAGGGCTACCGCAAGGCGCTGCGCCTGATGCGGCTAGCCGAAAAATTCGGGCTACCGATTTTTACCTTCATCGACACGCCCGGTGCCTACCCCGGCATTGGTGCGGAAGAGCGCGGCCAGTCCGAGGCCATTGCGCGTAATCTCTATGTCATGGCCGAGTTGCGCACACCGGTCATCTGCACCATCGTCGGCGAGGGCGGCTCGGGCGGCGCGCTCGCCATCGGCGTCGGCGACCGCACGCTGATCCTGCAATATTCCACTTATTCGGTCATCTCGCCCGAGGGTTGCGCATCGATTTTGTGGAAGAGTGCCGACAAGGCCTCGGTGGCTGCCGAAACACTGGCGATCACCGCCGACCGGCTGAAAGCCAACGGCCTGGTTGACCGCATTATCGAAGAACCACTCGGCGGTGCCCAGCGCGACTGGGACACGATGTTCCAGTCGATGCGGCGCGCCCTGACCGACACGCTGGCCGAATTGCGCAAGCTACCGCTGGACGCCCTGCTCGACGCACGCTACCAACGCCTGCGCAGCTATGGCAGCTTCAAGGAAACGCCTGTCAAATAATCCCGCCGTCGCAGCGCTGGCGGCCAGCCTTGCCCGCCACGTTGCGCCGCATTCGCGCCTTACCCTCGCGCTGTCGGGCGGCCTTGATTCGGTGGCCTTGCTGCATCTGCTGCTTGCACATCGCGACACGCACCCCTTTCAACTCGACGCCGTCCATGTTCACCATGGTCTGTCTGCCCATGCCGATCACTGGGCGGATTTCTGCGTCGAAATATGCGCCGCGCAGGGCGTCGAACTGCATGTTCACCGCGTGCAGGTGGCGCGTGACGATGCCGCAGGCATCGAAGCCGCCGCACGTCGCGCGCGCCAACAGATTTTCGCTGCGCTCAAAAGCGACTTTTTGCTGACCGCCCATCATCAGGACGATCAGGCCGAAACCCTGCTCATCCAGTTGCTGCGCGGCGCGGGCCCTAAAGGGTTGGCTGCGATGCCAGCCATTCAGCACAGCCTCAACGGCACGCCACCTCATCTGCGCCCGCTACTCGGTGTCACGCGCCATGACTTGCAAGCCTATGCCGAAGCCCACGCGCTGCGCTGGGTAGAAGACGACAGCAACACCGACCTGCGCTATCGCCGCAATGCCCTGCGCATGGAGGGTTTGCCCTGGTTCAACACACATTTTCCCGGTGCCACCACCACGCTGGCGCGTGCCGCCTCGCTGCAGGCCGAGGCCAGCGCTCTGCTCGACGAACTGGCCCGGCACGATGCCGCGACCGCCATTCAGGACGCGCAACTGGATTGCGCGGCGCTGGCCACGCTATCGGATGCGCGCGCACGCAACCTGCTGCGCTATTTCATCGAACAACAAAGCCCCCTGCTCGCGCCGCCTAACGGCCATGCCCTGCCCAGCGCACGGCGACTCAACGAAATCCTGCATCAATTGCGCGATGCCCGACACGACGCACAGGTATGTCTCTCACTTGGGTACGCCGACCTGGTGCGCTTTCGCGGGCGCGCCCGGCTGGTCGCCCCCTCGCCCGCCGACGCCACCCTGCTCCACTGGCAGGGCGAAGCGCAGCTCTATCTGCCTGCCGCGCAAGCCACCGTTGCATTCGATGCCACCACAGGCTCGGGTCTGAAACGTACCCTGCTCGACGCTGGCCGCGTCACGCTCGGCGTGCGCCAAGGCGGCGAACGCCTGCGGCTACATCCCGGCGGCCCGCATCGCAGCCTGAAAAACCTGTTGCAGGAGCATGGCATTCCGCCTTGGCAGCGTACGCGTTTACCCTTGCTGTGGCTGAATGATCGGCTTGTGTGGGCCGCCGGGATCGGGCTTGATGTCGACACCCTGGCTGGTGCAGGAGAAGCTGGCGTCATGCCTCGGCTGGTTTGATTCAGTGGGGGCGTTGATGGGCTGGGTTAAGATGGAACTGAGTGAGGCGGGGATGTGATGATGAAAGACCCGATCACGTATTTTTAACGAAATTTATTCGTGTGCCTGCCCTTTGGCCGAGTGACGTATTTGCGCTCACATCAGGACGACCTAAAATTATAGTTAGATGATTTTAATCAAAATTTTTCAACAAAAATCCAGGATGACGGTTTATAACACGTCATTTAGGATGGACACTTTACGGTAGATGTTCGCCATGAAAATTGCAGCTGCTTTTGCCATTGTGATCGCAGCGAGTGCTTGCACGTCGGCTATCGCGCAGGATAAGACCATCCCGCTTCGCGCTGTCCCAATGCCTCCGGTTGAGGCTCGATTTCCAGTTACATATGACGCTGCGGCTATCTCTCGCGCTTATGCGGCCCCAGATGCTGCTGATGGAGAGAACGCCGCCGTTGAAGGCGAGGTTGTTTCAGTCAAGAATCTTGGAAATGGCTTGCACGCTGTAGTCCTTCGCGTAGCGCCACACATCAATATTGTTGTTCTTCCTTCCGTCCGCATTGAGCACGGCGGCTTCCTGCAGTCGGGTGCACGCCTCCGCGCTATGGGATATCTCCGCAAAACACAAGACATGGTGTCGTTAGTTGGTAACGAGGCGGGTAGCAATAATCCGCTGACCCTTATGTCTTTGTGTATCGTGCAACCCAATTCTCTGGACGGCGTGTTTGATCAGAAGTACATCGAGCTATGTGCGGCATGGCAAAAGGGGAAGATGGTTGAGCGTCTCAACTAGGGAACCATCTAACATGGCGCTCAACCTCGCTCCCTTTAGTCGCTGGACGCTGCGCGATGAAGCCGCGCAGCGCCGGTCACCTTGAACGTTATGCATTCTAGAATTCCTAAGGAAATTAATCGATGGCCTTGCGATCCAATCTTGTAAACCTAGACGCCATGATCAAGAGGGAAGATTTCGCAGCTTCGGATGCGGAACCCTCATCATTTGAGAATGTATCCACAATTTCACTCCGCGATTTCACGAGGGGCGGATTAATTGGGCCTAGTTTGAGAAAGCCCGACTTCCAGAGAGAAACAAATCACTGGAGCCCAGATCAAGTCGTCTCGCTGCTTGAGTGCTTCGTAAATGGCGATTTGATTCCTTCGGTGATTTTGTGGCAGTCACCTACATATCTCTTCGTCATTGATGGCGGTCATCGCCTCAGTGCTCTAAAAGCATGGATTGACGATGACTATGGCGATGGCCCGACTTCACAGCCATTCTTCGGCTATCAAATCTCTGATGAGCAAAAGAAAAATGCCGACAAAGTCCGCACCTTAGTTAGCAAGCGGATTGGGAGTTGGCAACACTATCTTGCAAAAGCAGAGGATCTAAATTTAGATCCATCTGAACGTAAAAAGCTTAATGCGCTAATTACTCGCGGCCTTCCCATCCAATGGGTAAAAGGTGATGCCGATAAAGCGGAAAGTTCTTTTTTCAAAATCAACACCAAAGGAACTCCACTTGACGGCATCGAAGAGCTCTTATTGAAGAGCAGAAAGAAGCCGATATCTATTGCTGCGCGTGCGATTATCAGAGCGGGCAAGGGACATAGATACTGGTCTTCTTTTGATAAGGATTCCGCCTCAAAAATCGAGGAGCTTGCAAGCGGTCTGCACTCTGTTCTGTTTGATCCAGAAATCAAACGCCCAATAAAAACACTCGACCTTCCTCTAGGTGGCCCGAAGGGAGTTAGAACGGCTCTCCAAGCTTTGATTGACCTAGCGTTGATTGCGACAAGAAACCAGCAAGGGGCACCAAAAGGAATCTACGACACAGCTGATGATATTGATGGTACTGAAACAATCGCGGTACTCACCAAAACTCTGGCGCTGGCTAGACGGGTAACAGGAAATGATGGGGTGAACCGCCCCGGGTTTTGAGGAGGCTCCTTTTCCCGAGAGAATGGAGCCATGATGAAGAAATCCAAGACGAACAAATATTCCCCTGAAGTACGTG
>JBEBIA010000006.1:0-116439 GCA_040080645.1 Thiobacillus sp.
GGCTGCTCGAACCCATCGGCTATATCCCGCCCGCCGAAGCTGAGGCAAACTACTACAGGCAACTCGCCGAACAGGCCGAGTCAACGGCCTGCACTTAAATCAAATGGCCTCCACGAAACCCGGGGCGGTTCAAGGCTTGATCGGGCGCGAGATGTTCGCCATCGACGGCGTCAAGCTGCCCAGCAACGCCAGCAAACATAAGAGCGGCACCCGCGCCGACTTTGAACACCAGGCCGCCAAACTCGAAGCCGCCGCCCGCGTCATGCTCGAACGCCATCGCGAAGCCGACCAGAAACCCATTGAAGCTGATCTCAGACAGAAAGAAGCCCAACGCATCACCCGCCTGCAAACCGATGCCGCCCAACTGCGGCAATGGCTCGCCGCGCACCCCGAAGACCGCCAAGGCAGCAAAGGCGCGATTCGCAAGAGCAACCGCACCGACAACGAGTCCGCCAAGATGGCGACTTCCAAAGGCGTGATCCAGGGCTACACCGGCGTCGCAGCAGTGGACGCCAAACATCAGATCATTGTCGATGCGCAGGCCCACGGCACGGGCAGCGAGCAGGAACTGCTGATGCCCGTGGTCAAAGCGATCCAGATCGCACTGGACGACGCGCATTCACTCCTCACCGAAACCGGCCTCATCACGGCGGATGCCGGTTACCACAGTGAAGCCAACCTCAAGCAACTGGCCGACCTGTACGTCGACGCCCTGATTGCCGACAACGGCATGCGTAAACGCGACGAACGCTTCGCCGATCAAGCCAAACACAAGCAGTCACCCGATCCGTTGCACGACAAGTCGGGCAATAAGAAGGCGAAGAAAGGGGCTGCCGTTTATCGCCCGGCAGACTTCCACTACGACCAAGAGACCCACACCTGCGTCTGCCCGGCGGGCAAGACGCTCTACGGCAACGGCAGCCACTGCGTCATCAATGGCTTTGCGGCCGTCAAGTTTCAGGGCGCGAAACAGGATTGTGTGCCGTGCCAACAACGCGATCAATGTTTACGCACCCCGGCCAGAACCAAGACCCGGCAAGTGAGTTTCTTTCATGGCAAAGCGGATAGGTCGGAATCCTTCACCGACAAGATGAAAGCCCGTATCGACAGTCCGGAAGGACAGGCGCGATACGGCAGACGCTTTGCTACGGTGGAACCGGTGTTCGGCAATATCCGGCACAACAAACAGCTCAACCGCTTCACCCTTAGAGGGCAGAAGAAAGTGGATGCGCAGTGGAAGCTCTATTGTCTGGTACACAACATCGAGAAGCTGGCCCATCACGGGTATGCGCAGTAGGAACGGGGCAGCGTGCCAGCAGTGCGCCCCCAGACAATGCTCTGGCTTGACCCGAGCATCACGTCGAAACGGCGAACCGAATTGCACAGCAGGAATTAAAAACGGCGTGGAAAAATCCACGCCGTTTTTTTGTGTCGAATGGCTGGCGAAAAGGGGTTTTTCTACAGCGTCAACGTTCAAATTGAGGGGCGCGCTTTAGCGCGTCCCTCTCGAATGCAGTGTTAGGCGTGCTGACCATTTGGTGCGTATGCAATGTAAGTAAAAACAAGAAAAGTTGTAAACGTGATTGCTATCAACCCGACAAGAATACGGGTAAGCCATTTTTGAGGAATGACTTTACGCAGACCGAAGCGAAGCCCAAATACAAAAATTACCATTACGATGATTTCGATGCGAAGCGCTGAAAGCAAAGTAAGCGTCGTTCCTTTATCCATGACGGCCTAACGCCACAGGTAAGCCGACCGCCGCCAACGAACCGAACGAGGGATAGAGCATGAACGAACCGAAAGACCAAATCAAAGCCGCTGACGGCGGGTCGGCCTTGACCGCAGAGTTAGAAGTGCTGGTAAAACCCGCTGCATGGCTGACCACGGACTACAACGGGAACCCTATGCTGTGGCACACAGAGGCTGAAGCGGTAAAGTATTGCGAAGATGACGAGTACCCGATACCGCTGTACGTGGCTGCTAACGTTGGAATTCAGCCGACGGCAAAAAGCGCAGCTTTTTGACGGTCGGCTGGAATGACTTGTTATGCCGCAATTTAGCCACCAACCGGCGAGCATACTTCGACCAAAGTTCCGTCTGGACATCGGACGTAGGAGACAACTTGCCCCCATGGCTTGGTCTCAGGTTCTTTCAACTCGGTGGCTCCAGCTGCTAGGGCTTTAGCGTGCGCCTCGACAACAAACGGCGTAACCAACGCTATTTCGATGCCAAGAGGCTTGCTGGATTCACTTGCAGCGACAAAACCCGTTGGAAAGTTCGCATTCCCAAGCTCGTGCGATGCAAAGGCGAGCGTTGTTTCTCCCGTTTCAAGTTCGCCATAGTCGCCCGACTCATGCAAAAAACGGCGTGATAAGCCGAATGCACTTTCAAAGAACGACAACGATTCAGCGACGTTGGGAACGTAGATTATTGTGTAGCCTAGTTTCATGAGTCGTCCTCTTTGGAGGCCTGCAAAGCAAGCGATAAGTATTGAGCCAACTTTTTGTCCTTGATCTGAGCGACAGACATCAACTTGACGTGCCGACGCCCCTTTCCCGACCCTTCAAGAAACCCGAAAGTGTCAGTGATCTTTGCGCCGTTCCCGAATTCGACGGTTACGTGCGTTTTGTAGGCGAAGACCCCACCAAATTGAACTCCCGACCGAAACAGGATGCCGCCGTACTTAACCTCTTCCGAAGTTGTTTCAAATGTCTTCTGTACCAAGGCTCGAACGGCCTCGACGATCTCATAGTTTTGTTCGCTCACAAGACGTATGTCTTCAAGCAGCGCCTGAACAGATTGATTTTTCATGTTGTGTCGAGTCCTTAGTCGGCTGCGCGCTTTGCGGCATAACGTGCAATATACACCTGTACAGGTGCATATATAGTCTCAATGGCGGTGTATAACACCGGTAAAGTATTCATAAACAATTGATTTATATATTTACGTATGATCTAGTCGGGCCTGTTGGTGAAAATCAAATACACCGCTATGCCGCTTGCGGTACACGCGTGAGTTTGTTACTGTTTTGCAATTCACTGTGCAGCGCTGCGGGACTGAGTTCGAGCCCATTTCTCCAGCACAGGGCGCCCAGTTCTATGAAATGCGCATTGAAGTATTCAGGGTGTTTGAGGGGACGCGTCAAGACAGTGTCTTTAGCCAGCAGGGGGGCAAGGTCGTAGTCGCCCTGCGTGCCGTCCGAGAACGTTAGTCGCAGTTGAGTTTGCCCGATGGTTTCGGCTTTGACGATCTTAATCATTGTCGGCTCCGGGGACGCGTTGAAGAGGCTCCAGATTATGCGCTCTGATCCGGTTTCAGGCTGTCCCGTCTATGCCGCAATCGGCATCATCCGGTCTAGCTGATCCTTGATGGCGCTGCGCGCTTCGCGCAATTCGTATTCGTCCTGCAAGCCCATCCATAATTGAACGGACGTACCGAATACTTTGGCAAGGCGCAGCGCGGTATCGGCGGTAATGCCCCGCTTGCCCAGAACAATTTCGTTGATCCTGCGTGGGGGAACGCCAATCGACTGTGCTAGCCGGGTCTGGCTGATGTCCATGGGACGCAGAAACTCTTCGAGGAGGATTTCTCCAGGGTGAACATTTTTCAGGTTGTCCATATTCGTCTCCGTTCAATGATAATCGACGATCTCGACAGCGTTCGGGCCGTTGTCCGTCCAGATAAAGCAGATTCGCCACTGGTCGTTGATGCGGATGCTGTGTTGCCCCTTGCGGTCGTCTTTCAATGCTTCGAGCCGGTTGGCGGGCGGAATCCGCAGGTCATTCAACGACTGCGCCTTGTCGAGCATGAACAGCTTGCGCAGCGCGATTTGCTGAATGCTGCGAGGCAGACGCCGCGACACTTCAGCGCGCCAGACTTTTTCGGTTTCTTTGGAGGCAAATCCGATAATCATGCCGGACTATAACGCATACCGTTATGCGGTGCAATACCGTGGCAATCGCGTCTGTATGGCCTTCAGTTGAGGATGGAAAACATGCCAGATACGCCATCTGCCCCCAAACTGCTCGACCAGGTACGCGACCGAATCCGCGTCAAGCATTACAGCATTCGCACCGAGACGCAATATGTGCAATGGATTCGGCGTTTCATTCTGTTCCACGGCAAGCGTCATCCGCGCGATCTGAGTGCGCCGGAGGTGGAGGCGTTTCTGACGCATCTGGCGGTGGAGGGCAATGTGGCGGCAGCGACGCAGAATCAGGCTTTGTCGGCGCTGCTGTTTTTGTACAAGGAGGTGCTGGGGATTGATCTGCCCTGGCTGAGGGATGTGACGCGTGCCAAGCGCCCTCAGCGTTTGCCGGTGGTGTTGACGCGCGACGAGGTGAGGGCGGTGCTGGGTAAGATGGACGGCGTGTACGGCCTGCTGGCGCGGCTGCTGTACGGCACGGGAATGCGTTTGATGGAGGTGATCCGGCTACGGGTGAAGGATGTGGAATTCACGCGCAGCGAAATCCTGGTGCGCGACGGCAAGGGGGCGAAGGATCGGGTGACGATGCTGCCCGAGTCGGTGAAGGCGGATTTGCAGGCGCATCTGATCAAGCGGCGCGAGTTGTTCGAAGCAGACAAACTGGCGGGCAAGGCAGCAGTGTATCTACCCGATGCGCTGGCAAAGAAGTATCCGAATGCGCCGACGGAATGGGGCTGGCAGTATGCGTTTGCCTCAGGCAGTTACTCGGTCGATCCGCGTAGCGGTGAGGCGCGGCGGCATCATCTGGACGAAAAGCTGCTGCAACGCGCGATGAAGCGGGCGGTGCAGGCGGCGGGTCTGGCCAAACCGGCCACGCCGCATACGCTGCGCCATTCGTTTGCCACGCATCTGCTGGAACACGGGCAGGATATCCGCACGATTCAGGAACTGCTGGGCCACAAGGATGTGGCGACGACGATGATTTACACCCACGTGCTGAACAAGGGCGGGCGCGGGGTGGTGAGCCCGCTGGATCGATGAAATCAAGCTGGATGCTGGTCGCCGCTGCGCTGTTTGCGCTCATGGGGGTGCTGGTGAAGCAGGCGTCGGCACATTTCTCGCCCGCCGAGCTGGTGTTTTACCGCTCGGCGTTTGGTTTGCTGGCGATCTGGGGTGTGATCGCGGTGCACAACCGTGCGTGGTTTGCGCCGCTCGCGACGCGGCATTTACAGGCACATTTCTGGCGCGGGCTGTCGGGCTTCACCGCGCTGGTGCTGTTTTTTTACGCCATCGCGCGGTTGCCGCTGGCGACGGCGGTGACGCTCAATTACACCGCGCCTTTGTTCCTCGCCGGCTTGTCGGCCTGGTGGCTGCACGAAAAGCACGGGCGCGGCCTGCTGGCGGCGGTGGCGCTGGGGTTTGTCGGCATTGTGCTGCTGCTGCGGCCGCAGGTGCAGGGCCAGGCCTGGCTGCCTGCGCTGGCCGGGCTGGTGTCGGGGATGCTGGCGGCAGTGGCGTATGTGAATGTGAAGCAGCTCGGCAAGCTGGACGAACCGGAATGGCGGGTGGTGTTTTATTTCACGCTGCTGGCGACGGCGGGCGGCGGGGTGTGGATGGCGCTGGCCGGGTTTCACCGCCCCGCGCCGGGCGACTGGCCGTGGCTGGTGGGCATTGGTGTGACCGCGACGGTGGCGCAGTTGGCGCTGACGCGCGCTTACCATCGTGGCCGCACGCTCACGGTGGGGGCGCTGGCCTACACCACGGTGGGGTTCTCGGCAGGCTACGGGGTGTTGCTGTTCGACGAACGTCTGCCGCTGCTAGCCTGGGTGGGCATGGCGACGGTGGCGCTGGCGGGCGTGCTGGCCGTGCGCGCGTCCGCCTTATCGCAAAATGATCTTCTATAGTGAGAGCTGGCCATGACAGGAGACCACCATGATCAGCTTGACGATGCAGGGCAACCAGATTGCCGTCACGGTAATGGGGCAGTTCACGCTGGAGGACTATCAGGAGTTCGAGCAGGCGGTGAATTACGGTATCCGGTTTCAGGGCGGGGTGAATCTGCTGTTCGATTTGCGCGATATGCTGTCCTACAGCTTGGATGTGGCCTGGGAGGAACTGAGATTTTCGCGCGAGCACAAAAACGATTTCAACCGCATTGCGATTCTAACCAGCGACCAGTGGCTGGCCTGGAGCCTGTGGGTCAATCGCCTGTTCATGTCGGCAGACATTCGTCTGTTCGACGAGCTAGGCATGGCGCAGGCCTGGGTGGCTGGCGGCGAGTTGCCGCTTGCGGCCTGATTGCGGGTTTGGCTTTGCCTGCTTGGGCAGGGTTCGATTGGCAGCTTGTCGGCAGCAGCGAGACTGAGCAGGTGTTCATCGACCGGGCCGGATTGGAGCGGCGCGGCGACCGGATTTTCTTTCATGAGCGGCGGGTGCCGCGTCTCAAGACCATCGATGTGCCGAGCCAGCGCCCGGTGCGTGAGGTGCTGCTGAAACGCGCACTGAATTGCAGCAAGCTACGCGTCACGACTTTGTCGCGCGCGGTGTTTTCGGATGACGATGCGCTGATCGACCATCAGGCGACGCGTTTGCACGAGGCCCGGTGGCAGGTAATCGCACCGGGTGAGGCGATCTTTCAACTGGTGTGCGGCAAGGTGAAGTCTTGAGCGGCACGCGTTTTCACGCAGGACGGAAAATGTCCGTGTTGGCGTAATACGCCGCCCGGGCGTTGGCGGCATCCCACTCCGGTATGCCCTGCACCGGTAGCGGAGCAAGCTGGCGCGGGTTTGCAAGCGCATCGAGTGCGCGAATCGCCAGCGGCTCCGCATCGTTCGCATTCAGCGAGACGGCCGGCAACATCAGACATTTACCTGTGATGGCCGGATAGGGCGCAAGCATTTTTTCCAGTAATGCGTGCCCGACCACGACAAACTGCATATCGGATTGGACAGCCTCGCGGCGATGCCAGAACAAGGTTTGCCAGGCATGCCCGGTGAGCAGGCCAGGTAAATCCGGATCACGACTGAGCACCCAGACACCGGATTCATCCAGCACCGTCAAGGCGTCGCGACGGCGGCCGCGCGTGGTGTCGGCTTCGAGCGGAATGGCCTCGCCGTGCGCCGCGTTCAGCGCAGCCTTGAAACGGGGAAAACGCAGCCATACCAAAGCATTCATCAAGTCATGCCAGGTGTCAGCGCGGGTAGGGATTTCACCAGTTTGCAGGATATGCGTTTCGTAATCGCGTGCCGACAAGCGGCCATCGGGTGCGACAAAACGCAGCGGCAAGCCGCGAGCCTGCTGTACGCCCAGGCCGCCCGCCAGCGCATTAAGTGCGTCGAGCGAGCACGGTTTTTGAGCCAAATCGAGCGCGTCGATCAACTTGCGGTAGGGCTGGAAAGCAGGGTGGGTGAAGGGCATTTCAATCTGGATTAACCGCAGAGTACGCGGAGGGCGCTGAGGAAAAACGTATGAGGGTTTCCTCCGCGTGCTCCGCGCACTCTGCGGTTCAATCTTTCTCAATTCAAGGATTCAGCCAAGGCCTTGCGATAACGCTGCGTCAGCGGATGCGCACTGCCCAGCAGATCGAACAGGGCAAGCAGGCTGGTGCGGCCGATGTCGTGACGGTAGCTGCGATTCGTGCGGGCGAGCCACAGCAGTTCGGCCAGCGCGTTGTCGGTGTCATCGGCGGCGAGCAGGACAGCAGCGCGCTGGTAATGTGCGTCAGCATCGTCGGCGTCAGCAGTGAGACGGGCGTCGATGTCGGCCAGTGGCGGGGCGATACGCGCGGTTTCGGCCAGATTCAGGTGCGCCAGCAAAGGCGCGATTTCGCTGGTGCTACGGGCTTCGGGCGGCAGGCTGTTGAGCAGCTTCAGCGCCTGCGCGCCGTCGCCTTGCGACCACAACAGTTTGGCTAGATCGCGTGGGATGGCGAGGTTGTCGGGTTCGGCCATGGCGGCGTTGGCGAGCAGCATGCGCGCCTGTTCGGTGTTGCCCGCCTGCCAGGCTTGAACGCCGAGTGCGTGGGCGCGGTTGGCGTCACCCGCGATGAAGCGGTCGAGCACGGCGCGAAAACTGCTGTCGGGATCGGCACCGTGGATGGTGTGGGCAACGTCGCCGCGCCAGAAAAATTTGACCGTTGGCACTGAGTTCACGCTGAAGCGGCGCGCCAGCTCGGGCAGGTCGTCGGTGTTAAGCATCACCAGCAGGAACTTGCCGCCGTATTCTGCCGCGAGCTTGACCAAGCGCGGCATGAGGATGAAACACGGGCCGGCCTTGGGCGTCCAGAAATGCACCAGTACCGGGCCTTTGTGCGAGTTTTCCAGTACCAGGCGGTTGAAGTTGTCGGCGCTGGCATCGAACACGTGGGGCGAGAGTTTTTCGCTCATGGTGCAAACCCGCCCGTGACAGCAAAGCGGTCGCAGGCAGCGACGAGTTCGCGGGCAATACCCGGTTCGAACGCCGAGTGTCCGGCGTCGCCGACGATGACATAACGCGCCTCGGGCCAGGCACGCGCCAGATCGTCGGCGGAGACGATGGGACACACGGCGTCGTAGCGGCCCTGCACGATGATGGCCGGAAGGTGCCGGATGCGGTCGAGGTTGGCCAGCAGGCTGTTGTCGGGCAGGAAGATGTCGTTGACGAAATAATGCGCCTCGATGCGCGACAGCGACAAGGCGGTCTTGTCGCCGCCGAATGCCGACACCAGGTCGGGGCTGGGCAGCAGCGTCGAGCACGACGCCTCGAAGGTCGCCCATTGAAAAGCGGCGGGCTGGTGGATGGCCGGGTCGGGGTCGATCAGGCGGCGGTGATAGGCACTGAGCAGATCGCCACGTTCGGCTGCGGGGATGAACTCGGCCAGTTGCCGCTGCGCCTCGGGAAAGAATGCGCGGATGCCGCTGAGAAACCAGTCAATTTCGCTTTTGCGGCAGAGAAAAATCCCTCGCAGCACCAGCCCGAGACAACTCGCCGAATGCGCTTCGGCATACGCCAGCGCCAGCGTCGAGCCCCACGAACCACCGAATACCAGCCAGCATTCAATGCCGAGTTCGACGCGCAGCGCTTCCATATCGGCGATCAAATGCGGCGTGGTGTTGTCGGCGAGTTCGCCATGCGGCGTCGAACGGCCGCTGCCGCGCTGATCGAACAGCACGATGCGGTAGCGCGCCGGGTCGAAAAACTGCCGCTGCTTCGGTGAGGTGCCCGAGCCGGGACCGCCGTGGACGAACAGCACCGGAATGCCGTCCGGATTGCCGGAGGTTTCCCAGTAAATACGGTGCAGATCGCCGGCGTCCAGCATGCCGCTGGCGTAGGGACTGAGGGGTGGGTAAAGCGGCAGGGCTTGAGGCATGGTTGGGTGCTACGTTGACATGAGGGGGCAGATCGCACGCTGGCCACTATTGTATTTCACGAACAGGCGCGTGCAGGCGAAAGGCAGGGTGAACCCTTGGGGGCGATGCCGCGCGGGCAACGGGTATAATCGCCGCCTTTCCCGCCTTGCTGCGTCCATGTCCCTACTTGCCACTATATTGATCGCAACCGCAGCGGGCAGCTTGCTGAGCCTGGCGCTGGCCGCGTTGTTGGCCTTGTCGGCACGACCGGCCTGGGTGCCGGTGCTGGTGAGTTACGCGATTGGCGCGCTGCTGGGGGCGTCGTTGCTGGAGGTGCTGCCCGAGGCGGTGGACATGGGCGGCGATATTCATACGGTGGCAAAGGCGCTGCTGGGCGGCATTCTGTTGTTTTTCCTGCTGGAAAAGCTGGTGCTGTGGCGGCATTGTCACGACGAAGTGTGCGAAGCGCACGGTAGCCCCACACACGATCACGATCACGGCCACGACCATGGGCGTTCGGGCTTGATGATTACGGTCGGCGATACCTTCCATAATTTTGTCGACGGCATCATCATCGCAGGGGCGTTTCTGGCGGATTTCCGGTTGGGCGTGGTGACCACGCTGGCGATCATTGCCCACGAGATTCCGCAGGAAATCGGCGATTTCATGATCCTGCTGCATTCGGGCTACAGCCGCACGCGGGCGTTGCTGCTCAATGCGCTGACCGGGCTGGCGACGATGGTGGGCGCCTTGGTGGGCTATTACGCGCTGTCGATGCTGGAAGGCTGGACGCCGGTGCTACTGGGGCTGGCGGGGGCGAGCATGTTGTATGTGGCGCTATCGGATTTGCTGCCAGGGCTGCACAAGCGCGCGGAGCTGCGTTCGACGGTGCAGCAGTTAGTGTTGATCGGTCTGGGAATCGGCAGTGTGGTGCTCGTCGGGGCGCTGGTCGGCGACCATTGATGACTGTTCTGCGCGCCGCCGCCGGATCGACGCGTCGGCTACGTAGATAAACAACCCCAGCGGGATGACACCGAGAAACAGCAGGATCGACAGCGCCTTGCCCACGCTGCTGGCGGTCACTACCATCATCAGAATCACATAGGCCCAGCCAATCGCTACGATGTACATTTTCTTGCCTCCGTCCCTGCCATGGTAACCAAAACCACTCCCCAGAGGCCGCCCAGTGTCGGCTTTGTGTCGCTCGGCTGCCCCAAGGCAACCGTCGATTCCGAACGTATCCTGACGCAGCTGCGTGCCGAAGGCTATGGCATCGTCGGCAGTTATGACGATGCCGATGTGGTGGTGGTCAACACCTGTGGCTTCATTGATGCGGCTGTGCAGGAAAGCCTCGATGCCATTGGCGAGGCGCTGGCCGAAAACGGCAAGGTCATCGTCACCGGCTGTCTCGGTGCCAAGGCCGACGTGATTCGCGAAGCGCACCCCAAGGTGCTCGCGGTCTCAGGCCCGCACGCGCTCGACGAGGTGATGCAGGCTGTGCACACCGCGCTGCCCAAGCCGCACGATCCCTATACCGATCTGATTCCGCCGGGTGGTGTCAAGCTTACGCCGCGCCATTATGCGTACCTGAAAATTTCCGAAGGCTGCAACCACCGCTGCACCTTCTGCATCATTCCCTCGATGCGCGGCGATCTGGTGAGTCGCGATATTGGCGAGGTGATGAACGAAGCTGAGGCGCTGGTGAAGGCGGGCGTGCGGGAGCTGCTGGTGGTGTCGCAAGACACCTCGGCGTATGGCGTGGACATGAAATATCGTCCCGGCTTCTGGAACGGCCGACCGCTGAAAACGCGCATGATCGAACTCGCCGGTGCGCTGGGTAATTTGGGGGCGTGGGTGCGGTTGCATTATGTGTATCCCTACCCCAGCGTGGACGACGTGATTCCGCTGATGGCCGAAAAAATCATCCTGCCGTATCTGGATATTCCGTTTCAACACGCCAGCCCGCGTATTCTCAAACTGATGAAGCGCCCGGGCGCGGTGGAAAAAACCCTCGACCGGATTCAGGGCTGGCGCGCTGCCGTGCCCGATCTCACCTTGCGCTCGACGTTTATTGTCGGCTTTCCCGGCGAGACCGACGCTGAATTCGAAGAGCTGCTCGCGTTTCTTAAAGTGGCGCAGCTCGATCGCGTAGGCTGCTTCAAATACTCACCGGTCGAAGGTGCGGTGGCGAACACCCTGCCAGACGCGATCCCCGAAGACCTGAAAGACGAACGGCTGGAACGTTTCATGGACGTGCAGGCGGAGATTTCCGCCGCCCGGCTGGAGGCAAAAATAGGCCGCGAAATCGAAGTCATCGTCGATGAAGAAGACGAAGTCGGCACGCTCGCCCGCAGCCATGCCGACGCGCCGGAAATAGACGGTGTGGTGATGCTCGAAAACGTGTTTGGACTCGCGTCCGGCACGCGCTTGACTGTGCGCGTCACTGATTCAGATGAACATGATTTGTGGGCAGAGCCGGTTTGAGGAAGGCCAGGCGGGCGCATTTTGATTTAGCGTTCTCGACAAGTTAACGCGCGTCTTTCCGTTGAAGGGCGTCGACGCGGCATGTCACGCATGGTATATAAGCAGAAGGGTTAACCAACCATAAAAAGGGGGGTGTATGTTTGTCCGCAACGGTTTGTTCGGTCTGATTTTGTTGGCCTTATTGTCCAGTACGTCGGCATTCGCCATTGTTGGCGGCGGTGGTGTAGACGCCAATACAACATCTTCGCCCTGGGCGGGTGTGGGATCCGTCACGCTGAGCGGCGGGCAGGGTTCGGGGGCGCTGATCGGCAGCCAGTATGTGCTGACGGCGGCTCATGTGGTGGCGGGGCAGTCCGCATCGGCCATCACCTTCAACCTCAATGTAGGCGGCAATCTGACTCAGAGCATCGTCGCGGAGGCGGTCACTATTCACCCCAGCTATACAGGGACGTCACCCGGTCTGGATGGGGTGTGGCACGATGATCTCGCCATTATCAAGCTCAGTTCGCCCGTGGCGTCGGGCACTCCATACTATGATCTGTTCGGCGGGGATATAACGGGTAGCGTGATGACGCTGGTGGGCTATGGCAGTGGGGGGGATGGAATAAACGGTGTGACAACTGGGGCTAGCGCCTCGGTTAAACGCACCGGCCAGAACAAGGCCGACCTGCTCATCGCCGACGATGAAAATAGTGCGATCAACGATGTTTTTGTATTTGATTTCGATGGTGCCGACAGCAGCACGAATGTTTTCGGGAGCAATATGGCGTCGAATCTGGCACTAGCTGATGAAGCGCAATATGCCGGCAGTGACTCGGGGAGCCCGGTGTTCGTCAACGACGGTGGGGTGTGGAAAATTGCGGGTGTAGGGGCATTCATTGGTGACACTACTGCATCGGCAAGCGACGTGCATTTTGGGGCGATTGGCGGCGGAATGCTTCTGGCACCGCATCTAGCCTGGATTTCGGCACAGGTCACACCTGTGCCAGAACCACAGGTGTGGGTGTCATTGCTGGTGGGGCTCATGCTGGTAGGACGGGCGGCAAGACGCCGCCGCTGAGTAGACTTCAATTCCCGGACAACCCCGTTTTCGCAGAAAACGGGGTTGTTTGCTTTTTGGGGGTGTGTTTTGTCGATTTCGCAACACCAGGTTGTTGGGGACTCGCCAGCGCCTCAGGCGGCTGGTTTCTTATTGCATTGAAAATACAGCATTTATTTTTAATGTTGGATGGGTATGCGGCTTGCAAGTTAAGCCACGGGTTGATCCTGACCTGCTTAAACAAGGAAACCAGATGAATTCAAATTTGAAAAACGCAGCCCTCGCTTTGCTGGGTTGTATGGTGTGGATGGCGAGCGGTGTCGCGCGTGCCGACGAGGCAGGCCACGCACTGTGCCAGGGCGGCTACAGTGAAATGCTGATGACGCCGGGCGAATGCCGGTATTACCTTGAAAATCTCAGCGCGGCAGAACAGCGCGCGGATCAGGTGGCTGTGCTCAATTTGAATGAATGGCACACGACGCTGTTGATCGAAAGGGCGCAGCTGTGTCCTTGCCAGGCAAGCGCCGCGCCGATGCGCCGACTCGATGCGGTGAAGGTCAGCGCACTTCAGCCGTCGCGGGTTGCCAGGAACTGAACCAGGCTGCGCGGTCGTCGCCACACTTTCCAGCTATCACTGCGCCGCACGTGCAGGGCGTGCCCGTGCACCGGGTCGATCAGACGCAGTTCGGACAGCCCTGTCGGGCGGCGCAGTTGATGCCACAGCGGTGTAAACCAGTCGTTGTCCAGCGTGCTGAGCGCTGCTCGCCAGCCGTGTGCATCGCCGGTTTGGCCTGTGGCCACCAGCGCTTCCAGTACGATTTTATCCACGCCAATCGACTGTGCCCTGCCGCGTAGCAGCGATACGCCGTAAGCGCTTAGCGCCCGCCAATCCGTATCGGTCAGCACGGTATTGCTGTGCGCGGCGGGGATCGGTGGCATCACGCCGCCGCCCCACAACCAGAGCGAATTCACTACCGGCGCCCCGCGCGCTTCACGCGCCAGATTGACCGGGTGCGCATGCAGCAGCATTTGCACTTCATTGATACATGCGCGCCAGCGCTGGGCGTCTGCCCCGCCCGGTTGCAGGGCAGACAAATCGCGCCCTACCGCGAGCGACGGTGGGGTGGTCGTCAAGTCAGGCGGGGTGGAAAGCGGCAGATACCAGCGTGCGGGATGCACAGCCTGCACCGGCAGCGCATCGCCAAAATGCGCGTGCAGGCTGGCGACAAGCTGGGCAGCTTCGTCAGTCTGAAGCGCGAGTTGCTCGCCGCCCGCCAGCACGATGCGGTCGCGCATGACTTGTAGATGCACTGGGTCCGCGCGCAACCAATAGCTTGAAGCCGGCGTGCCGCCATCTGTGGCAAGCGTGAGCGGCGCGATGGGGTAATCGTGTTGCCGCGCGATGCCGCACGCCTCGCACAATAGCGCCTCGACGCCTTGGGCGGTGCAGGGGTGCGGCGTGCCCCGCCCCAGCATGGCAGACAAGCCGGGCAGCGGTAAACCAGGCGTGGCAATTTCAGCCAGCCGGATCGACGGAAAAAGATAGGGGATCACAAGCTCCATGCGCCGAGTGTAGCAGCGGCGCGCAGGCGGCCTGTGGCATACTGCCAACTGATTTTTCAGCCCGTGTCCTGTGCTCCCTTACGAACTCCTGATTGGCTTGCGTTACACCCACGCCAAGCGCAGCAACCATTTCATTTCCTTCATTTCGATTGTCTCGATGGCGGGTATCGCGCTGGGTGTGATGGCGTTGATTGTGGTTTTGAGCGTGATGAACGGGTTTCAGGAAGAGTTGCGTGCGCGGATTCTCGGTGTGGCGGCGCATCTCGAAATCAGCGGACCGGCTGACCGGCTGACCGACTGGCGCGGCGTACTGGCGCAGGCAAAACTCAATTCTGAAATCGTCTCTGGCGCACCCTATGTCAACGCGCAGGGCATGCTCGCCAACGGTGATAACGTGCGCGGCGCGATCATTCGCGGTGTCGCACCCGAGCTCGAAACCCAGGTGGCCGACTTTGCGAACCATATGAAAGCCGGGCAGCTGGGTGATCTCAAGCCGGGTGAGTTCGGCATCATTCTTGGCGCGGAGCTGGCGCGTGTGTTGAATGTGTATCCGGGCGACAAAATCGTGCTGCTGACGCCACAGGGCAACATTACGCCCGCTGGGGTGATGCCGCGCGTGAAACAGTTCACCGTGACCGGTATTTTCGAGGCGGGCATGTTCGAATACGACTCGGGGCTGGCGCTGATTCATTTGAGGGATGCGCAAAAGCTCTTGCGGCTGGGCGACGCCGTGTCGGGCGTGCGGCTCAAACTCACCGAACTGTTTCGTGCCCCGTTTGTGACGCGTGATCTTGCGCGCAGCCTGAATGGCGATTACCGCCTCACCGACTGGACGCAGAGCCACGCGAATTTCTTTCGCGCCGTCGCCATCGAAAAACGCATGATGTTTTTGATCCTGCTGCTGATTGTGGCAGTGGCGGCGTTCAATATTGTCTCGACGCTGGTGATGGCCGTCACCGACAAGCAATCCGACATTGCCATCCTGCGCACGCTCGGCGCGAAGCCCGGCTCGATCATGCAGATATTCATCGTACAGGGCGCGTTTATTGGTGTGCTCGGTGCGGCTATCGGCATGGTCTGCGGCGTGCTGCTCGCGCTCAATCTGGAAACCGTGGTGCCGATGATCGAGCGCGCTTTCGGCATGGATTTATTCCCGGCGGATGTGTATTACATCAACGAGTTGCCGTCGAAACTGGTGTGGAGCGAAGTCGCCCTGATCGGCGCGATTTCGCTTGCCATCAGTCTGCTGGCCACGCTGTATCCGAGCTGGCGTGCGTCGCGAATCAATCCTGCGGAGGCGCTGCGCTATGAGTGAGGTCGTGCTGCGCTGTACCGGTTTGACCAAGGTATTCCAGCAGGGCAAGGTCGCCGTGCCGGTGCTGGGCGGCATTGATCTTGAGGTGGGCGCGGGTGAATCGGTGGCCATCGTCGGCGCGTCGGGTTCGGGCAAAAGCACTCTGCTGCATTTGCTGGGCGGGCTCGACACGCCGAGCGGCGGCCAGGTCGAGCTGCTCGGGCGCGATCCGTTTGCGCTGAGTGAAAATGCGCGCTGCGAGCTGCGCAACTGCGCGCTGGGTTTCGTCTATCAGTTCCATCATCTGCTGCCGGAATTTTCCGCACTGGAAAACGCCGCCATGCCGCTCATCATTCGTCGGCTGGATCGCGCCGAGGCGCTGGCGCGTGCGAGTGAAGTGCTTACGGCAGTTGGTCTCGGACACCGGCTCGCGCATCGTCCGGGGGAGCTGTCGGGCGGCGAACGCCAGCGCGTGGCGATTGCACGTGCGCTGGTGACGCGTCCCGCCTGCATTCTCGCCGACGAACCCACCGGCAACCTCGACCGTCACACCGCCGATACCGTGTTCGATCTGATGCATGACCTCAACCGTCAGTCTGGCAGCAGCGTCATCGTCGTCACTCACGACCCGGCGCTGGCAGTGCGCATGGATCGGCAGTTGCAACTGGTGGATGGGCGCTTGCAGGCCAGTCCGAATTAGGACTATATTCAGTTTTTATTGATCGGAGGGGCAACATGAAACTGTCCACTCGTACCAAACCCATCAGCTATCTGAAAAGTCATGCGGCGGAAATCGTCCGTGAACTGCATGAATGCCGCGAACCCATGCTCATCACCCAGAACGGTGAAGCCCGGTTGGTGGTGATGGATGTCAAATCCTACGAGGCTTATGAAGAAACCCTGGCTATGCTGAAACTATTGGCGCTGGGGGCGAAGCAAATCGATGCGGGGCAATATCGGTCAGCCGATGCCGTGTTTGCTGAACTCGACGCACTGGATTCGTGAAGCTCGTTTTTCTTCGGGATGCGGAAGCTGATCTGCTGGAGTTGCGTGCCTATTTCATTTATCAATTCTCCGTCTCGATCTGGCGGGCGTATTCCCGCAAACTGAAGGAAGCGATTCTCAAGCTGACCCAGTTTCCCCAGCTGGGTAGCGTACCGGAAGAAATCGCTCACCTGGGCATGTCGCGCTACCGCCAGATCATCAGTGGCCAGATCCGCGTGATTTACGAAATACAGGCCGATACGATCACCATTCATATCCTCTGCGATACCCGGCGCAATCTGCGTACCTTGTTGAACCAGCGCGTATTGCGCGGCGCGTAAGCCCCGGGCGATGCGGCTATTCCTCATCGCCTTCTGCGCGGGTATCTGGTTGTTACAACAGCAGGCCAGTCTGCCGCCCGCGCGCTGGCTGTGGTTGCTGCCGTTGTTGTCTGCGATTTTCCTGATCCCCCGCGCTTCCCGTTGGCCACTTGAGCTGAGCCGCCGTCTGCTGCTGGCGTGTCTGGCGCTTGCACTCGGGTTCGCGTATGCGGCCTGGCGTGCAGACATGCGCTTGGCGGAGCGCTTGCCTGCCCACTGGCAGGGCGTGGATATTCATCTGATTGGCGTGGTGAGCGATTTGCCCCACGCCGATGCGCGTGGCGAGCGGTTTCGCTTCGATATCGAACGCGTGTTGACGCCCAATGCACCGTCGCTTCATAGAGTTCAGTTAGCGCATTACTGGCCGCGTGACGTGGCACCGACGCCGCTGTTTCGCGCGGGCGAACGCTGGCGATTGACGGCGCGGCTGAAAATTCCCTATGGCACACACAATCCGCATGGTTTCGATCTCGAAGCCTGGGCACTGGAGCGTGGTATCGCCGCATCGGGCTATGTGCGCGAACAGCCGCTCAAGCTCGATGCGCGCGCTAATACCGCCACTGCGCGCCTGGCGGCGTTCCGCGCCACGCTGCGCGACCGCATTCTTTCCACGCTGACGGATTCGCCCTACGCAGGCGTGATCGCGGCCTTGGTGGTGGGCGACCAGAAAAACATTCCCCATGCGCAATGGCGTGCGTTCACCCGCACTGGCATCAACCATTTGCTATCGATTTCCGGCCTGCATGTGACGATGATCGCGGCGCTGGCGGGCGGCTGCGTGGCCTGGGGCTGGCGGCGCTGGCCGCGTGCGGCTGAGCGTCTGCCCGCACGCCAGGCGGGTCTGGCGGTGGCGGTGGGGGCAGCACTGGCTTACACGCTGTTGGCAGGGTTTGAAATTCCGGCGCAGCGCACGCTTTTCATGCTGGCTGCACTGGCACTGGCATTCTGGGGGAGACGACAGGCGCGGCCGTTTTCTGCCTTGTTGTGGGCGCTGTTTGTGGTGCTGCTGCTCGATCCGTGGGCGGTGTTGTCGGCGGGATTCTGGCTGTCGTTTGGCGCGATGGCGACGATCTTGTGGGTGACGGTTGGCCGGATTGCATCGCCAGCAAAATGGCGTGGCTGGATCAGCGTACAAATCGCCGTCACGCTGGCACTGGCACCGGCCTTGTTGCTGCTGTTCCAGCAGGTGAGTTTGATTTCGCCGCTGGCCAATGCCGTCGCAATTCCGGTGGTGAGCGGGCTGGTGACGCCGCTGGCCTTGCTTGGCGTCATCGTGCCGCCGCTGTGGCACGCGGCGGCGTGGTTGATGGACGCGCTCGGCCAGGGTTTGATGTGGGCGAGCGCGCTGCCGTGGGCGGTGGCGTCGCGGCCTGCGCCTGCGGCGTGGATGATCGCGCTGGCCTTGATGGGCACGCTGTGGCTGCTGTTGCCGCGCGGGTTTCCGCTGCGCGCGCTGGGGTTGTTGCTGTGGCTGCCTTTGCTGTTTCCACCGCAATTCAAAATTTCGCCTGGCGATTTCGTGGTGGATGTGATCGACGTCGGGCAGGGTACAGCCATTCTGATCCGCACTGCCCACCACACGCTGCTTTACGACACTGGCCCTGGCTTGGGCGAGTCCGACGCGGGTGAGCGGACAGTCGTGCCTTATCTGCGCGCGCTCGGCGTGGGCACACTTGACGGCCTCATCGTGACGCACGACGACAACGACCATAGCGGGGGTTTGCTATCGGTGCTGCGCGATATGCCGGTCGGCTGGCTGCTGCATGGTCTGCCTGCGGCCAGTCCACTGTTGTCAGCTGCGCCCAGGCGGACGCAGCAGTGTGAGCGCGGGCAGGGGTGGACGTGGGACGGTGTGCGCTTCGATATCCTGAATCCACGAGCCACGGCCTATTCGATAGGAAATCGTCGTGACAACGATTTCAGTTGCGTGCTGAAAGTCTCGCGCGGACGCGACAGTTTTTTGATGACGGGTGACGTCGAACGGCAGGGCGAACTCGAATTGCTGGAATCGGGTGAGGATTTGAAATCAAGTGTGTTGATGGCGGGACATCACGGCAGTCGCACCTCGTCGCTGCCGGAATTTGTACAGGCGGTGAAGCCGGATCATGTGGTGTTCAGCATGGGGTACCGCAATCGTTTCGGCCATCCGCATCCGGCGGTGGTGGCGCGGTGGTCGATGCAGCGCGCGCGGCTCTGGCGCAGCGACCGTAGTGGTGCGTTGCGTTTCCGGTTTGCTGAAACCGGGGTGAACCCCTCAGAATATCTGCCTACCCATCGCCGCTATTGGCAGTTACAGACCCGCCATGAACGAATCGAAACGTCCCCGCTGTTTTGACGCAACCGATCTGGACAGCGCACGTTTGGCCTTGTCCAGACTGCTGCCCGTGGCAGAAAACGACCTTCCTTGGCAGGCGCTGGCCTGGGCGTCTGAGCAGCTGGGGCCCACTGACGTGTTTTCCCATGCGGTTGGAACAGCATTGATTGTGGCGGAATTGAAAGTAGGTGCCGATGCCATAGCGGCAGCCTTGCTGATGGACTGCCTGGCGACCACGCCCGAGTTCGACACCAGATTCGGCACGGCAGCAACGCTGGCGCGCGGTGTGTCGGCGATGGCGCGTATCGAACTGCTGGCGGTGAGCGCGACTGACAAACAGGTCGATCAGCATGTGCAGCTTGAAGCCCTGCGGCAGATGGTGCTGGCGATGGTTGAGGATATCCGTGTGGTGCTGGTGAAGCTGGCCGAGCGTACACACGCGTTGCGGTGTGTGGCGAAGCATGATGCAGCCCGACAGCGGGAGCTCGGCCAGCAGGCGCGTGAACTGTTCGCGCCGCTCGCCAATCGGCTGGGCGTCTGGCAGATCAAGTGGGAGATGGAAGACTGGGCTTTCCGCTATCTGGAAGCGGATACCTACAAGAACATTGCGCTGCAACTCGACGAGAAGCGTGCCGACCGTGAGGGCTATATCCAGGACATTATTGACCGCCTGCATACCGAGCTGGCGGCGCACGGCATTCAGGGCGAGATCAGTGGCCGCCCCAAGCATATCGCCAGCATCGTCAACAAGATGCGTCGCAAGAAACTCTCGTTCGAACAGCTTTACGATATTCGCGCAGTGCGTGTCCTGCTGGATCGGGAAATCGATTGCTATACCGTGCTGGGGATCGTGCACAACCTGTGGCAGCCGATTCCGGGTGAGTTCGACGATTACATTTCGCAACCCAAGAGCAACGATTATCGGTCGCTGCACACGGCGGTGATCGGCCCGGAAAATCGGGCGCTCGAAGTGCAGATACGCACTTTCGACATGCACCGTCATGCCGAACTTGGCGTGGCTGCACACTGGCGCTACAAGGAAGGCGGCAAGCAGGACGCGCAGTACGAAGAAAAAATTGCCTGGCTGCGGCGCATTCTGGAATGGAAAGACGATGTTGCTGATACCAGCGAATTCACCGAGCAATTCAAGACCGAGCTGTTCCACGATCAGGTCTATGTGCTGACCCCGCAGGGACGGGTGGTGGCGCTGGATCGCGGCGCAACGCCGGTGGATTTTGCGTATGCGCTGCACACCGATCTGGGTCACCGCTGCCGGGGCGCAAAAGTCGACGGCGCGATGGTGCCGCTGAATACGCCGCTGGAAAACGGCCAGCGGGTGGAAGTTGTCACCATCAAGGAGGGTGCACCGAGTCGTGACTGGCTTAATCCCGCGCTCGGTTATCTCGCGACGCATCGCGCACGATCCAAAGTGCGCGCGTGGTTTCGCCAGCGCGATGTCGGCGAGCAGGTCGGGTTGGGTCGCTCGTTGCTGGAGAAGGAACTCAAGCGACTCGGCATCGCGGAAACTAACCTGGAAAAACTCGCACAGCGTTTGAAGTTTTCCCGGCTCGATGATTTTTTGGCGGCGCTGGGGCGAGGCGATGTCGGTCAGCGCGATCTGGTGAATGCGCTGGCCGATCCGACTCGATCAGCGCCCGTGTTGATGCCGACCGCGAAGCCGCGTGCACCGACTAAATCGTCGAACCCGGTGGTGATCCCCGGCCTGGGCGATGTGCCGCTCACTTTGGCACGTTGTTGCAAGCCCCGGCCGCCCGATGCGATTACGGCTTACACCACGGTGGGGCGCGGTCTTACCGTGCATCGCGCAGACTGTGCCGCCCTCAAGCGGGGCAATCCGGCACGGCAAATGGCGGCTGAATGGGCGCAGGGTGCCGACGCTGCGTTTGAGGCTGAAATCAAACTGAAGGCGTTCGACCGGCAGGGACTGCTGCGCGACGTATCGGACGTGATCGCCAAAGACAAGCTCGATGTGCTGCGCGTCAACACCGAATCGCGCGGCGAATATGCACATATGCGACTGAGTCTGCGCATCCGTGATTTGCAGCAACTCTCGCGCTTGCTGGCGCGCCTGCAACAGGTACCCAATGTGCTGGAGGTGACGCGTGGATAAACAACCGGAAGTGCTGGATCAGCCGACGGTCGCGGGGGATCAAGCCGCAGTCTGGTGGCGCAACTGGCGAATCATGCTGCCGTTGTGGCTGGCGATTGGCGGTCTGGTGTGGCTGGGTATCCGGCTCGACGTAGATCGCAGCGTGATTGCGGGGAGCGTCGTCGCGGTCGGACTGGTGTCAAATGCCTTTACCTGGTTGCTGGGGGTGATCGCGCTGATCCCGCTCATCGGCCCTTTGATCGTCAAGGTGCTGTCGATCGGTTTTATCTGGCTGCTGAATGCGCTGGGTTATCTGGTGTCCTACATTGCGATCCGTCGCGGTTACTCGAAAGACGTGCTGACCTACCGGGGGCTTACGGTTGCGCTGCTGATCGGTATTGTGATTGGGTTCGTGATTGGTAAGTTGGTGTGATTCATGACAGCAGCGATTTCGCCAGCCGATCCAGCGTGTCGGCATCGAGGCTGTCCAGCGAATACGTTTGTTCGTCCGGATGGGCCGCGTAATTCTTCGCCAGTGATTTCTCATACGCGGGGTCGTAGTGTTCCGTGAGCAATGCTTCGGTTAACCCTGACCAATTACCCGCGTGGATGTATTGTTGCCAGAGATCGAGGGTTGCCTTGCCGCGCAATCGCAGCAGAAAGTCGAGTTGCTGCATTAATGCATCTGGCGCAGCGGGGAAATGCGCGTAATCCTCGATCAACCCTTGTACCCTGACGGGCAGCGGTACGGACAGCCGCAGGCAGGGGCTGGCACGCATGGCTAGAAGCAGGGCATCGGGCACGCGCAGTGCGCCGATTTTCTTGCTCTCGGATTCGACAAAGACCGGGCGTGCCGGATCAAAGCGTATCAGTTCAAACCAGAGCGCACTTTCAAAGCTTTTCTGCGAAGGTTGTGGGGCATCGGGCAGCGCGCCAAGCAGTGAACCACGATGCGCCGCGAGCGCTTCAAGATCGAGTACCTGCGCACCCGCGCGCGCGAGTGCCACCAGCAAACGACTTTTGCCGCTGCCCGTGGGGCCGGCCACCACGCGGTATTGAAACTGGCCGGGTAGCTGTTCGAGCGCCTGGATGATATGGCGGCGATAGGCTTTGTAGCCGCCGTCCAGCTGCACTGCACCGAAGCCGATTTTTTGCAGGATGTGCGTTAGCGCGCCACTGCGGCTCCCGCCACGCCAGCAATACACAAGCGGGCGGAAGGCCTTGGGTTTGTCGGCGAAGTAGGTGTCGAGATGCGCCGCGATGTTGCGCGACACCAGGGCCGCGCCGATTTTCTTGGCGTCAAACGGCGACACCTGTTTATGCAATGTACCGACGCGCGCGCGCTCATCGTCGTCGAGTACCGGCAGGTTGATTGCGCCGGGGGCGTGGTCTTCCGCAAACTCACTGGGCGAGCGGACGTCGATGACTGCGTCGAAAGTCAGGAGTGCATCAACAGGAGTGGCGGGCACAGAGGGTTTCAATGCAAACGATAAAGACGTATTTTCTCACGGCCAGCGAGCGTGGAGGGCTGGAAAAACAGTTGAAGGCGCTGCGGGGAGGGAGTTACTGCAAAAGACGGCAGGCTAGACGCCAGCCGGGGAGTCTGTGGCGGATCAGACCAGTTTCAGGCGAGCAGTCTGGCGGTCTTCTGCACGACGCCCCGCAGGTTGCTGCTGGCGGCGGTCCGCAGTGATGCCTTGCGGCAGCGCAGCATTGCGCGGCGCTACGCGACGGTCGCCGAGACGACGCTCCAGCGGGATGAACTCAACGTGATAAATCGGTAGTGCCGACATCTCGTTCGCCTTGGTTGTTGAACTGTTGACAGTGTAGTCAGAATTTCAACAATTTTACAAGTCTTAAATAACCACTGAGCAGCTTATTTTGTCCGTTTGTCAGGGGTGAACTACTAAATCTTGTTTTAGTGGGCGGCCGTGCGCACCAGGCGCTGTTTTTCGCGTTCCCATTCACGGTCTTTTTCGGCTGCTCGTTTGTCGTGCTGTTTTTTACCTTTGGCCAGCCCGATGGTGAGCTTGATCCGGCCTTTGGAAAAATGCATATCGAGCGGCACCAGGGTGAAGCCTGCACGCTCGGTTTTGCCAATGAGTTTGTTGATCTCGGAGGCGTGCAACAGCAGTTTGCGTGAGCGTGTGGGGTCAGGGTAAATGTGGGTTGAGGCGGTGGTCAAGGGGCTGATGTGGCAGCCGATCAGGTACACCGCGCCGTTTTTGACCATGACGTAGGCTTCCTTGAGTTGCACCCGTGCGGCGCGGATCGATTTCACCTCCCAGCCTTCGAGCACGAGTCCAGCCTCGAATTTTTCTTCGATGAAGTAATCGTGAAAGGCTTTTTTATTGTCGGCGATGCTCATGGTGGAGGGCTTCAGTACAATCCATGATTTTACAAGGCTTATTCAGGAATGGCGCGGGTCGAAAAAACTGTGCTGGTGGCGCATCCCCCGGAACGCATGTTTGAACTGGTGGATAGGGTTGAGGACTACCCGGCTTTTTTGCCCTGGTGCGGCGGTACTGAGCTGAAAATACGCGATGCGTCGCGTACAGTGGCCACAATTCATATCGCGTATCTGGGTGTGCATCAGAGCTTTACGACTGACAATGCCAAAACCTGTCCGCATGACATGCGTATCCAGTTACAGGATGGGCCGTTCACCGAGCTGGAAGGCGACTGGCGTTTTATTGCCTTGGGTACAGACGCCTGCAAGATCGAGTTTCGTCTTCATTACGAGTTTTCGAGCAAGTTGCTGGAAGCCGTGCTCGCACCTGTGTTTAGCCATATCACCAACACCTTTGTGGATGCCTTTGTGCGCCGTGCTGACGAGATCTATGCCGTATGAATCCTGACCATGTGCGGGTTGAAGTGGTTTATGCGTTGCCAGCGCAGCAACAGCTGAAAACGGTCAACGTGCCAGTGGGGTCCAGTGTGGAAGCGGCGATCCGGGCGTCGGGCTTGCTCACGCAACACCCTGAAATCGACCTTTCCAAGAACAAGATCGGCATTTTCAGCAAGCTGGTGAAGTTGGACGAAGTCGTACGCGACAAGGATCGCGTCGAAATTTACCGACCGCTGATTGCGGATCCCAAAGAGGTGCGGCGCAAGCGGGCTGAAGAAGGCAAAGTGACGAAAAAAGGAGGGGGTGAGGCAGCGCCCGTTGTTGCAGTCTGAATTACTGGCAAAACTCGCTGATGGACTTGCGGCTACTGGCCTCGGCATTCATTCGCGCGCTGTCGTCCATGTAGACGCGCTGCCCGGCAGCGTTGGTCGAATAGACACGAGGCGCTTTTTGCAGCGTGTCCAGATTTTTCCTGGCTTTATCGCAGTTTTCGCGTTTGATCCGCGCGTTTTCTGCTTCCTTCTCGGCTTTGACACGTTCAGCGTCAGCGTCAGCCTTACGTTTCTTGTAGGTCTGATCCTGGCTGTCCAGTGTTTGTTTGGCTTCCGTGGTGGTGGTTGCCTGCGCCGGGTTCACGCCCTTGAGCGAGGTAGATTTGGCGGTGATGGGCGGCTGGTCGGCGTAATGCACCTTGCCCGCAGCATCCGTCCATTTGTAGAGTCCCGCCCAAGCTGGAAGGCTTGCGAGTCCCGCAAGAAAAATGACAAAAAGCCCGCCGCCGAAGGAGCGAAGGGCTTTTTTTAGAGCAGAGACAAAAATCAGGATATCAATCACCGACTTTGAGCGGTGGGTAGCTCAATTGAGCCAGCCCTTTGTTGATTTGATCGTTTGCCAGCTTGGCTTGCTTCATGACGGTCTCGCTGTCGCCTTTTTCGGCAGCGGCTTCGGCAGCCTTGACGGCGTTCTCGGCTGTTGTCCAGAGTGCGCCTTTGGTTTTTGCATCCTTGGCGCTAGCCTGGGCGGCGGTAAGCGCGGCTTGAGCGTCAGCGCTAATGGCGGCTTTTGCAGGCTCTGCGGTAGCGGCAGGTTTGGCGTTGGGGTTGTTGATATAGAGATCAGCGCAGCCAGTAAGACCCAGCAAGGTGGCGGATGTCAGGGCAAGTAAAACTTTAGACATGGTTGCATTCTCCTTTGGTTGTTGAAATAAACGTAGTTAGGCATGCGTTTTGGGGTTGGCACTCCCGCAAACTTAGCCTCAAGCTTGTAGCGAGTCAACTGCATTCTGTCAGAGCCGTTTGGTAGATTCCAACCAACTCTGTCGCTGATACCCCGCTGATGGTTTGTCCGGCCTGCCGCGACGCGCGTATAATCCGGCTTTGCCGTTAAGGAAAGCCCATGCGTGTTCTGCAAAAAGCGCTGACGTTCGACGACGTTCTGCTCGTTCCCGCCCATTCCGTCATTCTCCCCCGCGAAGTTTCGCTGTCTACGCAACTCACCCGCTCGATCACGCTGAATCTGCCGCTGCTGTCTGCCGCGATGGATACAGTCACCGAAGCACGCCTGGCGATTGCGCTGGCGCAGGAAGGCGGCATCGGCATCATCCACAAGAACATGAACGCCGAGATGCAGGCGGCGCAAGTGGCGGCGGTCAAGCGTTTTGAATCGGGCGTGGTGAAAGATCCCATTACCGTGGCACCGCAGATGACGGTACGTCAGGTGCTGGAGATCACGCGCGCCAAGCGCATTTCCGGGCTACCGGTGATCGACGGCGGCAAGGTGGTCGGCATTGTGACTAACCGCGATCTGCGTTTCGAAACCCGCCTCGACCAGCCGGTGGCCAACATCATGACGCCGAAAGAGCGGCTGGTGACTGTGAAAGAAGGCGCAAACCGCGATGAGGCGATGACGCTGCTGCACAAACATCGTCTGGAGCGCGTGCTGGTGGTCAACGACGCGTTTGAGCTGCGCGGCCTGATTACCGTGAAAGACATCCAGAAATCGAGCGAGCACCCGCTGGCGTGCAAGGACGCGATGGGGCATCTGCGCGTGGGCGCGGCGGTCGGCACCGGCGAAGGCACCGAAGAACGCGTGGCGGCGCTGGCAGCGGCGGGCGTCGATGTCATCGTCGTCGATACCGCGCACGGTCATTCCAAGGGCGTGCTCGATCGCGTCAAATGGGTGAAACAGAATTTCCCCGAGGTGCAGGTCATCGGCGGCAACATCGCCACCGCTTCGGCGGCGGCGGCGCTGGTCGAACACGGCGCGGATGCAGTCAAGGTCGGCATTGGCCCCGGCTCGATCTGCACCACGCGCATGGTCGCGGGCGTCGGCGTGCCGCAAATCAGCGCGGTGGCCAACGTGGCGGCGGCACTGGCGGGTAGCGGCGTGGGTGTGATCGCCGACGGCGGCATTCGCTATTCCGGCGACATTGCCAAGGCGATTGCGGCGGGCGCGCATTGCGTCATGCTCGGCGGCCTGCTGGCGGGCACCGAAGAAGCGCCGGGCGAAGTCGAGCTGTTCCAAGGGCGTTCGTATAAATCGTATCGCGGCATGGGGTCGCTCGGCGCGATGCAGCAGGGGTCGAGCGACCGCTACTTTCAGGACAACGAAAAAAGCGCCGAGAAACTCGTGCCGGAAGGCATCGAAGGCCGCGTGCCTTACAAGGGCAGCGCGCTCGGCGTGATTCACCAGCTCATGGGCGGTTTGCGTTCCAGCATGGGCTACCTCGGTGTCGCGACGATTCCCGACATGCACAGCAAGGCGGAATTTGTCGAGATCACGTCGGCGGGCGTGCGCGAATCGCATGTGCACGATGTACAGATCACCAAGGAAGCACCGAACTATCGGGTGGAATAAAGCACGCCCGATCCACAGGGGGCGCAAGCCCCTTTTTTATTTTGAATACACGTCATGTCCCATCAGAAAATCCTCATCCTTGATTTCGGTTCGCAAACTACCCAGTTGATCGCCCGCCGCGTGCGCGAGTCCGGCGTTTACTGCGAGCTGCACCCGAACGACGTGACCGAACAATTCGTGCGCGACTTCGCGCCTGCCGGGATCATTCTTTCGGGCGGACCGAATTCGGTTTATGAAGATGAAACCCCGCGTGCGCCGCAAGCGGTGTTCGACCTCGGCGTGCCGGTGCTGGGCATTTGCTACGGCATGCAGACGATGGCCGCGCAGCTCGGTGGTCAGGTGGAAAGTGCGGCCAAGCGCGAGTTCGGTTATGCCGAAATCCGTGCGCAAGGACACACCGCGCTGCTATGCGATATTCAGGATCGGCAAAACGACACAGGCCACGGCTTGCTCGACGTGTGGATGAGCCACGGCGACAAGGTCACCGCGTTGCCGGACGGGTTCAAAATCATGGCGAGCAACGCCGCGACGCCGATAGCCGCGATGGCGGATGAAACGCGGCGCTATTACGGCGTGCAGTTTCATCCAGAGGTCACCCACACCCTGCAAGGCAAGGCCATGATCGACCGCTTCGTGCGCACGATCTGCGGCTGCGCGGGCGACTGGAACATGCCGGATTATGTCGATGAGGCGATTGCGCGCGTGCGTGAAGAAGTAGGCAGCGACGAGGTGATTCTCGGCCTGTCGGGTGGCGTCGATTCCTCGGTCGTCGCTGCACTGCTGTACCGCGCCATTGGCACGCAGCTCACCTGCGTGTTCGTCGACAACGGCTTGCTGCGTCTGAACGAAGCCGAACAGGTGATGGCGACCTTCGCGCAGAATCTCGGCGTCAAAGTGATCCATGTCGATGCGCGCACGCGCTTCATGGAGGCGCTGACGGGCGTCTCCGATCCCGAACAGAAACGCAAAATCATAGGCCGCGAATTTGTTCACGTATTTCAGGACGAAGCCGAAAAACTGCCGCAGGCAAAATGGCTCGCCCAGGGCACCATCTATCCCGACGTCATCGAATCGGCCAGCGCCAAAACCAAAAAAGCCCACACCATCAAGAGCCACCACAACGTGGGTGGCCTGCCCGATACGCTGCACCTGAAACTGCTGGAGCCGCTGCGCGAACTGTTCAAGGACGAAGTGCGCGAACTCGGTGTTGCACTCGGCTTGCCGCACGACATGGTATACCGCCATCCCTTCCCCGGCCCCGGCTTGGGCGTGCGCATACTGGGCGAGGTGAAACCCGAATACGCCGACTTGTTGCGCCGTGCCGACGCGATTTTCATCGACGAATTGCGTGCAGCTGGCTGGTACGAAAAAACCTCGCAAGCGTTTGCAGTTTTTCTGCCGGTGAAATCGGTTGGCGTCATGGGCGATGGCCGCACCTATGATTACGTTGTCGCGCTGCGTGCCGTCGTCACCAGCGACTTCATGACCGCACACTGGGCGGAATTGCCCTATTCGCTGCTGGGTAAAGTCAGCAATCGCATCATCAACGAAGTGCGCGGCCTGAATCGGGTCGTCTACGACGTGTCGGGCAAACCGCCTGCGACGATTGAGTGGGAATAGCACGTTGCAAAGTGGGTTCGGCTTGTTCGCACTGTGTCTGTGCTGGTTGAGCCTGAATTCATAAAGCTGCTTACTTCTTATGTCCGTGCGAGCCCGGAGACTATTTATAAGAGTCGGTGCGGCATTTCTGCTGCTGGCGGGGCTATTGGGTATTTTTCGAACATGGGCGTTTAGCGGCCCCGCTGCGTCACCGCAGGCTTTGCCCGACGCAAAAATCGTCGACATGCACGTGCATATCGCAGGTTATGGCAACGGCGGCAGCGGGTGTTACGTCGCGCCGCGCCTGCTGGATAACTTCCGCTTCGATTTTTACCTGAGAGGTTTTGACGTTACACGTGCCGAGCTGGAGCGGGATGGCGATCAGGTGGTGGTGGACAAGATTGCCGCCAAGCTTAAGGCCTCGCAGCATGTGGATGCCGCCGTGCTGCTGGCGCTGGATGGCGCGATGGATGCCATGGGTGAGTTTGATCACACGCGCACCGAAGTCTATATCCCCAACGATTACGTGGCGGCGCAGGTGCGGCGCTACCCGGACATTTTCTATTTCGGCGCGAGCGTCAACCCGTACCGCAAAGATGCGCTGCAACGACTGGAAGCGGCGAAGCGGCAAGGTGCAGTGCTGGTGAAATGGATACCGAATATTCAGCATATTGATCCTGCTGATCCACGGCTGATTCCCTTCTACCGCAAACTGGTCGAGCTCAAGTTGCCGCTGCTGAGCCACACCGGACAGGAGCGCTCGTTCAGCAATGCGAACGATGCATATGGCGATCCGTTGCGGCTTGAGTTGCCGCTGTCGCTGGGTGTCACCGTGATCGCTGGCCATATTGCGACGACCGGCAGCAGTGCGGGCGAAGACAATTTTCAGCGCATCCAGCCCCTGTTCTCGCGTTATCCCCGGCTCTATGCCGACATTTCCAGTCTGACGCAGATCAATAAACTGGGCTTTATCCAGCAGGCATTGCGTATGCCGAGTCTCAAGGGCCGACTGTTGTACGGCACCGATTTCCCGCTGTCCGACATGGTGCTGACGTCGGCCTGGTATTTCCCGCTCAATCTCACGCTGGCGCAAATGCAAACGATTGCGGTCATTCCCAATCACTGGGATCGCGACGTGGCGTTGAAACAGGCGCTTGGCGTGCAGCCAGATGTTTTTGCGCGCAGCGCCAGGCTGTTGGAGCTTGCACCATGAAGGCAGTCGTCGTGGGCGGTGGCCCGGCGGGGCTGATGGCAGCAGAAGCACTGGTGCAGGGCGGTGCGGCGGTCGATGTGTACGATGCCATGCCCTCTGTTGGCCGCAAGTTTTTGTTGGCGGGCGTCGGCGGCATGAACATCACGCACACCGAAACTTATAGTGCGTTTCTGTCGCATTACGGTGTGCGGGCGGCAGCCGTCAAGCCGTTGCTGGATGCGTTGACACCTGACGATTTGCGCGCCTGGGTTCATGCGCTTGGTATTGAGACTTTCGTGGGTTCGTCCGGGCGTGTGTTTCCCCAAGACATGAAAGCCGCACCGCTGCTGCGTGCCTGGCTGCATCGTTTGCGCGGCGCGGGCGTGCGATTCCATGTGCGGCATCGCTGGTTGGGTTGGGACGAGTCGGGTGCGCTGCGTTTTTCACATCAGGACGGCGAGTCGGGTGTGCGAGCTGACGTCGTCATCCTGGCGCTCGGTGGCGCAAGCTGGCCGAAACTGGGTTCGACCGGCGACTGGATGCCCCTGCTGGCGCAACGCGGTATCGCACTGGCTCCGCTGGTGCCGTCGAACTGCGGCTTCGAGGTGGCCGGCGGATGGAGCGATCATCTGTGTAGTCAGTTCGCAGGGCAGCCGCTGAAAACCGTCGCGCTGCGCTTTACTGACGCGACCGGGCTTGCGCACCAGCGCCGGGGTGAGTTGATGCTGTCGGACAGCGGTGTCGAGGGCAGCCTGATTTATGCACTGTCGGCAGCCTTGCGCGACACCATTGCTGCGCAGGGTGCGGTGACCATGCAACTCGATCTGGCACCGGACAAGTCGCTGGATCGAACCCTCGCCGAAGTCGCCCATCCGCGTGGCGCACGTTCGCTATCCAGCCATTTGCAAAGCCGCGCAGGCATCAAGGGCGTCAAGATGGCCTTGCTGCACGAAGTGCTGTCGGCGGAACAGCTACGTGATTCAGCCCAGCTTGCGCACGCGATAAAATCGCTGCCGCTCACGCTGTCCGCGCCCCGGCCGATTGCCGAAGCCATCAGCAGTGCAGGTGGCGTCCGTTTCGAGGCCCTCGACGAACATCTGATGTTGCGCGACCTGCCCGGCGTGTTCTGTGCGGGTGAAATGCTCGATTGGGAAGCACCCACCGGCGGTTACCTGCTCACCGCCTGTTTCGCCAGCGGGCGTGCGGCGGGGTTGGGCGCATTGAATTTTATGAAGACCCGACATGCTGCGACTGACTGAACTCAAACTGCCACTCGACCATCCGCCGGAAGCCCTGCGGGCGGCGATCCTGGCTCGCCTGGCGATCCGCGATGACGAGCTGCTTGGCTTCAGTCTCTTCAAGCGCAGCTACGACGCGCGCAAGAAGCACGCATTGTTGATGGTCTACGCCGTCGATGTCGAGGTGCGAGATGAGGTGGCGCTGCTGAAAAAATTCCGCAACGACCGCAATCTTTCGCCCACGCCCGATATGGCCTACCACTTCGTCGGTCAGGCACCCGCGAACCTGTCGCGCCCGCTCGTCGTTGGCTTTGGCCCCTGCGGCATCTTTGCGGCGCTGGTGCTGGCGCAGATGGGTTTCAAACCCATCGTGCTCGAACGCGGCAAGGCGGTACGCGAACGCACGCAGGACACCTGGGGGCTCTGGCGGAAACATGTGCTCAACCCCGAATCCAACGTGCAGTTCGGCGAGGGCGGGGCGGGCACGTTTTCCGACGGCAAGCTCTATAGCCAGATCAAAGACCCGCGTTATCTCGGGCGCAAGGTGCTGACCGAGTTCGTCAAGGCGGGTGCGCCAGAAGAGATTTTGTACGTCGCCAAGCCGCACATCGGCACCTTCCGGCTGGTCGGCGTGGTCGAGTCCATGCGTGCGGAAATCGAAGCGCTGGGCGGCGAAATCCGCTTCCAGCAGCGCGTCACCGATGTGCTGATCGACGACGGCAAGGTGCGCGGCGTGAGCCTCGCCAGCGGTGAAGCGCTGGTCAGCGATCACGTGATCCTCGCGCTCGGCCACAGTGCGCGCGACACCTTCGAGATGCTGCACGCGCGTGGCGTGTTCATGGAAGCCAAACCGTTCTCCGTCGGCTTTCGCATCGAGCATGCGCAGTCGCTCATCGACCGCGCCCGATTGGGGCCGAACGCGGGCAATCCGCTGCTTGGCGCGGCCGACTACAAACTGGTGCATCACGCGAAAAATGGCCGTGCGGTCTACAGCTTCTGCATGTGCCCGGGCGGCACCGTGGTCGCGGCCACGTCGGAAGAAAACCGTGTCGTCACCAACGGCATGAGCCAGTACTCGCGCAACGAGCGCAACGCCAACGCCGGCATCGTCGTCGGCATCACCCCCGCCGATTTTCCGGAAGCGGGCGTACTCGGTGGCATCGCGCTGCAACGCCAACTCGAATCGCGCGCATTCGAACTCGGCGGCGGCAATTACGATGCGCCCGCGCAACGCGTCGGAGACTTTCTTGCTGGCCGGGCGTCCACCCAACTCGGCAGCGTCGAGCCTTCGTACAAGCCGGGCGTGCATCTCACCGACCTCGCGACCGCGCTGCCCGACTATGCGATTGAAGCCATTCGTGAAGCGATTCCCGCGTTCGACAAACAGATACACGGTTATGCCATGGCTGACGCCGTGCTCACTGGTGTCGAGACGCGCACCTCGTCGCCGCTACGCATCACACGCGGAGACGATTTCCAGAGCCTGAATATCAAAGGCCTGTACCCGGCAGGTGAGGGCGCAGGCTACGCCGGCGGGATTCTTTCCGCCGGAGTGGACGGCATCAAGGTCGCCGAGGCGGTGGCGCGGGATTGTCTGGGGCTTACGACCCCAGAAGCCAGCCGCGAACCCGTGTTTAATCCCATTTACTGATTGGTCGACGGCTTGCCCATTTTGTCCGGCAGATAAAAAAAGCTTGCTTTTGTTTTTATATTTCCACGATAATCAAAACATGGAAACAAAAGATGTTGTCTTCGCGCTCACTGCGCTCGCCCAGGCTTCGCGCCTCAGCGTATTCCGTGCCTTGGTGCAGGCCGGTCCAGAAGGTTTGCCTGCCGGGCAGATTGCCGACCTCACCCGGATACCGCCCTCGTCGCTGTCGTTTCATTTGAAAACCTTGAGTCACGCCGGCCTGGCCGATTTCCGGCAAGAAGGCCGTTTCGTCATCTACACGGCTCGCTTCGAGACAATGAACGGCTTGCTGGGTTATCTCACAGACAATTGCTGCGGCGGAAATCCCTGTACACCTGCATCGAAGTGCAAGCCCAAATCGGTTTCCAAGAAACCTTCATCCCAAAAGGAGCCTGTATGAAACGTTTACATGTCCATGTCGCAGTCGATGATCTCGCCGCCAGCATCCAGTTCTACTCCACGATGTTTGCCAGCGAGCCGACTGTCACCAAAACGGATTACGCGAAATGGATGCTCGACGATCCGCGCGTGAATTTTGCTATTTCCGCGCGCGGCGCGACGCCAGGTCTCAACCATCTGGGCGTGCAAGTGGAAAACGCCGACGAACTCGCCGAGATGAACGCGCGCCTGCAGAAGCTCGAAGCCGACGTGGTGGAAGAAATGGGCACCGCCTGCTGCTACGCCAAGTCGGACAAATACTGGGCGACCGATCCCACCGGCATCGCTTGGGAGACCTACCACACGCTCGACAGCATTCCCGTGTTCGGCGGGGCGGAAGAGGGGGCGTCGGCAGAAGGCTGTTGCGTGCCAGAACCCACCATCGTCAAGGTTTCCGGTTGCATTCCGGTCAAGGGCAAGGCCTCGTCCGGCTGCTGCTAACCCTATTCAAACCAGCCATTTTCAAACCAGAAGGAATCACCCCGTGAACAAACCCTACACCGTGCTGGTGCTGTGCACCGGCAACTCCTGCCGCTCGCAGATGGCCGAAGTGCTGTTGAACCATGACCTTGCCGGCCAGGTCCGTGCGCTGTCCGCCGGTACCAAACCGCAGCCCAAGGTCGCCGACGGCGCGATTGCCGCCTTGAAAGACGCCGGGCTGAATACCGACGGTCTGCACCCCAAGGACATCGACGCCGTGATGAGCGAGCACATCGATCTTGTCGTGACCGTGTGCGACAACGCCAAGGAAGCCTGCCCCATTTTCCCCAAGCTGATCCCGGCGATTCACCTGCCGTTCCACGATCCACATGGCGAGCCGCTGGAGAGCTTTCTCGCGGTGCGCGACGACATCCGCATCCGGCTGATCGCGGCGGTGCGCGAGAAATTTGGCTTGCAAGCCGCTGCCTGATCACTCGACACGAGGCAATGATGACCGATACCGTTTATAACGTACTGTTCCTCTGCACCGGCAACTCGGCGCGCTCGATCCTTGCCGAATCCCTGCTCAACCTGCTGGGCAAGGGACGCTTCCTGGCGTTCAGCGCCGGTAGCCATCCGGCAGGGCAGGTCAATCCGTTCGCGCTGGAACTGCTGGAGAAGAATCATTCCCCAACCGCCGAATTGCGCAGCAAGCCGTGGGACGAATTCGCCCAGCCCGATGCACCCCGGCTCGATTTCGTCATCACGGTGTGCGACAAGGCTGCGGGCGAGGTCTGCCCGGTGTGGCCGGGTCAACCCATGACCGCGCACTGGGGTATCCCGGATCCTGCTACTGTCGAAGGCAGCGATGAGGAGAAGCGCCGCGCCTTTGTCGACGCCATGAACCAGATGCAGCGCCGCATTTCCATGTTCGTCAGCCTGCCGTTCTCTTCACTCGACGGCATGAAACTGGAACAGGCTGTTCGCGACATCGGCAAGACTGCATGAATCTGGCACGCCGCCTGGTTGCCGAAGCCCTTGGCACTGCCTTCCTGCTCGCCATTGTCATCGGCTCCGGTATCATGGGTGATCGTCTGGCGGACGGCAACGACGCCATCGCGCTACTCGGTAACACGCTCGCCACCGGTGCCGGGCTGGTCGTGCTCATCCTCATCTTCGGCCCGATCTCCGGCGCGCATTTCAATCCCGCAGTTACCTTGGCCGAAGCGATGTGTGGGCAGTTGCGCTGGGGCGAAGTGTCGCCCTACGTCGTCGCGCAAATCCTGGGCGCGTTTGCTGGTGTTGCGGCGGCACATCTGATGTTCGAAGAGCCGCTGTTCTTCGCCTCGCAACATGTGCGTACCGGCCCCGCGCAGTGGTGGAGCGAATTCATCGCCACTTTCGGCCTGCTCGCCACTATCCTCGGCTGCGCACGACACCGACCCACGGTCATTCCTTTCGCCGTTGGCCTTTACATCACCGCCGCCTACTGGTTCACCGCTTCCACCTCGTTTGCCAACCCGGCAGTGACGCTCGCGCGTGCCGCCTCCGATACCTTCGCGGGCATTCGTCCGGTGGATGCGCCGATGTTCATCGTCGCACAACTTGTGGGCGCGTTTGCTGCGGTGGGGGTGTTTGGCTGGTTATTCGGGAAAGATCGCACGCCGTGACGGGCGTGTGGTTTACGGGTGCAATGCGGCGGAGAGCTTGAGAAAATCCGCAATCGCCAGATTCATCCAGCCCGCGTCTTTCAGTGAGCCATCTTCATTGAACGCGTGATCGGCATCCGCCACCGAAACCTGCTTGGGTGTCACGATCACGCCTAGAGCCGTGAGGATTTGCCGCAGATGTGGCAGCATCCGCATCCCGCCCAGATTGCCCGGCGACGCAGCGAGAATCAGCGCTGTCTTGCCCTGATAGGGCACGAGCCCGGATTCGCCCTGCCACTCACGCGAAATCCAGTCGATCGTGTTTTTCAGCACGGGCGATATTGAGCTGTTGTATTCCGGGCTGGCGATCAGCAGCGCCTGATGCTGCTTGAACAGAGTTTTGAGCTGCTGTGCCTCGCCTGGTAAGCCTTCGCTCGCCTCCAGATCGCCGTTGTAAACCGGTAGGGAAAAATCGGCCAGATCGATGACGGTGACATCGCCGCCCGCTGCGCGGGTGGCGGATACGGCGGAATTCAATAGCTTGCGATTGCATGAATCACGGCGGGTGCTGCCTGAGAAAGCCAGGATTTTTGGCATGAATGCAGTTCCTTCGAGGGGTAAACCCCTCAATTTTAATCGCTTGAAGCTGAGGATTACCATGTCTTCATTCGAGCGATACTGTCGAGCGTCGTGCGCGAAAACAAAAATCGGCACAATTCGATGCACGTGTACGGAGATATTGATCGGATATGGCTGACAAAGCAGCACTGGTTACGATGCGACTCGATAAATGGCTGTGGGCAGCGCGTTTTTATAAAACCCGCAGCCTTGCAATCGAGGCGATCAATCACGGGCGGGTGGAGGTTAACGCGATGCGCGCGAAACCTGCGAGAGAGATTCGTCTGGACGACCAGGTCGAGCTGCGTATTGGTGACAGCCTATGGCGGCTGACAGTGCGCGGTTTGTCCATACAGCGTGGCCCGGCACCGGTGGCACGCACGCTGTACGAGGAAGCAGCCGACAGCCAGGCAGCCCGGCAAGCGCAAGATGCCGCCCGCAAGTTGAATGTGGCTCCAGAAGCGGGTATCAAGGGACGCCCGACCAAGCGCGACCGACGGCTGATCCATCGCTTTACCGAGTCCTGACGTACAAGAATTTACCTGGCACGTGCGGTTTCGGGCGTCGCCAGCGCATAAAATCACGGCATTACTGACTGTTGTCGCGATGATCCCTCCTTTTATCAGCTTCCCAATGTTGCGCCGACTGAGCCGCTGGCTGGCCGCGATTGCTGCGCTCGGGCTGGCCGGGTTTATGGTGGCGGCGGCGCTGATGTTTTTCTGGGTGTTGCCAAACATTGCGGATCATCGCGACACGGTGGCCCGGCTGATGTCGCGGGCACTGGGTCAGCGCGTGACGCTGGAGGCGGTGTCAGGGGTGTGGCAGCAGGCGCGTCCGGAATTCCGTTTGCAAGGCTTGCGGGTGCACGATGCAGCAGGTCGGCCTACGCTCTATCTGCCCGAGCTGGAAGCCACCTTCGCCTGGCGTTCGCTGCTGTTTCTGGAACCGCGTTTCTCGACCCTTGAATTGCTTGATCCCGTGTTGGCCGTGCGGCGCGCACGGGACGGCCACTGGTATGTGGGGGGCATCCCGATCAATCCCGCTGATCCCGCCAGCGGGTTCTCAGAATGGCTGCTGCGCCAGGGCAAGGTGCATATCGGCCGCGCCAGCCTGACCTGGCTGGATGAAGTTCGCGCTGCGCCGCCCTTGAGTTTTACCAACGCCGACTTCACCCTGACCAATCATCTCCGCGAACATCATTTTCAGCTCACCGCCACGCCGCCTGCGACGCTGGCGCGTCCGCTCAGCCTGGATGCCCGGCTGACGATCCGTGATGCCAGCAAGCTTGAAACCTGGCAGGGACGCATCGAGAGCCAGGTCGCGGGGGTGGCGTTTCCCAAACTGGCGACCTGGCTGGATGTGCCGTATCAACCGCGCGAAGGCTGGGGCGCGCTCACGCTGCGGCTCGATGTGGCGCGCGGTAGCGTCACTGGCGTGATCGCCGGACTCGATGTGCGCGAACTGGCACTGCCGCTGGCATCCGAGTTGCCTGCGCTGCGATTGGCGCACGCGCTGGGCGAAGTGGCCTGGGTACAGGGCGAAGACGGCCAGCGCCTTGCCGTGCGCCAGATGCGCGTGCGTTTGCCGGGGCTGCCCATGAGCGCACCGTTTGACGCTGCCTATGCGTGGAACGCGCGCGATCGTGAATTGAGTGCAAGCGATCTGGCACTGGCGAACTGGCAGCGCTTGGCATCGAGCCTGCCGCTGCCCGAGGCGTGGCGCGCACGCTGGCAGGCGCAACCGCTACAGGGACGGTTTGACACGCTGTTGCTGCGCTGGCGTGGCGCGCAACCCGATCGACACTATTTTGAAGTGGATGCCCGGTTTACCGGGCTGGGGCTGGCGGCGACGGCGACTGAGCCGGGTTTGAGTGGATTGAGCGGCTCGATCAAAGGCGATGCCGCTGCGGGCAATTTCAAGTTCAGTAGTCTGGCGCTGGGGCTGGTGTTGCCGAATCTGTTTCGCGAGCCGAATTTTAGTCTGGCGCTGCCTGTCGCCAACGGCAGTTGGCGCAAGACGCCGCGCGGCCATCGTTTCGCGATCAGCGAATCCCGCTTTGCCAACGTTGATCTGGCCGGCACGCTGGACGGTGACTATGAATGGATTGCCGGGCAACGCGGGGTGATTGATTTGAATGCGCGCTTGAGTCGCGCGGCAGGCAAGGCGGTGTATCGCTACTTCCCCAAACAAGTGGGCGATACGACCGTGAACTGGTTGAAGCATGGTGTGCTGGCAGGTGGCTCCAATGACGTGCGTGTCAAACTGAAAGGCGATCTGGCGAATTTTCCGTTTGATCGGCCGCGCACAGGCGAGCAATTCGAAATTGACGTGAAAGTGCAAGATGCCGCTATTGACTATGTGACCGGCTGGCCGCGCATCGAAGGCATCAGCGGGCAGCTCCTGTTTCAGGGCAAGCAGATGCGCGTGAAAACCGAGCGGGCGCGGATTTACGGCGTGGCGCTGGCACCCGTCACGGCGGTGATTCCCGATCTGCTGCACCATGAAGAGTTGTTGCAGGTCGACGGTGTTGCCAATGGTCCGGTGCAGGACTTCATCCGCTTCACGCAATTCAGCCCGGTGGGCGAACGCTTGCGCGGTGTGACGGATGCGCTGACCGGCACGGGGGCGATGCGGCTTGCGCTGAGTTTGCGCATTCCACTGCGACATAGCGACGACACGACCGTGGCCGGCCGCGTGTCGTTTCTGGGTAATACGCTGTACCCCGCCGCGTTGCCCCGGATCGAGCAGGTGCGCGGCGACATTGATTTCACCCACAAAGGCCTGACTGCGCGCCAGCTAAGTGCGCAATTACTCGGTGGCGCTGTGCAGGTCAACGCGCAGACGCGCGAATCTGGGGTGCACATTACCGCGAAAGGCCGCGCGACTGCTGCCGGACTGGCCGCGTGGGTGGGCGATAGCTGGGCGCGGCGGCTCCAGGGTGATGCCCACTGGAGCGGACAGCTTGAATTGAACCCGGATGGCGAGCGTGTGCGTATTGAGTCTGATCTTGTCGGCATGACCTCTGCCTTGCCTTCACCGCTCAATAAACTTGCCAATCAACCCTTGCCCCTCATGGTCGTGAGCGAACCAGTCTCGGGTGGCCGCCAGCAGGAGCTCAGGCTGGGCCGCATTCTGGGTGCGGTGTGGCAGAGCACGCCCGAACATCAGTTGAGCCGTGGTGAGCTGCGGTTTGGCGGGGCGGCGAGTTTGCCGACAGAGCCGGGCTTGCGGCTGGCGGGGAGCGGGCGCGGCATTGATTTGAGCGACTGGATCGCACTGATGCCGTCTGGGGGAGATGGCGCGATGCCAGTCAGCGCGATCGATCTCGCGTTTTCCAGTTTTGATCTGATGGGCCGGCGTTTTTCCGACGTCCGCCTGCAGGGGCGGTTTCGCAATGGATTGCTGCGCACCAGCGTGAGTGGGCAAGAGCTGGCCGGTACGCTGACCTGGCGTCCTGCGTCGGATCAACCCGCACGCTTGTCGGCCCAGTTTCGGCAGCTCACCATTCCCGCACCGGCGGCGACCCGTGTGGAAAGTGATGCAGACGGTAAGGCGATGCGCGCGCAGGAGTTTCCCTTACTCGATCTGAGTGTTGAGGATTTCCGTCTGGAAGAACGCCCAATGGGCAAACTGGATGTGGTGGCACATGGGACTTCGCAAGGGCTGGTGATTGATCGGCTGGAATTGAATCACCCCGATAGTGTGCTGACCATGAGTGGCCTCTGGCGCGAATACGGCAAGGGCGAGACGCGTGCTGACCTGAAGCTTGAGGTGCGCGACGTGGGTAAACTGCTGGCGCGCTACGGTTACAAAGACACCGTGCGGCGCGGCACGGCAGAGATTCAAGGAGAGGCAGTCTGGGAAGGCTCGCCTGCTGATTTCAGGTTTGGTACCTTGGCAGGCACACTTGAATTCAAATCAAAGGGCGGCCAGTTTCTCAAGCTGGATCCGGGGGCGGCCAAGCTGTTGGGGGTGCTGAGTCTGCAATCCTTGCCACGCCGGCTGAGCTTTGATTTCCGTGATATCTTCAATGAAGGCTATGCCTACGACGAGATCGCGGCCACGCTGCGAATCGCCCGTGGCGTGGTGTATAGCGATAATTTCAGAATGAAAGGCCCTGCCGCTAAAGTGAATATGTCTGGTCTTGCTGATCTCAACCAGGAGTCAGTACAGCTTCGTGTCAAGGTGATTCCCAAGTTGTCTGAAGGGGTGGCAGTGGCGGGCGCATTGATCGGTGGCCCCATCGCGGGCGTCGGCGCGCTGGCGGCACAAAAGCTGTTGCGCGACCCGCTGGAAGAAGCTATCAGCCAGGAATACATGGTGTCTGGCGGCTGGCTCACACCCGATGTAAAAAAACTGGCCAAAGCCAAAGCCGCGCCGGTGAACGAACCTTGAACCGCCCGTCTTTATATTACGAACTGGATTGACCGTCATGACGACTTCCAAAAAGCCTGCACGCACCTCAACCGCTTCGCGTGTGGCACCCATCAAAAAACCCGCAGTGAAAACGCAGGCGCTGCGTCCGGACATGGTGCGGGTCGCCGCGATCCAGATGGCGTCAGGACCGAATGTGTCGGCCAATCTGGCGGAGGCCGGACAGCTGATCGAGCTGGCCGTTGAGGCGGGCGCAAAACTGGTCTGTCTACCCGAGTTTTTTTGCATCATGGCGCCCAATAATGAAGTGGTGAAAGCACGCGAAGCCGAGGGCAGCGGGCCGATCCAGAATTTTCTGTCACGCATGGCGAAAAAACACAAAATCTGGCTGGTTGGCGGCTCGGTGCCACTGGAAGCGAGTGTGGCCAATCGGGTGCGCAACAGTTGTCTGGTGTACGACGAGCGCGGCAAACAGGTGGCGCGCTACGACAAGATTCACCTGTTCGGGCTCGATCTGGGCAACGAGCGTTATCAGGAAGCCAAACTGATCGAGCCGGGCGACAAGATCGTCGTCATCAACAGTCCGTTCGGGCGCATCGGACTTTCGATCTGCTACGACCTGCGCTTCCCCGAGCTGTACCGCGCCATGCCCGATGTCGATATCATCGTCGTGCCGTCGGCGTTCACCGCCACCACGGGCCGCGCGCATTTCGAGACGCTGATTCGAGCACGCGCCATTGAAAATCTCGCCTACGTCATCGCGTCCGCGCAGGGTGGCTACCACCTGTCCGGACGCGAGACACACGGCGACAGCATGATCGTCGATCCCTGGGGGGTCGTGCTCGACCGCCTCCCGCGCGGTTCCGGCGTCGTCATCGCCAACCTCAATCCGGCCTACCAGACCAGTCTGCGCAAGAGCCTGCCCGCGTTACAACACCGTTTTATCGCTTCGCCCTCAATCGACATTCTCGAAATTGAGCGTCGCGCGGTAGCAAAACGCGAATCTGCCAAATAGGAACACCATGAACCCGACCGACGCTTTCAAACCCATTCAAACCGCCGAGCAGCTGTTTCGTTCCGCCGAAGCGACCCTGCTTGCGCCTAACGGACTCGATGCCGACAAACTTGCCCCGGTGTTTTCGCGCCTGATGGCGCACGATGTCGATTACGCCGACCTGTATTTCCAGTATTCGCGTTCTGAAGGCTGGAGTCTCGAAGAAGGCCAGGTCAAATCCGGCAGCTTCAATATCGATCAGGGCGTCGGCGTGCGCGCCATCTCGGGCGAGAAAACTGCCTTCGCGTATTCCGACGATATCAGCCTTGACGCGCTCGGTGCCGCCGCCGACGCCACCCGCGCCATCGCGCGCGCCGGGCAGCAGCGGCAAACCGCGATTGCAAAACGCGGCGAAGGCCGCCTGCTGTACAACGCCGTCGATCCGCTGGTGAGCCTGGACGACGCGGCCAAAGTCGCGCTGCTCGAACGGCTGGAGAAAAAAGCGCGCGCCATGGACCCCCGCGTGATCCAGGTCATGGCCAGCCTCGCCTCCGAATACGAAGTGATTTTTGTTGCGCGTTCAGACGGCCATCTGGCAGCAGATGTGCGTCCGCTGGTGCGGCTGTCGCTGCAAGTGATTTCGGAACAGGATGGCCGCCGCGAGCAGGGCAGCGGCGGCGGAGGCGGCCGTTTCGACTACAGCTACTTCAGCGACGACATCCTCGACAAATACGCACGCCAGGCCGTGCATCAGGCCAGCGTCAACCTCGACGCCCGCCCCGCCCCGGCAGGCAGCATGACTGTCGTGCTCGGCTCCGGCTGGCCCGGCATCCTGCTGCACGAAGCGATCGGCCACGGTCTGGAAGGCGACTTCAACCGCAAAGGTAGCTCGGCGTTTTCTGGCCGCATCGGTGAAAGAGTCGCAGCGCCCGGTGTCACCGTCATCGACGACGGCACCATTCCGCTGCGCCGTGGCTCGCTCAATGTCGACGACGAAGGCAACCCCACCCAGCGCACCGTGCTGATCGAAGACGGCATCCTCACCGGCTACATGCAGGACATGATGAACGCCCGCCTCATGGGCATGAAACCCACTGGCAACGCGCGCCGCGAATCGTATTCGCACCTCACCATGCCGCGCATGACCAACACCCTCATGCTCGCGGGTGACAAAAACCCGCACGAGATCATCGCCTCGGTGAAGAACGGCCTCTACGCCGTCAACTTCGGCGGCGGCCAGGTCGACATCACCAGCGGCAAATTCGTCTTCTCCGCCGCCGAGGCCTACATGATCGAAGACGGCAAGATCACCTATCCGGTCAAAGGCGCGACCTTGATTGGCAACGGCCCCGATGCGCTGACGCGCGTCTCCATGATCGGCAACGATATGGAAATGGATTCAGGCGTCGGCACCTGCGGCAAGGAAGGCCAGAGCGTGCCGGTGGGGGTGGGGCAGCCGACGCTGCGGATTGATGGGTTGACGGTGGGCGGGACGGCGTAAGGTGTAGGGCGGATGAGCCGTAGGCGTTATCCGCCATTGGGTGGCGTTGCATAATGCCGCACAGCGGCCAACGAACAGAGGTGATGCTATGAAAGACGAATACGATTTCAGTAATGCCGAGCGCGGCAAGTTCTACCGTCCCAACCTGCGCCTGATCCCGCCGGTGCGGCTGGGGCCGGAGGTGCTGAATTTCCTCGCCACCTGCGCAAGCCAGCGCGGCACGACAGTCAATCAACTGGTCAATCAGTTGTTAAAGAGGGATATGGAACTGATTCAGGCGGCAGCAGGGTAACCCGTGCCAATATCCGTCTCAGTGGGGTGGATATGTACCCTGCCTGGATGTATGAAGAGATCAAGGAGAACAAATCGTGGCCCCCCCTTTTAACGTTCAGCCTCGTTAGTCAGCTGAGATGACCGATCACTACGTTGCAGAGCGGCTAACTGAGTCATACAAGTCGCTGGTTACCCTATCAGTAGAGGCTTTTCGCTACTTAGCACTTATTAATGGAGGCGCAATTGTGGCTCTGCTAGCTTACCTGGGTAATACCAAGGACGGCGAAGCTCCGGAACTTGGCGTTCCATTACTTTGGTTCATCGTCGGTCTCGTTGCATGCGGCTTTGCAATGGCATACGCATACCTTACCCAGCTACGTCTTTTTAATGATCTTCTCCTCGCAGGTAAATTTTCCACTGCCCACAAACTTACTTTGTGGGCAGCAATGCTTTGTTATGTCATCAGCCTTTCGAGCTTTAGCTATGGTGCTTGGTTGGCTATTCGGGCGTCCCAATAAAAAATTAGAGCTCACTTTTTAACCACATCCCTTATGTCGATAAAATCCAATGAAAAAATTGTTAATCATCGCGGCTGTGACACTGAGCGGGAGTTCCTTGGCGAGTGATGGTCTACCCGTAGGTGACTTTGCGAGCATGTGGGAATGTGGGAAGTATTCTGCTAACCCGGCACTGGTAGTGGCCTACGTATTTAAGAAAGGTAGGGGCGGGGTGTATGTCGTCGGTACCAGTGAAGTGCAAGATGCTATTTATTACGTGGAAGGTGTGAACCGTCGTTGGGACTTTGGGCCGAGGGTCAGTAAGACTCAACCGCTTAGATATTCGCTTCTGATCCAACCTGACGGAACTGGGCTTTACGTAGATTTCATAAGTGGTGGAACTGTCAAGCCATCTCAAATTTTCACATGTAAACAAACGACGAATAAATAGGCCACGAAAACCCAGAAAGTAGATAGACACGATAACAATGAGTGACCTCGACATCCGCTGGCAGCAACGCCTCGCCAATTACTCCAAAGCACTGGAACAACTCGGCAACGCAGTGACGACGAGCCAAGCGCGTGCGCTCTCCGACCTCGAAAAGCAGGGCCTGATCCAGGCGTTCGAGTTCACCCACGAACTGGCGTGGAATGTGATGAAGGATTACTTCGCCCACCAGGGCAATCCCGGCATCACGGGTTCGCGCGATGCAGCGCGCGAGGCGTTTCAGAAAGGCCTGATCGAGGATGGCGAGGGCTGGATGGAGATGATCCGCAGCCGCAACCTGACTTCGCACACCTACCAACAGAAAATCGCGGACGAGATTTGCGGCCACATCGTGGCACGGTATTTCACTCTGTTCGAGCAATTTCTGCACAGGATGAACGCGCTCAAGGCGCAGTCCTGACCGCGCCATGCCTTACGGTCTTACGGATGAAACCCTCGCGCGCATCCACGGGGTGCTTGCGGCACACCCGGAGGTCGAGAAGGCCATGCTGTACGGTTCGCGCGCAAAGGGTAATTTTCGCGCAGGCTCCGATATCGATCTGTGCTTGATCGGTGCGACCTTGTCGCTCACGCAGCAGTTGCAAATCGAATCCGAACTGGACGATCTGCTGTTGCCTTACAAGATCGATCTTTCACGTTTCCACGCGCTGGATAATCCGGCGCTGATCGATCATATCGAGCGGGTGGGCGTGACGTTCTTTCCCGTGGCGCGTGTGAAATCGATGGAGTGAGTGTGCTCCAACAAAAAAGCACCGCGAAGGTGCTTTTTTGTTGGAGCAATGCATCAGCGCGGGTTTTCAGGCGGGCTGGTCTGAGCGTCTGGATCTGCGTAGGACGCGTGCATATGAACGGGTTGTGCGCTTTTTTTGCGCAAACGGATATTGAGCATTTCCACGCCGAGCGAGAAAGCCATCGCAAAGTAGATGTAGCCCTTGGGCAGGTGGTAATCAAACCCTTCCGCCAGCAGCACCACACCCACAACGACGAGGAAGGCCAGCGCGAGCATTTTGATGCTGGGGTGGGCTGAGATGAAGCGACCAATGCCGCCAGCGAACAGCATCATCAGCCCGACCGAAACGATCACCGCTGCAATCATCACTTCGACCTGGTCCACCATGCCGACGGCGGTGATGATCGAGTCCAGTGAAAATACTAGATCGATTACCATGATCTGCAGGATGACGGCGGCGAAGGTGGCCTTGACCGCCGACGAGGCGTGGCCTTCCTCACCTTCAAGCGCCTGATGGATTTCACCGGTCGATTTCCAGATCAGAAACAGGCCGCCGAGGATCAGGATGAGGTCACGCCCCGAGATTTCTTGTTCCAGAATCGTGAAGAAGGGGGCGGTCAGTCCGACGATCCAGGCCAGAATGAGCAGGAGGCCGATCCGCATGAACATGGCCATGAACAAGCCAATTTTGCGAGCCATTTCCTGTCTGGCCTTGGGGAGCTTGTCGACCAGGATCGAGATGAAAATAATATTGTCGATACCGAGCACCAACTCGAGCAGGGTCAAGGTAGCAAAGGCAACCCAGGCATTGGGGTCCGTGAGTAGTTCGAGCATGGTGGGGGTGCAGTCGGGATGGATGAAAAGCAGGACGCATTATGACGGCTTCGGCAGCGTCCGTGAAGTTTCCAGGCCGCATGCGTTGGGCTTGGGTTGATCAGGACTGATGAGCAATCAAATCAGGCTATCTGGCTGGATGGCGTGATTCCCGTGCTGCTGCGGGATGTTTTACTTCGGTGAAGTAACAAGCAGGATGACAGCTCCAGTCAAAGCCTTGATCGACTATGTGCCTTGAAATTAAGGGTTTATCAGATTAGAATGCCCGGCTGTCCGAAATGGTTCGGACAAATTCGCACACCTGTCGATAAAGGGTGGCGGCGCGTTGATCGCAACGCGTGGCTGCTGGCGGGTGGAGGCTTAACCCTTTAGGAGTTCTACATGTCTGTCACGATGCGTCAAATGCTGGAAGCTGGTGTCCACTTCGGTCACCAAACCCGTTTCTGGAATCCCAAGATGGCCCCGTTCATCTTCGGTCACCGCAACAAAATTCATATCGTTAACCTGGAAAAGTCGCTGCCGCTGTTCCAGGACGCTCAAAAATTCGTCCGTAAGCTGGCTTCCAATAAAGGCACGGTGCTGTTTGTGGGCACCAAGCGCGCCGCCCGCGAGATTTTGCGTGAAGAAGCCGAGCGCGCCGGTATGCCGTATGTCGATAACCGCTGGCTGGGTGGCATGTTGACCAATTTCAAAACGGTTAAGCAGTCGATCAAGCGTCTGAATGATCTGGAAGCGCAGATCAATGAACCGGGTCGTCTGTCGAAAAAAGAAATCCTCACGGTGCAACGCGAAGTCGACAAGCTGAACCGCAGCCTGGGTGGCATCCGCGAAATGGGCGGCCTGCCTGACGCACTGTTCATTATCGACGTGGGCTATCAGAAGGGCGCCGTAGTTGAGGCCAAGAAACTGGGCATTCCGGTGATCGGCGTGGTCGATACCAATAACAGCCCGGAAGGCGTGGACTACATCATCCCCGGTAACGATGACTCTGCTCGCGCGATTCGCCTGTATGCACGCGGCATGGCCGACGCTGCGCTGGAAGGCCGCGCACAGGTCATCAGCGATATCGTCGGTGGTGAGGAGTTCATCGAGGTAGAAGAAGAGGGCGACGTCGCGGCTGAATAAGCGCAACGTGCCCATTTCGCGGCGATTTTCCGCGAAGGTATTTCAAGGAGGGGCGTGTGCCCCTCTTTCCATATAGCGAAACTGAACAGGAGCGAAACATGGCGGCAATTACCGCAGGTATGGTGAAAGAACTGCGCGAGAAAACCGATGCGCCGATGATGGATTGCAAGAAAGCTTTGTCGGAAGCCGACGGCGACATGCAAAAGGCGGAAGAAATCCTGCGCGTGCGGTTTGGCAACAAGGCGGCCAAGAGTGCAGGTCGCATCGCCGCTGAAGGCGTCGTGACCATTGCGATTGCAGCAGACGGCAAGTCGGCGGCAATGGTGGAAGTGAACTGCGAAACCGACTTTGTGGCCAAGAATGATGACTTCATGGCGCTGTCGAATGCGCTGGCTGAGATGGTGCTAAGCCAGAATCCGGCGGACGTGGCGGCGCTGTCGGCCTTGCCTTACAAGGGATCGACGGTTGAAGAAGTGCGTACCGAGATGGTGGGAAAAATTGGCGAAAACATGTCGGTGCGTCGTTTTACGCGTCTGGCAGGTCAGGGCAAATTTGCCAGTTACGTGCACGGCAGCAAGATCGGCGTGCTGGTCGATGTGTCGGGCGATGAGGCGCTGGCCAAGGATGTTGCTATGCATGTGGCGGCATCCAAACCCAAGTCGCTGGACGCATCGGGTGTGTCGCAGGATTTGATTGATACCGAGCGTCGCGTGGCGATTGAAAAAGCCAAGGAAGCGGGCAAGCCCGAAGCGATGCTGGAAAAAATTGCGGAAGGCACGGTGCAGAAATTCCTCAAGGAAGTCACCCTGTTGTCGCAGCCTTTTGTTAAAGACGACAAGCAGACGGTGGAGCAGGTGCTGAAATCAAAGGGCTCGCAGTGCCACGGCTTCATGATGTATGTAGTGGGTGAGGGCATCGAAAAGAAAGTCAATGACTTTGCTGCCGAAGTGGCGGCGGCATCCAAGGCTTAAACGATGGCACAGGCGCGGCGGATTCTGCTGAAGCTGTCTGGCGAGGCGCTGGGCGCGGATGCGTTTGGTTACCACGCCGAGACGCTAGCGGATTTTGTGGCGCAGATTCGTGAGGTAGTCGCGCTCGGTGTGCAGGTCGGCATTGTGGTGGGCGGCGGCAATCTGTTTCGCGGTGCAACGGGCGCGCTGTCCGGTATGGATCGCGCCACGGCTGATTCGATGGGCATGCTGGCGACGGTGATGAATGCGCTGGCGCTGAAAGACGCTTTGTTGCGCGCAGGCGTGGCAGCGCGCGTGCAAACCGCCGTGGCGATTACCCATGTTGGCGAAGCGTTTGAGCGCGATGCTGCGCTGCGTCATCTCGCAGCGGGCAGCGTGGTGATTTTTGGCGGCGGTACGGGCAATCCATTTTTTACGACCGATACGGCAGCGGCCTTGCGTGGTGCTGAAATCGGCGCGGATCTGCTGCTGAAAGCGACCAAGGTGGATGGGGTGTATACCGCTGATCCCAAAAAAGATGCGAGCGCCACGCGCTACGCGACGCTGAGTTTCGACGAGGCGATCCGCAATAATCTGGGTGTGCTCGATACCGCTGCGTTTGCCTTGTGCCGCGAGCAGAAACTGCCGCTGGTCGTGTTCAATATCTTCAAGTCCGGCGCGCTTAAACGTGTGGTGATGGGTGAAGACGAAGGCACGCGCGTAACGCCTTAAGTAAAGGAAACACGATGGCTGAGATGACGATTGCGGAAATCAAACAGTCCGCCGAACAGAAAATGGGCAAGTCGCTCGACTCGCTCAAGGCTGATTTGGCCAAGGTGCGTACGGGACGTGCGCATACCGGCATTCTCGATCACGTGATGGTTGATTATTACGGTAGTCCCACAGCGATCCCGATGGTGGCCAGCGTGTCGTTGGTGGATAGCCGCACGCTGGGCGTGCAGCCGTATGAGAAATCCATGGTGGGGAAGATCGAGAAAGCCATCCGCGATGGCGATCTGGGGTTAAACCCGGCGACGCATGGCGACATGATTCGCGTGCCGATGCCTGCATTGACTGAAGAGCGGCGTCGCGATCTGATCAAGGTCGTGCGTGGTGAAGCGGAGAACATGCGAGTGGCAGTGCGCAATATCCGGCGCGACGCCAATGCTGCCGTGAAAGATATGGTGAAGGCCAAAACAGCGACCGAAGACGAAGACCGCCGCACCCAGGACGACGTGCAGAAGTTGACCGACAAGCACATCAGCGAAATCGATAAACTGCTGGCTGACAAGGAAAAGGAACTTCTCGCCGTCTAAACCGGCGAGACGCATGTTGTGCCCGACCTGACCGAGACGCCCCGTCACGTTGCCATCATCATGGACGGCAATGGCCGCTGGGCGCGACGCCGCCTGATGCCGCGTGTGGCGGGGCATCGCAAGGGCGTGGAAGCCTTGCGCGGGGTGATCCGCGCATGTGGTGAACGGGGCATTGAGCACCTCACTGTGTTTGCGTTCAGCTCAGAAAACTGGCGACGTCCGCCAGACGAAGTCACGCTGTTGATGGAGCTGTTCATGCGGGCGCTGGAAAGCGAAGTGGCGCGACTCCACGAAAACAACATCCGCTTTCGGGTGATCGGCGATCTATCGGGGTTTTCCGAACGGATCCAGACATTGATCCGCGACGCCGAAATCCTGACACAACACAACACCAAGCTGACCTTCACTGTCGCGGCCAATTACGGCGGGCGCTGGGACATCGTGCAGGCGGTGCGCCAGATGATGGCAGCAGGTATCGAGGCCAACAGCGTCGATGAAGCCACGTTGAAGCGTCACCTGAGCGTGGCGGATCTACCTGAGCCGGATCTGTTCATCCGCACGGGTGGAGAGCAGCGCATCAGTAATTTTTTGTTGTGGCAACTGGCCTATACCGAGCTGTATTTCACCGACACGCTGTGGCCGGATTTTGACAACAAGGCACTCGACCTGGCTATAGCGTCCTATCGCAAACGCGAGCGTCGTTTTGGCCGCACCAGTGAACAAGTGAGCGCGGCGAAATCAAATTGAGGATCGTTTCCTGAGTCCCCTGATGCTTCGTATCCTGACAGCCATCGCGCTGCTTGCGGTCTTTGTCCCCGCCATCGTGTGGGCACCCGCCTGGCTCTGGCTGGCTTTGGTCGCGCTGGTGGTGACGGTCGCTGCGCATGAGTGGGCACGGATGGCGCATTTTTCAAGTTGGCAGGCACGTGGGTATGCGCTGCTGCTCGGCGGGCTGGCCGTGTTGCTCGGCGATGGCGGAGCGTATCGGGTGGGCGTGCTGGGCGTGTCGGTCGGGTTCTGGCTGATGGTCGCGCCCGCCTGGCTGATGTGGGGCTGGCGTCTTGAATTACGCGGGCTGCGGGCACTGGTGGGTGCAGTCTTGCTGCTGCCGACTGCAGTGGCGTTGGTCGTGCTGCACAGGCAGGGCGCAGACATACTGATCGGCGTGTTCGCAGTCGTCTGGATCGCTGATACCGCAGCCTATTTTGCGGGGCGTCAGTTTGGCCGCCACAAACTCGCGCCCAGCATCAGCCCGGGCAAAACCCGGGAAGGCGTCGCGGGCGCCCTGGTCGCACTGGCAGTCTACGCTGCGGCACTCAGCAGTTCACTGGGCTGGCCGCTGATGTCGCTCTTCGCGGCGCTGACAGGCTTGCTGTATTTCTCGGTGTTGGGCGATTTGTTTGAATCCTGGATCAAGCGCGTGGCGGGCATGAAAGACAGCGGCACGCTGCTGCCAGGACACGGCGGCGTGCTCGACCGCGTGGATGCGTTGACCGCCGTGTTGCCGCTGGCGGCGGCATGGCTGATCTGGCTGGAGCGTGCCGCATGACCCATAAACGCACCCCGCCGCGTGTGCTCACTGTGCTGGGCGCGACGGGCACGATTGGCGTGAATACACTGGATGTGGTGGCGCGGCATCCGGGACGATTCGAGATTTTTGCGCTGACAGGCGCAACCCAGGTCGAGCGCATGGTTGAGCAGTGCCGGGTGCACCGCCCGCGTGTTGCCGTGATGAGCGAGGCGGCCGCTGCGGCGGCATTGCGTGCGCGGCTGGCCGATGAAAAAATTCCCGTTAACGTGCTTGAAGGCGCAGCAGCGCTAACCGAAGTGGCCACTGCACCGGAAGTTGATACCGTGATGGCAGCGATCGTCGGCGCGGCGGGTTTGCCCGCCACATTTGCCGCCGCGCAGGCGGGGAAACGCATCCTGCTTGCCAACAAGGAAACTCTGGTGGTGTCCGGCCAGTTGTTCATGGATGCGGTGGCCGCCAGTGGCGCGGAGTTATTGCCGATTGACTCTGAGCACAACGCGATTTTTCAATCATTGCCGCGCAGCTTTCGGGGAGATTTTGAGCGGGCGGGCGTCAAGGCTTTGTGGCTGACCGCCTCGGGCGGGCCGTTCCGCACGCTGTCTGCCGAGGCGATTGCGAATGCCTCGCCTGCGCAGGCGATCGCGCATCCCAACTGGGTGATGGGCAAGAAAATTTCAGTTGACTCGGCGAGTCTGATGAACAAGGGGCTCGAAGTCATCGAGGCACGCTGGCTGTTCAACGCCCGCCCCGAGCAGATCAAGGTGGTGGTGCACCCGCAGAGCATCGTGCATTCGATGGTCGAATATGCCGACGGTTCGGTGATTTCGCAAATGGGCACGCCCGACATGCGCACACCGATTGCCTACGCGTTGGGCTTCCCCGAGCGCATCGACGCGGGGGTGTCGGCACTGGATTTGATGGGCAGGCAGTTGACGTTTGAAGCGCCAGACAGCGCGCGTTTTCCCTGCCTGCAACTCGCGTTTGACGCTCTGCACGCGGGCGGTAGCGCGGCGGCTGTGCTGAATGCGGCGAATGAAGTCGCCGTTGCGCGTTTTCTCGAAGGGGCGGCGCGCTTTGGTGATATTGCCGCCTGCATCGCGCATACGATGGACGCGCTGGCAGGCGGCAGCGCCGCGTCGATCGACGCGTTGCTCGATGCCGACCAGCACGCGCGTCAGGTAGCGGATGCGTATTTGAGACAGGCGCAGGCATGAGTGTGCTGCATACCCTGGTGTGGTTTCTCATCGCAATTGCGCTGCTGGTGGTGGTGCACGAATTTGGCCATTACCTCGCCGCGCGCTGGGCGGGCGTGAAGGTGCTGCGATTTTCGGTGGGCTTTGGCAAACCGCTCCTCAGCCGTCGCGTCGGCCCTGATCAAACCGAATGGGTGCTCGCCGCGCTGCCGTTTGGTGGCTACGTCAAAATGCTCGATGAGCGCGAAGGCGAGGTTGCCGAGGCCGAAGCGCATCGCAGTTTCAACCGCGCCAGCGTGTGGCGGCGTATCGGGATCGTGATTGCCGGGCCTGCCGCCAACTTCCTGCTGGCCATTGTCTTCTATGGCGCGCTACTGATGCACGGCTTGCCAGCGCTCAAACCCATTGTCGGCGAACCACCCGCAGGCTCGCCCGCTGCGCAGGCCGGGTTGGTGGCAGGTGATGAAATCCGCGCGGTCAATGGCGTGGCCACACCGAGCTTGCAGGATTTGCGGCTGACCCTACTGCGCGTTGGCGTGGCGGGTGAGGCCATCACGCTTGATCTGGCAGGGGGGCGCAGTGCCTCGCTCGGCACGCCGACGATCAATACCGATGACCTGGAACAGGACACGCTACGCCCGCTCGGTATCGTGCGCTACGATCCGATCATTGCGCCGGTGATCGGCAGTGTATTGCCCGGCGGTGCTGCCGCCCACGCAGGCTTGCAGGCGGGCGATCGCCTGCTCAACGCCGCTGGCGTGCCTGTTGCGAGCTGGCAGGGTTGGGTCGAAACCGTGCGCTCGCACCCAGGCAAGGTGATACCGCTGGAGATCGAACGCCAGGGCCAGCGCCAAAAGCTGACGCTGACGCCCGAGTCGAAAGAGGACGCCGGGCAGCGCGTGGGCAAAATTGGCGCGGGCCCCAGCGTCGATGACACGTTGCTGGCCGGGCTGATGACGACAGTGCGTTATGGCCCGCTTGAAGCGATGTGGCGCGGAGCGATTAAGACCTGGGATATGAGCGTATTTACGCTGGAAATGATGGGACGTATGGTGCTCGGCCAGGTGTCATGGAAAAATCTCTCGGGGCCGCTGACCATTGCTGATTACGCCGGGCAGAGTGCGGCGCTCGGCTGGGTGAGTTTTGTCGGGTTTCTCGCGCTGGTCAGCGTGAGTCTCGGCGTGCTCAATCTGCTGCCCGTGCCATTACTCGATGGCGGGCACCTCATGTATTATGTTGCAGAGGTTTTAACAGGCCGCCCTGTGTCTGAGCGCACCATGGAATGGGGTGCGCGCGTGGGCATGGCACTGTTGCTGATGCTGATGTCGTTTGCCCTTTTCAATGATTTGCAACGTCTGCTTCCCGGTTAATTCACGACTATGACTCCAAACCTGAAACGTTTGACCCTTGCCTTGATTGCGGTGCTGGCTACGCCGGTTGCGGTGGCTGACGCCCCGTTTGTCGTCAAGGACATCCGGGTTGAAGGCATCCAGCGCACCGAAGCGGGTACAGTGTTTAGCTACCTGCCCGTCAAGGTAGGCGATACGTTGACCGAAGACAAAACCACGGCGGCTATCAAGGCGCTGTACGCCACGGGGTTTTTCAAGGACGTGCGGCTCGAGTCGCGCGACGGCGTGGTGATTGTCACGGTGGAAGAGCGTCCCTCGATTGCCAAGGTTACGCTGTCGGGTATCAAGGAATTTTCCGAAGACGATCTCAAAAACAGCCTCAAGCAAACAGGCTTGGCGGAAGGTCGTGTGCTTGACCGTGCCTTGCTCGACAAGGCCGAGCAGGAATTGCAGCGGCAGTATTTCAATCGCGGCAAATACGCCGTCGAGATCAAAACCACGCAAACGCCGCTGGAGCGCAACCGGGTGGCGGTGCAGATCGACGTGGTCGAGGGCGACAGCGCGCGTATCCAGCAGATCAATATTGTTGGCAACAAGGCGTTCAAGGAAAAAGAACTGCTGGGATTGTTTACTTCCAGCACGCCGGGTTGGCTGACTTGGTACACCAAAAACGACCAGTATTCGAAATCGAAACTGGCGGGCGATCAGGAAGCGATGCGCTCGTTTTATCTCAACCGGGGTTATCTTGAATTCAATATCGATTCCACCCAGGTGTCGATTTCGCCTGACAAACATGGCATTTATGTCACCGTCAATGTGACTGAAGGGCCGCAGTACAAGGTGTCAGACGTCAAGCTGGCCGGGCAGATGCTGGTACCCGAAGCAGAACTCAAAAAACTGGTCAGCATTCAGCCGGGCGAAGTGTTCGTGCGCGACCGCCTGACCGAGACCACCAAAAAAATCGGCGACCGACTGGGCAACGACGGTTATGCGTTTGCCAACGTCAATGCCGTGCCTGAGCTGGATAAAGACAAAAACACGGTCGCTTTCACGCTGTTTGTCGATCCGGGTCGCCGCGTGTACGTGAACCGCGTCAACGTCGCAGGCAATACCCGGACGCGCGACGAAGTTGTGCGGCGTGAGGTACGGCAGATGGAAGGCGCGTTTTACGACGCCGAAAAAATTAACCGCTCGCGCGACCGCCTGAATCGCTTGGGCTACTTCGAGGAAGTCAACATCGAAACTCCCGGCGTGACCGGCAGTACTGATCAAGTCGATGTCAACGTGGGGGTCACTGAAAAATCTACCGGTAACGTGTTGCTGGGCGCAGGCTTCTCGTCGTCGGAGGGATTGGTGTTGTCTGGTTCCGTGTCGCAGAGCAATGTGTTCGGCACCGGCAACCGCCTGCAGGCGCAGCTGAATTCGGGCAGCGTCAACACCGTGTATTCGCTGTCATTCACCAACCCCTACTACACCATTGACGGCGTGAGTTTGGGTTACGACGTGTATCGCCGCGACGTCGATTCGAGCTCTCTCGACAACACCAGCGAGTACAAAACCTCGACCTACGGCTTGGGGGCGCGATTCGGTTTGCCGGTCAATGAGCGCGATTACATTTCATTTGGTCTGACATACGAGCAGACGGCTATTTCGGTTGACCCGACGATTGCCGCTGGGGGACCCACGCAATATCAGACTTTCGTGGGTTCGACAGGTGAGCGCGATGACACGACCGTGCGTCTCGACACTTCGTGGGCGCGCGACACCCGTAACAGTTTCCTGTTTCCGACCCAAGGCTTGATGCAGCGTATATCGGCTGAGGTGGGTACTCCGCTGGGTAGCTTGCAATATTACAAACTGACAATGCAGCACCAGCAATATTTCCCACTGGGTAAAAAGTTCACGCTGATGCTGAACGGCGAGGCCGGAGTAGGTGACGGACTATCGGATGATCCGCTGCCTTTCTATAAAAACTTTTATGCGGGTGGCAACAGTTCGGTGCGTGGTTTCGAAAACGGCACCTTGGGACCGAAAGACGCCAACAAGGATGCGATTGGCGGCAACACTCGGCTGTTAGGCAATGCGGAACTCTTCTTCCCCTTGCCGGGACTCAAGGATGACCAGTCGTTACGCATGTCGGCTTTTATTGATGCGGGTGCCGCGTTTGATGGCGTCCCTTCGTTTGACGAATTGCGCTATTCGGCGGGCGTGGCGGTATTGTGGGTGTCGCCCCTGGGGCCGCTCAAATTCAGCCTGGCGCAGCCGCTGGTGACTCAAACAGACGACAAAACGGAAGTGTTCCAGTTCACGCTGGGTAATACGTTCTAAGAGAAATAGCGCAGTTTGAATCAAGGTATGGAGTATTGAGCATGACCATTAAGCGCACATTTGTTTTCCTGGGCACCCTGGCGTTGTTTGCGAGTTCTGCCTGGGCCGAAAAAATCGGCTTTGTGAATACCGAGCGTATCCTGCGCGAAGCGCCCCTGTCGGTGACGGCACAGAAAAAACTGGAACGTGAATTCGCTACGCGCGAGCAGGAGTTGCAAAAACTCGCCAAGCAGGCGCGCGAGCTGCAAGGTCAACTCGACAAGGAAAGTGTGACCTTGAGCGATAGTGAGCGTAAAAATAAAGAGCGTGAGCTGGGCAACCTCAATCGCGACTTGCAGCGTCAAGGTCGCGAATTCCGCGAAGACCTTAATCAGCGCCGTAACGAAGAGCTCGGCCAGATTCAGGAGCGTGCGCGTAAGGTCATTCAAGACATCGCCAAGTCCGAAAAGTACGATTTGATCGTGGAACAGGCCGTGTACGTGGATCCCAAGAGCGATATCACCGAGCGCGTGATGAAGGCGCTGGGCGGAAAATAAGCCCCCTCCCTGTATGTCTGTGACGCTGACTGAACTGGTGGCTCGCTTTGGCGGGGAGCTGGTTGGCGACGGCTCACAGCGCATCAGCCAGGTCGCGCCACTTGATCGCGCAGCAGGCGGAGACATCGGCTTCGTTTCTCAAACCAAATATCTGTCGCAACTGGCGAATACCCGGGCGGCTGCGCTGATTTTGCCGCTGGAAGCGCGCGATGCCAGTGCACGGCCACGTATCCTGACTGCCAATCCGTATTTGTACTTTGCCAGGGTCTCAGCTTTGCTGAACCCTCCCGTCCGTCCGCCAGTAGGCGTTCATCCCGCTGCGACAGTGGCGGCCGATGCGCAGATTGCAGCGGATGCCAGTGTCGCAGCAGGCGTGGTGATTGGCAGCGGGGTGCAGGTTGGCGCGCGAACCTTGATTGGCGCGAACTGCACACTGGGCGATGGCGTGCGCGTGGGCGAAGACTGTGTGCTACATTCGAACGTCAGTCTTTATTCGCAGTGCCAGATTGGCGATCGTGCGATTCTGCATTCGGGCTGCGTCATCGGTGCAGACGGATTCGGCTTCGCACCTGACGAAGGGCGGTGGGAAAAAATTCCGCAGATTGGCCGCGTGCGGATCGGCAACGATGTCGAGGTGGGCGCGTGCACCACTATCGACCGGGGCGCGCTGGAAGATACGGTCATCGAGGATGGTGTCAAACTCGACAACCAGATTCAGATCGCGCACAACGTGGTGATCGGCGCGCATACCGCCATTGCTGCCTGTACCGGCATTGCTGGCAGCGCAAAAATTGGCCGACACTGCACCATCGGGGGGGCGGCGATGATTATTGGCCACATCAATATTGCCGATGGCACCCATATTTCGACCAACACCCTGATTACCAAATCACTGACACAATCCGGAAGTTACACTTCCGCACTGCCCTTCAGCGATCATGCCTCCTGGCAAAAAAACGCTGTGCACATGCGTAATCTCGACAAGCTGGTCATGCGTATCAAACAGCTTGAAAAAAGACTTTCTGAACTGGAATCAAAATCATGATTATGGACATCGCGGAAGTGATGCAATATCTCCCGCATCGTTACCCCTTCCTGTTGATAGACCGGGTGACCGAACTCGAGCTGGGTAAATCCATCACGGCGATCAAGAATGTCACCATCAACGAGCCTTTTTTTCCGGGGCATTTTCCGGGCACACCGGTGATGCCCGGCGTGCTGATTCTGGAAGCGATGGCGCAGGCGGCGGCTTTGCTGTCATTCAAAACCAAACAATACGCGCCGGAAGACATTGGTATTGTGTATTTCGCGGGTATTGATAGTGCGCGTTTCAAGAAGCCGGTGACGCCGGGTGATCAGCTGACGCTGAAGGTCGAAATCGTGCGTGAAATGCGTGGCATCTGGAAGTATACCGGGCGGGCAGAAGTGGACGGTGCACTGGTGGCTGAGGCCGAGTTGATGGCGACCCTGCGCGACAACCCCGCACGTGATTCAAAACAGCGCGATCAAGCCTGATGGCAACGATACACCCCACCGCCCTCGTTGCGCCGGGCGCACAGCTTGCGGATGATGTCGAGATCGGCGCGTATTCGATTATTGGCGATCAGGTGCAAATCGGCGCAGGTACGACAGTCGGCAACCATGCGGTCATCACCGGCCACACCCGCATCGGTGCGCGCAACAAAATCTTCCATTTCGTCTCGCTTGGCGAAGCGCCGCAAGACAAAAAATACGCCAACGAACCCACGCGGCTTGAAATTGGCGACGACAACGTCATCCGCGAATTTTGCACGTTCAATACTGGTACGGTTCAGGATCGTGGCGTCACCACCATTGGCGATCACAACTGGATCATGGCCTACGTGCATATTGCGCACGACTGCGTGGTGGGTAATCACACCATTTTTGCCAACAATGCCTCGCTCGCCGGCCACGCGGAAATCGGCGACTGGGTGATTCTCGGCGGCTTCACCGGTGTGCATCAATTCTGCAAAATCGGTGCGCATGTCATGACCGGAATTTCCAGCGTGGTGTTCAAGGACATTCCGCCATTTGTGCTGGCGGCAGGGCAACCTGCTGCGCCACATGGTCTCAACAGTGAGGGTCTCAAACGGCGTGGCTTTTCAGCGGATACCTTGTCGGCCTTGAAACGCGCCTACAAGATTGTGTATCGAGAAGGCAATACCCTCGCTGAGGCACAAGCCAGTCTGGAACCTGAGGCCGCAAACCGCCCAGAAGTGCGTCTGCTGCTTGATTTTTTGACGCGCGCCGAGCGTGGCATTATCCGGTGATGGATCTGGGACTGGTCGCCGGTGAAGCCTCCGGTGATGTGTTGGGTGCCCATTGTGTGCGTGCTCTCCGGCGGCGATATCCAGATTTGCAAGCAGCTGGTATTGCAGGACCCCGGCTGATCGAAGCGGGCGTCGAGGCGCTGTATCCCAGCGAGAAACTCGCTGTCAGCGGCTATGTAGACGTATTGCGCCGCCTGCCGGAATTACTCTGGATCCGTTCGCGCATCGCGCGTCGGTTCTTGCGTGAGCGCCCGCGTGTGTTTGTCGGTATCGATGCCCCTGACTTCAACTTTGGCCTTGAGACGCGTCTCAAGCAGGGCGGTATTCCCACCGTGCATTTCATCGGGCCCTCGCTATGGGCGTGGCGGCCTGAGCGCATTCAGCGTATCAAGCAGGCGGTCTCGCACATGCTGGTGGTGTTTCCCTTTGAAGAGAAAATTTATCAGGATGCGGGTATTCCCGTGACCTATGTCGGCCATCCGCTGGCCGACGTGATCCCGTTGAACCCGGATACGGCGGGCGCGCGCGCAGAATTGGGCTTGGGTAATGAACCCGTCATCGCCCTGCTGCCCGGTAGTCGACTCGGCGAGGTGCGACATCATGCACGGCTGATGCTGAACGCTGCGCAGCAGGTGATGCAGCAGCGCCCCGGGGTGCAATTCGTCATGCCTGCTGCGAGCCATGCAGCGGGCGCGTTGATCCGGCAGGCGGCGCAGGCGCACCATTTACCGCTCCAAGTGCTGGACGGACGCGCACACACAGCGCTGGCGGCCTGCGACGTGGCGCTGGTGGCCTCCGGCACAGCCACGCTCGAGACTGCGTTATTCAAGAAACCCATGGTGATTACCTATCGCACCCATCCGTTGACGGCGCGCATGATGTTGAAACAGGCGCTGTTGCCGTGGGTGGGGTTGCCCAACGTGCTGGAAAACGACTGGGTGGTGCCTGAACGTATTCAGGACGCCGCGACGGCGGCCAACCTGGCGACTGACTTAGTAGCGTGGCTCGACGATGCGCCACGCCGCGCCGCCACCGCCGAGCGTTTTCAGGCTCTGCATCTACGACTGCGGCAAAACGCCAGTGAGAAGATTGCCGACGCCATCTCACCGTATTTGCACGCCTGATGACGGCACTATTGCACTGGGGATCGGCAGGGCTGTGCGGCGTGGACGAAGCCGGACGTGGACCACTGGCAGGACCGGTCGTGGCAGCCGCCGTGATGCTCGACCCGGATCGGCGTATTGAGGGTTTGCGGGATTCCAAAAAACTGAGTGCCGTCGCCCGCGAGCGGCTGGCCGACGAGATTCGCAGGCACGCGGTGGCCTGGTGTGTGGCCGAAGCCAGCGTGGCTGAAATTGATCAGCTGAATATCCTGCACGCGACTTTTCTGGCGATGCAGCGCGCGGTGGCGGGGCTGAATTGTCCGCCGGATGATGTGTGGGTTGATGGCAATCGCTGCCCGGCATGGTCGTGGCGTTCACAGGCCGTGGTGAAAGGGGACGACAAAGTGGCCGCCATCGCGGCGGCGTCAATCCTCGCCAAAACTGACCGCGACCTGCTCATGTGCCGCCTGCATCAAGACTATCCGGACTACGGATTCGCCCAGCACATGGGTTACGGCACTGTGCGCCACCTCGAAGCGCTGAAAACACATGGCGCGTGTCCACACCATCGCCGCAGCTTTGCGCCAGTTAAACTGTTGCTCGATCAATCCTGCCTGTTCTGAAAGGAAACCTGATGGAAATGCTGTATCTGCTTCACGTGCTGGGTGTCGTTGTCTGGGTCGGCGGCATGTTTTTCGCCTACATGGCGCTGCGCCCCGTGGCCGCCAGCGTGCTCGAACCCCCGCAGCGTTTGGCTGTGTGGTCGGGTGTATTCAGCCGGTTCTTCCCCTGGGTGTGGCTATCGATTGCACTGATCCTGGCAAGCGGCTTGTATTTGCTGATGCGGATAGGCGGCCTGGCTGCGCCGCATTACGCAATGACCATGCTCATGCTCGGGGTGATCATGATGCTGATCTTTGGCCACGTGTTTTTTGGCCCCACCCGCAAGCTCAAGCGTGCAGTTACCGAGCAAAACTGGAAAGCAGGGGGCGCGGCCCTCGGCCAGATCCGGTTGTTGATCGGCATCAACCTCAGCCTGGGGCTGCTAACGATTGCGGTGGTGTTTGTGGGCAGGATGCTGGGGTAAACCGCAGCATTGGGAATTGCCTCGCTGCCAGAACGGCGGCGGGGCGCATGAATCAGGATTGTTTCTTGCGCGGACGCTTACGCAGGGTTTCTTTGGTGTGGTCGATCAAACGATCAGCCACCACCTCGGCGTTGACTTCAAAGCTGCCATCCGCGAGGGCCGATTTCACCGCATCAATCTTGCCGGTATCGGCTACATCCACTGTCGCCAGATGAGATTCCAGCGAGCGGATACGCGTGCTCGATTCGGTGAGCGTGAGCGAATCGCCTGCAGGGGCGGAAGCGCCACTGGCCTTGCCAGCGGTTTTGCCTTTGGCGGACGAAATTTTGGTCGCGGTGGACGGGGTGATGCGCTTATCGATTTTCACGTGTGATTCCTGAGTGCCTGGTTTCCAAAAGGGAGACTACCTAGGTGGGAATACGGCATTTTCACCCCAAACTTAATCCAGATCGAGCACATAAATCAATTATTTACTGAGTACGTGCGATGCCAGCCCATCCGCCAGCTTGGGTTCAAACCAGGTGGATTTAGGCGGCATCACCTCGTTGGCGTCGGCAACCGCCATCAGATCAGACATGCTGGTGGGGTGAAAGGCCAAGGCCAGCGCCATTTCGCCGCTGTTAACGCGCTTTTCCAGTTCTCCCAGACCACGAATGCCGCCGACGAAATCGATGCGCTTGTCGCGGCGCGGATCAGTGATACCTAACACGGGTGCGATCAGGTTATTTTGCAGCAGGCTGACGTCCAGCCGTCCTACCGGGTCGGTCGGGATCAAATCCGCGCGGATGGTCAGCCGATACCACTTGTTGGCCAGATAAAGCCCAAACGCGCCGGTACGCTCGGGCTTGACCGCAGCAGCCGCCGGCTCAACCGTAAATGATTCGGCAATTTTGGCCAGGAATGCCTCTGCCGTCAGGCTATTGAGGTCGGTGATCACGCGGTTGTAATCCATGATCGCCATCTCGTGCGCCGGGAAAATAACCGACAGGAAGAAGTTATACGGCTCGTTGCCCGTGTGTGCCGGGTTGGCCGCACGGCGGGTGGCTGCAATGCGCGACGCCGACGCCGAACGGTGATGGCCGTCGGCGATATAGAGCGCGTGCATGGCGTTGAATGCCGCCGTGATGCGCGTCTGGATCGCTGCATCGCGAATCACCCACAGCGTATGCCGCACGCCGTCGAGTTCGGCGTCGGAATCCGGTGTGCCAGCAGACGCCGCCGCCAGCATGGCGTCCACCTCGGGGGCGGTCGGGTAGGCCAGCAGCACCGGCCCGGTCTGCGCGTCGAGCGCATCAATCTGGCGCACCCGATCGTCTTCCTTGTCCGGGCGGGTGAATTCATGCTTACGAATGCGATTGGTATCGTAGTCCGCCACCGAGGCAGCCGCGACGAGACCGGTCTGGCTGTGATTGCCCATGACGATGCGGTAAGCGTAGTAACACGCCGCCGGATCGCGCATCAGCACCCCTGAATCAATCAGCTTGCGCAGATTCTCCGCGCCCTTGGCGTATACCTCTGGCGCATAGGGATTGGTATCCGCAGGCAGATCGATTTCGGGCTTGGAAATATGCAGAAAGCTGAACGGGCGGCCATTCACGCGCTCGCGCGCCTCCGTTGTGGAAAGCACATCATAGGGTGGTGCAACGACATCGTTGGCGCGACCGGGAGCAGGGCGGAGCGCAGTAAAAGGCTGAATCAGGTTCATGGTGGCTGGCGTGAATTTAGGTTGGTGATTTGAATGATGTTTTCGCAGCGGAGTGCACATCTATGGCGGGCATGGCAAACCAGACCACGCCCCACTGCGCATAAACAAAAACGCCACTCTAAATGAGCGGCGTTTTTTTACAACTGGTGCCGTTGGCCGGAATCGAACTGGCGACCTTCGCATTACGAATGCGCTGCTCTACCAACTGAGCTACAACGGCGAAAAACAGCGCGCATTATACGCGGAATTGTTCAGGCAGGTGTCGCTGGCAGGCCGGTTTTGAGGCGCGAAACCACTTTGTCCTGACCGATCAGCTCCAGCGTGGCGTCGATAGCAGGGGTTTGTGCTTCGCCGGTGACGAGCACGCGCACGGGCATGGCGAGCTTGGGCATTTTAAGACCATGGGCGGCGAGAATTTCCTTGAAGGTCGCGCTGATGGCGCTGCGCTCCCAGCTGATGGCCTGCAAGCGTTCGGCCAGCTCGGCCAGCGCGGGGACGACATCAGGGGTGACATGCTGCGCCAGCAGTTCGGGGGTGGGGTGGGGGATGCGGTAGAAGAGGGTGGTGGCGTCGGCCAGTTCTTTTATGGTTGCGGCGCGCTCTTTGACCAGCGCGCACACCGCAGCGAGGTCGGGGCCGTCGGTGGGATTCGCGCCATTGCGGATCAGGAACGGGCGGGTGAGGTCGGCCAGCCGCGCGTCGTCCGCCGCCTTGATGTAATGCTGGTTAAGCCAGCGCAGTTTTTCAGTGTTGAACTGCCCGGCAGAAGACGTGATGTGGTCGAGGTCGAACCACCCCACGAACTGCTCACGGCTGAAAATTTCGGCGTCGCCGTGCGACCAGCCGAGCCGCGCCAGATAGTTGATGACTGCTTCCGGTAAGTAGCCATCGTCGGCGTACTGCATGACCGACACCGCGCCATGACGCTTGGACAGTTTGGTGCCATCGTCACCGAGGATCATCGACAGGTGGGCGTACTGCGGCACCGTCGCGCCGAGTGCTTTCAGGATGTTGATCTGACGCGGCGTGTTGTTGACGTGGTCGTCGCCGCGAATCACGTGGGTGATCTGCATCTCCCAGTCGTCCACTACTACGCAAAAATTGTAGGTGGGCGTGCCGTCGCCGCGCGCGATGATGAGGTCATCGAGTTCGGCGTTGGCAAATTCGATCGTACCTTTCACCAGGTCTTTCCACGCCACCGTGCCATCAAGTGGATTTTTGAAGCGCACCACCGGCATGACGCCCGCAGGCGGCGTGGGGAGCGTCTTGTCGGGTTCGGGACGCCAGCGCCCGTCGTAGCGCGGTTTATCGCCGCGCGCGCGCTGGGCTTCGCGCATGGCGTCGAGTTCCTCCGGGCTGCAATAGCAGGGATAGGCCTGGCCGTTGGTCAGCATCTGCTCGATCACTTCCTTGTAGCGATCCATCCGCTGCATCTGGTAAAACGGGCCTTCGTCGTGATTGAGATCGAGCCAGGCCATGCCGTCGAGAATCGCCTGTACCGCCTCGGGGGTGGAACGGGCCACGTCGGTATCTTCGATGCGCAGGATGAACCGGCCACCATGATGCCGTGCAAACGCCCATGAAAACAGCGCAGTGCGTGCGCCGCCGATGTGCAGATAGCCGGTGGGAGAGGGGGCGAAGCGGGTGCGGGTCATGGTGGTGGACGGGCAAAAGGGCGCTATTTTACTGGATAGCGCTGGGTTGACGGCTGGGTTGATGGTGTTTCAAAAATTGACCGCGCCTGCCTGCTCGTGGTTTAATGCGCGCCGCTTCGGGGCAGTTAGCTCAGCGGTAGAGCATCGCCTTCACACGGCGGGGGTCACAGGTTCAAACCCTGTACTGCCCACCAGCCCGAACACCCTAAAGCCCTGACGGATTGCGTCGGGGCTTTTGTTTTTTTGAAATTTTGAGTATGAGCGCGAACGCTTTTGTGAATGTAAATTAATGTTTCTTAACATTAATCCTCGACTGCCTTAGAGGCAGGCGGGCTATAGTAAACCTTCCTCCCCACGTTCATACAAGAAGGATTGCACCTAAATGACGATTTCCCTGCGCCCCCTCTCCATGGCTCTGTTGACTGCGGGCTGCTGCATTGCGGGCAGTGCGTTGGCGCAACAGACGCCGTATTACAACCCCAGTAATATCGGCGCGAATGGCAAAACCAATGGCCACGAGCTGTATAAAACCATTGGCTGTCCTGGTCGTCAGCTGTTTGACGCGCCGTGTGCCGACGATGTGAAAGCGCCTGCCATGTCCGTTGCGCCTGTGCAGCGGATGGCCGCCGCGCCGCTCGGGATGCCGAATGCCAGGCCGGGTGAGTGTTACGCCAAGGTCATCAAAGAGCCGGTGTATCGTACCGAGCAGAGCAAAAAACTGCTGAAAGAAGCCGGTGAACGCATTGAAATCATGCCGCCGGTATACAAAGCGGTGAAAGTGCATGTCACCAGTGAAGAAATTCAGGAGGTGGTGCCCGCCGTCTATGAAACTGTGAAAGAACGCGTGATGGTCAAACCTGCGACCACGCGTCTTGAACCTGTGGCGGCCGTATATGAAACGGTGCAGGAAAAAGTGCTGAGCAAGCCCGCAAGCAAACGTGCGATTGACGTGCCTGCCGTGTATGAAGATGTGACCGAGCGCAAGCTGGTGCGCGACGCGTATACCACCTGGAAGAAAGGCACGACGACCAACATCCAGAAAATCGACGAGAAGACGGGCGAGATCATGTGTCTGGTTGAAGTCCCGGCGGAATATCAGACCGTGACCAACCGTGTGCTGAAAACCCCGGCTACCGTGCGCTACGACGAAACCCCGGCTGAATACGGCACGATCAGCAAAGTGGTGCTGAAAGCCCCGGCCACCACGCGTAGCGTTGACGTGCCTGCGGAGTATGCCGAGCGCGAAGTGACCAAACTGGTCAAACCGGCCACCACAGTGTCCAAAGTGGTACCGGTCGATTACATGCGCGAAATCATGACTCAGGTGTCGCCCGCGACCGAAAAGCGCGTGGCAATTCCGGCGGAATACACCACGGTCGAGCAGAAAGTCCTGGTGAGTGCAGGCGAAGAAAACTGGAGCCAGATTTTGTGTGACGTGAACGCCACGCCGAGCAAAATCAGCGAGCTTCAGCGTGCGCTGAGCAGTGCCGGGTATAACGCTGGTTCAAGCGGCGCACTCGACGCGCAGACCATGGCGGCTGCCGCTGCCTACCAGAAAGCCAAGGGCTTGCCGGTTGATGGCTACATGAACATCGAGACCGTCAAGGCACTCGGCGTGTCGCCCAAGTAAGAACATTACAGGACGACTCTGAAACCCGGCGCGAGCCGGGTTTTTTATGGGCGATTAATCCACCCGCATGCGCAGGTAGCGCGGAAAACGCGGCAGCCCGGCGGGCGTGAGCTGTTGATAGCGGTAGGTAATCCGCGTATCGAGCGGGGGTGGCTGGCGGCGCTGGGCGTCGGACAATCCGCTGCTGAGGCGGAAGCGCTGACCGTTGGGCATTTGCATCTCCAGCGCGCCGGTCATGCCCAGGTACTTTCCTTTGCCCGGCACATGGCCGACCACGACCGCTTCGGCATCCTGCCAGGGTTTCAGCTTCAGTAAGGCATCGTTACGCCCGGTGAGATAGGGCGCGTCGGCGCGGTGCAGCATCAGGCCTTCGCCGCCTGCTTTGATCACATGCTTGAATCGCCGCATCAGCTCGGCCTGATCGGCCACGCGAAACTGTTCGACCGCCTGCAACCAGGGCACACCCGCTTCGGCAACCAGCGTGTTCATGTGCTGGATGCGGGTGCTGAAATCACCCGCTGCGTCAGGCAACTCAAACACCAGATAGCGCACCTGACGCCATTCCACATCCACTGGATCAAGTTTGCGCACGATGCCCGACAAGGCATCGAACTGATCTCGCGCGATCCAGAGTTCGCCGTCGAGCGGCGTGGTCGGGAAATGTGCGGTGAACCAGCCTGGCGCAGGCACCTTGCCGCCGCCACGAAAGCGCAGACTATGACCGTCCCACTGCGCGCGCACGCCGTCGAATTTTTCGCTGACCCAGTAGCGGGTCACGTCGAGGTTGTGGGTGTAGGCCTTGGCCAGCAGCATCGCGGGCGCGGCGGGCGGATCAGCCCAGGCGGAATGAACCGCCAGCATCAGCGCGAGCAGCGTGGCGTTTAGTCGAGCCATTTATGCTGGAACTGCGCGTGCCCCATCTCCGGATCGAGTTGATACGCAGTAAACCCCAGTTGCCGATACAGCGCCCGCGCCGCCGTGTTGCCGTCGAGCACCTCCAGCGTCAGCTTGCACGCGCCGCGTGCGCGGGCAAGGGCTTCCACCGCCGTAAACAGCTGCGCAGCAATGCCGCGCCCACGATGGCTGGCCAGCACCACCACATCGTGAATATTCACCAGCGGGCGGCAGGCAAAGGTGGAAAAACCTTCAATGGCGTTGATGAGGCCAACGGCAGTGTCGCCATCGAATGCCAGTACGCTGAAAATGAAAGGGCGGGCGGCCAGCTCGCGGACAAGATTACTGCGAGCAAAATCGTTGAGGGGTTCGCCTCCCCCCGCCGGGTCGCGCGCGTAGGCATCAAGCATATTGACCAGCGCGGCGGCGTGCGTTGGATCGTCGTAGCGGACAGGGACAATGGCTATCATGGAAAAACTAGTGGAGGGTGAAGGCTTTCGGCCAGTCCGATGGAATGATGGGTTCGGCGTCATATCTGCTTCAGATTGACGGGCAGACATTGATTATTGGGGAAGTCGATATAGCTGCCGACTTGGACATCGAAACCCTGAGCTTTGATTGCCATAGCAACAGTCTCGATCATCTTCGCATTTGGCGAAAAACTACCCAGACTTAAGATTTGCTTGCCAATGGCGGTTACCGTGCAGATTTTCAGCTTGATGATCTTGCTAACGTCTGGTGCCGTGGCGAGTATCAGTGCACTGTGGCAAGTAAGTGCCTTCTGAAAAGAGGTGGGTGCATCTGAATTCCAAGTAATTTCGAGGCCAAGCCCATCCACACCAGCCAGCACGCCCAACTCTTGCATCGCCAGCAAATCAGAAAACAACACGCCTTCGGTTTTCAACATGGCGTCATCGCCACGATAGAGAACACCGGAAATAACAAACGGTGAAATTCTTTCGATCGCTTGTGCTTCCGCTTGCGATAGGTTGCGGAGGAACTCCAATGTCCGCAATGAGAAATGCCCCGGTGACTTTACTTCCCCTGCCAGTACCTTTCCCCAAATCTGCTGCAGCTCATCGGATGAAACACCGGCAGCACATTCACGCCACCGGAGGAGCCAGTCGTCCTGCGGGCTCTCCTGAGGAGGCTCGGAGGGATCCTTCTGCAATTCTTCTTCGGCATATATGACCGCTTTGGCGATGGATACTTCTTGCCTTATCGCCTCCGCTTTCGTGTTTTGATCTGCGATCTCAATGACACGGGGCAGGGCTAAAGGAGTTTTTTCGGCGCTTTCGTGGATAACCGCTGAAGCCACTAAAGCCGGAATATTCACAATCTCGCCGCTGATCAGAAGTAACTTTTGGCCTGACCGTATCGCAGCAGCATCGGCCTTCGCTTGTGCCAATGCCAACATTTCCTCACGCTTGACATCAATGTTTGCCCAGCCTTCACGGCGAATCTGCCATGGCTTCAGCAGGCTACCGATGCCTTTGTCAGCTATGGTTTCCCATAGCTTGATGATGAGTTTTTCGCCTGGAATTTCCATCGAGATTATCCCTGCTGGGTTATGACGCCTATTATTTGGTGTCGATGCGCATCGACAAATCCACCGCGCGAATATGCTTGGTGAGGCTGCCAATGGAGATGCGATCGACGCCGGTTTCGGCCACCGCGCGCACGCTGTCGAGCGTGATATTGCCGGACGCTTCGAGCAGGGCGCGGCCATCCGTGACCTGCACCGCGTGGCGCATGTCTGCAAGGCTGAAGTTATCGAGCAGGATCAGTGGTGCGCCTGCCGCCAGCGCCTGTTCCAGCTGGTCGATTGTTTCCACTTCGATCTGCACGCTGACGGTGTTGCCTGCGAGTTCAAACGCAGCGGCCAGTACCGGCGCGATGCCGCCCGCTGCGGCGATGTGGTTTTCCTTGATCAGAATGCCGTCGTACAAGCCCACGCGCTGATTCTGCCCGCCGCCCATACGCACCGCGTATTTTTCGGCGATGCGCAGACCGGGCAGGGTTTTGCGGGTGTCGAGAATGGCGGCGTGGCTGCCGCGCACTGCATCAACGTAGGGACGGGTGGCGGTGGCGACCGCCGACAGGGTTTGCAGGAAGTTGAGCGCCGGGCGCTCGGCGGTGAGCAGTGCGCGGGCGTTGCCGCTGATTTCCACCAGCACGCTTTCGGCGGAAACGGTGTCGCCCTCGTGACATTTCCAGTCGATCACGCAGGTCGGATCCAGCGCGCGGAAACAGGCGTCAAACCAGGGACGTCCGGCGATCACCGCCGCTTCGCGTGTCATCACGCGCGCCCGGGCAGTCTGGCTGGCGGGAATGAGCTGGGCGGTGAGGTCGCCGCTGCCGACATCTTCGGCCAGCGCGCGCGCGACGTCGGTTTCAACGGCTGCGAGGATCGATTCAGGCATGGTGATTAATTTAAGACCCGGAGGGTTGAAATAGGCCGTGAAGGCATCATGTAAGTGGCATTGAATATAACCCAGCCCGAGGTTACCGATGCGTTTCGACAAGCTCACCACTCAGTTTCAGACTGCGTTTTCCGACGCGCAAAGTCTCGCCGTTGCAGGCGACCATGCCTATATCGAGCCGCAGCACTTGCTGCTGGCCTTGCTGAATCAGGAAGGTGGCGGCGCGGCGGCGATTCTGGCACGCGCCGGGGCGCAGGTTCCGGCGTTGAAAATGGCGCTGACGCAGGCGTTGACGCGCCTGCCCAAGATCGAAGGCCACGGCGGCGAGGTGTCGATCTCGCGCGATCTCAACAACCTGCTCAACCTCACCGACAAGGACGCGATGAAGCGCGGCGACGCCTACATCGCGTCCGAACTGTTTTTGCTGGCGGCGGCGGACGACAAGGGCGAAACCGGTCGTCTGATGAAGCAGCACGGCGCGCAAAAGGTCGCGCTGGAACAGGCGATTCAATCGGTGCGCGGTGGTGAGGGTGTGAGTTCGCAGGAAGCCGAGGGTCAGCGCGAGGCGCTCGCCAAATACACGCTCGATCTGACTGATCGTGCGCGCGACGGCAAGCTCGATCCCGTGATCGGGCGCGATGACGAAATCCGTCGCGCGATCCAGATTCTGCAACGCCGTACCAAGAACAATCCGGTGCTGATCGGCGAGCCGGGCGTCGGCAAAACCGCCATCGTCGAAGGGCTGGCGCAGCGGATTGTGAACGACGAAGTGCCGGAAACGCTCAAGGGCAAAAAGGTGCTGGTGCTCGACCTCGCCGCCTTGCTGGCGGGTGCCAAATATCGCGGCGAATTCGAAGAGCGGCTGAAGGCGGTGCTGAAAGAACTGGCGCTCGATCCGGGCCGCTACATCGTGTTTCTCGACGAACTGCACACCCTGGTCGGCGCGGGCAAGGCCGAAGGCGCGATGGATGCGGGCAACATGCTGAAACCGGCGCTGTCGCGCGGCGAGTTGCATTTGATTGGCGCGACCACGCTCGACGAATATCGCAAGTACATCGAAAAAGACGCCGCGCTGGAACGTCGTTTCCAGAAAGTGCTGGTGGACGAACCCAGCGTCGAATCGACCATTGCGATCCTGCGCGGCTTGCAGGAACGTTACGAACTGCATCATGGCGTCGCGATCACCGACCCGGCGATTGTTGCCGCCGCCGAGTTGAGCCACCGTTACATCACCGACCGCTTTTTGCCTGACAAGGCGATCGATCTGATCGACGAAGCGGCGGCGCGCGTCAAAATGGAAATTGATTCCAAACCCGAGGTGATGGACAAGCTTGACCGCCGCGTGATCCAGTTGAAGATCGAACGCGAAGCGGTCAAGCGCGAGAAGGACGAAGCGTCAAAAAAACGCCTGCAACTGATCGAAGACGAACTGCAATCCATGCAGCGCGAATACGCCGACCTGGAAGAAGTGTGGAAGGCCGAAAAGGCGCAGGTGCAGGGCAGCGCGCACATCAAGGAAGAAATTGACCGCCTGCGTGGCGAGATGGTTGATCTGCAACGCCAGGGCAAACTGGATAAAGTGGCCGAGATTCAATACGGCAAACTGCCGCAGCTCGAAGCGCAGCTGAAACACGCCGAAGCCAGCGACGCCAAACCTGCGTTCAAGCTGTTACGCACCGAAGTCGGCGCCGAAGAAATCGCCGAGGTGGTGTCGCGCGCGACCGGGATTCCGGTGTCGAAAATGATGCAGGGCGAGCGCGACAAGCTGCTGCACATGGAAGACAAACTGCACAGCCGCGTGGTGGGGCAGGACGAAGCCGTGACCGTCGTTTCCGACGCCATTCGTCGTTCGCGTGCCGGCTTATCCGATCCCAATCGCCCGCTCGGTTCCTTCCTCTTCCTCGGCCCCACCGGCGTGGGCAAGACCGAGCTGTGCAAAACGCTGGCCGAATACCTGTTCGATTCCGCCGACCACATGATCCGCATCGACATGAGCGAATTCATGGAGAAACACTCGGTCGCCCGCCTGATCGGCGCGCCGCCCGGCTACGTCGGCTACGAAGAAGGCGGCTATCTGACAGAAGCGGTGCGCCGCAAGCCGTATTCCGTCATCCTGATGGACGAAGTCGAGAAAGCGCATCCGGACGTGTTCAACGTGCTGCTGCAAGTGCTCGACGATGGCCGTCTCACTGACGGTCAGGGGCGCACTGTCGATTTTCGTAACACCGTGATCGTGATGACCTCCAACCTGGGCAGCCAGATGATCCAGCAGATGGCGGGCGACGATTACCCGGCGGTGAAACGCGCGGTGCTGGGCGAGGTGAAAACCTACTTCCGCCCCGAGTTCATTAACCGCATCGATGAAGTCGTCGTCTTCCATGCGCTCGACGAGAAAAACATCGCCAGCATCGCGCGTATACAGTTGAAAGCATTGGAAGCGCGGCTGGCGCAAATGGAAATGACGCTCGACGTCAGTGATGCCGCACTCGCCGAAATCGCCAAAGCCGGCTTCGACCCGCTCTACGGCGCGCGCCCGCTCAAGCGCGCGATCCAGAGCGAGCTCGAAAACCCGCTTGCAAGGGAAATCCTGTCCGGCCGGTTTGCGGCGAAGGACACGATCCGCGTCGACGCACGGGATGGCGTGTTCAAATTTGAGGCGTCAGGCCAGCCCGACTGATCCTGCGAGGATCAGTCGGCGGCCGTGCTGGAGGCGGGAAGCCTGGGGAGGGTGGTCAGCGAAGCAGGCGGCCCATCATGGACTGCATCAAGCTCATGCCCTTTTCCATGGCGGCAGCGCCCTGTTCGGTTTCGGCTTCGTATCCTGGGGCTGTTTCATTTGCCAGAGACGTCATGGAAGTCAGCATGCTGCGTACGGTACTGGCGGTTTTACAGGCTCCGCTGTCCGAGTCGCATTGCTCTGCTTTGGCGGTCTGATTACCCGGCATGATGGAATCGAGCGCGGGGGACTCCGCCTCAACCGGCACAGACGCCTTGGTGGCAACTTCAGCTTTGACATCATTGCGGCTAGGTTTGCCGGCCCAGGCAGTCTGGACAGACAACGCTGCCAGTAGGCAGGTAAACGGAATAAGGTGGCGTTTCATTTGGCTATCCTGAGTACAGTAGGTATTCGCAAAATATTAGCATATTCTTATTCACGTTGTGCTGTGGAATCGTAAATTGATATAAATGGGGATATGGCTGTGGCAGATATGCACCAGCCCGAACCATTGGATATCGCGAGATCAAGATGCCCGATATTCTTGGCGGATGCGCAGAGCGGGTGTGCGGCTTCGAAAAAACACGTGCGCAAGCAGCTTGAGCGGCAGGCTGTGTAAGTGAGGAACTCCGCTCCTTCAAATTAAACAGCATTCTGGATTTTTCTACGCCACCAGGTGGCGCGGGCGATCAGATCGTCGGTGTCCAGACCGATTAGCTGACGGTTAGACATTTTTTGCTTGCCATCCACCCACACGTGGCTTACCTGCTCGCGGCCAGCTGAATAAACCAGTTGCGAGACCGGATCGAATACCGGCTGACAGGACACGCCACTGAGATCGACTGCCACCAGGTCGGCGCGTTTGCCAGGCGCGATGCTGCCGATGCGGTCGTCGAGGTTGAGTGCACGCGCGGCATCCAATGTGGCGGCTTTGAGCGCGGTAGCCGCAGGCAACATAGCAGCATTGCCGCTTGCGCCCTTGGTCAGTAAGGCGGCGAGCCGCATTTCGGCGAAGACATCGAGCCGGTTGTTGCTGGCGGCGCCGTCGCTGCCGAAGCCGAGGTTGACGCCCGCGTCGAGCAGTTCGGCGACAGGTGCCAGGCCGGACGCGAGTTTGAGATTGGAACTGGGGCAATGGGCGATGTGGCAGCCGTGTCCGGCCAGTAAATCGATTTCGGCGGCATCGACATGCACGGCGTGAACACCAATGAAATTCGGCCCCAGCAGTCCCAGCCGTGCCAAGCGTTCGAGCGGGCGTACTCCGTGCTGCTTGAGGCTGTCGGTAATTTCGTCCCGGGTTTCGTGGATATGCGTGTGGATCGGTAAACCGAGTTGCTCGGCCAGCGTGTTGACGCGGCTGAACGTCGCGTCGCTGAGGGTATAGGGTGCGTGGGGCGCGAATGCAAAACTGAGGAGCGGCTCGTCTTTCAGCGTGTCGCGCGTGGCAAGACCTTTGGCCAGATAGCCGTCGGCATCGCTGGCGTACGCGCTGGGAAACTCCAGCACGATCATGCCCAGCGCGGCGCGCATTCCCGCCTGCAAAAAGGCTTCGCCCGCCGCCTGCGGAAAGAAATACATATCGTTGCAGGTGGTGACTCCGCCCGCCAGCATTTCGGCGGCGGCGAGCAGCGTGCCGTCCCGCACAAAGGCGTCGGACACGTGCTGTTTCTCGGCGGGCCAGATGCGCTCATTGAGCCAGGTCATCAGCGGCAAATCGTCGGCATAGCCCCGCAGCAGCGACATCGCGGCGTGGCAGTGCAGGTTGATGAGGCCAGGGATCAGCACCTGCCCCGGCAGCGACAGGGTTTGCCGGGCCTCGTAACGGGCCTGCGCCACGTCAGCAGGCAGCAGGTCGAGAATCGCGCCGTCCTTGACGACCACGGCATGGTCGGTCAGCACACCCGTCGTCTCGACGGGCACAATCCATTGCGGCAACAGGAGGAAATCAGCGGCGATAGGCATGGTGGCCTGCATTCTCACTGTTCAACCGAAGTTTGGCAAAGTCGGGCGGAAGGAAGCGACTATTCGGGTATCCCGGACGCACTCGGCGTGGGGCATTCCGCCCGCATAGATTTCACACCGGATATGGCACGAGCCATTTGTTTAGCCCACCGCCTGTCGGAAAAGCTTACACTTTATCCCTGTCAGCCTTCTGGCTTGGTCGCAAAAATCCTCATCAAATCAAAAGTCAGCTGGGTAAGCTTTGAATGATGGCTTGTTTTTTGCGTATTTCGGGGCACAAGAGCCGAGGGGAAGCTCTCATTCGGCCACCGAGTGCGAACGCTCGAGCGGAGTTTTAGCTGATACCACCTGAGGAGAGAGATATCATGATTTTTTGCATCGTCCGCGGCACCTTGATTGCCAGCGGCCTTGTTGCCGCCGTGCTGGCATCCGGCAGTGCACACGCCGTTTTGCAAGGCCGAGACCTTAACGGCAGCGCCGACAGTTTTGAAGCGTATTACGACACCGACCTCAACATCACCTGGTTGGCCAATGCCAACATGAATGGTCCCATGGACTGGGCGACCGCCAACACCTGGGCCGCCAACCTCAGCATTGTCGATACCGTCAACAACATCAACTACGACAACTGGCGCCTACCCACCACCCTGCAACCCGACACCAGCTGTGGCGACCAGTCAGGCGGGTATTCTAGCGGTTTAGACTGCACCGGAAGCGAAATGGGGCACTTGTTTTACAACGAACTGGGCGGTACCGCAGGGCAATCCATCCTGGCCAGCGCCGACCCAGATTTGGCAAAATTTACCAATCTCCAGGCCAACTTCGATCACTACTGGTCCGCTACGGAGTATGCGCCCGATACTGACGGCGCGTGGGTCTTCGAATTCACCCACGGCGGCCAGTTCGCGCTAGGCAAGCACGGCGGCTTGTATGCGTTAGCTGTGAGCCCCGGCGATGTCGCCGCCGTCCCGGAGGCAGAGACGTATGCACTGATGCTGGCCGGCTTGGGGCTGATCGGGTGGCGCGCATGGCGGCGTGGGTGATTCGGCCCTTTACTGGGCGAGGTGCAAGGGGGCGCAAGCCCCTGCGTTTTTTTGGGTGAGTGAAAGCGTCATTCTGCAGCCCGCTGTCGAAAAACTTTACAGTGCCGAATGGGCTCCCGACCTCACGGCTTGCCGGAATTCAATCGCAACATCAGCATCATCGGATGCAACGGTGACGACTGAAAACCATAATGTTCGTAAAACGCTCTGGCGCGGTCATGCAGCGCGTGCACCAGCAAGGCCCGGACACCGGCGTTCTGCGAAACCATGACTGCCCGGTTGACGGCGTCTTGCAGCAGGGCCGCGCCGAGCTTGTTGCCCTGCGCACGTTGATCAACCGCCAGCCGGGCCAGCACCATCACGGTAACGGGATCGGGCATGTTTCTGCGCACCGGGCTGGTTGCCAATTGATGCGAGACGGCACCTGCCGCCATGGCGTAGTAGCCGTAAACGTGGCTGCTTTGATCGGCCACGACAAACGTGCGGCTGGCACCGCTCAATTGGTTAGCCATTGCGCGGCGTTTGAGCCAGTCATCCAGCATAGCCTCGCCGCACGCGAATTCATCCAGTAGATGCGTGGCAGCGAGCGGCTGCGGTGCGCTCAGTTGCAAACTCATGCCTTGGTCGTGACCCAGGGTGCGGTCACCACCATGAGGCGCTCAAGCCCTGGATTGGGGTTGGGCGGGGCGTCGAGCATGGCAGTGAACTGCCGGAACTTGTCCGTATCCAGACTGAAAAAAACCTGATCGAGCACCACGGCCTGCGCCTTGTCGCAGGCCGCTTCGAGCATGAAGTCCGAACGGTTTTTGCCCAGCAAAGTGGCAGCGTGATCAATCAAGTCCCGTTGCTCGGGCAATGCTCGCAGATTGATGGCGGCGTCGCGCATGGCTTGCTCCTTTTTGTATGCACACAATAGATACACGCAGGCTAGCTATGTGTGTAGCTGTTGTCAACACGAATCGCGCTCTGCTTCCTGTTCGGGCCAGGTTTGGCAAAGTCGGACAGGCGGGACGACCATGCTAAAATCGCGGGCTTTAGATCAATAAAAAGCCGGTTATGGAACAGTTTGCCAAGGAAACCCTCCCGGTCAGTCTCGAAGACGAGATGCGGCGTTCGTACCTCGATTACGCGATGAGCGTGATCGTGGGACGTGCGCTACCGGATGTGCGCGATGGATTGAAGCCGGTGCATCGTCGCGTGCTGTTCGCGATGAACGAACTGGGTAACGACTGGAACAAGGCTTACAAAAAATCCGCCCGCGTGGTCGGCGACGTGATCGGTAAATACCACCCGCACGGCGACACTGCGGTGTACGACACCATGGTGCGGATGGCGCAGGACTTTTCGCTGCGCTATCCGCTGATCGACGGCCAGGGCAACTTCGGCTCGGTGGACGGCGACAACGCGGCGGCGATGCGTTACACCGAAGTGCGCATGGCGAAGATCGCGCACGAGCTGCTGGCCGACCTGGATAAAGAAACGGTCGATTTCGGGCCCAATTACGACGGCTCGGAGCACGAACCGCTGGTGCTGCCTGCCAAGATTCCCAATCTGCTGATCAATGGTTCGTCCGGCATCGCGGTCGGCATGGCGACCAACATCCCGCCGCACAACCTCACCGACATTTGCGATGCGCTGTTCGCGCTGCTGGACGATCCTGAGATCGATATCGAGTCGCTCATTTCAATTGTCAAAGCGCCGGACTTCCCGACCGCTGGCATCATTTATGGTCTGTCGGGCGTGCGCGATGGCTACCGTACTGGGCGCGGTCGCGTGGTGATGCGCGCGACCTGTCACTTCGAGGATGTGGGCAGGGAAGGCGGCAAGCAGGCGATCATCATCGACGAGCTGCCCTACCAGGTGAACAAGGCCAACCTGCTGATCAAAATCGGCGAGCTGGTGCGCGAAAAACAGATCGACGGCATTTCCGATCTGCGTGACGAATCCGACAAGTCGGGGATGCGCGTCTACATCGAGCTGAAGCGCGGCGAAAACGCCGACGTGGTGCTGAACAATCTGTACAAGCAGACGCAGATGCAGGACACCTTCGGCATGAACATGGTGGCGCTGATCGACGGGCAGCCGCGTTTGCTGAACCTGCGCGAAATCCTCGACGCCTTCCTGCGCCACCGTCGCGAAGTGGTGACGCGCCGCACGGTGTTCGAGCTGAAAAAAGCCCGTGAACGTGGCCACATTCTGGAAGGTCTGGCGGTGGCGCTGGCTAACGTGGACGAGATCGTCGAACTGATTAAATCGTCGGAAACGCCGGTGATCGCCAAAACCCGTTTGCTGGATCGCGCGTGGAAGTCGGCGATGGTTGAAGAAATGCTGGCGCGCATCGACCCGGAGTATTCCCGCCCGCTCAACATGAGTGCGGAATTCGGCCTGCACGCTGATGGTTATCACCTGTCTGACATCCAGGCGCAGCGCATTCTCGAAATGCAATTGCAGCGCCTCACCAACCTCGAATCCGACAAAATTATCGGCGAGTACAAGGAGATCATGGCGAAGATTACCGATCTGCTCGATATTCTCGCCACGCCTGCGCGCATCACGCTCATCATCCGCGATGAGCTGAAACAGATTCAGGATCAGTTTGGCGACGCGCGTCGCTCGGTCATCGTCGAAAACGCGCAAGACATGTCGATGGAAGACTTGATCAAGCCGGAAGAAATGGTGGTGACCTTGTCGCACGGCGGCTACATGAAGTCGCAGCCGATGGACGACTACCGTGCGCAGAAACGCGGTGGACGCGGCAAGCAGGCCACCGCCACCAAAGACGAAGATTTCATTGAGAAAATGTTCGTCGCCAACACCCACGATTACATTTTGTGCTTCTCCAATCGCGGGCGGCTGTATTGGCTCAAGGTGTACAACGTGCCTGCAGGCGGTCGCGCGGCGCGCGGCAAACCCATTGTCAACCTGCTGCCGCTGGAAGAGGGCGAGAAAATCAACGCGCTGCTGCCGGTCAAGACTTTTGACGATGACCACTATGTGTTCATGGCGACGTCGAACGGCATCGTCAAGAAAACGCCCTTGTCGGATTTCTCGCGCCCACGCACCGCAGGCATCATCGCGGTGGGGCTGGACGACGGCGACTTCCTTATCGGCGCGTCGATCACCGACGGTCGTCATGACGTGATGCTGTTCTCCGACGGCGGCAAAGCGGTACGCTTCGACGAAAACGACGTGCGCCCGATGGGACGTACCGCGCGCGGTGTTATCGGGATGAAACTTGCCAAGGGCAAGAAGCTGATTTCGCTACTGGTGGCCGAAGACGAAAATGATTTCGTGCTGACCGCCAGCGAAAACGGCTACGGCAAGCGCACGCCGATTGCTGAATACACCCGCCATGCCCGCGCTACACAGGGCATGATCGCGATCCAGACGACCGAGCGCAACGGCAAGGTCGTGGCCGCGACGCTGGTGAAAGACGACGACGAGATCATGCTGATTACGACGGGTGGCGTGCTGATTCGCACCCGCGTCAAGGAAATCCGCGCCATGAGCCGCGCTACACAGGGCGTCACGCTGATCAATCTGGACAAGGGCGAAACGCTGATTGGTCTGGAAAAAGTGGCCGAAGCTGATAACGAAGAAACAGAATAATTTTTAAGGGAGATTTTGGTTATGACGATTTACAACTTCAGCGCGGGCCCCGCCGTGCTGCCCAAAGCCGTGTTGCAACAGGTGCAGGCCGAGATGGTCGATTGGCACGGTAGCGGCATGTCGGTGATGGAAATGAGCCATCGCGGCAAGGAATTCATGGGTATCGCAGCCGAGGCCGAAGCCGACCTGCGTGAGGTGATGGGCATTCCGGCCAATTACAAGGTGCTGTTTTTGCAGGGCGGCGCATCGAGTCAGTTTGCGATGGTGCCAATGAACCTGCTGCGCGGCAAAACCAGCACGGATTATCTGAATACCGGTGAATGGTCGAAAAAAGCGATCAAGGAAGCGAAGAAATTCGGCGCAGTGAACGTGGTGGCGACGAGCGAAGACAAGAATTTCAGCTACGCGCCCGCGTTTGCTGACTGGAAGCGCGACGCCAACGCAGCCTATCTGCACTACACGCCGAACGAAACCATCGGCGGCGTAGAAATTTTCGATATCCCGGCCAGCGGTGATATGCCACTGGTCGCCGATATGTCGTCGACTATTCTGTCGCGTCCGATGGATGTATCGAAGTTTGGCCTGATTTACGCAGGTGCGCAGAAGAACATCGGCCCGGCAGGCCTGACCATTGTCATCGTGCGTGATGACCTGATCGGCGAGGCAGTGAAGGGCACACCGACCATGTTCGATTACAAGACACACGCCGACAACGAGTCGATGTACAACACGCCGCCGACCTTTGCCATGTATACCGCCGGGCTGGTGTTCAAGTGGCTGAAGCAAAACGGCGGCCTCGCCGCGATGGAAAAAACCAACCGCGAAAAAGCCGGGCTGCTGTACAGCAAAATCGACGCCAGCGATTTCTACAATTCGCCGGTCGCCAAAGCCAACCGCTCGCTGATGAATGTGCCTTTCACGCTGAAAGACGCTGCACTCGACGAAGCCTTCCTGAAAGCGGCCAAGGCCGCCAACCTGTTACAACTCAAAGGCCATCGTTCGGTGGGCGGGATGCGCGCATCAATCTATAACGCGATGCCACTGGCAGGCGTGCAGGCGCTGGTTGATTGCATGACTGAATTCGAGAAATCCCATGGCTGAGGCGCGCAAGATTCTCACTCTCAACGCCATTTCTGCGCGCGGTTTGGCGCGTTTGCCTGAGCATTACAGCGTTGGCGGCGACATCGCCAATCCGGACGGTATTCTGGTGCGCTCGGCGGTGATGCACGAGATGGAGATTTCCGCCAGCGTGCGTGCCATCGCGCGCGCCGGTGCAGGCACGAACAACATTCCACTGAAAAAAATGTCCGAGCGCGGCGTACCCGTGTTCAACGCCCCAGGCGCGAATGCCAACGCGGTGAAGGAATTGGTCATCGCCGGGATGCTGCTGGCGGCGCGCAATATCGTGCCGGCGATTCGCTTTGTCGAAGGCTTGACCGGCACCGACGAAGAACAGCACAAGGCCACCGAGGCGGGCAAAAAAAATTACGCCGGCATGGAATTGCCCGGACGTACGCTGGCGGTCATTGGACTGGGCGCGATCGGCTCATATATCGCTGAGGCGGCGATCAAGCTTGGCATGAACGTGGTCGGTTTCGACCCGGCAATCACGGTCGATGCTGCCTGGCGGCTGCCGTCGCAGGTGCGGCGTGCGGAAAACGTCGAGGATGCGTTGCGGGTGGCGGATTTTGTCACCTTGCATGTGCCGCTGATCGACGCGACGAAAAACATCATCAACGCTCAGCGCTTGGGCATCATGCGTCCCGATGCCGTACTACTGAATTTCGCGCGCGAAGGCGTGGTGGATAACGCCGCCGTGATCGAGGCGCTCAACGCCAACAAACTGCACGCCTACATCTGCGACTTTCCCGCTAACGCGCTGAAAGGACACGCCAAAGTCGTAGCGCTGCCGCATCTGGGTGCCAGCACAGAAGAAGCCGAAGAAAACTGCGTGGTGATGGTCGCTGAGCAGCTGACTGACTATCTGGAAAACGGCAACATTCTCAATTCAGTCAATTTCCCCAACGTCGCCATGGCGCGCGAATCGGCGTTCCGTATCGCGATTGCCAACGCCAATGTGCCGAACATGGTGGGGCAGATTTCCAGTGTGCTCGCTGCCGCTGGACTCAATATCCACAACATGGTCAACAAATCCAAAGGTGACATGGCCTACACGCTGGTGGATGTGGACAGCGCCGCAACCGATGTGGTCATGCAGCAGCTGGCTGCGATTGCCGGTGTGCTCGCGGTGCGCTATTTGCCAGCATGACGAACGGCAGCCCCACGCCCAACGATCAGGCCGCCGCGCTGGCAGCACTGCGCGCGCGTATCGACGACATCGACGATGCGCTGCTCAAGTTGGTGTCAGAGCGGGCGGGCATTGCACAGCAAGTTGGGCGCACCAAGAATGGCGAGAAAATCTACCGCCCCGAGCGTGAAGCGCAGATTGTCAGACGGCTGCGCGAGGCCAACCTCGGTCCGCTGTCGGGCGACAGCGTCGAGCGGCTGATCCGCGAAATCATGTCGGCCTGCCGCGCGCTGGAACAAACCACGCGCGTCGCGTATCTCGGCCCTGCAGGCACCTTCAGCCAGCAGGCCGTGCACAAGCAGTTTGGTCAGGAAGTCGAGGCACTGGCGGAATCCGACATCGACGCCTGCTTTGAGGCGGTGGAGACGGGGCGCGCTGACTTCGCCGTGGTGCCGGTTGAAAACTCGACCGAAGGCGCGGTGGGGCGCACACTCGATCTGGTAGTGTCCAGCCCGCTCAGTATCTGTGGCGAGGTGATGCTGCCTATTCATCAGACGCTCATGCGTAAAACCGGCAGCCCTGCGGGTGACGGGCTGGTGGGCGTGGCGCGGGTTTATGGTCATGCGCAGTCGCTGGCGCAGTGCCAGTCCTGGCTGAGCCGCCATTTACCTGGGGCCACGCGGGTTAGCGTGGTGAGTAACAGCGAAGGCGCGCGCCTCGCTGCCGCTGACGTGGCCGCCGTTGCGCTCGGCTCTGAGGCTGCCGCCGGGTTGTATGGCCTGGAGGTGATCGCGTCGCGTGTCGAAGATATCGCCAGTAATACCACGCGATTTCTGGTGATAGGAGTGACCGATGCTGTGCCTTCCGGGCGCGATAAAACTTCGCTGGTGATGGGCGCAAAAAACCAACCGGGTGCTGTGTTGAAACTGTTGCAACCGCTGGCCGATGCCGGTATTTCGATGAGCCGACTGGAATCGCGCCCATCGCGTTCGGGCAACTGGGAATACCTGTTTTTTGTTGTCTGCGAAGGCCACCGTCAGGACACCCAACTTGCCGCTGCGCTGGCGGACATTGAGGCGCGCGCCGCCTTTTTCAAAGTGCTGGGCTCTTATCCCGCTGCCGCTGAATGAGCGGCTGTGAAGCGATGTGCGTGGATTTGGCGCCGCCTTATGTGTGCGCCATCGCGCCGTATCTGCCCGGCAAACCCATCTCTGAACTGGCGCGTGAGCTGGGGCTGAACGCAGCAGACATCGTCAAGCTTGCTTCCAACGAAAATCCGCTGGGGCCCAGCCCGCGTGCGCTCGCCGCCGCGCAGGACGCGTTGCACGACATGGCGCTCTACCCCGATGGCGCAGGTTTTGCGCTGAAAGCCAAACTGTCCGGCACGCTTGGCATCCGCGTCAATCAGATTGTGTTGGGCAACGGCTCCAACGATATTCTGGACATGGTCGCGCGCGCTTTTCTTGCGCCAGGTGCGTCGGCGGTCTACGCGCAACACGCGTTTGCGGTGTATCCGATTGCCACCCAAACGGTGGGCGCACAGGGTATCTCGGTGGCGGCAAAAAACTACAGCCATGATCTGGCAGCGATGCGTGCGGCGATTCGCGATGACACCCGTGTACTGTGGATCGCCAACCCCAATAATCCCACCGGCACATTTTTGCCGTGGACAGACATCGAAGCCTTTCTCGAAACTGTGCCGCCGCACGTGCTGGTGGTGCTGGACGAAGCCTATGGCGAATACTTGCCGCCCGACGACCGTGGCGATACGCCAACCTGGATCGCGCGTTTTCCGAATCTGCTAGTCAGCCGCACGTTTTCCAAGGCCTATGGTCTGGCCGGCTTGCGTGTGGGGTATGGTATCGGACATCCCGATGTCATTGATCTGCTGAATCGCGTGCGCCATCCCTTCAATGTCAACGCCCCCGCACTCGCCGCTGCCGAAGCCGCGCTCGATGATGTGGATTTCCTTGCACGCAGCTATGCGCTGAACCGCGCCGGGATGGCGCAGCTGGTGGCGGGGCTCGCCGACCTGCAGCTCGAAACTGTGCCGTCGAAGGGTAATTTCCTGCTGGTGAACGTGGGTGATGCGGCGTGGGTGAATGCTGAACTCCTCAAACGCGGTGTGATCGTACGACCCGTCGCCAACTACGGCTTGCCGGAGTTTTTGCGCGTCTCGGTCGGGCTGGCGGGGCAAAACGCCCGTTTCCTCGACGCCCTGCGCGAGGTGGTTGTCGCGTCTGATTCTGCTGCTCAAAAGGTCAGCCTGTGATCCTCGAAAAACTCGCTATTGTCGGCACAGGCTTGATCGGTGGCTCGTTTGCGCTGGCGCTCAAACAGGCGGGCGCGGTGCGTGAGGTGCTGGGGGTGGGGCGCAATGCCGAACGCTTGGGCGTGGCGCGTGAACTGGGTTTGATTGATCGCGTGGCTGACTGGGCCGAAGCCGGTCAGGCTGATGGCATTCTGCTGGCCGTGCCGGTGGGGGAGACCGAATTCCTGTTGCGCCAGCTTGCGCCACATCTGAAGCCCGGTGCCATCGTCACCGACGCGGGCAGTACCAAAGCCAATGTGATTACGGCGGCGCGCGCGGCGCTGGGCGTGCGTTTTATGGATTTCGTCCCCGGCCATCCGATCGCAGGCTCCGAACAAAGTGGTGCGGCGGCCGCGCGCGCCGACCTGTATCAGGGCAAGCGTGTGGTGCTCACGCCCGACGCTGACACGCGTGCCACCGCGCGCGAAACCGTTCAGGCGTTGTGGCAGGCCGCCGGTGCCCAGGTTGAAATACTCGACGCCGCGCAGCACGACCGTATCTTTGCTGCCGTCAGCCACTTGCCGCACCTAGCGGCGTTCGCGCTGGTCGACGAGCTCGCACGGCGCGCTGACGGCGAGACCTACTTCCATTTTGCAGCCAGCGGTTTTCGCGATTTCACCCGCATCGCGGCTTCATCGCCAGACATGTGGCGCGACATTGCCCTGACCAATAAAGCAGCGGTACTGGCCGAGCTGGATGCTTATCTGGCGGCGTTGGGCGCACTGCGCGATGCTGTGTCTGCTGAAGACACCGCCGCCTTGCTGGAAACCTTTCAGCGCGCACGCGATGCGCGCGAGCACTGGCAGCCTTCCTGATATCAAACGGGCACCTCTTCTGCCGCGCTGTGCGGCAGCGTGGGGCGTTGTTCGGTAGGCTCACTTTCCAAGTTGGATTAGAATGGCAGGCTTTATCAAGCATGGCGCGCGGGCAGGATGCGCACCATAACCGCTGCGGAAACAACACGATGGCAGGAATGGAAATCATCAAGGGCAGTCTGGTCGCGATTGTGACCCCGATGACGGACGCGGGCGCGCTCGATATTGCGTCTTTGCGTCGGCTGGTGGACTGGCATATCGCTGAGGGCACCGATGGCATCGTCGTCGTGGGAACCACGGGCGAATCGCCCACCGTCGATTTCGACGAGCATTGCGAACTGATCCGGGTGACGGTCGAACAGGCAGCAGGGCGCGTGCCCGTGATTGCAGGGACGGGTGCCAACTCCACCACCGAGGCCATCGAACTGACAGCTTGCGCGAAGCGTTCCGGTGCGCAGGCCGGGCTGTCGGTCGTGCCGTACTACAACCGACCTACGCAGGAAGGCTTGTATCAGCACTACAAAAAAATCGCTGAATCGGTGGATCTGCCTTTGATGCTATACAACGTACCGGGTCGCACGGTGGCTGATTTGTCGAATGACACTGCCCTGCGACTGGCGGGCGTGCCCGGCATCATCGGCCTGAAAGACGCCACCGGCAGCATGGAGCGGGCAGCCGATCTGGTGCGTCGTGCGCCGAATGGGTTTGCCCTGTATAGCGGCGACGATGCGTCCGCCATGCCGTTCATGCTGCTAGGCGGTCATGGGGTGATTTCTGTCACCGCTAATGTGGCACCCAGGCTGATGCATCAAATGTGCGTGGCGGCGTTCGAGGGGAACCTCGCCCGTGCACGTGAACTCAACCACACGTTGTTGCCCCTGCACAGCAAACTGTTTGTCGAAGCCAACCCCATCCCGGTGAAGTGGGCGTGTGCCGAACTGGGACTGATATCGCATGGCTTGCGCCTGCCGCTCATGCCCTTGTCATCGGTGCATCACGCGGTTGTACGCGACGCGCTGCATCATGCTGGATTAGGTGCATAGCACTCTGCTGGATGGGACGCGTAGCAGCGTGCCGGATTGAAGTAATCGAACTTAAGGATGATTATGCGCTGGACCCCCTGGATACTCGCCACTGTGATTGCCTTGCCGGGCTGCGGCATACTGGAGAGCAAAAAAATTGACTACAAGTCGACGGCTAAACTGCCGACGCTGGAAGTCCCGCCCGACTTGGTATCGCCCAGCACCGATAACCGTTATGCGATCCCCGATACACAGGGCGGAAATGCCACCCTGTCGACCTACAACCAGGAACGCAAGACCACACCGGTAGCGTCTACCAGCGTGCTGCCGAGCCAGGAAAAAGTCCGCATCGAGCGTGCGGGCACGCAACGCTGGCTGGTGGTGAACGCGACGCCGCAGCAAGTGTGGCCGGTCATTAAAGATTTCTGGCAGGAGACGGGCTTTCTCGTCAATCTCGAATCGCCTGAAACCGGCGTGCTTGAAACCGACTGGGCCGAAAATCGCGCCAAGATTCCGCAGGATGCGGTGCGCCGCACCCTGGGTAAAGTGCTGGACGGGCTGTATTCGACCCCCGAGCGCGATAAATTCCGTACCCGGATCGAAGCGGGCAAGGAGGGCACCGAGATTTACATCAGCCATCGCGGCATGATGGAAATCTATGCCACCGAAGGCAAAGACAAGACCGTGTGGCAGCCACGTGCAGCTGATCCTGAACTCGAAGCTGAAATGCTGCGTCGACTGATGCTGCGGTTTGGCGTTGAGCAGGGGCGTGCCGAGACACTGCTGGCGCAGCAGCAGACGCCCGAGCAGGCGCGTGTGGTCAAAGACGGTGCTGCGTCGCAGCTGGAAATGGACGAGAGCTTCGACCGCGCCTGGCGTCGGGTCGGGCTGGCGCTGGATCGTGTGGGCTTTGCGGTGGAAGATCGCGACCGTTCCAAGGGCGTGTACTTCGTGCGCTATATTGACCCCGAGGCCGATAACGACAGCAAGCGCGACGATGGCATTTTTGCCAAGCTGGCATTCTGGCGCGGCAGCAAAAAGGACAAAGGCAGCCCGCAGTTGCAAATCGTGGTCAGCGAAATGGGCGACAAAAGCCGCGTTAGCGTGAACAATGCCGAACCCGCGACGCAAACCCGAATCGTGAATCTGCTGCACAAAGAATTGAAATAATGCGGTTTGCCAGCCTCGGCAGTGGCAGCGAAGGCAACGGTCTGATCGTTGAGGCAGGTCAAACCCGACTGATGCTGGATTGCGGATTTGGTCTGGCCGAATGTGCCCAGCGACTGGCGCGGCTGGGGCTGCAACCGGCTGATCTGGCCGGGATTATCGTGACGCATGAGCACAGCGATCATATTGGCGGCGTGGGTCGATTTGCTCGCAAGCACAAATTGCCGGTGTGGCTCACAGCGGGGACGCTGGCGATGGCGCAGGATATGCAGAGCGTGGCAGCCAACGTCATCGACAGTCATGCGGTATTTGCCATAGGCGATCTGGAGATTCAGCCGTTTCCCGTACCGCACGACGCCCGCGAGCCAGTGCAGTGTGTGTTTGGCGACGGTAATCGGCGGCTGGGGGTGCTGACCGACGTGGGATGCAGCACGCCGCATATCGAGGCGAGCCTGGCGGGCGTTGATGCGCTGGTGCTCGAATGCAATCACGATGCGGTGATGTTGGCCGCAGGGCCCTATCCTGCGAGCCTGAAACGTCGGGTGGGGGGGCGTTTTGGCCATCTCGAAAACAGCCAGTCGGCGCTGCTGCTGGGCAAATTGCAGCACAATGGTTTGCGTCATGTGATGGCGGCGCACGTATCACGTACCAACAATACACAGCAGCTTGCCCGCCACGCATTGGCAAAGGCACTGGGCTGCAACGACGACGACATACAGGTGGCCTGCCAGTCGGCAGGTTTTGACTGGATTACCCTTTAGGACAGGCTTTGACCACTTTTGCCGATCTGGGTCTCGCACCCGATATCCTGCGCGCGCTCGATGATATGGGTTACGCCACGCCGACGCCGATTCAGGAACAGGTGATTCCGCTCGCAGCGCAGGGCGGCGATATTCTGGGCGCGGCGCAAACCGGCACCGGCAAGACTGCCGCCTTTGCGCTGCCGCTGATCCAGCGGATGCTGCCGTTCGCCAACAGCAGCACCTCGCCCGCCAAGCATCCAATCCGCGCATTGATCCTGACGCCCACGCGCGAACTCGCGATTCAGGTGGAAGAAAGCATCAAGGCGTATTGCAAGCACCTCCCGCTGCGCTCGCTGGTGGTGTATGGCGGCGTCAACATCAACACGCAGATTCCGATCCTTAAAACCGGCGTCGAGATTCTGGTCGCCACGCCGGGTCGATTGCTTGATCACGTGCAAAACAAGACGCTGATGCTGACGCAGGTGAATACGTTGGTGCTGGACGAGGCTGACCGGATGCTGGACATGGGCTTTATGCCTGACCTCAAGCGTATCGTCGCGCTATTGCCGACGCAGCGGGTGAACATGATGTTTTCCGCCACCTTCCCGGAAGAAATTCGCAAACTGGCCGACAGCATTCTGAATCACCCAACTTTCATCGAAGTCGCGCGTAATGCCACCGCCGTGACCGTGACGCAAGTGGTGCATCCGGTACACCACGAACGCAAACGGGCTTTGCTCGCGCATCTGATCAAGAGCCGCGACCTGCGGCAGGTGCTGGTCTTTACCGGCACCAAGCTGGGATGCAACCGGCTGGCCAACGAACTCAACAAGTTGGGGTTGCACGCCGATGCGATCCATGGCGACAAAACCCAGCAAGAACGCATCAAGGCGCTCGATGCTTTCAAGGCGGGCACGATACGCGTGCTGGTCGCCACCGACGTCGCCGCGCGCGGTATCGATATCGAAGCGCTGCCGTTTGTGGTGAACTACGATTTGCCGCACAACGCTGAAGATTACGTTCATCGCATTGGCCGCACCGGGCGCGCGGGGGCGAGCGGCGAAGCGATTTCGCTGGTGAGCGAATCGGAAACCCGCTATTTGCGGGATATCGAACGGCTGATCGGCAACGCGATTGACGCCGTCATCGTGCCCGGATTCGAGCCGGGGGCAGCTGATGTGCCGGCCTTTCAGGCGCAGCGTTCGGCCGCCCGCGAGGAACGTCCGGCTCGCGCACCGATTGCACGGGCGTCCGAGCAGCCAATCACCCCGCCTGCGCCTGCGCGCGATACGCTGTTTGATGCGCCGTACGAACCCGCCGCCGCGATGACCGCCGCCTCGCCCGCCCGTCGGCCTGCCCGTCAAGTCGCTGCGCTGTTTCGCAGCGCCCCCAAGCCTGATACGACTGGGCAATGAGCGCTGAGCTTCTGCTGCTGGCCGGGGCGGGGGCTTTGGCCTGGTACTGGTACGCCGGACTCCAGGCGCGCGAAATTGCCATCCTGGCCGGACGGCGTGTCTGTGGCGAACGCGGAGTGCAATTTCTTGACGAAAGCGTTGCCCTCACGCGCACCCGTTTCAGTCGCAACGGCGACGGTCAACTGCAATTCCAGCGTGATTACCGGTTCGAGTTTTCAGATACGGGCGATAACCGTCGCCCCGCGAGTATCCGCATGGTGGGCTATCGTATCGAATGGGTGCAACTCGACGGCGAATGGCAGGCGAACCCAACGGCGACGGTCACGTCGCTGCACGATTAGCGACAGTGCAATTAACGGCAGCTTGGCTTACTGCTGTTCGATTTCCAGTATCGCCAAACTGATGTGCTTGCCGACAGCGCTGTCGAAGCCGTGCCATTTCTTGAAGGCTGCGAGTTTTTTGATGACAGCAGGCTTCATCTCAAAGTCGCTTTTGCCCGCGTCGTATTCAATTTTGACTGCATCAAACAGAGCCTGAAAATAATCGCACTGGTCTTGAAGGATTGACTTGTTGCCGACTTTTCCATGCCCTGGAACGACCACTTTGAGCGGCATGGCCAGCGCACGGTCGATCGCTTTGATGTTGCCCGTGAACGTGCCGTCGTCCATGCGTGCAACCCGCTGATTCAGGACGTTGTCGCCGGTGAACAGTACACCGTTATCCACTTCAATCATGATGTCGGTTTTGCTGTGGGCGTCGTTGGCTGCGTGAATTTTGAACCAGCGATTGCCGATTTTTGATGCCATGCCGTCAATGCCCGCAACCGTGGGGATCTCTGCGCGCGTCCCGTTTGTGTAGCCTTGGGTCAGATTGCTCATCAGTTTGACCCAGGTGTCGGCTTCGCCTGCGCGGGCCTTGGCAATCATGTCGGGATGGCCGATCAGGGTCGCTTTTGGCCAAGCCTCCAGAATGGCCTGATTACCCAGCCAGTGGTCGCCGTGAACATGGGTGTTGTATACCGCTGTCACCGGCAATGTTGTAGTTTTGCGGATGGCTTTGACCACCATGCGCCCGGCCTGCACGCTGGAACCCGGGTCAATCACCACGACCTGATCGCCCGCGATCACCCAGCCCGGATTGTTCATGAAGCCCTGATTTTTGACGGACGGCTCGCCGAGCGGCCCGGTAATTACCCAGGTGTCGGGGGCGACTTGTTTGGCGGGGTAGGGTTTAACCGTGTCGGTAGGGCCGGCATGAACGGTGAAGCTGAGGCTGGCAGTCAGAATCAGGGCGGTAAAGCGCATGACAAGCTCCAAAAGTGGACAGGAATACTGCGAGTCTACCGGGTAAAAAGGGACTGGCGATAGTACGAAAAGGGATCAGGGTTGATGAGCCCTGACTACCGCGTGTTACCACCACTTCTCGAAAATGATGCGGCTCATCGGCACACCCAGGCCATGCAGCAGCGCGCTCATATCTTCGACCATGCCTTTGGGGCCACACAAGTAATACAGCGTGTCGTCCGGCACATCGAGCGCGTGCAACTTGACCGGATCGATACGCCCCGTGAGGCCGTGCCAGCGCGGGTCGGGTTGGGTGACGGTGAGGTGGACATGGAGGTTGTCGTGCTCGCGCGCGGCGGTGTCGAGTTCGTCGCGATAGAGGATTTCACGGCTATCCGACACGCTGTACACGAGGTGCGCGCGGGTACTGAGCCGGGCGTCGCGTATATGCCGGAAGATGGATAGCAGGGGCGTGATACCAACGCCGCCGCCGATCAATACCACGTTATCGCTCATCTCCGGAAGATAGACAAACGGCCCCTGACCCTGGCTGACCCGGACAGTGTCTCCCACTGCGGCGCGCTCGTGTATCCAACGCGCCAGCGGATGGCGAGCACTGGCCTTGATCGCCAGCTCGATTTCACCGGTGTGCAGGGGCGACGTCGTGATCGAATATCCCGACGTGTGAGGGGCGCTCTCGATGTCGATACTCAGATCGATCCACTGGCCGGGCAGGTAACGAAACTCCGGGTTGGCAATGTGCAGGCACAGCACATGGATGCTCGGGGTGGCAGGGACAATCGCCGTGATACGCGCGTCAAAACAATGCAAAGCTCAATCCTGTTTGGGTTCAAATGTCAGCGACGCTGAATTGATGCAATAGCGCATCCCCGTGGGCGCGGGGCCATCGGGGAACACATGTCCCAGATGCGAGCCGCACCGATGGCACACCGCTTCAACTCGCACCATGCCGTGGCTGCTGTCATGATTTTCGGCGACCAGCCCGGGGTTCAGCGCCTGGTAGAAACTCGGCCAGCCGGTGCCAGAATCGAATTTGGCACCGGCGCTGAAAAGCTGTTCGCCGCAGCCCGCGCAGCGATACATGCCCGCATGGTGGTTGTCCCAGTATTGTCCGGTAAACGCGCGTTCAGTGCCTTTTTCGCGCAATACACGGTATTGCTCAGGCGTCAGCTTGTCTCGCCACTCGGCGTCGGTTTCGGGGGTGTCGTCACGCATGGCAAGGCCTCCAACAGGGGCGTGAAGTTTACTCCTGTGTGCGCAATCCGTGGTTTTAAGCCCGTTGCGGGCAAAATAGTTGACGCAGGTTGACAGGCTTGGGGAAGGCGGTTTACTCTTCGTTCAGGTATTAGACTTAGTCTAAAAACCCGCTTCGCCTTGCAATCGGCCTGTGCCGTTTTTTGCGCACAAGTGCTGGAGGCGTTCTGCATTTGTAGGTTCCACTTAACCAGGTTTGTTCATTTAGGAGACAGCGTTATGCAACTCAAGGGTTCGAAAACCGAAGACCATCTGAAAGCCGCCTTTGCAGGCGAATCGCAGGCGAATCGCCGCTACCTCTACTTCGCAGCCAAAGCGGACGTGGAAGGCTACAACGATGTGGCAGCGGTGTTCCGTTCCACGGCTGAAGGTGAAACCGGTCACGCGCACGGCCACCTCGAATATCTGGAAAAGTGCGGCGACCCCGCAACCGGCATGGCGTTCGGCCCCACCGCTGATAACCTGAAAACCGCGATCGCAGGCGAAACCCACGAGTACACCGACATGTACCCGGGTATGGCCAAGGATGCACGCGGCGAAGGCTTTGACGAAATCGCCGACTGGTTTGAAACGCTGGCCAAGGCTGAGCGTTCGCACGCCAACAAATTCCAGAAAACGCTGGACACGCTGGGCGCTTAATCGCGTTCATGCTGAGAAGCGGGTCGAATGCGACCCGCTTTTTTTGAATCTGATCTGCAATTTATACTAAGTCTAAATGGAGTTCGCATGACTACCCGCGAAGGCAGCCTCGAAGCCCCCACCCGTCACCCGCTGGACTGGAAAACCCCGGATTTCTATAGCGAAGATTCGCTCAACCATGAGCTTGAACGCATTTTTGATGTCTGTCATGGTTGCCGCCGTTGCGTGTCGCTGTGCACGGCGTTTCCTACCCTGTTTGATCTGGTCGATGGGTCGCCGACGATGGAAGTCGATGGCATCGAGAAAAAGGATTACTGGAAGGTCGTGGACGAGTGCTACCTGTGCGATCTCTGTTACATGACCAAGTGTCCTTACGTGCCGCCGCATCCGTGGAATCTTGATTTTCCGCACACCATGCTGCGCGCCAAGGCGATCAAATTCAAAAAAGGCGAGACCACGTTCCGCGATAAATTGCTGTCAAGCACCGACGCGATGGGTAAGCTGGCCTCGATTCCGGTGGTGGTGCAGGCCGTGAACGCGAGCCTCAAAAACAAAACCGTGCGCAAACTGGTGGATAGCGTGTTGCATATCCACCCGGATCGCCAACTGCCCGAGTACGACAGCGCGAAATTCCGTTCAACGGCCAGGCCGGACAGCAGTTTTCCGGTGAAGGCTGGTGATAAAACGCCTGGCAAGGTGGCGATCTACGCCACCTGTTACGTCAATTACAACGAGCCAGGCATCGGCCACGACTTGTTGAAATTGCTGGCTCATAACGAAATCCCCGCTGTGCTGGTGGAAAAAGAAGCCTGTTGCGGCATGCCCAAGCTGGAACTGGGTGATCTCGATGTGGTGCAGACGCTGAAAGAAACCAATATTCCGCATTTGGTGAAACTGGCGCGCGAAGGCTACGCGATTCTCACCGCCGTGCCTTCGTGTACGCTGATGTACAAGCAGGAGCTGCCGCTGATGTTCCCCGGCGATGCGGATGTTCAGGCAGTGAAAGAGGCGATGTGGGATCCGTTCGAGTATCTGATGGCGCGCAATGCCGATGGCTTGCTGAAATCGGATTTCAAGTCGCCGCTCGGCAAGGTGGCCTATCACGTGCCATGCCACCAGCGCGTGCAAAACATTGGCAACAAAACGCGCGATGCCTTGCAACTCGCGGGTGCCAAGGTCACCATGGTGGAACGCTGTTCTGGCCACGACGGCACCTGGGGCGTGAAAAGCGAGTGGTTCGACAAGTCGATGAAAATCGGCAAGCCGGTGTTCCGCCAGATGGCAGAACCGCAGCCCGATTACGTCAGTTCTGACTGCGCCATCGCGGCTCGCCATATCTTGCAAGGTATGGGTGAAAGCGCCACTGCTGAAAAACAGCATCCGATTACGCTTATGCGTATTGCCTACGGTCTTGAATAAACGAGGACACGCCATGCCCCACATTACCCGCGACAGCCTGATGACGCTTGAAGCCTATGCCAAGGCGCGCCCCGTGCTGCGCGCCGAGATCATGGCGCACAAGAAAAATCGCATGATCGAACTGGGCAATCACGTCACGCTGATTTTCGAAGATGAAAAAACCATGCGCTACCAGATTCAGGAAATGCTGCGCGCCGAGCGCACCTACGAAGAATCCGGTATTCAGGATGAACTTGACGCGTATAACCCGCTGATCCCGGATGGCAGCAACTGGAAAGCCACCATGATGATTCAGTATTCCGATCCGGACGAACGGAAAGTGGCGCTGGGAAAACTTAAAGGCATTGAGGAGCGCGTGTGGGTGCAGGTTGCTGACTTGCCACAGGTGTTCGCCATCGCGGATGAAGACATGGAGCGTGAAAATGCCGACAAAACTTCGGCAGTGCATTTTCTGCGATTTGAGCTCGATGCCGCTTCGATTGCTGCCGCCCAATCCGGCAGCGCCCTGCATATCGGTATTGATCTCGATGCCTATCGTGTTGAACCTGTCACGCTGGCTGAACCCATTCGCTCTGCGCTGGTAATCGATCTGGCTTGACCTTGCCCGTGCGTAATTGTGTTTTTTCAGGGCGGTTTGTTATGCTGCTGCCATGGAGCAGCTACGACGAGCCGGGCAGCGCGCTAATCGCTATTGGGCGATAGTATTCGCGCTGACCGGCATCGTAGCGTTGACTGCATGCGACACGCCGACTGCTGATCCACCACTGATCCGTTACACCTCCCAATCCCCTACCCGTCCCCTGCCTACTTATCGGCTGGCAGTTTATCCACTGCATAACGCAGTCACACTATCCGAATCGTACCAACCGCTGATTGAGTATCTGAATCGACAGATTCCAGCAGCCCGCTTCGAGCTGGAAACTGCTCGTAGCTATGCGGCGTTTGAAGCCGGCTATCGGGCACACGACCCGGATTTGATTCTGGCCAATCCGCTACAAAGCCTGCAAGCGTTCCAGTCGGGCTATACGCCGATTGCCATGGTGGGCGACGCGCAGGATTTCCGTGGGCTATTTATTGTGCGGCGTGATTCTACGGTTCAGCGTCCGACGGATTTGCGTGGAAAAACCCTTGCATGTGCTTCCCGAGCAGCGCTTGCAGGCTGTCTTATGCCACTTTGGTTTTTACACCAAAGCGGGCTTGATTTGTCGAGCGAGATAGTGCTGCAAGAAGTGGGATCGCAAACTTCCACTCTTTTGAATGTCAGCCTGGGTGAGGTGGCAGTCGGATTAACCTGGTCGATCCCCTGGCGGGTTTTTCAGCGCAGCGAGCCAGCGCAGGCAGCGAAGTTGAAAGTTCTCTGGGAAACTGATTACATAATGAGCAACAGCGTGATGCTGCGCCGATCCTTGCCTGCGGCTTTGCAGCAGCAGATTCGCCACGCCCTGCTGAATCTGCACACCAGTACTGCCGGGCAGACGGTCTTGATGAATCTGGATATTCAACGCTTCCACCCGGCCAGTGACACCTCTTATGCGCCCGCGCAGCAATTCATCACGCGCTTTGAGCGCGAGGTGCCCAGCCTGTTGATGGCGGGGAAATAATTGTATGTTGCGTGATCGTTTTCGGGCCTGGTTTTTTGGCAGCCTGCGTCGCCAGATGGTTGTAAGCGTGGTGCTGGTGCAGTGTGTGTTTATCGGGATCGTGCTGTGGGATTCGTCGGTGAAACAGCGCAACTGGCTACTTCAGTTGCGGCAGGACCAGGGTGTTCGCGAGGCCGCAGGACTTGCCAGCTTGGGGGCCGGAGGGCTGGCGGGGCGTGATTTTTCCGCTTTGCAGACAATCATTCAGGTCCAGCGCGAGGTGCCCTGGATAGAAGAAGCCATGTTCCTGAATAACCAGGGACGCGTGCTTGCGCATACTGACCCGGGACAGCGGGGTTTGTTTGTCACCCCGTTACCCACTGAGCCTGCGTTGAGGATTGTTCGCGAGGCCGATGAAGTTGTGGTGACCGCCCCTGTCTGGAATGCCAAGCAACAAGTGGGCTGGGTGCAGATATGTCTGATTGAGTCCGATGTTCATGCCATGCTGGCGCAGCAACAGCGGCAATGGTTGATGATTGGCCTGGTGGCCACACTGGTTGGCATCGTGCTCATGATGATTTTGAGTGGCAGGGCGACCCGACGCTTGGCGCGTATTCGGCAAGTGGCTGACGCAGTTGAACGCGGTGAACTCGATCAGCGGGTTCAGATGGTAGGTAATGATGAGGCGGCAAGCCTGTCGGACACCATGAATGCGATGCTCGATAGTCTGGCGCACTCGCGCGAGCAGCTGACACGCAGCGAACAACGGCTGAGCCGCGCCATGGACAACATTGGTGAGGGGGTATGGGAGTGGAATATCGCAACCAGCGAAGTCACACACAATCTGCAATGGTGTCATCTATTGGGGCTGCCCGAGAGCTATCAGAAACACCCTGTCGAGGCGTTTGCCGCGCTGCTCCATCCCGATGACCAGGATATGGTGATGTCACGTCTGCAACGCGCGTTGCGCGACAACACGACGTACCGTAGCGAGCACCGCATGGTTCGTGCGGATGGCTCTGTGCTGTGGGCGCTGGATCGTGGCAGCGTGGTGGAGGTCAATGTGCAGGGGCATCCGCTGCGGATGGTGGGAAGCCTGCTTGATATTTCCGAACAGCGTCTGGCCGAACAGGCATTGCAGCAAAGCGAGTCGAGTTTGCGTGCGCTGTTCGAGGCGCAGCCCGAAGGGGTGATGATTCTGGATCGTGAGAAACGGGTCGTGATGATGAATCAGGCGGGCCTGAGCATTTTTGGGGCGGATCAGCTAGACACCCTCAAACAGTCAGCAATCAGCAACTGGGTCGCGGCCGACAGTGTTCGGACTTTTCACACGTGTTGCGAGAAAATTTCTCATGGTGAAAGTAGTCATACTTTCGAATTCGAAATCATTACGCTAAAGGGGACGCACCGCTGGCTGGAGGCGCATGGCGTGCCTATCCGGGATACGGAATCAGGTGAAATGCGGATACTGGCCATTACACGGGACATCAGTGCCCGCCGCGATATGGAGCGCGAGTTGCTGCACCACCGTAATCACTTGGAAGAAATGGTCATCGAGCGAACCTATGCGCTGGATGCCGCGCGCAACGAGGCGGAGCGCCTGTCGCGCATCAAGAGCCAGTTTCTCGCCAATATGAGCCATGAGATCCGTACGCCATTGCACGGTGTGCTGGGGATGGCGCAGATTGGCTTTCGCGATGCCGACGACAAAGCGAAAGACACGTTTGGCCATATTCTCGATTCGGGCAAACATCTGCTGTCGGTGATTGATGACATTCTCGATTTTTCCCGCATCGAAGCCGATCAAATCCGCATGGAGCAACGCCCCTTCGACTTGAAAGCGGCCATTGACGACGCGTGGCGCAATGTGCTGCCGCGTGCCGAAGCCAAAGGGCTTGCCGTGGTGAACGACCAGGCAGCCGACTTGCCGCCCTGGGTGGAAGGCGACGCGCTGCGGCTGAACCAGATTCTGGTGAACCTGCTGTCTAACGCGATCAAATTTACTGAGCAGGGCGAGGTTCGACTGCGGGTGGGGCGTGATGGGGAACGGCTCTATTTCCGGGTGATCGACACGGGCATCGGGATGGATGCGGAGCAGGCGAGTCGCGTGTTTTCTGCGTTTGAGCAGGCCGACGCGTCGACGACCCGGCAATATGGTGGCAGTGGACTCGGCCTGGCCATCAGCCTGAAATATGCGCAATTGATGGGGGGCACACTCGAAGTGGATACTGCAGTGGGGTGTGGCAGTTCGTTCACGCTCTCGATTCCTTTGAAGTTAGGCGTACCGACTGAGATTAAAGAAGATGTTGAATTCTCTGAGCCGACGCAGGCCCGACTGGCTGGATTGCGCATCCTCGCGGCGGAAGATGTGGAGGTGAATTGCCTGATTCTGGAAGACCTGCTGGTTCAGGAGGGTGCTGAGGTGGCCTTTGCCCAGAATGGCCAGCAGGCGGTCAATATGATCGAGTCAGCCGGGGAGGGAAGCTACGACCTGGTGTTGATGGATATCCAGATGCCCGTGATGGATGGTTATGAAGCCACACGGCGTATCCACATGCTGCAACCCGACTTGCCGATAATCGGACTGACCGCGCACGCCATGAGCGATTCGCGTGATGCTTGTCTGGCGGCCGGGATGTTGGCGCATGTGTCCAAACCGATCCGCACGCATGTGTTGATCGAAACGATTCGTGCTTGCCTTACCGAAAGCGCTTCTGAGATGCCGTCTCGCGCGCCTGAACTGCTGGCCGCCATGCCCCCGTCTAAAGGGGAAGTCGACTGGCATGCCTTGCGCCAGCACTGTAAGGGACGCCAGGCTTTTATGGTGCGTATAGTGGACGTGGCGCACAGCAGCGAGCGCGACTCTTTATTGCGCCTGAATGCCGCTATTGCACAGCAGGACTATGAAGGCATTGCCTTTATCGCCCACGGTCTGAAAAGTTTGGGGGCGAATCTTCAGGCAGCGCGCTTGTTCGAGGCAGCAAAAGCCTGCGAAATCGCCGCGCGCCAGCAACGGGGGGACACCTTGCCGCAGGCCACTCATCTGGCAGTGCTGCTGGCAGCCGTATTGGCCGAACTGGCGCGCTTTCTCGAATCAGAAGCGGTAATGTGATACCAGTAGTGGCGTGCAGGTCGAGTGAGCCCATCTGGAGGTAGGGATAGAACGTGTTTTTGCTTGATTTATCGGCGGCCTGTCAGTACAATCGCGCGTTTTCGATGTACGTGCCCCGCCTTGGGGCGCAGACCAACAGGAGCAGAATCCATGGCGAACTCCGCCCAAGCCCGTAAACGCGCCCGTCAGGCCGATGCCCAGCGCGGCCACAACATGAGCCAGCGCTCAGAGTTGCGTACGGCGATCAAAAAAGTACGCAAGGCGATCGAAGCGGGTGACCAGGCTGCGGCGCTGACCATCTTCCAGTCGTCGATGAGCACGATTGACAGCATTGCGGACAAGAAAATCATCCACAAAAACAAGGCGTCGCGTCATAAGAGCCGTTTGGCGCAAGCAGTGAAGGCCATGGCGGCCTGATCGCACCTGATGCGCACCGTGGGTGCGCTGATGCCGAAACCCCCGTCCTGTCAGCAGGCGGGGGTTTTTGTTTGGCACTTGAAAAGTCCCCAGGCTATACAGATTTATCCACATGCTTATCCCTTGGTTAGGCCGCATCGCCAGACTAGAATCCTGTGATGGCAACCGTGCACACCCTGAACTCTCCGACTGATTCGCGCCCGTTGGATCCGGCGCTGGCACAGATGCGTCTGCCCCCTCATTCGCTGGAAGCCGAGCAGGCGGTGCTGGGCGGCCTGCTGCTCGACAATAGTGCTTGGGATCGGATTGGCGACGTGGTGTCGGAAACCGATTTTTATCGCCAGGATCACCGCCAGATTTTGCGTTCCATCGTGCGGCAAATCGCTGAAAACCGTCCAGCAGATGCCGTCACCGTAGCCGAGGCACTGCAATCGCTGGGGCAACTTGAAAGCGTCGGCGGGCTGACGTATATCGTGGCGCTGGCGAGTAACACACCGTCGGCGGCCAACATTCGCCGCTATGCTGAAATCGTCCGCGAGCGGTCGGTGATGCGCAAACTGGCCGAAGTGGCCACCGGTATTGCTGATAGTGCGTATTCCCCCGCCGGACGGAGTGCGTCGCAGCTGCTCGATGAGGCCGAGGCGCGCGTGTTCGAGATCGCCGAATCCGGCAGTCGTGGTCAGGCAGGCTTTGTCGAAATCAAGCCACTGTTGAAAGAAGTGGTTGAGCGTATCGACGAGCTTTACCACCGCGATAACGATTCCGGCATTACCGGTGTGCCATCCGGCTTTCACGACCTTGACCAGAAAACCTCAGGCTTGCAGCCGGGCGATCTCATCATCGTCGCCGGCCGCCCGTCGATGGGCAAAACCGCGTTCTCGCTCAATATGGCGGAAAACGTCGCGCTCGATACCGGCCTGCCGGTCGCCGTGTTTTCGATGGAAATGGGCGGCTCGCAGCTGGTGATGCGGATGATCGGCTCGGTCGGCAAACTCGATCAGCACCGGCTGCGCACTGGCAAACTCGGCGAGGACGACTGGCAACGCCTCACCTACGCGCTCGGCAAGCTCAACGACGCGCCAGTCTTCATTGACGAAACACCGGGGCTCAACGTGCTGGAACTGCGCGCCCGCGCGCGCCGCCTGATGCGCCAGTGTGGCAAGCTTGGTCTGATCGTGATCGACTACATCCAGCTCATGTCGGCCAGCAGCGCGGGCGAAAACCGTGCCACCGAAATTTCTGAAATCTCGCGTGCGCTCAAAGGGCTGGCGAAAGAGTTGCAGGTGCCGGTGGTGGCGTTGTCGCAGTTGAATCGTGGGCTGGAACAGCGCCCCAACAAACGCCCTGTCATGTCCGACCTGCGTGAGTCGGGCGCTATTGAGCAAGACGCCGACGTGATCCTGTTCATCTATCGCGACGAGGTCTACAACCCTGACACGCAGGACAAAGGCACTGCCGAAATCATCATCAGCAAGCAGCGTAACGGCCCGATCGGCACTGTGCGACTGGCATTTCTCGGCGAATACACACGCTTCGAATCGCTGGCGCAACCGGGCGCATATTAAGTCTCATGCGACCCATCCAGGCGCGAATTTCCATTGGCGCGATGGCGCACAACCTGCGCGTGGCGCGACGTTATGCGGGGGGTGCCCGCGTGTTTGCCGTGGTCAAGGCGAATGCGTATGGCCATGGATTGTCGCGTGCTGTGCGGGCATTTGCGGCGGCGGACGGGCTGGCGGTGCTGACCGTCGAAGAAGCCGCCAACTTGCGCCTCATGGGGGTCGATCAGCCGATCCTGCTGCTTGAAGGGATATTTTGCGCGGACGACATTGCCCTGTGTGCCGAACTCAAGCTATGGCCGGTGTTGCATCACTCGCAACAGCTCGACTGGTGGGCGCAGCATCCGCCTGCGCAGGTTCTGCCCGTGTTCCTCAAATTTGACAGCGGTATGCATCGCTTAGGGTTTCCCTTGCATGATATGGACGCCGTGATTGCGCGCGTGCGGAGTCTGCCCCAGATTGGGGACATGACCTTGATGACGCATTTTGCCCAAGCGGATGAACCAGCAGGCGTGGCCTGGCAACTGGAGCCTTTCCTGCACACCGCCACGCCGTACGTGCTGCCTTGGAGCAGTGCCAATTCAGCGGCCTTGCTGCGTCATACGCAGACACTGGGCAATTGGGTACGTCCTGGCATCATGCTGTACGGGTCGTCCCCTTTTACGGATCAGTCCGCAGCGGCGCTGGATCTTAAGCCCGCCATGACGCTAAGCTCTGCGCTGATCAGCGTACAAACCGTCCAGGCGGGTGAAGGTGTGGGCTACGGGCAGTTGTTTCACACCAGCGAGACGCTGAGGGTAGGCGTAGTGGCGTGTGGTTATGCAGACGGCTATCCGCGTCACGCGCCGACCGGTACGCCAGTGTTGGTCTGCGGCCAGCGCACGCGCACGCTCGGGCGCGTGTCGATGGACATGCTGTGCGTGGATTTAAGTGAACTCCCGGATGCGACTCCCGGCAGCTCAGTGACCTTATGGGGTGAGGGGCTTCCGGTGGACGAGGTAGCGGCTGCCGCAGACACCAGCAGTTATGAACTGCTGTGCGCTTTGGCACCGCGCGTGCCCGTGATCGAGGCTGAATAATTCAGTGCGTAGTGCCAAACGAGGGATCACGTGTTCCCGGTGGCATGGGGAGCCCGGCGTAGCGCGTCGCCTGCGCGATCGGTCCCATCGGAAACAGGTTGTAGAGAAATTTATGGCCGCCGAGTCCGGCAAACTCTTCCTCCAGCGAGCGCATCAACATGCGCGCGTTGATCGTGCCACCGTGGTCGGCGTAGCAATCGCGCAGATAACGAATGATGCCGAGATGGTCGTCGGTGAGTTCCAATCTATCCTGCCGCGCCATGGATATTGCCTGTGCGTCAGACCAGGGTTCCAGCTCGAACAGATGGCCACGCATTGAGGCTTCTCCACCTTCCTGCGCGACCCATTTATTGATGTCCAGCATGATGTTCTCCAAGTTGTCAGGGATGTCTTTTTTATAGACGCCGCCCCCCAAAATCCAAGTCATTCTCCGACGCGGGTTGTGGCTATAATTAGAGCAAATAAACTCGGGAGTCCTCTATGAAAAGCCTCGCTCAAGCACTCGTGATGGGTCTGTTTCTGACCCAGTCTGTCAATCCTGTGTATGCGGGTCTGTTTGATTTCAAATTGGGTGGCGATAAGAAAGAAGAAGGTCAGCCTTCCGGCTCGGCAGGCCCGGAGGGTGCTAAAGGTGAGGCCAAGGCGCTTGAGAAATGCGACAAAGCGTACGGCACGCTGGCAGTGGTCGAGCCGCAGGATGCCGTGGTGTCCCATCTTTTGCAGTATGGCTTGCAATCACCGGTGGGGCTGATTCGCATGATGGTGCAACAGTCCAATTGTTTTGTGTTGGTCGAACGTGGCCGCGCCATGCAAAACCTGATGCAGGAACGCCAGCTGGCCGAGTCCGGCGAGTTGCGTAAAGGCTCCAACATGGGCAAAGGGCAAATGGTCACGGCGGATTACGTGCTGACGCCTGATGCGGTTTTCTCCAGCAAGGATTCCGGCGGCGTGGGTGGCGCGTTGGGGGGGCTCGGAATTTTTGGCGCGGTGGCGGGGGTTATCGCAGCGGGACTCAAATTCAAATCGGCGCAGACCACCATGATCCTGTCCGATTCGCGTACCTCGCTGCAGCTGGCCTCGGCCACCGGCAATGCTGAAAAAACCGACTGGAGTGTGGGCGGCCTGCTCGTTGGAGGCGGCGCGGCAGGCGGGCTGGGGGCGTATAGCAACACGCCTGAGGGTAAAGTGATCGCTGCCAGCTATCTCGATAACTGGAACAACATCGTCCGCTCTGTTCGGGGTAATCCTGACATGGCGCGGCAGGACATCAATCTCAAAGGAAAGTCCGGTCAGCCCACCAAGGCGGGTATTGTGTTTGAAAGCGGCGATGCGGTCATGGGCAAAATCGGCGGGCTCAAGGTCTACGCACAGGCAAGCAAATCTTCCAAGGTGGTTGCGACCCTGGCCAAGGGCGAGGAAGTCATCTACACCGGCAAGGACAAGGATGGTTTCATTTCCGTCCAGGGACAGGATGGCGAAGGCTGGGTAGAGAGCGTGATGATGAGGAAATAAGCGGCCTGATCCCATGAAAAAAGCCGGGTGATCCCGGCTTTTTTCATGGGCATAAACAGCGCTCAGACTGATGGGACGAAGCATTCTTGGTGCCGCGAGTCAGCCTGAATACCCACTGGGATCAATTGTTGTTCGAACTGGCGCAATGCCGTTTCAAATGCCGCAAAGTCAAAAATATCCTCGTATATCTCCATCCATAGGTCGGGTTCGTCGCAGCGTGCCAGGCGGCGTGGCTTGATCCCGCAGAACGGTGTGAGCTGGTCAAGCAGCAAATCGACCGCCTGTGCGGCAGCAGTTGCCTGCCTGGGGTCGATTCGGTAGTAAATGTAAACGTGCCGCACGTTTGGCGCGCGTCAGGAATCGGATAGGGCGTAGGGCAGCGATTTGAGCGCGAGCGGTGCGCCGTTTTCTGCTTTGAGGTGCAGGGTTTGCGTGTTGGCCGACTCAATTTGTGCGACGGCCAGCACGTCGAAGCCTCCACCCGGCGCAGGTGCTGCATTGACGATCATGCCGGTGGCCTGGCCGGGAATGTCGACGCTATAGAGGCTGTCGCCGGGTGCGGCAGACTCGTCCACGTGGGCGAGGAACATGCGCCGTTTCATTTTGCCGAGATACTGGCTGCGGGCGACGATTTCCTGACCCGGGTAACAGCCTTTCTGGAAGCTCACTCCACCAATCGCTTCGAGGTTGACCATTTGCGGCACGAACTGCTCTTGTGTGGCGGCGACAATCATCGGGATCCCCGCGTTCAGGCGCAGCCAGTCCCATACCGACGCCCCGACCGGCGTGGCGTGCTGGGTGAGCGCCTGCCATACGGTGGGCGCGGCAGCGGGCGTGATCGACAGCACGAATTTATTGTCGCCGACGCGCACCACCAGTCCGGACTCGGTGGACAGGGTTTTCATGACGTCATCAGGCACGCTGCCCATCGCAGCAACCACGGCGGTCTGTGCGGCGCCCCCCGCCACCACCAGCCGCACGCTTTCATCACTGGCGTCGCGCGCCTTGACCTTGGCGCGCATGATGAACATCGACAAGCGTTTTTGCACGCTGGGGACAATGTCGCCAGACATTTGCAGGCAAGTGTCGTCGCCCTGTCGCCACATCAGAAAATTGCCCAGCAGGCGACCTTTGGGGCTGCAATAGCCATTCCATTGTGCGCTGTCGGCGTGCAGCGCGCGCACGTCATTAGTGAGTTGGCCTTGCAAAAAAGTGGCGGTCTCGTCGCCGCTGAACGCCACGACACCGAGCTGCGACAGGTCGGCGACGATGGTGCCGTCGACAGCGGCGTCGCGCTCGTGCGCAGCGTCGCCAAAATGTTCGATGGCTGCGCCGTCGAACTGCGCACCCTGTTGGGTGAGATAGGTTTTCCAGACGTCGATCACGATATGATGTTTTTCCTCAATTCAATCGGCGAAAGTGTACACGCGGATGCATGAGATCGAGTGCAAACCCTCACGCTGGCTGGGGCTGTTGCAGGCGGGGATGGCTGTGCTGGCCCTAGTGGCCGTGTGGCACGCGGCGTTAACGCAGGTGGGGCAGATCATCTTGAGCGGTGGCGTGGTCGGGCTGCTATGGCGCAGTCGTCAGGCGACGCGATATCTGCGGCTGCGCGCCGATGGCAGTCTTCAATGGCGCGAGGCGGCGGGTGAGTGGCAGGATGCGGGGGTAGAGGACGACAGTGTGGTGAATCGGTGGATGCTGGTGATGCGCCTGCGGGTTGCGGGGCAGGTTGATACGGTCGTGATATTGCCGGACAGCGTACCTGCAGACGACATGCGTCGGCTCAGGGTTGCGCTGCGTTGGGCACGCCACACACACTTGGACACAGCGTCCCCGGACGCGGATTGAGCACTGTGTTGCCGGCAATGGGCAATACTTCCGGGTAATCGCGGCTGAAATGCAGGCCACGGCTTTCTTGCCGCAACTGTGCCGAGCGGATGATGAGGTCGGCGCTTTGCACTAGATTACGCAGTTCGATCAAGTCGTTGCTGACGCGGAAATTGCGGTAGAACTCGTCGATTTCTTCGCGTAGCAGGCGGATGCGATGCGCCGCGCGCGCCAGTCGTTTGTTGGTGCGGACGATGCCCACATAGTCCCACATGAAACGGCGCAATTCGTCCCAATTGTGCGAGATGACGACTTCTTCATCAGCGTCGGTGACGCGCGACGCATCCCACTGCGGCAAGGCGAGCGTGGGCGCGGGTGGGGTCGCCAGAATATCGGCGGCGGCCGCATGGCCGAACACCAGACATTCGAGCAGCGAGTTTGACGCCAGCCGGTTGGCACCATGCAAGCCAGTGAAGGTGACTTCGCCCACCGCGTGCAGGTTGCATAAATCGGTGCGGGCGCGGATGTCGGTGACGACGCCACCGCAGGTGTAGTGCGCGGCCGGCACCACCGGAATCGGCTGGCGGGTGATGTCGATGCCGAGTTCGAGGCAGCGCCGGTAAATCGTCGGGAAATGCTCGCGCACAAAGTCGGCGGGTTTGTGGCTGATGTCGAGATAGACGCAGTCAAGGCCGCGTTTTTTCATCTCGAAGTCGATCGCGCGCGCCACCACGTCGCGCGGCGCGAGCTCGGCGCGGTCATCGTGCAAATGCATGAAACGGCTGCCGTCTGGCAGCAACAGATGACCGCCTTCACCACGCACTGCCTCGGTAATCAGAAATGACTTGGCGTGCGGGTGAAACAGACAGGTGGGATGAAATTGTACGAATTCGAGATTCGCCACCCGGCAGCCGGCGCGCCAGGCCATCGCGATGCCATCGCCGGTCGAAGTATCGGGATTGGTCGTGTAGAGATACACCTTGCCCGCACCGCCGGTGGCGAGCACGGTATGTCCTGCGGCAAAGGTTTCGACCTCGCCCGTGCCCTTGTTCAGCGCGTAGGCACCGTGGATTTGTCGTTCTTGTCCGCTCGCCCGCTTGCCGGTGATGAGGTCGATGGCGACGTGCTGTTCGAACGTGTCGATATTGGGGTGCGCACGCACTTTGTCGAGCAGGCTGGTTTGCACCGCGTGGCCGGTGGCGTCGGTCGCGTGCACCACACGGCGCTGCGAATGGCCGCCTTCGCGCGCCAGATGGTAGCCCCCGGGGGTGGCGGGGTCGGGGGTAAAGGCCACGCCATTGGCCGTGAGCCAGGCGATCATCTCGCTGGCTTGGCTGGCGACCAGCCGGGTAACGGCTTCGTCACACAGGCCGCCGCCCGCCGTCAGGGTGTCGCGTACATGGGCATCAACCGAGTCGCCACTATCGACAGCGGCGGCAATGCCGCCTTGTGCCCAGTCGCTCGCGCCGTCGGTCATCTGACGTTTGGTGACAATGGCGATACGGCGGGAATCAGCGAGCTTCAGCGCGGTGGTGAGGGCGGCCAGGCCGCTGCCAAGGATGAGAACGTCGTGGTTGTGCATGATTTCGCCGGATAATAGCAGCCCGCAGCATGGGCACACAGCCCTGGCTCGGGATGAGTGAACTTTTTTGATCGAGATGACTCACCCCGCTGGGAAGCAGCGGTCACGTATACTTTCACCACAAATAAAAAATGCAGGGAGATATGTCGGATCGCGAACTGGATCAGGTGCTGGTCGAACGCGCCCAGAGCGGCGACAAGCGTGCGTTCGAGCTGCTGGTGACTAAATATCACCGCAAGCTTGGACGTCTGCTGTCGCGCATGGTGCGTGACGCCGCTGAGGTGGAAGATATTACGCAGGAAACCTTTATCAAGGCGTACCGGGCGTTGCCGGGGTTCCGGGGTGAAAGTGCGTTTTACACCTGGCTGTATCGCATCGGCGTCAATACGGCCAAGAATTATCTGGTGGCGCGTAAAAAAATGCCGGTGTCGTCGGATGTGCTGTCCGAAGATGCTGAAAATTACGAGGAAGGCGATTTGTTGCGGGATATTGCCACCCCGGATGCGGAACTTCAGAGCAAGCAAATCGCTCAAGCAGTCAATGCGGCAGTGGATGCGCTTCCCGAGGAATTGCGGACAGCTATTACGCTGCGTGAAATCGAGGGCATGAGCTACGAAGCGATTGCCCAGATGATGAATTGCCCGATTGGCACGGTGCGTTCGCGGATTTTCCGCGCCCGCGAGGCCATCGCAGAACGAATCCGCCCCATGCTGGGCACAAGTCAGGATAAAAGGTGGTAAGCATGTCAACACAACTGAAACCTCAAGCGATTTCACCCGCTGTCGAAGCCGATTCAACCCTGTCAGCGCTGCTCGACGGCGAGCTTGGCGAAGCCGAAATGGCCGCCTGTTTTGTCCAGATGAAACGTGATGATGGGCTGCGCCAGGTCTGGTCGGACTATCAATTGATTGGCGATTGCCTGCGCGATTTGCCGCCCGCATCCGCTGACTACATGGCGCGTTTTTCAGCACAACTGGCCGACGAACCCACCGTGCTTGCCCCGCGCCGCCGCGTGTGGCCACAACGTGTTGCCGTGGCGTCCATGGCGTCACTGGCGGTGTGGGGTATGGTGTTACTCACCGGGCTGAATCAGGCCGAGTTGCCCGCCCCTGCGGCTTTGTTGGCATCCTCCTCGCCCACGCACGCGGTGGGTGGGCGCGAAGAACCGCGCCTTGCACCGTATCTGGTAGCGCACCAGGAATTTGCACCCATGGCCGTGGCCTCGCCTTACCAGCGTGCCGTGCTGACAATGGCTGACAGCCCGGAGCGCCGTTGATGCATCGCCGCTTGACGCTTGCCCATTTGGCTTTCGGACTGACCGCCTGGCTGATGCTTGTCGGAAACGTGCAGGCTGAGACTGCACTGGACTGGCTCAATCGCGCCGTAGCGGCCGCCAGACAACTAAATTACAGTGGCATTTATGTTTATCACCATGGCGAGCATGTTGAAGTCATGAGGGTGTCGCACGGCACGGATGGCGGTCGGGAACAGGAAAAAATCGAAGTGCTTGATGGTTCACCGCGCCAGTTTCTGCGTATCAATAACGACGTGTTTTGCCATTTGCCAGATGGCAAGCATGTACGGCTTGAGAAAAACACTACACGCCGTTTCTTCCCGGCCTTGTTGTCCGCGCCTCCCGCCAATCTGATGGCGTATTACAACGCGCGTTTAGGCGGGGCGGAGCGCATCGCGGGTCGCGCCTGCCAGGTGGTGGCGCTCGAACCGCAAGATGGCTACCGCTATACCTACCAGCTTTGGCTCGACAAACAGACTGGGTTGCCGCTCAAATCGCGTATCGTCAATGAAAACGGCGGGGTGGTGTCGATGTTCGTATTTTCCGAAATCCAGATTGGCAAAGCACCCGATGCTCAGCAATTTCGCCAAGACCTCACGGGCAAGCTGATACAGCAAGCCAGCCTGGATAAACCCGGAAATGCCCTCTGGCAGGTGACACCGCCACCCGGATTCAAACAGGTGCAAGAGGCTGTGCGCACGATGCCGGGCAAGAAAATGCCCGTCACGCATCTGGTGTTTTCTGATGGTCTGAGCGTGCTGTCCATGTTCATCGAGCCGCGTGATGCGCGCTATCCCACCATGCAAGGCTTGTCCGCTGAAGGCGCCATTGGCGTGTATGCCCGCCAGATCGACGGCTATAACATCACTACTTTGGGTGAAGTGCCCAACACCGCGTTGATCGAAACCGGCAACTCTGCACGCAAACCTTGAGTCTTTGCATGGCAGTGCATGAGCCCCTGTCTTCCCCGAATACGGACCCCCCCCCGGTTGAACAGACCGCGCGGGTTGTGCGCTGCACCGAGCAAGGCATATGGGTCGAGGCGGTGGAGCCGTCCGGCTGCGGTATCTGTAGCGGACAAGGGTGTGGTTCGCGCCGTATTGCAGAACTGTTTCAACGGCGTCCCAGGCTGTTTCTCGTGGACAGTGCGCTGGCGTTGCAAGCCGGTGATCGGGTCGTGATTGGGATCGCCGCAGGCAGTCTGCTGCGGGCCGCCGGGCGCGCCTACGGGGCGCCGCTGCTGGCGATGTTTGCGGGGAGTTTGCTGGCGCAACAAATTGGCTCGGGCGATGGTGCGGCGGTCGTGGGCGCGCTGGTTGGCGGACTGTTGGGGGGCTGGTTGGGACGGGGAGGTGAACTCTCGCGCCCACAGGTACTCCGGTTTGAAAACGAAAAGCTGTTACATAGAGTGAAAGGATCGTGATGATGAAATCAACAATCATGGCAGGCTTGATGGCGCTGAGTCTCGCGTTACCGGTGCAGGCCAAAGAGGCGCTGGATGTGGCGGATCTGGTCGAAAAACAGGGCCCCGCAGTCGTTAACATCAGCACCACCAAATTGGTGAAACGCAATGCTGAGGGCTTCCCGTTCGCCATTCCGGACGAAGACGAGATGCAGGATTTCTTCCGCAAATTCTTCCCGCCTGGCGGTCAGGGACGCGGCGGGCCCATGCAGGAAATTCCCGCGCGGGGAGCAGGCTCGGGCTTCATCGTCAACAGTGATGGCACCATTCTCACCAATGCGCATGTCGTCAAGGGTGCGGACGAAGTGATCGTCAAGCTCATCGATAAACGCAAATTCACTGCCAAAGTGATTGGTGCCGACCCTAAAACCGATGTGGCCGTACTGAAAATTACCGCCAGCAATCTGCCTACGGTGAAGCTGGGCGACCCCGAAAAATTGCGTGTGGGCGAAGCCGTCGCGGCCATCGGCTCACCATTCGGGTTTGAGAATTCGGTGACGTCCGGCATCGTGTCTGCCAAGGGACGTTCACTGCCGTCTGAAAATTATGTGCCGTATATCCAGACCGATGTGCCGATCAATCCGGGCAACTCAGGCGGTCCGTTGTTCAACATGAAAGGCGAAGTGGTCGGGATCAATTCGCAAATCTATAGCCGCAGCGGCGGCTACCAGGGCGTGTCGTTTGCCATTCCCATCGACGTAGCCATGGAAGTCGTCGGCCAGCTTAAGGCCGATGGCAAAGTCTCGCGCGGCTGGCTGGGTGTGGTGATCCAGGAAGTGACCGCCGATCTGGCTGAGTCGTTTGGGCTGGACCGGGCGCGCGGCGCGCTGATCTCGCAGGTGCAGGACGGTAGCCCGGCTGAAAAATCCGGTTTGCAGGCCGCCGACGTGATCCTTAAATTCGACGGCAAACTGGTCGAAAACTCCGGTGATCTGCCGCGCATGGTCGGCATGGCCAAGCCGGGTAGCAAGATTCCGCTGGAACTCTGGCGCAAGGGCAAGGCGCAGACAGTCATGCTAACGCTGGGCGAACTACCCGGCGAAGACCCAGTCGCGGGCAAGGCTGGCAAGGCGTATTCGCGTGGTGGTCTGGCACTGTCAGAGCTGACAGTCGATCAGCGTCGTGAACTGAAAATTGATCATGGCCTGTTGGTTGAAGAGGCCACCGGCGATGCAGCGCGAGCGGGTATTCGCACTGGCGATGTCATTCTCGCGGTGAATAACGGCAAGGTCGTGACGGTGGATGCGTTCCGCAAAGCCCTTGCGGCGGTGCCGACCGGCAAGAGCGCGGCGATCCTGGTGCGGCGCGGCGACGGGTCACTGTATATTCCGCTGAAAATTTCGGGTGAGTGAGCTGACGCTTGTTACGCGGGCTGGATGCCCGTTGTGTGAGGAGATGGCGGCGAGCGTAGGCGGGCTGATTGCGCATACCGCGCATCGGCTCGTTTCCCGTGATGTCGATGCCGATCCCGCCCTCAAGTCCACTTTCGGTTGGGACGTGCCCTTGCTGTTTGCAGGCGAGATCGAGATTTGTCGTCACGAACTGAATCTGGCCGCGTTTCGGCAATGGTTACGCGCCCACCCCTGAAATCCGTTAAAATCCGCGCAGTTATCTCATCCCTGACCGGGCACGGAAACGTGCCCGTTTTGCTGTGTCGCAGAACCTGATCCGCAATTTTTCCATCATCGCCCACATCGACCACGGCAAATCCACGTTGGCGGATCGTTTGATCCAGCAATGTGGTGGATTGTCAGAGCGCGAGATGGAAGCGCAGGTGCTCGACTCGATGGATCTGGAGAAAGAACGCGGCATCACCATTAAGGCGCAAACCGCCGCACTGACCTACAAGGCGCAGGATGGCAAGATTTATCGCTTGAATCTGATCGACACCCCCGGCCATGTGGACTTTTCCTACGAAGTCAGCCGCTCGCTGTCCGCATGCGAGGGCGCGCTGTTGGTAGTCGATGCCTCGCAGGGTGTTGAGGCGCAAACCGTGGCCAACTGCTACACCGCGATTGATCTAGGCGTTGAAGTGATTCCCGTGTTGAACAAGATCGATCTGCCTGCCGCCGACCCCGACCGGGTGGCGGAAGAAATCGAAGACATCGTCGGGCTGGATGCCAGCGAGGCGGTACGTGCGTCGGCCAAATCCGGTATCGGCATTGCAGAAATTCTTGAAGTGGTGGTGAAACAGGTGCCGCCGCCGCGTGGACAGGAAGACGCACCGCTGAAAGCGCTGATTATTGACTCCTGGTTCGACAATTATGTCGGTGTGGTGATGCTGGTGCGGGTGGTCGATGGCGTGCTCAAACCCAAGGATAAAATCCGTTTCATGGCGAGCGGTGCGCAGCACCTGACCGAGCACGTCGGCGTGTTTACGCCGAAATCGGTAGATCGACCGCAGTTGTCGGCGGGCGAAGTGGGCTTTGTCATCGCGGGCATCAAGGAACTGAAATCCGCGCAGGTCGGCGACACGATCACCCTGCTCGATAACCTGGCGAGTGAAGCATTGCCGGGTTTCAAAAAAGTGCAATCGCAGGTGTTTGCCGGACTGTATCCGGTCGAGTCGCATGACTTTGAGAACCTGCGCGACGCGTTGACCAAGCTGCAATTGAACGATGCCGCCTTGCAGTTTGAGCCGGAGGTTTCGCAGGCGCTGGGGTTTGGTTTTCGCTGCGGTTTTCTTGGCCTGTTGCACATGGATATCGTGCAGGAGCGGCTGGAGCGCGAATACAACATGGATCTCATCACCACCGCGCCGACGGTGGTGTACGAGGTGCAGATGAAAGACGGCGAAATCGTCAACGTCGAGAACCCGTTCAAGTTACCTGAGCTGTCGAAGATCGAAGAAATTCGCGAGCCGATCATCACCGCGACGATTTTTGTGCCAGAAGAATTTGTCGGTAACGTCATCACGCTGTGCAACCAGAAGCGCGGGATGCAACTCGACATGCAATACCATGGCCGTCAGGTGATGCTGCGCTACGATCTGCCGATGAATGAAGTGGTGATGGATTTTTTCGACAAACTGAAATCCACCAGCCGGGGTTACGCCTCGCTCGACTACGAGTTCAAGGAATACCGTGCGGGCGATCTGGTCAAGCTGGATATTCTGGTCAACAACGAAAAAGTCGATGCCCTGTCGCTGATCGTGCACCGCGCTACCAGCGTCTATCGCGGACGCGAGCTGGCGTCAAAAATGCGCGAGCTGATTCCGCGCCAGATGTTTGACGTGGCGGTGCAGGCGGCGATTGGTGCCAATATCATCGCGCGCGAAAACGTCAAGGCGCTGCGCAAAAACGTGCTCGCCAAATGCTACGGCGGCGACATCACGCGCAAAAAGAAACTGCTCGAAAAACAAAAAGCTGGCAAACGCCGCATGAAGCAAGTCGGCAACGTAGAAATTCCGCAGGAAGCCTTTCTTGCGATTCTTCAGGTCTCAGACAAATAACCGGATTACTCAGCATGAATTTTGCCCTGATACTTTTTTCCGCGCTCGTGATCACCGGCGGCATCTGGCTGCTCGATGCGCTGCTGCTCAAACGCGCGCGCGGCGATGATGCCAAGGAGCCGCTGCTGGTGGAATACGCCAAGAGCTTTTTCCCCGTTATTCTCATCGTGTTTGCGTTGCGCTCGTTTCTGGTCGAACCGTTCAAGATCCCTTCTGGCTCGATGATGCCGACCTTGTTGATTGGCGATTTCATCCTGGTCAACAAATATACCTACGGCATTCGACTGCCGGTAATCAATCAAAAAATTGTCCAGCTGAACAACCCCGAGCGCGGCGACGTGATGGTGTTCCGTTATCCCGCTGACCCGAGCCTGGATTACATCAAGCGCGTAGTGGGTGTGCCGGGCGACGTGGTCGAGTACCGCGACAAAAAACTCAGCATTAACGGCAGACCAGTCGCCACTGAAAATACTAGCACCTACAGCTACGTGGGCAGTGGCCTTAATTACATCACCGCCTTGGTGTACAAGGAAAAACTGAATGGTGTGGGACACACCATGATGACCGAGCCGGGCAAACCGTCGGTGTTTCCATCCCAGGCGATGGACTTTGCCTATCGGCAAAACTGCTCCTACAGTGCCGAAGGCGAAGGTTTTGTCTGCAAAGTGCCTGCAGCACAGTATTTCATGATGGGTGACAACCGCGATGCCAGTAACGATAGCCGTTACTGGGGGTTTGTGCCGGATCGGAATATTGTCGGCAAGGCGTTTTTCATCTGGATGAACTTTGACGATTTTGGCCGCATCGGCACTAAAATCCACTGATCGGCATTTGACCCAAGGAGACACTATGCAACTTGCTTATCCCCTGAAGCGCACCCAACGCGGCGTGACCATGATCGGCTTCCTGTTTGTGGCCATTGTCTTCATCGCGGTTGCAGTGCTCGCGATGAAACTGTTTCCTGCCTATACCGAGTTCTTTTCGGTCAAAAAAATCCTCAGCACCATGGGGCAGGACAGTGACCTCAAAACCAAGAGCAATGCTGAGATACGCGAAGATTTCAGCCGTCGTGCCAATGTGGGCTATGTCACGGTGGTGAAACCCGAAGACATTACGATTGACCGCAAAGGCGGCAGCCCGGTGGTATCGGTGGATTACGAATTCCGCACCCCGCTGGTGGCCAACGTCAGCCTGATCGTCGATTTCAGCGCCAGTTCCGACCCCAACGCCGCGCCTGCCGGGGTTGAGTAATCCGATTTTGATCCAGCGCCTGCAACAGGCGCTGGCGTATACCTACACCCGCCCTGAACTGCTGATTCAGGCGTTGACGCACCGCAGCTACGCCTCGCAAAACAACGAACGGCTGGAGTTTCTCGGTGACTCGGTGCTCAACTGCACCATTGCTAGCGCACTTTACGACGCCTTTCCCGAATTGCCAGAGGGCAGCCTGTCGCGTTTGCGTGCGAACCTGGTGCGACAGGAAACCTTGGCCGAAATTGCCGTGGCATTGAAATTGGGTGACGTGCTGCGGCTGGGCGAAGGGGAACTCAAGAGCGGTGGATTTCGTCGCCCGTCGATCCTGGCCGATGCGTTGGAGTCGCTGTTCGGTGCGATATTTCTCGATGCCGGATTTGACGAGGCCGCGCGGGTGATCCGTCGTTTGTTCGACCCGCTGGTCGCGCAGATCGATCCCCTGGCATCGGGCAAGGATGCCAAAACCGAGTTGCAGGAGCTGCTGCAATCGAGGCGACTGCCGCTGCCGGAATACCGCCTGATCGGCACGGAAGGCGAAGCACACGACCAGAGTTTTACCGTCGAATGCGTATTGGGTAAACCCGCCATCAGCACGCGCGGCGTAGGCAAAAGCCGCCGCACCGCAGAACAGGAGGCCGCGCGTCAAGCGTGTGCACGTTTGGAAAAATGAGTCTGCAGCCCGAATCCCCCACGTTTAAATGCGGTCTCATTGCCATCGTCGGTCGCCCCAACGTTGGCAAATCGACGCTGCTTAACCGTATCGTCGGCCAAAAAATCAGCATCACTTCGCGCAAGGCGCAAACCACGCGTCATCGTGTGATGGGCATCCATACCACCGACGAAGCGCAGTTCGTGTTTGTTGATACCCCCGGCTTTCAGACGCGTCACGCCAGCACCATGAACCGCGCGATGAACAAACGCGTGCGTGAAACCCTGTCGGACACCGACGTGGTGATGATGCTGGTGGAAGCCGGGCGGCTGACCAAGGAAGACCGCCAGGTGATGGAGCTGTTGCCGAAAGATCGCCCGCTGATTCTGGTGGTGAATAAAATCGATTACGAGAAAGATCGCGGCGCGCTGATGGCATTTTTGCAGGAAGCCGCCGCCGCCCACACCTTCACTGAAATCGTGCCGGTGTCGGCCAAGCAGGGCAGCAACCTCGATGAACTGCTGAAAACCCTGCAAACCCATCTGCCCGACAACCAGCCCTTGTTCGATGAAGATGATGTCACCGACCAGACCGAGCGGCAGCTCGCTGCCGAGTTGATTCGCGAAAAAATCTTTCGCCTGAGTGGTGAAGAAATCCCGTACTCGGTTGCCGTACAGATCGACAAATTTGAAGAGGAAGGCAATCTGCGCCGCATCTTCGCCACCATTCTGGTGGATCGCGACGGCCACAAGGCCATCATCATCGGCAAGGGCGGCGAAAAGCTCAAAGCCATCTCCACCCAGGCGCGGCTCGACATGGAACGCGCGTTCGACAGCAAGGTGTACCTCGAAGTGTGGGTGAAAGTGAAGGGCGGCTGGGCGGATGATGTGCGGATGCTGAAGTCACTGGGGATTGATTGATTTCACGCGCGGATATGCATGTCTGACGCCCGCATCAACAACGAACCCGGTTTCATCCTCCACACCTATCCATTCAAGGAAACCAGCGTGGTGGCAGAAGTCTTCACCCGCAGTCACGGCAGGGTCGCATTGATTGCGCGCGGTGCACGGCGGCCTGCGTCAGCCTTGCGCGGCTTGATGCAGCCGTTTACACCGCTGCTGCTGTCCTGGTTTGGCAAGGCCGACCTCAAAACGCTGCATGCTGCCGAGTGGCAAGGCGGCTTGATTGCGCCGCAGGGGCGAGCGCTGATGTGCGGGTTTTATCTCAACGAACTATTGTTGCGCCTGCTGGCACGAGGCGACGCGCACGAAATCCTGTATGAGCGTTACGCCGTCACGCTCGACCAGCTGGCAGGCGAGACGTGCAACATCGATTACGAACGGATTCTGCGTCGCTTTGAAAAAAATCTGCTGTCTGAAATTGGCTACGGCGCGACCTTTGATCGAGAAGCCGATACCCGCCTGCCGATCAAGCCAGGCGCGCACTATGTCTTTCAGCCTGAGCGTGGTGCCTTGCCCGCCAGTGGCCAGCCGGGTTGCCCCGTTTCGGGCCAGACCCTGATTGACCTCGCCACCGATCAATTTGAGCGCAGCGCCACGCTGGTGGAAGCCAAAGCCCTGATGCGCAGCCTGATCAACCACACCCTCGGTGGCAAGCCGCTTTATACTCGTCAGCTATTGCGTGAACTCACCGACCTTTCAACATGAGCATCTATCTAGGTGTCAACATCGACCACATCGCCACCCTGCGCCAGGCGCGTAACACCCGCTATCCCAGCCCGGTCGAAGCCGCGCTCATGGCCGAAACCGCCGGTGCCGACTCCATCACCCTGCACTTGCGCGAAGACCGCCGCCACATCCAGGACGCCGACGTCACCATCCTGCGCCAAGTGCTCAAAACCAAGATGAACCTGGAGATGGCCGTCACTGAAGAGATGCTCGGCATCGCCATGGCTACCCGGCCACAAGACGTTTGCCTCGTCCCCGAAAAGCGTGAGGAACTCACGACCGAAGGCGGCCTCGACGTCCAAAGCCAGCAGCCGAAAATCGGCGATGCCTGCAAGCGCCTAGCCGACGCCGGTATCCGCGTCTCGCTCTTCATCGACCCCGACTTCGCCCAGCTCGACGCCGCCCTGAAGTGCGGTGCGCCCGTCGTTGAAATCCACACCGGCGCCTACGCCGACGCTGAAACCGACGCAGCGCGTAGCGCCGAATTCGAACGCATCCGCATGGCTGTCGCCTACGGCCAGAGCATCGGCCTCACCGTCAACGCCGGCCACGGCCTCACCTATCACAACGTCCAGCCCATCGCCGCGCTACCCGGCATCTTTGAGCTCAACATCGGCCACGCCATCGTCGCGCAGGCATTGTTCGTGGGGTGGAAGGATGCGGTGGCGGAGATGAAGCGGCTGATGGTGGAGGCGGCTGTTTCTTGACGCTTAACGTTAAGCGTTATAAATTGTGATTAGAAGCTTTTGCTGCCCGGATACTCAGGTGCTCTTCGAAACAGGTAAGCACAAGCGGTTTTCCGGGATCGCCCAGATTGCCACGCGAAAACTGGCGCAGCTCGATGCGGCGGAAACCCTGGAGTTCTTGCGGTCTCCGCCGGGCAATCGGCTGGAGATACTGAAAGGCGACAGGGCGGGGCAGTACAGCATCCGTATCAACGACCAGTTCAGGGTTTGCTTCAAGTGGCTGGATGGTGGGGCGAGCGATGTGGAGATTGTGGATTACCACTGATCGCAAGCACACATAGACGACAGAGGCGAGACATGTTCAAGAATGGTATGCGACCGGTGCACCCCGGCGAAATCCTCAGAGAAGACTATTTGGTTCCGTTGGGTCTGAGCGCCAACGCGCTAGCCCGGGATTTGAGCGTGCCTGCACCGCGCATCAACGACATCGTGCGCGAGCGGCGCGGTATCTCCGCCGACACTGCCATGCGGCTGGCGCGTCATTTTGGTGGCGATGCGCGCTCCTGGCTGAATTTGCAGGTCGCCTATGACCTGCGCGTGGCCGAGATTGCGAACGCGAAACGCATTGAAAAAGAAGTTTTGCCGAAAGCGGCTTGATCTGCCAACAAGAAAAACGACTGCTCAGCGATGCGGATTGAATGGTCTGAACCCGCCATGCTGGACATTGCGTCACCAACTTTGTGAAGAAACTCTTTTGGCCGGGCTACCCCCGGCCAAAAGCCAGCAGCCAACCAACAAACCCTCAACTCCCCGCCAACC
>JBEBIA010000025.1:0-27562 GCA_040080645.1 Thiobacillus sp.
CGGGTAGGTTTTGATCGGTTCGTCCGCCGGGTCACAGGTGGGTTCGCCCGTGGTGAGATCGAAATAGCTACCATGCAACGAGCATTTGATTTTGCCGTCCTTGATGCAGCCCAGGTAGAGCGAGTAGTCCTCATGGCTGCACATTTCATCGACGACGTAATGCGTGCCTTTGGAATTGCACAGCAGGAGCTTTTTGCCCGCTACAACAACGCGTTTCATTTCAGCGGGCTTGAGTTCGTCGGCAGCTGCAATGGCAATGAATTCGTCCATATTCAGCGCACCCGCGCAGCGGCTTTGCCGGAATCGAGCACGGCGCGAATCTGCGTGGCGGCATCGGCCACGCTGGCGGCCTTGCCCACGTGATGCAGGATAATCGAGCCCGCCAACACCAGCGAATCGTAGGTCGCCCCCCGCTCGCCCTTCAGCGCCAGGATGCCGGCCTCGGCAGCGGCGTGCGCAGTGGCTTTAATGTCGATAGCGGCGACGATTTCGTCCTCGCCAGCTTCGCCCGCCACCGAACCGGGTAAGGGCACAGCACGCACCGGCTGGTCGATACCCAGACTGACCGGATCGACTGTCGCTTCGATTTCTTTGGCACGGTCGTGATAGTGAAAATATTTTCCGGCCTGACGCAGACTGGGAATCACGCCGCCTTCGACGCCGCGCACGATGCAGGCCGTGTCGAACCCGGCTTCACGTGCGAGGTCGGCGTACACCGGTGGGTAGGGTTTGTGGACGTAGCCCGTGACAAAATGGGTGCGCTTTTTACCGGCAATCGGCTTGGACAGCACCTCAACGGTGGTCAGCACCTGACGCTTGATCATCTGCGTACGCAACGGAATCAGATTGTGCATCCCGGGGTTGGACTGTGCCTGATCGACATACGTCCAGCCCAGCGCTGGATCAGCCAAGCGTGCCGCCGCCTCGGCGGGCGACAGATTGACCGGCACGTTGGCCGCTTCCAGCACATGGCGTACCGTGACGCCGTATTTCGGACCGACTTTGTCGAGACCGTGCGACACCACATGCACACCCAGTTCGGCGAGCAGCGGGCCAAGAAAAGGCGCGGCGGGCAGACAACGCGTGTAGCCATCGTAAGGGTCGCCAATATCCACCACTTCATCGACGTCTGCCGTCACGCGCCGGGTGGTTTCGAGCACGGCATCGAGCACGCCGCGATTCTCGTCCATGGTTTCGCGCTTCATGCGCAGGGCGATAAAGTAAATGCCCACTTGCACCGGATCGATGACGTTATCGATGATCGCCTTAGTGCCCAGATGCGCTTCGGTGCGGCTGATGTTTTTGGAAAGATCCGGCCCTGTGGCAATGCGCTGGATGATTGAGCGCATCAAAAGTTTGGGGTCAGACGGTAGGGTATCGATGCTCATGAGGGCTCCAGGGAATGCCGCTAGGATACTAATATCCTACTAAATTAGTCAACTATAAATCGTATCAGGTCTGCTCCCAAGGCAGTCCGTCGTAACGCCAGCCATTGCAAGTGCAGCGATGACGTTCCGCATCCAGATCCCCCTCAAACCCGTGCGCTACGTTGTACACCTCGGGAAACCCGTATTTTTCGAGGTAACGCCCAGCTTCCACCGAGCGACGACCTGAGCGGCAAATCAGCACCACCGGGCGATTGGCTGATGCCGCCTTGCGTGCGTGGCCCAAAAAATCCGGATTCACATCCCAGTCCGGCCCATCCTGCCAGGCGATATGAATCGCCCCAGTTGGATGACCAACAAACAGATACTCGATCTCAGAACGGCAATCGATGAATACCGCCTCGGGGTGCGACAACAAAAAAGCGTGTGCCTCAGCGGGCGCGAGGTGTTTCATAGTAATCACCCATGACGGAAAGCCAGAACCTTAGCATTAGCGGACGCACGTCGTAACGAAAAATAGACGAAAAAAAGCCCCGCCGAAACGGGGCTTGTCGTGCTCTGCAGAATAACTCAAGCCGACTTGCGACGGCTCAGACGAGTCAGCCCCAAAAAGCCAGCGCCCATCAGGAGCAAGGTGCCCGGCTCGGGTACATTGCCGCCAGGGCCACCGCCACCGCCACATCCGGCCGGAATGGTGCCAGTCGTCGGGCACTTGTCACCACTTACGGCAGCCAGCTTGAAGTAATCGTCCGAGCTGTCGGCTCCGCTAGTGGTTGTGAGGCCGTTATACGCACCGATCAGCCAGTGGCTGGAGTACACGGAATTGGTGATGCTGAAATTGCCGGTAGATCCAGCAGCACCGGATCCATCATGAGTCGTATTACCTTTATTGTAGTGGCCAATCAACTGCCAGGAATTGGCAGTGAGATTATTGTATTTCAGCCCCTCTGGTGTGGTGGTCGGGGTTGCCGCACCGACGTACGCATACACGCTGAAGTCGGTATCGCCGTACGACCAACCAATATTAACGTGGCTCAAGTTGACCTTGTCAGCCGTAGTGATGCCACCAACGCCATCCGAGAAAGAAATCAACATGGTTTCGATGGCGCCATTGTTATCAATGGCGTGATGCGGGCTGCCGGTGCTTTCACCAGAAGTTGTAATCCCCAAGCCGCCACCGTAGTAAGCCGTGGTAGCCGTCACCGTGGCAGTCGAGTTATTCGCAGCCGAAAAGGCCTTTGCGGTAGCCGACAGACCAGAATCCGACGCAGGGCCAGTGCCGCTATATGTCCAGGTCGCGGCCTGTGCTGCGACCGATGCCAGCATCGCGCCCAACAGCGCCGAAGCCATCGTGATAGTTTGTTTAGTTTTCATTGTCTTAGTCCTTAATATCTCTGCTTTAAGTTGAGATTACCCTACAGCCTAGATAAAGCAATCATAATGCCAGTAATTAAATAATCATTTAAAAACATGTTCTTATAAAAAACCATGGTGTGAATAAACACACCATTGTAAAAAAAACCGACATTTGGTTTCAGGGTCGCTTCATTTTCGCCAGCGCCTCGCTCAAATGGCGCTGAATCTCAGTATCCTCCGGCGCGCGCAACGCGGCTTCACGCAAATAACGCAAACCTTTTTCAACCTGCCCCTGCTGCACCAGCACCCAGCCGAGGGTGTCGTTAACTTGCGGCTGATTGGGCGCGAGTGCGCGCGCCTGTTCTGCGTGCTTCAGCGCGGCCGCCTCGCCCAACTGCAGCAGCACATGTGCAAGATTATTGTGAGCGCGTGCGTCTTCAGGATCGGTGCGGACGAGTTCGCTATAAACCCCGCGTGCCCGCGTGGCATCTTTTTGTGCCAGCCAGGCTTCGCCCAAGGCGTGGGCTGCCAGCCGATCCTGCGGATTGCGGTTACGCCAGGCGGCCATGACAGTGGCCGCTTCACCTGCTTGCTGCGCCGCCATGAGCGCCCCATATAGGCCATAGACACTGGGGGCTGATGCGTCTTTGGCGTAGGCTGCGCGATAGGTGGCCACGGCGTCTGGGTAGCGTTTTTGCGCCATGCGGACTTCACCCAGCAGGTGTTGCGCGTCCACGCCGCCGCCTAGCGCCTGTACCTGTTTTTCGGCCTCGGCGATATTGCCGTTACGCAATTCGAGCCGCACTTTGAGTACCTGGGCCGGACGATAGCTGGCGTTACTGAGCAAGGCTTTGCTCAGGGTGTAACGCGCCGATTCGATATCGCCCACCTGCACTTGTAATTCCGCTGCCTGCGTCAGATGACCCGGATGAAACGCCGCGACCTGCACCAGCCGCCGCAGGATCCCGCGCGCGGCATCGCCGTTACCCACGGCAACCTGGGCTTGCGCCAGGGCTTGCAGAGCCTCGGGCTTATCGGGAGAAAGCGCTTGCGCGTCCTTGGCCGCATCGAGCGCCTGCCGGGCTTGTCCATGGCGGCTGTAAAACCCGCTCAGTGCCAGTAGCGGGCGCGTGTCTTTGCCGCGCGTGCTGCGTGCCTTGTCGAGCCAGCGTACGGCTTCGGTGGGGCGTCCTGTGGCTTCTTCAAGCCGCGCGAGTTCAAGCATGGCGTCGATATTCGCCGGATTTGCCTTCAACACGCCAAGATAGCGCTGGCGAGCCTGGTCAGGCTTTTTGTCGTTTTCATCGAGGCGCGCGAGGTTAAGCTGGGCAGGATAAAAGCCCGGCGCAGCTTTGATGGCAGCGCCATACGCAGCACGCGCACCAGCCGGATCGCCCGCTGCCAGCTTGGTAATCCCTAGCAAGTTGAGCATAGCCACATTGCCAGGTTCACGTTTGAGAATGCCTGCCACGATGGTGGCTGCCTGGCGTGCGTCGCCACGCTTCAACAGCGCCAGAGCGTAGGGCACGGCGGTCTGCGTGTTGGCGGGCGCCTGGGTGTAGGCGCGCCCCAGAGCCTGAAAACCTGCGTCGTGCTGCCCCGCGCTAATGAGGCTGACCCCCAACCCGGCCTGAATATCCGGGCTGTCGTGCGCTTGCGCGGCCTGCTGAAACAAGGATGTCGCCTTGTTATGGTTGCCCTGCCGCATCGCAGCCTCGCCCAGCATCGCCAATACCTTGGCGTCGTTCGGGTACGCACGCAACACCGGCTGCAGCATCGCGGTTGCGCGATCGTACTGCCGTTCGGCCAAATAAATGCTGCCCAGCAGTTTGCGCGCCCCGGCATCGCGCGGGTGCTTTTCAAGATAGCTGCCGAGGTAGGTTTTCGCGCGTTCATATTCGCCCAGCGCGTGGTGCGTCAGCCCTCCGAGTAATTGCAGCTGGTCACTGGCCGCAAGAAACTCGGGCGCAAGCAGCCCCAGCGTACGAGCTGCCCATTGCAGGGCAATCCGGGCATTTTTCTCATCGCTACGCCGACTGTAATACAGCGAACGCAGGTAAGAGGCTCGTGGATCGTAGGCGAAATATTTCTGCAGATAATCGAGATCAACCTTGGCTTCGCTGTCCCGCTGCAAATCCAGCAGGATGCCGGTACGCGCCAGACGGGCGTCAAGATTGCCGGGTTTCGACTGGAGCGCACGGCCATATTCACGCACTGCAGCTTGCAGGTCACCACGGGCATGCAGGATCGATGCCTGCATATTGAGCGCATCAGCATCGTTCGGCGACAGTGTCAGCGCACGCTGCACAGCCGCTTGCGCATCCTGCGGACGACCTGCGTTCAGATGGATGCGCGCCTGAACCGCCAATGCGGGCGCAGCCCCGCCTGAGACTTGCTCGGCCAGTTTGGCAGAGTTCATGGCGGCATCGAGCTGGCTCAGATTAAGTTGCGCACGACTGCGCATCAGCAACATCTCCAGCCGCGCTTTCGGCGGCAGGCCATCGGCACCGAATTTTTCCAGCATGGTGCGCGACTTGCCCTGCGCGAGATACGCCTGTGCCTGGAGCGTGGCAATCTGCGCGCGCGCCGCGCCGAGTTTTTCTGCATCAGCCAGCACCCGCTCTGCGGCGGCGGGTTCGCCTTTGCGTAAATGCGCCTGCCCGAGCAACACCAGCGCGGGCAGCATACGACCATCTTCTTTGAGCGCGTTTTTGAGTTGAATAATCGCGCCCGCATCGTCGCGGCGTTCGTAGCGCGACAAAGCATCTTCGTAATAGCGTGAGGCATTGGCAGCCGAATCAGCCTGCGCCAAGGGGGTGAGCAAGACACTGACCAGCACAACTGCGAGCAAACGGGGTAAGGACATAGCAGGTTCCACAGACAGTAATCACAACAGACAGGCAAGTATCGTACCCGAGCACGCCCGCGTATTCACTCTGCGTGCCATAACTCGCCCCCACCCTGCTGTCGAAAATTCGCCCCGCCTGCTGACCGGACAGCAGCGGCTAGCGGGTCACAACAGCTTATATAATCCGGGTTTTCCCTGATCGACCTGCCCATGTCCCGCGCGCCCATTTCACGAGACGCAACGCTCCGCGAGCATCTTGCCCAACGCATCCTCGTGCTCGACGGCGCGATGGGAACGATGATTCAGCGCTTCAAGCTCACCGAGGCCGATTATCGCGGCACGCGCTTCGCCGATTTTCCGCACGACGTGAAGGGCAACAACGACCTGCTGTGCCTGACGGCGCCGCACATCATCAAGGATATCCACGCGCAGTACCTCGCGGCGGGCGCGGACATTCTCGAAACCAACAGCTTCAACGCCACGACGATTTCGATGGCGGATTACCACATGGAGTCGCTGGTACATGAGCTGAACGTTGCTGCGGCGCAGCTCGCACGTGAAGCCGCTGACGAGGCAACCGCGCAGAACCCGGACAAACCGCGCTTTGTCGCGGGGGTGCTCGGGCCCACTTCGCGCACCGCAACCATTTCGCCCGACGTGAACGACCCGGGCTTTCGCAATGTCACGTTCGACCAGCTGCGGATCGCCTATCTCGAAGCCATCGACGGTCTGGTGAAAGGCGGCGCGGATATCCTCATGGTCGAGACGATTTTCGACACGCTCAACGCCAAGGCCGCGCTTTTTGCCATCGAAGAGTATTTCGAGCGCGAAGCGATGCGCCTGCCGGTGATGATTTCCGGCACCATCACCGACGCTTCCGGGCGCACGCTGTCGGGGCAAACCGGCGAGGCGTTCTGGAATTCGGTGCGCCACGCCCAGCCGCTGTCGATTGGACTGAACTGCGCGTTGGGCCCCGACCTGCTGCGCCAATACATCAACGAGCTGTCGAACAAAGCCGATTGTTTCGTCTCGGCACACCCCAACGCCGGGCTGCCGAACGCCTTTGGCGAATACGACATGGAAGGTCCGGAAATGGCCGGGCACATCGCCGAATGGGCACGCTCGGGGCTCTTGAACATCGTCGGGGGCTGCTGCGGCTCAAGCCCGGCGCATATTGCCGAAATCGCGAAAGCGGTCGCAGGTGTCGCGCCGCGCGTGCCGCCGAAGCTCGAACCCGCGATGCGGCTGTCCGGACTGGAGCCGTTCAACGTCGGCAAGGATTCGCTGTTTGTGAACGTCGGCGAACGCACCAATGTCACCGGCTCGCGCGCCTTCGCCAAGATGATTCTTGAAGGCCGCTACGACGATGCGCTGTCGGTCGCGCGTCAGCAGGTCGAAAACGGCGCGCAGGTCATCGACATCAACATGGACGAGGGGATGCTCGACGCCGAGGCGGCGATGGTGCGTTTCCTGTTGCTGATCGCGTCGGAACCCGACATCTGCAAAGTGCCGATCATGCTCGACTCCAGCAAATGGAGCGTGATCGAAGCCGGTCTTAAATGTATTCAGGGCAAGGGCATCGTCAACTCCATCTCGATGAAGGAAGGCGAGGCCGAATTCATTGCCCGCGCCAAGCTCTGCCGCCGCTACGGCGCGGCGGTGATCGTGATGGCCTTCGACGAAACCGGCCAGGCTGACACCTACGCGCGCAAGACCGAAATCTGCGCGCGGGCGTACAAGCTCTTGACCGAAACCGTCGGTTTCCCGGCGGAAGACATCATCTTCGACCCCAACATTTTTGCCGTCGCCACCGGCATCGAGGAACACGCCAACTACGCGGTTGATTTCATCGAAGCCACTCGCTGGATTCGCCAGAACCTGCCGCACGCCCACATCTCCGGCGGCGTGTCGAACGTGAGCTTTTCATTTCGCGGCAACGACGGCGTGCGCGAGGCGATCCACACCGCGTTTTTGTACCACGCGATCGCGGCAGGCATGGACATGGGCATCGTCAACGCCGGGCAACTCGGCGTTTACGCCAGCCTCGACCCGGAACTGAAAGCGCGCGTCGAAGACGTGTTGTTGAACCGGCGCGAGGATTCGACTGAAAGATTGGTGACGTTTGCCGAAGGCGTGAAAAGCGGGGCGAAAGAAAAAGTCGTCGATCTCGCCTGGCGCAACCTGCCAGTGAGCGAACGCCTCAGCCACGCCCTGGTGCAGGGCATCACCGAATTCATCGTCGAAGACACCGAAGCCGCGCGCCTCGAATGTGAGCGTCCGCTGCACGTCATCGAAGGCCCGCTGATGGCGGGGATGAACGTCGTCGGCGATCTGTTCGGCGCGGGCAAGATGTTCCTGCCACAAGTGGTGAAATCGGCGCGGGTGATGAAGCAGGCGGTGGCGCATTTGCTGCCTTTCATCGAGGCCGACAAGAAAGCCGGCGACGCCCAAAGCGCGGGCAAGATCATCATGGCGACGGTCAAGGGCGACGTGCACGACATCGGCAAGAACATCGTCGGCGTCGTGCTCGGCTGCAACGGTTACGAGATTGTCGATCTCGGCGTGATGGTGCCGGCGCAGAAAATTCTCGATGCCGCAAAAGAGCATCACGCCGACATCATCGGCCTGTCTGGCCTCATCACGCCGTCGCTCGAAGAAATGGCTTTTGTGGCGAGTGAAATGCAGCGCCAGGGCTTCACGATTCCGCTCTTGATCGGCGGCGCGACGACTTCGCTCGCGCACACGGCGGTGAAGATCGAGCCGAATTACCAACACCCGGTCATCTACGTCAAAGATGCGTCACGCGCAGTGGGCGTGTGTACGCAACTGCTGTCGAACGATTTGAAAGCCGCTTTTGTCGCCGAGGTAAAAGCCGATTACGCGCAAACCCGCGAGCGGCATTTGAAACACAAGTCCGACACTGTGCGCCTGAGTCTCAACGAAGCGCGCGCGCACAAATTCAAAATCGACTGGAACGCCTACACCCCGCCCGTCCCCGCGCAGCCCGGCGTGCAGGTGTTGAAGGTGTACGACCTCGCCAAGCTGGTGGACGTGATCGACTGGACACCCTTCTTCGCCTCGTGGGAGCTGCATGGAAAATTCCCGAAAATCCTCAGCGACGAAGTCGTCGGCGTCGAAGCGACCAAGCTCTATGCCGACGCCCGCGCGATGCTGGACAACATGATCGCCGAGAACTGGATCGAAGCCCGCGCCGTGTTCGGTCTGTTTCCTGCCAACACCGTCAACGACGACGACATCGCCGTTTACACCGACGAATCCCGCACTCAAACCCGGATGACCTGGCACAACCTGCGCCAGCAAATGAAAAAACCCGAAGGCCGCGCCAACCTGTGTCTCGCCGATTTCGTCGCGCCGCGCGACTCCGGCAAGGCCGACTACCTCGGCGCATTTGTCGTCACCGCAGGCATCGGCGAAGACGAACGCGCGAAGGCTTTCGAGGCCGCGCACGACGACTACTCTGCCATCCTGTTCAAATCGTTGTGCGACCGGCTGGCCGAAGCCTTCGCCGAGCATCTGCATCTGCGCGTGCGCCGCGAATTCTGGGGCTACGCCAGCGAGGAAGCACTCGCCAATGACGATTTAATCGGAGAAAAATATCAGGGCATCCGCCCCGCCCCCGGCTACCCCGCCTGCCCTGAGCACAGCGAAAAAGCCGCGCTGTTTGAGGTGCTCGATGCCACCCGCACAATCGGCGTTGAGCTCACCGAAAATTTCGCCATGTGGCCCGGCGCAGCGGTGTCAGGATTTTATCTGTCGCACCCCGACAGCCAGTATTTTGCGGTGGCCAAGCTGGAAAAAGATCAGGTCGCGGACTACGCCCGCCGCAAGGGCTGGGAGCTGGCGACGGCGGAACGCTGGCTGGCACCGAATCTGGGCTATCAAACCTGATTCGGCAGCAGCCATTAACCACCGATCCTTTCCAGAACAACCTAAAGCCCAATCGCCTGCGCATGCAGGCCATGTTGCCGCACATCGCTGACGATGTCGGCCATACGGGTTTCGTCCGAGTCGTAAATCACCTGCACAAGATGCGGGGTATCCGAGCGGTGTCCCGCCGAGACCACGCCTGGGGTTTTGCGGATATCGTCCTCTATCGACCCCAGTGCGGCGGTGTTGAGGGTTTCGTTGATATGTACTATGAAATCAGTGGTTTGCATGGCAATGTCTCCTTGCAACGGGGTTGAAGTTTCGGATCTGAATCCCCCTGGCCGACTTCGTCTTCTCGACCATTTCAATCCGCAACAGAAAGAACATGTAGGCGGGTAACAAGCCCCACGCGCAGCATGTTCCATGAATGCTAGGCAACCTCCCGCAGAAGTCACCCCCTGATTGAGCCTTATAAAAAAGTCTGATTCATGGCGCGGGAGCCGGGCCACGGCTGTTTTTAGCGGTCGCCGCCCAGCGCTCGCACAATCGACTCAGCAAGCTGCTGCGCGACTGCGTCGGTCGGGCTGGCAAACCCGAGGTCGCGACACTGCGTGACGGCCAGGCCGGGATAGCCACAGGGGTTGATGGCGGCAAATGGGGTCAAATCCATGTCCACGTTTAGCGCGAGGCCGTGATAGGTGCAACCGTGTTTGACGCGTAGACCGAGTGCGGCAATTTTGGCACCGTCGACATAGACGCCAGGCGCGCCGGGCTGGCGGGTGGCGATGATACGGTGCGAGGCAAGCAGGTCGATCACGGCCTGTTCCAGTCGCGTCACCAACTCGCGGATGCCATAACCGCGCCGCCGTAAATCCACCAAGACATAGGCCACGATCTGGCCGGGGCCGTGATAGGTAATCTGGCCGCCGCGATCAATCGGCACAACGGGGATATCGGTGGCGGCGATCAGGTGTTCGGGCTTGCCCGCCTGCCCCTGGGTATACACGGGCGGGTGTTCCAGCAGCCAGAGTTCATCGGGTGTATCGGCGGTGCGCTGTGCGGTAAACGCCTGCATCGCTTGCCAGGTGGGTAGATAGTCCACTCGCCCGAGGGCGCGGACAATCACTTCATCCGCCTGCGTCACAGCGCCATTTTCACCCACGGATGCGCGCTGATGTCGCGATAAATGGCGTCGAGCTGGGCTTTGGAGGTGGCGCGAATCACGCAGGTGACCGACAGGTAGTTACCGTTTTGGGACGCGCGCATCTCGACTGTTTCCGGCCTGAAATCAGGCGCATGGCGTTGCACCAGTTCGATCATGGCCTGGGCAAAGGTGTCACGTCGCTCGCCCATGATCTTGATCGGAAAATCGGTGGGGAATTCGAGCAGGGTCGCTTCGTCACTCATGCCCGCATCACCTGAAGTTTGAATTGTTGATACAGCGCGTCCATCTGCCGCGCCAGCGGTCCGGCCACGCCCGCCCCCACGGGGGCGTCATCCAGCCGCACGATGGGCATGATTTCCTTGGTCGATGAGGTCATCCAGAGTTCGTCCGCGCCGCGCACGGCGGTCTCGCTGAGGTCGCGCAAATCGTGTGAAATACCGTGCGCGGCGGCCAGTTCCAGCACGACCTCACTGGTGATGCCGGGCAGCATACGGGGCGACGGCGGCGGCGCGCACAAGACGCCGTCTTTCACGACAAATATCGTGCTCGCTGCGCCTTCGGTCAGCCAGCCGTCACGCAGCAACACCGCTTCGGCGCAGCCCGCCTCCACCGCCTGCTGGCGGGCGAGCACATTCGCCAGCAGCGAGATCGTCTTGAGATCGCAACGCCCCCAGCGCAGGTCGGGCGCGGTGATCGCGTGTACGCCCGCCGATTTTTGCGCGGCGCTGGCGGTGACTAGCGGCTGCGTATACATGAACACCGTAGGCGACGTACCCAACGGAAACGCGTGGTCGCGTGACGGCTGGGTGTCGTCCGGTGTGCCGCGTGTAATCTGGAGATACACCGTCTGGTCGGCAAACGGCTGCACTGCAATCAACTGCTCAATCAGCGTGCGCCAATGCGCCACACCATGTGGGTTCGCCAGCCGAATGCCATCGAGACTGGATTGCAGGCGCGCAAGATGCGCCTCCAGACGAAACGCTTTGTGCGAGTACACCGGCAGCATTTCATACACGCCGTCGCCAAACACAAATCCCCGGTCGAGCGCTGAGACTTTCGCCTCATTCAGCGGCAAAAAGGTGCCGTTGAGATACGCGTTCACTGGCCGAAAAACAGCCGGATCGAATCCCAGCCGCGCCCCAATATGCCTGCCACGCCCACGTCGTGCAGCGCCACCAATGGATACTCGCCGAACGGTTTGCCGTCGAGCGTCAAGCGCAGCGACCCCAGTTGTTGACCACGACGAATGGGCGCCACGATGGGACGCTGCGTAATCATGTCGGCTTTCAGGCGCGCAGCAGATCCGCGCGGGGGCAGTAAATGAAAGTCCTGCAAAAAGCCCAGGCTGACGGTGTCGCGCGCGCCGCGATACAGCGGTAATTGTTTGACCGGCTGATTGGCGCGATAGAGTTTGACGCTATCAAAGTTCTCGAAGCCGTAGTTCAACAGCCGCAGCGCATTTTCAGTGCGCGCGCCGTCTGATCCCGCGCCCAGCACAATCGCGATACGCCGCTGATCGCCGCGCCGCGCGGATGCCGCAACGCAATACCCGGCCTCGGTGGTGCGCCCACTTTTCAGGCCATCGACCGTCGCATCGCGCCACAGCAAGCGGTTGCGGTTGTAATAAGTGTCGCCATGAAATTGCAGTTCTTTTTGCTGGAAAAACGCCTGCCGCTCGGGAAACTCGCGTAACAGCGCACGCGCCAGCACCGCCAGATCCTGTGCGCTGCTACGTTGCCCCGGCTCGGTCAGCCCAACCGCGTTCATGAAACGGGTTTGCGTCATGCCCAATCGCACGGCTTCGCGGTTCATCCGCGCGACGAAGGCCGCTTCGCTGCCATCGGCACCTTCCGCCAGGGTCAGCGTGGCGTCGGTGGCAGAATGCACCAGCAGCGCCTGCATCAGCGTATCGACGCTGACCTGCTCACCCGCCTTGAGAAACACGCGCGCGCCATCTGAGCGGGTGGCGGATTCCGGCACACTCAGCAACTCGCCGAGCGATAATTTGTTTTTCTTCAAATCGCCAAACAGCACATACGCGACCATCATCTGGGTCAGCGAGGCCGGCGCCAGCGCAACATTGGCCTTGTGTTCGGCCAGCACCTTGCCGCTCGCCACGTCGGTCACGATCCAGGCGCGTGCGGTAATCCCCTTGGGCTGCGCCCACGCCACCGACGCCAGCAACCAGACGCCCGCCACCCAGAATAGTTTTTTCATGACACCGCCTGCGGATTGCGCCGCACCAGAATCGCATTGATATCGAGCTGTTCACGCACCCGACTGCGATCTGCCAGCGCAGCCTCGTCACCCGCATACGGCCCGATCTGCACGCGGTACAGCGATTTCACCCACACCACCCGCAAGCGCGACGCCTCCAGCGCCAGACTGCGCCGCACCCGCTCGCGTAACTGCTCGGCGTTTTCAGCGCGGCTAAATGCGCCCAGTTGCAAGAAAACCCCCTCGACCAGCGCGTCCCCCCGCGTATCAAACGCCTCCGGGTCGAGCGTTTCCACTCGCACTTTCGCGCTTCCCCGACCGACATAGCCTAATTTATAAGCCGCCGTATACGACAGGTCGATCACCCGCGTACTGTGAAACGGCCCCCGATCATTCACCCGCACCACGACCGATTTGCCATTGTCCAGCGCGGTCACCCGGACATAACTCGGAATCGGCAAGGTCGGATGCGCGGCGGTCATGGCATACATGTCATACAACTCGCCTGACGCGGTTTTTTTGCCATGAAAACGGCGGCCATACCACGACGCCAAGCCTTCTTCGCGATGCGGTTTGCGCGCTGTCTGCGGGGTATACGGTTTGCCCAGCGCCACGTATTCCCGGTTCGCAAAGCGATGCAGCGGTTCCGTGCGAGGCACCGCATCGGGGATGGCCTCCAGATTCGGCGGCGGGTTCGCGCCCGGGCCGTCATCGAGGTAATAGCCGCCGCTTTTGGCAGTGCTGGCGGGGGGAGGGGCAGGCACGGCAGCGGGCGTCGAAGGTTTGGCCGGTGAGACTGGGCGTGAGGGCGTCACACCACAGCCACTCAACACCAGCCCGACGGCACACAGAATGGACACAGTTTTCATAGCCGTATTTTATCTCGTCATGATTTATTCAACTGCCGGTGCGTCGCCACACTCATCAAAATCCCCATGCCGAGCAGCAAGGTGATGAGGGCGGTACCGCCATAACTCATCAGCGGCAGGGGCACGCCGACGACGGGCAGAATGCCGGACACCATGCCGATATTGACGAAAGCATAGGTAAAAAGATTCAGGCTCAGGGTGGCCGCCATGAGGCGGCCGAACAAAGTAGGCGCGCGGGCGGCGATGATGAGGCCGCGCGCGACGATCGCGAGGTAAATCCCCACCAGTAAAAACGTGCCGAGATAGCCGAATTCTTCACCAAACACGGCGTAGACGAAATCGGTGGTGCGCTCAGGAATGAAGTCCAGCTGGTTTTGCGTGCCCTGCATCCAACCCTTGCCAAACAAGCCGCCTGAACCAATCGCGATAGTGGATTGGATGATGTGATAGCCGTCGCCCAGCGGATCGGACGTGGGATCAAGCAGGGTCAGCACGCGGCGTTGCTGGTAGTCGTGCATCAAGCCCCACATGACGGGCAGCGAGGCCGCGCCGAGGGCACCACCGCCCATAATGATTTTCCACGGCAGACCGGCAAAAAACAGCAGATAGAACCCCGAGGCACCGATCATCAGCGCAGTGCCCAGATCAGGCTGGCGCAGGATCAACAAAAACGGCACCAGCAGCAACACGGCACCCACGGCAAAATGTTTGGCACGCAGCAAAGCTTCGTTGCGCTGAAAATACCAGGCGAGCATGAGCGGCAGCGCGAGTTTGAGCAACTCTGAGGGCTGGAAGGCAAAACCGAGATTCAGCCAGCGTCGCGCGCCGTTGCGGATTTCGCCAAACAGCGCCACGCCAATCAGCAACACGACGCCGGCGACATACAGCGGCGGGCCGATTTTGGCGAGCAAATGCGGCGGGATATTGGCGACGACAATCATCACGCTCAGCGCCAGACTCATGTTGATGAGATGACCACTCATCCGCGCCGGGCTTTGCCCCGAGGCGCTCGCCACCACGGCAAAACTGATCCCGAGCAGCACGAGTAGCAACACGAGCAAAATGCCGTCCAGGTGGCTCAGACGACGCATGACCCAATGGCTAATCTGCGGCACCCGGGGTCTCCTGGTTGAGTTTTTTGGGCAGTTTGCCGGTCAAGGCGTAATCCATCACCGCCCGCGCAATGGGCGCGGCAACCGAGCCGCCATGACCGCCGTTTTCGACCATGACAGCGAGCGCAATCGTCGGATTTTCAACCGGCGCAAACGCAATAAACAAGGCATGGTCGCGATGTTGCCGAGCGATGCCATGTTCGTTATAACTTGCGCCCTGTTTGATCCCGATGACCTGCGCCGTGCCGGTTTTGCCCGCAATGCTGTAGGTCGCGCCCGCCGCCGCGCCGGAGGCCGTCCCGCCCGGCTGCATCACGCCCAGCATCGCTCGATGCACCGTCGCCAAATGGGCGGGCGAAATCACCATACGCGGCGGCTTTTGCGCAGGCGTGGGCGACATCCAGACTCGCGTGTTCGGGTCGCGCACCGCCTGCACCAAACGTGGCACGACACGTTGGCCGCCATTGGCGATGACTGCGGTGGCCGCCGCCAGTTGCAAAGGCGTGGCAAGGTGGTAGCCTTGGCCGATCCCGGCGATCACGGTTTCGCCCGGATACCAGGCCTGCTTGAAGCGGCGTTGTTTCCAGTCACGCGAGGGCAGCAAACCCGCAGACTCGCCGTCGAGATCGATGCCGGTTTTTTCACCAAAGCCAAACTGGCCCAAATAATCGTGCATCCGGTCGACCCCCATATCAACTGCCAAACGGTAGTAATAAATGTCGCAGGACTGCACGACCGATTTGTGTAAATCGACTACGCCATGACCGCCTTTTTTCCAGTCGCGATAGCGGTGGCGGCTACGCGGCAGACTGTAAAATCCGGGGTCTGAAAACGCATCTTCGGCCTTGCGCAATCCCAGTTCCAGCCCGGCCAGCGCCATAAAGGGTTTGATCGTCGAGCCGGGCGGATAAATGCCCCGCAACGCGCGATTCACCATGGGGCGCTCAGGCGACTCGTTGAGCGCTTTCCAGGTGACCGGGTCGATACCATCAACAAATAAATTGGGGTCAAACCCAGGACGCGACACCAGCGCCAGGACGCCGCCGGTGTGCGGGTCAAGCGCGACCAGCCCGCCCCGAAAATCACCGAAGGCCTGTTCGGCTACCGCCTGCAACTGTGTATCCAGGTACAGCTTGAGATCGCGTCCGGGTACGGGCGGGATGCGCGACAGCAGGCGCACCGCGCGCCCACCCGAATCGGTTTCCATCTGGTCAAATCCGGTGCGGCCATGCAGCAGGGTTTCGTAGCTTTGCTCCAACCCGGTTTTGCCGATATGCACACTGCCCTTGTAATTTTGCTCGGTCTGGTTGTCGCGCAGGCGGGTGAGGTCGCGGTCGTTAATGCGACCGATGAATCCCACCACGTGCGCCATACCCGGCCCCTCCAGATAATTACGGAACAAGCGCGCTTTGACTTCCACGCCTGGCAGGCGATAACGGTTGGCCGCGAGGACGGCGACCTCTTCGTCGGTCAACTTGCTTTTAAGCGGCACTGTTTCGAACTCATGCGATTCCGCCAACAGCCGGTTGAAGCGCCGGATTTGTCCCGGTGTGATTTCAATCAACGTGCCAATTTCGGCCAGCGTGCGCTTGAGGTCAGGGGTTTTAGACGGGATCAGCTCCAGCGTATAGGCCGAAAAGTTTTCCGCCAGCACCCGTTCTTTGCTATCGACAATCAGCCCTCGATTGGGTGCCACCGGTACCAGTGCGATGCGATTGGCTTCAGCCAGCTCGACATAATGCGTGTGGCGCAACACCTGAAGATAGAGCCCGCGCACCAGCAACACGAGCGCCAGCACCGCCACAAACAACGCACCTGCCTTAAGCCGCCCCTGAAAACGCGTCAGCTCCCAGTCCAGATTCTTGAGCTGGGCTCCGCGTGTCATTGATGCTGCACGCCTTTACCGTATAGCAGCCGCAAGCTGCCTGCGATCAATATCCACAACAGCGTATTCGACATCACTGGCAACAGGATCGCCAGGCTGTCGGGCGGCCGCACCGCCAGCCAGCCGATCAGCAGCACGCCCAACTGCACCGCCAGAAATACCGGCAGCAGTTGCGCAGCCTGCCGCAACGGATCAAATTGCAGCAACCGCAAACGCAGGTATTGCGCCGCATAAAGCCCTATTCCATACGCCATGCCATGCTGTCCAAACACGACGCCGTCCTGAAAGTCCGCCAGCAAGCCCAGCACAAAAGCCCAGCCAAAGCTCACCCGTTCGGGACGGTGCAATGCCCAGTACAGCAAGACCACCAAAATAAAATCCGGGCGGATCGCCAGTGCCCAACCACTCCATGACAGTTGCGTCAGCAACACCGCCAGCGTCAAGCTGCCGAGAATGCGTTGCCAGCTGCCGCTGGCGTCGTGATGACTCATGGTGTGACCGCCTGCGCGGGAAGTGGTGCCACCTGCGGGGAGCCCACCAGCACCAGCACCGTGCGCGCATGCGCAATACCCGCCAGCGGAAGCGCATCAACCCGCAGATACGGGCTGGCTTGCGGGCGCGTCACCCGAGTGACGCGCCCCACTGGAATACCGGGCGGATACACCCGGTCAATCCCCGACGTCAGTAGACGATCCCCCGGGCGAATGTCAGTTTGCGCAGGCAGATAGCGCAAATCGAGCAAATTGGTCTGGCCGCTGCCCGACGCCAACCCGCGCTGGCCGGTGCGTTCCACCATCACCGGCGTCAATTGGTCGGTATTACTCACCAGCCACACCTCGCTTGACTGCGCATACACCCGGCCAATTTGCCCCACCAGTCCGTCGGCATCGAGCACAGGCTGCCCCGCCCGCAAACCCGCTTCCGACCCCTGGTCGAGCGTAATACGCTGGGCAAACCAGTCTTGTCCCTGATACAGCAGGGCCGCGCGCACCGTCTGCGTGCTGCTCCGCACAGGCAACTGCATCAGACGACGCAATTCAGTATTTTCGCTGGACAGCGCTCGCGCGGAAACGGCTTCGCTGCGCAACTGCATACGCTCGCGCAGCAGGGCATCGCGTTCTTGCTGGAGTTGGCGGTGCTGGGTCAAGAAGCCGCCGATTTCGGCGAACAGGACACCCGGGGTGCGCAAAACCTCGCGCACCGGTTGTAGCACGGCGGCCAAGCCACTGCGCAGACCCTCCATCGCCTGATAGCGCGTGTCGAGCGACACACAGGCAATACCGACGCCAAGCCAGATCAGCAAGCGTGCGGTCGGCCCCAGCCGCCGCGCAAACATGAGCTGGCCGGGAATTGCCATCAGCTACGCAGGATAGGTAAACGATTCACTCGTTGGTGAACACCGACGCCAGTTTGTCCATGTTTTCCAGCGCCATACCGGAACCGCGCACCACGCAGGTGAGCGGATCGTCAGCCACGATCACCGGCAGACCGGTTTCTTCCATCAGCAGGCGGTCGAGATCACGCAACAGCGCGCCGCCTCCGGTCAGCACCATGCCTTTTTCGGCGATGTCGGCACCGAGTTCTGGTGGGGTTTGTTCGAGCGCTTGTTTCACCGCGCTGACAATTGCATTCAGCGGCTCGGTGAGCGCTTCGAGAATTTCGTTGGATGACACATTGAAGCTACGCGGTACACCTTCGGCCAGGCTGCGGCCTTTGACTTCCATCTCACGCACTTCGGCACCGGGAAAGGCACTGCCCATGTTTTTCTTGATCGCCTCGGCGGTCGCTTCGCCGATCAACATGCCGTAGTTGCGGCGGATGTAATTGATGATCGCATCATCCATGCGGTCGCCACCGACGCGCACCGAGTTGGCGTAGACCACCCCGCCGAGCGAAATCACGCCGACTTCGGTGGTGCCGCCGCCGATATCGACGACCATTGAGCCGGTTGCATCTGCCACCGGCATCCCGGCACCAATCGCCGCCGCCATCGGCTCCTCAATCAGATACACCTGACGCGCGCCCGCGCCAATCGCCGATTCGCGAATCGCACGACGCTCCACCTGGGTTGAACCGCACGGCACGCAAATGATGATGCGCGGGCTGGGGCGGAACATCTGCGTATCGTGCACTTTCTTGATGAAATACTTGAGCATCTGCTCGGTGACCGTGAAATCGGCGATCACGCCGTCTTTCATCGGACGAATCGCCTGCATATTGCCCGGCGTGCGCCCCAGCATCTGCTTGGCTTCGGCACCCACCGCCTGCACGGTGCGCTTGCCGCCCGCATTCATGTCGGTGCGGATCGACACCACCGAGGGTTCGTCGAGCACGATGCCGCGATCACGCACATAAATCAGCGTGTTGGCCGTGCCCAGGTCGATGGCGAGGTCGGTAGAAAAATAGCTGGTGAGGAATTTGAACATGGTCGCGGCAGGCTCGTGACAGGAGCCTGAAAGGCTGAAAAAACAAGCAGGCATGATACCCTAACGCGCTTGTTTACCGTAAGCCAGCAGGTGTTTTCATGTCCCTCAGCACGGACGATGTCAGGCGGATTGCGCGGCTCGCGCGCATTGAAATCAGCGAGGTGGACGCCGCCGCCACCCAGACCCGCCTCAACGCCATTTTCAAGCTGATCGAAGCCATGCAGGCGGTAGACACTTCAGGCATTGCCCCGATGGCGCACGCGCAGGACGTTGCCCAGCGGCTGCGCGCCGATGTGGCCACCGAAACCGACCATCGCGATGCCTACCAGGCCGTCGCCCCGGCGGTGGAACGCGGCCTGTATCTCGTCCCGCGCGTCATCGAATAAGCCATGTTTGAGCTCTCCCTCTCCCAACTGGCCGCCCGGCTGGCGGCGCGCGAATGCTCCAGCCGCGAACTCGCCCAGCAATATCTCGACCGCATCGCCGCGCTGAATCCGTCCATCAACGCCTTCATCACGCTGGACGCGGAAAAAACGCTGGCCGAGGCCGCCGACGCCGACGCGCTGATTGCCGCTGGCACCGCCGGGCCGCTCACCGGCGTGCCGATCGCGCACAAGGACATTTTTTGCACCGACGGCTGGCGCACCACCTGCGGCTCGAAAATGCTGCATAACTTTATTGCGCCCTACGACGCGCACGTGATCCAGCGTTTCAAGGCCGCCGGGATGCCGAGTCTGGGCAAGACCAACATGGATGAATTCGCCATGGGGTCGTCCAACGAAACCAGTTATTTCGGCACGGTGAAAAACCCCTGGGACACCACCCGCGTGCCCGGCGGTTCGTCCGGTGGCGCGGCAGCCTGCATCGCCGCGCGCATGGCGCCCGCCGCCACCGGCACCGACACCGGCGGCTCGATCCGCCAGCCCGCTGCGTTCACCGGCATCACCGGCCTCAAGCCCACCTACGGCCTGGTGTCGCGCTACGGCATGATCGCGTTTGCCTCCAGCCTCGACCAGGCCGGGCCGATGGCGCAATCCGCCGAAGACTGCGCGCTGCTGCTCAACGTGATGACCGGCTTCGACCCCAACGATTCGACCAGCCTCGAACGCGAGAAGGAAGACTACACGCGCGATCTCAACCAGCCACTAGCAGGGCTGCGGGTCGGTCTGCCGAAAGAGTTTTTCGCCGAAGGGCTCAACCCCGACGTGGCGGCCGCTGTCGAAACCGCCCTCGGCGCGCTGAAAAAACTCGGCGCGACCCCGGTCGAGATTTCGCTCGCCAATTCCCGCCTCGGCATCCCGGTGTATTACGTGCTCGCCCCAGCCGAAGCGTCGTCCAACCTGTCGCGCTTTGACGGCGTGCGCTATGGCTACCGCGCACCCGAATACAGCAACCTCGACGACATGTACTGCAAAACCCGCGCGCAGGGATTTGGCGACGAAGTAAAGCGGCGCATCCTGATCGGCGCCTACGTGCTCTCGCACGGCTACTACGACGCCTATTATTTGCAGGCGCAAAAAATCCGCCGCCTGATCGCCCACGATTTCAGCGAGGCGTTCAAGGTCTGTGACGTCATCCTCGGTCCCACCGCGCCCGGCACCGCGTTCAAACTGGGCGAAAAATCCGACGATCCGGTCGAGATGTATCTCAACGACCTCTACACCATTCCCGCCAACCTCGCCGGCCTGCCCGGCATGTCGCTGCCGTGCGGCTTTGATGCACTGGGTCTGCCAATCGGGATGCAACTCGTCGGCGATTATTTTTCCGAGGCGAAGATGCTCAATGTCGCACACCAGTACCAGCAAGTCACCGACTGGCACAGCCGTATGCCACGAGAACCTATGGCTCAGTATGAAAAGGCATTACTCGAAAAAACCATAAACGCAGACCTCCCATCAAAGCCATTAGGGGGAACCTTAAAAATATGAAGTGGGAAACCGTCATCGGGCTGGAAGTCCACACCCAGCTCGCTACCCAATCCAAGATTTTCTCGGGCAGCAGCACGGCCTTCGGCGCTGCGCCCAACACGCAGGCGAGCGCGGTCGATATCGCGCTGCCCGGCGTGCTGCCGGTATTGAACAAAGGTGCGGTGGAATGCGCGATCAAATTCGGCCTCGCGATTGGCGCGACGCTCAATCGTGTGAACATTTTTGACCGCAAAAACTACTTCTACCCCGACCTGCCGAAGGGCTACCAGATCAGCCAGCTGGCGAAACCCGTCGTCGAGGGCGGCGCGCTCACCATTCAGGTCGGCGACAGCGAGCGCACCATCCATCTCACGCGCGCGCACATGGAAGAAGACGCGGGCAAATCGCTGCATGAAGATTTCCAGGGCATGAGCGGCATCGACCTAAACCGCGCCGGCACGCCGCTGCTGGAAATCGTCTCCGAGCCGGAGATGCGTTCCAGCGCCGAGGCCGTTGCCTACGCCCGCGCGCTGCACACGCTGGTGACCTGGATCGGCATCTGCGACGGCAATATGCAGGAAGGCAGCTTCCGCGTCGATGCCAACGTCTCGGTGCGCCCGGTGGGGCAAGCCGAATTCGGCACCCGCCGCGAGATCAAGAACCTCAACTCGTTCAAATTCCTGCAGCAGGCGATCGACTACGAAGTCCGCTGGCAGATCGAGACGCTGGAAGACGGTGGCCGCATCGAGCAGGCGACGGTGCTGTTCGACCCCGACACCGGCGAGACGCGCATGATGCGCAGCAAGGAAGACGCGCACGACTATCGCTACTTCCCCGACCCCGATCTGTTACCGGTCAGGCTCGACGAAGACTGGATCAACGCCGTGCGCGCGGCGCTGCCCGAGCTGCCCGCTGCAATGCAAGCGCGCTTTCAGAGCGCGTACGGGGTATCCAGCTACGGCGCCGCCGTGTTGACCGGTTCGCGCGCGCTGGCCGATTATTTTGAAGCGGCGGCCAAGGCCTGCGGCCAGGGCAAACTCACTGCCAATTGGGTGATGGGCGAGCTGTCCGCCGCACTCAACAAAGCCGAACTCGACATCAGCCGCAGCCCGGTCTCTGCTGCGCAACTCGGCGCGCTCCTCGCCCGCATTCAGGACGGCACGCTGTCGGGCGGACTCGCCAAACAGGTGTTCGAAGGGTTGTGGGAAGGAGCGGGCGAAGTCGATGCCATCATCGAAGCACGCGGACTCAAGCAGATGTCCGATTCTGGCGAACTGGAAAAGCTCATCGACGATGTGCTCGCCGTCAATCAAAAATCGGTCGAGGAATTCCGTTCGGGTAAGGAAAAAGCCTTCAATGCGCTGGTCGGCCAGGTCATGCGTGCCAGCAAGGGTAAGGCCAATCCAGCACAGGTTAACGACCTGCTGCGCGCCAAATTAGGCTGAGGCTGGCGCTTAGTTTTTCCCGGTGGGGACTGAATACAACTCGCGAAAGCGCGATTTATCGGCGGCATATTTTTCACGTACGGTCACCATCGCCGTCTCGTTTTTCAAAATAAGTCGTTGTAGTTCCAGACTTTCCTGCTCAATCTGGTTTTGCTCGGCGAGCAGATTTGGCGGCGGCTTACGCCCCGATTTAACGCGGCTCGCAATACGTTGCTTGATTTCCGTCAGATTGGCCACCACTGCCTTATTGCGTGCTTCGGCACTCTTGATTGCCAACTTGTGGTGTTCCAGCGCACGATCGCGCGCGAGATCAATTTCCGCCTCCGTCGTGTAGGTTGCGGTCAGCGCGCGATCAATTTGCGCCTGTTTTTGCTGTATTTCGCGCGATTTCGCTTCTTCTTCCCTGCGCGCGGCTTCGGCGCTGCGCTCAGATTCTGACTGCGTGCGCTTGATGACCAGACCCTGCTTGTTCAATTCCGACGCGCCACTTTTCTGATACGTCGCAGGCAGCGTGTCGCTGTATTGCACGCGGCCATTGCTGTCCACCCAGCGATACAAGGCCGCCTCAGCCATCGGCACGGCCAATACCATCAGCAGCGCGCTATACGCCGTATGTTTCACGGTATTGCGCCACTGCCTGCAAATGTTGTTGCCTGGTTGCATCACGCTCCAAAAACCCCACCAAATTGTCCAGCGTGACGACCGCCACCACCGGAATCGCATATTGCTCGCGGACTTCCTGCACCGCCGATTGCGCGCCGGTACCCCGTTCCATCCGGTCTAGCGCAATCACCACACCTGCTGCTTCGGCACCTGCGCTGCGAATCAGTTCCACCGATTCGCGCACCGACGTGCCCGCCGAAATCACATCGTCCACAATCAGCACGCGCCCCGCCAACTGCGCACCCACCACCGTGCCGCCTTCGCCGTGGTCTTTGGCCTCTTTGCGGTTAAACGCAAACGGCACATTTCGACCCATGCCCGCCAGCGCAATCGCGATACTCGCCGCCAGCGGAATCCCTTTGTAAGCCGGGCCAAACAGCACATCAAACGCGATGCCGGATTCCACAATCGCCTTGGCGTAAAATTCGCCGAGCCGACGCAGCTTCTCACCGTCGTTAAACAGTCCTGCATTAAAAAAATACGGGCTCATGCGCCCTGCCTTGGTTTTGAATTCCCCAAAACACAGCACCTGCGCGGCGATGGCAAACTCCACAAAATCGGCTCTGTAATCGGACATTCTTCACTTTTCTTTAACTAAATCGTCATGCGCATTATATCGGCCAACCTCAACGGCATCCGCTCCGCCTCCACCAAAGGCCTCTTCGACTGGTTGCCCACGCAACAAGCTGACTTCGTCTGCGTGCAGGAACTCAAAGCCCAGGACGCCGACATGCGCCCCGAATTCCGGCTCAGCGACGGCCTCACCGGCCACTTCCACTACGCCGAGAAAAAAGGCTATTCCGGCGTCGGCCTCTACACGCGCCACGCGCCCGACGAAGTCATCGTCGGCCTCGGCAACGCCGAATTCGACGCCGAAGGCCGCTATGTCGAAGTGCAGCACGGCAATCTCTCGGTCATCTCGCTCTACCAACCCTCCGGTTCGTCGGGCCCAGAGCGTCAGGCCGCCAAATTCCGCTTCATGGAGATTTTCCTCCCCCACCTCGGCACGCTCATCAAAACGGGGCGTGAAATCGTCGTCTGCGGCGACTGGAACATCGCGCATCAAGAAGCCGATCTCAAGAACTGGAAATCCAACCAGAAAAACTCCGGCTTCCTGCCCGAAGAACGCGCCTGGATGACCCGCCTGTTCGACGAACTCGGCTGGGTCGATGTGTATCGCAGCCTCTACCCCGAGCAGACCGGCGACGCCTACACCTGGTGGAGCAACCGAGGCGCAGCGTATGCCAAAAACGTCGGCTGGCGCATCGACTACCAGATCGCCACCCCCGGCATCGCCGCCAAGGCGAAATCGGGTTTTGTCTACAAAGACCAGCGCTTTTCCGACCACGCGCCGTTGATCGTCGATTACGATTACAGCCCATGACCCCGCAAGCCTTCATCGCTAAATGGCGCGACAACCCACTCACCGAACGCGCGGGTGCGCAGGCACATTTTGAAGACCTGTGTGCGCTGCTCGGCGTCGAGCCGCCGCGCGTCGAAGGCGAATACCAGTACGAACGCGGGCTGATCAAGAAAAGCAGCGCCAGCCAGGGCTGGGCCGACGTGTGGAAAAAGAACTGCTTCGCCTGGGAATACAAAGCGCCCGACAAAGACCTCGGCGCGGCGCTGAAGCAGCTGATGGGCTACGCGCTCGCGCTCGACAACCCGCCACTGCTGGTGGTGAGCGACCGCAAGCGGATTGAAATCCACACCCACTTCACCGGCACGCCGAGCGAAGTCTACGAAATCCTGCTGGAAAATATCGGTCAGCCGGAAAGCCTGCAAAAGCTGCGCTGGCTGTTCGAGTCGCCTGAGCGCTTCAAGCCGCAGCGCAGCACCTACGCCGTCACCGAAGAAGCCGCGCGCAAAATGGGCAAGCTGGCTGAGCGGCTCAACACGCAGGGCGGCGATCCGCTCGCCACCGCACACTTCCTCATCCAGTGCGTGTTTTGCATGTTTGCCGAAGACGCGAAACTGCTGCCCGAAAAACTCTTCGAAACCGTGCTCGACAAAAGCAACCCGGATGGCACCAAAGCGCAGTCGCGGCTGGCCGAGCTGTTCATCGCCATGCGCAAAGGCGGCGACTACGGTTCGGATGACATCCCGCATTTCAACGGCGGCCTGTTCGAGCAAGTCGAAGTACCGGCGCTGACGACCGCAGATGTGGTGCAACTGCTCGATTGCGCGCGCATGGGCTGGGGCGAGATCGAACCGGCAATTTTGGGCACCCTGTTCGAGCGCGGCCTCAACCCCGACATGCGCAGCCAGCTCGGCGCGCACTACACCGACCCCGCCACCATCCTCAAGCTCGTGCGCCCCGTCGTCGAAGCGCCGCTGCTCGCCGAATGGCAACCGGTCAAACAGCGCATCGCCAACTTGATGCAAAGCTACGTCCAGGGCGGCAAAGGCTCACAAATCGCCATCAAGGAAGCGCAAGCCGCGTTTGCCGCCTTCATCCAGCGGCTGAAAAATTTCCGCGTCCTCGACCCCGCCTGCGGCAGCGGAAACTTCCTTTACCTCGCGCTGAAAACGCTCAAGGACATCGAACACCGCGCCAATCTCGAAGCCGAAGCGCTCGGCCTGCACCGCGAACTGGTGATCGAAACCAGCCCTGCCAACGTGCTCGGCATCGAACTCAACCCCTACGCCGCCGAACTTGCGCGCGTCACCGTCTGGATCGGCGAAATTCAGTGGATGCTCGCCCACGGCTACGAAATCCGCCGCAACCCCATCCTGCGGCCGCTCGACCACATCGAATGCCGCGATGCTGTGCTGACGCCAGAAGGCGACGAGCCTGAATGGCCAGCGACCGACGCCATCGTCGGCAACCCGCCCTTCCTCGGCGGCAGCAAAAAGCGCGGCGAACTCGGCGATAGCTATTTCGAGACGCTCAACCGCGCTTACAAAGATCGCGTCCCCGGTGGGGCCGACCTGGTGACTTACTGGTTCGAAAAAGCCCGTGCGCAAATCGAAGCGGGGAAATGTCAGCGTGCTGGCCTCGTTGCCACCAATTCCATTCGCGGCGGCAGCAACCGCAAAGTGCTGGAACGCGTGCTGACTGTCGCGCCCATCTTCGAAGCCTGGAGCGACGAGCCATGGATCAACAACGGCGCGGCAGTACGGGTGTCGCTGGTGTGCTTCGGCCATTCAAGCCCCTCTCCCTCCGCAGAAGAGCCTGGTGTTCACTCCCTCTCCCACCGGGGGAGGGTTGGGGTGAGGGCGCATTCCGCAGCACCCGCCACCAAGCGCCCGCTCCCCGACGACACCAAAGCCTTCGCGCGCGCACTACGCAAAACAGCCACCGACGTGGAAAGCCTGATGTGGCAATTACTGAGAAAAAACCAATTGCTCGGTTTCGGCTTTCGCCGCCAGCATCCGCTCGGTGCGTACTTCCTCGATTTTTACTGTCATCAGGCCAAACTGGCGGTCGAACTGGATGGCGGACAACACGCCGAACCAGAACAGCAAGTCCATGATGAGCGACGCAGCGGGTATCTTGCCCAACAAGGTATTACGGTGCTGCGATTCTGGAATAACGATGTCCTGCAAAACACCGAGGGCGTGTTGCAGTCGATTTATGACTGGCTGGCGGCGTTTGTCGATCAAAGCGCCCCCACCCCAACCCCTTCCCCAGCGGGAGAGGGGCTTTGTGCCATGCTCGACGGCCTGCCTGTTGTGGAAATTCATGCCGATTTGACCGCAGGCGACGAAACCAGCGGTGCGCTTGATCTGACTCAAGCAAAGCCACTTACAGAAAACTCAGCTATTTGCTTTCAAGGCGCTTCCAAAAAGGCAAAATTTGAAATTGCTGGTGAAATCGCGCGACAGTGGTTAAAGCAGCCTAACCCACACGGCAAACCAAACACAGATGTTGTGCGTCCATGGACTAACGGCATCTCGCTCATGCGTAACCGTGACGATCTTTGGATCATCGACTACGGCACCACGATGCTGGAAAGTGATGCATCTCTCTACGAAGCACCATTTCACTATGTTGTGGAACATATCAAACCAGAACGAGAAAAAAACAACCGCGAGACTTATAGGAAATACTGGTGGCGACTAGCCGAGCCGCGACCCGGTTTACGTTCCGCCTTGCGAGGCCATGACCGTTATATTGCTACCGTTGCGCACTCCAAGCATCGAATCTTTGCCTGGTTACACCATTCAGTTAGCCCTGACCAAGCCCTCATCGTCATCGCCCGCTCCGACGACACCACCTTCGGCATCCTGCATTCGCGCTTCCACGAACTGTGGTCGCTGGGTTTATGCACGTGGCTCGGCAAAGGCAACGATCCGCGCTACACCCCCACCACCACCTTCGAAACCTTCCCTTTCCCCGCTGGCCTCACGCCACGCGACACCTCCCCTCTCCCTCCGGGGGAGGGGTCGGGGG
>JBEBIA010000007.1:0-114892 GCA_040080645.1 Thiobacillus sp.
GGGGGAGGAGGGAGTGGGCGCACCCAACCCAGCCATCGCCACCGCCGCCCAGCGACTCGACGCCCTGCGCACGAACTGGCTCAACCCGCCCGAGTGGACGGACTGGGTGCGCACCCCCGAAGAAGAAACGGCGGGCTTCCCGCTCCGACCCGTCGCCAAGCCCGGCCACGAAGCCGAACTGAAAAAGCGCACGCTCACCAACCTCTACAACGCCCGCCCGGCCTGGCTGGACCATGCCCACCGCGATCTCGACATCGCCGTGGCAGCCGTTTACGGTTGGCCTGACTACACGCCCGAGATGCCGGACGAGGAAATCCTTCGCCGACTGCTGGCGCTGAATCTGCAACGCAGTTTGGACAACCAGACAAAGGTTGGGAAGAAAACCTAAAAGGCACAATGAAATGAAATTCGAACAGTTCAAGGCTGGCACTTGGCACCCGCAGTACCAATACAAGAGTTTTTCGCCCTCTCCCGTGAATCATGTCTGGACATGGGAAGACCCTGCGATCAACACATTATTGGAAGATGCCAATCGGGCACTGGGTGAGCTGAACGCATTTTCGCTGATCGTTCCTGACATCGATCTCTTCATTGAGATGCACGTGGTCAAGGAAGCGCAAACTTCCAGCCGTATCGAGGGTACGCAAACGGGCATTGACGAGGCGCTTCTCCCTGAAGAACAGATTCAACCGGAGAAGCGCAACGACTGGCGCGAAGTGCGCAATTACATCGATGCGGTCAATGTGGCGATTGAGGAATTGGCCACGCTGCCGCTATCCAACCGCCTGCTCAAGCACACGCATGAAATCCTGATGCGTGGGGTGCGTGGTGAACACAAACAACCAGGGGAGTTTCGCGCTAGCCAGAACTGGATCGGTGGTGCCAGTCTGGCGGATGCAGTTTTCATTCCGCCGCACCCCGATGAAGTACCCGAACTGATGAGCGAACTGGAGAAGTTCTGGCATAACGAAAATGTGGCGGTTCCACATCTGATTCGAGTGGCCATCAGCCATTACCAGTTTGAAACCATCCACCCGTTTCTGGATGGTAACGGACGTATCGGGCGGCTACTGATTCCACTCTATCTAGTCAATCACGGTTTGCTGGCCAAACCTTCGCTTTATCTTTCGGACTACTTTGAACGCAATCGCGCAAGCTATTACGATGCGCTGATGCGCGTGCGGGTTTCGAATGATCTGATTCATTGGGTTCGATTTTTTCTCAGCGGCGTTGCGGAAACCGCGACAAAAGGCCGTGACGTGTTCCGGAAGATTCTGCTTTTGCGCACGGAAGTCGAACACGCTGTCCTGTCACTGGGGAAACGCGCACCTAACGCAAGGCTGATGCTTAATCTTCTTTACCGCAAGCCTATGGTGTCAGCAGCGGATGTCGAAGTGGCGTTGTCTGTCAGCACGCCAACAGCTAACGCACTTATCCGGGACATGGAAAATCTGGGGGTAGTCACCGAAATTACGGGGCAGCAACGCGGAAGAGTCTTTGCATTTGATCGTTACCTTAGCCTGTTCGTTAGTTAACTTAAATCTATTTTCCTTAACTAAACAGCCTGTTTAGTTAAGGAAAACAGACCCTCCCCACATTTGGACGACCACATATGACCAACCACCCTTGGCTCAACGCTCTCAAGGTCTACACCCATCCCCGCGTCGTTGGCATGCTGTTCCTCGGCTTTTCCGCCGGGCTGCCGCTGTTGCTGGTGCTGGGCACGCTGTCGTTCTGGCTGTCGGAGGCGGGCATCGCGCGCGCCACCATTGGCCACTTGAGTTGGGTGGGGCTGGCCTACGGCTTCAAGTTTCTGTGGTCGCCGTTGGTTGATCGGCTGTCGCTGCCGTTTCTGACGGCGCGGCTAGGCAAGCGGCGGGCATGGCTGCTGCTGTCACAAATATGCATTGCCGCTGCGCTGCTGGGGATGGCGAATACCGACCCGGTGGTGAATCTGACGCATACGGTGTTTTTTGCGTTGGCGGTGGCGTTTGCCTCGGCGACGCAGGATATCGCGCTGGATGCGTACCGGATTGAAGCGGTAGAAACCGAGAAGCAGGGCGCGATGGCGGCGACCTATCAAGCGGGCTATCGCATTGCGATGATTACCGCCGGGGCGGGCGCGTTGTGGATCGCAGCGAGCGTTGATCCCTCCGAGGCGACTTACGATTTTCGCCCTTGGCAGGTGGCGTATACGGTGATGGCGGCGTTAATGATTGTCGGCATGTTAACCACGCTGATCATCCGCGAGCCTGCGCACCCAGAGTCGCGCGAGGCAAACGCACGCGAAATTCATGCGCGTGAAAAATTTGTAGCGCTGGGCTTGACCGGCGGCATGCTCAACGCAGTAGCGTGGTTTTACAGCGCGGTGCTGTCGCCGTTTATTGATTTTTTCGCGCGCAACCAATCACAGGCGCTGTTGATCCTGGCGCTGATTGCGGTGTATCGGATTTCGGACGTGGTGATGGGCGTGATGAGCAATCCGTTTTATCAGGAGCTGGGCTTTACCAAGGACGAAGTGGCATCGGTGTCCAAGGTGTACGGGGTGATCATGACGATCGTCGGTGCAGCGGTGGGCGGTTTGCTAACGATGCGCATCGGGGTCATCCGCACACTGTTTCTCGGCGCGCTGCTGTCGGCGGGCACGAATCTGCTATTTGTGTGGCTGGCCGGGCGCGGCCACGATGTCAGCGCGCTGGTGTTCACGGTGTCGGCAGATAATTTATCGGCGGGCATCGCGTCGAGCGCCTTTGTGGCGTATCTGTCGGGTCTGGTGAATCAGGCGTATTCCGCCACGCAATACGCGCTGTTTACGTCGGTGATGCTGCTGCTGCCCAAGTTCATCGCGGGGTTTTCCGGCGAGTTTGTTGACGCCTACGGCTGGGCCAATTTCTTTACCGGCACGGCGCTGATCGGGCTGCCGGTGCTGATTCTGGTGTGGCGGGTGGGGCGATTGAAACCTCACCAGCCCTGAGTCAGCAACTTCTCCAGCCAAAACAACCCGATCACGGTTTTGGTTTCGCAGATGCGGCCATCGCGCACCCACTGCATGGCCTCGGCAAACGGCAGGCGAAACACTTCGAGGAATTCGTCAGCATCCCGCGCGTGGTCGCCTTGCGTCAGACCGCGTGCGAGGTAAAACGCCAGCCGTTCGTCAGCGTAGCCAATGCAGGGGTAAATGGTGGTGACTTCACGCCATTCGCTGGCGGTGTAGCCGGTTTCTTCTTCCAGCTCGCGCTGCGCGCACACCAGATCGGCTTCGCCTGCGTCGATCTTGCCCGCCGGAAACTCGATGAAATCACGATGCAGCGGGTAGCGGTGCTGACGTTCGAGTAGGACATCGCCGTTATCAAATACCGGGATGATGACGACAGCGCCGGGATGCACGATGTACTCACGCGTCGACTCACCCCCATTGGGCAAGCGCACACGGTCACGCTTGACGTGCATGAGCCGCCCTTTAAAGACGGTTTCAGAATCGAGTGGGTGTTCGGTCAGGTCGGTTGTCATGGCCGTCATGATACCGAGTGTCAGGCAGACAAAAAAATGCCGGGCCCTTGCAGGCCCGGCAAAAAACGGGGGTGGACCTACCCCCCCTCGTTGCGGAGAACTTCCCATCAGGCTTCGCGGAGAAGCATACTTGGTCAGTCGAGGGAGATAGTACGGAGCCCATGCGGTGTCTGTATATACAACTAAAGTCGTAGACGCTGTCTATCTGTTTGTTTTTATTGTTTTAATAATTTCACGCAAGCTTGAATACTGGCGTCTGCTGACGCTTAAACGCTCATCAAGTCCATCGAGTCGTAAAAAATGGCCGTCATCGTCGCCCGGCAATTTGCCGATTTCGCGGATGCGACCGGTCGCCACGAGGCAGTTGCGATGAATGCGTAAAAATACGGTGCCAAATTCTTCTTCAAGCCGGGTGAGCGAATCCTCGATCAGGAATTCGCGTGTGGCCGTGCGGATGGTGACGTATTTGAGTTCGGCCTTGAGGTACAAAATCTCTTCCACCGGGATCAGTACGATGCGGCCTTTTTCATTCACTGATAAATGGCTGCGGGGATGCGGATGCGTGCTGCGCAGGCGATCAAGCGACGCGGCATTAAGCGGCTGCACGCGCGACAGCGCCCGCACCAGCCGCTCGGCACGTACCGGTTTCAGCAAATAATCGACGGCATTGAGATCGAATGCCTGACAGGCGTAATGATCGAACGCGGTACAAAACACGATGCCCGGGGGGCGAGTGAGCTTTTGCAGGTGCTGGGCGCATTCGATGCCGTCCATGCCCGGCATCCGGATGTCGAGCAGCAGGGCATCCACTTCGTGTTGCTGTACGAAATCGAGTGCAATCAGGCCGTTTTCGGCTTCTCCCGCAATCTCGACGGGCAAGCTGCTCGCGCAGTCCGCCAGCACGTCGCGCAGACGATGCCGTGCGGGCGCTTCGTCATCGACGATCAGGACGCGGAGGGGCGGTGGATTCACGGGTATACGGCAAAACGATATGTACCTGATAAACGGCACCCATCGGCTCGGACTTGAGGCTGGCGTCGAGATCGAAATGCAGCAGCAGGCGTTCGCGGATGTTATCCAACGCGATGCGGTTGCCTTTGTGGTGGCCGGGCGTATCCGCTACCGAGTTACGCACCACGATGTGGACTTTGTCCTGGCTGCGGTAAACGTTGAGATTGATCTCGCCGGGCACAGCGGCGGGTTCGATGCCGTGATACACCGCGTTCTCGACCAGCGGCTGGATCACCAGCGGCGGAATCAGCGCATCGGCGGGCATTTTTTCGACGTGCCAGACGACCTGCATACGATCGCCCAGCCGGAGTTTTTCCAGCTCGAGATAGGCGCGCGTCAAGGCGATTTCATCTTCCAGCGGCGCGAGCTGGCGGGCATCTGACATCAGCGCGCGGAACAATTCGGCCATATCTTCCAGCGCGCGCTCGGCGCGGCGTGGATCGCTGCGCACGAGCGACAGCACGGCATTCAGGCTGTTGAATAAAAAATGCGGGCGGATTCGTGCCTGCAAAGCTTGCAGCCGCGCCTCGGTAATCGCGGGCGACAGCGCGCGGGCGCGCAGGTTGAAATACATCAGCAAACCACCTGCAAGCAACACCACAAACCCGGCCAAACCCGGCAAGGGTGGGCTGACATTGTCTGGAAACGCCGTCTGCATCCAAAGCGCGAGCATGACCGGCACGCCAAGCGCAATCGCCAGCACCGCCGCGACGCCCGCCCGGTAACCCAGCGGGCGCAGCCATCGCCCCGCTACGCACAGCGCGAACAGGGTAAGCAGCAAGGCTGGCTGCGCCACCGCCGAGAGCGCGATGAAGTCCTGCCAGAACGCATCGATGCTCACCACGCGCGCGGCCACGCCTGCGGCCAGCGCGGCTTCCACCGTGATTGCCACCCGCAGGCTGACACCTAAATGACAGAAGTTCGGCAATTCAACCAAGCGGTTGTTAAAATCGGCTTTCTCCATCCTGTGTGTCCTACCCCTCCATGAGCACGCCTACTGCCTGGTCTGGCCGGTTTTCCGAGCCGGTTTCCGAAATCGTCAAACGCTACACCGCGTCGATCCCCTTCGATTATCGGCTGGCCGAGTTCGATATTCAGGGTTCGCTGGCGCACGCCGCCATGTTGCACCACGTTGGCGTGCTGTCCAAGGACGATCTGGACGCGATCCAGCGCGGCATGGCCGAATTACTGACCGAGATACGCGCGGGCGGATTTGCCTGGTCGCTCGATAAAGAAGACGTCCACCTCAATATCGAAGCTGCGCTCACCGCCAAAATCGGCGACGCGGGTAAGCGCCTGCATACCGGGCGCAGCCGCAACGATCAGGTGGCAACTGATATTCGCCTGTATCTGCGCGACGCGATTGACCGCATCGTGTCTGGACTCAAAGCCTGCCAGATTTCGCTGGTTGATCTGGCCGAACAGCACGCCGACACCGTCATGCCCGGCTTCACCCACCTGCAAGTGGCGCAGCCCGTGACCTTCGGCCATCATCTGCTCGCCTATTTTGAAATGCTGGCGCGCGACGCCGAGCGCATGACCGACTGCCGCCGCCGCGTGAATCGTTTACCTTTGGGTGCCGCCGCACTGGCGGGCACCAGTTATCCGATCGACCGCCAGTTCGTCGCCGACCGGCTCGGCTTCGAGGCGGTGTGCCAAAACTCGCTCGACGCCGTCTCCGACCGTGATTTCGCCATCGAATTCGCCGCCGCCGCCGCGCTGGTGATGACGCATTTATCACGCCTGTCGGAAGAACTGATCCTGTGGATGAGCCCGCGCTTCGGCTTCATCGACCTTGCCGACCGCTTCTGCACCGGCAGCTCGATCATGCCGCAGAAAAAAAACCCCGACGTGCCCGAGTTGGTGCGCGGCAAGACCGGTCGGGTCAATGGCCATCTGGTCGCCCTGCTGACGCTAATGAAAGGCCAGCCGCTGGCCTACAACAAGGACAATCAGGAAGACAAGGAACCGCTGTTCGACACGGTGGATACGCTAACCGACACGCTGGCCATCTACGCCGACATGCTTACCGGCGTGACGGTCAAGCCCGACGCCATGCGCGCAGCCGTGATGCAAGGTTTCGCTACCGCCACCGATCTGGCCGATTATCTAGTGAAAAAAGGCGTCCCCTTCCGCGACGCGCATGAAGTCGTCGCCCGCGCCGTGCGCGCCGCCGACGAATCCGGGCGTGACCTCGCCGACCTGCCGCTGGCCGAATTGCAGGCATTCAGCCCGCAGATTGCCGACGACGTGTACGCCGTACTGACGCTGGAAGGCTCGCTCGCCGCGCGCGACCATCTGGGTGGTACTGCGCCGAATCAGGTACGAGCCGCCATCGCGCGGGCGCGGGCGCGAATTTAGCGCAGAGTTACAAAGAGGACAGGAGGGCTCCCTCTTGTCCTCTTTGTGAAAAGCCCTGCGGGTTCAAGCATCTGCCTGCGGCGGCAGCGATAGCGGCAATGCGTGCTCCCGGCAAATCCGCCGCGTTTCCGGACTACTGAGTTTTTCCTGCTTCAGTCCACAAAAATAGCTGCGCGGCCCCAGCCGCTGGTTGTGTTTGCAGGTGATACAGACGCCAAAGCTGCGTTTGCCACTTTGGCCCTGCACCTGCACCAGCACTTGCCGCAGCACCATGATGGCGGAAGTGACGCGCGCCTGACTGGCGGTTTGTACGATATCTCGCCATGCGCCGCCTGCGCTCAGGGTTTTCAGCAGGGTGGTGCCGCCTTCGGTGAGAATCAGCCGCACGACGCGGCCATCGCGCGGATCGGCGTAACGCGAAATCAAACGCCGCCGCGCCAACACCAACACGGTCTGCGAGACAGTCCCTTTGGTCAGCCCCAGGTATTCGGTGAGCGCTTGCGGGGTGTTACTGAAGCGGTTGGCCTGATTGAGATAAAACAGCACCTGCAAATGCACGGGCTGCAATCGCTGTGCCGTGCCGGCCTGACGCAGATCCGCCCGGGTCAGCAGCGACAGCCGCTCGACCAAGTCAAACAGGGTGAGCGCCTGGCTTTTCAAATGAACTCAGAAGCGAAGTGCGCCGCCGCCCTGCTGCGCCACCAGCGCAACGAGCTTGTCGAACAGCGGTGTGGCGTCTTTGGTGTCAACCCAGCCGCCGTCCTGCGGTTTGAAGTGGAATCCGCCAGAGCGTGCGGCGACCCAGATTTCGCGAGCGACGCCGTGACGGTTGATGATGAGCTTGCTGCCGTCGTCGAATTCAACTTCGAGGATGCCGTCGGCGGGGGTCTCGAAATCGAGGTCGGCTGCTTCGAGGGCAGCTTCAATCTGCGCCAGCGTGCGCGCGGCGGCCTGGTTGAATTCGGCTTCGCTTAATTCTGTGGGGGTCATAGTGTCCGTGCTACCATTTTGCGCATGAAATTACGCACCTTATATATAGTCAGTCTGCTGCTCTGCGGCTTGAGCCTGTCGGCGTGTGGTGCCAAAGGCGACCTGTATCTTCCCGAAAAACCCTCCGCCCCGCAACGAACTTCCAATTGACCATGCTGAATTCTCAAGACGGCCACCTGTTTGTTGAAGGCGTGGCACTGGAATCGCTTGCCGAGCGTTTCGACACGCCGCTGTATGTCTATTCCCGCGCAGCGCTCGATGCGGCGTTTCAGGCGTACGCCCACGCGTTTGCCGCCACCCCCCACCTGATCTGCTACGCGGTGAAGGCCAACTCTAGTCTGGCGATTCTTAACCTGTTCGCGCGTCACGGCGCGGGATTCGACATCGTGTCAGGGGGCGAGCTGGCGCGCGTACTGGCGGCTGGTGGCGATCCCGGCAAAATCGTTTTTTCCGGCGTCGGTAAAACCGCCCAGGAAATGCGCGCCGCGCTGGAGGCGGGCATACTGTGTTTCAACGTTGAGTCGGTCAGTGAACTGCACCGACTCAACTGCGTCGCAGGCGAGCTGGGGCAGATCGCACCGGTGTCGTTCCGCGTCAATCCCGACGTCGATCCCAAAACGCACCCTTACATTTCCACCGGCCTTAAGCAAAACAAATTCGGCGTGCCTATCGCCGATGCGCCCGCGCTTTACCGGCTGGCCGCCAGCTTGCCACACCTGAAAATCACGGGCATTGACTGCCATATCGGCTCGCAGCTCACCGACCTCTCGCCCTTGGCCGATGCTGCTGATCGCGTCTTGGCACTGGTCGATACGCTCGCCGCTGAAGGCATCACGCTGCATCACATCGATCTTGGTGGCGGTGTTGGCATACGCTATCACGACGAAAATCCACCCGATCTTGAGGGCTACGGGCGTTTGCTGGCCGCGCACTTCAAGGGCCGCAACGAAAAATTACTGCTGGAGCCAGGGCGCTCGCTGGTCGGCAACGCCGGGCTGCTGCTCACCCGAGTCGAGTATTTGAAGCCGGGCGAAGACAGGAATTTTGCGGTTGTCGATGCCGCGATGAATGATTTGATGCGCCCCGCGCTCTACGAGGCATATCACGACATCGTGCCCGTTCGGCCACGTGCCGCCCCGAATTCGCGCTACGACGTTGTCGGCCCAATCTGCGAGACCGGCGATTTTATTGGCTTTGCGCGCGATTTGGCGATCGAGGAAGGCGACTTGCTGGCCATACTGTCCGCCGGTGCCTACGGCATGAGCATGGCTTCGAACTACAATACCCGACCCCGCGCGGCAGAAATCCTGATCGACAAGAATGAAATTTTCGTGATCCGTGATCGCGAAAGTTTTTCCGGGATGATGGCCGGAGAACGGCTTGTATAAAGCGTTTACAGGACAAATCAATCAGGGTTCCTGACGGTAAATATAGTATCGGTACGATACATTTTGTTGAGCAGCCACAATTTTCAGCGGGGCATTTTTCACGCGTCCGCGCAATATATTGAACCCGAAAAAAAAGCAACTAGAATTAGGCTCACCAAGCGGAGCCTCGGTATCGCCTGTGACAAGCGGGTTTCGGGCATGTTGGTCGCCTGTTGATACCACGCTTTGGAAGTGCAAACTGGACTGCACGTGGCTTACAGCTGTAGTGAAAATGTTCAACTTCTAAGGAGTGTCACATGGCAATTGCAAAAAAACCTGCGGCTAAGAAACCTGCCGCCAAGAAGGCTGCACCGGCTAAAAAACCTGTCGCCGCCAAAAAACCCGTCGTTAAAAAGGTCGCCGCTAAAAAGCCTGTCGCCAAAAAAGCAGCTCCGGCCAAAAAGCCCGTTGCCAAAAAGGTCACAGCTAAAAAGCCTGTAGCCAAAAAAGCAGCTCCGGCCAAAAAGCCCGTTGCCAAAAAGGTCGTAGCTAAAAAGCCTGTCGCCAAAAAAGCAGCTCCGGCTAAAAAGCCCGTTGCCAAAAAGGTCGTAGCTAAAAAGCCTGTCGCCAAAAAAGCAGCTCCGGCTAAAAAGCCCGTTGCCAAAAAGGTCACAGCTAAAAAGCCTGTAGCCAAAAAAGCAGCTCCGGCTAAAAAGCCCGTTGCCAAAAAGGTCGCAGCTAAAAAGCCTGTAGCCAAAAAAGCAGCTCCGGCTAAAAAGCCCGCCGCTAAAAAGGTCGCAGCTAAAAAGCCTGCTCCTAAAAAAGCACCGGTAAAGCCTGCCCCGGCCTCGTCGGCAGCGCCTTCCCCCGCACCGGCGGTACCGGTCATCAAGCCTTTCGGGCTCTAACAGGGTCGGGCTTTGCCCAATCCTAAACGGGGGCTTGTCCCCCGTTTTTTATTGGGCGCGGCCGGGGGCAGGCTCCCACATTTGTTGCCTGCATACCCAAAACTACCCCGCCTCCCGTGGCAAACGGTGGATACGCAAGGTTTTCAACCACGCCACCACGCCAGGAATGCGCAGTGCGAACAGGACTGCCAACACGCCGGCATAGATTAGCGGCTGGGTAAGGTCTTTTTTCACCAACCACATGTAATGCAGCACGCCGAAGGAGGCGATCAGATACACCAGCCGGTGGAGCGTCTGCCAGCGCCGCCCCAGGCGACGCATCATGGCGTTGGTCGAAGTGACCGCTAGCGGGATCAGCAATATGAAGGCCGCAAACCCGAGCGTGATAAACGGGCGCTTGAGAATGTCGCGCGCAATGGCGGCAAGGTCAAAAAATTGATCGAGCCAGAAATAGGTCGTGAAATGCAGGCTCGCATAAAAAAACGCGAACAGCCCGAACAGGCGGCGATAACGCGCCAGCTCATTACGCCCGGTGAGCCGCCGCAACGGGGTGATGGCGAGCGTAACCATGAGCCCCACGAGCGTCCATGTCCCGGTCGATCGAGTGATGAACTCGATCGGGTTAGCGCCCAGCCCTTCCGTCACCCCCTGCGCAACCAGCCGCAGCAAGGGTAAAAGACACAACAGAAACAGCAAGGGTTTCACCCACGCACGCACTGAGATCACGCCTCAGAAATAGCGCTTCAGATCCATCCCACGATACAGCTGGGCAACCTGATCGCCGTAACCGTTGAACATCAGCGTGTCACGTTTGAAGAATTCGCCGATGCGCCGCTCGCGTGCCTGACTCCAGCGCGGATGATCAACTTTTGGATTGACGTTGGAGTAAAAGCCGTACTCATCTGGCGTGGCTTTCATCCAGGCGGTCAGCGGCTGTTTGTCGACCAGCCGGATTTTGACAATGGATTTGGCGCTCTTGAAACCGTACTTCCACGGCACCACCAGCCGGATCGGTGCGCCATTCTGATTGGGTAGCACTTCGCCGTACAGCCCCATCGCCATCAGCGTCAGCGGATGCATCGCCTCGTCAAGCCTTAAACCTTCGATATAAGGCCAATCGAGCACGCCGGAACGCTGCCCGGGCATTTGTTTCGGGTCATGCAGACTGACGAATTCAACGAACTTGGCATTGCCCGTGGGCTCCGCGCGACGCAGTATCTCCGCCAACGGAAACCCCACCCAGGGAATCACCATCGACCAGCCTTCAACACAACGCAGCCGATACACCCGCTCTTCCAGTGGCGCGAGCTTCAGCAAACTGTCGATATCCCATGTCTTGGCGTGCTTGACAGCGCCTTCCACGGCCACTGTCCATGGGCGTGTTTTAAGGCTCCCCGCCCGCTCGGCTGGATCAGCCTTATCAATGCCGAATTCGTAGAAGTTGTTGTAGGTCGTGACATCCTTGAGCGGTGTCTTCTCTTCATTAAGCCGATACGCGCTCGCGCGCACGCCCATCAGTCGAGCCCCTGCCACCCCCTCGTCTGCTTGCCCGAGCAAGGTGCCCCCGGCCAACGCAGCCATGCCTTGCATGAAACGGCGGCGCTCACGGTACACCTCCGGGGGGGTGATTTCAGAAGCAGGGATATCGCCAGGTTTGAGAATACGCATGATGAATCTCGTGAATGAAGGTGAGTAACTGTCGGACGACAGCACAGCACCTTACAACGCCCGCTGTCTGATATGTCGAATTGCCCTGACGATCTGACGACTGCTCGACAGGCACGCTGACAGCCGTCGTCACACCCCCGTAACAAGCCATTGATTAAATGGCATTTTTCAATACTTTACCCCATGCATTATGACTGGCATGGACGCTGCATATACCCTTGCATACACAAAGCAGGGAGTCATCAACATGATCGAACTTGAACAGGGAAATACAGTGAATATTAGTCTGCAGGAAGATGCAAACGGCCGCGACAACATTTTGATCGCCTTAGCCAAAGAAGGTTGCGAGCTCAAGCTGTCCGCACATCAGGCGCGCGTGCTGGCAACCGAACTCATCATGGCCGTCAACCGCGCCGAAGTGCGCAACAACCTCAAAAACAGTCAGAACATGGTGCGCGACGGTCAAGACTCAGCGCGGCGCGGTCTGTTTCAGATGGCCTGAATTGAAGAGATATCGGGCGACCGGCTTCGGTCGTACCGGGGTAGCGGGCAGCCAGGCTTGAACTACCCTATTACTCGCCCCGCATTGTCGGTGGCTCGCCATCCATGATAGGGTGGCACCTAGGCGCGACGGACTCGTCCTCGCGCCTTTTCTTTTTTCCAATTATCTATCGCAGGAAACCCGTATGGCCGTCATCGAACTCACCCAGGCAAATTTTGAACCCACCATTCAGGGCAATGACGTAGTCGTCGTCGATTTCTGGGCACCCTGGTGCGGACCGTGTCGCGGGTTTGCGCCCATTTTCGAAGCCGCGTCGGAAAACCACGCCAACATCGTATTCGCCAAGGTCAATACCGAAGTTGAGCAAGAGCTGGCAGGTTTTTTCCAGATTCGCTCGATTCCTACGCTCATGGTGTTCCGCGAGCAGGTCATTCTCTATTCTGAAGCCGGTTCCCTGCCTGCCGGCGCGCTGGACGCCTTGATCGAACAGGTGATGGGGCTGGATATGGCACAAGTCCATAAGGATATCGCCACACAGCAGACCGACCCGACTTGATCTGCACTGACCGAGCAAGGATTAGACACCATGACGATCGGTTGGCGGGCAACGCACGCCTGGATTCGCCTACGCAATCATTCCGGATAACAGCTGCCGCGCCAGCGGCAGCGTAATTGGACGGCGCAGTTGCAGGCTCGTTCGATCCAGCGCTTCCAGTATCCCCAGCAAACTCTGCATATCGCGCGCCGCGTGATTCAGCAGGTAATCCGCCACCAGCGGATCCAGCGTAAAACCGAGCGTTTCCGCATGGTGCTGCAAAGCCAGGTGTTTTTCCGCGTCATTCAGCGGCTGCATCTGCAACACCAGTCCCCAGCCCAAGCGCGACCGTAAATCCGGCAGCACATCCAGCTCGGCAGGCGCGACATTGCCCGCCGCCAGCCACATCCCCGCCGCCTCGCGCACCTGATTAAACACCGCAAATCCCGCTAATTGTTGTGCGCAATCCCATTGCTCGACCGCATCGGCCACCACGGCGTCACCGGCCACCGCGCCCTTGGTCACGCTGATCCCGCGCGCCTCGCAAGCCGCCGCCCAGGCGGCTAACAAATAACTTTTGCCACTGCCGGGCGCACCCCACACGTAGACAAAGCGCTCGCTGGCCGTGCCCTCAAGCATGGCATTCAACTGTGCCAGCAATTCACCATTGCGCCCCACCACAAAGCGGGTGAGCGAGGGGCGCAGGGGCGGACGGATGTCCAGAATGAGTTGCTGCATAGGGGCGCAAGGATAATGCAACTTGTCGTCAGGTGGGGAGCGCGGGCGGCAGCGCAGCTATACTTTGCGTTTTCAACTTCAAGCTTGGCGAGATTGATGCAGACGGCTTTTCCGGTTCCCCTCAAATCCTTGATCCAGCCGCCGCCCATGGTCGAGGAAGTGCTCGATGCCGACGAGCGTGCCGCGCTTAAAACCCGTATCAAGACGCTGATGAAACAGCAGGACGCGGTGCTGGTCTCGCACTATTACACCAGCGCGGACTTGCAGGACCTGGCTGAGGAAACCGGCGGCTGCGTCTCCGATTCGCTGGAAATGGCGCGTTTCGGTAATGCCCATCCCGCCCAAACCCTGATCGTCGCCGGGGTCAAGTTCATGGGCGAAACATCCAAAATCCTCAATCCGGAAAAGCGCGTGCTGATGCCCGATCTCAAGGCCGACTGCTCGCTTGATCTCGCCTGTCCGGCAGACGCATTCACCGCCTTTTGCGACGCGCATCCGGATCGCCTGTCGGTCGTCTACGCCAACACCAGCGCGGCCGTCAAAGCCCGTGCCGACTGGGTCGTCACCTCTGGCATCGCGGTCAAGATCGTGAAATATCTACATCAGCAAGGCCACAAACTACTGTGGGCACCGGATCGCCATCTGGGCGATTACGTACAGCGCGTGTCGGGAGCGGATATGGTGCTGTGGGAAGGCTCGTGTGTGGTGCACGAGGCATTCAAAGCCGAGGCGCTGAAAAAGCTGCGCGCCGAACATCCCACTGCGGCGGTGCTGGTGCATCCCGAGTCACCCGCAGCGGTCATCGCGCAAGCTGACGTGGTCGGCTCGACCACCCAGCTCATCCAGGCTGTGAAAGACCTGCCGAATTTTGAATTTATCGTCGCCACCGACAACGGCATCTTCCACAAAATGCGCGCCGCTGCGCCCGGCAAACTGCTGCTCGAAGCCCCGACTGCGGGCGAAGGCGCAACCTGCCAGTCGTGCGCGCACTGCCCGTGGATGGCGATGAACGGCCTGCGTAACCTGGCGCGGGTGCTGGAGACCGGCGACAACGAAATCCACATCGAGGAAGGCATCCGTGCCAAAGCCCGGCAGTCGATCCAGCGCATGCTCGACTTTGCCGCTGCCGAGAAGGCCGGCCGCATCCAGTTGGGAGACTGACATCCCACAAGGAGGACAGGAGGACAGGAGGAAAAACGCTTCTGCGTCTGGTTTGCCTTTCCTCCTGTCCTCCTTGTTCAACTCACTCATACTAAACACACGGAGTCCCCATGGCCGGTGCCAGCCTCTTGACCCTTATCGACGATATCGCGACCCTTCTGGACGATATCGCCATTCTGTCCAAGGTCGCCGCCAAGAAAACCGCTGGCGTGTTGGGTGACGACCTTGCACTCAATGCCCAGCGGGTGACGGGGGTCGCAGCCGACCGCGAGCTGCCTGTGGTGTGGGCGGTGGCCAAAGGCTCCTTCGTTAATAAACTCATCCTGGTGCCAGCCGCGCTGGCAATCAGCGCGGTCGCGCCCTGGCTGGTGACACCGCTGCTGATGCTCGGCGGTGCGTTCCTGTGCTACGAAGGCTTCGAGAAACTCGCTCATAAATTTCTGCATAGCCAGGCCGAAGACGACGCCCACCATGCCGAGCTCACTCACGCGCTCGAAAACCCCGCCATTGACCTGGTTGCACTGGAAAAGGACAAAATCAAGGGTGCGGTGCGCACGGATTTCATTTTGTCCGCCGAAATCATCGTCATCACCCTCGGCACCGTCGCCGTCGCGCCCTTTCTCACCCGGGTATCGGTGTTGTCCGCCATCGCCATCATCATGACTATCGGCGTGTACGGCTTGGTCGCCGGCATCGTCAAGCTCGACGATGCCGGGCTGTATCTCTCGCAGAAGGCCAACGCCGCTGCACGCGCCTTCGGCCGCTTTCTGCTAGCCGCCGCGCCCTGGCTGATGAAAGCACTGTCAGTGCTGGGCACGGCGGCGATGTTTCTGGTGGGCGGCGGCATTCTTGTCCACGGCCTGCCATGGCTACATCACCTCATCGAAGGCTGGGCACCCACGGGGGCGCTTTCCTTACCCGTCCTGCTGCTGGCTGATGCGATAGTGGGCATAATTGCGGGCGCACTGACGCTCGCGTTGACAATGATTTTCCGCCGACTGAACGGCAAGTAAGCCCCACTCCAGAAAGCCAGCATCCCAATAAAAAACGCCCCCTCATCGAGGGGGCGTTTTTCCGTCATGGCTTGCCCGGTTATTACGGCATCGTGGTGTAACCCATGATGCTAAAACCGGTGAAAGTCGCGCCATTGCAGGTCATCTTCATCAGCAAACCACAGCTCTCGGGGCCATTGGCACCTGTGGGCGTACCGGGGCCATCCATCGGGGTGATGAAGTCGGCATCCGGCCACATGGGCGTGTTGTTGAGATCATTGAAGGTATGGCGATCACCATCGAAAGCGCGAACAGCCAATGCTTTTTCGAACATATCGACAGCCTGGATCGGCATCGCATCAAACCCGGGAACCGGGCTACCACCAATCACTGGCGCAATGTTCGTGAAGCCAGGAATCGCGCACAGATAGCCGTCGAACTCGATCGGCGTGCGGCGACAGCCTGTGACGGTGAGCTTGTCAGTCGGGGCAACGGGCGCACCGGTATCGCTGTAGCGGATCGAACGGATGCGCTGATTGTCCGGCGCGGCCAGATCAACGTCGATATCGAGGCCGCTGTAGCCGTAGTTCCAGCCGCCACGCTTGTTGAAGTCGTCAGGCGAGAAAGTACGGGTGAGAACGCCTTCGATGACCTTGCGGATATGCGCGCCATTGCTCTCCGCCGTGGCGATGGAATACGCCATGGGGAAGAAACGGTAAGCATCCTCGATCGTGATGTCGCCGCTGGCGACAGCACCATCTTCATAATGCTCGCCGTGTCCCGGGATGGGCTCGCCCATGCGGAAGCCGGGGGTGATGGCGATCTGGGTACCCGTCATTTCACGCAGCATGTCGGTCCAGCCTGCATTGAAACGGCTATCCAGCGAACCCTGGCGATCGATCAGTGTTTCAGCTTTTCCAATCACGGTGTCGATCGGACGGGTCAGCGTCTGCATGACAAAAGGCGGCGCTTCGATAAACACATTTTTGCGCAGATACTGAGCACGCTCTGCATCGACCATGGCGCGCATAGCGGAATCTTCTGCCACGCTGGCGTCCATCGGCATCAGCTTCCAGTTCTGCGATTTCAGCGTCACCGTCTTTTTACCGAGCACTGAGGTCGTCACGTCGAAGGCTGCATCCATCCGGCCAAGAAAGCTGTCGCCACCCGGCTCCACCACCAGAGCACCGCTCGCGGCGACTATCGGGGTGAACGTGGTTTCATGCGTATGGCCGACGAAAAAGGCGTTGACCGAACCGGCGTTGACCACATCCGCAAGGCGCTTGGATTTGTGCAGGCCCAGCTCGCTCATCACCACGACATAATTTGCGCCCTGGCGACGCAGGTCAGCGGCGTGTTTGTTAACCAGATCGCGATAGGCGGACTCACCCTGGGTGAATACAAAACCCGCTGCCAGCATGGGATGCATGTCTTCCAGAATGTCGGTCGTCAGACCGATGAAACCAATCTTGATGCCGCCTACTGTCTTCATCAGCGTGGGCGGCATGAAATCGCGCACAGGCATGATGTCGGTAACGGCTTGGATATTCGCACCCAGGTTGGGGTAGTTCGGCTGTTTGATCGGCATGAAGGCATCCATGCCGGGAATCGGCATCGTCACCACGGCGGTGTTCACCACGCCATAGCGCATACGAATCAGTGGCGGGGTGTAGTAAAAGTCCCAGTTGCCAGCCACGCCGACATCAATTCCCAGCGCGTTGACCGGGCCTACGATCGAGTTACCCGCAGAGAAAAGCCCCTCGACACCGCCGTGAAATGTATCGCCTACGCTCATCACCACGGTATTGGGATTGCTGGCTCGAACCTGTTTGATCGCCGTGGCGATACGGGTCACGCCGCCGCGAATGCCAACTTCTTTCTGTCCTGCACCGTTCAGCACCAGCGCTTTGTGGGGAATCAAATGGGCATGAAGATCGGCCATTTCGACCAGGCTGATCGTGGTGGTCGCCGCATTGGCCGTTAGGGCTACTCCTGCCAGCAACCCACAGGCGGTCGCCGATTTTGCGTACTTCAACAGCATGGTTAAGTCTCCCGAAATAATTGTCATGATCTGGCTGGGGTTGCCAGCTCATTCGCTCCGTTAATCAAAGCGCGCAAGCAATATAAGTCCGCTTAATGTCATGCCGGGTGACGTTTAGCTACGGTTTGTAACCACCCCGTAATTAAATGAAGCGGCCGATTGAATGCTGTGGGTCATGCCCAGTATGTTTAGAGGATGGGCGGGTGGCGACGGCAGTGCTACATTCCGCACATGAATTCCCCGCGCATTTTAGTAGTCGACGACGACACCGAACTGGTCGACATGGTCAGCCGCTATCTTGCCGATAACGGTTTGATTGCCGACACAGCCGTCGATGGCGCTGACATGGATGCCTGGCTTGCGAAAAATCATGCCGACCTGATCGTGCTGGATGTCATGCTGCCCGGTGAGGACGGCCTGTCCATTGTCAAACGTCTCAAAAGCCACCTTGATGTCCCGGTATTGATGCTGTCCGCACGCGCGACGGACATTGATCGCATTCTGGGTCTTGAAATGGGCGCGGATGACTATCTGGCCAAGCCGTTCCATCCCCGGGAATTGCTAGCACGTATCCACGCGCGCCTGCGCAAATCGGCGGGCGGCCTGCCATCCGACATGATGGAAGCAGGCCCTTTCCGGCTCGACCTGACACGCCGGATTGCCTATAAAAACGGTCAAGCGCTGGGCTTGTCAACTGCCGATTTTTCCCTGCTGTGCCTGCTCATGCGCAACAGCCGCCGCACGCTGAATCGCAACCAGCTGGCTGAACTGGCCTCGGGTTCGGAGCGGATCCCCTACGACCGCTCCATCGACGTCCGCGTCGCCCGTCTGCGCCGCAAGATCGAAGATGACGTTGGCCAGCCCAGTTTCATCCGCACCGTGCGCGGCATCGGCTATCTGTTCATTCCTGAAGGTAACGCGTTGCAATGAAGCCTCTGATGAATCGCCTGGTTTTCCGCACGGCGGGCGTCCTGTTTCTTGGAATGCTCACGATAGGCGCATTGCTGCTCACCATTGGCTGGTACTGGGTATGCAAGCCCCTGGTGCACCACTCCACCATGAATATGGCGCTGCAAATGCAGAACGCCGCCGAAACCTATCTTTCCCTGCCCGAATCGGAACGCGCGTCATTTCAGCAACGTATCTACCAGAGCCATCGCCTGAAAGTGGCATTGGCCGAGGGCGGCGTCCCCGTTGGCCAACCCAGCCGCCTGCCGTATCTGCTCCACCTGAATCAGGCGCTCAGCAAGCTGACCGGTCAGCCCGTTGTCCTGCTGCAAAACGGCGGCCACTATATTGTCGACTTCCCCAGCCAACCCGTTCCACTCCGCTTTCAGTTCGACCACGACAATATTGGGACAGATCTGCAAGCAGCCATCGTCTCCATGCTGTTGCTGCTATTGCTTGTCAGCCTGCCCACGGCGCTATTTCTGGCCAAATGCATGACACGCCGAATTGAATTGATGGCGAATCAGACCGAAATCTGCGGGATCGACACCATGCCGCTGCCGGAGGATGGCCCGGATGAATTGCGAGACATCGCCCGCCATTTCAATCACATAACAGCGCAAAACCGCGAGCTGCTCGACAACCGCGCCACCATGCTGGCGGGGATTTCACATGATCTTCGCGCACCGATCACCCGTGCGCGCATGGCGCTCGAACTCGCACGCGAGGACATGAATAACGACCTGGCACTGCGAATCGAACGTTCCCTCCTCCAAATGGAGGCGTTGATTACGCAATACCTGGACTTCTCGGCCGACAGCGCCAAAGAAGTCGCCACGCCACAGAACGTTGCCACCCTGCTGAAGGAAATCGCCCAGACCTTCCGGCAAGCCACCATCCGGCTCGACGTCCCTGATCTGGAAATTTCCCTGCCCGTGCGCGCCTTCTCCCGCTGCGCACAAAACCTGCTCGACAACGCCATTCACCATGGCGCAGAGCCTGTGTCGGTGCATTTTCACCAATCTGATTCAACCTGGGTGCTGGAAATTGCCGATCAGGGCGCGGGCATTCCGGACGCGCAGCTCAATCAGGTATTCAAGCCTTTCCAGCGGCTCAATAACGCGCGTACTCAGCCAGGTAGCGGACTGGGGCTTTCCATCGTTCAGGAAATCTGCCGCGCACAAGGCTGGTTCGTCACCTTGATGCCGCGCCCCGGCGGTGGGCTCATTGCCCGTCTCAGCATGCCGCTCGCCGCGCAGGATCCGGAACAGGACTAAACGCGTCCTGAAAGCTGGCGGTCGTGTAGTCGCGATAACAGCAGCTGTGCGGTGATCGCGCCGATCAGCGCCAAAAACATGTCCCACTGTGTGTCCCACACATCGCCCTGTGTCGCCAGGAAGGCATCGGCATCCGCGCCAATCGCCAGCGCCGCGCCCCACTCGATGAATTCATAGCAGGCGGAAAACGCCAGGATCACCGAGGTGGTCAGCAGAAACAGCCAGCCGCCCGGTCGCAGCGGCGTCTGCTTCAACAAAATTTCGCGCGCCAGCATCGCCGGAATAAAGCCCTGCGCCAGATGGCCCAGCCGGTCGTAATGATTGCGCGCCAGATCGAACGCATCCTGCACCCAGAAGCCGGCCGGCACCCGCGCATAGGTGTAATGCCCGCCCAGCATCAGGATCAACCCGTGCACGAACAGCAGCCGCACGACTAATGGCGTGAGCGGAAACCGGCGATGCGTGAGCAGAAGCAGCGGCAGGCCGATCATCACCGGCAGCGTTTCCAGCACCCAGGTCAGGCGGTCGTAGGGACGAAACCCCGATGCGACCAGCGCCGCCAGCGTCAGCACGGCCAGCAGCCATGCCTCGGTCTTGCCCATTTTCATTCCCATGCCGCCGCTCCGCCTTCGCGTTCCAGTTCGGCGAAGCGCGTCTCCAGCGCCCGCATCGTCGTCGCCCGGTCGCCCTGCCACCTCAGCGGCTCGCCCACCCAGGCGTCGGCAAAGAACGGAATCGGCAGCCAGTCGCCCTTGGGCAGTGCCTTGCCCAGCCCGCGCAGGTAGATCGGCACCACCGGTACCGTCGGCGCGTCTTCCATCAGGTGCGCAATACCGGACTTCAGCGCGCTGCGCTTTTCCGGCTCGCCGCGCGAGCCTTCGGGGAAGAGGATCAGGATGTCGCCCGCACTCAATGCCGCCTCGATGTGCGCCAGAGGCTTCTCGTTAATCGGTTTGGGCATCACGTTCGCTCCCTCCCCCATCTGGGGGGAGGGTTGGGGAGAGGGTGCCTTTTTGGGGCGGCGCGACAGCGGCAGGATGTGCATGATGTGGAGCGCGAACCAGGCGATGAAAGGATTGCGCAGAAAATAATCCGCCGCCGCCACCGGCCGCACCCGGTGCAGTTGCGCCAGCGGGTAGAGACTCATTAGCAGCAGCGTGTCGAGATGGCTGTTGTGGTTGGCTACGAGAATCGCCGGCCCGCTCTGCGGCAGACGCTCGGCATGACGCAGGTTCACCCCCAGCACGAGGGCGAGGAAGGGGCGGACGATCAGCAGGAAGAAGAGAGCCTGAAGCGTGCGCGACACGGGCAGGGATTTCAACGCGTGGGATTGGGCGGCAACGGCTCTGCGTTTTCGCTGGCGGGACTAACCTCGCTCAGCCGCGTCAGCCGGATGAACGCCGCGATCTCTTCCTGCCAGCGCAATTTCTCCAGCGTGGACAGCGCCTTGAATGCCTTCAGGCGCGCGTCGCTGACGTGGTAGGTGCGGTCACCGCGATCGAACGCCATTCAGCTCGCCTTCAAACGCTGGAGGTGTTCAATGTCCGCCAGATCGATCGGGCGACCGACCGCTTGCTTGAGCGCAATCAAATCGTCGATGGATGCGACAAAGACCGGCACCTCCCCCGCCTTGAGGGTGATTGCGTGTTGACGCAATGTCGCGAAATCAACCGGCGGGTACAACAGCACATCCAGCGTCACCCCGGCTGCGCCCGGCGCACGCAGGGCAAAGGCCTCGAGATTGCGCTCCTGGTGCCAGCGGGCCAACTGGTCGAGATCGGTCAGGGTATCCAGCTCAACCGGCAACATCGGCACCATGCCCAGTTCGCGCGCCATGGCGACCAGGGACGACAGATTTTCCGGCGTCATCGCCACCGTCACGTCGATGTCCATCGTCGCCCGCTCGATGCCGTGCAGCGAAATCGCCAGGCCGCCGATCAACACATAGTCGACATGATGGTGATCCAGCGCGGAGAAAAGGTCGAGGTAGAACATTTATTCGAGTGAGCCTGACCGCTTACGCCGCCGCCTCGAACGGTACTTCCCAGCCGGGGAAGACCAGCACCGCAGGATGGCAATTCAGCGCCCGCGCCAGCACCTTGGCACGCTCGACCCCCAGATTCACCCGGCCGTTTTCAATCGCGGAAATCGTCGCCTGCGGAATCCCAGTCAGTTCGCCCAACTGGCGCTGGCTCAATTCCTGAAGCTCGCGCAAGATGCGCAGCGACTCCCCGACGGATACCTCAACGCGCTGTTTGGCGGGCCTGAAATTATTCATCTCAACTTCTCCGGTAATCGTGGGCGGTCACCTGAACTCCCTGTATCAGCAGCACATCGGCCATCACCTGATAAATCACGCGCCACTGCAAACCCAGCCGCGAGGAGCGATGGCCCTTCCATTCGCCCGACAACGCCTCGTCGTGGAATCCCTTGATCGCGCGCAGCCCCTGCGGCCCCGACAACCGGGCGATGTCCTTCCATTTTTCGTAGCGCTTCAGCACCTCGACAGGCACCGCGCCGGAAAGCTGCTTGTCGACCCGCCGATGTTCGTGAATCTGCCACATGCCAAATTATGTCTATATCATAAATGGTATGTCAATCCATGCGGAAATCGGAGTATATGATTGTCCCTTTAGTGCGTCCCACTTGAATGACGGGATAGGCGATTACGAAACTGGCTCTTTAACTCCGCGTTGAACTCCCGGTACGGAACTTTGTAACTACGCGATAGCTTAAATAGCATGTAGGCAGACAGACAAAACCATGCCGTGAAAAACACCGATAAAAAGACCTGCAAACCAACTGGCTCGGCTACAGAAAGTGAGGACTCAGAAGGACTTGTGGTTTGAAAATAAACAGTGACGGAAGAACCCGGAAAATACTTGGCCGAAATTGCATGCGCTTCGCCAGCCTCGGTTACAGGAATTGTGATTGAAACGCGAGTCCCTGTGTATTTCTTGCCATCTACAGTGTATTGATATGTCACTCTGGGATGAAAGACGCGACCGAATCGGCCATTCAACGATTCTTCGACGGCCGATGAAACTATTACTCCACTAGTCTCTTGCCAATTCTTGCTGGCAATTGCTATGAGAGCATCACTCACGGCCTGCTGAACGCTCAGAACCGATATTGCCACATTCAGTAACGCGGCAAACGTGAGAAACCCCAGGACTGTCCATTTCAGAAGCATGCTGTGATTCGCCTAACGCTAGTTATAAGTAGTCATATTGATTGGATGAATTGATCAGTAATGCAAGTAATACACAAAATGGAAAAACAGCGGCGCGGTATACGTCAGGCTGTCCACCCGATCCAGTATCCCGCCGTGGCCCGGTATCAGTGAACCGCTGTCCTTGATGCCTAGATCGCGCTTCAGCGCTGAAATCGTCACGTCGCCGACGAAGCCGCCGATGCCGATGATGAGGCCGGCGGCGATGGGCTGCCAGCCGACCAGCGGCGTGAGATACGGCGCGGCGAGCCAGGCGACGAGGGTGGTGGTAGCGACGCCACCGAGGAAGCCGGCGACGGTCTTGCCGGGGCTGACCTTGGGGATGACCTTGCGCCGCCCAGCGAGCTTGCCCCAGACGAACTGCATGACGTCGTTGAACTGGGTGAGGAAGACGAGGAAGAGCAGCAGCCCGGCGCTGCCCGCGGCGGGATTCTTCGCATCCGGCAGCGCCAGCAGGAAGGCGGCGTGGGAGAGCGAGAACACGGTGGTCATCAGCCCCCAGTGGATGGTGCCGGCGGCCCGCAGGAATCCCTGCGTCTCGCCGACGATGACCATCTTCAGGGGTATGAGCAGGAACAGATACACCGGGATGAAGATGATGAACATGCCGAACCAGGCCTCAGACACCCAGAAATACTGCACGGGGATGGCGGCGTAGGCCCAGAACAGCACGCGCCGGTCGGCGCGGCGGGTAGGGATGATGCTGAAGTATTCCTTGAGCGCGAGGAAGCTCACCAGCGCGAAGAAGACGATGGACAACGCGCGATTGACCGCGATGGCCAGAATGAACAGTCCGGCCATGATCCACCACGAGCGCATGCGCAGCCACAATTCGCGGTCGCCCGGGCCAGGCTTGAAAAGATGCTTCAAACCGATGATGACGGTGCCCAGCACCAGCAGGGCGAGGATGCCGTAGAGGGCGAGTTTCAGGTTATGCGGCACGGGTTTCTTTCAGGGCGGCACGCGCACGGTTGACGATGGTGATCACCAGCAGGACGAACATGACGCCGAGCAGCCAATTGATCCAGTTGCCGGGCGCCATGCCCAGGCCGAGGACCAGCCCCAGCGCGCCGAACCAGAACGCGCGGTCGCTCTTGCCCATCGGGCCCTGATACTGGCGCTTGGCACCGATCTGCACGGCGACCACGCCGGTCATTTCCGAGATCACCGCCAGCACGACGATGCCCTCGATCAGCGGCACGTAGACCATCGGCACCCAGGCCAGCGGCAGGTAGAGCGCGGTATCGGAAATCACGTCGCCGAGCTCGTTGAGGATCGCGCCCAATTTCGACTGCTGGCCGAATTCGCGCGCCAGCATGCCGTCGACGGCGTTGAGCCCCATGCGCAACAACAGAATCAGCGACAGCAGCAACAGCGGCCAGGTCTCGAACGGCTTCCACGCGATGAGCCCGCCGCCGATGAACGACAGCACCACGGCGGCGATGGTCACCTGATTCGCCGTCACCCCGCGCGCGGCGAGGCTGGCGACCAGCGGGCGCAGCAACGCCTGGAAGCGAGGTTTCAAATCGTAGACGGAGGCCACGTTGGTTTCCTGTGAGAAGGAACGATTCCGCAGGATTGTATCGTTTGCAGGATTGCGCGCGCCGCAGACTTTGATATATATTTGATATATATCATCAACGGGGGCACGCCATGCAAACTGCCAAACTCTTTTCCAACGGTCGCAGCCAGGCTGTTCGATTACCCAAGGCGTTTCGTTTTGAAGGCGTCAACGAAGTCCAGATCGAGCGCGATGGCGATGCGGTGATTCTGCGTCCGCCCAAGCGCCCGTCTATCGAAAAACTCATCGGCGCGCTCGACGAATTCGAGTCGTTTCCGGATCGCGCGCAGCCCATGCAACCCGATACGCGCGACACCTGGTAAATCCTCATGCGCTTCATGCTCGACACCAATATCTGCATTTACGCTATCAAGAATCGTCCGCCGCGCGTGCTCGAACATCTGCGCGCCCATGAGACGGCCGGGCTTGGAATTTCCAGCGTGAGCGTCGCCGAGCTTTTCTTCGGCGCGGAGAAAAGCGGCTCGAAGAAAAATCTCGCCGCGCTGAAGCATTTTCTCGAACCTCTGGAAATCGCCGACTTCGACCTGAACGCCGCGCAGGTTTATGGCCACCTGCGCAAAACGCTGGAGCAGGCCGGCACGCCGATCGGCCCGCTCGATACGCAAATCGCCGCCCATGCGCTCGCCTTGGGCGTAGTACTGGTCACCAACAATGGCCGCGAATTTTCGCGCGTGACCGGACTCGAACTGGCGAACTGGGCGGAATAGCACGATCCACACGCCGCATTGACGCGGCATCCCCGCAATATCCCGTAAAATACGGCTTTTGCAGCACAGCCCCGCCATGAATTCCCGCCTCCGCGAAATCCCCTACAACTACACCTCGTTCTCCGACCGCGAGATCGTCATCCGCCTGCTGGGTGCCGACGCGTGGGAGGTGCTGAACACGCTGCGCGGCGAACGCAAGACGGGGCGCTCGGCGCGCATGCTGTTCGAGGTGCTGGGCGACATCTGGGTGGTGCGGCGCAACCCCTATCTGGAAGACGACCTGCTCGCCAATCCCAAACGGCGGCAGATGCTGGCGGAGGCGCTACGCCACCGGCTGCACGAAATCGAAACGCGCCGCCAGGGCAACGAACTGGTGGGCCAACTGCTGCAGGCGGCGGGACGCGCGGTGCGCGATTTCGAAGCCTGGTTCGCCGACACCGCCGATCTGCGCACGCGCATCCAGCGCCGCCTGGCCGGCATTACCCGCAAGGACAATATCGCCTTCGACGGCCTGGCGCGTGTGTCGCACGTGACGGATGCCACCGACTGGCGCGTCGAATATCCCTTCGTGGTGTTGACGCCGGACAGCGAAGCCGAAATGGCGGCGCTGATCGCCGGGCTGATCGAGCTGGGGCTGACCGTGATTCCGCGCGGCGGCGGCACCGGCTACACCGGCGGCGCGGTGCCGCTCACCGACCGCGCGGCGGTGGTGAATACCGAAAAACTCGAAGCGCTGAGTGCGGTGGAAATGCTGCACCTACCCGGCTGCGAATTCGAAGTCGCCACCATCCACTGCGGCGCGGGCGTCGTCACCAAACGCGTGATGGAAGCCGCCGACGCAGCGGGGCGCGTGTTCGCGGTCGACCCGACCTCGGCCGACGCCTCGACCATCGGCGGCAACGTGTCGATGAACGCGGGCGGCAAAAAAGCCGTGCTGTGGGGCACGGCGCTGGACAACCTGGTGTCGTGGAAGATGGTGACGCCGGACGCCGACTGGATCGAGGTCACACGGCTCGACCATAACCGCGGCAAGATCCACGATGCGCCCTCTGCCACATTCGAGATTCGCCGTTTTGCGCCGGACGGCAAAACCCCGAAAGGCTCGCCCGAAATCCTCATCATCCCCGGCAGCCGCTTCCGCAAGACCGGGCTGGGCAAGGACGTCACCGACAAATTCCTGTCCGGCCTGCCCGGCATTCAAAAGGAAGGCTGCGACGGCCTCATCACCTCCGCGCGCTTCATCCTGCACCGCCTGCCTGCGCACGGTCGCACCGTGTGTCTGGAATTCTTTGGCAGCGCACGCGAGGCCACGCCGGCCATCGTCGAGATCAAGGATTACTGCGACGCCCGCGCCGACGTGCTGCTCGCCGGCCTGGAACATCTCGACGCGCGCTATGTGAAAGCCGTCGGCTACGCGACCAAGGCGCCACGCAGCACGCGGCCGAATATGGTGCTGCTGATCGACGTGGTGTCGGACAACGAAATCGCTGTGGGCGAAGCGGCGTCGAAAATCGTCCAGCTCGCCAACGCGCGCGGCGGCGAAGGCTTCATCGCCGTGTCGGCCGAGACGCGCAAGAAATTCTGGCTCGACCGCGCCCGCACCGCCGCCATCGCGGCGCACACCAACGCCTTCAAAATCAACGAGGACGTGGTGATTCCGCTGCCGCGCCTGGGCGACTACACCGACGGCATCGAGCGCATCAACATCGAGCTGTCGATCACCAACAAGCTGAAACTCGCCGACGCGCTGACCGAATTTTTCGCCGGCCCGCTGCCGCTGCTGGAGGACGATGACACCGTCGCCGACCCGGCGCAGGTGGCGGACAAACAGGCGCAGGCACAGGCGCTCGTCGCCAGCGTGCGCCAGCGCTGGGCAGACTATCTGGGCAATCTCGATGCACCGCACGAGCACGGCAGCGTCTTCACTGCCCTGCGCGACAAGCACATCCGCGTGTCGTGGAAGCGCGAAGTGCGCCGCGAACTGCACCAGCTCTTCGTCGGCCGCGAATACACCCGCATCCTCGAAGCCTGCGACCGCATCCACCGGGAGATTCTGAAAAGCCGCGTCTTCGTCGCGCTGCACATGCACGCCGGCGACGGCAACGTACACACCAACATCCCGGTCAACTCCGACGACTACGCCATGCTGCAGGCCGCCAATGCGGCGGTCGCGCGCATCATGCAACTTGCCACCGATCTCGGCGGCGTGATTTCGGGCGAGCACGGCATCGGCCTGACCAAGCTGGAATTCCTCGACGATGCGGCCATTAGCATCTTTGCCGACTACAAAAAGAAGGTCGATCCGGAAGGCCGCTTCAACAAGGGCAAGCTCCTGCCCGGCGCGGACTTGCGCAACGCGTATACCCCGTCGTTCAGTCTGCTCGAGGCCGAATCGATCATCCTCGAAGCGTCCGAAACCAAGGATATCGCCGATTCGATCAAGGACTGCCTGCGCTGCGGCAAGTGCAAGCCGGTGTGCAACACGCACATCCCGCGCGCCAATCTCTTGTACAGCCCGCGCAACAAGATCCTCGCCACCTCGCTGCTAATCGAGGCCTTCCTGTACGAGGAGCAGACGCGGCGCGGCGTGTCGCTCAAGCACTTCGACGAGTTTGGCGACGTCGCCGACCACTGCACCGTCTGCCACAAATGCAAGAACCCCTGCCCGGTCGACATCGACTTCGGCGACGTCTCGATCGCCATGCGCAACATGCTGCGCAAGCAGGGCAAGAAGCCGTTCAATCCCGGCACCTGGGCGTCGATGGCCTTTCTCAACGCGACCGATCCCACCACCATCAAAACAATCCGCAGGCCGCTGATCGAATGGGGCTACGCCGGCCAGCGGCTGGGGCATACGCTGTTCAAGCGCATGGGACTGATCCAGGCGCAGACGAAGAACCCGCCCGCGTCTTTGGGCAAACCCAAGCTGGTGGCGCAGGTGATTCATCTGGTCAACAAGCCGATGCCAGGCGGCCTGCCGAAGAAGACTTCGCGCGCGCTGCTGGGGCTGGAAGACCCGACCATCGTCCCCGTGCTGCGCAACCCCGCGAAACTGTCCGACGATGCCGACGCCGTGTTCTATTTCCCCGGCTGCGGCTCGGAACGGCTGTTCTCGCAGGTGGGGCTCGCCACGCAGGCGATGCTGTTCGATCTCGGCGTACAGACCGTGCTGCCGCCCGGCTATCTCTGCTGCGGCTATCCGCAAACTGCCGGCGGCCAGGCCGACAAGGGCGAAGCGATCACCGCGCAGAACCGCGTGCTGTTCCACCGCGTCGCCAACACGCTCAACTACCTCGACATCAAGACCGTGATTGTGTCCTGCGGCACCTGCATGGACCAACTATTGAAGTACGAATTCGGCAAGATCTTCCCCGGCTGCCGCCTGCTCGACATCCACGAATACCTGATGGAGAAGGGCGTGAAGCTGGACAATGTCGCCGGTGAGAAATTTCTCTACCACGACCCCTGCCACACGCCAATGAAGACCCACGCGCCGATGAAAGTCGCCAACGCGTTGCTGGGCGGTGGCGTCGTTTTGTCCGACCGCTGCTGCGGCGAATCCGGCACGCTCGCCGTGACGCGCCCCGATATCTCGACGCAGATCCGCTTCCGCAAGGAAGAGGAAATCCGCACCAGCGTAGCCGCGCTCAACGCGGGCGCCCAGCCAGTCAAACTCCTCACCAGTTGCCCGTCGTGCCTGCAGGGCCTGGCGCGCTACAGCGATGACGCCGGCACCGAGCCGGATTACATCGTGATCGAACTCGCGAAGAAACTGCTGGGCGAGAACTGGATGAGCAATTACCTCGCGAAGGTCGGCAACGGCGGGATCGAGCGGGTGCTGCTGTAACCGACGAACGGTATTCCACCCCCCCCCCCGCTTTTGTTAGACTGTCAGGCGCGGAGACCCTAAAAACAACGTCAAACGGTCTTGGAGATAAGCATGAATTCAACGCGCAATGCCTTGTTCGCTATTGCCGCCTCGCTGGTGGCTTCGCCTGTTGCCCAGGCGGCCACATCCAATGTGGATGTGTACGGTATCTTCGGTGTCAGTGTCGATTTAGTCTCGACCCCCTCAAGTGGTGTTTTTTCCGCTGCTGCAGACATCAGCACAAACCTATTCTCGGAAACACCTTTCGTCCCCACAGTCAGCGCCACACAACTCTCAGCCCAAACGGCAGCGATTGCCCTCGCCGACTACAGCGCCCAGGCCAAAACCACGCTCGGCAACAACCATGCATATACCCAGTCGAACGGGTTCAACAACGGTGCTTTCGGCGTCAACAGCTTTTCGGGTTGGTATGACCAGGTGAGCATTACCGGCGGCACCGGGACGGGCACCGTGCAGTTCTCGGTGCAATTGAATGGCGTAGTGACAGCGGGAGCCCATCTTGGGATGGCCGAATATGGTTTGCTAACCAGTACCGTGCACCCGACCCAACTGACCTCTGAGTTAACCGCTTTCAGCGTCTATAACACTCAACCTTGGGCACTCTTCTCGAATCAGGTAACCGATATTGCACGCTACGATGTCTTGGTATCGCCATACATTAACCCGCAAGAGGTACTCAGTATTTTTGATCCCCAGCCCCCAATATCATCCCCAGTAAATGGGGGTGGAGCGAGTGGGGTGCCTTCTATCGGAGATCCATCTACTACAGGTGGCATGGGGTTCCCGGAATACATTCCGGATCTGATTCTTGCCCCCGGCGCAAATCAGCCCGTAAATGTAATCATGACTGGCGCCATCACTTTTACCTATGGCGAAGCGTTTTACTTGATCGGAGGACTGAAAACCCTTATCACAAATGAACTGGATTCTTTTTGTACATTTGAGACTGATGCCTCATGTACTCAGCATGCCCAAGACGGCACCGGCCCGACTACCCTCGACTTCTTCAACAGCGCTCACCTCACCACAATCGTGCTGCCACAAGGCGCAAATTTTGCGTCGGCCTCGGGTGCTGCGTATAACGTGACCGCCGTCCCTGAACCTGGCGAGTGGCTGCTGATGCTGGCGGGGCTGGGGCTCATCGGCTGGCGCGTACGCCGCCGCGCCTGAGCGCTTGCCAAGCCACATAACGCCCCGCAAGATGCGGGGCGTTATGTTTTGGAGCGCCTGAAATGACTTGTCCCCTTTGCGATGCGCCCGGCGGCGAGATGCTGTGGCAGGACGATTTCTGCCGCGTGGTGCTGGTTACCGACACGCCGGACTATCCCGGCTTCTGCCGCGTGATTCTCAATCGGCACGTGAAGGAAATGACCGATCTGGTTCCTGCTGAACGCTCGCGTCTGATGATGATGGTGTGCAAAACGGAGCAGGCCGTGCGCGACGTGTTGCAGCCAGACAAGATCAACCTCGCCTCGCTCGGCAATGTGGTGCCGCATCTGCACTGGCATGTGATTCCGCGCTTTGTTGACGATCCGCATTTCCCAAACCCGATCTGGGGTGTGAAGCTGCGGGAGACGGCGCGTGCTGTGCCGGATGCTCTGGCTAAGCGACTGATTGAACAGCTAGCAAACTGACTGGAAGTCTGTCAGCCGACTGCCTGCTCGCGCTCCGGAAACGGAATCACCTGCGCCGACGCAACGCTGCCGGATTGCACGCGCGCAGCGGGGAAGATGGCAGAAAACGTGCTGCCTTTGCCGGGCACGGACTGAATATCGAGCCGCGCGCCGTGACGGGTGAGGACGTGTTTGACGATGGCCAACCCTAGTCCGGTGCCGCCGGTTTCGCGTGAGCGGCTGCGATCCACGCGATAAAAGCGCTCGGTCAGGCGCGGGATGTGTTCGGCGGCGATGCCCTCGCCGGTGTCGGTAACAGTGAATACGCCTTCACCCAGCCGTTCGCGCCAGGCGAGGGTGATATCGCCGCCTTCTGGGGTGTAGCGCACGGCGTTCGACACGAGGTTGCCGAGTGCGCTGCGAATTTCCTGCAAGCTGCCTTTGAGGGTTGCGTCGCTGGCGAGATCGAGTTGAATGCCATGCCGTCCCCGGCTGAGCGATTCTGCCTCGGCGACAAGTGCACGCGCGAGATCGGCCATGTTGACGTCTTCATCCTTCAGCGTGCGCTCGGCGCTTTCAAGTTGCGACAGGGTGAGCAGGTCGTCCAGCAAACGCTGCATCCGCCGGGTGTGATCGAGCATCAAATCGAAGTAACGGCGCGATTCTTCTACGGGCAAGACCGGCGCGTCTGCGAGGGTTTCAACAAAACCGCCGACGACCGTGAGCGGCGTGCGCAGCTCGTGCGAGACATTGGCGATGAAGTCGCGGCGCATCGCGTCCACCCGCTCAAGGTCGGTAATGTCGCGCGCCACCAGTAGTTTCTTGCCTTCGCCAAACGGTACCAGTTGTAGCGACAGCGATACTTCGCGGTTGATCGGCGATTTACACACCAGCCGCCGCGAGAAATCGGCGGCATCGAGAAATTCCAGAAAATGCGCCTGCCGTAGCAGATAGCGGATGAACTGACCGCGATCGCGCTCACAGTCCAGTCCCATGTATGTGCGTGAGGCGGGATTGCACCACTCGATCTGTTCGCTGCCGTTGAGAATAATCATGGCGTCGGGCACGGCCTGAGCGGCGTGCTCGAATTGCGCAAGCGCGGTAGTGAGCTCGCTGCGGCTGGCCTTTTGCCGACGCTGGAGCTTTTGCAGCCGATAGAAAATGTCGCCCCAGCTGCCGGTGGCATCGGGCGGCTCGACTTCGTCGGGGGCTTCAAGCCAGCGCGACAAACGGAATTCCTGCCACAGGCGGCGCAGCATCACGTAAGCCTGAATACCTGCGAGAAAGAGCAGCGCGGCCACCAAGCCAGAAGCTGCCCAGAAAATAAGGGCTACAAACAGGACGCTGGCCAATACGCCTAGCGGACGCCACCAAAAGCCCATGTTTGCCTCCACCCCTTTATACCGGTGCGGAATTATTAACCGACTTCAGCAGAAAAGCGATAACCCGTCCCCCGCACGGTCTGAATCAGGCGGTCATGGCCGGATGGCTCCAGCGCCAGCCGCAAGCGGCGGATATGCACATCCACGGTACGCTCCTCGACAAATACGTCGTCGCCCCACACCTGATCAAGCAACTGGGTGCGGGTATAGACCCGCTCAGGGTGTGTGATAAAAAAATGCAGCAGGCGAAACTCGGTGGGGCCCAGCTCCAGCGATTGGCCATTTCCGCTCACGCGGTGGCTCGACGGATCGAGCCGCAAACCATTGATCTCAACCAGCTCGTCGGTCATCTGCGGGGCGCGGCGGCGCAGCACGGCCTTGATGCGCGATACCAGTTCGCGCGGCGAAAACGGCTTGGTGATGTAGTCATCGGCACCCGTGTCGAGCCCCAGCACCTTGTCGCGCTCTTCGCCACGCGCGGTGAGCATGATGATGGGGATGGGCTGGTAGCGTTCATCACTGCGCAAGCGCTTGCAGAGGTCGATCCCAGACATGCCGGGCAGCATCCAGTCCAGCAGGATCACGTCCGGCAGCGTGCTTTTCAGGAAGGTCAACGCCTGTTCTGCGTCGCCCGCCGCCGTGACCAGATGCCCGGCCTGGCTCAGGTTGAGTTTCAGCAATGCTTGTATGCCGGGTTCGTCTTCAACCAGCAGGATATTGGCAGCCATGAGTATTCCGCGTAATTACACCGACAACCATACTATGTCAGCAGTATGACTGATTGATGACATCTGCCAGCCGCCACCCCAACCCCACCGCTGGCTGTTTATGGGCGGCGCACTGGTAGAATTCCCGCTCGATTCCCCCTTCGATGCGCCATGGATAAAACCACCCATTTCGGCTATCAGCAAGTTGCCGAGTCCGATAAAGCCGCCAAAGTCGCCGAGGTTTTTCACTCCGTCGCCGCGCAATACGACGTCATGAACGACTTGATGTCGGCGGGGCTGCATCGCCTGTGGAAACGCTTTGCAGTCGCACAGGCCGGGCTGCGATCCGGCATGAAAGTGCTCGACGTGGCGGGCGGCACCGCCGATCTCACCCGGCTCTTTTTGAAAGAAGTCGGCGCAAGCGGCACGGTGCTGCTCACCGACATCAACTTTTCCATGCTGCGCGAAGGCCGCGACCGCATGTTGAACGAAGGCCAGACCCCGCCCGCCGTGCAGTGCGACGGCGAACGGCTGCCATTTCCGTCAGATTATTTCGACTGCGTGAGCGTGGCCTTCGGTCTCAGAAACATGACGCACAAGGATCAGGCGCTGGCCGAGATGCACCGCGTGCTGAAACCCGGCGGGCGGCTGCTGGTGCTGGAGTTTTCCAAAGTCTGGAAACCGCTGGAACCGGCTTACGATCTGTATTCGTTCAAGCTGCTGCCGCTGATGGGCAAACTGGTTGCCCAGGACGCCGCCAGCTACCAGTATCTGGCCGAGTCGATCCGCATGCATCCGGGGCAGGAAGAACTGAAAACCATGATGGAAACGGCGGGCTTCGCCAAGGTCAGCTATCACAACCTCACCGCTGGCGTCGTCGCGTTGCATAAGGGCTTCAAGGTTTGATCGCGCTGGATTCAATCACAGCGAGCCTGTTCGAACGTGGCCTCAATCACCTGCTGCGGCAGACGCCCGGCGCGAGCGAAGCCCTGCTGCGTCACGCTGGCGCGAGCGTGCGCTTCGACCTGACGCTGACGCAAATCGATGTGCGCATTGCTGACGACGGCTATTTTTCTGAAACGGCCATCGACACCCCCGACGCCACCATCCGCCCCACCCCCGCGCTCGTCGCCCGCCTGCCTTTTTTTGGCCGCGAAGCGCTGCGCCACGCCGACTACAGCGGTGACCCGGCGCTGCTCGCCAGCCTCGACCGCGTGTTCAAATCCGTATCGTGGGATGCCGAGGCTGATCTTGCGCCACTGGTCGGCGACATTGCCGCGCATCGCCTGCACACCTTCGGCCGCAACGCCCTCGCCGGAATTGCCGGAGCCGCGACCGCATTCGGCCGCAACGCCAGCGAATACATCGTGGAAGAGGCCGAACTGATGGCGCGCGGCGTCGATGTCACCCGTTTCAACCGCGCGGTGGACACGCTCGCCGACGACGTGGCGCGACTGGAAGCGCGACTGGCTTACTTTAGCCACGAAAAAAGAACCGATGCCGACTTGGGGCATGAACTCATATGAAACCGCTTGCCTTTGATAGAAGCAAGCATGTTTATAGAAACGATGCCTTTGCCGAATTGGTCAAAGATGCGGTCAGGTTTTTTAATGGCACGCCTGTGCATCCGCTACTTCCACCAGAGTCCTTTCTGGGAACCGGGGTCTACGCACTTTATTACACGGGAGCGCACCCTCTCTACAAAGAATATGCTGCGCTCAATCGCCTTTCGTATGGCTACCCCATCTATGTAGGCAAAGCAGTTCCAAAAGGATGGCGGCAAGCCCGCACGTCCGACAGCGCACTCAATCAATCACGCGAACTCGTGAGCCGCCTGAGGGAGCACGGAAGAAGTATTTCTATCGGAGCCGATTTGCGGCTTGATGACTTCATGTGCCGCTTCGTTATCTTCGAGGCGGAAGGCTCCGACATGATCAATACGGTTGAATCTGCGCTCATCAAGCTCAATCGACCGCTTTCGCTTTGGAATACAGCTGTCGATGGATTCGGAAACCACGACCCCGGAAGTGGTCGATACGAGCAAGCGAAATCCGATTGGGATGTTCTCCACCCAGGCAGAGCCTGGGCAGCCAAATGCAATGGGAAACACGCCGACAAGAACACGGTCATTTCCAACATCCGGCACCACTTTAAACATCAAGGGCAAACGAAATGAAGACCCTTGAGATTTTTTCGGGCGCGGGTGGTTTGGCAAAAGGACTGGCGCTGTCTGGGTTCGAGCACGCCGCGTTTGTTGAATTCAATCGGAGTGCGTGCGAAACCTTGGCCGAGAACTTCGATTCTGCGCGCGTATTTTTTGGCGACATCAAAGAGTTCGATCTGGATCGGCTTGAAGATATTGACGTGGTTGCTGGCGGCCCGCCATGCCAGCCATTTTCACTCGGCGGCAAGCACAAGGCGGATCGGGATCACCGAGACATGTTCCCTTATGCCATACGTGCCATCGAAAAACTTGCACCCAAAGCTTTTGTGTTTGAAAACGTCAAAGGTCTGCTACGGCAAAATTTTTCTGATTATTTTGAATACATCCGCCTCAGATTGAATTACCCGGATTTCATGCCGACCCATCCTTCCCGCTGGGAAAATCACCTGAACGCGCTCCGCAATATTGACCGGGATTCTTATCCTGACAAGAAATACGACGTTCATTTCAAATTAATCAACACTGCGGATTTTGGCGTGCCACAAACCCGGGAACGGGTCGTGATTGTCGGTACACGATCGGATCTCTCGCTGCATTGGACATTCCCGGACGCAACGCATTCCGAAGACAGACTACTCTGGGATATGTACGTGACCGGAGAATACTGGGATCGCCACAAAATACCCGCGTTATTGCGTCCTGATTCCAACGCACCACACAGAGAAAAAATAGCCCGATTGAAAGATCAATACGGAATGTTTGAGCCGGAACACTTGCCATGGCGAACCCTACGGGATGCCCTCTTCGACACGCCCGATCCCAAGTCAAATCACGGAATCGTCGATCATCTATTTCGGGATGGCGCGCGCACCTATCCAGGACATACAGGGAGCGATTTTGACTGGCCGTCAAAAACAATCAAAGCGGGCGGACACGGAGTACCAGGTGGAGAAAATATGATCCGTTTCAGTGATGGAAGCGTTCGATATCTAACGACTTTTGAGGCCAAGCGAATACAGACTTTTCCAGATGATTTTGTCATCAAAGGCTCGTGGGGAGAGGCGATGCGCCAAATCGGGAATGCGGTTCCTGTCTTGCTCGCAGAAAAAATAGGCTGCAAGTTGGCGGGGCATCTGAAAACGCCTGGTAATTCGCTCCCTTGGGCGCGCCCAAAAGCGCTCACTGCTGAACGCCAGGTTGGCTCAGCCAGCTGACCGCTTTGATATGAAACTGCTGCGCCTGCTCCGCATTCTCACCGTTGGCCTGCGCTTCGGGCTGGAGGAATTCTTTCTCGGCCACGAACGGGTGCGCCCCTTGCGCTGGCTGGTGCGCGCGCTGTTGTTCTGGCGGCCGCTGACCGAGCCGCGCGGGGTGCGGCTGCGCCGCGCGCTGGAGGCGCTGGGGCCGATTTTCGTCAAGTTCGGGCAGATGCTGTCCACCCGGCGCGATCTGGTGCCGCTCGACATCGCCGACGAACTGGCACGCTTGCAGGATCGGGTGCCGCCGTTTCCCTCAGCACAGGCGGTCGCGGTGCTGGAAGCCGCCTATAAAAAGCCGCTGACAACGGTCTTCGCCGAATTCGATGCCACGCCGGTCGCTTCAGCGTCGGTGGCGCAGGTGCATTTCGCGCGCCTACATGACGGCACAGATGTCGCCGTAAAAGTACTGCGTCCCGGCATTGCCCCGGTGATCGCGCACGACGTGTCGCTGCTCTATGCTGCTGCTGGCCTGCTGGAAAAACTCTTCGCCGACGGCAAGCGGCTGCGCCCGCGCGAAGTGGTGGCCGAGTTCGAAAAGCATCTGGAAGACGAACTCGACCAGATGCGCGAAGCCGCGAACTGTTCACAGCTGCGGCGCAATTTCAAGGATTCGCCGCTGCTCGCCGTGCCCGAGGTGTACTGGGACTATTGCGATAAAAACGTGATGGTGATGGATCGCATGGACGGCATCCCGGTGAGCCAGATCGAGCGGCTGCGCGCATCCGGCACCGACATCCCCAAACTCGCCGCCACCGGCGTGGAAATCTTCTTCACTCAGGTCTTCCGCGACGGCTTTTTCCACGCCGACATGCATCCCGGCAACATCCTCGTGCGTGCCGGTTCCGAGCAATACATCGCGCTCGACTTCGGCATCATGGGCACGCTCACCGAGGTGGACAAGCAATACCTCGCGCGCAACTTCCTCGCCTTCTTCCGCCGCGACTACAAGGGCGTGGCGCTGGCGCATCTGGAATCGGGCTGGGTGCCGGCCGACACCCGCATCGACGAACTTGAAGCGGCGGTGCGCGCCGTGTGCGAACCCGTATTCGACCGCCCACTGAAAGATATTTCGTTTGGCCGCGTGCTGTTGCAGCTGTTCCAGGCATCGCGCCGCTTCAATGTCGAAATCCAGCCGCAACTGGTTTTACTGCAGAAAACGCTGCTGAATATTGAAGGTCTGGGTCGTCAGCTCGATCCCGAACTCGATCTGTGGAAAACCGCCAAGCCCTTCCTCGAACGCTGGATGAATGAACAAATCGGATTCCGCGCGTTGCTGAGTAATCTGCAAGCCGAAGCGCCCAAATGGGCGCAGCTTTTGCCGCAGTTGCCGCGTCTGGCGCATCAAGCGCTGAACATTAATCGACTGGCGCAGCTGGAATCCGGCCTCACCCTGATGCTGCAACAACAACACACCCGCAACCGCTGGCTCGGCATCATTGCCGCGCTGCTCACCGCACTCACCGTCACGGCACTCATCTTCATTTTGCGATAAGGACTCGCCATGCTCATCGGTTTTGTCGTCGCCTATCTCATCGTCTCGCTCGGTATCGGCTTTTACGCTGCCACCAAGGTACATAGTGCCAGCGACTACATCACCGCTGGCCGCAGCCTGCCGATGATTGTGGTGGTGGCGATGGTATTCGCAACCTGGTTCGGTGCCGAAACCGTGCTGGGCATTCCCGCCACTTTCCTCGACGAAAACCTCGGCGGCACGATTGCTGACCCGTTTGGTGCCTCGCTCGCACTGATTCTATTCGGCCTCTTTTTCGCCCGCCCGCTGTACCGGATGAAGCTGATGACGCTCGGCGATTACTTCCGGGAACGCTACAACCGCCCGGTCGAGATGGTGATTTCGGCAGCAATTGCGCTGTCCTATCTGGGCTGGGTATCGGCGCAGGTGGTGGCGCTGGGGCTGGTGTTCAACGTGTTGTCGGATGGCGTTATCACCCAGGCACAGGGCATTTATATCGGCGCGGCGGTGGTGCTGCTCTACACCCTGTTCGGTGGCATGTGGTCGGTGGCGCTGACCACGCTGGTGCAGATGACGATTATCGTCGCGGGGCTGTTGTGGATCGCCGTGCTGGTGGCCGACATGCCCGCCGTTAACGGTGTCGCGCCCGTCATTTCACACGCGGCGGCGGCGGGTAAGTTCGAATTCTGGCCGCCGCTGGAATGGGCAGCGGTCGTCACCTTCATTGCCGGGCTGCTCACCATGGGGTTGGGTTCGATCCCGCAACAGGACGTGTTCCAGCGCGCCAACACCAGCAAGAACGAAACCGTCGCCGTGTGGGGCACGGTCATCGGCGGCGTGCTGTATTTCGTCTTCGCTGCCGTGCCGATCTACCTCACCTATGCCGCCACGCTGGTCGATCCCGCTCTCACCAGCGCCGTATTGGCCCAAGACGCCCAACAAGTGCTGCCTGCTTTCGTCAAAACCCATTTGCCGCTCACCGCGCAGATCGTGTTTTACGGCGCGCTGCTGTCGGTCATCATGTCCACCGCCTCCGGCACCCTGCTCGCGCCCTCGGTCACTATCTCGGAAAACATCATCAAGGAACTCATGCCGCACCATCGCATGAGCCAGCAGAAACTGCTGTGGATCACCCGCAGCGTTGTCGTCGCTTTTACCGGGCTGGTGGTGGTCTATTCGCTGTGGTCGCTGCAAAGTGAAACCAGCATCCACACCATGGTCGCCAACGCCTACAAAATCACCCTCGCCTGCGCCTTCGTGCCGCTGGTGGCCGGGCTGTACTGGAAGCGCGCCAACAATCTGGGCGCAGGGCTGGCGATTGGGCTGGGACTGGCGGTGTGGATTGCGATGGAATTTATTGCGCCGAAGGCGACGCTGCCGCCGCAGTTTGCGGGCTTGATTGCGAGCACACTGGGCATGCTTGTTGGCAGTCTTTCCTCCCTGGAAAAACAGGCCCCCAATCGAAATTAGCAACGTGCTATTTGCATTACCGATTCAATTCAATGTACCGCTGATATTTTTCTGATATGAACTGGGCTGGCTTACTTGACATGGATTTTGAAATGACTGACCGCGCTGCACCCGCAATCCCTCCTGCGAGCTGAAACCCGGCAAAAAAATGGGATGCGCCGAAATCCAAAATCGAGAAGCGAAAAACTATAAATGTATGCAGGCTTAAATCTGAACAGTCGACTCAAGCGTGGAGTGGATTCAGCGCAACAGGCAGCCAGGCTGTCGGTTTTTTTTACAAACCACAGCCAAAAAAATCAAAACAAGTAATTTAGTGATTGATTTTTAACAGTTATTCAATATTGGTACATTTGATGCTTGTTTACAAATACGGTAAAACGGTTCTGTACTCTGTTTAATTCACTCAAATTTTTCAGGAGACCACCATGAAAAAAGTCAGCACACTTTATTCCGCTCTTGCGGCAGCAATTGCCCTCGGTTTTAATGCGCCCGCACAAGCACTTATTCTCACAGATGTAGTCTGGGCCATCGACACCTCTGGTTCAATGGGCGGAGATATTGCACAAGTCAAACAGCGAATGCTTGAGTTCGATACCGCGATGATCAATGCCGGGATTGATGCCCATTATGGGCTTGTGCGGTTTGGCGGTGCCAACACCCTGATTCAGGATATTACTGACTTTGCTACATTTACTGCCGCTGGAAGCCCCTTCCAGCTTTTGTCCGCCAACGGTGGTGGCACAGAGGACGGATCCGCTGCACTTGAAGTGGCCTTGGGCGCAATTTTCCGAGCCAATACGGTGCGGAATTTCATTCTCGTAACCGACGAAAATGATGACAATACGGGGAATCGTGGTGCCTTGGACACTGCAATCGCCTCAACAGCAGAAAAAGAGCTCATCAACATCATCCGTAATCCTGGAGATGACGATGGTGGATACTATGCGAATCTGGCTGCGGCCAACGGCGGCAATGTATTCGACATCCTTGCTTTCCGAAACGACCCCGCCCCATTTTTCACCAACTTCATCAACACTAAGGTAAGTGAGATTAAGCAAACTTTCTGCGAGCTTAACCCTACCGATCCCCAGTGTACCGGTACGCCTGGCAACGTCCCCGAGCCCGCATCGTTAGCTCTGCTGGGCATCGGTCTGGCTGGATTGAGCGTCATGCGCCGCCGCAAGGCTCTCTGAGCACAGGTCATCTTGCACACAAAAAAGCCGACGAAATGCGTCGGCTTTTTTACGCTTGTTTTTCAGGTCAGCGCCAATACCCCTCATGCTCCAGCTAGAGCACAATTCGCTGCACCGCAGCGTCGATCCCCAAGCCCATCGTGTCAATCTATAATTCCGGGGCTTTTCCGGAATCAAACCTGCCCGTGCTTTGGCGTATAGACCTTTGCGGTCGCGCGATTCGCAGGTTTCGATCGGGGTGACAACGTGGACTTCGATCATGACACGCACACCTCGGCGGACCCGGTGATAGGGCGCAATCGGCGCGCATACGGCGATGCCGCGATTCTTGGCGATTTCGCTGGCGACAAAAGCCAATCCATGGTCGCCAACGCCTGCAAGATCGCACTCACCTACGCCTTTGTGCCGCTGGTGGCGGGGTGGCACTGAAAACGCACCAACAACCTGGCGCCACAGTTTGCGGGATTGATCGTGAGCACACTGGGCATGCTTGTTGGTAGTCTTTCCCCCCTGGAAAAACAGACCCCAAGCGAAATTAACAACGCGCTATTTGCATTACAAAAACACCTCAAGCCCTCAAAAGGGGGTCGATATTTTTTACAATTGGCAAGCGACCCCACCCGGCACAAACCACCAAAATACAATCAAGCAATTGATTTTTAATGAAAATAAAGCGTGCAGAATTATCTGGCATAGCAAATGCTTCGTAACGCACACATGGGCTCCGACAACTTTGGACTCTAGTGCTGTCGTTTTATTGATCCGGCATCATTTATCCCTGAATGGCTAGGCCGGGTTTTAACCCGACAAATGACCTGAAGGCTGACCTGCATTCAAGGATGTTTCGTTCAGGATCAATAATTTAAGCATCCAATATCAACACATTTAGGGGTAATTCACATGAGAAACCTAGTCAAACTCACACTGGCAAGCTGCATTGCAGCTTCTACCTTTGGCGCACAAGCCGCCGTTATTTCTTTCGCCAACTCAGGCTTTGAAAGTGGTGACCTGACTGGCTGGAACACCATCGGCACAGTTGTCGCGACCCCTTCGACCACAGTCACGACATTCGACAGCACGGTTTGGTCTATCTTTGCTGCCGATACAACGATGGCGCAGTTGAACTCCAGCGGTGTCGACGTCGGCACCATTGAGTCCACACTCGGACTTACAGCGGGTGCTCTGAACGCGCTGAACACCAACCCCGACGGCGGCAGCCTGACCAATGGCTCCGCCCTGTATCAGTCGTTCTCTGGCAATGCGGGCGACACGTTTTCCTTTGCTTGGAACTACGTCGCAACCGACTATATTCCGTTCAATGATCCCGCATTCGCTGTCCTGATCGGAGACTCTGGCGCCGACATCACCGTGCTTGCATCAATTCACGGACTCGGCGCTGCGGTCGGCACATCCGGCAACTCCGGATGGCAAACATTCGGTGCAACCCTGTCTGCAACAGGTAATTACACACTTGCGGTCATAACAACGAACGACAAGGACACCATCCTGAGCTCCGTCCTGCATATCGACAACACGGCCGGTACCTGCGACCCAGATTGCCCGCCGATCAATCCGGGCGCCGTTCCGGAACCCGCTTCGCTCGCCCTGTTGGGCATCGGCATGGCTGGGCTGGTTGCCATGCGACGCCGCAAAACTGCCTGACAGTTTTAGCACGCTGTAAAAAAACCGACGCATGCGTCGGTTTTTTTTACACTCGCTTTTCAGGTCAACGCAAATACCCTTCATGCTCTAGCTTAAGCAAAATACGCTGCACCGCCTCGTCGATCCCCAAGCCGGTGGTATCAATCGACAGCTCGGGATTTTCCGGCACCTCATACGGATCCGACACACCCGTGAACTCTGGAATCAAGCCTGCCCGCGCCTTGGCATACAGCCCTTTGCGATCACGCGACTCGCAGGTTTCGATCGGGGTGGCGACGTGGATTTCCACAAAGCCGCCGACGGCTTCGATCATGCTGCGCACGTCGCGGCGCGTCTGGCGATACGGCGCGATAGGCGCGCACACGGCGATGCCGCGATTTTTGGTGATTTCGCTTGCAACAAAGCCGATCCGGCGGACATTGATGTCGCGGTGGGCTTTATTGAACCCCAGTTCGGACGACAGATTGCGCCGCACGATGTCGCCGTCGAGTAGGGTAACGCTGCGCCCGCCCATTTCCATCAGTCGTGCGGTCAGGGCGCGTGCGAGGGTGGATTTGCCTGCGCCGGACAGACCGGTGAAAAATACGGTGAACCCCTGCCGTTCGCGCGGCGGATGTTGCCGGTGCAACTCGGCGAGCACTTCGGGGAAGCTGTACCACTCGGGGATTTTGAGTCCGGCCTGCATGCGGCGCTGGAATTCTTCGCCGGTCAGGGTAAGGAGGCGGGCGCCGGCGGGCGCCTCGGCCTCGGGCAAATGTTCGGCACGATCATCCACGTAGACCATGCGCGGATAAGCGATGAGACGCACGCCAATTTTATCGGCCAACTCGGCGACCTTGATATCGGCATGGTCACGTGTCAGGTCTTCTCCGCGTCGGCAGCTGCCCCCGGTTTGATGTTCGCCGCCTGCGATCAGCAAGCTACACCCATAGTTGCGCGCGACGATGGTGCGTAGCAGCAAGGCACGCGCGCTGGCGTCGGCGGGGGGCGCAGGCAGCAGCGCCAACTGGGTGGATGCCGCCGGGAAGCGCTCGCGTATTGCCATAAAACTGCGCACCAAGCCAAAGTAACCGGGCGCTTCGGTAATGTCGCCTCCGGCTTGCGGGTGCAGCAGCAGATTGGCTTCGTTTTCGATGGCGGCTTTGAGGCAAAACTCAAACTGCGCGCGGTGCATGGGCTGACGCGCCTGCCAGGCGATCACCCGCCGCCAGCCACGCCGCGTGAGCTGCGCACGCAGTTCAGCGGGCGCGGCACGCAAACCAGAAAAATCCGGATGCGGCGGTAGGGCCACGCCTGCGATGGTGCCACCTAGGCAGGTGCGGCCTGCGTCGTCCCACACATCACTCACGGTGAGCACGGCGAGCATATAGCCTTCGCCGTCACGCAGAGCCACCCGATCGCCCGTCTTCAAGTCAGCGGCTACTTTTTGCTGGCTGGCCAAGGTGATAGGCAGCGGCCAGAACGTGCCGTCATCGAGCGACATCTTGCTCACCACCTGCGCACACTGGGCCTGGGTCATGTACCCGGTCAGGGGCGAGTAGGCACCGCTCATCAGCATTTCAAGTTCGGCCTGTTGCTGCCAGTCCAGATCGAGCGACGGCAGGCTCAAGGCGTCGTGTTTCAGCGCGTCGAGTGTGGCCGGATCGATCAGGTTGACGAGGCTGCCGCCGTAGGGCGAAATCAGTTGATCCATGTGGGAACGCTCAGCAATAAATTCCGAAAAATGAGATGACAAACCGGCCAAGCTCGGATTCGGGTAAATGGTTGATACCCGCCGCGCCCTTGCGCCCGCCGCCGGTGTCGAACTGGCTGCACAAGGTGTCAGCGTCCACCTTGTTTGCCAGCGGCGCACGCACACTAACGACATATCCGCCGCCGGGTTTAGCGGTGAGTACGGCATGAGCCTGCGTCGGCGCTTCAACCGCGAGCTGGTTGCCAAACACGCCCGAGATGCGGCGCGCCCACTTTTCGGCGGGCAGCAAAAAGACGCGTCCGCTGGCGCGCGACTCGGCAGCGGGCACGGCGACGGCACGCGCCATGTCGTCGCGGTAGCCCGTTTTCAGCGTTGCGTAGGCGGGTGATTCAGCGATGAAGGCAAACGGGTCGGCATACGGACGCAATTGCCGATATAACTCGGCGGGGTCGAAAAACAGATCGTCGAGTGACTCGCCGTAGCCGTTGTAGTTGAGACATTCGCCTAGTGATTGCAGCTGCGCCAGCTGATTGGTAGAGAGGTTGAGTGGCACCGCAGCTTGCCGCGCGGCATCCGCAAGATTGTCGCCAAACGCTGCTGCCACTGCCCAGATCAACTGCGCGCCGCCGAGCGACCTGTTCACCAGCAGACTGGTGCACACATTGGCGTCCGTATCGATATGTGGCTCGAAATGCGGATGGACGGGAATCTCGCCAGGCTGATGGTGATCGAAATAGCGGACATGTGCCCCCGCCGCCAGCACTTGATCGAGCGCCTCGTGGTTCTTCGACAGCGCGATATCGAGCACCGTGATACGGTCGCCCGCCTGCGGCTTAACCCGCTTCAGCAAGCTGATATCGCGTTTGGGACCCGTGATCAATTCCGAATCAGCAGGCTCGGCGAGGCGCAACTGGTGCAGCGCGCAGATGCCATCAGCATCGCCGTTGAAAACGTCAATCAAAGCCATTCGAATTCATACCCCCTATGTTGCTGCGACATTATCCTCGGGTAATGCTGCACTGCGCCGACGGTGCTTGCGACGGCGCGCCGTGTTCACCGGGCTGGCCACGCCTGCGTTGCTCAATAGCAAAGTTGTCAGCGTCAACAGATAAAACAGCAGGATGACACGCGGCACATCAATCAGCCCCCCCACCATCCCCACTGTGAGATAGCTCGCCATGGCGCTTGCCGCCGCAATGCCCCAGCGGCTGTTTTGACGCGCCAACCGGATCGCTGCAGCAAGCCCCACCCAGAGAAAGGCACTAAAACTCAACACGCCGAGCAAGCCCTGATCGAAATACAGATTCACCCACAGATTTTTGACGTGCCAGGGCAAGTGTTCGAAATCGTAATACGGGAACCAGCGTTCCAGCCCACGCGTGAACTCGCCGTTGGCAATATATTGTTTGCCCTGACTGTCTATCAGGCTGACTGCATCGACTTCCACCAGCGTGCCAACAGATTTTTTATCGCCGCGAAACTGGTTGTTCATGATTTCAAGCATCAACGGGCGGCGCGCCCACGCAGACCCGTCACCCAGCTCACCACTATCAAACGTCCAGACCAGCGGTTGCCACTGCGCGCCGGTGCGCTGAAGCTTCTGCCAGGTGGTGACACACTGCGGATTCCAGTCAAATGGCACCAGAATATGCCGCCGACACACCCTAACCCGCAGGTTAACCAAAGCATCATCCGTGCGCGCTTTCAGCGTCAGCGTGTATCGCTGCCAAGCCGGTAACGATACACGCTGACCAAAGGTCAAATCCTCGCCGCCACCGAGTATCAGCTGAACCGTTTTGCCTGCCTGCCGAAATCGATAATCACCATGTGCGTGGCCATGGGTAAACAGATAGGCCTCAGGAAAGCGCCCCACCCCCATGCCGAATGCGTGGGTTGTCCAGCCAGGTTGCATGCTGTCGAGCACCGCCTGCCAATGGCCACCTCGCGTATTGACGTCGGTTTTATTGGTCGAAAACCGGACTTCCATCCGCGAACCCAGCAAGGCTGGAACGACTACCGCCGCGCCGCCCGCCAGCAGCAACACCAGCATGGCAAGGCCGCGCGGCGTAATCACGGGAGCGAGCCTGCGCCCCGCACGATAGCCGCCCACCGCCGCCAGCACGGCGAAGCCCAACGCCCAGCTACCGGCCTGGATGAACGTGTGATCGACCCACTGGCTGGTCAACATGCCTCGTGCCATCCCCAGCACCCCCACGGTGCTCCCCGCCAGCAAAACGAGCATCGCAAACCGGATGGGCTTACGTGCTGCGCCATACCCAAGCATCAGACTCCCGGCCCAGGTGGCGAGGGCAAATACCAGACTGACCACTCCCCCGAGCACGTGCGCATAACCAAGCGCCAGTGGAACCAGCAAGCCCGGCAGGGCATATCGAAGCCCGGCCTGGCCCGGCAAGCGGTGTTTTGCGTGCGCCCGCAACATCATCACGCCACCCACCAGCAACCCCACTGCCAATGCGATATAGCTGATCCGCGAAAACGTAGTGACGATGGCATATAACGCCGCAATCAGGGCACCCGATGCCCCCACGATTCCCCAGCGCGAACGCGCCGTGGCGACCGCCAGCAAGGCGAAAGGCCAGGTCAATGCCATAAAACCATCAATGGCCTCACCGCCTGTATGCATTTCGGAAAACAGGCCCGTGATGCGATACGGCGTCGCAAAATCCAGCAAACTGCCCAAGATCGCGTAACGCGACCCTGCTTCGGCGATGGCATGGAAAACCTGCCGCTCCCACATAGAGACCAGTCCGACACTGGCCCCCGCCAGTGCGAGTCCCCACACCCATTTGTCTCGCACCTGATCGCCATACGCATTCAGCAGCGCGGACAATGCAGGCAACAACAACAGCGCCCACAACAGACCCTTGCTCAGGCGCAGCGCATTCCAGTGACTGTAATACGTGGATAGCTCAACCGGATTCCACTCTGGCATCGGTGAAAAACCGCGCACAAAACTGATCCCCACCGACAGCACAAGCAAGCCAATCGCCAGCCATTGTGTCCGCGTCAAATGAATGACCATCCCGTACTGTCCGCGCGCCAGCGCCACCATGAGCGTTACGCCTAATAGCAGGTCGTATTCTTCTAGATGCAAGCTGCCGCTCCACGGCGCGAGATTCACCAGTGCCAACCCAAGCGGCATCAGAAACAACATCCAGACAGGTCGCCACAGCCCTAGCGCCGCATACAGTGCCAGCCCGATCGCCAGCTCGATGCGTGCAAATGGATAAGCAGCCACTCCCAATGCCACAGTGCCCATCACGGGCAAGGCCAGAAAGCGCAAACCGATCGACCCGCTCATTTCAATGGGGGTGGTAGAGAAAGGCCAGCACGCGCAGGATTCAATACCCCCGCGCCTGGCATATATCGGCCCCGAGATGGAATCGCTGGACAATGCTCAACCGGAATTTGCCTGCTCTGCTTCAGCCGGAAATCAGCGTGGGCCAACGCCATTACCGGACGACGGAGATAACGCGCCGCGTCACCATACGCATGCACAGCGTTATCGGCTCGCTCGCCCCCCAGCAGGGGTCTACGTGCAAAGATCAGATTATTGGACACAATCTGCCTGTATCCCGATGACGCCTGGGGCACCCAAACAGTGATACCAGCGTTCTTCGCCCAAACCGTATTAAACCGGATCCACACGTGCTGGGGAACATGGTGATGAGGTTGAATATGAATGGCATCCCCTTGGGTGTTCACGAACACATTGTTACAGAGCTCAAGATTACCTTCTCCCTGAAAAAGAGCCTCGTCCGGATTCTGCCAAAACAGATTGGAATACACTCGATACTGTTCATTCTGTCTCGCTCCCGTTAACGCGCCATGCCCTAGTAGCACGTTGGGGCGTGGCATTCCGCCCGATAAGGGGTTCGCGCGTGAAAACACGTTATGCCGAATAATCGTCTCGCCGGTTTTTTCAGCGTGCGCCCCGGCGTTTACCGGAATAATCTGGTGCTTGATTTGCAGGTTGTACCCAAGCGTTTCAGTAATCAGGTTGCCCTCGATCAGCCCCGCCACAAACGCCGCCGAACCATCAGAGTCGCCAAAATACATCCCCGTTCCCACACGTTCGATACGATTGTTTTTCACCACCCATCCGTGCGCCGGGCATTTGGTCGAAATGCCCACGTTCTGCTGCGATGCCGCGTAATCGTGAATATGCAGATTCTCCAACGTGATGAAATCCGCGTAGCGGCTATGCCCCTCGGCCTTGACGGCATCAACAGGTAGATTGCGGCCATCCAGCTCCAGATCGCGCAACACCAAATACCGCACATTGACGAGACTGATCGTGTTGGCATTTGCACGCGCCAGCAGCCGGGGCGGTGCAGCGGGCTTTGCGGCGATGATCTGGATGGGGCGCGCTGCCGTGCCGGCCAGTTCATGCAAGGGCAGGCCATGCAGATAGTCGCCGGGCTTGAGTAGTAGGCGATCCCCCGGTTGCAGGCGAATCAGAGTGTCGCGATACGTCGCAGGATCAGCATAAAAATCGGCCGCCGTCGCCATGCCCACCAGCCCCCACATTGCCGCCACGCCGACGCGCCATTTCATCAGTCGTGCGAATCAGGCTGCGGCAGACCGCTGCGGAGCAAATCGAGTTTGCCGATCAGCATACGCGTCATCCCCGACACCCCCTGCCGACCGGTATCGACAATGATGTCGGCCACCTCGCGATACAACGGATCGCGCTGTTGATACAACTCGCGCAATCGACCCAGCGGATCGCCAGTTTGCAACAAAGGGCGATTGCGATCATGCCGTGTCCGCTCGTATAAATGCTCGGGCGTGCCGCGCAAATAGACCACCATCCCGTTATTGCGCAAGACTTCGCGATTCATTTGCGACAACACGGCACCGCCCCCTGTCGCCAGCACTATGCCCGACAAGGCCGCCAGTTCGGCAATCGCCGTTTCTTCACGCTTGCGAAACCCGGCCTCGCCCTCGATCTCGAAAATGACCGGTATCTTGACGCCTGTACGCGCCTCGATTTCGTGATCGGAATCTTTGAACACCAAGCCATAATGCTTGGCCAGCAGACGTCCTACCGTAGTTTTACCCGCGCCCATCAGGCCCACGAGAATGAAGTTGTCGCGCTTACTCATGGCTAAATTTTACTGGAGGCCGGGCGAGACGGATTGCATGGGCGAAAAAAAGCGCGGGGCATGCCCGCGCTTTTTATATGCAGCCCAAGTAATTTAACGCAGAGTCAAGCGCTCATCCAGAATTCTGGGGGTCAGAAAGATAATCAGCTCGGTTTTGCTGTTGGCTTTCGTTGTTGTTTTGAATAGATTTCCAAGCACCGGAACATCACCCAGCAGCGGCACCTTGCTTACAGTAGAGCTTTCATCTCCATCGTAAATGCCCCCCAAAACCAAGGTCTCGCCGTTATTGACACGAACTTGAGTTTTAATACGCTTGGTATCAATGGCGGGATTGTTTCCCACTTGAGCGATATCACGCACTGCATCCTTCTGCACTTCGACCGTCAAAATAATCGAATCATTATTAAGAATTTGTGGGTCCACCAACAAACAAAGAAATGCGTCTTTAAAGGTCACAGTATCAGGGCCATTGTTGCTCCCTGGCGTGATATAGGGAATTTGTGTTCCATTAAGAATCACAGCCGGTTTCTGGTTGGTGGTCATCACCCGCGGATTTGAAATCACTTTTCCACGATCCTCTGCCTCCAGCGCGCGAAGCTCCAGTCCCAAGAGGTTACCGTTTGCCAAATTCAAAAGACCAAATGTCAAATTTGCAGTGCCTGCACCAGCACTGGGACCGCCACCGCTTGCGCTCAAGTCCAGCGGCCCACCTAAAATCCCTTTTTTACCAATATTGTTTGCCGCTCCGAAATTAAGTCGAGCACCCAGATCCCGGCTCCAGCCATCTGTTGCCACCACTACCCGTGCCTCAATCATGACCTGACGTGCAGGCACATCCAGGCGAGCAAGTAATTCACGTACCTCCTGAATCTTACGGGGGGTGTCGGTAACGATGAGTGTATTCGTCTTGAGTTCATAGGTGGCGCGCCCACGCTTGGTCAGCACTTTTTGATCGTTCTTGCCCTCACCCTGTTGCGAGGCCTGCGCCACAGCCCCACCCCCCAACCCCTGCGCCTGTGCAGAACAATTAACACCTCCACCCGCCGAATTCAGGAACGCACCCATCGCAAACCCGTACAACATGGTCTGCGCTTCATCCGCCCGCATGTAATTCATCTGGATATATTCCGTCACCAGCGGCTCCAGGTCGGCGACCGCAGCTTTCGCTTCGTATTCGAGTTTTTCTTTGGTCAGCAATTCGTCTTTCGGCGCGATCCAGATCACGTTGCCATTCTCTCGTTTATCGAGACCTTTTGATTGCATGACAAGCGCAAGCGCCTGATCCCACGGCACATCTTTCAGACGCAGGGTAAGGTTACCGGTCACGGTATCGCTGGCGACGATGTTCAGGCCGGTGAAATCGGCGATGACTTGCAGCACGGAACGGACTTCCACATTCTGGAAATTGAGCGAGAGTTTTTCGCCGCTATATTTGATTTTTCCGTCAGCGGTTTTCTTCTGCGTGTCGTCACTCTTCTTCACTTCAACGATGAAATTGTTGTCGGTCTGATACGCGGAATATTCCCAGCCACCTTTGGGGGTAATCACCATGCGGGTGTTTTCGCCCAGGGTGTAGGTTTCTACGGTTTGCACCGGGGTGCCGAAGTCGGCGACGTCGAGGCGACGTTGCAGGGCTTTGGGCAATTCGGTGCCGACGAAATCCACTACCACGCCATTGGCCTGCTGGCGGATATTGATACCGGCCTGCGCGTCAGACAAGCTCGTGACAATGCGGGCTTCACCGGTAGCGCCGCGACGAAAATCGACATCGCGGATGCTGTGGCGGGCGTTACCCGGCGCTGCTTCCGAGAAACGCGGGCTGGCGTTAACCGGCGCAGTACCGGCACCCACATCGCCAAGCGCTATGGTGAGGGTTTTACCGTCAATTTTGGCGTCGTATTCAACCGATTTGTTGAGGTTGAGCACGAGACGGGTACGCGTACCGGCCTGCACGACGTTAACGCTCACCAGCGAACCGAGGTTGGACTCGACCGTATTGCGCCCCATCGCGTTACCGGTATCGGGCAGATCAAGCGCAATACGGGGCGGGTTGCCTACCGTAAAGCCTGCCGGGGTCGCAATGAGTGCGTTTTTGAGATTCACGCGCACGACCACTTTGCCGCCGGGCAGGGTGGTGGTTTCCACACTCTGGACTGCATTGCTGGTGGGCGGCGTCTCTGCGGCCTGAGCCACGGGCGCGAGCAACAGCCCGGCCAGGACGGCATAGCCAAACAGGTGGCGCGTGAGTTTCTGGGTCAATGTCGGCAGTGCGTTCATGTCAGCCTCTTTGGAATCAGTACTATGGTTACCGGTCAAGGTAAGGTTCATTCTTGCAAAATCAGGGTGCTGGTGCGTTCAGACCAATCGCCTGCGCTGTCCTGGATAATTTCACGCAGGCTCACTTCGTTATCGGTGATTTGCGTGGCGAGGCCGAAATTCTGGCCGACGTAATTGCCTTTTTTGATGTGATAAATCGCGTTATCCGGGGTTTTGATCACGGCATGAATCACGCCTTTTTTCGACATCGCGCCGACCATTTTCAGCGTCTCAAGCGAGAAGGCTTCGAGCGGCTCTTTGGGGCGCGCCAAATCGGGCTGCAAGCCGCCGCCACCGCCGGTAGACAGCTTGCGCGGCTTGAACGGATCGGGCAGGTCAAACGCGTTATAACTGAACGGCTCGTACACTTTGACCTGTGGCAGCGGTTCGATTTTGCCCTGCATATCCTTGCCGGTCGTTTCAACAAAGCTTTTCAGGTCTTGCATATTGCCGCCACCGCAACCTGCGAGTGTCAGCGTGAGCATTAAGCTGGCCAGGCGCTTCATTTTTTAGGCTCCTTGGCTTGTTTTCGTGAAATCACTTCTTCGTCATCCAGATAGCGATAGGTTTTCACCACCGCATCCATATTGAGCGTGCCATCTTTGATCGGCTCCATGGCAATATCTTGCAGCGTCACGATACGCGACAGCTTGGAGATATCGCTCACGAATGCGGCCACGTCGTGGTATCCCCCGCTGACTTTGACGCGGATCGGCGTTTCAGCATAAAACTCGGACACGGTTTCTGCTTCCGGCTTGAAGAGGTCAAACTGCAAACCGCGCCCCAAACCCGCCTGGTTCACGTCGGTAATCAGCGCGTCCATTTCCTGTTTGTTCGGCAGTTGCTTCAACATGGCACCAAACGCCTGGTCGATATCCGCCAGCTGTTTTGTGTACGCTTCCAGATTCACCGCCTGATTTTTCTTGGTGGTGAACACGCCGCGCAGTTCGGTTTCTTTCTGCTTGGCCACTTCGAGGGTTTCGAGACTGCCGCGCCAGCCAAACCACCAGCCCGCAGCAATAATGCCCAGACACAGAATACCCAGCGCGACCAGCTTGGTCGGCAGCGGCCAGTCGGCCAGCGTTTTCAGGTCGAGGTTGTTGATATCGTCCAGGGTCATGCCTTGCCCCCCTTATCAGCGGCGTCTTCAACTTGCTGGCGGGTTTGTTTGACAGTGAGGACAAACTCGTTCGCGCGCAGGTTATTCACAGTGGCGGCCTTGATTTCAACCAGATTGGCCGATTCAAACCAGGGCGAGTCGTCGAGGCTGCGCATGAGGGTGGATACCCGCGCACTCGACTGGGTATAGCCGCTGATGCTGACCGAGTCGCCGGTTTGCTTGAACGATTTCAGATACAGGCCATCGGGCAGCAGACGAATCATCTGATCAAACAGGTGTACGACTTCAGTGCGGTTGGATTGCAGGGTTTCGACCACCTGCTTGCGCTCCAGCAGCGATTGCGTCTGTTCGCGGATTTTCTTGATTTCGCCAATCTGACTGTCCAGCTTGACGATCTCTTGCTCAAGATACGCATTACGCGCTTCCTGAGCCGATTGCTGGGTGGCGATGGTGGCGTGGCCCAGCGCAAACACGCCTACGCCAACGGCAACGGCCAAACCCAGCAAGGCATTGAACTGGCGACGCCGCGCGGCGCGCTTGAGTTCACGGTGAGGGAGTAGGTTAATGCGGATCATTGGGGGTCAAACCTCCGCATGGCAAGCCCACAGGCAACAAACAGCGACGGCGCATCAGCCGTCAATGCTTGTGGGCGAATTTTGGAGCCTACCGCCATATTGGCGAAGGGGTTAACAACTAGCGTCGGTGTGCCGGTGCGCTGCGCCACGACTTCATCCACACCAGGAATCATGGCACCCCCACCCGCCAACAGGATATGGTCAACCTTGTGATACTGGGTGGAAGTAGTAAAGAGTTGCAGCGCACGGCCAATTTCCATCGCCAGCGTTTCACTGTAAGGCTGCAGCACTTCCATGTCGTAACTTTCGGGCAAAGTGCCTTTGCGTTTAGCGCTTTCCGCCTCTTCACCACTCATGCCGTAGCGCCGTGAAATTTCATTGTTCAGTTGATTACCACCGAAGCCGTGTTCGCGCAGATACACCGACTCATTGTCATGCAACAGATTGATATGCATGTTCTGCGCGCCGATATCAATAATCGCCACGGTCAGTCCCGCCCCGTTATTCGGCAGCATATGGGAAATCTGTTCATACGCCGTCTGGGTGGCATAGGACTCAACGTCCATGACCAACGCCTTAAGTCCTGCCGCTTCAACCACTGCCACGCGGTCTTCGACTTTTTCCTTGCGCGCCGCAGCCAGCAGAATCTGTACGTCATCCGGGCTGCCGGGAGAGGCTCCTAACACCTGGAAATCCAGATTCACCTCGTCAAGCGAAAACGGGATGACCTGATTCGCCTCGGTCTCTACCTGGTTTTCCAGATCAATGCCCTTGAGGCTGGCGGGTGCGAGAATTTTTTTGGTAATCACTGCCGAGGCGGGCAGCGCCAATGCCACGTTCTTGACACGGGAACCCAGACTTTTCCAGGCTGTCCGCAGCGTGTCGGCGACTTGATCGAGGTTGGCGATGTTGCCATCGGTCACAGCATCTTTGGGTAGCGGCTCGATGACGTAGCGCTCGATCCGTAGCATACCTTTGCCCGCGTCAGACAATTCGACCAGCTTGACCGCAGTCGTGCTGATGTCCAGTCCGAGGATGGGCAGACCTTTGGCAGACAGCCAGTCCAGATTGATATTAAGCTGCAAGAGTTTTCCTTTACGCTACGGTGGGTTGGCGCTTTTTATTGGAATAGTTCTTAGATGCTAGCAACAACACACGGTTTTTAACAGTTATTTCCCCTACAACGCAGGGGCGTTTGACAACTGTGTCCAATTTCCAACACCACTAACGCCTATAATCGTCGAAAACTTTAGGCACGACTCCAAGGAATCTGATGTTTTCCAAATGGTGGCATTACGCACTCGCCCTGGCGATCGGCATCGGCGTGGTGGGAACAGCGCTGGCAGGGCTGGCCGCAGCGCTGGTTTATCCCAACCTGCCTCCGTTAGAGGCGTTGACAGATTACCGCCCCAAGCAGCCGCTGCGGGTATTTACTGCCGACGGCGCGCTGATTGGCGAATTCGGCGAGGAGCGTCGCGCGTTCACGCCTATCGGGCAGGTGCCCAAGTTTATGAAGCAGGCGATTATCGCGGCGGAAGATGAGCGCTTCTACCGGCATGGCGGCGTGGACACGCTCGGCATCTTGCGCGCAGCGGGCTCGAACCTGATCTCAGGCGGAGCAAAAGAAGGCGCTTCCACCATCACCATGCAGGTTGCTCGCAACTTCTTCCTGTCAAACGAGAAAACCCTGACCCGCAAGCTCTCCGAAGCCATGCTGGCCATGAAGATCGAGCACAATCTGCCGAAAGACAAAATTCTCGAGCTGTACATCAATCAGATTTACCTTGGCCAGCGTGCCTACGGCTTTGAGGCCGCAGCGCGTACTTACTTCGGAAAGTCTATGAAAGACCTTCAGCTCGCGGAACTGGCGATGTTGGCAGGGCTGCCTAAAGCCCCTTCGCGCTATAACCCGGTGGTGAATTTCCCGCGCGCCAAGTCGCGCCAGGAATACGTACTCAAGCGTATGCACACGCTGAAATTCATCGATGAGCCCACCCGCGCCCAGGCTGTCGCGCAGAAGCTGGTGATCCGCCAAACACGCCTGCCGGTGGACGTGATCGCCGATTTTGCCGCCGAAATGGTGCGCCAGACCCTGTTCGAGAAATACGGCGAAACGATTTACAGCTCGGGCTATAAAGCCGTCACCACGCTACGCCGCACCCACCAGAGCGCCGCCAACAGGGCGGTCTGGCAGGGCGTCACCGATTACGATCAACGGCATGGTTATCGTGGGCCAGAAAAACAGTTCTCGCTCCCTGCCGAAACGGAGGATCGCGACGCCTTTATTACTGAATCACTGGCAGATTTCTCGCCAGTCAACGACATGCAAGCGGCGATGGTATTAGCCAGCACCAAAAAAGCGGTGCGCGCGCAGCTGGTCGATGGCACACGCATTGAGCTCGGCAGCCATTCGCTCACCTGGCTCGCCCACTGGGTAGCGGGCAAATCAGGCCGACGTTTATCGCCGGGGGCAGTCATCCGCGTGCAAGCCGGTAAAGGCGGCAAACCCTGGCGGTTGGTACAGCTGCCTGAAGTTGAAGCTGCGTTAGTGGCAGTCAATCCGGGTAACGGCGCCATCACGGCACTCGTCGGCGGGTTTGATTTCAATCAGAATAAATTCAACCACGTCACCCAAGCCTGGCGACAACCCGGTTCCAGTTTCAAGCCTTTCATTTACTCGGCTGCGCTGAGCAAGGGATATACCCCGGCCACCATTATTCAGGACGCGCCCATTTCACTCCCCGGCACCGAAACCGACGGCGAAGCCTGGGAACCGAAAAACTATGACGGCAGCGCAAGTGGCCCGGTGCGTATGCGCAGCGCGTTGACGCGCTCATTGAATCTGGTCTCGGTGCGCATTCTGCAGGGCATCGGCCCTTATTACGCGCGTGATTACATCCGCCGGTTTGGCTTCGATCCCGCACGCCACCCACCCTATCTCACCATGGCATTGGGCGCAGGCAGCGTCACGCCACTGCAACTGGCCGCCGCCTACGGCGTGTTTGCCAACGGCGGCCACAGCGTCAAGCCCTATCTCATCGAAAAGGTTTATGACAACCAGAACCGTCTGCTGATGCAAGCCAGCCCGCAGCGTGCCGGGGTCAATGCGCCGCGCGTCATCGACCCGCGCAACGCCTGGCTGATGACTTCGATGATGCAAGATGTGGTGCGTTACGGCACGGCCGCACGCGCAGGGCAACTCGGGCGCAGCGACATCGCCGGTAAAACCGGCACCACCAACGACTCACGTGACACCTGGTTTGCTGGCTACAACCCCGGACTTGCTGCGGTGGCCTGGATGGGCTTCGACCAGCCGCGTTCACTCGGCCGTGCAGAAACCGGCTCGCAAGCTGCGCTGCCGATCTGGATGTCGTTCATGCAAACAGCGCTCAAAGGCGTACCTCAAACTGGCTGGACAAAGCCCGGTGGCATCATCAGTCTGGCCATTGATCCCGCCAATGGCCGACGTGTGCCAGAAGATGCCTCCGGCATGACCGAACATTTCATGCAGGAGTTTCCGCCGCGCGAAGCCGAGCCAGGCGACACCATTGCACCCATCGACCCCAATGAGGCACCCACCGAACAGGCACCCGAATCGTCTCAGACCGTTGTGCCACTATGAAAAACCAGGACATGCGCCGCCGGATTGCCCATGCAGCGGCACGCTTGCTGGCTGAAGATGGCAGCCTGGACTACGGTAATGCCAAGCGAAAAGCCGCGCGCCAGCTGGGCGCGCCGGATAGCGGCAACCTGCCCGACAACCCGATGATCGACGAAGCACTGCGTAGCTATCAGGCACTGTATCTTGCGGACGAAGTGCGCGATCAGCAAAAACTGCTGCGCGAAACGGCCATTGAGTATATGGAACACTTGGCCGCATTTGATCCCCATCTCACCGGCTCGGTGCTCAATGGCACTGCGGGGCGGCATTCTGATATCAATCTGCAACTGTTTACCGATCAGGAAAAAGAGGTCGAATTCCTGCTGCTGAAACTTTCGCCCACTTATCGGGCGGGCGTACACCGGCTCGACAATGGACGACTGATCCCCCGCTTTACACTCGACGACCCGCGTGCGCCGATTGAAATTACCGTCTACCCCGACACCGAACTGCGCAACATGAAAAAATTGCAGGCCGATGGCAGCCCGCGACGTGCGCGGCTTCCCCAGGTGCGCAATCTGACCTAGTGCCGCGAATCCGCTGGCACAGTTGATGCTCAACCACCCACACGTTCTTCTTTAAGCCCCCCTCTTGATCCGCTTTTTCCGGCACTACGTGCCCCTCAATCTGTTGCTGATGGTTCTGATCGAAGCCCTGATCTTCGGCGGCGCACTCTATGCGGGCGTCGGCGTGCGCTTCGACGGACTCGGCGTGATTCCCAAGGAACTCGACCCGCTGTTGCCCAAAGCGCTGGCGTTCACCGCTGTCATGCTCTCGCTCATGACAGCTGGTGGGCTGTACAACCTTACTGGCCACGGCGGCGTGCGCGATTTGCTCACCCGTCTGGGCATCAGTTTTGGCCTGGGCATGGTGGTGATGAGCCTGTTGTTTTATTTCTTCCCACCATTGCTGGTGGGGCGCGGTGCCTTCCTGCTGTCGTTTGGCGTCGCGTTAACCGGCATTCTTGCCAGCCGCCTGCTGTTCGTGCGCTGGGCGCGCATCGGCGCGCTCAAAACCCGTGCACTGGTATTGGGCACCGGAAGCCGCGCGGCCGAAGTTGAGGCGCTGCTCACCAAACGCGGCACCGCCTCAAATGTGCAGGTCATCGGCTATCTGGCACAAAACGGCAGTCATCATTTCGTCGATCATGTCCGGATTCTCAACACTGACGAATCGCTCCCCGCGCTTGCCACCCGCTTGCAAATCCAGGAAATCATCCTGGCCGTGCGCGACCGGCGGGGTGGTGGAATGCCCGTGCAAGAACTCTTGGAGTGCAAGCTGCGCGGCATCAAAGTCATGGAGCTCTCCACCTTTTTCGAGCGCGAAAACGGCCACCTGCAACTTGACTCCATGAATGCCAGCTGGATGATTCTGGCCGAAGGATTCACCCAGGGGATGTTGCGCGACACGGTCAAACGGCTGTTCGACCTGCTCGCCAGCGCCGGATTGCTGCTAAGCACCTTGCCAATCATGGCGCTTACTGCGCTAGCGATCAAACTGGAAAGCCGCGGCCCCGTGCTGTATCGGCAGGAGCGCGTAGGTCAGGGCGGGCGGCCCTTCACCATCCTCAAATTCCGCAGCATGTGCGTCGATGCCGAACGCGACGGCAAGCCCCGCTGGGCCGGCCAGAACGATAGTCGCGTCACTTTCACTGGCCGCTGCATTCGCCGCACCCGGATCGATGAACTGCCACAGGTGTTCAACGTGTTTTTCGGCAACATGAGTTTCGTCGGCCCTCGCCCCGAGCGTCCCTATTTTGTGCAGGATCTCACCCAAAAAATTCCCTATTACGGCGTGCGCCACACCGTCAAACCTGGCATTACCGGCTGGGCGCAAGTGCGCTACCCTTACGGGGCGACCGACGAAGACGCCATGCACAAACTGCAATACGACCTCTATTACGTCAAGAACCATAGCCTGTTTCTCGACCTCGCGATTCTGTTCCAGACCGTGCAGGTCGTGCTGTGGGGACAGGGCGTGCGCTAAGCCTCCATGCAAGTGCAGCTCGCCCTGCTCGCGTTTGTAGGCTATGCCCTGTCGGCACTCGCCTATTTGGGTCTGACACTACTCATCGTGGCGGGCTGGCGACGACGCCCCCAGGGTCGGGGACTGGTAGTCGCCGCCCTCCTCACCACACTCTGGAGCGTGGTCACCGCACTGTCGGCCAGCGCCCAAACCCTGTCCGGCTTCAGCCTGCTTAGCGAAATCGCCCGCAATGGCGCGTGGCTGGCGCTGTTACTCCATATCCTGCGGTTGCGCCTCAGCCACGACGCTGCGTTGCCTGCCCCGCTGCGGCTTATCCGGATACTCGCCGCCGCGCTCGTCATCGGCCTGCTGCTGATCCAGTTCATTCCCGCCCCTGCCACCTGGCTACTCAAAGTCGGGCTGGTGTTGCTCGCCGTGCTCGGCATCGTGCTGGTGGAGCAGGTGTACCGCAGCACGCGGCCTGAAGAACGCTGGGCGATCAAATTTCTTTGCCTGGGTCTCGGCAGCCTGTTCATTTTTGATTTTTACCTGTACGTCAATCTGGCACTGTTCGACGTGCTCGACGCCAAGGTCTGGAGCGCGCGCGGCTATGTCACCGCCCTGATTGCGCCATTCATCGCCGTGTCCGCCGCACGTAATCCGGAATGGGCGTCGCCTGTCGGTTTGTCTCGCAACATGGCCTTTCACACGGCCAGCCTGCTCGGAGCGGGTGTCTATTTATTGCTGGTGGCGGGGGCAGGGTATTACCTCAAATTATTTGGCGGCGAGTGGGGCGAGGTGTTGCTCACGGTTCTCGTGGCGGCCGCTGTGTTGTTCGGTCTGCTGTTTTTGCTGTCGGGCACACTCCGCGCCCGGCTGCGGGTATTTCTGTCCAAACACTTCTTCAGTTATCGCTACGATTACCGCGAAGAATGGCTGAAATTTACCCGCACACTGTCGGAAGGCCGGCCCGGCGAACTTCTGTGCGAACGTGCCATCGAGGCGGTGGCCGGATTGGTCGAAAGCCCCGGCGGGGCCTTGTGGCTCAAGGATGACAACGGGCGTTACGTCCGCAACTGCCACTGGAACTGGGCAGGCATTGAAGGCAGCGAAATGGCCTCGTCGCCTTTTCTGGGCTGGCTCGCCAACAAACAATGGGTACTCGACAAGGATGAAATGCAAACCCGTGGCGAGTTGTATGCGGGGCTGACGCTGCCGCCCTGGCTGGCCGCCGCAGACGACGCCTGGCTGGTAGTGCCGCTGTTCATGCACGATGACATGTTGGGCTTTATCGTGCTCAAGCACTCAATTGGTCGAGTCAGCTTTAACTGGGAAGTCAGTGACCTGCTCAAGGTGGCGGCACGTCAGGCTGCCGCGCATCTCGCACAGATGTGTGCATCGAATCAATTAATGGTGGCGCGCCAGTTTGAATCGTTCAACCGCACCACCACGTTTGTTATTCACGACCTTAAAAACCTTATTGCCCAGCTCTCGCTACTACTCGCTAACGCCGAAAAACATCGCCATAACCCAGAGTTCCAGGCGGACATGCTCGACACCGTCGAAAACGCCGTCACCCGCATGAACAAAGTGCTGGCGCAATTACGGCGCAGCAGCGACTCGGCCAGCACACAATCGGTCTCGCTGGCCGACGTGCTCACGGATGCCGCAGCAAGCAAGCAAGCCTTCAAACTGCGCCCACAGATCAACTTGCCCGCTGGCGCATTACACGTCCGCGCGGATCGTGAACGACTGACCCGGGCAATCGGCCACCTGCTACAAAATGCGCTCGAAGCCACTCCGCCAGAAGGACAAGTACGATTAACTGCCAGCGAATCAGACGGCCATGCGCTCATTACCGTCGAAGACACCGGTGCCGGCATGGACGAAAACTTCATTCGTCACCGCCTGTTTCAGCCTTTTGATTCGACCAAGGGTGCGGGGATGGGCATCGGCGCGTACGAATGTCGTGAGACCATACGCCAACTCGGCGGCCAGCTCGACGTCACCAGCACCCCCGGCCAAGGCACGCAATTCCGTGTATGTTTGCCACTTGATTCCCACACTGCCGCTACAGGAGCCGCCCCATGAGCGACGCCCAACCCAAAATTCTGGTCGTGGAAGACGATCCCGGTCTGCAAAAACAGCTTAAATGGAGCCTCGACAACTACGACACCCTCGCTGCAGGCGACCGCGACAGTGCCATCGCCCAGCTTCGACGCCACGAACCTGCCGTGGTGCTGCTCGACCTTGGCCTGCCGCCCGACGTGGACGGCGCGACCGAGGGGCTCGCCACGCTGCAAAACATTCTCGCGCTGGCACCACTGACCAAAGTCATCGTCGTCACCGGCAATCTGGATCGTGCCAACGCCGTCAAAGCCATCAGCATGGGGGCCTACGATTTTTTCCAGAAACCCTTCGATCCGGATGTGCTGAAATTGATGATCGCGCGCGCACTGCACGTCCATGCGCTCGAAGTCGAAAACCGTGCCCTCTCCGCACGCCAGCCTGACACAGCGCTCGGCGGCCTCATCACCGCCAGCGAGCCCATGCTCAAGGTTTGCCGCACCGTGGAAAAAGTCGCGCCCGCCAACGCCACCGTCCTGCTGCTGGGGGAATCCGGCACCGGTAAGGAAGTCCTCGCGCGCGGCGTGCACGAACGTTCGCCACGCGCCGACAAACGCTTTGTTGCCATCAACTGCGCAGCGATTCCCGATACGCTGCTGGAATCCGAACTGTTCGGCTACGAAAAAGGCGCGTTTACCGGCGCGGCCAAGCAAACCATTGGCCGCATCGAATATGCCAGCGAAGGCACGCTGTTTCTCGATGAAATTGGCGATTTGCCGATGCCGCTGCAAGCCAAATTGCTGCGTTTTTTGCAGGAGCGCGTGATCGAGCGGCTGGGCGGGCGTGGCGAAATTCCAGTCGATGTGCGGGTTGTCTGCGCCACGCACCGCGACCTCGCTGGCATGATTCGCGAAGGCAGTTTCCGCGAAGACCTCTACTACCGCCTGTCTGAAATCACCATCAAAATCCCCCCGCTACGCGAGCGCCCGGGCGATCCTGTCCTGCTCGCGCAGGCGTTTCTCGAACGCTACGCGCGCGAATTGGGGCGCAATATCAAAGGCTTTAGTGCCGACGCGCTGACCGCGCTGGAAAGCCACGGCTGGCCGGGCAACGTGCGTGAAATGGAAAACATGATCAAGCGCGCCTCGATCATGGCCGAGGGGACTCAGCTCACGGCAGAGGATCTGGGTTTGAGCGTCGGCGAAATCACGCCCTTGCCCTTCAACCTGCGGCAGGTGCGTGAAGCCGCCGATCGGCAAGCAGTCAACCGGGCACTGGCGCACGTCAACGGCAGCGTAGCGCTGGCCGCCGAGCTGCTCGGCGTGAGCCGCCCCACGCTTTACGATCTGATGAACAAAATGAGCGGGAAATAACGGCCCTGCCCGAGTTGAATGATCCCAATTCCAGATCAATACTGGCGCGAAGCCGAGCCGAAGACAGTGCTGTAGCACGGCAAGGCGAGAGCGACAAAGCCGAGATTGATCTGAAATTGGAATTACGCGCGCGGCCGCCTGATACTCATCAGCGCAGGCATCAGCAGCAATTCGAATAATTGCCCTGCCAGCAGGCCAGCGGCGCAGAGCAGGCCAAAGTGCGCGGTGGGTCGATAGTCCGACAAGCCCAGCAAACTGAATTGCGCTACCAGCACCACTGAAATGGCAATCACGGCACGCCCCGAGCTTTCCACGCTGCGCACAATTGCCAGCACCGGGCTGACCCCGTTGCGCAACCGGTGTCGATACCCGTGATACAGGTGAATGGTGTCATCGACGGTAATGCCGAGAATCACGCCTGCGATCAGCACAGTCGCCACGTCCAGCGCGAGTCCGGTCGTCCCCATCACCACAAAAATAAAAAACAGGGGCGCGAGATTAGGTAGCAGGCAAATCAAACCGGCGCGCAACGAGCGAAACAAAATCGTCAGCAACAACAAAATCTGGATGAACGCCGACGCAAAACTACGCACTTGGCCATCCACAATCAAATCCTCCTGATCGGCAAACAGGCGGCCATATCCGGCCACGTCGGCTTTCACGCCCGGAATCGGCTGTGCCTTCAGATGGGCGTTCAAACGCTCGATCACCCGGCTGATTTCGTTCGCACCATGGACATTCAGGCTGAGGACGATGCGCCCCCGCTGAAATTCGCGATTGACCAATTCATACAAATCCTCGCCGTCATAAATCAGCAGTAACTGCTCAATCAGCTTGCGGTCGAAAGGCAGACTGGCGGCAGGGTCACCGCTGAACGCGCGATGCATTTCTTCGATCACATCGACCTGCGAAAAACTGCGGTCGATCTCCGGTTGACTTTCCAGCCAGTGTTGCAAGGCCTGGACGCCCGCCAGGGTCTCAGGCTGCTTCAGTGCATCGCGCCCTCCCGCCGTCAGCACCACTTCCATACTGGTAACGCCTGCGAGCTTGGCTTCGACGCGCGCCGTGCCCTGACTCACGGGATGATCCGGCGCGAAAAATTCCAGCAAATTGGATTCAACCTGGACTTTGAGTGCCAGCGGCAGCGTGACCAGGATCAACAGCACCGTCCCGGTCAACACGGCTTTCGCGTGGCGCAGGCTGAACACAGCCAGTGCCGCTGCCAGACGGCGGGCATGCGCCAGCCCGGAGCGGCGGCGGGGCCAGCGCGGGGTGTCCCATTTGAGCAGGATGGGCGGCACCAGAATAAACACCACCAGAAACACCATCAGTGTACCAATCGCACCCGCCAGACCAAAGGTCTGCACCGGCGGAATATCGATCCACAGCAAACTGAGCATGCCCGCACTGGTCGTCAGCACATTGAACAAGCCCGGCACAAACGTATCTGACAACGCACGCGCAATGCGTTGCGGACGTGTCAGGAGCGCAATCCGGGCGCGCTGAATCGCCGCGTAAAGATGCAGCAACGTCGCCGTAGTGTAGGCCGCCATTAACGTAGGAATCATCGCGGTAATCGGCGTGTAGGGCTGGCCCGAGAGCACCACGCCCGCGACGCTCACCGACACCACCATGCCCATGGCCAGCCCGCCAACCACCACCGGACGCACCCGTCCAACGACCCAGCCGAGCAGCCCCATGCCGATGACCATGGTGAGCGGAATGAAAATCGCACTATCGCGCCACAGCGCCTCAAGCTCCCCCACGGTTTGCGCCACTGTTCCAGCCATCGCGGTACGCCGGGTATCGAGTTTCTCGGTGCGAATCGCAGTATCCAGCGCAATCTGGATGTCGCGCCGCACCAGACTTTCTTTCAGGATGGTGGGGCGCACAATCAAGGCCACCGCTCGACCATCGCGCGAGACCATCAAGCCCGGTGCCAGCGTATCGCCGAGCACGCGGGCGCGCCATTCGGCGGGCGTGCGCGAGGTCAGCGCATCGGGATCTACCAGCTTCGAGACCGCAAAGCCATCGTCTGTGGCGTCGATGTGCTCGACCGTCGTCAGCGTCAGCACCCGGCTGACCGACGGATGCGCTTCCATTTTGGTGGCAACCCGATGCAACGCCGCCAGAAATCCCGGGGTAAACAGATCGTCACCCTCGAACAGGGCAATCAGCGCATCGTCCGTGGGAAATTCACGGAACATCGATTCGCGCAACTGAATGATGGGCGCATCAGCAGGCGAATAAATATCGCCTGCGTTATTGAAATGAATTTTGAAAACGAAGGGCAGCGCGGCCAAATGCAGGCCAAGCAAAATCGCCAGCGCCAGCCACGGCGGCAACATGCGCCGCCCGCGACAGACGTCGACAATCAAGCCGCCGAGCAATGCGCCCATCGAATTACATAGTTAAAACGTAACGGCATCCCGGTCAGAATTTGCTGCGCACACCCAGTGTCAACAACGAGTGGTCTTGATGAAATCCGCCGAGCGTACGTGCCTCGCCGTCGAAGTAATGGGCTGACAGGTAAATTTCATGCGGCTCCCAGCCCACGTAAGCCACTCTGGGGCTGAGGTACACATCTTCAACATTAAGGCCGGTGGCAAAGCGGAGTCCTGCTTTCCAGCGGCCCTGGCCGAAACGCGTTTCGACCTCGCCATTCACGCCGTAATACTCATCCAGTTCCAGAATATTACGGTCAGTTTGCAGAGTGTGCGCCTGAACTTGCAAGTTGATGCGGGTGTCGGCTCCACCCGGGAAAAACTCCAGCGCGCCGATCCAGTCAAGCGCATGGGTTGTATCCATGACCGCTGTCGGCAAAGTCACCGGCACCTCATCGGTATAGCCCAGCTCCATCCGCCAGGTGAAACCACCGCGCGTCATTTCCATATCCGCACCGACAAAATTGCTGAATGGGTGCACCGCCGTCAAGGTCATGGTTGCGGGGTTGAGGTGGTAATACGGCAAGGACTGCCGGGTGCGCGCGAGCGTCACGCCCAGATCAAACGGCGCGCCGGTTCGGGTCAATCGCACGGCTCCTCCGCCGCTGCCATGTTCGTCTTCTTCGATTCGCGCGCTCCGCACCAGCGCGGCCAGCGCCGGATTCGGCACAATGCCGATGACTTCGCCGGTGACGCGATTGATCGGGCTCCAGAGGCTGGCTACGTCCGGCAATTGCGCGCCGCGAAACACCGGCAGCCAGACTGCATCGAGTTTGTAATCGCCCAGCGTGTGTTCCCAGCGCGCGGCAAGCTGTGCGCGACGACGTTCCGGCAAATCGTCAAGGATGAATCGGGTCAAGTCGGCGCGACTCACCCGATCCGCCAGCGGAATTTCATCCACGCGCCCCCACACGATCGTCTGCGCACCCAATGTCAGGCGAGTGTCGCCGTGGCGATAGCGCACATAGGTGTCAGCGTAATCGGCCAGCGTTTCGCGGTGCTTGGCGCTGCCGCCGTCCTGCGACATCGCATCGAGCCGCGCGCCCGCGCGAAACTCCCATTGGCGGCTCGGCTGCCACAATACATACGGGCTGACGCGCAGACTGGAATAGCGGTCGGCCTCAGGTGCATCGGGCGCGCTACCCACTTCGAGCAGGACGTCGTCCATGCCCAATTTGAACGTCGGCTTGAAACCTTTGGCGACCGGTTTGCGGCTACGCGCGGTGGGCGGTGGCAAGTCGTCGTCGGCCGCCTGGCTCAGGGGCGGCGGCAGTTCATCAGCAGCATGAAGCGGGGCAGCAGTACACAACAGGCAAGCAACTATCAGCAGGTTTTTCATGGGCGGTATTCCGATTCCAGGCTTTCGTCGGCGAGAGCTTGTGAAGTAAACAATTTGGCGGGCAATTTCTGATCATATACGGCGGCGTCGACCACCATGCGGGTTTCGTGTCCGCTGACCAGGTCGATCATGCGGCTGTCGGTCAGTGTCCAGTAACCCTGATTGCGCTTTTTACCACGCAACAGCCAGCGTTTGCTCGGCTTGGCGGGGTCTTTCTCGAAATAATCCACCCGCTGCAATAGCGCGGTATCGGGGTCAACCCAGCTGATCCGTTTGAGATACACCGAATTGTCGGTGTCGCGCGGCACGCTTTCGAGCATTTCGCAAACGATACCGTTCTCGGTCTGCTTGCCGAGCAGGCGATGACGGTCTTTCGCGGGCTGGCGCTCCAGCAAATCTTCAAAATACAAATCCGAGCCAACAAACCGTCCGCCCTTGCGATCGCTCGAAATACGCCGTACCCGATCCAGCGCGGGCAGATAGAGCCACTGATCGGCGTCGCCTTCGGTCGGCGCGCTGCTCAGCAAACCCGTCCCCGCAATATCTTCGGGCTCCAGAAACCGGATCAGGCTGGCCACCACCCCGCCGGATTTATCCAGCCGATAGCTGACAAATTCACGAATGCGCGGCGCGCGGCCTTTCTCGGTCAGCACCATCCGCCCCAGCGTCACCAGATCGCGGCCATTGGGACGGTCGTATACGCGCTGCGCCAGATCGGATGCCTCGTCAGCCTGAGCGGCCGACAACACGAGGCAGGCGACAAAGCCAAAGGCCATCCGCCTGAACGTGTGCGCTAACCGGCTTGAAACTTGCTGTGTCATGACTCGTTCCCTCTGATTCCCTTATGATGCATCGCACGCCGCGCCAAAATGCGCGAGAATGTAGCGGTCGAGCCATATGGCCGCCGAACCCCTCACAGTGTGACCTGAACAGGACATTTTCATGCGTGTATTCTCGCACCAGCCCCCTCTCCGGCCAACCTGCCTGCTACTCGTCTGCCTGTTGGGGCTGGGATTAACCGCCTGTGGCGGCCAAAACAGCGACGCACTCGTCAAGCAAGCCCAGACCAGCCTCGCAGCGGGCGATACCAAAGCGGCACTCATCCATCTGAAAAATGCCGTGGAGGCCGACGACAAAAACGCCGACGCCCGTCTACAGCTCGGCAAACTGTATTTGCAAAATAACGATCCGGCCTCGGCTGAAAAAGAATTCAAACGCGCCCGCGAGGCAGGGCTGGCCGCCGACACGATCAACCCCCTGCTGGGTCAGGCGCTGCTCGAACAAAACGAATTCCAGCGCGTGCTCGATGAGCTGCCAGCTCCCGCAGCCGATACCCCGGCCAACGCCGATCTGCACGTGCTGCGTGCCACCGCCGCACTCTCACTCGGCCAAAAAGAAGAGGCGAGACAAAGCCTGCAACGTGCGCAAGCGCTCACCCCCAATAATCCTGCTGTGTTTCTGGGATTGGCAAGGCTGGCACTGGCAGACCGCGATGTACCGGGCGCGCTTCAATTCAATGATCAGGCACTCAAAGCCAAGGCCGATTATCTCGACAGCTGGTTATTCAAGGGCGACCTGCTGCTCGCGACGCGCCAATCCGCGAAAGCCGTTGACGCCTACCGCGCAGCGCTAAAGCTCGACCCAGACAACCTCAATGCGCATCTGTCGCTCGCCAACATCGCGCTCGGGCAAAACCGCCTGCCCGAGGCCCGCGCCGAAATCAGCGCGGCGCTCAAGACCGCGCCGAATAATCTGCTCGCACGCTATACCCAGGCACAAATCAATTTCCGCGACAAAAAAATCGACACCGCCCGCGAGGAGATCGCCACCGTACTACGTACCGCGCCCGATTTCGCCCCGGCGCTCCTGCTCAGCGGCGCAATCGAATACTCACTCAACAATCTGCAAACCGCCGAAACCCAACTCGGCAAGGTCGTCAAAGTCACGCCGGGCAATCTCTATGCGCGCCGCCTGCTGGCCGCATCCCAGCTTCGGCAGGGACGCGCCGATGACTCGGCGGCCACACTCGCGCCTGTGCTCAAGCAAGCCCATAACGATGTCGGCATTCGTGTGGTGGCGGGCGAAATCGCCCTCGCCAAAAAAGCCTACGCCGAAGCGACCGCGCATTTCGAAGCGGCCGCCCGGCTCAGCCCCGATAGCGCAGCGATCCGCACCGAACTGGGTCTGGCGCGACTGGCACAGGGCGATCAACGTGCGATGGCTGATCTGAAAACAGCGTCCGGCATGGATGACAGCGGTAACCGGGCTGACACGCTCATCATTTTGAGCCAGCTTAAAAACAAGCAGTTTGACGCCGCGCTCACCAGCATTGCCGCGCTGGAAAAAAAGGCTCAAGCCAGCCCGCTGAGCTGGAATTTCCGGGGTGCAGCCTATCTCGGCAAAACCGACGTGCCCCGCGCGCGCGACAGCTTTAACCAGGCGCTCAAACTCGACCCGGCGTTTTTTCCCGCTGCCGCCAATCTGGCACAACTGGATATCCAGACAAATCAGCTGGCCACCGCACGCCAGCGTTTCGAGCAAGTACTCAAAGCCAACCCCAAGCATTTGCAGGCCATGCTCGCGCTGGCTGACACGCACTTGCGCACCAAAGACGAAAAAGCCTTTGTCAGCTGGCTCGAAAAAGCCGCCGCCGCGCACCCGCAAGCCCTCCAACCCCGCGCAACGCTGGCGCGATACCAACTTGCAAAAGGTGATAAAAACAAGGCATTGACCGCCGCCCGCGAAGCCGTCAACGCACAACCCAACGACCCGGCAGCACTGGATCTGCTCGGCAGCGTCCAGCTCGCGATGGGCGACACCCCAAACGCGGTCGGCAGTTACCGCAAGCTCGTCGAGCGCCAACCCAAGCAGGCACTCCCATTACTCAAATTGGCCAATGCCCAAATGGCCGCCAAAGACATCCCTGCTGCACGCAAGAGTCTGCAAAACGCCCTTCAGATTCAGCCGGATTTACTTGATGCCCAGTTGCTATTGGGCGGCCTCGCGATCCGTAGCGCGCAGTATGACGAAGCCGCCAAAATCGCCCAGACTATCCAGCAACAAAACCCTGCAAAAGCGGCAGGCTGGGGGCTGGCCGGCGAAACCGCGCTAGCGAAAAAAGACTATCCTGCCGCGCTGGCCGCTTTCGAGCGCGCACACCAGCTCGAAGCCTCTGGTGCGCTACTGGTGCGTCAGCTCGGCGTATATAGCGCCACGCAACGCGCCGAAGTCGGCGAAAGCCGCCTGCTCGCCTGGCTCGCGCAACACCCGCAAGATACCGGCACGCGTGCCGCACTGGCCGAAAATCTGCTGAAGCGCAAACAGTATGCTGCGGCTGCGGCGCAATACCTGCTGCTCAACAAAAGCAATCCTGGCAACCTGCTCGTGCTCAACAATCTGGCCTGGACACTGGCAGAACAAAAGGATCCACGCGCGCTGGGCTTTGCCGAACAGGCATACAAGCTGCGTCCCGACCATGTTTCGGTGCTCGACACCTACGGCTGGCTTCAGGTTCGTCTGGGAAATGCCGCAAAGGGTCTGACGCTCCTGAAGGGTGCCCAGGCAAAAGCGCCGGATGATGCAGAAATACAATGGCATCTTGCCTATGCGCACCATGCTACCGGAGATCAATCACGTGCGCGCCAGGAACTGAAAATGCTGCTGGATCGTCGAGTCAGTTTTAGCGCTGACACTGAAGCCCGCGCGCTTTACCAACAATTGACCGCCACGCCCTGAGGTTTTTCATGCACGTATCTTTTCCCCGTCTCAAGCCGCTAAGCCTGGCGTTTCTGGCTGTCACTACGCTCGCGGCCTGCGGCCAGGGCAGCGATTACACCGTTGAAGAACACATCCAGCGTGCCAAAGACTTCCAGAGCAAAGGCGACACGGGTGCCAGCATCATCGAACTGAAAAACGCCGTTCAGAAAAACCCCAACAATGCACAGGCGCGCTGGCTTCTCGGCATGGTTTATCTGGATTTGCGCCTCGGCAATGAAGCGGAAACCCAGCTGGAAAAATCAGTACAGCTCGGCATCAGTAAAGATAACGCATTGATCCCGCTCGCACGTGCGCAGTACTACCAGGGCAATTTCCAGAATGCGCTCGATACGCTGGCGGCGTTTGACAGTGAGGCACCTGGCACGCTATCCCAGGCGCTGGAATTGCGGGGCAGCGCCTTGTTCAAACTGGGCAAGCCTACCGAAGCCTGTCCGTTATTTGACCGCGCCATCACCGTCGATAAAGCTTATGCCGTCGCCTATCAGGGACGCGCGCGTTGCGAATTCCGCGACAAACAAATCGCCTCTGCCATCGCGAGCGCCAAGCAAGCCACCGTACTTGACCCCGACCGGCTGGATGCTTGGTATCTACTGGGCGATCTCTACCGCACGACGAATCAGCCCGATCTCGCTCTGACCGCCTACGATCAGGCGCTAAAAATCAAGGCTGACGATTTCGACGCATTGGCTTTCAAGACGATGACGTTGCTATCCACCCAGCGCGCGACGGAAGCTGATGCGCTCATCAAACAACTCGGAAAACTGCGGCCCCAGGCTCCTCTCTATAAATATCTCTACGCCTACCAGCTTTATAAACAGGGCAAACACAACGATGCAGCGAATTTGCTGCAACAAGTGCTCAAGGAAAACCCCGCCAATGCGCAGGCTCACCTGCTATACGGCACGGTGAATTACGCGCTGAAGAACGACGAAACAGCGCTGGCAAGCTTTAACAAAGCCTTGAGTGCCAACGATTCCGCTGACACCCGGGTCATGCTCGCCGCGACCCAGCTGCGGATGAATGCCCATGCCGATGTGCTGAAAACCCTAACGCCCTTGCTCACCCAGGAAAACAATCCCAAGGCAATGCTGCTGGCAGGGCAAGCCGCGCTCAACCTCAAGGAGTTTGATCGCGGCATGGCTTACCTCGCCAAGGCAAGCACACTGGATCCTCGCGACAGCGTCATCCGCACCACCCTCGCCCAACAGCAATTACAGGCCGGTGACCAACAGGGTATACGCGGGCTCGAATCGGTACTGACAGACAACCCGAACGACACGCAAGCCTATTTACTGCTCGCCGCCGCGCAAATCGGCAAGGCCGATCACGCAGGCGCATTGGTCACACTGCAAAAAATGGCGGCTGCGCAGCCCTCCAACCCGCTCACGCAGGTGTTGATCGGTCGGGTATATCTGATGCAAAAAAACCCGGCAGCGGCGCGCCAGGCGTTTCAGAAAAGTCTGGTCGTAGACACCGGCTTCCTGCCCGCAGCCAGCGAACTCGCCAACCTCGATATCCGGGAAAAGAAACCCGCTCAGGCTCGCGAACACTTTAATCGCATCCTCGCCAAATCACCCGACCATCTCGGCGCACGCATGGGACTTGCACATACCGCCCTTGCGCTGAAAGACTTTAAAGACTACGTTGCCAATCTGAGTCGGGCCATCCAGCAACATCCGAAGGCCTTCGAGCCCGTCAGCGAACTCACCCGCTATTACATCGCCCAGACGCGCCAGCCCGCCTTGGCTCTGGAGATCGCACAAAAAGCGGCACAGGCCAACAAAGGTCACCTTGGATTTATGGACAACCTCGGCCAGGCGCTGCTCAGTGCCGGGCGCAAGAAAGAGGCGATTGAAACCTACACTGCCATTACCAATGCGCAGCCCAATTCTGCTGCTGCCTGGTATCGGCTGGCTTGGGCGCAGCGTGTAACCGGCGAATTGAATGCCGCGCTGAGTTCATTGCAAAAAACCGTACGGCTGGCACCCAGTTATATTGATGCGCATGTGGCGCTGGCGGGCTTGTTTGCTGCCATGGGCCAGAGTGACAAAGCCTTGCAGGAGACGCGCGCGATCCAGGAATTGGCACCGCAATCCGCAATCGGCTACAACATGGAAGCCGAACTCGCTACCCGCCTCAAAAAACCTGAATTAGCCTTACAAGCCAAGGCACGGGCATTCCAGTCTGCTGGCTCACCGGAAACCGCTGCCACCTATCATCTCGCCTTGATGCGTATGGGCAAAGAAGCACAGGCCGAGCAAGTCGCACAACAGTGGCTCAAAAAACGGCCAGACGATGCGGCGTTTCGCAACTACCTAGCTAGTGCTTACCTGTATCGAAATCTGACCCAGCAGGCGATCACCCAGTATCAGCAGGTCATCCGGATCGAACCCAAACACCTGGGCGCATTAAACAATCTGGCAGCCCTGCTGCAAGCTCAAGGCAACCCAGCCGCATTTGATTACGCTCGCCGCGCCTATGCAATTGATGCCACCAACCCCACCGTTAAAGATACATACGGCTGGGCCTTATTACAGCAAGGCAAAACTGCAGAAGCCTTACCCCTTTTGCAGGCGGCTGCACGTGAAGCCAAGCCCGAGTCTCCCGACATTCAGGTTCATCTGGCAACTGCGCTCATGAAATCTGGCCAATCCGCTGAGGCCATTGCGCTGCTGAAAAAAACCCTCGCCAGCCATCCGAATTTCAATGCGCGCAATCAAGCCCTCGTCCTCTTGAAATCATTGGAACCAAGTAATCGTTAGTACGATAAGCAGGCTGCCTGAAGTAAAGCGGCCTCGCATACGCGTGAAGCATTACCCGGCGCGTAAGACTGAAGCCCGCCACCCCGCTCCGGGTGACTGAATTTAACCCACACATATTCAAAGCCTGAAATAGAAAAAGCCCCGAGGCTCACGCCTCGGGGCTTTTTTGCTTACCGCTAAGCCAATATCAGGCTTGCTTGCTACGACGCAGGCTCACCCCCATGCCGATCAGACCCAGACCCAACAGCGCGATGCTAGTCGGTTCCGGCACTTTGCCGAAGACCACGTCCAGCGAACCGTTGATTTGCTGCGTACCCGCCACTTCGAAGGAGTTCAGCTGACCGGACTCGAACGACAGGTCGTAGAAGGGGTTCGGGGCGGTGAAGTAGCTTGCACCAGGACCAACCAGCGCGAAGTCGGTAATGGTACCGAAGCTGCCGCAGTTAATACCGACACAAGCTGCATTCAGATTGCCCGAGCCTTGCAGCAAGCTGCCTGCACCAATTTGGTCGTCAGCAGCGCCGCCAATAGTCCATGCACCGGCACCCGTACCCGGGGCAGCAAAGGTTGCGTCATTTTGCGGGTCAATCCACAGACCCAGGCTACCGGTATTGAAGGTGAACTGGAAAACACCAGCCACCAATGCCACCGTACCGGTACCTTGGAACAGAGCATACATGCCGTAATCCACGCCCAAGCGAGTTACACCAGCGGTCAACGCAGTGTTACCGTCATTGGCCACGAACTGACCGGCTGACCACTGAATCGACGTGGCAAAATTACCAAGCCCGTCAAAGGTCACGATCTCGGTATAGTTACCCGTCATCTTATCAGCCACGAACGGTGCAGATGCTGCGGGATCAAACGTAAAATCGGGGAACACAGCAGCCGAGGCGCTAACGCTTGCAACGCCCATGGCGACCATCATGCTTGCCTGGATCAGTTTCATGTTGAGTTTCATTTTTTACTCCTTGGGACTGAAATTTAGTGATTTAACTAGGCACACACTTTGTGCTGCCACGCACAACATAAAGCACGGGGTATGCCAGCTAACAATTACTCATTAGAAATCAATTGCTTGTGATTTTAATTCACCAAATCAGACACTTTTTCCGCACTGGATGTAAAAAAATCCGACACGGCGTCGTGGTTCATTCAGGCAAGTGGAGCCAACCACTCAGCCGGGGCAAGCCGGAGGCGCGATGAGGAAATGCGGCAGGGCAGGGTTAGCCAGCGCGGGCAAGCCGCCAGTTGACGTAGGCGATAGCCAGACGTTGAAGAGGATGAGCATTACCACCCGGTCGCCAGACATGTTTCAGTTTGCCGGTATAGGCGTCAAACTGCATTGAATGGGGCACGGCCTTGAGCTTACCGCGCCCCAGCAGGATTTTGAGCGCTTCGGTGCCCGCCATGCCGGCACATAGCTGGCACGCTAGCCCGGTTGAGGGCACGCGCTGGGTTTTGAAATCAACGATTTCGGGGTACACAAGATAACCCCGATGCAACAGGGCGGGCGCTAGGCCGACCAGAAAACGGGTTGGCCACTCAGACTCAGGCGCACCTTTGAGGCGGAAATAACTGTCAAAGTCAGGGCCGTCCGGCAAAAAATTGAGGACAGCCGCCCCCATTCCCAGTGGAACGGCAAAGGTAATCGGGATGCCACGCTCACGGCACGCAGCGTAGACCAGCTGTCGCGCCGGGAAAACAAAATAATCCAGTCCGTCGACGTACAAATCAACGCCCTCCAGGAAGGCATCAATATTGTGCGGCTGGACGCCTTCATCGAACACCCGGATATCCAGCTCGGGATTGATGTCGCGCGCGAGCCCCGCCATGACCTGCGCTTTGGGCTGGCCAAGACTGCTCATGCTGGCACCCGCCTGGCGGTTGAAATTAACCAGATCAAAAGTATCCAGATCGGCAATATGAAATTTACCAATGCCCAGACGGGCAAGGGTGAGCAGGTGTACACCGCCCGCACCGCCTAATCCTGCGATGGCAATGCGCTTGCCGCGCAGCGCGGACTGCTCATCGGGCGTGAGCCAGCCGAGGTTGCGGCCAAAGGCCTGATGGTAATCAAAGGCAGGCACGGCGGGGTCAGTTTTCGGCGCGGAGCAGGCGGCCCATGATGCCTTCCTGGTCGTGCGGCGAAAAGAAATACGGGTAGAGACTACGGTCTTTGGCGGCTTTTCCTTTTCCACCCAGTGTTTCGATTTTTTGCTGCATGTGCTCCATCTCAAGGTGCATCAGCAGCACAGGGAAATTGACCCGGTTGTTCATGCGCTCTTCACCAATCTGCTTGAAACCCAGCATTTTTTCGTAAAAAAGCTTGTGCCGGGGCACGATTTCGATAATCGCGTCGGTGCAATCATGGATCACGCCATATAAGTAGGCGACATGCACCAGACTCGCGAGCAGCTGCTTGGATCCGATATTTTCGTCGATGGCCAGCTTGCTCAGTTCACCTACCCGTTTGCCCTGTGCGCGCAAAGCATCGATTTCGGATTTGTAAATTTCATCGACAAGCATCCCTTCTTCGGAATCGTAGCCGACAGTCACTGTCCCTACAATGCGTTCCTCATGAAACGACAGGATGGTGATCCGGTTGGGGTATTTTTTAAGGTGGGCTTTCGGAAAGCCGCGCCAGGCGTAGCGTTTCTGCACCAGCATACTGGCCTGGCTGAACACTTCGTCCGCCTGTGCAAAACGTAACTTGAAGAGCTTTTCGCCCATGCTCTCTTCATGGGTGGACGCATCGCTCTCAGGCTGGGGGCATAACTCTTTCAGGCGATAGGGCGACTCAAAGCTGATGATCGTTCGATCATAGTCGTCGGCTACGCTTCGATTACGCGTCATTAATTCGCTCAAATTTAGCGCCACGTCTTCATCAAGCCTCTGCGATCCATCAACACTCACTGCTCACACTGATTACTATCGGTCAGCCGCGCTGAATATTTAACTTTGGTGAGCCTCTCTCAGCCACCGCCCCGCATCTCGCGCAAAATATGTCAGCACACCATCCGCCCCTGCCCGTTTGAACGATAACAGGGACTCCATGACAACCGCGCGCTCGTCCAGCCAACCATTTTGCGCAGCCGCTTTCAACATAGCGTATTCACCGCTGACCTGATAGGCGAACGTCGGGGCACCATAGGCATCCTTCACCCGGCGAATCACGTCCAGATACGGCATTCCGGGTTTGATCATCACCATGTCTGCGCCCTCTTGCAGATCCAGGCCGACTTCCCACAGCGCTTCGTCGCTGTTGGCAGGATCCATCTGGTAGGTGGTTTTGTCGCCTTTACCCAGATTAGCCGCCGAGCCGACAGCATCGCGGAACGGCCCATAAAAGCTGGAGGCAAATTTGGCGGCGTAAGCGAGAATCCGGGTGTGACGGTGACCTGCGGCTTCCAGCGCGGCACGAATGGCGGCGACGCGGCCATCCATCATGTCTGACGGCGCGACAATATCCGCCCCGGCAGCCGCATGAACGACGGCCTGTTGCGCCAGCACCGCCACGGTTTCGTCATTCATCACGTAGCCAACGTCGTCGATCAGGCCGTCTTGTCCGTGGATTGTGTAGGGATCGAGCGCAATATCGGTGATGACGCCCAGCGCGGGAAATCGGCTTTTCAGCGCGGCGACGGTGCGTGGCACCAGACCGTCGGGGTTGAGCGCCTCCTCCGCAGCCAGGGTTTTCAAATTGGCGTCGATTACCGGAAACAAGGCCAGAGCCGGGATACCCAATTCCACGCACTCTTCCGCCACCGTCAGCAGCCCATCCAGCGACCAGCGCTCCACCCCCGGCATGGAGGCGACAGCCTCGCGCCGCCCCTGGCCTTCCAGCACAAACACCGGATAGATCAAGTCGTTCGCTGTCAGCACGTGTTCACGCATCAGGCGGCGCGAAAAATCGTCACGGCGCATACGACGCATACGCCCACAGGGGAAAGGGGGGAGGGGCAGACTCAAATTCATACTCCAGAACAATTCATTCACAGGCTCGGAACTATTCTAAACGAGCCATCTCTATTCAGCGGGCGATTTGCATCGCCTCCCGCTTCTCCTCCCTGAGCGGGTGCCTTAATCCCCTTAAGGCATTTTTGCCCTGACCCCCAAGTGGTCGGGGCTTTTTGTTTATGGCAACCCGGCTGTCGGCTGCGGCTGTAACCAGCCTTCAATCACGCTGGCCGCCTCGTCAGTGCCCAGCCGCGACAAACTCGAAAACAGCTGCACACTGACGCTCTCCAGCCCGGCAAGTTCCTGTTTGACCCGGCGCAAGGTCAAGGCTTTTTCGCTGTTGGAAAGCTTGTCGGCTTTTGACAGCAGCACATGCACCGGCTTGCCGGTGGGGGTAAACCAGTCGAGCATCTGCCGATCCAGCGGGGTCAGTGGGTGGCGCGCATCCATAATCAGCACCATGCCACTCAAAGCTTCGCGTTCCTGCAAATAACGCGATAACAGGGTTTCCCATTGCGCCTTGATGGCGGGCGGCACTTTTGCGTAACCATAGCCAGGCAAATCCACCAGATAAGTATCTGGCGCTAATTCAAAAAAATTGATGAGCTGGGTACGCCCCGGCGTTTTGGAGGTAAACGCGAGCCGGTTTTTGCGCGTCAGCAGATTGATTGCACTCGATTTTCCGGCGTTTGAGCGCCCGGCAAAGGCAATTTCGGCGCGGCTGTATGGCAAATCGCGCAGATGCGCGACGGAAGTATGGAAGTGGGCGCTATTCAGCACGGGCTGGGCTGTCCTTAATATTGATCCAACTGACATGGCATTGAGGCCGGGTTTGCCGGAGTGGTTGAGGCCGCGCGGAGGCCGAATCAAGGCCATGAAAACAGCGCGCCACCAAGGCGACGCAAGCGGCAAATCCACTCGTGGATTCAAACATCACTTGGCCGTCTCATTAGTTGCCGCTAAACTACCCGCTTCCCCAAATTTTGCAATCCCCACGGTTAGCAAGCTTCAGGAGCTTTTTAATGAAATTCGTTGCCACCCTGGCTGCCGTACTGGTCGCCACTTCCGCGTTTGCCAATTCACCCACCCCGGCTCCCGTTACCAAGGGCGACCCCAAAGCGGCGGAAGCGCTGGTCAATCAGGTTTGCGCGGGCTGCCACGCGGTAGACGGCAACAGTGCCGCTGCAGCCAACCCCAAGCTGGCCGGGCTGAATCAGGAGTACCTCTACAAACAGCTGGCGGAGTTCAAATCCGGCGATCGCAAAAGCGCTGTGATGGCCGGGATGGTTGCCACCCTGACCCCGCAGGATATGAAAAACCTCGCGGCGTATTTCAGCGCCCAGCAGCCCAAGGGCGGCACCTCCAAAGACAAGGCTCTTGCGTTGCAAGGGCAAAAAGTCTATCGCGGCGGCGTACAGGGTGCGGGTGTGCCCGCCTGCGCCTCGTGTCACGGCGCAAAAGGCCAGGGCATTCCAGTGCAGTTCCCGCGTCTGGCGGGCCAGCACGCCGACTATATATACGCACAGCTGAACGCTTTCCGGGTTGGCGCGCGCGCCAACGACGGTGCCAAGATGATGCGTACCATCGCCGCCAAAATGACCGACGCCGATATGCAGGCGGTTGCTTCCTATATTCAGGGTCTGCGTTGAACCAGCCCTCACTATCGGACTCAAAAAAAGGGTGACTCGCGTCACCCTTTTTGCTTGCCACGCGCCGCGTATTGCCCCTCATGAAACAACCCGCACCCCACACTTTTGGTCGCGCCTTGTTCGAACTGCTCAGTTCGATGCGTTTTGCGATCAGCTTGCTTTCGATTCTGGCCGTGGCCTCGATTATCGGCACGGTGCTGAAACAGGCCGAACCGTATAACAACTATCTGATCCAACTCGGGTCGTTCTGGTTTGCGGTGTACGAAAAACTGGGGCTGTACGACGTGTACCACGCCGCCTGGTTTTTGCTGATTCTGGTGTTTCTGGTGGCCTCCACCAGCGTATGCATCACCCGCAACGCGCCGAATTTTGCGCGCGAGATGAAAAGCTTCCGCGAACATGTCAGCGAGCAATCGCTCGCCGCGTTCAAGCACCAGCATAGCGTGACCACCGGGCACGCGCCCGACGCACTCGCTGCCAGCGCGCAGCGCTACCTCGAAGGCCAAGGTTACAAGGTCAAAAACCTGCCGCATGAAGACGGTGTGTTGCTGGCGGCCAAGGCCGGTAGCTGGAATCGCCTAGGGTATTTTCTTGCCCATTCGGCAATTGTGCTGATCTGCATTGGCGGCCTGATGGATGGCAATCTGGTCTTCAAGGCACAGCAACTGCTCGGGCTCAAAAAAATCGAGACGCGCGACATTCCGCAAAGCCAGGTGCCCGCCATTTCACGGCTCACGCCCGCTAATCTGTCGTTTCGCGGCAGCGTGCAGATTCCTGAGGGTTCCAGCGCCGACGTGGCATTCCTCAACGTGGCCGACGGCTATCTGGTGCAGGATTTACCGTTTACGGTGGGGCTGAAACAGTTCCGCATTGAACACTACACCACGGGACAACCCAAAAGCTTCGAATCGGATCTCGAGCTTTTCGACAAATCGGGTAAACGCATCCGCACGGCGACCATCGCCGTGAATCACCCGCTGATTCACGACGGCATTGCCATTTATCAAGCCAGCTTCGCCGATGGTGGCACCCGTCTTTCGCTCCAGGGCTGGAACCTGTTCGCCCCCGGTGTCACGCCGTTCGCAGTTCAAGGTGCGGTTTACCAGAACACGGCGCTCACCAGCTCGGCGGGCGACTACACGCTTGAATTCACCGATTTCCGCCCGTTCAATATCGAAAACATGGGGGGCGATATCGTGCCGCCCGCAGGGGACACGATGAGTGTGCTCGGCGGCAGCCCGGTCAGTGACAAAAAACACCTGCGCAACGTCGGCCCGAGCTTCCAGTACAAGCTGCGCGACGCGCGCGGGCAGGCACGCGAATTTTCCAATTACATGTTGCCGCTGGAGCTGGACGGACGCTGGTACATGATGTCGGGCGTGCGTGAATCGCCGAACGAAGCGTTCCGCTATATGCGGATGCCGCTCGACGCCAACGGTAGTCTCGACAGCTTCATGCGCTTGCGCGGCGCGCTGCTCAACGTCGAACTGCGCCCCGAAATTGCGGCGCGTTTTGCGCGCCAAGCCTTGCCGCAAAACGCCTGGGGCAGCGCCATCGAAGACAAACTGAAATTCAGCGCGACCCAGGTGCTGGCGCTGTTCGCCGAAGGTGGGTTTCAGGCGCTGGGCAAATTTATCGAAGCCAAAGTCCCCGCCGCCGAACGCGAAAAAGCTGCCGGAACGTATCTGCGTATCCTCGAATTATCCGCCTTCGAGGCGCTGCGGCTTGCTCATCAGCAAGCCGGGGGAGCCGCACCCAAGGCCGACGATGCAACTGGCTGGCTGGTGCGCGACAGTCTCAATAGCCTCTCAGACCTGTTCGTCTACGGTTCACCGGTGTATCTGCAATTGATGCAATTCGATGAGGTCAAGGCCAGCGGTCTCCAACTCACACGCTCGCCCGGCAAAAACGTCGTGTACTTTGGCTCACTGCTGCTGACGCTTGGCGTGTTTTTCATGCTGTTTGTACGTGAGCGCCGGGTCTGGCTGCGTATCAAACCCGGTCATGCCCTGCTGGCGATGTCATCCGCCAAACAGACTATCGACTTCGAAAAAGAATTCGCCCAACATGCCAGTGCACTGGACAGCCTCGCCCGCCCCACGGCAGCGACTGCGTCTTAATCCGGAGATCCCAGATGGAACTTGCTCTCAACGCCCCCCACCCTTTATTCAAACGCCTGAGCTGGTTTGACTGGCTATTTGCTGCGCTGGTCACGGCGGGGGGGCTGTTTGCGCTGTCGCGCTATGGCGATTACATGGACATCTACGAAAAAGCCATCTTGCTGGCGATGATTCCCGCCTTGTCTGCCTTCGGCTGGTTTTGGAAACCCATGCGTGTGCTGGTGATCGTGATCACACTCGTCAGCCTGTTTGCCATCGGCCAGTATCAGGGCGATCTGGCGCGCATGGAGCAGGCCTTTTTCCTCAAATACCTCATTTCCAGCCAGGCCGCGATCATGTGGATGTGCGCGCTATTCGGCCTGGCCACGCTGGCGTACTGGGGCGGCATGTTGTCGCGCTCCGAATTCACCTTGAGAACCGCCAGTGCGCTAACCTGGTGTGCCGTTGCCATGGGCTTCATCGGCTTGATGGTGCGCTGGTACGAGTCGTATCTGATTGGTGCGGACGTCGGCCATATCCCCGTGTCCAACCTCTATGAAGTCTTCGTCCTGTTCTGCCTCATCACTGCGATGATGTATCTGTATTACGAAGCGCGCTATCAAACGCGCCAGCTCGGCGCACTGGTGCTACTGGTGATCTCGGCAGCGGTCGGCTTCATCCTCTGGTACACCTTCGACAAGGGTGCGCACGAAATCCAGCCGCTGGTGCCCGCGCTGAAATCCTGGTGGATGAAGTTACACGTACCCGCCAATTTCATCGGCTACGGCGCGTTCTCGCTGTCCGCCATGCTCGGTGTTGGCTACCTGTTGTCGGCGCGCGGCATTCTCGCCAGCCGCCTGCCCAGGCCCGACATCATCGACGACATGATGTACAAAGCCATCGCCATCGGCTTCGTGTTTTTTACCATCGCCACCATCCTCGGCGCGATGTGGGCGGCAGAAGCCTGGGGCGGCTACTGGAGCTGGGATCCGAAGGAAACCTGGGCACTGATCGTGTGGCTGAACTACGCCGCCTGGCTGCATATCCGGCTGGTGAAAGGTCTGCGTGGGCCGATGCTGGCCTGGTGGGCAGTGATCGGCCTGTTCGTCACCACCTTCGCCTTCCTTGGCGTGAATATGTTCCTGTCGGGACTGCATTCTTATGGCACGCTTTGAAATGCCCCGGGCGCGTTGACAAATGTTCTATTTGTAAACCCTACGGGTTTCATTAGTATGCGGGTCGTGGCTTATTCAAAATAATGACCGAAAGTCGAGGGAGTTAAACATGTCAAAGATGCTATCCGCCTGCCTGCTCGCGCTGGGAGCCAGTTTGTCCTTGTCGGTTCAGGCGCAAACCCCTGCCGCCCCCAGCACCAATCCTTATCTCAAAAACGTGCCTGCTGCTGCGCCCAGCCCGATGATGCTGATGCCCAAAGGCACCGGCTCAATGAAGGGCAGCACGCCCTGGGCAATGTCGCCCATGCCGACCGCCGCCGAAAAAAAGCAGCTGATGAAATCGATGTTGCCGTATCTGTCCAACATGGGGCTGAATATCCGCGACATCATGAATTACATGACCACCAAATACCAGGCGAAACCGGGCGTATCGTTTGATGACGTGATCTCGTCCATGCAATTGCGGGCGAACCAGATCAATCTGAAACAGGTGGGTCACTCGCCTATGATCAAAGACATCCAGGCCGTGCTCGGTGACACCACCTCGCCACGCATGGAAGTGTTCCATTTCTGTGATATCGCGGCGGGCCGCGAAATCATGAAGCTGGTCCCCGAATCCATCGTTTATCTTCCCTGCCGCATCGCGGTCATGGAAGACGACAAGAAAAACGTCTGGGTACTCACACTGGACTGGGACATGGCTTGGCTCGATAGCATCAACGGCTCAATGGGCATCACGCCGGAACTCGCCAAAATGGCGCTCGACATGCGCGAGAAGATAGACAACGTGATGCGCGCAGGCGCCAACGGCGATCTCTAATATCAGCCTCCATTTAAAAACGGGCTCGCCTTTACCTATAAGCGCACTAGAATCAAAGTATTATTAAAAGGCACTGTTTGAAATACGCATGACCCGCTGACTTTCAGCACACAATCGCCGCCACGCCTGCGGGCATCGGCTCACTGGAGAGTTACCCCATGAAGACACGTACCCTGATCCTGGCTGCCACCCTTGCCGCTGGTAGCGCTCACGCTCAGATGGGCATGGAGCAAATGATGAACCCGATGGCCATGATGGGGCCAATGATGGCTCCCATGGGCATGATGGCGCCCATGATGGGCGGCATGGGTCCCATGATGGGCTCGATGATGATGCCGATGAGCATGATGGGGCCGATGATGGGTGGTATGGGTCCCATGATGGGCTCGATGATGCAGCCCATGAACATGATGCAACCCATGATGGGCGGTATGGGTCCCATGATGGGCTCGATGATGCAGCCCATGAACATGATGCAACCCATGATGCAGCCGATGGGTCCCATGATGGGCTCGATGATGGCACCGATGGGCGGCATGATGCAGCCGATGGGTTCCATGGCTCAACCCATGCAGGGCATGATGCAACCAATGGGCTCCATGATGGCTCCGATGAACCAGATGACGCAGCCGATGGGCACCATGATGGCTCCGATGGGTTCGATGATGGCTCCCATGGCTCCGATGATGGCACCCATGATGCCCATGATGATGCCTGCCCCTGCCGCCCCCGCAACAGAAGCCGCTCCGGCCAAGTAAGCCGCCCCTTCCTCGATCATTCTTTCCGGCTTAGGCCGGATTTTTTTGGAGCACACCATGCAATTCCGCCCTCTCACCCTTGCTCTGCTCATTAGCACCACCAGTGCACATGCCCAATTTGGCGGCATGAACATGATGAATCCGATGACCATGATGGCACCGATGGGCATGATGGGCATGGGCGGGATGATGAATCCCATGACCATGATGCTGCCCATGGCCATGATGGGCGCCCCCATGATGGCCTCGTCCATGAGCAGCCCGCAGATGATGATGAACCCCTACATGAATCCCATGGCGGCGGGGAATCCCTATATGAATCCCTCCGCTGGCATGGGCAACCCCTTCACGATGATGCCTGTCGCACCCATGCAGCAGGCCGCGCCCATGGGCTATATGCCAATGATGCCAGCTGCACCTGCCATGGGTTACGGCGTACCCGCGCCCTATGGCTACGCCATGCCACAGATGCCTATGCCACAGCAAGCCATGCCCATGCCGCTTATGCCGGCGGCACCAGCTGCCCCGGCTCCTGCTGCGCAAGTGGCAGCCCCTTCCACCCCGACATTTGACCCCGCTATGTGGATGCAAATGATGAACAGCATGATGCCTGCTGCCGCCCCGGCCCCCGCCGCTACTGACGCTGGCAAATAAACCCGCTACGGATATTCTATTTGTCCCGCACCGCTCTGGTTGCCGCTGCCCTGCTCGCCCTGTTGGCAGGCGGCTGGTTTGCGCAACAGCACTATCAACCTACACCCGCTAAGCCAGATGCGCTGGCGGCGTTATGGCAACTCAGCCTGCCCGATGCCGCAGGCGTGTCCCAGCCACTGTCGCAATGGCGCGGCAACCTGATGGTGATCAATTTCTGGGCGACCTGGTGCGCGCCCTGCCGTGAAGAAATGCCGGATTTCGACGCTCTGCAGCGGCAACATCACGCGCAGGGCGTTAAATTTGTCGGCATTGCCATCGATAACGCACGCAACGTAAGTGATTTCACGCACAAAACCCCTGTTAGCTACCCCTTGCTGATTGGCGAGGGGGCAGCACACAGCCTGGCGCGCCAACTGGGCAACCGCAGTGGCGCACTCCCCTACACACTCATCCTGGATCGCGACGGTAAAATCGCGCATACTCACTTGGGGCGGATGCCCCGCGCCATCCTTGAAGCCAAATTACGCGAACTCGGCGCATAGTTGCGATCGTGCGTCAATATCTAGACAAATCCCCCAGAACTGCTGCAAACTTGCAGGTATGACGATCAAACGATCTTCCCGCGCCCCAGCCAAAACCGCAGTCGGCCTGCACCCCCATGTACTGGTGTTGCACGGCCCCAACCTCAATCTGCTGGGCAGCCGCGAGCCGAAGCATTACGGCTTGTCCAGCCTTGAGGAGATCAACCGCACACTCCAGGCTCGGGCCGAGGCGGCAGGTGCGCACGTCGAAACCTTTCAGCACAATCACGAAGGCGCGCTGGTGGATCGCATACATATGGCGCTACGTGACCATGTCGATTTCATCATCATCAACCCGGCCGCCTACACCCACACCAGCGTTGCGATTCGCGACGCGCTGGCGGCGGTCGCGATTCCTTTCGTCGAAGTACACCTTTCCAACGTGGCCGCGCGCGAGCCGTTCCGTCATCACTCGTATCTGTCCGACCTCGCTGTCGGGGTGATTTCCGGACTCGGCGGGCACGGCTACGAGCTGGCGCTGGAATACGCGCTGCGCCATTTACACAACAGGACGCCCCATGGATCTCAGAAAACTCAAAAAGCTCATTGATCTGGTTGAAGCCTCCGGCATTGCCGAGCTGGAAATCACTGAAGGCGAAGAAAAAGTCCGTATCGCCAAAAGCATCGCCGGGGCACCCATGATGATGGGTGCGATGCCACAACATTACATGCAGGCCACCGCGCCCGCAGCCGCGCCAATCGCTGCCGAACCCGCCGAAGAGGCGACACCGGAAGGCCACGTGGTGCGCTCGCCCATGGTCGGCACATTTTACCGCGCACCCGCACCCGGCTCAAAAAACTTTGCCGAAGTCGGTCAGAGCGTCAGCGCCGGTGACACCCTGTGCATCATCGAGGCCATGAAATTGCTCAACGAGATCGAATCGGATCAAGGCGGCGTCATCAAGGCTATTCTGGTTGAAAACGGCCAGCCCGTGGAATACGGTGAACCGCTGTTCGTGATTGGGTAAGGCGTGGGGCATATGCGCCCTTCCGCACCGCAAACCTTAACGAGCCTCAACGACCATGTTTGAAAAAATTCTCATTGCCAACCGTGGCGAGATTGCCCTGCGGATTCAGCGCGCCTGCCGCGAAATGGGTATCAAAACCGTGGTGGTGTACTCCGAGGCTGATCGCGACGCCAAGTATGTGAAGCTGGCCGATGAATCAGTCTGCATCGGCCCGGCAGCCTCGTCGCAAAGCTATCTTCATGTACCGTCGATCATTGCTGCCGCTGAAGTCACAGACGCCGAAGCGATTCATCCCGGCTACGGCTTCCTGTCGGAAAACGCCGATTTCGCCGAGCGCGTCGAATCGTCCGGTTTCGCCTTCATCGGTCCGCGCCCGGAAAACATTCGCCTGATGGGCGACAAGGTCGCTGCCAAGCAGGCGATGATCGAAGCAAAAGTACCGTGCGTACCCGGATCCGAAGGCGCGATGCCGGACGAGCCTGACGAGATTCTGAAAATCGCCGCCAAGATCGGCTACCCCGTCATCATCAAGGCGGCGGGCGGCGGCGGCGGGCGCGGGATGCGGGTAGTGCACACCGAGGCAGCCCTGCTCAATGCGGTCGCGATGACGAGTTCAGAAGCGCAGAGCTTCTTCGGCAACCCCATGGTCTACATGGAAAAATTCCTGCAAACGCCACGTCACATCGAGATTCAGATTCTCGCCGACGAACACGGCAACGCTGTGCACCTGGGTGAGCGTGACTGCTCGGTGCAGCGTCGCCATCAAAAGGTGCTGGAAGAAGCGCCCGCCCCCGGCCTTGATCGCAAGCTGCGCGACAAGATCGGCGAGCGCTGCGCCGAAGCCTGCCGCAAGATCGGCTATCGCGGCGCAGGCACATTTGAGTTCCTGTACGAAGACGGCGAGTTCTATTTCATCGAAATGAACACCCGGGTGCAGGTCGAGCATCCGGTGACCGAGCTCATCACCGGCATCGACATCGTGCAGACGCAAATCCGCGTCGCGGTCGGCGAGAAACTGCCGTTCCGGCAAAAGGACATCCAGTTCAAGGGTCACGCCATCGAGTGCCGCATCAACGCCGAGCACCCGACCACCTTCGTCCCCAGCCCCGGCAAACTGACCAATTACCACGCCCCCGGCGGCCCCGGCATTCGCGTCGATTCGCATGTTTATCATGGCTACTACGTACCGCCACACTACGATTCAATGATCGGCAAACTGATCGCCTACGGCGACACCCGTGACCAGGCGATTGCGCGGATGCGCGGCGCATTGATGGAAATGGTCGTCGAAGGCATCCAGACCAATATCCCGCTGCATCAGATGCTCATGCACGATGCGGCCTTCATCGCGGGAGGCACCAGCATCCACTATCTGGAACACAAGCTGGCCGAACTCGCGTCCTGACTCCGGGCGGCATAAACGCCGCCCACCCCCCAATAAAAACATTTGAAAGCCTGCCCTATCAGAGCCGCAGGCATTTTTTCCCGCGAAACCGCGCCGCACCGGGCTGTTTCGCCCTTGACTGGGCGGCTTGCCTCAGCCCGCCCTGCTGACGGATAATCGGGGTTTTTGCGCGGCCAGCCAAAACAGCCTCAGTAAAATGCCGCGCGGGCTTTTGCCCACACCAGTTTTTTTATTTTTAAAGCCAAAGGGATCGCAATGCCTACCCGTAACGACCTTGCCAACGCCATCCGCGCACTCGCGATGGATGCTGTCGAAAAAGCCAAATCCGGCCACCCCGGCGCGCCCATGGGCATGGCGGAAATCGCCGAGACGCTGTGGAATCACCACCTGCGCCACAACCCGTCGAACCCGAAGTGGGCGGATCGTGACCGCTTCGTGTTGTCGAACGGCCACGGCTCGATGCTGATTTATTCTCTGCTGCACCTGACCGGCTACGACCTGTCGATCGACGATCTCAAGGGCTTCCGTCAACTGCATTCACGCACCCCCGGCCACCCGGAATACGGCTACGCCCCCGGCATTGAGACGACCACCGGCCCCTTGGGGCAGGGCATCACCAACGGCGTCGGCATGGCGATGGCGGAAAAAGTGCTGGCCAACGAGTTCAACAAGCCCGGCCACGAAATCGTCAACCACCACACCTACGTGTTCATGGGCGACGGCTGCATGATGGAAGGCATCTCGCACGAAGCCTGCGCGCTCGCGGGTACGTGGAAGCTGAACAAGCTGATCGCGTTCTGGGACGACAACGGCATCTCGATCGATGGCCATATCGAACACTGGTACACCGACGACACCGCCAAACGTTTTGAAGCCTACGGCTGGAACGTGATCGCTGGCGTGGATGGTCACGATGTCGTGGCACTCGAAGCTGCGATTCAAAAGGCCAAAGCCAGCACCGACAAGCCAACGTTGATCTGCTGCAAAACCATCATCGGCAAAGGCTCACCCAACAAGGAAGGCACGCACGACGTGCACGGCGCTGCACTGGGCGCGGCTGAAATCGAAGCGACCCGCAAGCACATCGGTTGGAATCATCCGGCGTTTGAAATCCCCGCCGACATCTACGCCGGCTGGGATGCCAAGACCAAAGGTCAGGGGCTGGAAACGCTGTGGAACAACAAGTTCGCCGAATACAAGGCCGCGTTCCCGAAAGAGGCTGCTGAATTCGAGCGTCGTATGAAGGGCGAACTGCCCGCCAATTTCAAAGCGCACGTCACCGAGAAACTAGCTGCGATCAACACCAAGGCGGAGACCGTCGCCACCCGTAAAGCCAGCCAGATCGCGATCAACGCGCTGGCCTCGGCGCTGCCCGAATTCCTCGGCGGCTCGGCAGATTTGACCGGCTCCAACCTGACCAACTGGGAAGGCTGCCATCCGGTGCGTCACGGCAAACCCGGCAACTACATCAGCTATGGCGTGCGTGAATTCGGCATGGCCGCGATCATGAACGGCATGGCGCTGCACGGCGGCCTGCTGCCGTTTGGCGGCACTTTCCTGATGTTCTCCGAATACTCGCGCAACGCCATCCGCATGGCCGCGCTGATGAAGCAGCGCGTGATTCATGTGTTCACGCACGACTCGATCGGCCTCGGCGAAGACGGCCCGACCCACCAGCCGGTGGAGCAGACCGCCACCCTGCGCATGATTCCCAACATCGATGTCTGGCGTCCCTGCGACACCGTCGAAACGCTGGTTGGCTGGGCACACTCGGTCGAGCGCATGGATGGCCCGACGTTGCATATCCTCAGCCGCCAGAACCTGCCGTTCATGGCGCGTGATGCCGCGACACAGGCGAACATCGCCAAGGGCGGCTACGTGTTGAAAGACGCGGCGGGCGCCAAGGCGGTCATCATCGCCACCGGCTCCGAAGTCGAACTCGCGGTGAAGGCGCAGGAAGCCCTCGCTGCCGAAGGCGTCGCCGTGCGCGTGGTATCGATGCCCTCGACCAACACCTTTGACCGTCAGGATGCTGCGTACAAAGCCAGCGTGCTGCCGAAAGGCCTGCCGCGCGTCGCCGTCGAAGCCGGTGTCACCGACTTCTGGCGCAAATACGTCGGCCTCGAAGGCGCAGTCATTGGCATCGACACCTTCGGCGAATCCGCTCCGGCACCGGCGTTGTACAAGCATTTCGGCATTACCGCCGAAGCGGTGGCAGCTGCGGTTAAGGGCGTGATCTAAACCCCACTAACCGCAGAGGCGCGGAGATCGCGGAGTTTTTATTGTTAACTCTGCGCTCCCTGCGTCTCTGCGGTTAAAGATTTTTGTTTTTTGTTTAGGAGACTGAAAAATGGCTATCAAAGTTGGTATTAACGGATTTGGCCGCATCGGCCGCATGGTGTTCCGCGCTGTGGCAAAAGACTTCCCCGGCATCGAGATCGTCGCGATCAACGACCTGCTCGACCCCGACTATCTGGCTTACATGCTGAAGTACGATTCCGTACATGGCCGTTTCAACGGCGACATTTCGGTTGATGGCGGCAACATGGTCGTCAACGGCAAAAAAATCCGTCTGACCGCCGAGCGCGATCCGTCCAACCTGAAGTGGAATGAAGTGGGCGCCGATCTGGTGATCGACTGCACCGGCTTCTTCCTCACCACTGAGTCGTGCGAAGCGCACATCAAGGCCGGTGCCAAGAAAGTGGTTCAGTCCGCTCCCGCCAAGGATTCCACCCCGATGTTCGTGTACGGCGTGAACCACACCACCTACGCGGGCGAAGCGATTGTGTCGGCTGCCAGCTGCACCACCAACTGCCTGGCTCCCATCGCCAAAGTGCTGAACGACAACTGGGGCATCAAGCGCGGCCTGATGACCACCGTCCACGCTGCCACGGCCACCCAGAAAACTGTTGACGGTCCCTCCGCCAAAGACTGGCGTGGCGGTCGCGGCATTCTGGAAAACATCATCCCGTCGTCCACCGGCGCAGCCAAAGCCGTTGGCGTGGTGTTGCCCGTACTGAAAGGCAAGCTCACCGGCATGGCATTCCGCGTGCCCACCTCCGACGTGTCGGTGGTGGATCTGACCTGCGAACTTGAGAAGCCCGCGACCTACGCAGAAATCTGCGCCGCGATGAAAGCTGCTTCCACGGGCGCCATGAAAGGCGTGCTGGGCTACACCGAAGAGAAAGTGGTTTCCACTGACTTCGTCGGCAACAGCGCACCGTCCACGTTTGACGTCGATGCCGGTATCGCGCTGGACACCACCTTCGTCAAGGTCGTGTCCTGGTACGACAACGAGTACGGCTACACCTGCAATATGCTGCGTCTGGTGGAGCACGTCGCCAAGTAAGGCATCGTGTGAGGCAGCAGGCGTGAGGAGTAAAGCGATTTTGCTCCTCACGCCGCTCACCTCACCGCCCCTTGAGCTGTAAGGTCTGGGCTGCAGCGCAGCGCCGCCCAACCCTTAACGCTTAACCCTTTGGAGAACCCTATGCCCAAATTCATCCGCGTCACTGATCTCGATCTGGCTGGCAAGCGTGTGTTCATTCGCGCTGACATGAACGTGCCTGTCAAGGACGGCAAAGTCACATCCGACGCCCGTATCACCGCATCGATGCGCACCATTGAGCATTGCCTCAAGGCGGGTGCAAAAGTGATGGTGACCTCGCACCTTGGGCGTCCGACCGAAGGCGAATTCAAGGAAGAAGATTCACTCAAACCGGTGGTGGATGTCATCGCGCAAAAACTCGGCAAAAACATCCGCCTGATCCGCGAATGGACCGATGGCGGCTTCGAGGTGGCTGACGGTGAGTTGGTGGTGTTGGAAAACTGCCGCGTCAACAAAGGTGAAAAGAAAAGCGTCGATGACACTGCCAAGAAATATGCTGCGCTGTGCGACGTATTCGTGATGGACGCCTTTGGTACCGCACACCGCGCCGAAGCATCGACCCACGGTATCGCCAAATTCGCACCGACTGCCGCCGCCGGCATTTTGCTAACCGAAGAGCTCGACGCGCTCGACAAGGCGCTGGCCAACCCGGCGCGCCCGATGGTCGCCATCGTCGGCGGCAGCAAGGTTTCGACCAAGCTGACCGTGCTCGAAGCGCTGGCCGAGAAATGCGAACAGCTGGTAGTGGGCGGCGGTATCGCCAACACCTTCCTCGCTGCTGTTGGCAAGAACGTCGGCAAATCGCTGTGCGAACACGATCTCGTTCCGACCGCACAAATGCTGATCGAAAAAATGACAGCACGCGGCGCAACGATTCCGATTGCCGTCGATGTGGTGTGCGGCAAGAAATTCGATGCCAACGAACCCGCCGTGCTGAAAGACGCGGGTGACGTGGCCGACGACGACATGATTTTCGACATCGGCCCGAAGAGTGCGCAGGAACTTGCTGACATCATCATGAACGCTGGCACCATCGTATGGAATGGTCCGGTCGGTGTGTTCGAATTCGACCAGTTCGGCGAAGGCACCAAAACCGTTGCCATGGCGATTGCCAATACCAAGGCATTTACCTTGGCAGGCGGCGGCGACACCATCGCCGCCATCCAGAAATACGACATTTACGACAAAGTCAGCTACATCTCCACCGCAGGCGGTGCCTTCCTCGAGTACCTCGAAGGCAAGACCCTGCCCGCCGTGGCGATCCTGGAGGAGCGCGCGAACGGCTAACGCCGTTCGGTGAGGCGTAAGGGGTTAGGCCAGGCGTAACCCCACCGTCACACCGCCTCATTTCTCACGCCTAACGCCTCACCCATACCCATGATTCGTAGAACCAAAATCGTCGCTACCCTCGGCCCCGCCTGTTCCGATGCCAAAACCCTGGACCGGATGATGGAAGCTGGCGTGGATGTGGTTCGCCTCAATTTTTCGCACGGCACTGCGCAGGATCATATCGACCGCGCCGAGCTGGTGCGCTCGCTCGCACGCGCGCGCGGTCGCGCAGTCGGCGTGCTGGTCGATCTGCAAGGCCCGAAAATCCGCATCGGAAAATTCAAGGACAACAAAATCAGCCTGGCCAAAGGCGATCTGTTCATTCTCGACGCTGCATGCGCGATGGGCGACCAGACCCGCGTCGGACTCGATTACAAGGAATTGCCGAACGACGTATCGCGCGGCGTCACGCTCTTGCTCGACGATGGCCGGATCGAACTCTGGGTCGAAGAAGTCAAAGGCGCTGAAATTCACTGCAAAGTGGTACAAGGCGGCGCGTTGTCGAACAACAAGGGCATCAACCGCAAAGGCGGCGGGCTTTCCGCCGCCGCCCTGACCGAAAAGGATATCGAGGACATCAAAACCGCCGCTGCGCTCCAGGCTGATTACCTCGCTGTTTCGTTTCCCCGCTCCGGTGCCGACATGCGGCAGGCGCGCGAGCTACTGCGCGCCGCTGGCGGCAAAAGCCAGCTGGTCGCCAAGATCGAGCGTACAGAAGCCATCGAGCATTTGGAAGAAATTCTCGAAGCCTCCGACGCCATCATGGTGGCGCGCGGTGACCTCGGCGTGGAAGTCGGCGACGCCGCCGTGCCTGCACTGCAAAAACGCATGATCCGCATGGCAATCGAGCGCAACAAGGTCGTCATTACCGCGACCCAGATGATGGAATCCATGATCTCCAGCCCGATTCCCACCCGCGCTGAAGTCTCCGACGTCGCCAACGCAGTGCTCGACGGCACCGATGCCGTCATGCTGTCGGCGGAAACCGCTGCGGGTCAGTTTCCAGTTGAGGCCATCCAGGCGATGGATCGCGTCTGCCTGGAAGCTGAAAAAGAAGCCGAGCCGGGTTTTTCCAACGACCGTCTGAGCAAAAGCTTTTTGCGCGCCGACGAAGCCATCGCGATGTCAGCGGTATTCACCTCGGTGCACCTCAACATCAAGGCGATTGCCGCGCTCACCGAGTCGGGCAACACCTGCCTGTGGATGAGCCGCTTATCCACCCGGGTGCCGATCTACGCCTTGACACCACAGGTCGAAACCCGTAGAAAAGTCACTCTTTTCCGGGGGGTGTACCCGATCAACCTGAAAACCGCCAGCAAGGAACGGGATGTACTGCTGGCCGAGGCTGAAGACGAACTGCGGCGGCGCGGCGCAGTGCGCGAAGGCGACTTGATCCTGTTGACCATCGGCGAACCTATCGGTCAATCAGGCGGCACCAACACCATGAAAATCGTCCGCGTCGGCGGCTCGAAATAAATTTGTAATCCACCGAATCATTTTTAACCTAGGAGACTGTAATGGCCCTGATTTCCCTTCGCCAACTGCTCGACCACGCCGCTGAAAACGGCTATGGCCTGCCCGCGTTCAACGTCAACAACATGGAGCAGGTCAAGGCCATCATGGAAGCCGCTGCTGCGGTTGATTCCCCGGTGATCCTGCAAGGTTCCGCCGGTGCGCGTTCCTACGCCGGCGAGCCCTTCCTGCGCCACCTGATTCTGGCCGCGATCGAAATGTATCCGCAGATTCCGATCTGTATGCACCAGGATCACGGCGCATCGCCCAGCATCTGTTTCCGTTCGATCCAATCCGGCTTCTCGTCCGTAATGATGGATGGTTCGTTGAAAGAAGACGGCAAATCGCCCGCTTCCTACGAATACAACGTCGCCACCACCGCCAAAGTTGTGGACATGGCGCACGCTGTCGGCGTCTCGGTTGAAGGCGAACTGGGCTGCCTCGGCTCGCTCGAAACCGGCATGGCCGGTGAAGAAGACGGCCACGGTGCCGAAGGCGCGCTCGATCACAGCCAGCTGCTGACCGACCCCGATGAAGCCGCCGACTTCGTCAAGAAAACCCGCGTGGACGCACTGGCCATCGCCATCGGCACCTCGCACGGCGCGTACAAATTCACCCGTCCGCCCACCGGCGACATTCTGGCGATCGACCGCGTCAAAGCCATTCACGCCCGCATCCCCAACACCCATCTGGTGATGCACGGTTCCTCGTCGGTGCCGCAGGACTGGCTGGAAATCATCAACAGCTACGGCGGCGACATGGGTTCGACCTACGGCGTGCCGGTGTCTGAAATCGTCGAAGGCATCAAGCACGGCGTGCGTAAAGTCAACATCGACACCGACCTGCGCATGGCCTCCACCGGCGCGATCCGCAAGCACCTGGCCGACAACAAGTCCAACTTCGACCCGCGCAAATTCCTCAAGGAAGCCACCAAAGGCATGACCGACATCTGCAAAAACCGCTACGAAGCGTTTGGCGCAGCCGGCATGGCGAGCAAGATCAGCAAGATCTACAACCTGGAAGAAATGCAGAAGCGTTACGACAAGGGCGAGCTGGATCCCAAGGTCAACTGAGCCCAAAGTTGCCCCTCAATTGAAAAGCGGCCACAAGGCCGCTTTTTATTGCCTACCTTATGCCCCACACCTATTTTTCAGTTTCTCAACAAATTGCCGCGCGCTTTGAGCGTCGTCGGCGTTTACGAGTAGTGGTCGCGGTGCTCTATGCGCTCGGTGGTCTAGTTTATCTAGGCTGGCGTCTTACGATTTTCAACGACGCGTCACTCTGGGTGTCAACCCTGTATTACCTCGCGGAATGTCTCGGCTACCTTCTGGGTCTTACCGTCATTCTCGGTGCCTGGCGATACCAACACCGAACACCGCAATCGGTATCGCATGGCTATGACGTCGACGTCCTGATTCCCACCTATAAAGAACCGCTTGGCGTCATCCGCAAAACGGTACACGCCGCGCGGGCGATTCGCTACCCCCATCAGACTTGGGTGCTGGACGATGCGGGACGGCTGGAAATCGAAGCCCTTGCGCGCGAATTGGGAGTGCATTACCGGGCGCGTGGTGAAAACTGGGACGCCAAGGCGGGCAACCTCAATTTCGGCTTGCGCGAAAGCCAAGCCGAGTTCGTTGCCGTGTTCGATGCGGACCATATTGCCCAACCTGATGCACTCGATCTATTGCTAGGTTTGATGGACGATCCCTGCGTGGCGATGGTGCAAACCCCACAGGACTTCTATAACACGGACGCTTTTCAATACCTGAATCCGCGTAGGCGAGATGGTCTATGGCACGACCAGAGCTACTTCTACAATCTGGCACAACCCTGCCGCGACCGCTGGAATGCCGCGTCATGTGTGGGGACAGGCGTGTTGTACCGGCGCACAGCGCTCAACACCATCGGCGGAATTCCAGTCGATACCGTGACCGAGGATTTTCACACCTCGCTCAAATTGCATAAAGCAGGCTGGTCGACTCGCTATCTCAATGAGCCAGTGGCTTTCGGCATCGCTGCGGCAGACTTGGAGGAATACTACAAAACACGACACCGCTGGGCACACGGCAACCTCGCCACGCTTAAACATGAACGCATCTTGACCTGTGAAGGATTAAACTGGAAACAGCGGCTCTCTTACCTCAGTCTCGGACTGATTTATCTGGAGGGCTGGCAACAGTTGCTGCTTTTCTTAACCCCGCTGTTTGCATTGGGGTTCGGCTGGGCCGCCTTCGATATCAGCCTCTTCAATGTGCTAGTCGTGCTGGCGTACCCCGTTCTGTCCTACATACTGTTGCAGGAATTCGGTTGTGGTTTCAGCCGTTTCTGGACTAATGAAATTTTTGCAATGGCACGATGGCCTGTCCACATTGCAGCCTCGGCTGCGCTTCTAGGCAAGAAACTCCGCTGGCAGTCCTCATCGAAAAACCTTCAAGGGGTTGTGCGCTGGTCGCTGATGTTGCCCCAGTTGGCCGTGTTGATTGTCAGCGGCACCGCACTGGGCTACGGTATCAGCCGTCTGCACGAGGATTTTCAGGTTGGCCCGCTGGGCATGGCGTTATGGCAATGGTTCAGGACAGGTAGCCTGCCAACCGACGTACTCCATGCGGCATTACCCCCCGGTTATTCTGTGGAACTAGTGGCAATCGCAGGGTTCTGGGCGTTATTCAACATGGCACGTGCCTTGGGCTTCATCTACAAAGCGCGTCGCAACGCCCGGCAGTCACATTCAAGTTTCCGCTTCGCACTGCCACTGCCAGTCAGTCTGAGTTCGGCGGGTGCTCCAAGCGAATTGCATCAAACATGCTGGATTGCCGAAGATGCCATGACACTGAATATGGCAAACACTAACTTGAACAAGCATTCGCGACTGCAACTGACGCTGCACCTCCCAAGTGGTGACTTGGCGTGCACTGCGCGAGTAACCCATACGCAATCCGGTAAAGTGAGCGCGTGTTTCGAGTGGGCTTCAGCTACGCAGCATCAACGTCTCGTTGAAACCCTGTATTCCATCCATTGGCAGCGTGAACTGCAGCCACATCACGCCTACTTTCTTACGCCATCTGACGTTCTGGCACGCCTGTTTGGGGTGCAACCGATGGCGAAACCCAAGCGTGCCTGGTATGGCGGGATGTTGTATGACGACAACACCCCGTCGGATGGAATACCGGTCTTTGTCCGGCAATCAATGGGCGCAGCACTCGAAACAGAGCTCGTTGTTTTCACAGTACTAATGCACGGCCAAGACTACCGAATCGAGCTGCCGGGACAAACGATGAGAACACAAATTAAAGACAATCTTCCGCTCTGCTCCCTGCCGCACATTGGCCTACATGGCCATATTTGTCACCGCTACCGTGCTATCCTCACCGCCAACATTTCAGGGTTCGGGGTTGACTCATCCCGTATTCGTTCGTAAACCGGGTCTGTACCCGACAAAATCAGCACCTCAGGAGAAACAGATGAAAATGAAGCAAAGCATTATCGTACTGGCTACCGTTCTGGCCGCAGGCAGCGCCCAAGCAGGCAGCACAGCGATCTTCGTCGGCATCGGCGGCGCTGACGACACCATGTTCAGCTACCTCGGCGGCGTACACGCGCTAGGTGGTGATATCGACAAAACCGGTGTGCTGTTGCGTGGCATGGTCGGCTACGGCGAATACGACTACGACACCACTGCTGTAGCGGGTGGCAGCGTCGAAGGCGAACAAGTCAACGCGGAATTAGCAGTGGGTTATCAATGGGTTATGCCCGGCAGCCGTGTGTCTCTTTACGCGGGGGTGGATTATCAGGAACATGACCTGAGCCCGAATGATGTTTTCAACTCTGTGAACGGTGACGAAACTGGCGGCCTGATTCAGGCTGAGCTTGAAACCACCAGCGGAGCTTGGCACGGCAGTCTGATCGGTAAATACAGCAGCGCTTACGACAGCTATTGGGCTCGCGGCCGTGTGGGCTATGCCATGGGTGGCGCAACTTTTGGCCCCGAAGTTGCTGTGGGTGGTAACGAGGAATACGACGAAACGCGTTATGGTGCGTTCGTTAATTTCGACCTGTCTTCGGCGACAGCGGTTTCGTTGTCGGCGGGCTACCGTGAGGCAGAGGGCGATGCCAGCCGCAACGACCAAGATGGCGGCTATGCAAGCCTGAACGTGACGTTCAAGTTCTGAGCACTAATGCGCAGCACACGACGCCCGTTGAATGACGGGCGTTTTTTTTGTCTGCCCCGCCGCACCCTGCTCAAGGGTAGTCTGCTGTTGCCACTGGCTGTGATGTTTCAACAAGGGCGAGCAGCTTCATTTAAGACTGTGTACCCGGATTTCCTCGCTTTGTCGCGCAAGCTCACCCGACGTGCTCTTCCCGATAATGCCGAGACACGACAGCTATACCAAGGCTTTCTCGATGAACCCTGGTTCGCTGAACACGTGCACAGCACCTTAGCAGTACTTCAAAAACACGGGACACCGCCACCCGGTACGGCACAGGCCTGGTTTGCCCGACACGTGCTGACAACTTGGTATCTTGGGGTGTATTACCACGAGCGCACACCACCAAAACGTTGGTTGAAAGCGTCAGCGCTGCGTCATCAAGCCATCTCCGGCCTGGTCCCGCTACGATTTCGCGAATACACAGGTTACGCAGCGTGGAGTCAGCGCCCCCCAGAAGCCACGTAATGAATGCGTCCACGGAGTGTGATGTGGTCATCATCGGCAGCGGTGTGGCGGGCGCACTGTGTGCTTGTCGGCTTGCAGAACAGGGGGTTCGGGTTCGCCTGATTGAGGCGGGTCCATGGATCGAACGCGCATCCATCGTTCAAGGATTTGAACAAACGGCTGACAACGATTTGTCTGCTGGTTACCCCAACCCGGACTGGGCACCTCGTCCGAACTGGAACCCAAGTGCACGCCCCTACATTGAACACCTAGGTACTGTCCACCCCGCGCTGGAATACCTTCGTGTAGTGGGCGGAACTACCTGGCATTGGAGCGGTAGTGCGATGCGCATGCGCCCAGAGGACTTTCGTCTCTATTCTGAGTATCAACGCGGCGTGGATTGGCCCTTGCGCTATGAAGATCTGGAACCGGATTACCTCAGCGCAGAGCATGAAATGGGGGTGGCAGGCGAAGCGAGTGCCGACCCCGGACTACCCCGTTCTGCACCTTTTCCAATGCCCCCGGTTCCGCCCAGCTATGCTGAAATCCGCATCTCCGCTGGCTTGAAACAACTTGGCTACAAGCTGTTACCCCGACCAGCGGCACGCAACACCCGATCTTACGATGGCCGACGCCAGTGTGTCGGCTACGGCACCTGCACACCCGTGTGTCCTAGTGGCGCACAATACGCGGCGATCGTTCACGTCAAGAAAGCGCAAAGCTTAGGTGTTGAAGTGCTGGCTGAACATCGGGTTGAGCAACTGGTGGCTGGGGCTGACGGGAAAATCCATGCCCTGCGGTTTACACGTTCTGATGGCAGCCGGGGCGAAATTCGTGCTCGCTTGTTTGTAGTCGCAGCCAATGGGATCGAAACACCGCGACTTCTCCTGATGTCCGCCAACGAACATTTCCCTGCTGGGCTAGCCAACCGTTCAGGCCAAGTAGGTCGAAATTTCATGGATCACCCCGGGTTATTAATGCAACTGAGATTGCCAGAAGCGGTGTTTTCGGGGCGGGGCCCCAACAGTACACTATACGGTTCAAAACACGCCGCAGGCACGCATCGCCGCCATCAGCCTGCCTGGATACTCAGCACGCAAAACAGCCTTGACCTGCATGAGCTGACCCGCACGGCACTGACCGAAGGGCACATGCCACCCCAGCTTGACCAGATCATTCGGACGCGGGCGGCTCATTCTTTCTTACTGGACACCCAAATCGAACAACTGCCCGACCCCGACAACCGAATCACCCTGGACTGGAAGCAGCGCGACAGTGCCGGTCTACCACGCATTCAGTTGCATTACCGTTACAACGCGTATGAACAAGCTGGTTTTGTGCACGTACGCGCACAGTTCGAAAAAATGGCCGTGGCGCTGAATGCGCAATCGCACGAAATTCTCGGTCCGTTTTCACACCACCATTTGATGGGCACCGCACGTATGGGAAGCGATCCGTCCCAGTCAGTGACCGACCTGGACGGGCGCACCCACGACCACAACAATTTATTCATACTTGGATCTGCCGTATTCCCCACCGGGGGCACTGCCAACCCTACGTTAACAATTGCGGCGCTTAGCCTGCGCGCAGCGCGTGCCATTCTGGCGCAATTACAGACGGGCCAATAAAACCCAGGACGCTAAGATTCGCGTCAGTACTTTAGTTCCATCTATGGGTCAATGCCAACGCTGCACGGGCTACACTCAACACGTGTAAGTGTCGGTAATCGGCACGAAGCACGACACCACCATCACACTCTTCGTCGGTGCCGCAGGACTGGCTGGAAATCATCAACAGCTACGGCGGCGACATGGGTTCGACCTACGGCGTGCCGGTCTCCGAAATCGTTGAAGGCATCAAGCACGGCGTTCGCAAGGTCAACATCGACACCGACCTGCGCATGGCCTCTACTGGCGCGATCCGCAAGCACCTGGCTGATAACAAGTCCAACTTCGACCCGCGCAAATTCCTCAAGGAAGCGACCAAGGGCATGACCGATATCTGCAAAAACCGCTACGAAGCGTTTGGCGCAGCCGGCATGGCGAGCAAGATCAGCAAGATCTACAACCTGGAAGAAATGCAGAAGCGTTACGACAAGGGTGAGCTGGATCCCAAGGTCAACTGATCCGCGCAGGCCACGTAAAAAAGGGAAGCCGGGCTCCCCTTTTCATCGGCATCACCGGCTGATCAAACCAGCGGAAGCTGGCCGCCATTGAGATCGGCTTGCCGCGCCACGCGGACGGCGTGCAGCCGTCGGCTATCGGCACGCAGGACGGTAAATACAAAACCTTCAAAGCTGACCATTTCACCGCGTTTGGGCAGGTGGCCGAAGCGCGAAATAATCAGGCCGCCGACGGTGTCAAACTCTTCGTCGGAAAACTGCGTGCCGAGTACCTGGTTGAAATCAGCTATTTCTGTACCTGCCTTCACGCGATACACACCGTCTTTTTCGCAGATGATGTTGTCTTCGGTTTCGTCGAAATCGTATTCATCTTCGATGTCGCCGACGATTTGTTCGAGCACGTCTTCAATCGTCACCAGACCCGCCACGCCGCCGTATTCATCGACGACGATGGCGATGTGATTGCGATTGGAACGAAACTCTTTCAGCAACACATTCAGGCGCTTGGATTCAGGAATAAACACTGCCGGGCGCAACATGCCGCGAATATCGGCATCGTCTTCGTGATAATGCCGCAGCAGGTCTTTGGCCAGCAGGATGCCGATGACGTCGTCGCGATCCTTGTCGATGACGGGGAAGCGCGAGTGTGCGGTTTCGATGACGTGGGGGATGAATATTTCAGGCGCGTCGTTAATGTCGATCACGTCCATCTGCGCGCGCGGGATCATGATCTCGCCGACGCGCATTTCGGACACCTGCAATACGCCTTCGATCATCGCCAGCGCATCGGCGTCCATCAGGTTGTTTTCATACGCGCCGTGTAACAGTTCAACCAACTGTTCGCGGTCTTCGGGCTCGCGCATCAACCAGTGGGAGAGGCGCTCTAACAAACTGGGGCTACTGTCGGACTCCATCGGGATCAAGCGGTATACGGATTCGGGATTCGGAAGCGCCTCAGTATAACGGCTTCGCGGGTTTCCATGATGTCGGCCTCTGCGGGGTCGAGGTGGTCGTAGCCCTGCAAATGCAGCACACCATGAATGGTCATGTGCGCGTAATGGTGCAGCAGCGGTTTACCCTGCTCTAACGCCTCACGCGCCACCACTTCGGCGCAGATCACCACGTCACCGCCGAGGATGCGCTGCCCATCGGCATCCTGGCCGATTTCCCCGTACTCGAAGGTCAGCACGTTCGGCACGTAGTCTTTATCGCGGTAATCGTGATTGAGTGCGCGGGCTTCATCGGCCTCCACAATCCGCACGGTAAGTTGCGCGGGATGCTCCAGCGCAGCCGCGACCCAGCGGCGAATTTGTGCCCGCGTTGGCAGAATATTTGCCTCACTGGCAAACTGCACCGACAAGCTGAAATCAGGGTTTGCCACGCAACTCGGTTTCCGCACGGCGCGCGGCGTAGGCATCGACGATGCGGCCAATCAAAGGATGGCGCACCACGTCTTCAGACAAAAAATGGGTGAACGCGATACCGCGCACGTTAGTCAGAATATCTGCCGCGTCGGTAAGGCCGGATTTCACATGCTTGGGCAGATCGACCTGGGTCGGGTCGCCGGTCACCACCGCGCGCGCGCCAAAACCGATGCGGGTCAAAAACATCTGCATCTGCTCGGGCGTGGTGTTCTGCGCTTCGTCGAGAATAATGAACGCGTGGTTGAGCGTGCGCCCGCGCATGAATGCGAGCGGCGCCACCTCAATGGCGTGACGCTCGATCAGCCGCGTCACCTTGTCGAAGCCCATCAAATCGTAGAGTGCGTCGTACAGCGGGCGCAGATAGGGATCGACTTTTTGCGTGAGATCGCCCGGCAGAAAGCCCAGCCGCTCGCCCGCTTCCACCGCCGGGCGGGTCAGCACGATGCGTTTCACCTGCTCGCGCTCCAGCGCGTCCACCGCGCAGGCCACGGCAAGATAGGTTTTGCCCGTGCCCGCCGGGCCGACCCCGAAGGTGATGTCGTGACTGCGGATTTGTTCGATGTATTCGCCTTGGCGTGGCGTGCGTGCACGCAGGTCGGCGCGGCGAGTGCGCAGCGCCGGGCCTTCTTCGTCGGCGCGCCCCCGGGTCAATTCAACCAGGCCGAGCTGGATGTCGTCGAGACTCAGTTCGTCGTGCGCGCGATTGTAAAAATGCTCGATCGCCTGCGCGGCTTTTTCTGCCTGCGCCACCTCGCCCGCAAAGCGGAAACTCGAGCCGCGACGGCTGATCGTCACGTCGAACGCGGCTTCGATTTGCCGCAGATTTTCGTCCAGCGGCCCGCACAAATGCGCCAGACGCCGGTTGTCTTCCGGCGCGAGGCGGAGTTCGACGGTTTCGGCTTTCATCAGGCTGTGGCCGTTTCGACCGTCACGATCTCGCCGCGCAGGCTGTGCGGCAGCGCCTGCGTGATCGTGACCTCGACGAACTGGCCGAGCAGGCGCGGCTGCCCGGCAAAGTTGACGATGCGGTTGTTGTCGGTGCGCCCGGCGAGTTCGTCGGCATTTTTGCGCGCGTGGCCTTCCACCAGCACGCGTTGCACCGTGCCGACCATCGCCCGGTTCACGACCTGCGCCTGCGCTTCGATCTGCGCCTGCAATTGCGTCAGGCGCTGCGACTTTTGCGCGGCGCTGACGTCGTCCGGGTAATCCGACGCGGGCGTGCCGGGGCGCTTGCTGTAGATGAAGGAAAAGCTGGCGTCGAAATCGAGATCGACGATCAGCTTCATCGTCGCCTCGAAGTCGGCCTCGGTCTCGCCGGGGAAACCGACAATGAAATCCGACGACAGGCATAAATTCGGGCGCTGTTCGCGCAGCCTGCGAATGATCGATTTGAATTCGAGTATCGTGTGGCCGCGCTTCATCGCCGCGAGAATGCGGTCGGAGCCGGACTGCACCGGCAAATGCAGGTGCGACACCAGTTTGGGCAGTTTGCCGTAGCAGTCGATCAGCCGCTGCGTCATTTCGCGCGGGTGGCTGGTGGTGTAGCGGATGCGCTCGATGCCGGGCAGCTCGTGCACCATCTCCAGCAAATACGCGAAATCGGCGGTGCCGCCTTCGTCGAGCGCACCCTGATAGGCGTTCACGTTTTGCCCCAGCAGCGTGACTTCTTTCACCCCGCGTGCTACCAGGTCGGCGACCTCGGCGATCACATCGTCGAACGGGCGCGAGACTTCTTCGCCGCGCGTGTAGGGCACGACGCAGAACGTGCAGTATTTGGAGCAGCCTTCCATGATCGACACGAAAGCTGCCGCGCCCTCGACCCGCGCGGGTGGCAGGTGGTCGAATTTTTCGATTTCGGGAAAACTGATATCGACCTGTGCGCGACCCGTTGCGCGCCTTTGTGCGATCAACTCAGGCAGGCGGTGTAGCGTTTGCGGGCCGAACACCACATCGACAAACGGTGCGCGCGACACGATGGCTGCGCCTTCCTGCGACGCCACGCAGCCGCCGACGCCAATGATAAGGTTCGGATTCGCCTGCTTGAGATGGCGCACCCGCCCAAGGTCGTGAAAGACTTTTTCCTGCGCCTTTTCGCGCACCGAGCAGGTGTTGAACAGAATCACGTCGGCGTCGTCCGGCGTGTCGGTTTTCACCATACCGTCGGACACGCCGAGCACATCCGCCATCTTGTCCGAGTCGTACTCGTTCATCTGGCAGCCGAAGGTTTTGATGTAGATTTTTTTCATGAGGCGCCGTGACAGTGAAGAGACTGGGGGCGGAGACTGCCGCGCCGTAAACCGATAGCGCGACAGGCAGGAATGTGGTGGTGATGAGTGGACTTGAACCACCGACCCCCGGATTATGAATCCGATGCTCTAACCGACTGAGCTACATCACCTTTTTTTGCAGCGCCCCGCAATCGCAAGACGCCGAAAAGCCCGGCATTTTAGCCGAGACCCGGCCCTGCTGTCAAAACCAGACCACCCCACAACCCAAGCCTGTGACACTCACAGCTTTGCGCTGCGCCCGCCATCAACCGCCAATATCTGCCCGGTGACATAGGGCGCATCAACGGCGAAAAAACGCACGGCCTTGGCGATATCGGTGGGGTCGCCTGCCCGCTTGAGCATGGTGTGCGAGACGATGCGCTGGCGCGAGACTTCGTCAAAACTGGGGTCGCCTTCGGGCCACAGGATCGGCCCTGGAGCAACGCCGTTCACGCGAACCTCGGGTGCCAGTTCGCGCGCCAGCGATTTAGTCAGCCCCACCAGCCCGGCTTTGGCAATGGAATAGACGACATAGCTTTTCATAGGACGCTCGGCGTGAATATCGGTGATGTTGATAATGCAGCCCCGATGTTTTTTCAATTCAGGGGCAGCGGCCTGCGACAGGAAAAGCGGAGCCTTGAGGTTGCTGCCGATGAGATCGACCCAGTCTTTTTCGGCGATGGTGCCGACGGGGGTGGGGTAAAAGCTCGACGCGTTATTGAGCAGCAGATCGAGGCCACCAAAGGTCACTACGGTTTGGCTCACCAATGCGGGCAGACCGCCGATGTCGAGCAGATCGGCCTGTATCAGCGCCACCGAATCGGCGCGCAGGGCGTTAAGTTCGTCTTGCAGCACGCGCGCTTCAGCGGCGGCGCTGCGGTAATGGATCATCAGATTGAAACCCGCTGCGTGCAGCAGGCGCGCCGACGCCGCGCCCACACGTTTTGCGCCACCGGTAATCAATGCGGTTTTGCCCTGCATGGTGATTCGCCTTTATAGTCGCTCGATTCGTAGCTGCATTATCACTCAAGACCCCGACCATGTTGCCTGTTCCCGACTCCGATGCGCTCGCGCATAGCCAAGCACTCTGCGACCATCTGCGCGAGCAGATTCTCGACGCGGGCGGCTGGATCAGCTTTGCCGATTATATGGAGGCGGTGCTGTACACCCCGGGGCTCGGTTATTACGCGGCGGGCGCAACCAAGTTCGGCGCGGCGGGCGACTTTGTCACGGCACCCGAAATGACGCCACTGTTTGGCCGCACGCTGGCGCACGCCATTGCCCCGGTGCTGCGCGATACCGGCGGCGACATTCTGGAGCTGGGTGCAGGTAGCGGCGCGCTGGCAGCCGATCTGCTGCTAGAGCTGGAACGGCTGGGCACACTGCCCGCGCGCTATTGCATTCTCGACGTGAGCGCCGACCTGGCGGCACGCCAGCGCGCCACGCTCGCGCAGCGCGCGCCCCATCTGCTTGCGCGGGTAAGCTGGCTCGACGCGCTACCCGACGCGTTTACCGGCGTCATTCTCGGCAACGAAGTGCTCGATGCTTTGCCGGTGGAGCTTGTGCACTGGACGGAACACGGCCCGCTACAACGTGGCGTACGCCTCGATGGCGAGCAGTTTGGCTGGCACGACCGCGCCATCGCCGACCCCAAATTGCGAACGCGCGCCGAAGCGCTCGATCTGCCGCCCGGCTACGTCAGCGAAATCGGCATGGCGGCCACGGCACTGGTGCAAACGCTGGCTGGAACGCTCAGCCATGGCCTTGTTTTGCTGATTGATTATGGTTTTTCGCAGCACACGTTCTATCACCCGCAACGCCACATGGGCACCCTGCGCGCGCATTACCGCCACCACGCCCTCGACGACCCGTTTTACCTGCCGGGGCTGTGCGACCTCACCGCCCACGTCGATTTCAGCGCCATCGCTGCCGCTGCCGAAGCGGGCGGGCTGCGCTGTGACACGTTCACCACGCAGGCCAGCTTTTTGATCGGTGCAGGCATCAGCGACCTGCTAATGCAAACCTCGCCCGCAGATGCGGCAGCGTATCTGCCTCAAGCCAACGCGTTGCAACGGCTGGTATCGCCTGCTGAAATGGGGGAGTTATTCAAGGTGATCGCGCTGACGCGCGGACTGGCATCACCGACGTTTACGACGCTGCGGCAGATACCGCTGTGATTTTATTTCCAACGGGCGACCCTCTTGATATCGTGTCTGACCCTATTTTCGGACCCTTGGTTCATCTTCGCGAGCTCGCGGAACAAACCTTCGATACGCTTAACTTCGCTGTTATAAAAATTAGTCACTTCAATGCCGTTTTCACCGCCACTTCTTTGACGAATTTCACACTCAAGATTATTTCTGGCGAACGTCAGAATGGCTTCTTCAATTTGCGCAGAATGCTGCGTAGGGGGCGGGCTAATAAAGCGCACCGAATATGAACCCGCTGCAGGCGGGAAACTCATAAACTCGATAATTCCACGCTTAACATCAAAGCCAGAGATATGAATATCAAAAATGTTAAACCCGTGCGCACGCTCGATCTGTCTTTCATTCAATACTCTGAAACCTTCACTCATCAGAAATTTCGTGATGTCGCCTTCTAGTACTGCTCGATCCTTACCTTGGCAATCAAAAAAGAAAGTCATGTCAGGACTTAGAACATCTCGATTTTTATCAAATTTATGAAGTGAAACGTTATATCTCCAGAAAAGCATCCCACCAACCATGAGCAGAATTGCCAGTGAAGCTGCCTTAATCATCACACTACTTTTTTGGCTTCGTATAGGCATAACAGTCTACGGCCTCACATATTCCCGAATTCGGGTCGTACCTCGATCAAAACCGAATTTTCCGGCAACATAGTTAAATGCAGCATTAAAGACATTGTTATTAGAACCTGTTCCGTACGTGTTTATGTAGATTTTCGTTTGATCTACTACAACACTTTGTGTGACAGAACCGCAGCAAAACTCATGAGCTAATCCGGTGAGGTTAATAGTCGTCAGACGGTCGTAATCTACTATCACAGTAATCGGCCCATTGCTCTTGCCAAACACACTGTAGGATTCACCACACCACGGGGTCAGGTCTAGCTAAGATGCACATTATTCCCTCCTCTCACAATTCTTCCAACCGTCGTGAAATGTATCCCGAAATGGGTGGCAATTTCCTGATAAGAATACGCCCCTGTGGCGTAGGCGGTCACGATAGCCGTGTTTCTGTCTGATGCGTCACGCTCAATTATCGACAGCGGAAGCGGCCGGGGACGGCGTTGTGCCAAAGGTATCTGCACATCGTCGCGCTGCTGGCTTTCAATTCTTTCCTGCATCTTCTGAACAAACGGGTCATCACCTAAAAAAACCTGCCCCTTGAGATTCTGCCAAGGTGAATCCGCTTTGATGCCTTCGCTGACAAACTGCGCGTAACGCTGTTGCGCCAGACTACGCCGTTTGGCAAATTGCGACAGGACACCCTCAACCGATAACCAAGGCGCAACAGGTTCCAACCCGGCACTTGCCCGATAGCTACTCCATTGCCAATCGGCAGGGGTTTTTACCATGCCGGCTCGAACAGGGTTCAATACGATATAACGCGACAACTCCAGCAGATAGGCATCGTGGTCAACCAGGATGGCTTTGAAGCGACCCTGAAACAGATGCCCTACCCGACGATGTCGGCGATTGCTGGTTTGGGTGGTGACGCCATTGAGTTGCCGCATACCTTTGGACAAATTCCCGTCCGGCGTCTGGATCAGCAAGTGATAGTGGTTGCCCATCAAGCACCAGGCATAACAGAGCCAGTTGAACTGGGTGACGACCTGCTCCAGTGTCTGCAGAAACGCTCGACGATCCTGATCGTCTTCAAAAATATCCTCACGTCGGTCGCCACGCGCGGTAACGTGATAAAGCGCGTCAGGAAATTCTATGCGGAGCGGGCGTGACATAATCAGAACAATAGCAGTAGAAATGCTATCTAGCTAGACCTGACCCCGCGCTTTTGGTTAAACAGATAGACGTGATTTAGCCCATGGCAGTCTTGCCCCGATTGAGAAAGCGCCACTAATGATTGCCATCAACATAACTGCACCCAACAAATCATAAGTCCATTGCTGAGCAGTGATATTGGCTATGTTTCGGGAAGAGATAAGGTAAGTCGAGACCGTAAAGATGGGTGCGCCAACGGCACTACTAGCCAATAACACCCAACCAACAACGCCACGTCCGCGAGCAGTCAGTGCAATAACTAAAGGAAGCACGATGACGGCCACCATCCAGCACGCCATGTATGCAAAGAGCACAACAAAGCCAATGAAATTTTCAGGAGTGATCCCCCCGTTTGTTGCCAATATCGTTGCGCTAACAAGCGCCATTGACACAAGCACACTAAGATAGCCAGTAGCAATTCTCACCATTCTAATTTGCACGAATGCCCTTCTAGCTATAACGTAGAGAGCAGCAAGTGACAAGGCTACAGAAGCCAAGAGTGCAAGGATTGGCAAAGGGGAAATCAGTACGCCAACAATATCATACGGGGTCATTCAACTCTCCCTAAACGGCTCACTGCCCCAGCCTGTTTTGGATATTGCTTACGTTTTCGGCTCCCTTATTTCGAAAAATCACAGAGCCGCTAACGTCGTTGAATATAGCAGTTCCGTAGCCTGTGTTTACCCCAAGTCCATATGTCCAAATCCGCACATTTCCAGCCGCGTTGACATCCAGCCAACGAACAACGTATCCGTCATGCAGGACGTGTCCTGGAGATGTGCCATTGATGATGAGGTCTGCACTAGGGCGGTACTGCGTGATGGGATTGCCGCCCGCCAAGCTGTAACTATTTTCAGCGCCGATAGATGTACAAGCGGACTGACCGGGTGCCGAGTTGCACCCTAACTCCATCCGGGCAGCATCAAGGCAACCCGCTGTACTGACGTTGCAGGCTACGCCGGATGCAAAAGGTCCGTATTCATGTCCTGGGCGTTTTCCAGCGTAGTCATCTGCGTAACACTTGTGCGCCACGCAGTTAAACAGATACCCGAACGCCGCCGTCGTCGCTCCATTCGCGAACTTCCCGCCGCCGATCACGCTGGCCGTGCCGCCCGCTACCGTCGCCGCCGCGAATTGCGCGCCGGTATTCCAGCCCTCGGTCGCGATAGTGGTGAACTTGCCCACCGCCGCACTCGCCGCACCCGTGCCGCAGTCACCACCCGCAGCCGCCGCACTCACACAACCCGCCGTAGCATGAAGGGCAACACGACTTGCGTTCGAGGCTGTCTGACCAAGTTCACCGGCTCCATAAAACAATAATGACGACAATGCACTGTACTGCCAGCCATCCAGACTCCCCGTGGCGATCAAGCTGCTGGTCGCCCCTGCTGCCGCTGCGGCGGCGATCGTACCCGCTGTGTAACCAGCAACCCCGCCACCCAGACTGCTGCCTACCAGCCATTGCGTTGCGCCAAACGTGAGATAACCCACGTACGCAGCCACCACCGGCTTCACCACCTTATCCCGCCACCAGCTCCACTTCTTGCCAAACAGCTTGAAGTACCCGCTCGGGTCGGTATACCCCAGCGGATTGTTATTCACATAACTGTACCGGTTCAAACTCTGCAAGTCGAACGGGTTATCGACATACGGATCAGCGCTCACAAACCGGGCGAGCACGGGGTCGTACACCCGCCCGTTCATATGCGTCAGCCCGCTGTCGAGCATTTCGTGGCCGGTGTGGCCCTGGCGGGTGGCGTCAATGCCGGTGTTCGATCCGGAGACGAGCGTCTGCTTGCCCCAGGGGTCGTACCTGAACCGGGTGACCACCGCCCCGGCTTCGTTGGTGACGGCGGTGATGCTGCCCTGGGCGTCGCTGTGGAAGTAGCGGGTCTGGGCGGGCGCGGTGCCGCTGGGGAGGGTAAAGGTGAGCACTTCGCCGATGGGTTTGCCGCCGCCGTAGAGGGTGACGCGGTGCTCGACGGTGCCGCTGGCGTATTGGGTCTGTTCGTAATGCCCGCCGGTATGCACGCTGGGGTTCAAATACCAGGTGGTGCGGCCGGAGGCGGTGAGTTTGTAGCGGCTGTGCTCGGGGTCGTAGAGCCAGCTTTGGGTGGTGCCGTTGCTGGTGATGGAGGACGGCATGTTCCAGGCCGTCCAGCTGACGGTGCGCCCTGCCCCACCGGTGAGGTTGCCGTTGGCGTCGTAGGCGTAGCTGTTGCTGCCTGCGGCGGTGACGGCGTGTTTGTGCAGGGGGTCGGCGTAGGTGTAGGTGCCTACACCGGTTTTGCTGAGGAGGTTGCCGAGGGCGTTGTAGGTGAGGTTTTGCGGGGTGGTGACGCCGTTGATGATGATGTCGGTGTTGGTCAGCCGGTTGAGGGCGTCGTAGCCGCCCCGGATTTCAAGCTGGCTGCCGGGGCCGTCGGCGAGGATGGCGTTGGCTTGCCAGTAGCGCGGGCGAGAGCGCCGTCTTGCTCGCGCTTTGCGTCGGGCGCGACGACGTTCAGTCGAACGGATCAGCGGGACGGTTGTGGGCATGGGGCGGGGTTAATGGCACCGACGGTCATCTTGAATATCGTGTCTGACCCTATTAATTCAAATCGAAATCATCGAGGCGGTACGGTAAAACCAGGATAGAAGAAGGGCCGCGAGAGCGGCTCTTCTTCAACAGGGAAAGTTATCTGAAACCGGACGGCAGCTAAGAACCAGTCACTTTGCCAGGCGTTTGGTACGAGCCAAGTTTGCCGCCATGGCGCTCGACGATAGCGCTCACCGCCGCGATGAAATTCCCCCGCGTTACAGGGTCGGTGAAGTGGTCGTCGTAGACCCAAACCAGCACCTTCCCCGGACCATCGATATCCATGACATTCAATGCAGCACTTTGCAATTTTGGATCACCCTTTCCATAGGCCGCAAACAACACCTCACGGCCATGCAATTCGTTCAGGCCAGGCGCAGCGTTGTAACGCCTCAACTGAAGCTTCGACGCAAGGTCGTCAAGCTCGCTCAGCAAGGCTGGATAGTCCGCAGTCGGCATCCTAAATTCAGCCGCATGGGACGGTGTCTGCTGCTTGGAAACCATCTCGGTGCTTGGATCCGGCAGGTTTTTATCCATATCGCATGCTCCCAGACTAACCGTCGTCAGCGCCATGACGCAGCCCGTCAAGAATCGATTCAGCGCACTCATTTCAGATACTGCTGCATCAGTAGCGGTGCCATTTGATGCGTGCGCTGGAACAGGTACTTCCCGGCGACATAATTTCCTGCGGCCGCTCCCCAATTAGTGTTCAGTCCCGAGCCCGTGGTCGACAGGTATATCCCTTCGCGCATGTAAAAGCCTTGGCTAAAACTGAACGACAAACTGGTGTCGAGACCCAGGCTGTGCACCACCGATCCGGGGTGGTAGGTGTGGCCTTCCAAGGTAATGTTCGAGATGGTGTAGTTGACGCGATCAATACGATGAAAAATCGGGTCGTCAAATGGTCCGATTGTCATCAAGCCTTCCCTCGGGTTGTTACTGAACGGCACCGACACCGGATCGGTGGCGCTCAGTGCATTGCCCATCGTGCATCCCGATTGGTCGGTGTAGCACATCCGCGTCGGCCCCAACCCGTAACGGTGCGAGGATCGATGCGCGACTTCGTTAAACAGATACCCGAACGCCGCCGTAGTCGCCCCATTCGCGAACTTCCCACCGCCCAGCGCGCTCGCCGTGCCGCCTGCGACCACCGCGCCGATTGCGCCGTAGTTGGTTCCATACAAGCCAGCCACACCCGAAGCCGCGCCTCGTCCACAATCTCCGCCGCTCGCACTGGCGGAAATGCAGCCCGCCGCCGCGTGCGAAGCATAGTGCGCTACGCCACCCTCACCAAACGCCACGCCTATATCGCCTGCTCCAGAAAATAGCGCTGCGCCCAGCGCGTTGTATTGCCAGCCATTCAAGTTGCCTTGATTAATAAGACTGACCGTCGCGCCTGCCAATGATGCCCCCGCCAAGGTTCCGGCGACCCCCCCGAAGGCGCCGCCACCTACAGCCGTACCCACACCCCAGAAACCAATATTAAACGCATAAGGTGCCAGCCAAGCCGCCACCACCGGCTTCACCACCTTATCCCGCCACCAGCGCCACTTCTTGCCAAACAGCTTGAAGTACCCGCTCGGGTCGGTATACCCCAACGGGTTGTTATTCACATAACTGTAGCGGTTCAAACTCTGCAAGTCGAACGGGTTATCGACATACGGATCAGCGCTCACAAACCGGCTGAGGTGGGGGTCGTAGACCCGACCGTTCATGTGCGTCAGCCCGCTGTCGAGCATTTCGTGGCCGGTGTGGCCTTGTCTTGTCTGGTCGATGCCGGTGTTGCTGCCGGACACGAGCGTCTGCTTGCCCCAGGGGTCGTAGCGGTATCTGGTTATGACGACTCCTGCTTCGTTGGTGACAGCGGTGATGCTGCCCTGGGCGTCGCTGTGGAAATATCTTGTCTGGGCGGGGGCGGTGCCGCTGGGTAGCGTGAAGGTGAGGACTTCTCCAATGGGCTTGCCGCCGCCGTAAAGGGTGACGCGGTGTTCGACGGTGCCGCTGGTGTATTGGGTGCGTTCGTAATGCCCGCCGGTGTGGACGCTGGGGTTCAGATACCAGGTGGTGCGCCCGCTGGCGGTGAGTTTGTACCGGTCGTGTTCGGGGCCGTAGAGCCAGCTCTGGGTGTTGCCGCCGCTGGTGATGCTGGCGGGCATGTTCCAGGCGGTCCAGCTGACGGTGCGCCCTGCTCCAGCAGTAAGGTTGCCGTTGGCGTCGTAGGCGTAGCTGTTGCTGCCTGCGGCGGTGACGGCGTGTTTGTGCAGGGGGTCGGCGTAGGCGTAGCTGCCGACGTTGGTTTTGCTGAGGAGGTTGCCGAGGGCGTTGTAGGTGAGGTTTTGCGGGGTGGTGACGCCGTTGATGATGATGTCGGTGTTAGTCAGCCGGTTGAGGGCGTCGTAGCCGCCCCGGATTTCGAGCTGGCTGCCAGGGCCGTCGGCAAGGATGGCGACGTTGCCGATGGTATCGTAGACGTAGGCGTGGCCTTGAATCTGGCTGGCACCTTTGTAGCCGGTGATGTTTTGCAGGCGGCCATTGAGGGGGTCGAAGCCGCGCTGGGTGACGGTGCCGTTGCCATAGGTTTCCTGGGTAAGGTGGCCTTCGGCATCCATGGCGTTGGCTTGCCAGTAGAGGGCATTGGTGGCGTTGTTGCGCACTTCGGCCAGATAACCCAAGGCGTTGTACACCTGCTTCACGGTCAGGCCGTTGGGGTAGGTGCTGGTGGCGGCGCGGCCTGCTGCGTCGTAGGTGGCGCTGCTGATGAGCAGGGGATTACCCGCGCCGTGGTTGCTGATGGTGGTGGTGGGGCGGCCCAGGGTGTCGTAACTATGCGTGCGGATGTAGCCTGCGCTGGTGCTGGCGCTCGTGAGTTTGCCTTTGCCTTTGCTTGCGGTGTCCCACACCCAGGTGCTGGTGAGGCCGGGTTCGACGCGGCTGGTCATGCGCCCGAGTTTGTCGTAGACCATCGTGGTGATCTGCGCTTTGGCGTCGGTCTGTTTCACTAGTTCGCCCAGCGCGTTGTATTCGTAGCGCCACAGCCCGAGGTCGGGGTCGGTGGTCTGGGTTTTACGACCGCGAATGTCGTAGAGGTTGGTGGTGACGATGCCGCCGGGGGCGGTGACGGTGGCGAGACTGCCAAAGGCATCGTAGGCGTAGCTGGTAAGGTTGCCAAGGGCGTCGGTAACGGCGGTTTTCTGGCCGATGACGTTGCGGGTTTCGCTGGTGGTCTGGCCTTTGCGATTGGTGCGGCTGGTGACGAGGCCGTTGTAGACGACGGTGAGCACCGGGTGGTCGAGGTCGTCGGGTTCGGTGACTTTGACGACGCGACCCAGCTCGTCGTATTCGCTGGTGATCCAGTAAATGGTTTGGCCGACGAAATAGGGACGCGAGACTTTTTGCACCCGCCCCTGGTTGTCGTAGACGGTGTCTTTGTAGATCCAGGTGCCGTTGAAGCTCTGGGTGGCGCTGCGCACTTCGCGGTTAAGCGTATCGAAATACGCGATCGCAACAGGCGCACTTTGCACGTTGCCGGGTGCAAACGCCTGGGTCACCATGCGGTACGCCCCATAGGCGGGACAGGCGGCGTCACACGGCAAATAATTCCACACGGTAAAAGTGCCGTCGGCGCGGGTTTCGCGGGTCTTGCGGCCAAAGCCGTCGTATTGCCAGCTGGTGGTGAGGCCGTTGGGGCCGGTGAGAGTGGTCACCGTACCGAAGCGCAGGTCGAAGACTTTGGTTTCGCTGTGAGCGAGTGCGTTGGCGGTGGTAACGGGGAACTGGCCGTTGGCGTCGTACGTCGTGTTGGTCGTGCGCGCCACGATGGCGGCGGTGCCGGTGGCGGGCGAGCTGACGGTGGCGGTTATGCGGTTGCCGAAGGCATCGTGGGTATAGGTGGTGTCGAGGCGATATTGCAGCTGGTCGGGTTCGATGGTTTCCTTCACCAGCAGTCCGGTCACGGCGTCGTAGTCGAACGACGAGACGCGGGTGGCGGTCGCGCCCCAGGCAGGCAGCGAGAGGGCAAGAATCAGGGCGAGAAGCAGGCGTTTCATGATCGTCTCCTCCATCAAGGTGTCACGCTGTTGACCGTACTGCGGCGCAGGCGACCCAGAAACCATCGGTTGCCGTCGATGAGGTTGTCGTAGGTGTTGGTAGTCGTCTTGCTGTAGCCGCCGCCGGAGTTGACGACGATGGAAGTGGGGTTGCCGTAATTGTCGTAGACCGTGTCGGTAATCGCGGTGCTGATGAGGCTGCCGTTGAGCTCGTAGCTGGATTCAGTCGTGCGGGTGGGTAGCGACTGATGCCAGGTGGGGCTGATGCCGGTGTTGAGCAACTGGTCGGTATAGGTGATGAGGCTCTGGCCGATGAGGGTATTGTTGCCAGTGCGGCGTTCGGTGCTCAATGGCGCGCCGTGGTAGGGGTAGGTCTGGCGGTAATTGGTGGTGCTGCGGATGCCGGTCTGCCGGTCGCGCACGGTCGTCTGCCGGAACCCGAGGAAACCACCGCCCAGCTGGTGACTCTTGGCACCCGCGTAGGTGTAGTCGGTGGCATGGTTGCCGCCAATGCCGTCGCTGGTGGCGACGCTGGAGACAACGTACATCGGTGCCTGGATATCGACGACAGGATAAACGGCGGTGGCGTCTTTGGTGTAGACGGTGGGAGCGGTTAGGGGGGTGTAGGTGATGATTATCGATACGTTCAAACCATTCGCCATCCGGGTAAGTAAATCTGGGAAAGGCAAGGACACAAGAAAAGTCTGTAACTGATTGGTGCTCGGGTATTTGAATATCAGATCGGACTTGCCATCACCATTGATGTCCGCAGCCTGCATGTCCCAATTACCAGAACCCTGCGGCGAGAATGCGTTTGTGAATAAAGCCTGTTGGAATGTGCCATCACCATTGGACAAAAAAGTCTGTAACTGATTGGTGCTCGGGTATTTGAATATCAGATCGGACTTGCCATCACCATTGATGTCCGCAGCCTGCATGTCCCAATTACCAGAACC
>JBEBIA010000008.1:0-112922 GCA_040080645.1 Thiobacillus sp.
CCCCGCCGCCGCCCCGTATCCCGCCCAACAGCAGCACGGCGAAAAATACCAGCCCACCGACAAACAGCGATGCGCCCAAGCCGCCTGCGGTGAGCCAGGCCAGGGTGCCCGTGCCTGCGCCTGCCAGACTGCTGGCCAGCCCCCGTCCCAGCAGCGCACTGAAAAAGCTGCCCAGGAAAAATCCCAGTACGATCAGCACAATCAGGTTCTCACCCGTGCCACCCGCAGCCGAGGGGGGTGAGGGAGGCGGCAGGCTTTCGCCCTGAATCAGCTGTGTGACTTGTTGCACCCCCGCGTCGATGCCTCCATAAAAATCTCCCGCCTTGAAATACGGCGTGATGGTTTCAGCGATCACCCGTTTGGCAATCGCATCGGGAATCGCGCCCTCCAGCCCATAGCCGACTTCCAGCCGGAGCTTGCGATCGTCTTTGGCGACGACCAGGATCACGCCGTCGTCGGCTTTTTCGCGTCCGATTTTCCATTGATCGGCCACGCGGAGTCCAAACTGCGCGATATCTTCGGGCTGCGTAGTGGGAACAATTAATACCGCGAGCTGACTGCCTTTTTGCGCTTCCAGCGCAGCAAGCTTTTGCTCTAGAGACGCGACCTGGTCGGCGCTGAGCGTGGCCGTAAGGTCAGTCACCCGGCGCGACAAATCGGGGACAGCCACCAGCGCCCAGGCGGCCAATCCCATCCAGAGCACAATAAACCCGAGCGCCCAGCGCGCCCGGATGACTGACATCGGCTTAATACCCAGGAGCAGTCGCCGGTGCAGGCGCAGGTGTGTCTGTGCCGAAATCGACTTTCGGCGGGGTCGCGATAGCTTTCTCGTTTTCGACCGTGAAACTCGGTTTGGTTTTGTAGCCGAACAGCATCGCGGTCAGATTGGACGGGAACAAGCGCACTTCGACGTTATAGGTTTTCACCGATTCGATATAACGATTGCGCGCCACGGTAATGCGGTTCTCGGTGCCTTCCAGCTGCGCCTGCAAGTCGCGGAACAAACCATCTGCTTTGAGCTGCGGATAATTTTCGGCCACCAGCAGCAAGCGTGAAATCGCACCGGTCAACTCGCCCTGCGCAGCGATGAATTTCTGGAAAGCAGCTTCGTCGTTCACCAATTCCGGTGTCGCCTGCATCGCGCCCACCCGCGCACGCGCCTCGGTCACCTGGGTAAACACGTCTTTCTCATGTGCCGCGTAGCCCTTCACCACGTTGACCAGATTCGGCACCAGATCGGCGCGACGCTGATATTGGTTCAACACCTCGGCCCAGCTTGCCTTGATGTCTTCGTCAGCCGACTGGAAGGTGTTATAGCCGCAACCCGACAGGCTCAGCGCCAGAAAAGAAACCCATAAGTATTTGAACATCGTGCGCTCCTCGCTTAATAGTCACGCTGGGTGACGACGAACACAGCATACCCGCTGCCACTCCGGATTTGAATCCAGGTCGATTAAGCAATTGAAATTTTTGCGCTGACGAGTCTCAATACACCCGAGCGGTTGGTTTGATCGATTCCACGGTCAACGGTTTCAGCCGCACCGGTTTGCTATCCACCTGATCGTCGGCTGTCGAATACAGGGTGTGTTTGAGCCAGCGATCGTCGTCGCGCGCGGGGAAATCTTCACGCGTATGTGCACCACGACTTTCGATGCGGTGGTGTGCCGACACCAGCGTGGCACGCGCCACAGCCATCAGATTCTCCAGCTCCAGCGCCTCGATACGCGCGGTATTGAAGATGCGGCTGGTGTCGGTGATGCCCGCGTGCGCCAGACGCGCCTCAAGGCCTTTCAGCTCAGCCAGCCCGGCGCGCAGGCTGGCGTCGGTGCGGAACACGCCGCAGTGCGTCTGCATCATGCGCCGCAGCGCTTCCGTCAGGGGCGCAACGCGCTCGCTACCGGCTTGATCCCAGCGCATCAACCGTGCGAGGCTGGCATCGGCTGCATCTTCTGGCAGTGGGCGCGAGTATGGGTTGTCGCGCAGGGTGTCGATCATGTGTTTGCTCGCTGCGCGTCCAAATACGATCAGATCAAGCAGTGAATTCCCGCCCAGACGATTCGCTCCGTGTACCGACACACAGGCACATTCACCCACGGCGTATAGCCCCGGCACGGCTTCTTCCGGGCCGGTATGCGCAGGCGCGACGACTTGGCCATGCAGGTTGGTGGGGATGCCACCCATCATGTAATGTGCGGTCGGCGCGACCGGAATGGGCGCCGTCAGCGGATCAACCCCGGCGAAGCGGATCGCCAGATCACGGATGCCGGGCAGTTTATCGACGATAGCTGTCTCGCCCAGATGATCGAGCTTGAGGTCAACGTAATCGCCACGTAGTCCACAGCCGCGCCCCTCGGCAATTTCGATGGCAATCGCACGTGCCACCACATCACGCCCCGCCAGATCCCGCGCGTGTGGCGCGTAGCGCTCCATAAAACGCTCTCCATGCTTGTTGAGCAGGTAGCCACCCTCACCGCGCACGCCCTCGGTAATGAGGCTTCCCATCCCTGCGATACCGGTGGGGTGAAATTGCCAGAACTCCATATCCTGCAGCGGCAAGCCGGCGCGCAGCACCATGCCGAGGCCGTCGCCGGTATTGATCATCGCGTTGCTGGTGTTGCCGAACACCCGCCCTGCGCCACCGGTAGCCAGCAGCGTTGTGCGCGCCTCGATCAACAGCGGCTCGCCGGTTTCGATACACAGTGCAGTGACGCCTAGGCAGTAGCCTTCGGCATCACGCAGCAGATCGAGTGCGAAATACTCGTCGAAAAATTGCGTGCGCGCGGCGAGATTCTGCTGATAGAGCGTATGCAGCAACGCATGACCTGTACGGTCGGCAGCCGCACAGGTACGTGTGGCCTGCTCACCGCCGAAATGCTTGGACTGCCCGCCGAATGGACGCTGGTAAATTTTGCCGTTGTCCAGACGCGAAAACGGCAGGCCCATGTGTTCGAGTTCATAGACCGCGCTGGCCGCCTCGCGGCACATGAATTCGATCGCGTCCTGGTCTCCCAGCCAGTCGCCGCCCTTGACTGTGTCGTACATATGCCACTCCCAGCGGTCGTCGTCAACGTTGGCGAGCGCAGCGGTGATGCCGCCCTGTGCCGACACGGTATGCGAACGTGTGGGGAACACTTTCGAGATGACCGCAACCTTGTAATCTGAGCGCGCAAGTTGCAGTGCCGCGCGCAAACCCGCGCCGCCGCCACCGATGATGAGCGCGTCGAAGCGGCGTGTGTTCAAGTCAGGTCTCCCAGCATCACAAACAGCCAGACTACGCTGCCCGCCAGCGTAACGATGACCACAAAATAGAGCGCCAGCCGCAGCGCCGTTGCCCGCACGTAATCCATCAGCAAATCGCGCATCCCGATCCAGGCGTGCAAGGCCAGTGCACACGCCGTCAACAACACAGCAGCACGCATCGCCACAGGGGCGAACAGCGCGCGCCACGCTGCATAATCGGCGGGCACAGTCGCGAGCACACGCCACAGCAAAACCGGTAAGGCCAGCGCAAGCAGCACCGCCGTGGCACGCTGCACCAGCCAGGCACCCGTTCCCGTGCGCGAACCGGTTGCGCGCTTCATGCGAACAGCCACCCTGCACATGCCAGCGTCGTCACCGCCGAAGCCAGCAACACCGCCGCACTACTGGCACGCGCAGTGTTCAGATCCACGCCGACATGCGCATCCATCGCCAGATGCCGCAGCCCGGCAAACAAGTGATGTGAAAACCCCCACGCCAGCGCGAGTGCCACCATTTTGGCGAGCGGGTGCGTCAGACATTCCACCGTCGCCCGAAACCCCGCCTCACTCGCCAGCGAAGCTGACAATGCCCAAACGCCCAGCGGCAACGTCAGAAACAGCAACACCCCCGAGACACGATGCAGGAACGACACCCAGCCCGGCAAAGGCAGGTGGAGCCGGGTCAAGCCGAGATCAACCGGACGTGTCTGGGGTTTCACGTCAGCGAGGTGTTATCCGGCGCGGCGGCGTTTGACAGGTGCCTTCGCCGCCTTCGCCACCGCCTGCGGCACACGCTGCGCAAGGCGCGGATCAAAAGGCTTGGGCAGGATGTAGTCGGGGCCGAATGTCAGTTTTTTCAGCTTATAGGCTTTCAGCACGGATGCGGGCACCGGCTCGCGCGCGAGTCCCGCCAGCGCATGCACGGCGGCGATGAGCATGGCCTGGGTGATTTCCTTCGCCCGCGCGTCGAGCGCGCCGCGAAAGATGAAGGGAAAGCCGAGCACATTGTTGACCTGGTTGGGGAAGTCCGAGCGCCCGGTGGCCATCACCAGATCGCTGCGCGCGGCCTTCGCCTTCTCGGGCAGGATTTCGGGGTTGGGGTTGGCAAGCGCAAAGACGACGGGCTTATCGGCCATCGACTTCACCATCGCCGGGCTCACCAGGTTGGCACCGGAGACGCCGACGAACACATCGGTGCCGACCATCGCTTCGGCCAGCGTGCGCAGTTTGGTCTTCCGTGCGTAGGCTTTCTTGAAGCCGTTTAGATCGGTGCGGCTCTTGTGGACGACGCCTTTGGAATCGACCAGCATGATGTTGCGCTTCTGCGCGCCCATCGCCACCAGCAGATTCATCGACGCGATGCCAGCCGCACCTGCGCCGAGGCAGACGATTTTTGCCGTGTCGAGCGATTTGCCCTGCACGTACAGGGCATTGATGAGTCCGGCGCAGATGATGACGGCGGTGCCGTGCTGGTCGTCGTGAAAGACGGGGATGTCGAGTTTTTTCTTCAGCGCGGCTTCGATTTCAAAACAATGCGGCGCGGCAATGTCTTCGAGGTTGATGCCGCCGAAGGTCGGTGCGATGGCCTCAACGACCTTGATGAATTCCTGCGGGGTTTTGACGTTGACCTCGATGTCGAACACATCGATACCGGCAAACTGCTTGAACAGTACGGCCTTGCCTTCCATGACCGGCTTGGCGGCAAGCGGGCCGCGGTTGCCCAGGCCCAGGATGGCGGTGCCGTCGGTGATCACCGCGACGAGATTGCCCTTGTTGGTGTAGTCGTAGGCCGTCTTCGGATTCTTCGCGATTTCCAGCACCGGCTGGGCAACGCCCGGTGTGTAGGCGAGCGACAGATCTTCTTGCGTGGCGCAGGGTTTGGACGATTCGACCGAGAGCTTGCCGGGCTTGGGCAGGCGGTGGTAATCGAGGGCTTTCTTCTTCAGATCGGACATGGTTTTGCGTCAAGGCGGGGTTGGAGACTGCGATAGAATAACGTTTTCCCGATTTTTCCCCCAGCCTCCATCATGTCTGACACCTTTCACACGCTCGACACTTTTTCTTCCGCCAGCGGCAGTCAGCAATTTGCCTCACTCAAAAAACTCGAAGCGGCGCTGGGTCACTCGGTCAGCCGCCTGCCCGTGTCGATCCGCATCGTGCTGGAATCGGTGCTGCGCAACTGCGACGGCGTCAAGGTCACGCCCGAGCACGTCAAGCAGCTCGCCGCCTGGAAACCGAACGCCGAACGCGTCGAAGAAATTCCCTTCACCGTCGCCCGCGTGATTTTGCAGGACTTCACCGGCGTGCCGCTGCTGGCTGACCTTGCCGCGATGCGTTCTGCCGCGCAGCGACAGGGTCACGACCCCAAGAAAATCGAGCCACTGGTGCCGGTCGATATGGTGGTCGATCACTCAATTCAGGTCGACGCATCCGGCAGCCACGACGCGCTCGATCTCAACATGAAAATCGAATTCGAGCGCAACCGCGAGCGCTACCAGTTCCTCAAATGGGGCATGCAGGCGTTCGATACATTCAAGGTCGTGCCGCCCGGCGTCGGCATCGTGCATCAGGTCAACATGGAATACCTGGCGCGCGGCGTGATGGAAAAAGACGGCGTCGCCTACCCGGACACGTTGGTCGGCACTGACAGCCACACCACCATGATCAACGGCCTCGGCATCGTCGCCTGGGGCGTCGGCGGCATCGAGGCCGAAGCTGCGATGCTCGGCCAGCCGGTGTATTTCCTCACGCCCGACGTCGTCGGCGTGAACCTGACCGGCGCAGCCAAGCCCGGCGTCACCGCCACCGACATCGTGCTGACGATTACCGAAATGCTGCGTAAAGCCAAAGTCGTCGGCAAGTTTGTTGAATTCTTCGGCGCGGGTGTCGCCGCCATGTCGGTGACCGACCGCGCGACGATTGCCAACATGGCGCCGGAATACGGCGCGACCATGGGCTTCTTCCCGGTGGACGAGGCGACCTGCCAGTATTTTGCCGCGACAGGTCGCAGCGACACGCAGGTGAACTCGATTCGTGCGTATTACCAGGCGCAAGGTCTGTTCGGTATTCCCAAGGCGGGCGACATCGATTACTCACAAGTGCTGGCGCTTGACCTTGCCAGCGTGGAACCCAGCGTGGCCGGCCCCAAACGCCCGCAAGATCGCATCGCGCTGACCGATCTCAAATCTGCGTTCACCGGCCTGATGGATAAAACCGTGGCCGACGGCGGTTATGCCAAGGGCGCTTCGACGCTGCATACCGGCGACACGCCGATCCGACACGGCGACATCGCCATTGCCGCGATCACCTCGTGCACCAACACCTCCAATCCCGGCGTGATGCTGGCCGCCGGCCTGCTGGCCAAGAAGGCCGCCGCGCTCGGCCTGAAGCCGCCCGCGCACGTCAAAACCAGCCTCGGCCCCGGCTCGCGCGCGGTCACCGAATACCTCAACAAGGCTGGATTGATGGACGCGCTGGAGCAAGTCGGCTTCAGCGTCGTCGGCTACGGCTGCACCACGTGTATCGGCAACTCCGGCCCGCTCAAACCCGAAATCGAGAAGGCCATCGCCGACCACGATCTGGTCGTCGCCTCGGTGCTGTCGGGCAACCGCAACTTCGAAGCGCGCGTGCATCAGGCGGTCAAGGCCAACTTCCTGATGTCGCCGCCGCTGGTCGTGGCTTTCGCGCTGGCGGGCCGCGTGGATATCGATTTCGAAACCGAGCCGCTCGGCAGTAGCCAGGACGGCAAGCCGGTTTTCCTCAAAGACCTGTGGCCGAGCAACGAAGAGGTCGCCGCCGTTATGAACACCGCCACTGATCCGGCGGCCTATCGCAAAATCTACGCCGACGTCGGCGCCGACAACCCGCTGTGGGACGCCGTCGCCGCGCCCACCGGCACGGTGTATGAATGGGATACACAATCGACTTACATTCAAGAGCCGCCGTTCTTCGTTGGCGGCCACGCCGCCAGTAACAGCATCCAGTCAGCGCGTGCGCTGGCTGTCTTCGGCGACTCCGTTACCACCGACCACATCAGTCCGGCAGGCGGCATCAAGCCCACCTCGCCCGCCGGTTTGTATTTAACAGAACACGGCGTGCAGAAGGCCGATTTCAACAGCTACGGTGCGCGTCGCGGCAACCATGAAATCATGATGCGCGGCACCTTCGCCAACGTGCGCATCAAAAACTTGATGATCCCCGGCTCCGAAGGCGGCATCACGCTGAAAGATGGCAACCAGCAAGCCATTTACGACGCGGCCATGCAATACCAGGCCGAAGCCAAGCCGCTGATGATCTTCGCTGGCGAAGAATATGGCACAGGCTCTTCTCGCGACTGGGCGGCCAAAGGCACTACCTTATTGGGGGTCAAGGCAGTCATTGCCAAAAGTTTCGAGCGCATCCACCGCGCCAACCTCGCTGGCATGGGCGTGCTGCCCTGCCAGTTCAAGGACGGTGTCGATGCGGCGTCGCTCAAACTCGACGGCAGCGAAACCTTCGACCTCGAAGGCATCGAGACCGGCATCGTGCCGCAGCAGGATGTCACGCTGGTGATTCATCGTGCCGATGGAAAGTCCGAACGCGTCGCTGTCAAGCTGCGCATCGATACGCCGATTGAGGTGGAGTATTACAACAAGGGCGGGATCTTGCCGTTTGTGCTGGAGCAGTTGGTGGGGTGATGCTTGCTTACACTGCTCGCCTATGAACCTTGAATATGACTCGGGAGATAGTAATGACTTCGAGGTTGACTACATGCAAAACGTGCGGGAAAAATGTATCGACTTCAGCACCGACTTGCCCGCATTGTGGAGAATTAAATCCTAGCCAGGAAGATGTAAACCCAACTCGTGCTATTAAAAGAGTTGCCGCCGCCGAACCCCGCAAAGAAAACATAGCCGGAGTGCTTGGTGCCACCATATTTGGCCTGCTTGCAATAGTTGCGATATTTATCAGCCCTTCGAAGGAGATCACTCCTAAAAATGAAGTCCCACAACAAGTGGAAGCTGCTCCCACTGTTGCGCCCAAACAAGATGTCATTGCCGACGCATATATGGTTTGCATGGTGATGAAAGCTAGTGGATACGTCACCGAATGCGATGTAAAAGGTGGTGATGCGGCAGTTGATGCAACTATTGATACTGACAGCACAGAGGCAAGAAGAATATGCGTTTTTATTGCAGGTGTAATGGAAGAGAAAAAAAGCGCATTTGCGGGGAAGTGGAAACTCCGAATTTTCTCACCATATAGCGGCGATAGACCTATCGCCGTATGCACTCTCAAGTGAAATCATGAGCATTGCCGAACGGAACCGCGCCCAAGCTGCTCTCTCTCAGATAGAGGCATCTGTACTCGCATTACTTGAAAGCCATATTGATGGGCTTCGCACAGGGGAGGTTGCGCGTTTACTGGACATAGAATCGCATTGTCCAACAAAGAATTCCAACTGGTTGGCTCGCTGTATCCTCGAAAACCTTGTATTACAAGGGCGTGCGGTATCAGTAAAGAAGGGGGTAGCGCGTGTGTTTCGCTCCCTCTAACACTATAGCCCGCGTAGGGATGAGGCCGAAGGCCGTTATCCGCCGCATGTGAAATAACCGCCAAACCCAACCATGCCCGATTACCGCCGCAACCGCGTCCCCGGTGGTACATACTTTTTTACGGTCAACCTGCTGGAACGCAAGCGCAGCCTGCTGACAGACAACATCGAACTACTCCGCAACGCTATCCGCGTCACACGCCGCGCAAAGCCTTTCCACATCGATGCCTGGGTGGTGCTGCCCGATCACATGCACTGCATCTGGACACTACCCGAAGACGATGCAGATTACACCTCGCGCTGGAAAGCGATCAAGACGGCTTTTTCAAAGGCGCTTCCACGCACGGAGTCCCTCAGCACCGTTCGACAAGCGAAGGGCGAGCGCGGCATCTGGCAGCGCCGCTACTGGGAACATACGATTCGTGACGAACGCGATTACTCGGCGCACATGGACTATGTGCATATCAATCCGGTGAAGCATGGCCATGCGGCGCGCGTTGCGGATTGGCCGTATTCGTCGTTTCATAGGTTGGTGGAAGTGGGAATTTATCCGGCGGACTGGGCGGGTGATGGCGATGATCTGCCGATGGCAGGGGAACGTGCGTAGTGTGTAGGGCGGATGAGGCCGCAGGCCGTTATCCGCCGTATTCTGATATTCATGCGGCGGATAGCGCTTCGCTCATCCGCCCTACCTGGGAGTGAATGGATGGCTTATGACGAAGGGGTGGCCGAGAGATTGCGCGAGACCTTCTCCGCCCGCAAGGACGTCGCCGAAAAGAAAATGTTCGGCGGCATCGCCTTCATGGTGTCGGGCAACATGTGCTGCGGGGTGGTGAACGATACGCTGATGGCGCGGGTGGGGGCGGATCACTACGAGGCCGCATTGAAAAAGCCCCATGCGCGCAAAATGGATTTCACCGGCAAGCCGCTCAAGGGGTTTGTCTATGTCGCGCCGGAAGGATTCGAATCGGACAAGGCGCTGGTGGCTTGGGTAGAGCTCTGCCTGAGTTTTGTCGCCACACTGCCACCCAAGTAAGCGCGCGCACCCTCCAAATGCGGGCGAGAAAACCCGACTCAGTCCACCGGAGCGGCGACCACCCTCACCTGCTGACCGAGGCATTCCACGGTCTGCCGGGCACGGATTTTTGCGGTTTTACGGGTTTCGGGCTGGCCGTCGACGGTCACTTCGTTGTTGGCCACCATGAGCTTGGCTTGACCGCCGCTGTCGGCGATGCCGGTGAGTTTGAGTAAATCGCAGAGGGCGACGTATTCGTCGCGTAAGGTGAATTCCTGGGAGGGCATGGGGCGTTCCGCTGGTTGAAAAGCCGGACGCATTGCACGCACCCGGCCTTGCATTATCGCCTGTTATGACGAAGCCGCCTCTTCTACCGGCGCTTCGCCAGCAGCCTCAGTTCGTCGCCAGTTTGCCTGCCTGGGTCTGCACCTCGGCCAGCGCCTGTTTCACAGCGTCTCGCACTTCAGCTTCGCTGTGGATTTTGGCGCTTTCGTCTTCTTTGGTCACGGCTTCTTCGGTGCATTTGTTCATGACAATGATGCTGATGCGGCGATTGATCGGGTCGTGCGGATCAGCGTTGTTGAACAAAACCGAGGAAGCGAGCCCGACTACACGCAGCATTTTGGCTTCGTCCATGCCGCCGACGCTCAATTCACGCCGTGAGGCATTGGCGCGGTCGGCAGACAATTCCCAGTTGCTGTAACCGCGCGCGCCATTGGCATACGGCATGGCATCAGTGTGCCCGGAAAGGCTGATGCGGTTGGGTACGTCGTTCAGAGTCTTGCCGATTTCGCGCAGGATAATGCGTGTGTAGGGTTGCAGCTCGGCACTGGCGAGGTTGAACATGGGGCGGTTCTGCTCGTCCACGACCTGAATGCGCAAGCCCTCGGTGGTGATGTCGAGCAGCATCTGCCGCTTGAACTGTTTGAGCGCGGGGTTGGCCTCGATCATTTCTTCGAGTCGGCCTTTCAGTTTTTTCAGTGTCGCGGCTTCGAGCCGTTCCATCTCGGCGCGAGCGGCCTTGAGGTTATAAGATTTTTTCTCTTCTTCGGTCTGGCCTTTTTTCACCTGGCCCGACTGGCGGGTGAGATCGGTGCCGCCGCCCTTGATGACGCTGGAGCTGTCGCCACTACCCGAACCGCCCTGCATGGCGACTTTGAGCGGGGTTTTGAAATATTCGGAAATGCCTTTGAGGTCGCCCTTGGCGGTGGATCCCAAGAGCCACATCAAGAGAAAGAAAGCCATCATCGCCGTGACAAAGTCAGCGTATGCAATTTTCCACGCGCCGCCGTGATGGCCGCCCGCTACCTTCTTGATGCGCTTGACGATAATCGGTGCTTTGGTTTCGCTCATGGCTTTATTTCGTCAAACCGGATCAGCGGTTTTTCGCACCCTTGACGTGTTCTTCCAGCTCGCGCGCCGACGGACGCTCGGTCGAGTACAACACCTTGCGGCCAAATTCCACGGCAATCGCCGGGGCGTAGCCATTCAGGCTGGCGAGCAGGGTGACTTTCACGCACTGAAACAGCTTGCTAGATTCGTGCAGTTTTTGCTCCAGCAAACCCGCCAGAGGGCCGACAAAGCCATAGGCCAGCAAAATCCCCAGGAAGGTACCGACCAGTGCGTGAGCAATCAGAATACCCAGTTCGGCTGGTGGCAAATGCACTGATTCCATGGTGTGCACCACGCCCATCACCGCCGCGACAATGCCGAATGCGGGCAGACCATCGCCCAGCTTGGCGACGACGTGCGCCGGTACTTCACCTTCGTGGTGATGCGTTTCGATTTCGTTATCCATCAGGTTTTCGATCTCAAAGGCATTCATGCTGCCGCTGACCATCAATCGCAAATAATCCGTGAGGAATTCCATGATGTGATGATCTGATACGACGGAGGGATATTTGGAGAATAGTGGGCTGTCATGCGGGTTATCGACGTCGGACTCAATCGACATCAAACCTTCCTTGCGGATTTTAGTCAGCAACTCATACAGTAGAGCCAGGGCATCCATGTACAGCGCGCGCGTGTATTTCGAGCCTTTGAATACCGTCGGCAGCGCCTTCATCGTAGCCTTGATCGCTTTGCCGTTATTGCCGACAAGAAATGCGCCGCCGGCTCCCCCGCCAATCATCAGCAATTCCAGCGGCTGAAACAGCGCAACCAGATGCCCGCCCGCCAGCGCAAAGCCGCCGAACACACACACACACACCACGATATACCCGACAATCACTAACACGCTTGCCACCCCACAGCTCGTTTATCCCACGCGCCCAGCTCACAGGCAACGCTCCATGGAGGTAGATTCGACCCGAGTCGGGGAAACTTGATGGTGGCAGGCAGGCTTTATCTGAATGCCGCTTGCTACCGTCCGCGCATGAACATCGCGTCCAGTTCTTTGAGGCTGATCGGAAACCAGGTAGGGCGACCGTGATTACATTGTCCGGCGCGCTCGGTCGCTTCCATGTCACGCAGCAGGGCATTCATTTCCGGTACGGTGAGATGGCGGTTGGCGCGCACCGCGCCGTGGCAGGCGAGCGTGGCGAGAAGTTCGTTGCGGCGTTCGGCCAGCAGGCGTGCAACGCCATATTCCGCCACTTCGTGCAGCAGGGTGCGGGTGAGTTCCACGGGGTCGGCGTCTTTCAGCAGCCAGGGTACGGCGCGCACGGCCACCGAGGTGGGCGAGGTGATCGACAGCTCAAAGCCAATCGCATTCAGACGATCAAGATGCGGCTCGATTTCGGCCACGTCGCGCGCGTCGGCAGTGATTGCCACGGGAATCAGCAGGGTTTGCGATGGCACGGCACGAGTATCGAGCGCCTGTTTGAGTTTTTCGTAAACGACGCGTTCGTGCGCCGCGTGCATATCCACCAACACCAGTCCCTGCGCGTTTTGCGCGAGCACATACACACCGTGCAGTTGCGCCAGTGCGTAGCCCAACGGCGGCATATCGGCCTGTTCACGCGCAGATCCCAGCGGCGTGCCGCGCGTATCAAATCCGGCGCTGAACACATCGTGCGCCAGCGGGGGGTTGCCCGATGGCATCAGCGGCGCATACAAGGCCATCGCCTCATTGACCTGCAAGGGCATCGAGGCTTGCCAGCGCGGCGAGACCGTCGGCTGAAGCGGCGATGAGATCGCTGCCATGTCAGCCTGCGCAGGCGCGGCGAGCACACGCTCGACGGCGTGATACAAAAACTGATGCACTCCCCGGCTGTCGCGAAAACGGATTTCAGTTTTGGCCGGATGCACATTCACATCCACGCTATCGGGTGGCAACTCGATAAACAGGCAATACGCCGGATTGAGCTGATGATGCAGCACATCTTTGTAGCCCTCGCGCAGCGCGTGCACGATCAGCTTGTCGCGTACATAACGGCCATTCACAAATACATGCTGGTTGTCGCGGCTGGCAGTAGCGGCGCTGGGGCGAATCACCCAGCCCTGCACGCGCAGTGCGGCCGCTGCGGCTTCAACCGCAATCGCCTGCGACTCAAACGCTTCGCCCAGCACCTGCCGCAGCCGCTGCGCCGACGACCCGGCAGCCAGCCGCATTTGCACTCGGCCATTGTGACTGAGCGTAAACGCCGTCGCCGGATGCGACAGCGCCTGCCGCCGCACCGCTTCGGCGCAATGCGCGTATTCAGTGGCGTCGGTTTTAAGAAATTTGCGCCGCGCCGGGGTATTGAAAAACAATTCCTGGATATCCAGCGTGGTACCGGGTTCGCGCGCCGCAGGCGCAACCGTATCGCCCTGCCCACCTTCGATTTTGAGCGTCCAGGCGTGGTCGTCGTCGGCACACCGGCTGGTCAACGCTACCCGTGCTACTGCGGCAATCGAGGCCAGCGCTTCGCCGCGAAATCCCAGACTCGCCACCTGTTCCAGATCGGCCAGACTGGCGATTTTGCTGGTGGCGTGACGTGTGAGCGCGAGTACCAGCTCGCCGCGCGCGATACCACAGCCGTCGTCGCTCACCTTGATGCGCTTAACCCCGCCCTGCTCAAGTTCGATGTGAATGTCGGTCGCCCCCGCATCGAGGCTGTTTTCGAGGATTTCTTTCAGTGCGGCGGCGGGGCGTTCGATCACCTCGCCAGCGGCAATTTGCGAAATCAGAACGTCGGGCAGTACGCGAATCGGCATTAATCCGTCTCGCCTGCTTCAGCGAACCGTACGACCCGCCGCGCGGCCATCGCACGACCCAGCCGCGCGATGGCTGGCGCATCCAGCACGGCACGCGCCAACGGCAATATGTGGGCGTTCTCAAATTCGAAGTGGCGGCGCTGAGCAACCACAAACTGCTGCGTCAGTCTTGCATCCAGCGCGGAGGATTCGCCCGCCGCGAGTCGCGCAAGTTGCATCTGCAGGCTGCGCCAGAGTTGCCCCTGTAGTTCATGCTCAAGCGTGAGACTGGTCACCAGATCGCACGCGCCGGGCGCATTCGCCAGCTCCAGCAAGGGAAACAGGTTACGTTCTTCATCGTCGTGATGATGGACGGCTGCGGTGTCGAAGTACGTGAGCACCGCGCGCGCGGCTTGCTGTGCATGCACGTCTGCGCCGTGGCTTGGCAGATGGTTGAGCAGTTTTTCCAGAGTGTCGCACTGTTGGGCGATACGTACATGACACGCTTCAAGCACGTCGAGCGGATGATCAAATCCGGGGGCGACCTTGCCGAGCAGGCTTGCACTCATGGAGGGCGAAGCCATCAGGGGTTTCGGGTCAGACGCGATGGCGCTGTGAGCGGATGAGTGACGAAATATTTTTTAACCCCGCTCAAAATCGCTCCCACCAATTTGTCCTGATAGTCAGGATCGTTCAATCGCTTTTCTTCTTCCGGGTTGGAGATGAAAGCGGTCTCGACCAGGATCGAGGGGATGTCCGGCGCTTTCAGCACGGCAAACCCGGCCTGCTCGACGCGCGCCTTGTGCAAGGTATTCACACCACCGATTTCTTTAAGCACGGCGTGCCCGACCCGCATACTGTCGTTGATCGTACTGGTTTGGGTGAGATCGAGCAGGGTGCGTTTGAGCGAAGGGTCTTTGACGTCGATGTTGACGCCACCGATGAGGTCAGCGTCATTTTCCTTTTTCGCCAGCCAGCGCGCAGCTGTCGATGTTGCCCCATTTTCAGACAGGGCAAACACGGATGAGCCGCGCGCCTGAGGCTTGATAAACGCATCGGCATGAATCGAGATGAAAAGATCGGCCTTGAGTGCGCGCGCTTTGACGACCCGCTGGCCAAGCGGCACGTAATAATCGCCTTCGCGAACCAGGACCGCGCGCATGTTTTCCTGCGCATCGATTTTTTTCTTGAGTTTTTGAGCCAGCGCGAGGGTGATATCTTTTTCGCGTGAGCCATTCGCACCCAGTGCGCCGGGGTCTTCGCCGCCGTGCCCGGCGTCAATTGCGACGGTAATCAGACGGGCGTATTGCGGCGCAGCGGGTTTGACCACAGGCGGTATCGGCGGCGGACTGGTCGCGGCGTGCGACGCAGGTTGCGCCGGGTACAAATCGATCACCAGCCGGTGGCCGTATTGCCCCAGCGGTTGCAGGCCAAACATCGAAGGCTTGATCGCGGTTTTGAGATCAAGCACCAACCGCATGACACCGGGGCGATTCATGCCGACGCGAATCGCACTCACATAAGGATCGTCTGGGGTGAGCTGGCCCGCCAGAGCGTCGAGTGCGGTGCCCGGCTCGACGCCTTCGAGATCAATCACCAGGCGATCGGGCTGGCTCAGCAGAAAATATTTGTGCGCCACCGGCTGCACCGCTTCGAGTGTGATGCGGGTGTAGTCGGGCGATGGCCACAAACGGGTAGCCGACAGTTGCAGCGCCTGTGCTATCACCGGCACACACAGCGCGCTCAACAAAAACAGTCTTAACAGGATGTACAACATGCCTCCAGAAATGGGGTGCCACTTAGGCTCATTGGCTGGCAGGTGATCATGCGCGCATCGTCCACAATCTCCAGCCGGAGAATCGCATCGGGCGCGGGCAGCCAGCCTGCGGCCTTATCCGGCCACTCGATCAGGCTCACCGCCTGGCCGCTCAGGTCGCGAAAACCCGCATCCAGCCATTCGCGCGGATCATGCAACCGGTACAGGTCGAAATGATACAACTCAAACGCAGGCAGGCTATAGGTTTCGACCAGGGTATAGGTCGGGCTTTTGACCCGCCCGGCGTAGCCCAGCGCACGCAGGATACCGCGCACCAGCGTGGTTTTGCCCGCCCCCAGATCGCCTTCGAGGTGGAGCTTGATGCCCGGCGTCAGTTCCCGCGCCAGACACGCGCCAAACGCCAGCGTGGCCGTCTCGTCGGCGAGGGGGCACGTCTGCGGCACGGTATTATCGGGGCTATGCATGAACAGGATTTAATCGAGCTGCGGCAGCAAATCGGGCAATGGGGGCGCGAGCTCGGGTTTGCCGACGTGGGCATTGCCGGGACGGATTTGAGCGCTGCCGAAGCCGGGCTGCTGGACTGGTTGGCAAAAGATTTTCATGGCGAGATGGATTATATGGCGGCGCATGGCACCCGGCGTAGCCGCCCCGCCGAGCTCGTGCCCGGCACCGTGCGCGTCATTAGCGCGCGGCTCGATTACTGGCCACCCAGCGCGGCCGACCCGCATTCCGTGATGGCTGACCCCGAGGCCGCCTACCTCGCTCGCTATGCGCTGGGACGCGATTACCACAAGGTATTGCGCAATCGCCTGCAAACGCTGGCCGAACGCATCGGCGCGGCCGTCGGCGCGCATCATTTCCGCGTGTTCACCGATAGCGCACCGGTGCTTGAAGTCGAACTCGCCACCCGGGCCGGGCTGGGGTGGCGCGGTAAACACACGCTATTGCTCAACCGCCAGCACGGTTCCTGGTTTTTTATCGGCGAGATCTACACCGACCTGCCGCTGCCGGTCGATAAGCCCGAAGCCAACCACTGCGGCACGTGCCAGGCGTGTATCGACGTGTGCCCCACGCGCGCCATCGTTGCGCCCTATTCACTCGACGCGCGGCGTTGTATTTCCTACCTGACGATCGAACTCAAAGGCAGCATCCCGCTCGAACTGCGCCCGCTCATGGGGAATCGCATTTACGGCTGCGACGACTGCCAGCTGGTATGCCCGTGGAACCGCTTTGCCCACCCAGCGACGCTACCCGATTTTGTCGTGCGCAACGGCCTCGACAGCGCACGCCTGATTGATCTGTTCGCCTGGAGCGAAACCGATTTCAACGGTCGGCTGGCGGGCTCGCCGATCCGCCGCATCGGGCACGAGCGCTGGCTGCGCAATATCGCCGTGGCGCTGGGCAATGCGCCGCACTCGTCTGCCCGTCAAGCTGCGCTGAGCAGTCGCCGCCACCATGCCTCAGCGCTGGTGCGCGAGCATGTAGAATGGGCACTCTCGCAACACCCCGTTTCAGCATGAGCACAGCCACTTCTCCCATCGGCGTATTCGATTCCGGCATTGGCGGACTCACCGTCGTACGCGCGTTGATGGAGCGCCTGCCGTACGAAAACATCGTCTACTTTGGCGACACCGCACGCGTGCCCTACGGCGTGAAGTCGGTCGAAACCATCACCCACTTCACGCGCCAGATCGCTGAATTTCTGCTGGAAAAAGACGTCAAGCTGCTAGTCATCGCCTGCAATACGATGGCTGCCGTGGCGGCTCAAGTGGTCAAGGAATTGTCTGCCGTGCCTGTGCTTGATGTCATCGATGCCGGTGCGCTCGCCGCGCGGGGCGGCAAGAAAATCGGCGTCATTGCCACGCCCACCACCATTAACAGCAACGCCTACGCCCGCGCGATACACGATTACGCGCCCGATTCGCGTATCCACTCACAAGCCTGCGCGCTGTTTGTGCCGCTGGTTGAAGAAGGCTGGCTCGACCACGAAGTCACCCGGCTCACAGCCGAGGATTACCTCAAACCCCTGCTGGCCGAACATATCGACACCCTCGTGCTGGGCTGCACCCACTATCCGCTGCTTAAGCCGCTGCTGCGGAAAGTGGTCGGCGATCAGGTTGCGTTGGTCGATTCCGCCGAAGCCATGGCCGAGCAGGTCGCCGCGCTGCTGGCCGACAGGCAGATCGCCAACCCGGGGCCTGCCCAGCCCCGCTACGATTTTTACGTCACCGATGTGCCCCTGCGCTTTCAGACCATCGGTGAGCGGTTTCTCGGGCGCACACTCAACAACGTGCATCTGGTGAAGTGGTAGCCAACCCTTGGGCATGATCCGCGTTAACGCTCAGATCAGCCTCGACGAGCGCGATATCCAGGAAGACTTTATCCGCGCATCGGGTCCGGGCGGGCAAAACGTCAACAAGGTTTCAAGCGCGGTGCAATTGCGTTTCGACGTGGCCGGCTCGCCTGCGCTCCCGGAGCCGGTGCGCCAACGGGTGTTCGTGTTGGCGGGTCGTCGTCTGACGCAGGAGGGTGTGCTGATTCTCTCGGCAGAACGCTACCGCAGCCAGCAGCGTAACCGCGAAGATGCGCTGGCGCGCCTGATCGAACTCATCCGCGAAGCCTGCCACGTCGCCAAGCCCCGCCACGCTACCCGCCCGACGCTGGCGTCCAAAAAGCGGAGGCTGGAAACCAAGCAGCGGCGCGGCGACACCAAAAAACTACGCACACAGAAACCAGTTTCAGATCATTGAACGGGACTTACCCCAGTGATTCCGAGAAGAACTCCCACTGCCGCATCGCGCGAATAGCGTTATCGCGGCTCGGCATCTTCGTCACACTGGCGAAGCGTGGCCAGCTTCTCGGCGATTTTTACTTCGAGGCCGCGCGGGGTCGGGTGATACCAGCGTTGTTCCTGCACGCCATCAGGGAAATAACACTCACCTGCGGCGTAGGCATCAGGCTCATCGTGTGCGTAGCGGTAGGCTCGGCCATAGCCGAGTTCCTTCATCAACTTGGTCGGCGCGTTGCGCAAATGGACAGGCACATCGTTCGACGGGTTGGCCTGCACAAACGCGCGCGCGGCGTTATACGCCACGTAAGCCGCGTTGCTTTTGGGCGCGCAGGCGAGATACAGGCAGGCCTGCGCGAGCGCGAGTTCGCCTTCGGGTGAGCCCAGACGCTCGTAGGTTTCAACCGCATCCAGTGTGAGACCCAGCGCGCGGGGATCGGCCAGGCCAATGTCTTCGCTGGCCATGCGGATCAAGCGACGACCGAGATAGCGCGGGTCTGCACCGCCGTCCAGCATCCGCACCAGCCAGTACAGCGCGGCGTCAGGCGCGGAGCCTCGCACGCTTTTGTGCAGCGCGGAAATCTGGTCGTAGAAGGCATCCCCGCCCTTGTCGAAACGACGCAAAGACTGAGCCAAGGAATTTTCCACGAAGGCTGCGTCAACCACCGCAATCTGCGCGGTGCGGGCAGCGGTATCGAGTTGCTCCAGCAGATTGAGCAGTTTGCGGGCATCACCGTCGGCGTAGGCCGCCAGCATTTGGTCGACGCCAGCAGCCAGCGTCAGTCCCGGCAGCTCGCGCAAGGCGCGCTGCGTCAATGGACTCAGCTCGTCTGGCGTGAGCAATTTCAGCACATATACCTGAGCGCGCGACAGCAGTGCGCCGACGACCTCGAACGAGGGATTTTCTGTCGTGGCACCGATAAAGGTAAACAGCCCGGATTCCACATGCGGCAAGAACGCGTCCTGCTGCGATTTATTGAAACGGTGTACTTCATCGACGAACAGAATGGTGGTGCGGGCAAGACGCTGGTTCATGTGCGCGCGTTCGACGGCTTCACGGATGTCTTTCACACCAGAGAGCACGGCTGAAATCGCGATAAAGTCCGCGCCAAATGCCTGCGCGGTCAGCCGTGCCAGCGTGGTTTTTCCCACGCCGGGTGGCCCCCACAGAATCATCGAATGCAGCTTGCCCGCATCAAACGCCAGTCGCAGGGGCTTACCCACGTCCAGCAAGTGCGTTTGCCCGACCACATCGGCCAGGCTGTGTGGCCGCAAGCGTTCGGCGAGCGGCGTGTTGGCGCGGGCGTCGTCGCGCGCAGGCGAGGGCAGCGCGCCAAACAGATCGTCAGTCGCCAATGAGACCAGCCCCTTTGGGCGGTGTGAACTTGAAACGCGATGCCGCCAGTACCGGGTTGCGTACCAGTTTCGACAATACAAGCGTGGTGTGCTGTCCAAAGAAATCAAACAGCTCCATCTGCACCAGGGTATCGCCCCGGAACCCCATGCGGATGCGTTCAAACGTGGTATCGCGATTTTTCGGCGTGGCCTCCAGCCATTCCAGCCCGGCCCGCTCGCCTGCGTTTTGCAAACGGAAATGGCGATCCAGACTGTTGTCGCCCGCCAGCAGTGCAGCGGGCGTGCCAGCGATCAAGTCGCTCAGAGGTTTCACCGTCACTTGATCGAGATCGGTATCGTACAGCCACAGGTGGCTGCCGTCCCCCACGATTATTTGCTCATACGGTGCGCGGTAATCCCAACGAAATTTGCCAGGGCGTGCAAACGCCATCGTGCCGCTGGCCTGCTGGGTCACGCGCCCGCGCTTGTCAGTCACGGTCTGGGTGAACTCGGCCTCGACCGTTTTGGCTCCTGATACGAACGCCTTCAGTCGCTCGACGCCGCCTGCGTGCACGGCACTACTCAGTAAACACGCCAAGATGAACCCGGCAATACGCATAACACCCCCTCCAACAAAAAGTGCGCCCCAAGGGCGCACTATGCTTGACCTGATAAACGAATAAAAGTTTATTTGGCCTTGTTGCTGTTGATACCGAATGGCAGATAAGCCGGGCACCATTTGAATATGGCCGTCAGAAACAGGATAAAACCGATCATGCCGATTGGCACCATGTAATTTTGAATGAAGTCCGAGTTGTCAATCGCATCAATCCCCGTCAGGCTCCCGGCAGAAGCCATCAGCCCCACCCCGAGTACTGCACGAACGATCCGATCTATCCCGCCCACGTTTTTAGCCATACCAAACTCCTCTCTCGGTTGAATGTTTTTTTCGCCCGGGGAGTGATCCCCTAGCGCTAGCTTAACGCATTTCAGGCAATCAGCGGCACGATCAGCAGCGCAACGATGTTGATGATCTTGATCAGCGGGTTGACGGCCGGGCCAGCGGTGTCCTTGTAGGGATCACCCACGGTGTCGCCGGTCACGGCGGCCTTGTGCGCATCCGAACCTTTGCCGCCGTGATTGCCTTCCTCAATGTACTTCTTGGCATTGTCCCACGCACCGCCGCCGGTGGTCATGGAAATCGCCACGAAGATGCCGGTGATGATGGTGCCGACCAGCACGCCGCCGAGCGCCTGCGCGCCAAGCGTCAAGCCGACGATGACGGGCACCGCGACCGGCAGCAACGACGGCACGATCATTTCCTTGATCGCGGCCTTGGTCAGCATGTCGACGCAGGTGCCGTATTCCGGCTTGGCCGTACCTTCCATAATGCCGGGGATGGTCTTGAACTGGCGGCGCACTTCGACCACCACCGAACCCGCCGCGCGGCCGACCGCTTCCATGCCCATCGCGCCGAACAGATACGGCACCATGCCGCCGATGAACAGGCCGATGATGACCATGTGGTTCGACAGATCGAAGCTCATTGCCACAGCCATGGGATTGTCGAGCAACGCTTTGGCGTTAAGGGCGTGGGTGTAGTCGGCGAACAGCACCAGCGCGGCAAGCCCCGCCGAACCAATCGCATAGCCTTTGGTCACGGCCTTGGTCGTGTTGCCCACGGCGTCGAGCGGGTCGGTGATATTGCGGATGCTGTCGTCCAGTCCGGCCATTTCGGCGATGCCGCCGGCGTTGTCGGTGATCGGGCCGTAGGCGTCGAGCGCGACGATGATGCCGGCCATCGACAGCATCGAGGTCGCAGCAATCGCGATACCGTAGAGGCCGCCGAGTTCATACGCGCCCCAGATCGCGGCGCACACGGCGAGCACTGGCGCAGCGGTGGATTTCATCGACACGCCCAGACCGGCGATGACGTTGGTTCCGTGGCCAGTGGTGGAGGCTTCGGCGATGTGGCGCACCGGCGCGAATTCGGTCGCGGTGTAGTACTCGGTGATCCACACCATGGCCGCGGTCAGCGCCAGACCAATCAGCGTGGCGAAGTACAGGTTCATCGATGTCACCAGTTCGCCGCCGATCATCACGCCCTCGCCCAGCATCCAGGTGGTGATGGGATAGAACGCCACCGCCGCCAGCACGCCCGACACGATCAGGCCGCGATACAGCGCGTTCATGATCTTGCCGCCCTCGCGCGCCTTGACGAAATACGTGCCGACAATCGACGCGATGATCGAGAAACCGCCCAGCACCAGCGGATAAATCACCGCTTCGGGCGAGCCGGTAATCAGCAGGCCGCCAAGCAGCATGGTGGCGATGATGGTCACGGCGTAGGTCTCAAACAGGTCGGCGGCCATGCCGGCGCAGTCGCCGACGTTATCGCCGACGTTGTCCGCGATCACCGCCGGGTTGCGCGGGTCGTCCTCGGGAATCCCCGCTTCGACCTTGCCCACCAGGTCGGCGCCGACGTCAGCGCCCTTGGTGAAGATGCCGCCGCCAAGTCGGGCGAAAATGGAAATCAGCGAACCGCCAAAGGCCAGACCGACCAGTGCGTGGGTCGCCTGCTCGGTGGTTTCCCCCAGCACCAGCGTCAGCACCGCGTAGTAACCCGCGACACCAAGCAAACCGAGGCCGACGACCAGCATCCCGGTAATCGCGCCGCCTTTGAAAGCGACATTCAGCGCGGCATTCAAGCCCTGCGAAGCTGCCTGCGCGGTGCGCACGTTGGCGCGCACCGAGACGTTCATGCCGATGTAGCCGGTGAGGCCAGAGAGGAAAGCGCCGAGAGCGAAACCGACCGCAGTCTGCCAGCCCAGTGAAACAAAAATCGCGATCAGCAGGATCATGCCGACGATGCCGATGGTGGTGTATTGCCGGTTCAGATACGCCGATGCGCCCTCCTGCACCGCCGCCGCAATTTCCCGCATGCGGTCGTTGCCGGTAGGTAGACCCAAAATCCATTTGATCGACACGATCCCGTAGAGCAGTGCGAGCACTGCTGCTATCAGGGCAAACAGCAAACCTTCGTTCATTTTCTTGTCTCCTCCGTCGCCACAATTACCACAATAAAAAATGGCAGCCGCAGCTGCCGTTCACCTTACTTGCCCATCGCCAGGCCACCCTCAAAACGGGTGCCCGTCTGAAACCCGAACACCTGATCCAGCCCCAGCTCCCGGATGCATTGATCCACCGCATCCTGGCCATGCTCGCGCTGCACTTCGGACAGAATCAGCTTGGCCGAGTTGCCGTTGTAAAAGCCGCCGAAGTCGGCTTGCACTTTCAGCAACTGTTTGGCCTTTTCAAGCGTCATGGTTCAGAGCTTGAACGTCGCCAGCTTCTTCGCCACGGCCACGTTCTTCAACGTCACATACACCGGCAGGCCATCTTTGTACTTGGGATAGTCTTCGCCCTGGATCAGCGGCGTCAGATAACGCTTGCACTTGTCGGTAATGCCGAAGCCATCCTTGGTAATGAAATCGCGCGGCATGAACTTCTCGACGTTGGCGACCTTGGACAGCGGTGCCATGCCGATCTTGTACTTGTAAGGCTTGTCGGAAATGCGATCGACCGTCGGCATCACAGAGTTGTGGCCTTTGATCGCGAGTTCGATGGCCTTCTTGCCGAGTTCATAAGCCTGCTTGACGTCGGTCGCGGAGGCGATGTGACGCGCCGCGCGTTGCAGGTAATCCGCCACCGCCCAGTGGAACTTGTGGCCGAGCGCGTCCTTGATCATGTTGGCGACCACCGGTGCAGCGCCGCCCAGTTGCGCGTGGCCAAAGGCGTCGCGCGTGCCCTGCTCGGCGAGGAACTTGCCGTCGGGGTAATGGCAGCCTTCGGACACCACCACCGTGCAGAAGCCGTGTTCTTTCACCAGCTTGTCGACGCGGGCGAGGAATTTCTTCTGATCAAACTCGATTTCCGGGAACAGGATGACGACCGGAATGCCGTGGTCTTCGACCAGTCCACCCGCCGCTGCGATCCAGCCCGCGTGGCGACCCATCACTTCCAGCACGAACACCTTGGTCGAGGTTTTGGCCATGGAACGCACGTCGTAGCTGGCTTCCAGTGTTGAGACGGCGATGTACTTGGCGACCGAGCCGAAACCGGGGCAGCAGTCGGTGATCGGCAGATCGTTATCGACGGTCTTCGGCACGTGGATCGCCTGGATCGGGTAGCCCATTGCCTCGGACAGCTGGCTGATCTTGAAGCAGGTGTCGGCCGAATCGCCGCCACCGTTGTAGAAGAAATAGCCGATGTTGTGCGCCTTGAAAACCTCGATCAGGCGTTCGTATTCGCGCTTGTTGGCTTCCAGCGATTTCAGCTTGAAACGGCACGAGCCGAACGCGCCCGACGGCGTATTGCGCAACGCGGCAATCGCGCTGGCTGATTCCTTGGTGGTGTCGATCAGGTCTTCGGTCAGCGCGCCGATGATGCCGTTGCGTCCAGCGTAGACTTTGCCGATCACGTCCTTGTGCTTGCGCGCGGTTTCGATCACGCCGCAGGCCGAGGCGTTGATGACGGCGGTGACGCCGCCGGACTGTGCGTAAAAGGCGTTCATTTTTTTCGCCGTGATTTTAGTCGCCATGGTGTGTCTCCTGTTTTTCGAAAGTGGGTAACAAAAAGCCAGCACGGAATACCGGGCTGGCTGAGTATCAACTGTGGCCGGACATTTCGCTCTCGGCCAGGCGTTTGGCGGCTTCGTCGGCCTGCATTTTCAGCAGGGTGGTGACGCAGTCGCCGATGTCGTCGTATTCCTCGCGCCCGGTGCTGAAGCGATCGCGGATACGATAAAAAAACATGCTGCGGTAGCGCGCGTCGCCGGTTTTTGACAACACGAAATGACAGCCCTGCTCGTTCCAGTAAAAGCCCGGGCACAGCGTCAATTCGCGGTCATCGACATACAGGCGGATTTCGGTTTCCACATCCTGGATATCGACTACACGCCCGTAGCGTTCTTTCACCGCGCTGGAGACAATCCAGCGTTCGGTGTCATTCAGCGGGGCAATCGTTTGCGGCATCGGCAGTTTGCTTGGATTTGATCAGCGGGTGCTTTAACCCAGCGCGGCGAAGATCGAATCGCGAATGCCATCCACCTTGCCGACGCCTGCGACTTTCACATACTTGGGCGCACCGGCTTCGCCGCTCTTGCCCCAGTCGCCGTAGTATTTCACCAGCGGCTCGGTCTGCGCGTGATACACATCGAGACGCTTCTTCACCGTGTCTTCGTGATCATCGTCGCGCTGGATCAGGTCTTCACCGGTGACATCATCCTTGCCAGCCACCTTAGGCGCATTGAACACGACGTGGTAGGTGCGGCCCGAGGCCACATGCACGCGACGACCCGACATGCGCTTGACGATTTCTTCGTCGGCGACATCGATCTCGACCACGAAGTCGATCGGCACGCCAGCGGCTTTCATCGCTTCAGCCTGCGGAATCGTGCGCGGAAAACCGTCAAACAGGTAGCCGTTCTTGCAGTCGGCTTCGGTCAGGCGCGCTTTCACCATGCCGATGATGATGTCGTCGGAAACCAAGCCGCCGGCGTCCATGATGGCCTTGGCCTTCATGCCCAGCTCGCTGCCCGCCTTGATCTGCGCGCGCAGCATGTCGCCGGTGGAAATCTGCGGGATGCTGTATTTTTCCTTAATGTAATTGGCCTGGGTACCTTTGCCCGCGCCGGGGCCGCCCAATAGAATCAAACGCATTGCTGTCTCCCTTGAAGTGTGAATACTTGAATAATGAATGGATTTAACCGCGTAAGCCTAAGGCAATGCGGGTTGATGCAACACTTAAAATTTTTTATTGGCGGATTAACAGGCGGCTACACCGCTGCAAACAGCGCGCGCACGCGTGCCAGATCGTCCGGCGTATCCACCCCCGGCGCGGGCGCTGTCGGGGTGATGCCGAGGCTAATCCGGTAACCGTGCCACAGCACGCGCAGCTGCTCCAGCATTTCATAGCGTTCCAGCGGCGAGGCCGCGAGGCTGGCATAGGTACGCAGAAATCCGGCTCGATAGGCATACAGCCCGATATGCCGCAATGCACCCAGGGCATGAGGCATGGGCTGTTTCGACTGGAACGCATCGCGTGGCCAGGGAATCGGCGCGCGACTGAAATACAGGGCATAGCCCGCTTCGCTGGACACCACCTTGACAACATTGGGGTTGGTGAAATCGTCGGGGTCGTGGATCGGGTGTGCCAGTGTCGCCATCACGGCATCGTCGTGCAACACCAACTGGCGAGCGGCTTCGCGAATCAATGTCGGCGCGATCAAAGGCTCATCGCCCTGAACATTCACGACCAGCGTATCGTCGTCCCAGCCAAACGTTTCGGCAACCTCTACCAGTCGTTCCGTCCCGGATTCGTGGGTCGTGGCGGTCATGATGGCCTGATAACCCGCAGCCTCGACTTCTTGCTGCACCCGAGCGTCATCGGTCGCGACCACGACAGACGCCGCACCGGCCTGCACGGCGCGTTCAACCACCCGCACCACCATGGGCTGTCCGCCGATATCGGCCAGCGGTTTACCAGGCAAACGGCTCGACGCAAAGCGCGCCGGGATTACCACATGAAACGCCAGATTCACGTCGAATGCGCTTCGTCAACGTTCAGCTGGCGCGCCTCTTCCGGCAACATGACCGGGATGTCGTCGCGGAGGGGATACGCCAGACGGCACGCCGGACACACCAGTTCCTGTGCGGATTTTTTCCAGGTCAGCGTAGCTTTGCACACGGGACAGACGAGTATTTCAAGTAGTTTGGGGTTCATCCGAACTCCTGACAATGGTAGGGGGACGCATGGCGGGCACGGCCTGCAAGCCGCCCTGCTTGCGGATTTTTTGCTGATAAAGCTTGATGTCGGCAATAGACAACAGGTTCATCAAGTCTGTGCCATCTGCCGGGGCGTGCGCCACGCCCAGACTCGCCGACATGGGCAATCCGTTGCATTGCGCCCAGGTATCGATACGGACTTCGATGCGCTCAATTACACGCTGGATGAGTGCGGGCTCGGCGTGCGGAATCACTACCACAAATTCATCGCCGCCCCAGCGCCCGCACACCCGGCATTCGGTCGACTCCTTGAAAATGCGCGCAAACTCCGACAACACCCGGTCGCCCACGCTATGGCCAAACTGGTCGTTCACGGATTTGAATTCGTTCAGGTCGGCAAACAGTACGGTCGCAGGGGTCTGACTGGATTGATCCAGCATAGTGTCGGCAGCCATCAAGAGTCCATGACGGTTCAGCAAACCGGTCAGCGCATCAAACCGGCTGCGGAAATCGAGCTGGCGACGCTGCGCATCAATCCGCCCCATCAACAGATACGCATACAAGGCCAGGGTAATCCAGAACACGCCATAAAAGCGTCCCCTGCACTCAATTCAAAGCCGCCCAAACGATAGCGGATGGCAAATGAAATCGCCATTCCCAGTATGGCTCCCGCCAGCACTTCGCCAAACAGACGCATGCCATACCGCATACCGTTACCTAGCAACACCATCAGAAATGCCAGCGCTGCGGGCGGAATGGGGTGGGGATCATGGATCACACACAAGGTCACGATCAGCAAATCTGCCGCCATCGCCCCTCGAATCCGCCAAAGGTTGATCCGCTTGAGTGCCAGATAAAAGAAAAAGGTGTTGACCAGGGCATACACCCCAAGGGCTATCATCAATTGCCCCGTTGTGAGCAAACCTGCGGGGGTCGAGTCCAGTGTGGAGAAAAAAATCAGCGCAAGCGCAACAAACAGATAACGGGTAAAAAACTGGATGATCACCTCGGAACGCTCGGGCATCCAGAACCCAGCGTCATCATCGTCGTTGACGCCACGCAGCGGATGGCGACGGTCAATCCATTCATCAGAATTCAAATTAAACGACATGTTTTTCCTCCTGTGCGGATGCTATGACTGTGTGTGCGTGGAGCCACTGTTGCAGCCAATCTGTCAGTTCACGGGAAGGCACAACCTCCAGCATGACCGCCCACCAATCGTCCCCTGCAAAGCCCAGGCATTTTACCGCGTCTTTTTCAGTCATCAGGACAGCGCTGTCGGCGGGAAGCTCGCGAGGCGAAAACGCGTGATGATCGGCAAAGGCTCGGGCTCGGAACGCGATGCCATGTTGCGTCAGCATGTCAAAAAAACCTTCCGGGCGACCAATACCCGTAATGGCGAGCCATTCGACCGTCGGCAGTGCCGACAGGGGCAACACATCCTGCGGCGCTTTCAGCCGCCACACCTTGCCAGCCTGGTAGTCCACTCGCCAGCCTGGCAGGGACGAAACCGCGACTGCACCCTCACGATGCACCCGTACGACGGCATCGACCTGCTGCATACGCGAGCGAGACTCGCGCAAAGGTCCTGCGGGTAACAGCCACCCATTGCCAAAGCCTGTTGCTGCATCCAATACTGCGATCTCGCCATCACGCTGCAAGCGGTAATGTTGCAAACCATCGTCTGACACAATGCAATCAATACCCGGGTGCCGTGCCAGCAAGGTACGCGCCGCCGCCACCCGATCCCGTCCAACCACCACAGGCGCGCCTGTTCGCAGCAGGATTGATAGCGGCTCATCCCCAACTTGAGCTGGGTCACTATCATGTTGAACCTGCATACTGCCCCGCACGCTGCCGCCGTAGCCCCGGCTGACGACACCCGGGCGGCATCCCTGTGCGCGCAGTTGTTCGACCAGCCAGATCACCAAGGGTGTTTTACCGCTGCCACCTGCCGTGATATTGCCAACGACCAAGACAGGCACCCCCACCGCCACCGAGGCCAGCCAACCGCGCCGATAGGCGAAGCGACGCAAACCGACTGCCAGCGCGAACGCCGCAGACAGCGGTGCCAGCAGGAGATTGCGGACGCCGAACTCCGACCACAATGCTTGCGGCGTACGCACAGGAAACGCCCGTCAGGGCGCGCTTTGGGTGGCGAAGGTGATGCGCGCCAGTCCGACGCGACGTGCGGCTTCCATCACATTCACGACAGACTGATGCGACGCCTGCGCATCGGCATTGATGACGACGACTGGTTCATTCGCCGCGCTCGCGGCCTGCTTGAGTGCTGCCGCCAGCCCGTCAATCGAGGTGTCTTTCACGCCCGCGTTATCGATCTGGTAGCGGCCATTTTCAGCCACAGCGACTTCAATCTGTTTAGGCGGATTGGGTGTTTGTTCGGCGCTGCTGGTCGGCAGATTGATTTTCAGTTCGGCGAAACGCGCGTACGTCGTCGTCACCGCGAGAAAAATCACAATCACCAGCAAAATATCGATAAACGGAATCAGATTGATTTCCGGATAATCCTCTCGACGCCCCCGACGGAAATTCATGGTTTACTTCCTGTCGCCGTGCACGATTTCCACCAGCTTGATGGCCTGCTGCTCCATATCGACCACCAGGCTTTCGACCTTGCTGCGGAAAAATCGGTAAAAAATCATCGCCGGAATCGCCACAATCAAGCCAAACGCCGTGTTGTAGAGCGCAATTGAGATGCCGTGCGCCAACTGCCCCGGATTGGTTCCCCCGCCAGTCTGTGCACCAAAAATTTCGATCATGCCGATCACCGTACCCAGCAAGCCGAGCAAGGGTGCCATGCTGGCGATCGTGCCCAGCGAAGTCAGAAAGCGATCCAGTTCGTGCGTGACAGCTCGACCGGACTCTTCAATCGACTCTTTCATGATTTCTCGCGAGTTGTGCGCATTTTTCAGTGCCACTGCAAACACGCGCCCGAGTGGCGAATGTTCCTTCAGCCGGGTCACCACGTCCTGCGACACACCACGCTCCTGATACACCTTGATGGTTTCCGCCAGCAGATTGGCCGGCACGACTTCCTGCCGCCGCAGGCTGTAAGCGCGCTCGATAATGATGGCTACTGCCAGGATGGACGCCAGGATAAGCGGCCAGATCGGCCAGCCGGCCGCCTCGATAATCGCAAGCACAGTGATGCACCCCAAAAAAACAGAACAGGCGGAATGTAGCGCCCGCATATAGGTGAGGGCAAGTGTATTCAACACGACCCTATACCGCACACACGTAAAAGTTCTCCACAGTTGGTGTGGATAAGTCTGTGTGGAACTCCCGGCCACCTGCCTTAACTGCCCGCCCACAAAGGGATTGCCTCTATGGCACAAAAAGTGACCATCACACATTACAAAACAAAATCAACGGCTTACAAATACATCAATGCCGTCAAGGGGGTGTGAAAAAAAAATCTTTCGGCCATCAATCACTGTGCATGAATCCAGCGTAATTCGCTATGCTCCCGCCATGACCGACACGCCAGACCTGCTGACTGACGCCCCCACCTTGCCGGTACTCAGCGTCAGCGAACTCAATCGCATGGCGCGCCGCGCGCTCGAAACGCAATTGCCGCTGCTGTGGGTGGAGGGCGAAGTGTCGAATTTCATGTCTGCCGCCTCGGGTCACTGGTATTTTTCGCTGAAAGACGCCCAGGCGCAGGTGCGCTGTGTGATGTTTCGCGGGCGCAACCAGTTTGCGGGCTTTACGCCTGCCAATGGCGATCATGTCGAAATCCGCGCCCTGCCTTCGCTGTACGAAGCACGTGGCGAATTCCAGCTCGGTGCAGAAAACATCCGTCGCGCCGGCGCGGGCAAACTATTTGAGACCTTTCTCAAACTCAAAGCCAAACTCGAAGCCGAAGGCCTGTTTGACCCTGCGCGCAAACGCGCCCTGCCCACGTTTGCGCGCAGCCTTGGCGTTGTCACCTCGTTGCAGGCGGCGGCGCTGCGCGATGTACTCACCGCGCTGGAACGCCGTATGCCGGCTATTCGCGTCGTGATTTATCCGACCCCGGTGCAGGGTACAGGCGCCGGCGCGCAGATTGCGGCCGCAATTCGCACCGCTGCCGTACGCGCCGAATGCGACGTGCTGCTGGTGGTGCGCGGCGGCGGTTCGCTGGAAGATTTGTGGGCGTTCAACGACGAAGTAGTCGCGCGCGCGATCGCCGCCAGCCCGATGCCCGTCGTTTCCGGCGTCGGCCACGAAACCGATTTCACGCTGGCCGATTTTGCCGCCGATCTGCGCGCGCCCACGCCCACCGCCGCAGCCGAGCTCGCCAGCCCTTTACGCAGCGAACTCATCACGCAGCTCGACCACCTGGCGCGTCAGATGCAGCGCGCAGTTGCCCGTAGCCAGCACAACGCGGCCCAACAGCTGGATTTTCTCGCGCGGCGACTGGTTCACCCCGCCGATCTCCTGCGCCGCCAACGTGCGCAGCTCGTTCAACTGTCGCAGCGGCTGCGCCAAAGCCTGCGCACACACACCCTGCACAGCCGCACCCGGCTCGAAACGCTGCAACAGCGTCTGATCAGTCCCGCAGTCGCACTGCGTCGCCAGCAGCATCAGCTGGCCGACTTCGCGCCCCGCCTGCGGCGCGTCTGGGAAGGTGATATCGCACGTCGTCAGCTCACGCTCGACCATCTCGCCGCCAGCCTCGCCCACCTCAACCCTGATCAGGTGCTGGCGCGTGGCTACAGCCTGGTGCAGCGGGCCGACGGCAGCGTGGTGCAGGATGCCCACACGCTGCGCGAAGGCGATCCCCTCGAGATACGCTTCCGGCGTGGGCAGGCACGCACGACGGTTGTGTCGATCAGTCCTGAGCGCCCGGTGCCAGATGCGGAGCACCCGACGCCAGATGCGTCCTGACATGCGCCGCAGCCTGCGTCATACAATCGTCCGCCAGGCTATCCAGCGTCACCACGTCCGGCCATGAACGCAGCCAGGTGAGCTGACGTTTGGCGAGCTGGCGGGTAGCCGCAATGCCCTGTTCGCGAAAGCTTGCAGCATCGGTTTCGCCTGCCAGATGGGCCCAGGCTTGCCGGTAACCCACCGCGCGCATCGATGGTAAATCCGGGCTGAGTGCGTAACGCGCTCGCAGCGCGCGCACTTCCTCCAGCAGCCCTTCAGCCAGCATGACCTCAAAGCGCTCGGCAATACGCTGATGCAATACAGCACGGCTCGAAGGCAGCAGCGTGAGTTGCAACACACGATACGGCAGCGTCCGGCGCGCCTGGACGAGCTGCGCCGACATCGGCCGCCCTGTCAGGCGAATGATTTCCAGCGCACGCCCAATGCGTTGCGAATCATTGGGCGCCAGCCGCGCCGCTGTCACCGCATCGAGTGCCGCCAGATCGGCATGCAGGCTCGGCCAGCCGCGCAGCCGCGCATCTTGCTCAATCTCCGCCCGACACGCAGGGTCGGCGCGCGGCAAGTCATCCAGCCCCTGCAACAGCGCGCGGAAATACAGCATGGTGCCACCCACCAGCAAGGGGACCTTGCCACGCGCAGTGATCTCGGCCATCAGCCGATGCGCATCATCACAAAACGCAGCAGCCGAATACGTCTCGGTCGGGTCGCGAATGTCCAGCAAATGATGCGGTGCGCGCGCCAGCGTGGCGGCGTCGGGTTTGGCGGTACCAATATTCATGTCGCGGTACACCAGCGCCGAATCGACGCTAATGATTTCGAGCGGAAACTGCTCGACCAGATTCACCGCAAGCGCAGTCTTGCCCGAGGCCGTCGGCCCCATCAGGAAGATGGCAGGCGGTTGCGAAGCAGTCATGTGCTGAAATAAAAACGGCGGGAATCCCGCCGCTGGCCGCACCCGGTCACATAGGGAAGCATCAAATATAGCGCTTTTGTTCGCTGCGCTTGCCGGGCAGCTTTTTCATGATGACCACACCCTTGGCGACATCAATATCGGCCACCGGGATATTCGGATACACCGGGTTCAGCGGTTTCAGCATCCAGCCGTCGTCGTGTTGAACCAGTTGTCTGAAAATGTATTCCTCGTTCACGAACGCGACCACATACGAGCCATCTTTCACTAGCCCGGACGGCTCAACCACGATGATTTCGCCCTCAGCAAACTCCGGCATCATCGAATCACCCAGCACCATCAAGGCATAGGGTTCCGCACTGGAACAGTTACTGGCTTCGTTAATATCCTGAATCGGAATGGTTTTGCGCTCGCTCATGGCTTACCCGTTAATGCCTGACTGAATTACTCAAGTTTATCGGGGAATCGGCAAGCAGCCAAATCCCCCGAGCCCATCCTCAGCGCCGGGGGCTGAATCAAGGCCGCGTCTTGTAAAACATCAAAGACGCGCCTTGCTTGGCGACTGTGGGTTTCAATTTCCCCATCACGTGATTGAGTATGTGCTCGAAGCTAACGGGAAGCAGTTGCCGTTGCAGGCTTAAGGCAAGAAAACGCAGCCTGGCCGTATCGATCAGCGCTTCGCGTCGGGCACGAACTTCAGCACATTACCGTTAATGCAATAGCGTTTGTAGGTGGGTGCAGGGCCGTCGTCGAAGACGTGGCCGAGGTGGATGCCCGAGCTGGCGCTGCGCACTTCGACGCGTTTCGTGCCGTGGCTGACGTCCTCGTGCAGCGTGATCGAACCAGGCTGCGGATTGAAAAAGCTGGGCCAGCCAGTGCCGCTCTCGAACTTGGTGTCGCTGCGAAACAGCGCGGCGCCGGTGATCGGGTCGACAAAGGTGCCGGGACGTTTCTCGTCGAGGTTGGAGCCGGTGAAGGCCCTTTCGGTGCCCTGCTCGAACGCGATTTTCTGCTGTGCCGACGTCAGCAACCGGAATCCCAACCACTGCCAGAAGCGCGGCTTCTCGCCGTTGTAGCCGGTGTAGCGCGACACTTCCTTGCCTTTTTCGAACAGCACGATGGTGGGCGTGGCGAACAGGGTTTTCCCCAGCGTCCAGCCGCTGGGCGCGTGGGTGTTCAAGGTGCTGACAATCGGCACTTCGGACTTCCAGTGGTCGATCACGTCGGCCTTGAACAGCTTGCAGAAATCGCAATGTTCGGCCTCGAACACCACCAGCTGCCGGTCGAAGGCCAGCGCCTTGCCGTCGAGCTGCGGCGCAGGGGCTGCCATCTTCGAGCCTGAGCCGGGGTACTTCACGCCGGTGCCGCCCAGCCCGCAATAGCCCTGCGGATTTTTCACCAGATAATCCTGGTGGTAGTTCTCGGCCGAATGATAGGTTTTCAGCGGCGCGATCTCGGTGGTGATCTTGCCGCGCCCGGCTTGCGTCAGCGCCTGCTGATAGGTCGCTCCGGTTTTCCGCGCGACGCCTGCCTGCGCGTCGCTGTGGGTGTAGATGGCGCTGCGGTAATTGCTGCCGACATCGTTGCCCTGACGGTCGCCCTGGGTGGGATCGTGGCTTTCCCAGAACTTGATCAGGATTTTTTCCAGACTGGTCTGCGTGGGGTCGAAACTGACCTTCACAACTTCGGCGTGATTGCGCTTCGCCGACTGCCCGCGGCGCAAGCTGTCCTCCTGCTCGAGCACCGCCTCGTAGCTGCCCTCGACTTCGCCATTGGCGTAGCCGCTTTCGACTTCGACCACGCCGGGCACTTCCGACATGCGCTTTTCCGCACCCCAGAAGCAGCCCATACCGAGCACGATGGAATCCAGCGGTGCACCGGGTTTGCCTGCGGCCTTGCTGGCCTTGATCGGGCTGGCGGGCGGTTTTTCCTGCGCGCAGGCACTCACCATGAGGCTCATGCAAAACGCCGCGAACAGGGCATATAGGGAACGATTGACGTACATCCGGAAATCCTCTGGCAAACCATACTGAAAGGGGTGGCATGTCGGCGCGCCGATCTTGGCGCCGCCGCACTTGCAGACACAGTCGCCGCAGTCGGAAATTCCTTACACCCACCCCGTACAGATGACTGCCCGGTCTGGCCCGGGTTCCCCGTCCGCGCGATTCAGCTGGCGGGTCGCGCCCGATAGAATGTCAGCGGCGCAGCGGCTTTGGCGACCACCGGCTTGAGTTTGCCCACCACGTGCATTTCGCAGGGTTTGCAGTCAAAGCGCAGGGTGAGTTTTTCGCTGCCGTTGATGAGCGTGAGCGGCGCGGCGCGCACGGTGCCCTGCACGCCGGTGACGCCTTTGGCCTGTTTGGGGCACAGGCTGAGCGAGTAACGCACGCAGTGCTTGGTGATCATGAGCGAGACTTCGCCGGTTTCTTCGTGCGATTCATAGGCGGCGGCGATGATTTTCACGCCGTGCCTGGCGTAGAAATCGCGCGCTTTGTGGTTGTAGACGTTGGCGAGATAGCTCAGGGTGTCTTCCGGATAGACAGCGGACGGCTCGACCGCTGCTGCGCGCGGCGGGCGCGCATAGGCGGCAGCGCGCACGGCTTCCAGCGTAGCGACGGCGTCGCGGCGCAAGGCGTTGATGAAGGACGCGGGGACGAACCAAGGCTGCGTCAACTCCAGTGAAATGCCCATCGCGGTAAACGACGTCGTGCCAAGTTTGCCCAGGTGCTCGCGCAGGGTGGCTTCGGCCTTGGCGGCATCTTTGGCGGGTTCTTTGGCTTGGGCTGCGGCCGCCGTGGCGCTGTGGCCGTCTTCGTCGGTGAGGGTCAGCGCAAAACCATCACCGATTTCGTCCAGCCGCAACCACACGCCAATGCGGCGCGCGCTGGATGCCTTGTCCAGCATCCGTATCCAGTTCATGTCGCGGTTGCGGTTGACCGCAGTACCGGCGCGCAGGTCTTTGAAGCTCGCCATCGGGTCTTTGGGAAACACGCGCCACACGCCCTCGCCTACGCTTTCGGCGCGGTTGATGGCGAGGCCAGTCAGGTCTTTTTGCAAGGTGTAGTAGCAGAGGCCGTCGCCGTTGTTGAGCACGGTCGCGGGGTCGTCAGTTTCCAGTTCCACCCACTTGTCGCCAACCTTGCACACGTGGCCGATTGCCAGCCCGGGGTTCTTCGGCGTGTCGAACGCACCGATGTCGTCCTTGCGACCACCGACAAAATAGTCGGTAAATTCGCGGTTGAAATTCTGGTTGGGATCGGGCGTGAAAGCGAAGCTGGTGCGGCCGCTGGAACTGCGCGCGAATTCGGGGCGGCGTTCGATAATTTCATCGAGCAGCGTGCGGTAGTGGGCGGTGATGTTTTTCACGTAGCCCATGTCCTTATAGCGGCCTTCGATCTTGAAGCTGCGGATGCCGGCGTCGATCAGCGCGTCGAGGTTGCCGCTCTGGTTGTTGTCCTTCATTGACAGCACATGCTTGTCGTGCGCGACAATGCGCCCTTCCATGTCGGTGACCTGATACGGCAGGCGGCAGGATTGCGAGCAGTCGCCCCGGTTGGCGCTGCGCCCGGTGTGCGCGTGGCTGATGTAGCACTGCCCGCTGTAGGCGACACACAGCGCGCCGTGGACAAAATATTCCAGCGTGCAGTCGGTGGCGGCGCGGATCGCGGCGATCTGCTTCAGGTCGAGTTCGCGTGCCAGCACGATCTGGTTCAGCCCCACGTCCTGCAGAAAACGGGCTTTTTCCGGGGTGCGGATGTCGGTCTGCGTGCTGGCGTGCAGCTGAATCGGCGGCAGGTCGAGTTCCAGCAGCCCCATGTCCTGGATGATCAGCGCATCGACGCCCGCGTCGTACAACTGGTAAATCTGTTGGCGCGCAGGCTCCAGCTCGTCGTCGCGCAAAATGGTGTTGAGCGTGACGAACACGCGCGCGTTGAAGCGGTGTGCATGGCTTACCAGCCTGGCGATATCAGCGACGTCGTTGGCGGCTGACGCCCGCGCGCCAAACGACGGCCCGCCGATGTACACAGCATCGGCGCCATGGTTGACGGCTTCGATGCCGATGTCGGCGTCGCGCGCGGGCGCGAGGAGTTCAAGTTGATGGGGGTGCACAGGCTGGCGCTCCGGGGAGGGAACGCCATTTTACGCCTGACTAGCGGATGTCGCGGCTAGCCAGGCGAATGGCGGGCTGTTCCTTGACTGCGCCGATCGTCAGGCTGAGCGTGACGTCGTTGCTAGCGAGCATGGCGTATTTGCCCATATTGAAATCGGAGCGTTTGATGGTGACGGTGGCGTTTGCGCCGCACGCGTCGATTTTCAGTTCAGGATGCGGGGCGCACTGAAAATTGCTGACATTGAGTGTGACCTGGCGGGTAATCCCTTTCACAGTGAGCTCGCCCACCATGTTCATCTGATCGCCTTGCAGTGCCATTTTGCTTGAGCGGAAGGTAATCACCGGATGGTTAGCCGCGTCAAAAAAACCGGTGGATTGCATCTGGTTGTTGAACATCGCCACGCCCGTATTGATCGAGGCTGCGTCAATGCTGATTTCAGCTGAGCCGGTTTTGCTGACGGGGTCGAACACGACGCGTCCGCTGGTTCTGTCAAATCTGTGGGTTTTGTTGGCCATCCCCAGGTAGCTGAAGCTGAAGTTCGCAACGGTCTGGCTGTTGTCGATGACATAGGTCTCAGGCGCGGCCTGCGCGGTGGAAACGAAGGCAGTCAGGGCGATCAGGATAGCGAAACGGTTCATGTTCAACTCCTTGCAGGGAGAATGCCCGGGGGCGATGCCTGGTATCTTGCAACCACCATGCCGCCGAGAAACTCATTTACAAAAAAGAAGACTTATTACACATAATCAAACACTTAAATAAAACTCTTAAGTGAAAAAATCATGCCAGACCGATGCCCCTTGCCGAACTCACAACAGGGGCTGTTGAATTTACACCCGAAGATTTTGTTGCAGACCACGTAGCGTAGACTGTTCTTTTAATACTTCAAGTTTCAACTTCAACAGCCTATTTCATTTAGATTCGTTGGCCATAGACTGCTCCTGCAGGGCCTCAATCGCCAGTGTCAGCGTGACGTCATCGCTGACCAGGGGCGCATATTTGCCCATATTGAATGCCGAGCGCTTGATCGTGGCGGAGGCATTGGCACCACACGCCTCCACCTTCTTCATGGGGTGCATCATGCACTTGAAATGCGTGATCGCCAGAGTCACCGGTTTGGTGACCCCCTTGAGACTGAGATCACCGGTCAGACTGACAGGAATCCCCTTTCTGAATTTCATCTTGTCGCCAATAAAGGTCATGGTTGAGTAGGTCGCGGTATCGAAAAAGTCCGCTCCCTGGATATGCTGGTTGAACAATGCGTGGCCGGTATTGACCGATTTGGTATCGATGACCACTTCAGCCATGCCGGTTTGTGCCGCGCGATCGATCACCACAAAACCCCGTGTAGTATCGAATTTGTGGGTCTGGTTAGAAAACCCCAGATGGTTGTAGGTGAAATGCGGGTAGGTATGGCTGTTATCGATTACATAGGTGACGGGGGCTGCCTGAGCGGTTGAGGCAGCAAACAGGGCTGTTACGAACATCATGGGTTTCATGCGAGGCTCCTTTGAATTGAAACGACTGCGGGTTATTTGCCGGATGCGGCAAGACGGAAGGTCACTTTGACTTCGTTGGCCACGGTATCGAGATCGGCCCACATGCCCTCGCCGATCCCGAAATCGAGCCTGTGCAGAATGAAGCTGCCGGTAAACGTGGCCACCGGGCTACCGGATTTGAAACTGACTGGCACGCTCATGGGCTGGCTTTTACCCTTGATCGTGAGCGTGCCGCGCATCTCATAACGGTTGTTACCCAGGGCCTGAATCTGGCTGGAAACAAACCGCGCTTTGGGAAACGCACTGCGGTTAAACCACAGCTTGCCTGCCGATTCGGCATTGGCCTCCGCCGAACCCGCATCGATGCTGGCAAGATCGATATCAATCGTGGCGCGCCCTGCTTCGGGCTGCGCCGGGTCAAAGGTCATTTGCGTGGCAAAACGCATGAATCCGCCCTTGACGCCCACACCCATCTGGCGAAATTCAAAGCTGATCGCGCTTTGTTTAGGGATCACGGTGCGGTATTCGACCGCCTGGCTGGAATGCGCCACGAACGCACACACCATGGCCATCAGGAAAGGAACGCGTTTCATGCGGACTCCTTGCGTGCCCAGCCCATGCGCTGCAAAAAGGGCTGGCGTTCAATGAAATGGTGCTTGAGCGCGGCCGCGATATGCACAACAATCAGCCCCAGCAAGCTGAAGTTCAGCGTCTGATGCACTGTTGCCAGCAGGTCGCCCAGCGCCCGATCCTTGCTCACCAGATCGGGCAGCGGTAGCACACCAAACCACACGGTTTGAAACCCCTTGGCCGAACTCATCAGCCAGCCCGACAGCGGAATCGCGATCATCAACCCATACAGTGCGCCATGCGCGATGGCGCTCGCCCGTCGCTGCCAGCCTGCCACGCGCTCCGACAGCGCAGGTGGCGTGTGTGTCAGCCGCCAGGCCAGGCGCACCGCCACCAGCAACAGGGTGCTGATGCCAAGCCATTTGTGATAACTGTAAAGCTTCAGCTTGTCGGGCGATAGCGGCAGATCGTGCATATAGACCCCGAGCGGAAACGCCATAAAAATCAGCAGCGCCACCAGCCAGTGCATCACGACCGCTGGGCGCGTGTAGCGGACAGGCTCCATGTCAGTCCGTCTCCCAGCGCGCCACAGCCGCGTTGTCGCTGGCACGCGCTTCCACCCAGCGTTCGCCGCTGGGGGTGGTTTCCTTTTTCCAGAAAGGCGCGCGGGTTTTCAAGGCATCCATCAAATACTCGCAGGCCGCAAACGCATCCCCCCGATGGCTGCTGGCAACAGCTACCAGCACAATGGGGTCACCCGGTAGCAGCCGACCCACGCGGTGGACCACGGTCACCCCAAGCAGCGACCAACGAGCATGCGCTTCGTCGATCAGGGTGGCGAGCATTTTTTCAGTCATGCCGGGGTAGTGCTCGAGCGTCATCGCCGTCACGCCGCTGCCGTCGTTGTAGTCACGCGCAAGGCCGACAAAGCTGGCGATGGCACCGATGTCGGTGCGCCCCTGGCGCAAGGCATCAACTTCCTGACCGAGGTCGAAGGAGGCGGTTTGTATGCGCAGGGTCATGATCAGCCGCCCGTGACGGGGGGGAAAATCGCGACCTCAGCCGCATCGGGGATCACCGCATCGAAGCTGACGATGTCCTGATCGACCGCCACGCGAAACGCCTGCCCCGCGCCGAGTTCGCCCGCCCACACGCCGCCGCGTACTTGCAGCTGCGCGATCAAATCCGCCACAGTGCTGCCAGCAAATTCCAGGGTTTCTTCTGCGACGCCAAGCCGTTCACGCAGGCGGGCGAAATACAGCACACGCAATGTCATAGCAGCTCCGACAAGGGAATGAATCGCACCCGCTCGCCCACGCGCACGGTCTGGCCGATGTCGATATCCACCAGACCGTCAGACCAGGCGCACGAGGTGAGTACGCCCGAGCTTTGATTGGGGAATAGCGCGACCCGGCCATCCGACTGGATGCGCGCACGCAGGAATTCGCGGCGCGCCCCCGGCGTCGGCCAGTCAAATCCGGCTTGCACCTCAAAGGCGCGATACAGCACGTTCGCCGCGCCCATGCGCCGAAGCAGGAAAGGCCGCACGAACAGGCAGAAGGTGACAAACGCCGACACGGGATTACCCGGCAGGCCGATAAAATCGGCCTCGCCCACCCGCCCGTAGACCAGCGGTTTGCCGGGTTTCATCGCCACTTTCCACAGATCGACCGTGCCGAGTTTTGCGACGGCGGCTTTCACGTAGTCCGCCTCCCCCACCGACACCCCGCCACTGGTGATGACCACGTCAGTATCGCGGGAGGCGCGTACCAACGCAGCTTCGGTAGCCGCCAGCGTATCGGGCACGATACCCAGATCAAGCAGCTCGCAGCCCAGCCCGCGCACCAGCCCGGCGAGCGTGTAACGATTGGAGTTGTAAATCTGACCCGGCTGCAAGGCCGTGCCGGGTGTGACCAATTCGTCACCGGTAAAAAAACACGCGACTTTGAGCCGGCGATACACCGGCATCTGCGCGAGCCCCACCGACGCACACAAGCCCATTTCCGCCGCGCCCATGCGCGTGCCTGCGGCGAGGATTTCGGCCCCTGCGCGGATGTCTTCGCCCGCCCGTCGAATGTGTTCCCCCGGGCGCGGCAACGTGTGAATCACCACATGATCGCCATCTGCCGTGCAGTCTTCCTGCATCAGCACGGTGTCCGCACCCGGCGGAATCGGCGCCCCCGTAAAAATACGCGCTGCGCTGCCCGCCGCCAGCGGTGTGCCTACCGCGCCTGCGAGGATGCGCTGCGAGACGGGCAGGCGGGTGTAGGTATGCGTCACGTCGGCCAGTCGCACCGCATAGCCATCCATGGCGCTGTTATCCAGTGGTGGCACGGTCAGCGTCGAGATTTGCGGCGCGGCCAACACGCGTCCCAACGCCTCCTGCACGGCGACGGTCTCGGTTTCCGTCACGCTGCGCGCGCGGGTTATCAGGGCATCAAGCAGTTGGTGGGCTAATAGCATGGGTCAGGATCAGTTCAGTAATATGAGAAAGATGGTTGAGATCAAGCGTCAGCATATCGCCGGGCGGCGGAGTGTCGGTTGCGACTGCCACAATATGCGGATCCTGCGGAAACAGCCAGGGCTTGCCGGTGGCCGCACGGTGAACTTCAAGTTTCGGTATCGCCTCACGTTTGTAGCCTTCCACCAGCACCAGATCGCACGGCGGCAATTGCGCCACCAGACTCGCGAGGGCGGGCGGTGCATCGCGATGCTCGATCAACTGCGCGGTGCGATGGTCGGATGCCAACAATACCGCAGCTGCACCGGCCTGACGCATCCGCCAGCTATCCTTGCCCGGTTGGTCGATATCGAAATCATGGTGGGTGTGCTTGATGACCGCGACGCGCAGCCCGCGTGCGCCCAGCAGCGGCAACACACGCTCGATCAGCGTGGTCTTGCCGCTGCCGCTGTAGCCTGTGATACCGAAAACTTTCAGGCTCATATCAGGGCAAGCTTGACACCTGCCACCCCCAGCACCACGGCAAGTGCGCGGCGTATCCATAGCGGCGCGAGGCGGCGGCTACCGATTTCTGCGCCCAGCCAGCCGCCTGCGGCCACCGCCAGCGCCCATACGGTGAAATCAAGCTGCGGCAGCGCCGAGTGCCGCATATATCCCGCCAGCCCTGCTATCGAATTAAGCAAAATGAACGCTGCTGCCACGCCCGACGCCACGCGCGTGCTCGCCCATCCCAAGAGCAGCAACACAGGACTGAGAAAAATCCCGCCACCCACCCCGGTCAAACCAGACAGAAAACCGATCACGCTGCCTGACGCCGCCATCCCAGCCAGCGGCGCAGGGGTAGAGATCGTGTCGCCCGATGCCCGGCGGGATGACAGCATTTGCCAGGCGGCAAACAGCAACACCATTCCTACCACCGGCTTAAACCAGACGTCGGGCAGCGTCAGACTGCCGCCGACATACGCCATCGGCAATGAAAACAACGCAAACCCAGCGAGAAGACGCGCATCGAAACATCCCGCACGCACATATTTATAGGTACCGATACTCGCCACCACCACGTTCAGCAACAGCGCCACCGGTTTCATCTCGGTTGGCACCATACCCGCAAGCGCCATGATCGCCAGATACGCCGACGCGCCGCCGTGCCCCACCAGCGCATACAGCAGCGCCCCGACAAAAAACCCCGGTGCCAACCCCACTATCAGACTGCCATCGAGCATCGCGTCATTTCCCTGATTGAGCCGTGTGTTGTACCGGCCGCTGTGTTATATTTTTTCATATATAACCAACCCCTGTAAAGCCAGCCCCCAAGAATGTCCCGCCCGCCTTTTTCTGCCAAGCTCACCGATCAATACGGTCGCCGCATCGACTATGTGCGGCTATCGGTGACAGACCGCTGCGATTTGCGGTGCAGCTACTGTATGCCGGAAGGATTCAAGGGATTTGAAGAGCCCGAACACTGGCTAACCTTTGACGAGATCGAACGCCTGATGGCGGCATTCGCCCGGCTGGGCGTGGCACACATCCGGCTGACGGGTGGTGAGCCGCTGTTGCGGCGCGACATTGCCGGGCTGGCAAGCCGACTGGCTAAATTGCCGGGTGTCAGCGATTTATCGCTCTCCACCAACGCCACCCAGCTCGACCGCCACGCCCACGCGCTCAAAGCCGCAGGCGTGACGCGGCTCAACGTCAGCCTCGACTCGCTGCAACAGGCGCGGGTAGAACAAATCAATGGCCGCGACGTGCTCGCCAAGGTCATGCAAGGGCTGACCGCCGCGCAGGAAGCTGGCTTTGCACCGATCAAACTCAACATGGTGGCGCTGGCGGGCAGCAATGACGATGAAATCGACAGCATGGTCGCCTTCTGCATGGCACGCGGTTTTGTGCTGCGGCTGATCGAAACCATGCCGATGGGCGATACCGGGCGCAACGCCGAGTATCTCGACCTGCAACCCGTCAGAACCCGTTTGCAGCAACAGTTTGGACTCATCGAAACCACCCAGCCCGGTGCGGGCCCCGCACGCTATCTGGGCACGCCGGATGGCCGCTTCAACGTCGGCTTCATCACGCCCATCTCGCAGCACTTTTGCGAAACCTGCAATCGCGTGCGCGTGGCCGTCGACGGCACAGCCTATCTATGCCTGGGGCAAGACGAAAAGTTTGAATTCCGCCCCCTGCTACGCGGCGGATGCAGCGACGCTGAACTCGAAGCCGCGATCCATCAGGCCATCAACCTCAAGCCCGAGCGCCATGAATTTCGCGAAACACCCGGCAAAATCCTGCGCTTCATGTCGATGACCGGTGGCTGATCGCCCTCACACCGATGCCAACCGCCCAACGCTGCACAGGCTCATGAATCAGGATTGTCATCTCCCGGTTTTACAGCGGTGTCACAATCGGGCGTTCATTCAGACCATTTTGATCAAGGGAAAAGCAGACGCATGGATTTGATACTGTGGCGACACGCCGAAGCCGAAGACGGCACGCCCGATTTCGAGCGGGAATTGACGGCACGGGGGCGCAAACAGGCCGCGCGCATGGCCGACTGGCTCAACCCGCGCCTGCCGCCTGACATCCGGATTCTGACCAGCCCTGCCCTGCGCACGCGCCAGACAGCCCAGGCACTGGGACGCGAATTCGACGAAGTGGCCGCACTACTGCCCGGCGCACACGCCGATGACGTGCTCGCGGCAGTGGCCTGGCCCGATGCCGCCTACCCCGTGTTGATCGTGGGGCACCAGCCCACACTGGGACAACTGGCAATGCACCTGCTGACCGGGCTTGCAGGCGACCTGCCAATCAAGAAATGCGGCGTCTGGTGGTTTCAGAGCCGCGTGCGAGCGGGTGAATCACAGGGCGTGTTGCGCGTGGTGGCAGGGCCGGACTGGTTGTAATCTGCTGATCGTTGCCCTGATCCCGCTGTTTAATCGCTGATTGCAGTTCAGCGGTGTTCACTGCGCGGCTTCCTTCTTATTAAATCGTATCGCCGATCACACGCATGCAGCGGATCAGTTCAGGCAGGCGCGCCTGGCTGGCAGCATCGCCCGGAAGATGTCCGGGCAGCGCCATCAGAAAGTTACCGTCTTCAATCAGCGTACTGAGTTCGGTGGCGATATAGCGTCTCAACTCGTCATCTGCCTGATCAATCTCCTGCTGCAACTCAGGACGCCCATCGACCACCGTAATAATGTCTTCGAGGTCATGGCTTGCAAGGTAGTCGTTATTGCCCCGGCCATGAAAAGCCTCAAACTTCGTTGCCACAAATACCGGGGCGGTAATCAGCCGGATAACCTTGCCATCTGGCAGATTGATCTGCGCTGCCGTTTCAATCGCCAGTGGATACCAGCGGTTATGAAAATCCAGTATGCCGGGCTGGCTCGGCATCAGATCCAGTGCAATACCATGCAACACCCAACGGCAGATTGGTGCCTCGGGCGAAAGATCATGCTTGAAGCCACAGGCTTCGATCGACTCTTCCATCGCGTAATAATCTGAGGTTGAAATAGCATGAACAACCACATCCACATCCTGCGTCGCCCGAATTGCCTGGGCTCGCGGCGCAGTCAGGAGCAGCCCCGTCGCACATCCGCCCACGAATACCAGTGAGTTGCACAGATCCCCGAGTGCGTTCGCGATCAGCATCAACATCGGCAGATTCGGATCATCCTTCCTGAAAACGTTTTCACTCACTTCAAACGTTCCTCAAAATATTTCCGGGCTAATTCCCGTTCCCTCGCTTGCCCGGCGCGCAATGCATCGAACATAGCCAGCAGCTCGTAGAGCATAGGATCATCTTGTGCTGCCAGCGGCAGGTTCTCGTACAAAGCCAGCAAGCCCGGCCCCCTCGCGATGCCCTTGGGGTGCGGCCACACCGGAGGCGATTCGCTCGAAGCCACGATCATCTCCTTGAGCGGAGAAACGCCATAAGCCGTTGGAAACCCTATCGTAATTTCGCCCCGCACAGCGGGATAGGCGTATGGCGCGCCATAAATCACGAATCCGCGCAGCGCCGCCAAAATCGGCCTGGGCTGGCCATCAATCTCAGCGACCAGCCGCGCCGCCGTCAAACGCTGTATAGCCGCGTGCGCCTCAAAGCGAGACATTCGCATGGCGTCGGCCAAAACCGCATAGGGCATCCACTGCCCTTTCAGTGCCACCAGTTTCAAGACAATGGCCAGATCCTGTGGCTTAAGTATCCACTGACGCCCACTCGCCCGTTTCATCGCAACTAATTTTTCAGATGACATGGCTCTTCTCGTATGCTGTATGCATATAGCATACACGCTGCCGTGAGTATGGCAATGCCCAAGATGCCATATGTTGTATGCATACCGCATACAACATATGGCTAACGTGATCAGCACGGATTAGCTTCGATCGACTGCTCAGGTTGGCGAAGTGATTTGCCCTTTGATTGGAGACTTGGTTGGCGCGCTCATGCTGATTCAGCCACCGTCTCTTGCGGCCCCATATCCGCCAAAATCTCCCGAAACTGTTCCAACGCCGCCTCCAAATCCTCCACGATCTCAGCCGCGATTATTTCTGGCGCGGGCAGGTTGTCGGAGTCGGACAGCGATTCGTCCCGCAGCCAAAAGATATCCAGGCTCGCCTTGTCGCGGTTGACCAGGTCTTCGTAGTCGTAGGCACGCCAACGGCCCTCCGGCGTCATTCCGGCCTTCGAGCCGGAATCCAGTTCAGGGCACCACGTCGCCTTCCGGTCATGCCGATTCGCCGGGTTATAGCACCGCACAAACTCGTCCAGATCCTCCCGCCTCAGCGTGCTGGTCTTCAGCGTGAAGTGCATATTGGTGCGCAGATCGTAGATCCACAGCTTGCGGGTCCACGGGGTTTCGGCGGCGGGCTTCTTGTCGAAGAACAGCACGTTCGCCTTCACGCCCTGGGCGTAGAAGAGGCCGGTGGGCAGGCGCAGCAGGGTGTGGACGTCGCAGTCGTGCAGCAGTTTGCGGCGGATGGTTTCGCCTGCCCCGCCTTCGAACAGCACGTTGTCCGGCAGCACTAGGGCGGCGCGGCCGTTCTGCTTCAGCAGCGTCTTCACATGCTGGACGAAGTTGAGCTGCTTGTTCGAAGTGGTGGCCCAGAAGTCGTCGCGCTCGACGGTGTCGCGCTCCTTGCTGACCTTGCCCTCTTCCCCAACTATCGTCGTGCTGCTCTTCTTGCCGAAAGGCGGATTGGTCAGCACCACGTCGAAGCGCTCGCCGGGGTCGGCGGCCAGCGAATCGCCCACCGCAATCGGCTCGAACTCCTGGCTGCCGATGCCGTGCAGCAGCATGTTCATCGCACACAGCCGGGCGGTGGCCTGCACCAGCTCCCAGCCCTTGAAGCTTTCCCCGCGCAGTTTTTTCTTCTCTGCCGACGTCATGTTGGGGTAGTGCTTCACCACATAGTCGTGCGCCGCCAGCAAAAAGCCGCCGGCGCCGCAGGCCGGGTCGGAGATGGTCTCGCCGGGCCGGGGCGCCATCGCATCGACAATCGCCTGGATCAGCGGGCGCGGCGTGAAGTACTGGCCCGCGCCGGACTTGGTGTCCTGCGCGTTCTTCTCCAGCAGGCCCTCGTAGGCGTCGCCTTTCACGTCGGCACTCATCGACACCCAGGTTTCCTTGTCGATCAGGTCCACGATCAGCCGCCGCAGCTTGGCCGGATCCTGGAACTTGTTCTGCGACTTGTTGAAGATCAGGCCGAGCAAGCCCTTCTGCTTGCCGAGTTCTTCCAGCGTATGGCGGTAATGGTCGAATAGTTCGTCGCCGTCCTTCTTCACCAGACTGGGCCAGTCATAGCCGGCGAGCACCGGGCTGGCTGGTTGTAAGGCGGCCGGCTGCGCTCGTCAGCCATCTTCAGGAACAGCAGATAGGTGAGCTGCTCGACGTAATCGCCGTAGCTCATGCCGTCGTCGCGCAGGACGTTGCAGTAGTTCCAGAGTTTTTGGACGATGGTGTTGGTGTTCAAGCTTTACTCCAAACGTGCCAGCGCACGCAGTTTGTCTTCAAGGTCGGGCGCACGCTCCTGGCTGGCGGCGTCTCCCGGCAAATGCCCAGGCAGGGCGTCGATAAAAGCCGGCGTGGCCAGCAAGCCTGCAACCCGCTCACGCAAATACGCCCGCAGTTCGGCACGGCTCGCCCGGCATTCGTCAAGCAGGCTGTCCCGCCCGTCGATCACGGCCAGAAAATCGCCCAGATCATGGCTGAACAAATAATCGTTGTTGCCCCGCCCGGAAAAAGCCTCCAGCTTGGTGGCCAGAAAAACCGGTGCCGCCACCAGGCGGATCACCGTGCCGCTTGGCAAGGCCTCGTGCTCGGCGGTATCGAGTGCCATCGGATACCAGATATTGGAAAAACCGAGGATGCCCTCCAGCGCCGGCATCACATCCACCGCCACGCCGCCCACCCGCCAACGGCAGATTGGCGCATCCGGGCTCATGTCATGCATGAATCCCCGCGCAGCCAGCGTTTTGCCGACGCGATGGTAGTCCGCCAGCGTCAGCGCCTGCACCAGCAGATCCACATCTTCCGTGGGGCGGATCGCCGGCATGGCCGGGTCGGTAATCAGCAGGCCTGCGACCGCGCCGCCCACAAACACCAGTTCGCCCAGCAGATCATCGCCCAGCCGCTGGGCAACCGATTCCAGCATCAGCACGTTGATATCGTTGGGATTCATCCTGCCAGCCGCGCATCCAGCAGCGGCAGCGCCAGTGCCCGCTCGCGCGGGCTGCCGCCGCGCACCGCATCGAACAGCACCAGCAACTCATAAAGCGCAGGGTTGCGCCCCGCCGCATCGGGCACCGTGGGGTAAAGCGGATAAAAGGCCTCGCCACGCGCCGCCCCGTTCTTGTGCGGCCACACCGGCACCGGCTCATTGGGCTGCACGATCTTGTCGGCCAGCGGCGCCGCCGCATAGCCCGTCGGCATCCCACGCGACATGCCGCCACGGGTCGCGGGGAAAGCATAGCGCCCCCCGTTCAGCACAAACTGGCGCAAAGCCTCGCGCACCACCGATGCCTTCCCGGCCGGGTTCTTGCGCGCCAACTGGGCAAGCACCGCCCGCTCCACCCCCGCGTGGATTTCGGATGCCGTCAGGCTCAGCTCCGACGCCAGTTCGGCATAGGTTGGCGTCACCCCGCTACCGATTGACAGCCGCAACAGCACCACCAAGTCCTGTGGACGGAGAATGACCTGCGGGTTAGATTTGGCTCTTGGCATGACTATTCGCTATTCTCGAATAGCGAATATAGACAATATCCAATTGAATGAAAAGGAATTTCATACACATAACTTCCCCGTGAAAAATTTCAGCCGCAGCCAGTTTCCGCAAACGCACCACCACGCGTGCAACCCATCAGCAGGACGCGGCTCATGTTCAATCGCGTTCGCTTTAGCGGGACGCTCGCGGTGCCGGCCCACCCACTCCATCGCGGCAGCGATCAGCAATATTGCGAGGAACAACAGGTAGGGTGCGTACTGATTCACGGTAGACGCCCACACATTGAGCTCGTTCAGCAGCAGCGCCCACACGCCAATCGCGACATAGGTCGACACCAGCACCACCGCCAGATTCACCCACGGGCGCAAGCCGATCAGAAATCCGATGATCGCCCCCACCACCGGGCCCGTCATCCAGAACGGCGCAAACACGAAAACGAACAGGCCAGCGATGCCGAACTTGCGCACCATGCCCCCGCCGGACTGCGCCGCGTGGTGGATGCGCGTGATGAAAGGCTCCAGCGTGCGCAGCCTGATCAGATGCCGCGTGCTCTGCACAAACAGCGGGTAGATCACCAGCACCTGGATCGTCTCGATCAGGATATTGAGCGGCACCACCTGGGCATGACCGAAACCGCTTGCATAGCCGAAGGACATTCCCGCCTCGCGGCCGATGATCAGGTTCAGCCCCGTCATGATCGCGTAGGGAAGAATGCGGTCCGGATACAGATGCCACCCGATCCCGAACGCCAGCAGCATCAGCCCGGTGAGCGCCAGGCCGACGCCCAGCATGCGGCCTTCGGTGCTGGCGAAAAGCGTTTCTTGCATCATCGTCAGCGCGGCGAGAACACCAGCTCGGGGACGACCACTTCCCAGCTATCACTGAGGCATCGGTCCTGATATCCCTCCCCAGAGTCCTCTCGCTTTCGTACAACAATCGCGAGAACCCGACCGGACAAGAACTGTGTACCGCGTGGGTTAGTGAAAGCCTTGGACATCCTGCCAACCACATTGCCATGGGTATCCGTGAGTTCCGATTGCCCTCCACATTCCCGAATCAGCACTGGGTCGCCGGCCGTCAAAGATGCAATTGCCTGATGTACTGGACTCTTCGGAACATTGCGTCCCGCAAATCCCAAATCAACGTCTCTAAGTGTTGATCGCACAAACCGGCGTCCAAGCCCAGGAGGCGGATTCGGTAAATCAACAGCTTCTCGATTCAAGGTGCTTGCATCATCCATCAGTGCATGCAACACGCCATTCATATCGCCATCCATACGCGCCAATGTCAGCGTCTTGCGTGCGCGAGTCATAGCCACGTAGTACAGCCGACGCGGTGCGTCCTTGTCTTCGACCTCGCCGATCTTGTCCCATCCACCGTCAAGCACTGCCACGTGATCAAACTCAAGTCCCTTGGCACGATGCGCGGTAAGCAACATCAGTCCTGTCTGGCGGCGGCGAACCTCGCGCCCCCATTCGGCTAGCCAATCCACAAAATGATCTTTTGGCAGCTCGGCGTCACCGGTCTCGAGCGCATATTCATCCACCGCCTCGCGCAGCAATAGCCACCAGACACCATTGGCCTGCCCATCAATCCAGTCCCGGATTGCCACTGCATCAACCAACTTGGCCTCGATACTCAGTAGCCACGTCACCAGTGACTGGGTTTCACGCAGGCGCCAAAATTGTGCCGTTTCCTCGTCAGCCATTTGCACAGGAATCTGGCGCATCTCGCAATAGCTGCGTATGGGCTCAAGGAATTTCCACTCTCGGGAAATTACCGCTGTCCTGGCCCAATCCCAATCAGGGTCCAGTTTCGAAAGACGTTCGAACTCGTTCATCACCGCCATGGCCTGACTCAAGGCATTGGCGCCAGCCGGCAATATCTGAACCCGACCTTGCGAAACGGGATCGATCTCTTGCCACGACCCACCCAACGGTTGCCCATGGCGTGCACGATCAACAGAAATTGGGTGGCCGGCCTTCATCCTGTTTGCAGCCGAATCAATTACAAGATTGGCTGCCGCGATGATGTGACCGGTAGATCGATAGTTTTCTGTTAGATAGGCCGGCTTGGCGTTGTAGTCCGACTCAAAACGTCGGATGAACTCCACCGAAGCCCCATCAAACGAATAAATGTTCTGGTCGTCATCCCCCACGGCAAATAGCGTGAGCTTGCCCTCCTCGTCAGCCAGCGTGCGCCCAGCCAGAGCGGCAATCAGCTCATACTGGTCCGGGCCAACATCCTGATATTCATCTACGAGAATCCAGCGAAAGCCAGCCAGCAAGCGATCTCGTTGCTCATCGGCTTCATCGGGTGGCAAGCCCGTGCCTTTAAGCAGTGCTATAGCTTCCTGCATGATCTCCTTAAATACATCGCCATCCACCTTGGCCGCCCTGCCTGCGAAACTAGCTCCAACAAGGCGCATCGCAAAAGCATGACAGGTCAGCACCGTTACACCCCGGGCATCATCGCCAATCAAATCAGACAGGCGGCGTCTAATTTCTACAGCCGCATGGCGGTTATAGGCAAGCGCCAGAATACCCCGAGGGTTTTCGCGCCGAGCGCGCACCAGATAGGCAATGCGATGCACCAGCACGCGAGTCTTGCCCGATCCGGGACCGGCAAGCACCAACACATTGGTCTGCTCCCGGTCGTCAGCAACGATACGCTGCTGATCAGGGTTATTGAGGGATTCGACAATGGCCCGCCAGGATGCGAGCGTAGTTTCGTGTGTCAGCTCCTTTTCTCGTCCAGGTAACCAGCGCTTCAAGAACGCTTCCTGGCTGAGGCTGAAATAATCCATTGCGAGGCTTAACGCTTCGGCCATAGCCTTGAGGCCACGCTGAACATACTCGGCCATCACATGAATCTGGATCACCTGTTCCACATAGTGCAACTTCAGCGGTGCAAAATCCGCCTTCACAAATCCGCGTTTCTCCTGCCCCAGATGGATCGTCATGGCCGGTCGGAAGACCGCAAGGCCCTTGTTGAGACGAATCACATCCTGCTCATGCAGCCACAGCAACGCTCGATCCAGTAGCTTGGTTGGCTCCTTCACCTCAGCTTTAAGGATGAGGTCGGCCTCAATTGCCTCATTGAGTTTTCCCAAAGTGGTTTCGGCTAAAAGGTCTGTTCCCCGGGCGCCTTGTGGCAAGCAGGCCAACAAATGTTCAAGCAGGCGCTCAGCGGCCGCACGCCGCAAACGGGCCGTTTTTTCCAAAGCAGTCCATTCACGTTGCAGCGCCACCTGGACCGTTTCTGCATCCAGGCTCTTAAGCCGCAAACTGCCAATACTGCCCTCCTCGCTCCGGCCGTCGATTGCAAGGCTCTTCAGGATTCGCATAAGCCTTTCGGGTAGCACATGAGCGTGCCCGGCGTCCTTCAAGTGCTGGGCTGCCTGGCGTAGATGCAATAGAGAAGTTTCGCCCTTGCCAAGGTCGGGGGCTGAAAGTCGCATCTCTTCAATGAGGGCCGTTTCAAGGGCGGCGGCTTCCGCGAACCGCTTTTGCGAGGTGCGATCCACCCCAGCATGCACAAAGGCAGTCAATGCCGTGTCGTTACTGGCAATGCCCAATTTTTCCAAGTCATAGAGCGCTGCACGAACCTTCTCGGCGCTCATCCCGGAAATTCCCATCAACTCATCGGTTGAGATGCCTTCATCGGCATCAGCACTGATGAGCGCATCCACTACGGCCAATAGTTGGCGCCGGTAGTCCTCCAGCATGGGATGCTTCGCAAGTTTCTCCTGGGCTTCAACCACTGTGGCCACACGCAGCGATGACGGGAAAACCTGAACCTGGTTTTCTTCTCGCGTGAGCAGGACAGCCTCTTCAAGCCAGGCAATGGCGGTGCGTACCCGCGTGTCGTCGGTCGCCTTGTCACGCTGAAAGGCGGCCTCCTCCTCTTCCGCAAGGATTTCTCCCGCAGTGGCAACCACCTCGCCCCCCATACGCTTCTTGCGATCCAGATTTCGCAGTGCCTTGAGGATGGATTGAATTTCCCGTTGAGTCAGCCGTGACCGGGCCGACATTCCGAACTGCCGCTCCACGTCCTCCGGGGTATAGAGCAGCACACACCGCGCCGTCTCGCGGTCGCGCCCAGCACGGCCAGCCTCCTGCAGATAGTTTTCCAGGGAACCGGGGATATCGGCATGGATGACCAGCCGCACATCCGGCTTATCGATACCCATGCCAAAGGCATTGGTTGCTACGATGACTCGCAAATCACCCCGTATGAATGCGGCTTGCGTATTCTTTTTCGTTTCGGGCTGCAGCCCCGCGTGGAAGTGCCCCGCGGCAATACCCTTTTCACGCAAGAACGCGGACACCTCTTCTGTCCGTTTTTGAGTCGAGCAATACACGATGGCCCCACCCGGCATGCCGGGTGGAAGATCGGCAAGCAGAATCTTATAAACATGGGCGAACTTCTCGGCTGGTGTGGTTGGCACCACCGCGAATTCCAGATTGGAACGGCTTGCCCCACCGTCAAACAGGTGCAGCTCGATGCCCAGCTTATCCTTGAAATGGCCGAGGATATCCGCCACGACATCCGGTTTGGCCGTGGCAGTCAGGCATAGCACCGGCGGGATTGCGTCCTTGCCCGCACGCTCTTTGATGAAACGCCCGACATACCGATAGTCCGGTCTAAAGTCGTGTCCCCATTTGGACAGACAATGCGCCTCGTCCAGCACCCAGGCACCAATCTCGCGCTGGTCCAGCACCTTGCGCAATGCCCGGCTGCGCAATTGCTCGGGCGACACAATCAAAATTCCAACATCACCCAGGCGCACGCGGTCCAATGCGTCTGCACGCTCTGGCATGGAAAGCAGACCGTTGATTGAAACGCACGTTGTAATCCCCCGGGCCTCCAGACCCGCCACCTGGTCAGCCATCAACGCCACAAGGGGGGAAATCACGACAGTCAGTGCGCCGGTTTTCTCAAAGCGCGACAGTGCAGGGATCTGGTAACACAAGGACTTGCCCGTACCCGTGGGCAAAATTGCCAACACATGCTTGCCAGCCATGGCCGCTTCCACGATGGATTGCTGTAGCGGGCGGCCATCTTCCCCAACCGGCTCGGGGCGAAAATCCTTAAAGCCAAACCAACGAGTCAGCTCCTTGCGCGCATCGTGTCGCTCGCGGCACCACGCACAGGCCGGGTCGGTACAGGCGGTGTCACGTAAGCGGCGCACCAATGCCCCTGCCTCGGGAAACTGATGCCGCACCCACGGTGGCATCACCGAGTTGCCCCCGGACACCGACAGCCAGGCCAAGGTATAGGCCAATGGCCAACCTAGATTCGCCGCGTCAGCTATCACCTCGCGTGTGGCTGTTACGCACGCCTGGTCAGCCAGAAATCTCTCGATGGCGGCCTCGGCATCGACATCGGTTGGGCGGAGCTTGCGCCGCAGCTTGGTAAAAAATGCATTCAGGCCCGAGGCGGTTTCATCTACCGTTGTGAGCCAATGCCATGCCACCAATAGATCGGGTGACGTATCCATCAAAGCGTGCAAGGCCCGATGCTGGTCGCGGAACACCTCCAAAGTCAGCCGGGCATCCAGCTCAGGATCATTGAGTCGCCCCCGTTTGAGCTGCCCATCCTGATAGTGCTTGACCAGGTGGTGATAAGGATTGCGAGGGAAAGCCAGCGGGTTCAGCCGCAAGGTATCGACAGCAGGCAGCTTGAGCAGCTGCATATCCGGCTTGGCCGCCGCCAGATGCGGCAGATCGAACGCCACCAGATTGTGCCCAAGCAGAAATTTCGCACCCTCGGCAAACGTGTCCAGTTCGGCCAAAGCCTTGGCCAGATCACCTTTCTGGAAGGTATACGCCAGATCGATGTCGCCACGCACTGCTGCAAACTGGTAGATACGAGCATCCACCACCCCCACCTCGAGATCGACTGAGATGCAGCGCGGCGCAAAATTGGCAGTATCCGGAGCAGCCCCGACCGGATCATCCATAGCGTGTAGCACTCATTATTTTTGTGGTTCGTGGCTGGTTGTTAAAACAAGCCCACGTCACTTGAGACCTCAGTTCGTTGCCGTGAAACGTCCAGCCAAACCCGACAAAGTCATATTCGGCGCAATCTCGTCGTGCGGAATCAGCACGTAGCGCCAAGGCTTGCCCGCATTGCTGATCGCATGGTCTGTGGCGTTGGTGCACCAGTTGATCGCCGCTTCCTTTTTGGCGAGGACAATCGGGTCGTCCATCTGATTGCTGGCCTTCGGTTCGAGCATGTAGACCGTGTCGGCCGTTTCTGCAACGAAGTCCGGCTGGTATTCCAGATGGTCGGCGCCGTTGCGGTAGTAAATCTGGAACTGGCCCCTGGCGGGCTTGAACCACTTGATCGCATCGCGCTCCAGAATCGCCGCCAGCTTGCGCTCGGCATCCGAGTCGAACTTCTGAACCGGATAAAGGCAGCGCTCGAATCCGCCAAACAGGTATTTCGCCATATTGCTCTTGTCGGCAGGCGAAATCCGATAATCGGCTAGCGGCTCATTGACCTGATAGGTATATGAGCTGGGTTTGAGCTCGGTATAACCCTTGCTCACCTTCACCTCGTAGCCGCCGCTCGACTCTTCCCAGTAATGTTCCTGCATCTGGGCATGAATGAACTTTGCGATGGGTCGCTGGTAGCAGCGCAGCACCCTTCTCGCCTCTTCCTCAGATAGATGACCCAGCAAATGTTGGACGGTTTGCGATGCCAGGTCATACAGCAGGTCGGCGTGTTCGTCATAAAACACGTCATCAAAATCGACCAGGCCGCTGACCACGTAATCTTCCAGCCGTACCTCGTCGATACCGCCGTGCCCCATGGCCACCACTTCGGTGCCGCCGGTGCGCAGGTATTGCACCCAGAGCTCTTCCGAGACAGCGGGATAGTTCAGCGTATCCAGCTTCAGGGTGAATGGCTTGAAGCCGGATTTCACCTCGCCCCTGGGCACAACCAGCACGCGCGGGATGCTGATGGTTTGTTGCACATACAGGTCCGCCGTCCTGGCCACCACGGCGGCAATGTCCGGTTTCTCGGTTACCCCTTCAAGCTCCATCTGTGCCGGCTGGCGCTGTTCTTCCACGGCCTTCACGATGGCCGCCTGGATTTCCGGATTTTTCAGGTGCTCAATGGTCGGGACCACATCGGGCTGGCCTTCCAGCTTGCGGATCACCTCATAGGCAATCTGAGCCACCTTCTGCTCTTCCGGCTTGCTGAAAACGGGCGTCTCGTCCTGGCCCGCCACCTTGGTGCTGCTGGTGACATTTTCAGGTTGCAGCCCGAGCTTGGTTGCCAATTGCGATTGCGAAACCATGGTGCCGGTCTTGCGTGTCAGCACATCGTCGTCCAGCACCACGGACGTCATACGGATCGTCGAATCCGGCTTGTTGGCTTCGTCTATGATTTCCTGAAACCGGTCGTGCGCCACGATGTTCAGCCGATCCACCGCCGCCACCCCGGTGCGCTTGCCATAAGGCAGACGCAAGCCGCGGCCGATCGACTGCTCAATCAAAACCCGGGCATTGGCCGCCCGCAGCGGCACGATGGTGTAGAGGTTGGTCACGTCCCAGCCTTCCTTCAGCATGTTGACGTGGATCACGATCTCGGTCGGCTCCTCGGTGTGTTCCACCTTCAGCAACCGCTCGATCATTTCTTCCTCTTCGGCGCCGCTCTTGCTGGAGTCCACCTGGATGACCTTGTCCTTGTAGCGCCCCTCGAAGAACGCCTCGGACTGGATCAAGGCCAGCAAGGCGCTGGCATGCGTGGTGTCGCGGGCGATCACCAGCAGGAAAGGCTTGACGATGGGCTTGTCAGCTTCACGGGCATAGGTCTCAAGCTCAACCTTCACGCTTTCGTGCAGGCGCACGCCATCTTCCAGCTTAAGGCGCTCGATTTCCTCAGCCGACATCCCGGCCGGGTTGAAATTCTTGCGCGTGACCACCGCCGGTTCCTTGACGAAGCCATCTGCCATGGCCGTGCCCAGCGGATAGTCGTAGATCACGTTCTTGAACGTGGCAGCTCCCTTGGCGGATTCCACAAACGGCGTGGCCGTGAGTTCCAGACCGAGTATCGGCTTCAGATCGTTGATCGCCCGCACCCCCGCGCTGGCCCGGTAGCGATGCGACTCGTCCATCAGCAGCACCAGGTCCGGCAGTCCTGCCAGATAGTCGAAATAGCTTTCGCCGATGTATTCCGACAGCCGCTTGATGCGCGGCGACTTGCCACCACGCACCTCCGAGTTGATCTTGGAGATATTGAAAATGTTGATCTTGCAGCGCAGCAAGGCATCGAACAGGTTGCCCGCCATAGCCTCGTAGTTGTCGCCCGTGATGATGGCCGGGGCATCGGTCGCAAATTCGGCGATGCCCTTGAACACATACTTGGGCGTGTTGGGCGTGAAGTCGGCAATCAGCTTGTTGTAGATGGTCAGGTTGGGCGCCATCACAAAGAAGTTGTTGATGCCGTAGGCCAGGTGCAGATAGCTGATAAAGGCGCCCATCAAGCGCGTCTTGCCCACGCCGGTCGCCAGCGCAAAACACACTGAGGGAAATTCCCGCTCAAAGTCCGTTACCGACGGAAACTCGCTGCGGATGGCGTCGAGCAGCGCTGCCGTATCAGCCCCTTTCCCGGGCGGCGCAATCTCCGTAACGCGGTCGAGAATCTCCAGCGAATGGCGCTGCGGCGGACGCAGGCTCAGGCGGCCCGCAATGGCGTTGACGTGGCGGTTCACGGCTGCCCCCTGGGTTTTCTTGGTTTCGCGGGTGCCTTCGAATCTTTCCTGATGGCAGCCTTGCCCGTCGGCGGTGACAAAAACCGCAATTCCCGTCGCAACTCGTCTTCAAGCTCCTCGACCGTTGGCAGATAGAACTGATAGCGGCTGGTGAAAATATTGCGCTTCAGTTGATCGCCCAGCGTGTACTTCACCACCGCATCGTTCTTGTCCGGGCACAGGATCAGGCCCAGGGTCGGATTGTCGCCCTCGGTGCGCCGCTCGCGGTCGTAGTAGTTCACATAGAACTGAATCTGGCCGAGGTCGGCATGGGTCAGCTTGCCCACCTTCAGGTCGATCAGCACAAAGCACTTCAACACCGTGTGGTAGAACACGAGATCAATGTAAAAGTGGTCGCCATCGAGCGTAATGCGTTCCTGCCGCGACACAAAGGCAAAGCCCTTGCCCAGCTCCAGCAGAAAAGTTTCCAGATTGCCGATCAGCGCCTGTTCCAGCCGGGATTCCACCAAACGCGGTGACTCCGGCATATCAAGAAACTCCAGCACCAGCGGGTCTTTCAGCACATCAATCGGCTGCGCGACTTCCTGTCCGTGCAGCGCCAGGCGCATCAATCCTTTCTTGTCGCGGCTTTTTGCCAGCCGGTCGAACAACAGGCTGTTTATTTGCCGCTCCAGCTCGCGCGCCGACCAGTTGTTCCGGGCAGCCTCGATTTCATAGAACGCCCGCGCCTCGGCGCGGCTCACCCGGAGCAGCGTGCGGTAGTGTGTCCACGAAAGATTCGGGTTTAACTGGCCGGCCTGCCAGGCAACAGCAGGCGGTTCAACTGCGGCTGCAAATTCTCCACGCACTGCGTGGAGAATCGCCGCCCCGGGTAACACTCCACGCGCTGCGTGGATGATTCCGTCTTCCGCCAACAGACGTGGATAACTCTGGTAAAACTGCTTCATGTAGAAGAGACTCTGAACCGACCAGCCTTTCCCGTAAGCCGCCGTCAGCGCATCCGATAGCTGGGCCACCTGTTGCTGACCATAGTCCGCGCGCCGTTTCCCCCGCTGCTCCTCCTCCACAATCTCGCGCCCGATCAGCCAGTTCGCCACCACCTGCGTGGTATTGACCGTGCGGGCAACATTGCTGCGCGCCGATTCGAGAATATCGCGAACGCGATCGAACAGATGCGGTGCAGTGAGTGCAGATTTCTTTGGCTTTGCTGCCTGCGGCTTCGTTGCCATGCTATGCCCCCCCCTCGTTACCGAACAGCATTTGTTGGCCCGGCTCAGGCGGCTTTTGCGGCAGGTTCTCCACCCGCAGCGAATAATCATCGTGCCCCCACTCGCAGCGGCTCAACACCTGTTTTGGAATCTTCTTCACCGTGAGATTCGGATACTCGCCCCGCCCCCGGAAGGCCGGGCACAGCACCAGTAACGAACATTCCGGCCCCACCTCGTCGGAAAGCTGCTGCAACTGCTCGTGGTTGAGCGTGGCCGTGGTCACGTAGATGAAATCGCGCTCGGTGGAATGGCCGTGCTGCCAGTACACCGCGTCGGAAGGCGCATAGGTAAAACCTTCCAGCTTGCACAAGGCCTCGGCCAGCATGCTGGCGTTGTAGTCGCGGTGGATCACCCAGTTGCCCCACTTGTCCTTTTCCAGCAGCGAAGGCGCCAGGCGGTAGTAGCGGAAGCCGCCGCCGCCTTTCCAGTTCACCGCCTTGCTGATGCCGCCCTGGTCTTCACCGTCGATGACCTTTTTCAGGCGCGGAATGATGTGGGTGTGGCAGTGCTCGCCCAGCTCGACCATGATCCAGCGTCGGCCCATCTTGTGGGCGACTGCACCTGTGGTGCCGGACCCGGCGAAAGAGTCGAGGACGAGGTCACTGGGGTTGGTTGCGATCTCAAGGACACGCTTCAGGAGCCGTTCAGGCTTGGGCGTTGAGAACAGTTCTGACTGCTCAGAAAGCAACCCAGCGTTCTCAGCCTTAGCCTCTTGGTTATGACCAACTTCCTCCGACAGCCATAACGTTATTGGCACCACGCCTTCTTTGTTTTCCTCCAGGAATCTCTTCAATCGAGGTTGATTGCGCCCATCTTTGCCCCACCACAAGAGTTTCTCTTTCTCGAAACGCTGGATTGACTCAGGCGAATACCCCCAGCAACGCCCCTTTGGCGGCCATATTTCTTCGCCATGTGGGCTGATAATCGCAAACAATCCCGAACTCTTGCCTGTCTGTGCATACTGCTTCCCCCGCTGCCCGGAAGTCAGGCTGACGTGCAACGGGCTTGATGCCCACGCGCCGCGCGGATCATTGTCGGAATTACTGTAGTCGCCAGCATTTCTTTCGCTACGAGGCACACGCCCCATCTTGAACTCCGAAATCTCCTTCGAGTACGCCAGGAGCATGTCCGTTGCGGAAGAAAAGTAGACGGCATTGTTATGCACGCTAGTCGTTTTCTGCCAAGTAACCGTACCAAGAAAATTTACGCGTCCGAAAATCTCATCGCACATCACTTTCAGGTAATGACCTTCCGCATCGTCAATTGTGATCCACAGCGAACCATCATCAGCCAGCAATCGCCGGATGATCTCCAGCCTATCACGCATAAGCGACAGCCAGATCGAATGCTCCACCCCATCGTCGTAATGCGTGAATGCGCTGCCGGTGTTGTACGGCGGATCGATGAACACGCACTTCACCTTGCCCGCGAACTCAGCTTCCAGTGCCTTCAACGCCAGCAGGTTGTCGCCAAAGATCAGTCGGTTGTCGAAGATATCGTTCTCCGACACCCGATGCGTCGCGTGACACGATCTCCCCGGCTCTTCCAGCAGAATCCGCGGCTCCAGCTTCGGCCGGTTCTCCTTGCCAATCCAGGTAAGTTCAAGTTTCTGCTTCTTGCCCATTAACTTTCAATTCTCAATAACGTCGGGTTACAAGCCATCTCACTGGCCCTGTTGGATGACTTGTGGCTGTGCATCCTGCTCAGCCAATCTTTGCAGCACACTGTTCGCCAGCGGCTGTGCATCCGTGAGATTACGAAATACTGCCAAATACCCTTTGAATGTCTGCAGCGGTTCCGAAGCTGCGTAGATTAGCTCGGAAAGCTGATTAGTACGCTGCGATAGCAGCGTCTGATCATCGGGCGAAAGTTCAAGTTGTGGTCTGCCAATGACGTCCGCAGAACGATGCGCCACAAAAGCCATGATGAAGTAGCGGCCGTGGCGGAAGAACATACGCCGGAAATAACCGTTCTCTGATCGCTCCGTGTCCGCAAGAATACGGTCTATGAAACGATACATCCGCACGAGCCGGCAGACCCGTACACCGGACAGTGCCTGCGGGAATAGCTGTCCGTATAGGGTGCCATCTTGTTCCCACAAGCGACCAATTTCCTTCTTTGCGGTCACCACAAAGTCAATGGCGTTGGTCGGTTTGGGATGTTGCTGCAATTCGGCCGCACCCCTGACTTTAAAGGTAAGGCATGCCATGGCAACGGCAGCCTCCTCCAGCGTGAAGGCGTCGTCTCGGCGCGCGCGGGCTTCCGCCGACGGTCGGTAGAAATAGGTAATTCCCGTAGCGGAGAGTTCCTGACGAAGACGTTCCTGATTTGGATCGAGTGCAGCAAAATCGACGCCACGCACGACGTTCTGGTGGTTGCGTGCACGCGTGATTTTTAGGCCGATGTCGTCAGCTTCATCGCCAATTTCGATGAGCGTCACGAGCAACTTGGCATCAGGCGAAATTTCACCTGCCAAGGTCGCGTTAAAGATTGCACCTGCGGTCTGCGCGCCGTTAACGATTGAGAGCTTTGTACAGCCGAAAGCACACTTCACATTGGTTCCGGCTGCCCGCGTAATGCTCTCTGCAACTGCTGTAATGCCATTGTTGAGGTAGAAAAAATCGTTAGGCCTTGAACGGACCGTCCGTTCAATCGCCGTATTAACGCCAACGGAGCCCAGGTAATGCCGAATATTTCGCTCGAATAATGCCTTCCCGTGATCTTCGACGAGCTTGGCTAACGCCGCAGCAGTGATCTGACCATAAATAACTTTACGCGGTGCCGTAGCACCCGCCCAGTTTTCCAGGGTGATCTGGTCATCTACTGTCGCCGGCGCCTGTTCCTCAACCAGCCATTCGTAAATTGGCGCAAGACCAGAGGTCTGCCATTCCATCAAGGGCCCGAATTGGTTCAATTCATCGCGATAAGCATTCAGATCATTGGCAGCATGCTGACTCGGCGCGTCGCCAAGAAAAATTAGTATGACTTCGAGTTTGACGCCTGGTGTGTCAAGCGCCTCTTCAATCTCATCTAGCCTGTTGCGGATGGTTTCATTGAATACATCGAATTGTCGCGCGCGAAGCGCGCTAATCCCGTTGATCGTCTTGAGAACTTCGTCCTGTGCCGGGGCGGCACCATTCCGTTTGAATTTAGATTGCACCATAACCAGGCGATTGCCTGCGCGATCAAAATACAGAGCATCGATACCGCCATCGTCACTCCCATCCGTTATGGCCCCAGCCGCAGTTGCATCATCAACTTCGCATTGGCCGACTAGGGCGTAAGCGGCTAATGCGCGTGACAGTCGGTCAAGGTCATGCTGATCGTCCGTCCAGGCTTCCCGCCCCGGTTTCATAACCTTGGGGACGTATTGAAAGAGTCGGCCCCGCAAAGCGGCTTCGATCTGGGTAATTTTCTCTTCACGCGACGGCATGGTGTCAGCTCAACTTCCAGCGCAGCACGAACAATTGCTGCAGATTGGTGGCCTGATTCAATTTGCTTTCGATGACCGCAATCAACTCCGAGCGCTGCTTGTCCACCTGGTCTTGTGCATCGAACAAGGAGCGACGTTTCTGGTTTCGCTGGGCCTCCAAGGCCTTGATCTGCTTCTGCCCGGCGAGCTTATCTTCCAGCGTGAGCGCGGTGGTGGCAGCGCGCCGCGCTTCCTTGATCTGGCGGTCGATTTCCTTGATTTCGCGTTCAAGACCGACTTTCAGGTCGTCGGCCCAGCCGTCTAGCTTGTCGGCTTCGGCTTCGAAGAAACGGGCGTTGCGTTCGGAGATGTTGCGTTGAATGGCGGCTTGGCGTTGTTGGGTGGTTGCTTCGAGTGCAATCGCCCTCTCCCCCAGCCCCTCTCCCGCTTGCGGGAGAGGGGAGCAAGAGCCGGGCAATGTCAGAAGTCTCGCGGCCACTTCCATGTCCAGGATTTCGCCTTCATCAGTGGTGGCTGCAAAGATCAGGTGATCTTCGGCTTGATCGAGTGATTCGACGCTGAAAAGCGTAAGGCTCAGCCAGCCTGATTTACCGATGTACGGCTCCAGCATCGAGACCTTGCCCTGGTGGTCGCCATAGCTGAAGTGAATGTGCGCCGGGGGGAGATCATGCGCTTTGGCTTGGGTCAGCAATGCTTCCGCCAGGGGGTGGTTCAGGCGGTAGAGATGGGCCTCGCCGGTACGTCTGGGGAGTTCGTACAAGCCAAGCGGGATGGCATCCGCCTTGGCGGGAAAGGGCTGTTCGGCAAGGCGGAAGGATGCATCGCCCAGAAACTCGGCCTTGCCATCCAGTTCGTGCCGGGTGAGCTGCATGAGAAGGCGTTCATAGCGGTCCAGATAGGCTTGCGAGGCCTCGTCCCGCACTTTGAGCTTTTCCCTGACCTCGTCGTCGAAATGCTCCAGCAGCTTTCGACGGGTGTTGGTCATGGATTCGTTGATCTCCAGGCTCAGTTCGAGCTGGAGCTGGTCGAAGGCGGTCTTGATTTCGTCCTGCTTGCGGCAGCGCTGGTAGATGGCGGCGATGCGTTTTTCGAAATCGACGCCGGACTCGATGGCGCCCAGCACTTCGTCGCTAGCGCCGAAGACCCCTTCAAAAAGCTGGAATTTTTCGGACAGCAGTTCAAAGACACGCTTGTCGGCGGCATTCTTGCGGTTGAGAAAGTTGACCACGACGACGTCGTGTTTTTGTCCGTAGCGATGGCAGCGGCCAATGCGCTGTTCGATACGCTGGGGATTCCAGGGCAGGTCATAGTTGACCACCAGGGAACAAAACTGGAGGTTGATGCCTTCGGCCCCGGCCTCGGTCGCGATCATGATGCGACCCTGCTCACGGAAATAGTCCACCAGTGCGGAGCGCATGTCGGCACTGCGGGAGCCGGTAACCCGATCGGTGCCCTGGTGGCGTTCCAGCCACTGGCTGTAGATCAGCTTGGAGCTGTCATCGGTGTTGGAGCCGTTGAAGAGGACGATGCCTTCTCCAAACGGGCTATCGGCCAGCAGACGCAACAGGTAGCTTTGGGTGCGGCGGGATTCGGTAAAGATGATGGCCTTCTCGGCCCCGCCGAGTTCTTTGGTCTTGGCAAAGGCAACGCCCAGGGCTTTGAGCAGGGCCAACCCCTTGGCGTTGTGATCGATGCTGGAGGCAAGCTGGGCAAAGCCGTCGAGGTCGGCGATTTCCTGGGCGAGGGCTTGGCGGTCAGCTTCGGTAAGCGGCGCGTCGGGTTCGTCATCGGCCCATTCCTCTGCCGTTTCATCCAGCGCTTCGTAGTCCTGGTCCAGCTCATCTTCAAGCGGCTCGGCGGGTTCCTTTTTGTTCAGCTTGGCCTTGAGCCGGTTGGATATAGAGGTGAGCGCCCCGGCAATGGCAAAGGTGGACGATGCCAGCAGCTTGCGCAGTACCAGCGTCATCAGCGAGCGCTGGCTGGCGGGTAGCGCTTGCAGGTTGTCGCGTTGCAGGTATTCGGAAACCAGTTGGTAGAGGCGGTCTTCGCTTTCTTCCGGGGTGAACTCTTCCACCAGCGGCAAGCGCTGGGTGTAGGGGATATAGGCGGTTACCTGACGCCGCAACGTGCGGTGGCAAACGGGCTTGAGCCGCGCCTTCAGCGCCTGGAAAACCTGTTCCTGATTCAGGCTGGTGAACTGTTCGCGAAAGCTCTTCAGGTCGCCGAAAACGTGGTCATCGATGAAGCTGACCAGGCCAAACAATTCCAACAGCGAATTCTGCAAAGGCGTGGCGGTCAGCAGCAGCTTGTCGCGCCCGGCCAGCGCCATCTTCAGCATGTTGGCGATGACATTGCTGGGTTTGTACACATTGCGAAGCCGATGCGCTTCGTCGATGACGACCAGATCCCAGGGCAAGGCGTGGACATCAGCAGCCTTGCCACGGGCGAACTGATAGGAGCAGATGACGATTTCCGGCGCCTCGAACGGGCGGAATTGCCCCTGCCGGATGGCCGTGTTGTAGGACTTGGCTTCGAGAATGCGGCAAGGCAGGAAGAATTTCTCGGTGAGCTCTTGAAACCATTGCTTACGCAGGTTGGAGGGCGTGATGACCAGAATGCGCCGCTTGCGCTCCGCCCACTTCTGCGAAAGCACCAGTCCGGCTTCGATGGTCTTGCCCAGGCCCACTTCGTCAGCCAGTAGCGCGCCTTTGGATAGGGGCGACTGGAAGGCAAACAGGGCGGCATCGACTTGATGCGGGTTGAGATCGACCTGTGCGCTGGCGACTGCGCCCGCGAGTTTTTCGGCGCTGTCGGGCGGACAACGGCGGGTCAGCTCATGGGCGAAGTATTGGGCGTGGTAATCGGTTAACTGCATGCGTGAAAGCCAGTTAAGCCGTGGTGCGATATGCGCGAACGTTCGCTGATGGTGGCGTGGATGTTGGCAGCGGATGCGTCGCAGACGTCCCAGCCTGCCGCCTCCAGCAGCCTGTCGATGTTGCTCCTCGCTTGTTGTTCCGGCTGTGGTGCCAAAACGCCCCCTGTGTTTGTTATCAGCCGAATCTTCGCACAAGCCGGCGGCGTTTCGTCCGGCCTGTGCCGATCATTTCCGAGCCGCGGCTCAAGCCACGCGCCCGCTGGCAAACAGGGCGGTGACGTTGAACGGGATGCCCTGCCCGTTGTGCAGGGCGCCGATTTCGGCGAGGTGTTCCTGCTTGAAGCGGGCGAGTTCGGCCTCGCCCAGTTGCGCGACCAGGCCTCTGAAACCGGCGTACCAGATGACGCGCCACCAGGCTTCGGCATCGTCGAACCGGGTGCCGACGTCGTGGCGGTGGGTGCGCACGTCGGTGAGGCCGGCGCGGGCGTAGAGGGCGTGGTAGTGCTCTTCGAGGCAGAGCTGGCGCCAGGTGAATTCGGGCGGGTTGACGCCGTAGCGCTGGATGCGTTGCAGAAAAAGATCGACGAGGGGTTCGAACGAGCCCTGGTAGAACGAGCAGGTGACGATCTGGCCGCCGGGTTTGACCTTGCTGACGATGTGCTGCAGCAGGCCGGCCATGTCGGGCAAGAAGAACAGGCCGAACGAGCAGTTGGCGGCGTCGAAGCGGGCATCGTCAAAGCCGATGGCCTGCATGTCCATGGCATGCAGGTCGACGTTGCCCAGCCCCAGCGCCTGCACGCGGGCGCGCGCCTGGGCGAGCATGCCTTCGGAAAGGTCGATGCCGGTGACCCGGCCCTGCGGCAGGTGCGGCGCAAGGGCGGTGGCGGCAATGCCGGTGCCGGTGGCCACGTCGAGCAGGTGCTCGTGGCCCTGCAGGGCAAACACGCGCGGCAGCTGCGCGGCGGCCTTGTGGAAGAATTCCATGCCGGCGCTGCCGTAGCCTTCGGCAACGGTGTCGAAGGTGGTTTTGATCTGGGCTTTGCGTTGTGCGTCGTCCATGGCAGATCGACTTTCTATTGGGCTGTGTGCAGGCAAATTATTGAGACTTCCATAACTCATGACTTCGCCAATTCTGTGTAGGCCAGATGAGGCCGCAGGCCGTTATCCGACGAATGCGAGGCTTCCATACGGCGGAAGGCGCGGAGCCTGCGTAGGGCGGATGAGCGCAGCGTTATCCGCCGAATGGGGTTCATACGGCGGAAGGCGCTTCGCTTTTCCGCCCTACATGCGGTTTCTATAAGTTCCAAGACAGAGCGAAACACTACACTAGCGATACGGCTCAAACGCATTGCGTTCCTGGATCAATAACTGCATGAGCTTGGGATGAATAAACAGCTTTTCCCTGCCTGCCTGCTGCTCCACCAGCACGCCGATCTCGGCCAGCTTTTTTAAATAGACCGAGGCGGTCTGGCGTTTGGCGATACCTTTTTCAACCAGGTTGTCGATGCGGCAATAAGGCTGCTCGAAAAGGGTGTCGACCAGTTCGCGGCTGTAGATGCTGGGCAGATGGTCGCGCACGTGCGCGGCGGTGTGGTCGGCCAGCGCACGGATGGCAGCGATCTTGGCGGTGGTCCAGCGGGCCGTGTCTTCCACGCCGCGCAATATATATAGCAACCAGTCTTCCCAGCTTTGCCCGGCGGTAACCTGATGCAACAACCGGTAGTAGTCGGCCTTGTGCTGAATGATGTAGCGGCTGAGATAAAGGATGGGCAGGTTGAGCAGCCCTTCCTGAATGAGAAACAGGCTGTTGAGTACGCGCCCGGTGCGGCCATTGCCATCGTCAAAAGGGTGGATCGCTTCGAACTGGTAATGTCCCACGGCCATGCGGATGAGCGGGTCGAGATCGGTAGCCTCGTGCATGAAGCGCTCCCAGTTGGCGAGCAAGTCGCGGATGACCGTTTCGCCCGCTGGTGGGGTGTAGCTGATTTCGCCGGTGCGGTCGTTTTGCAGGGCGGTGCCCGGCACTTTGCGCACGCTCATTTCGCGGCCCTTGATCTGGCTGCAAATGGCTTCGGCGGTGCGGGTGACGAGTGGCCTGTCCTGCAAGGACTGGAAGCCTTCAAACAGGGCGCGGCGATAACGCAAAGCTTCCTTGGTGGCGGGGTCGGCCTTTTCGTCCGCCTGACTATGCTGAAACAGTTTGTCGGTTGTGGTGACGATGTTTTCGATTTCGGAACTGGCGCGCGCTTCCAGCAGCGGCAGCGTGTTGATGAGCATGGCCTGATTGGGGATCAATTCGGCAGCCTGCTTCAGTTCCGCCAGCGCGGCGCTGGATTTGATGCACTGCCTGAGCACGGTTTTGGTGTCGAGCTCGGCGGCCGGAGGCAAGCGCGGGAGATCGTTGTAGGGCTGATCCGGCTTCCAGCTTGGAGAGGTGCTCATGTTGACGGTTTTCGATTTAATCGACATGTCGTGAGGATAGGTCGATGACGTCGACACGTCAATAAAATGTGTCGATTAAATTAGGCTGAATCGACATATCGATCTCACAGCACCTGATTCACCTCGAACACCGCATCGATGCCCTGCCCGTTCCACTGATATTCCAGGTGGGCGGCGTGCAGGCAGTTATTGATGATGCCGGTGCGCAGGGCGGCGAGGCATTCGCCGCCGGGATGGCGCACGGAGGGCTAGACGATGCCCAGCGCGCCGGAAAAGTACCGCTGTTTGATTGTGAACGGGGCAATCAAGCAAGGTTGACCTCATTCTCCCTGCCTTTACAATGTCAGCTTGTTGCTCAAAGGAGCCTGGTTTGCCCGGAATCCGACTGAAAACTGTCTTGCTGGTGTTGATGGCGTGTGGGTATTACGCGCCGGTGTCCGCACTGGCGGCCTACGACGGCCCTTCGCAGATGATCGAATGGACGGACGACGGTGCCAGCGGGCGCGTCGCCGCTGTTAATCCCACGGGGGACTCGCAGGACGTCTGGCAGCGCATCCGCAATGGCTTCAAGCTCGACGACGCCGCAACGGCCAACCCGCTGACGGCCAAACACGAGGCCTGGTACGCCGCCCGGCCTGATTATGTTGAGCGCATGGCTCAGCGTTCGCGGCGCTATCTGTATCACATTGTGCAGGAGGTGGATCGCCGCTCCATGCCGATGGAAATTGCCTTGTTGCCCATGATTGAAAGCGCCTTCAATCCCAAGGCGCTATCCACGTCGGCGGCCTCGGGTATCTGGCAATTCATTCCCTCGACCGGCCGCCGCTATGGCTTGAAGCAGAATCACTGGTACGACGGGCGGCGCGATTTCACTGCCGCCACCAATGCGGCGCTCGATTATCTGGGCAAGCTGTATCTCGATTTTGGCGACTGGCAACTTGCGCTGGCGGCTTATAACTGCGGCGAAGGCTGCGTGGCGCGCGCGATCCAGAAAAACGTTGCGCAGGGGCTGCCGACCGATTACGCCAGCTTGCCGCTGCCCACCGAAACCCGGCATTACGTGCCCAAGTTGATGGCGATCAAGAATCTGGTGCGCGAGCCTGCCCGATTCAATGTCGCACTCGACAATCTGCCCAACCAGCCGTATTTCGATCAAGTGGCGGTCAACGCCAGCTTCGATGTGCATACAGCCGCGCGGCTCGCAGGCATCAGCAGTGATGAGTTCCTTGCGCTCAACGCTGCGTTTCCCCGCAATCTGATTCGCTCCGACACACCAGTAAACTTGCTGTTGCCCGCCGGTCAGGTCGATCATTTCCAGCGCAATCTGCAAGCGGGCGACTGGGATGTCTGGCAGCCCCACACGGTGCAAAAAGGTGAACAGGCAGACGCCGTCGCCCAACATTTTGGCGTGAGTCTGGCGCGTCTGGAAGAACACAATCAACTACAACTCAAGCGTGGCAGGTTCATCCAGACACAAACCATTCTGGTGCCCGTGAACCGCCGCAATCCCCCCGCAGCTAGACAGGTGGCGGAAGCGCCAAACGCAGCGCCTGGTGCGCACACGGTGCGTCGGGGCGACACGCTATTTGGCATCGCCCGCCGTTATGGGCTCGGCGTGGCCGCCTTGCAGCAGGCGAATCCGGGGCTGGCGCGCACAGTAAAAGCCGGACAGACTCTGGTGTTGCCGACGGAATCCGTGCAGGTGCAATCCGAGGCTCCCCCCGCCGAATCGGTGACGCGCGTAGCGGTGCAACTCAAAGCCAAGCCCCGTGTTAAAACCCGGCATTACACAGCGCGACGCGGCGACAATCTATTTGCAATCGCCGAGCGATTTGATGTGAGCGTTACGGATCTCAAGGCCTGGAATCCCACCACCCGTAAAAAATCCCTCAAGGCAGGTCAGCGCCTGCTGGTACGCGGTAGCTGATTCCTCAGGCTCGTCCGCCTCGTCGCGCAGCGGCTGCAACACTCAAGTCTGACGCGCTGTCACCCAGTGGCAGCGCACCCAATGCGTGTCACTCACCACAGTGGCCTCAGGATAAGTCTGGCGGCACAGTTCACTCGCATGGGGGCAGCGTGGCTGGAAATGGCATCCAGCAGGTGGATTGAGCGGTGAGGGCTGATCGCCCGCCAGCCGTGAGGCCGGCTGCGTGTGTGCATCGATCCGGGGCACGGCAGCGATCAGCGCCTGCGTGTAGGGATGACGCGGGGCGCTCAGCACTTCCGCCACGGAGCCTTGCTCGACAATGCGCCCGAGGTACATCACGGCCACGTCATGAGCGAGGTACTCGACCACGGCCAGGTTGTGGGTGATGAACAGATACGCCAGCCCCAGCGTGTCCTGCAGGTCTTTCAATAAATTCAGAATCTGCGCCTGCACCGAAACGTCGAGCGCGCTGGTCGGCTCGTCGCAAATCATCAGACGCGGCGACACCGCGAGCGCACGAGCAATCGCGATGCGCTGGCGCTGGCCGCCGGAAAACGCGTGCGGGTAGCGGCTGCCAGCATCGTCTGGCAAGCCGACTTGCGCCAACAAACGCGCGACAGCGGCACGGCGCTGGCTGGCCTCGCCCACCTTCAACGCGTTCATGCCTTCGAGCAAAATGTCGGCGACACGCATACGTGGGTTGAGCGAGCTGAAGGGATCCTGAAACACCATTTGCGCCTGCTGGCGTAGCGCAGGCAGGGTTTCCCCTGTCATCGTGGTGCCGTCGAGCACCACGCTGCCCGCAGTCGGCTCGACCAGACGCAGCAAGGCTTTGCCAACGGTGGTCTTGCCGCAGCCCGATTCGCCTACCAGCGCCAGCGTGCGCCCGGCGGCGATGCGTAGTGACACGCCATCGACTGCGCGCACCTGGCCGACGACGCGCTTGAACAGGCCGCGCCGGATCGGAAAATGCACGCTCAAGCCGTCCACGTTCAGCAAATTTTCCACAGCGGGGGCGGCCTGCGTTTGCCCCGCATGGGCGGCGCGTTCACGTGGCGGCAACTCGGTCGCGCGGTGGCAACGCACGCGCTGGCCGTCGAGCGTTTGCCAGTCGGGTGATTCACTGCGACAACGCGCAATGGCGAAGGGGCAACGCGGTGCAAAACGACATCCGGTCAACGTGGCGTCGAGCCGGGGCACCTGGCCGGGGATCGTGGTCAGACGGCCGCCGTCGCCCGCGCGCGGTAGCGCATCGAACAACATGCGGCTGTAGGGGTGACGCGGCGCGCGGAAAAAATCGTCACGCTTGCCCTCTTCCACCAGTTCACCCGCATACATCACGCCGATGCGGTCGGCGTTTTCCGCGACGACGCCGAGATCGTGCGTAATCAGCAACATGCCCATGCGCTGTCCGGCACGCAGGGTGCGCAGTACGTCGAGCACCTGCGCCTGGATCGTCACGTCGAGCGCGGTGGTCGGCTCGTCGGCAATCAGCAGTTGCGGCTTGCCCGCCAACGACATGGCAATCATCATCCGCTGGCGCAGGCCGCCAGAGAGTTCGAACGGATAACTGTCGAGCCGCCGCGGCGCATCTGGCACGCCGACGGATTCGAGCAGCGCCTGCGCCGCAGCGCGCGCGGCCTCGCCTTGCAGATTCTGGTGCAGCACCAGCGCCTCGTTGATCTGGTCGCCCACGGTCATCACCGGATTTAACGCCAGCATCGGCTCCTGAAAAATCATCGCCATGTGCCCGCCGCGCACGCGCCGCATCGCCTGTTCCGGCAAGGCCAGCACGTCTTCGCCCGCCAGCTGCACCTTGCCCGCAGCAACACGCCCGCCATCCGGCAACAGTCGCATCAAGGCGAGCGCGGTCATCGATTTGCCACAGCCGGATTCTCCCAGCAATGCGTAGGTTTCCCCCGCCGCGATCTGAAACGAGACGCCATCGACGATGCGCGTGCTGCCGATCTCGACGGCGAGCGACTCGACGTGCAGCAGCGCGCTCATCGCCGCGTCTCCCGGCGCGGATCGAAGGCATCGCGCACGCCATCGGCAAACAGGTTAGCCGCCAGCACCAGGGTGAACATGAAGACGAACGCCGCACCCAATTGCCACCACACGGCAGGTTCGCGCGCCAACTCAAGGCGCGCGCCGTTGATCATGTTGCCCCAGCTGTGCATGCTGGGATCAACGCCGACACCGACGTAAGACAGCACCGCTTCGGCCAGCACCAGCCCGGAGAAATCCAGCACCACGGCAATCAGCACCAGATGAAACACATTGGGGAAAATATGGCGACTGAGGATGCGCGCGTGCGAGACGCCGAAGGCGCGCGCGGCATCGACATAATCCAGCGTGGACAGCTTGAGCGCCTCGCCGCGCAGTAATCTGGCGAGCCCAGTCCAGCTGGTCACACCCATGATGAGACACAGCGCCAGCAAGCGAATGTCGGCACGCGCCGCAGCGGTGTCGAACAACGCGGCGTTGGACTCGATGTAAACCTGCACGATCAGCACCGCTGCCGCGATCAGCAGCACGCCGGGGATGGAGTTGAGCACGGTGTAGACGTACTGGATGGCGTCGTCCACCCAGCCGCGAAAATAGCCCGCCGCAATGCCGAGCACGATAGCGAGCGGCAGCGTCACCAGCGTGGTGAGCGTGCCGATGAGCAGCCCGGTGCGGATACTTTTGAGCGTGATATAGAGCACGTCCTGCCCGACTTTGTCGGTGCCAAAGACGTGATAGCCCGCCGCCAGCTGGGCGAGGATTGCACCCAACGCGACGAGCGCAGCCAGTGTCAGCACGATCGTGCGTCCCGGCCAGCCGAGCCGACCTTTCCGCCAGTTGGTGAACCATATGCCCACGGATTGCTGATTGCGATGTGCGCCCCAAGCCGCCAGCACGACGAGCAGCAACAGGCTTACCGCCAGCCCCTGTGCCGCACCCAGCAGCACGCGCCACGCAATGTCGGGTAGCCGTTCCGCTGCGGATTCAAGCTGCGCGCCGCCGTATTGCAGGCGCGGATAGTCACGCACGGTCTGGCCATCGCGCTCGATGAATTCCTTGGCGGCCAGCTGCATCGCCAGCGGCGCGGAGTAGGTTTTCTCGTGCTGCGTGCGCAGGTCACCGACCAGGGCATCGAAGGCTGACAGCACCTCGACTGCATACTGCGGTTTGTCTGGCGGGCTGTCCGGCAGGCGTTCGCGGTAGTGCAGTGAATCGAGCAGGCCGATCAGCACAAACGCGCCCAGCACCAGTGCTGAGCCCATCGCCATGGGGCGTTGCGCTACTGCTGTCCAAGGCGCACGCAGATGCTCGTGGCGACGGATGAATACGACCAGCGCCAGCACCGCCGCCAGCAAGGCGAAAATCAGCGCGTCGGTCCAGAGGATGACAGGCTGAATGGTCATTGGGGTAAACCTTTTGAACCGCTGAGACGCAGAGGCGCTGAGAAAACCCATCTCATGTTTTCAATACACGGCTTTTCCTCTGCGTCTCCGCGTCTCTGCGGTAAAAAAATATGACTCATTCCAGCCGCACCCTTGGATCGGCCCACGAATACGACAGATCCGTCAGCACCAGCCCGACGATGTAAAGCACCGAGCCGAGGAAAACCATCGCCCGCACCACCGCAAAATCCTGCGCCTGAATCGCATCGATCGTATAGCTGCCCAAGCCGGGAATGCCGAAGAAAGATTCGGTGATGAGGCTGCCCATGAACAGCACGGGAATCACCACCACCGCGCCGGTCAGAATCGGGATCATGCCGTTCTTCAGCACATGGCGGAACAGCACGCGCACTTCGGACAAGCCCTTGGCGCGCGCGGTACGCACGTAGTCTTTGCCAATTTCTTCCAGAAAGATCGTGCGATACCAGCGCGCGCCGCCGCCGATCCCCGCGATCACGCTCACCAGCACCGGTAGCACGATGAACTTGAAGCCGTCGATGCCGCCCGCGAAGCCGGATATCGGCCGCAGATTCCACAGCTTGGCGATGAAATACTGCCCGGCAATGATGTAAAACAGGCCGGAAATCGACATCAACACCACGCAGCCGACCACGCCCCACAGGTCAAGATACGTCGAGCGGAAAAACACCATCAGCAGCGCAAAGCTGATATTGACCAGCAGGCCGATGACGAACACCGGCAGCGCAATCGCCAGGCTCGGCATCATGCGCGTCTGAATCTCGTTGCCGATATCGCGACCGTCGTCGCCCTTGCCGAACTCGAACGCGAACATCGCCGCCGAATGCTGGAAGAAAATCGTATCGGTGAATTGCGCGCTGCCCTGCGCTGCATTGTTCAACAGCAGCGGCTTGTCGTAACCGTGTTCGGATTTCCAGCGATCAATGGCTTCTGGTGTTATATGTTTGGCACCGAGTTGCAGCCGTGCCATGTCATCCGGCGTGTTGACGACGAAGAACAGTGTGAAGGTCAGCAGATTCACCCCGATGAGAATCGGGATGGCGTAGAGCAGACGCCGAACGAGATAGGCAAACATCAGGCGGCTTTCCTTTCGTGTCGTCGCCATGCCATGACTGCGGGCGCGATCATGGCCGCTATCGCACCCAGCAGAAACACGATCGGCCACAGCACCGGCTGGTTCCAGGCACGTCGCTGGTCTGCGCGTAATGCGGGTTCGATGCCGCGATATTTGAGCGTGTTGTTCGCCATCAGGTTGGGTTTGACGTTTTTAACCCAGCCATGGCTGAGACCGAAGGACTTGGGATAGTAGGCAAAGATCCATGGTGCGTCGCGTCGCACGATGGTCTGCATCTGATCGATGATTTGCTGCCGCTCGACGCCGTTATCCATGTCTTTCATCTGTTCGAACAGGCGATTGAATTCGGCGCTGTCGTAGTTGGCGGCATTCTCGCCACCGCCGCCGACTTTTTTGTGCGGGCCGTAAAGCAGGAAGAAGAAGTTTTCCGGATCGGGGTAGTCTGCGTTCCAGCCCCATTCGAACAGTTGCGCATTGCCCTTGAGCAGTTTGTCCTGAAAGCGGTTGTAGTCGGTGCCGCGCACCACCAGCTGCACGTTGAGTTTGTCGAGCTGCTTTTTCATCCAGTCGAGCCGCGATTTAGCATCGGGGCCGCTCGCCATGGTGTCGAAATACAGCACCAGCGGTTCGCCCGTCTTGGCGTGGCGGCCATTCGGGTAACCCGCTTCGACGAGTAGTTGCTTCGCTACCCTGATTGCTCGCCGCACGATTTTTCCCTCGCGCGCTTCGTAGACATAGGGATTCAGCCCCGCAGTCCCTTCGATATAGCCGAACAGTCCGGGCGGGATCGGCCCTTGCGCGGGAATGCCACGGCCATTGAGAAAAATGGAAATGAATTCGTCGTAATCAAAGGCGATGGACAGTGCCTGCCGAAGTTTGCGGCGGTCTTCACCTAGCCCGCCCACCACAGGGTCAAGCATGTTGAAGCCGACATACCATATCGACGCTTGCACGGTAGTGACGAGACGGATGTCCTTGTCGCGCATCGAATCAGTCAGCTGCGGATCGCCGCCCGCCGAGAATTGCACGGCCTGATCAAAACTGTCGGAGCTGATGCCCGAACTGTCGAAATACCCTTGCAGGAATTTGCTCCAGTAAGGGATCGTTTCTTTTTCCAGCGTGAACACGGCAGCATTGATCAGCGGCAGCGGCTTCCCGGCGTCACTCAGCAAACCGGCAGTACGATCCGCCTCGCTACCATCAACAGGGTAGGTCTCGCCGTGATAGTTGGGGTTTTTCTTCAGCACCATGCGGCGGTTGGGATCATTTTCTGCCAGATAAAACGGCCCGGTACCGACCGGCTGCCAGTCGAGGCTGAAATTCTTGTCAGCCATGCCGGGTTGCGCGTAAAACGTCTCGGCCTCCCAGGGGATCGGCGCAAAAAACGGCATGGCCAGCCAGTAGATGAACTGGGGATATTTGCCTTTGATGTGGATGCGGTAAGTGTAGCGATCGACGATTTGGGCACCGGCTAGCGGAAAGTCGTTCAGGTTGAGCGCGGCCTCCGGCTGGGCTTTTGCGGCCTTTTCCAAGCTGTCTCCAAGCGCTTTCAGACCCACAATATGCTCGGCCATCAGGCCAAAAATCGGCGAGCTGAGTTGGGGATGCGCCAGTCGCTTGATCTGGTACACATAATCATCCGCCGTCAGCTCGCGCGTGCCGTTATGCGCAAAATCACTGATCTGATTTTTATCAGACACCTGCCCGGCCTGCATCGCGTGATAACGATACTGGCCGGTGGCATCGCGGGCAAACGCAGGGTGTGGCTGGTACTGAATGCCGGGGCGAATCCTGATTTCGTACACGCTTTCAGCAATGTGTGTGGTGGGTGCGTTGTCTGGCAAACGCTTGCCGCTGGTGTCAAAAAACTGTGGTTTCGGTACGGCGGTCGCGGTCAGCGGAATCAGTTCGTATGGACGTTTGAGGAAATGATATTGCAGGGGCGGCTCGTAAATCTGGCCGGTGAACTCGACCTCATTCGAACTGTAGGAACGCGCCGGATCAAGATGCTTGGGGCGCTCTGAAAATGCGCTGTAGACAACTTTGGCCTGCGGGTCGGCACCGGGATAAGGATCGTTCCAGGTGTCGGAACACCCAGCCAATCCAACCAGCATTCCCAACAGGATCAAACCCGCTTGTTGTTTACAACCTATCATCCCGCCAGTGTACCCAAGCACGCTGCGGGAGTCAGCCGTTATAATCTCGGCTGCTCAACTTTTCGAGACCACCATGGGATTTCTCGCTGGCAAACGCCTTTTGATTACGGGTGTCATTTCCAACCGCTCCATCGCATACGGCATCGCTGCCGCGTGCAAACGCGAAGGGGCTGAACTGGCTTTCACCTACCAGGGCGAGCGCATTCAGGATCGCGTGACCGAATTCGCCAAAGAATTTGGCTCCAGCCTGGTGTTCCCGTGCGACGTCGGCAGCGACGAGCAGATTGAGACCCTGTTCGCTGAACTCGGCAAGCACTGGGACGGCTTCGACGGACTGGTGCATTCGATTGCGTTTGCGCCCAAAGAAGCGCTGTCAGGCAACTACCTCGATTGCGTCACCCGCGAAAATTTCCGCATCGCACACGACATCAGTTCCTACAGTTTTGCTGCGCTCGCCAAGGCTGCGCTGCCGATGATGGAAGGCCGCAAGGCAGCATTGCTGACGCTTTCTTATTTGGGGTCGATTCGCTCCGCTCCGAATTACAACGTGATGGGGCTGGCCAAGGCCAGCCTCGAATCAAACGTCTATTACATGGCGCAAAGCCTTGGTCCTAAAGGTATTCGCGTCAATGCTGTCTCGGCAGGCCCAATCAAGACGCTAGCCGCGTCTGGCATCGCAAATTTCAACGAGAAACTCGACCTGGTCGCCAAAAATGCTCCGCTGCGCCGCAATGTCACGATTGATGAGGTCGGCAACGCCGCTGCATTTTTGCTGAGTGATCTGGCGTCTGGGATCACGGGCGAAATCACCTACGTGGATGCCGGTTTCAACACTACGACCGGCGGCGCTGACTGACGCTTGCCTGATCAGCCGCCGATAAAAAACCCCGCTTTTTAAAGACGGGGCTGGACACAGGATAAAGGGCGCTTGGGTGCCCTTTATTTTTACCGGGTGTCAGCTCATTTCATCAATCCAGGCCATCTGAATGGCCTCGAGGATTTTTTCGCCTGAATGCTCAGGGTGGTCATCAAAATCGGGTAATTCCATGACCCACCGATGCAGATCAGTAAAGCGGATCGTGCGTGGGTCGATTTCCGGGTGTGCTTCGGCAAGTTCAATGGCGATATCGAGTGAGTCGGTCCATTTCATGTTTTAGTGACCTTCCTTGACCATATTGATAGTGTATTTGGGAATTTCAATCACCAGATCGCTGGCGGCAACCCGCGCCTGGCAAGACAAGCGTGATTGCGGCTCGAGTCCCCAGGCTTTGTCGAGCAAATCGTCTTCTTCTTCGGTGGATTCGGCAAGCGTATTGAAGCCCTCGCGCACGACGACGTGGCAAGTCGTGCAAGCGCAGGATTTTTCACAGGCGTGCTCGATCTCGATTCCGTTGGCAAGCAGCGTGTCGCAAATCGTGTCGCCGGATTGCGCGTCGATCACGACGCCTTCGGGGCAGAGTTCAACGTGGGGTAATACGATCAGTTGGGGCATGGTGTCAGTTCTAAAAAGCTCAGGCAGCCTGAGCATGTTGGCTGGGCAATGCTTTTAACACACCGTCCCAGAATTGCATACGCGCCTGTACCGCCACGTCAGCCGCTGCTTCGGCTTCACGCCACCGGACAGGATCGTTTTCACACAGCCCAGCCAGCAGGCGCAGCGAGAGCGGCGCGTGAAAATCCTCGTCCAGATGCACATGACGGTTCAGATAATAATGAAAGCTTGGAGCTTGAGACTCACTCACCGCCATGCGCGAGAGAAAGGCACGAAACATCGAGGGAATCACGTGCTCGCGTCCCAGCGCCAACGCGGCGGCGACCGTATGGGGTTTGCCACTGTTCAGGAAAGCGAAAGTGGTGCCGGTGAATGCCGCAGAGGGGGCGGGAATCAAGCCCGACGCGAGCGCTTCAGTGACCCCCTGCTCTGCCACGTCTTGCACAAACTGCATGGGGGCGTCTGCGTTGGCACCGATTTCACGCATGGCGTTGAGGTACAACACAAAATGACTGGTATGCCCTTCGCGCCCTGGCGAAGCGACGTCTGATTCTTCTTCCAGCACCAGCTCGTTGATGAAACGCACCACAGAGGCATCTGTGGTGGGCGTCCATGGCCAGCGGGCGGGCGCGACTTCATGTTGCAGGTATTTGATCAGCGACATGAAATCCCACACCGAATACACGTGGTGCTGCATGAAAACACGCAGGTCATCCAGCGTGTGGACTGCCGCATAGATCGGGTGGGATTCGAGCCGCGTGCGCAGGGATCCGATATAAGCGTCGTTCAGCATGTCAGCCGAAAGTCTCCAGTTTTTGCCCCGCCATGGCACGGCGCACGTTCTGATCCATACGCCGCTGGGCAAATTCGGTTGAGGCCGTGTTCAGGGCCTCGATTGCGCGTTTAATCGCTTGATGATCCTTGGTGCCCAGCAGATTTTCCAATGCTTCGATACCTACTTCAATTGCGGCGGTTTCAGCGGCGTCGAGCAGTGCGCCATCTTCAGCCATCGCGGCGCGGGTGGCGGCGATTAATCCCTGCGCATCGACAATCTGTTCGTTCAAGGCGCGCGCGAACATGTCGTCTTTGGCATGGGTGAAAGCGTCTTTCAGCATCCGGGTAATGTCGTCGTCACCGAGACCATACGAAGGTTTGACCTGCACGCTGGCTTCGATACCGGTGCTCTGCTCACGCGCCGACACCGACAGCAGGCCGTCCGCATCCACCTGAAAGGTCACGCGAATGCGCGCAGCACCCGCCACCATCGGCGGAATGCCGCGCAACTCGAAGCGCGCCAGCGAACGGCAGTCGGATGAAAGCTCGCGCTCGCCTTGCAGCACATGCACGTCCATCGCGGTCTGGCCATCTTTGAACGTGGTGAATTCCTGCGCGCGCGCGGTGGGAATCGTAGTGTTGCGCGGGATAACTTTTTCAGTCAGCCCACCCATGGTTTCGAGGCCGAGTGATAGTGGAATCACGTCAAGCAGCAGCCAGTCGTCACCCGCGCGATTACCCGCCAGAATGTCGGCCTGCATCGCCGCACCCAGCGCCACCACTTTATCGGGGTCGAGATTGGTCAGCACAGGTTGCTTGAAGAATCCAGTCACGGCGTGGCGCACGCACGGCATCCGGGTGGAGCCGCCCACCATCACAACACCGCGTACTTCATCAATGCCCAACCCCGCATCGCGCAGCGCCTTGCGCGTCGGTGCCAGGGTTTTATTCACCAGCCCTGCCGTCATGGCATTGAACTCGGTTTGTGTGAGTGTGGCATCGAGCATTTCGCCGGTGGACAAGACAACCGTCACGCGCACGTCGAGATGCTCGGTGAGGGCTTCTTTAGCGCCGCGCGCTTTGGTCAGCAGCAGTCGCATGTCGCCCGCCGACAAAGGCTGAAAACGCCCCTGCTCGACCATCCAGCAAAATACGCGCTGGTCGAAATCGTCACCGCCCAGTGCAGAATCACCATTGGTGGCGAGCACTTCAAACACGCCTTTCGACAGCTTGAGGATCGAAATATCGAAGGTGCCGCCACCGAGATCGTACACGGCGTACACCCCTTCGGACGCGTTATCGAGACCGTAGGCAATCGCTGCTGCGGTTGGCTCATTCAGCAAGCGCAACACATTCAGTCCCGCCAGCTGCGCCGCATCTTTGGTAGCTTGTCGCTGCGCATCGTCAAAATACGCGGGTACGGTAATCACCGCGCCGACCAGTTCTCCGCCCAACGCAGCTTCGGCGCGCGCGCGCAGCACTTTGAGAATTTCAGCAGAAACCTGCACCGGACTTTGCACGCCCGCGCAGGTTTTGATCTGCACCATGCCCGGCGCATCGACAAAGGTATACGGCAGGCTGGCCACATCAGCAATATCGTTGAGGCCGCGCCCCATGAAGCGTTTGACCGAGACGATGGTGTTGTGCGGATCCTGGTTTTGCGCCTGCTGCGCAGCGTAGCCGACATCAATATGGTCACAGCCGTAGCGCACCACCGAGGGCAGCAGCGCGTGGCCTTCAGCATCGTCGATGATCGCCGCCAACCCGGAACGCACACTCGCCACCAGCGAATTGGTCGTTCCAAGATCGATGCCCACGGCCAGCCGGTGCTGGTGAGGCGCGGTGGACATGCCCGGTTCGGATATTTGCAGAAAGGCCATATCGGTCAGCTTTCGAGTTCTTCGTACACATCGCCTACTTCGGCAATGAGTTTGTCCATGAAACGCAACTGGCGCACCGCTTCGCGCGCGCCTTCATAATCCTGTGCCGCGTCGATCAGGTCGGCCAGCTGCGCTTCAATGCGCCGATGCGAACCACGCAGTGCTTCGCTCAATTCATCAAGCACTGCGATATCCCGATCATCACGCGCCGTTTCTATCGTCTCGCGCCATTCCATCTGCTGCATCAGGAAGTCGGGTGCCATCTGCGTATTGGTCGCGTCGAGTGCGTCTATGCCTTGCAGGCGCAACAGATAGACGCCCCGGTTCACCGGATGTTTGAGTGTCTGATACGCCTCGTTAACCTGCGTGGCCCATTGCATCGCCACGCGTTGTTCTGCATCGGGCTGAGCCGCAAAGCGGTCGGGATGGACTGTGTTTTGTAGCTCACGGTAGGCACTATCAAGCCGCGTGCGATCCAGCGCATAGGTCTGCGGCAAGCCAAACAATGCGAAATGGGTTTGTGTGAAATCCATGGAAAACTACGCGGGGCACGCACAACGCAGCCACCTTGTGCTGCGGTGGCGATCAGACGTTGAACGATTCCCCGCAGCCGCATTCGTTCTTCACGTTCGGGTTATTGAACTTGAAGCCTTCGTTCAGCCCTTCTCGCGCATAATCGAGCTCGGTGCCATCGATATACGCTAGGCTCTTGGGATCGACAAACACCATCACGCCGTGGCTGGTGAAAATTTCATCACCTTCCGGCGCCTCGTCGGCAAACTCAAGCTTATAGGCCATGCCCGAACAACCGGTGGTGCGTACGCCCAGCCGGATGCCCACGCCCTTGCCGCGTTTGGCGAGGTAATTGCTGACGTGCTGCGCTGCGCGCTCAGACAGAGTGACTGCCATGATGCTTACTCCAGACCTTTTTTCTGCTTGTAATCGGCGACGGCAGCCTTGATCGCGTCTTCGGCCAGAATCGAGCAGTGGATCTTGACCGGCGGCAGCGCGAGCTCTTCGGCGATGGCCGTGTTCTTGATTTCCATCGCCTGATCGAGCGTCTTGCCCTTGACCCACTCGGTCACCAGCGAGCTGGACGCAATGGCCGAACCACAGCCGTAGGTCTTGAATTTGGCGTCTTCGATACGGCCATCCGCACCGACCTTGATTTGCAGTTTCATCACGTCGCCGCAGGCGGGCGCACCCACCATACCGGTACCTACGCCGTCGTCGTCCTTGGTGAAGGAACCCACGTTGCGGGGATTTTCATAATGGTCGAGGACTTTATCGCTGTAAGACATGGTGTTCTCCTTTACTACTTGAATGAATCAATGTGCAGCCCACTGTACGGAATTCAGATCGACGCCTTCCTTGAACATTTCCCATAACGGGGACAGTTCGCGCAGTTTGTCGATCTTGTCATGCAACAGTTTGATGGCGAAATCGACTTCCGCTTCAGTGGTGAAACGGCCAATCGAGAAGCGGATCGAGCTATGCGCCAATTCGTCGGAACGCCCCAGCGCACGCAGCACGTAAGACGGCTCCAGGCTGGCCGAGGTGCAGGCCGAGCCAGACGATACAGCCAGATCCTTGATCGCCATGATCAGCGACTCGCCTTCAACATAGTTGAAGCTGACGTTGAGATTGTGCGGCACACGACGTTCGAAATCGCCGTTCAAATGCAGTTCTTCGATGTCTTTCAGACCTTCATACAAGCGGTCGCGCAACATGCGGATGCGCTCGTTTTCAGTCGCCATTTCTTCCTTGGCGATACGGAAAGCTTCGCCCATGCCGACGATCTGGTGGGTCGCCAGCGTACCTGAGCGCATGCCGCGCTCGTGACCGCCACCATGCATCTGGGCTTCAAGGCGAATACGCGGTTTGCGGCGCACATACAGCGCGCCGATGCCTTTGGGGCCATAGGTTTTGTGTGCCGAGAACGACATCAGATCCACCGGCAAGGTTTTCAAGTCAATCGGCATTTTGCCAGTCGCCTGTGCTGCATCGACATGAAAAACGACGCCTTTTTCGCGGCACAATTTGCCGATCGCGTCGAGATCCTGAATCACGCCAATTTCGTTATTTACTGCCATCACCGACACCAATACGGTGTCGGGACGAATCGCCGCGCGCAGCACGTCGATATCCAGCAGGCCATTTTCCTTCACGCCCAGATAAGTCGCTTCAAACTCCTGGCGCTCCATTTCACGCACGGTATCGAGCACGGCTTTGTGCTCGGTCATCACGGTGATGATGTGCTTGCCCTTGGTGCCCGAGTAAAAATTGGCTGCGCCCTTGATGGCGAGATTATTCGATTCAGTCGCGCCCGAGGTGAACACGATCTCTTTCGGGTCGGCGTTCACCAGTGCAGCGACATGCTTGCGCGCGGTTTCCACCGCCTCATCCGCCGTCCAGCCATAAGGGTGTGAACGCGATGCCGGGTTACCGAATTCTTCCGTCAGGAACGGAATCATCCTGGCTGCCACACGCGGATCCACCGGTGTGGTGGCGGAGTAATCAAAATACAGTGTTTTCATCGTGTTGCCTCGGGTTCAATCCTGTTTCAAGCCATCGCTGTCATTTTCGACAGGCGACGATCCTGCAATACTTTTTCCTTGCATTCGTCCTGTCTGGCGACCAGCGTAGCCAGCGATACGTTATCCAGATAATCGTAAATATGGGTGTTCAAGCCCATCCACAAGTCGTGCGTCAGACAGCGGTGCTCGTCGTGGCAGTTTTCCTTACCGCCACAATGGGTTGCATCTATTGGCTCATCCACCGCGCGAATAATGTCCGCCACACTCACGTCTGCCAGCGGTTTGGCGAGGTAGTAGCCGCCGCCGGGGCCTCGCACGCTCTCGACCAGCGCATGGCGGCGCAGACGGCTGAACAGCTGCTCCAGATAAGATAATGAAATATCCTGACGCTCGCTGATACCGGCCAATGTGACCGGATTTTTGCCGCCGCGCAGCGCCAGATCAAGCATGGCGGTCACAGCGAATCGACCTTTTGTGGTCAACCTCATGGCGTGTTCTCCTGTATTTTGCTGGAATTATAAAATTCCCGAGCATTTCACTCAACTATTCCTTACCTTAGCAATTTAGTCAACTATTTTGTTCAGATAGTTCGGATCAAAATCGTCAGATTTTTCGTCGCTGGCCGGTACCTCAATCCCGAGTTTTTGCAGGTGGGCGAGGATGTGTGCCAATCGTTGATCCGTATGCGTCGAATGGTCAATCAGACCATGAATCGCCTTCACCACCGGATCATTCATGTCGGCCGAAATAGCGTAGGCTGAAAAACCCAGCTTTTCAGCCTGCTCGCTACGCTGCTTTTCGGCAGCTCCGTCAAGGATGCGTGCCGGAATCCCCACGGCAGTGGCTCCCTCTGGCACATCTTTCACCACCACGGCGTTGGAGCCCACGCGTGCATTGCTGCCTATCGTGATCGGTCCCAGAATTTTGGCCCCCGCTCCCACCACCACGCCAGGCTTGAGTGTGGGATGGCGTTTGCCCTTGTTCCAGGACGTTCCGCCCAACGTCACCCCGTGATACAGCGTGCAGTCGTCGCCAATCTCGGCGGTTTCCCCCACCACCACTCCCATGCCGTGGTCAATGAACACACGCCGACCGATCGTGGCACCCGGATGGATTTCAATCCCGGTGAGCCACCGCCCAATATGCGAGGTAAAGCGCGCCAGCCATTTGAGCCCTGTGCCCCACAGCCTGTGCGCCAGCCGGTGGATGACGATGGCATGAAAGCCGGGGTAGGTAGTGATGACTTCGAACGTTGAACGCGCGGCCGGATCCCGATCGAATACGACAGCGATGTCTTCCTTGATATGGCGAAACAGATTCATGGTGTAAGAGTGCTATTTCCGAGTAAATCAGTCAACTATTTGGCGTCAGAGTTCCGGCCACGCTGTGCTTCCTGAGCCGCTGTCAAAATCCCTCGCAGGATGTTCACTTCTTCTTTGGCAAGCCGGGTGCGGGCGAACAGGCGACGCAGCTTCAACATCAACTTGCCCGGCGAGCCGTGATTGAGAAACGCCAGATCGAGCAATGTGGTTTCCATATGCGTATAAAACTTCTCGACCTCGTCCCCCGTCGCGGCGTCAAGCGTGGGCTGAGGCCAAACGGGATGCGCAAGCCAATGCTGGCGGATTTCATAACTCAACACCTGCACCGCCGCCGCCAGATTGAGCGAGCTGTAATCGGGATTGGCAGCAATCGTCACCAAGCCCTGACACAAGGCCAGCTCCTCGTTCGACAGACCGCTGGTTTCATTGCCAAACACCAGCGCCACCGGCGCGGCCTGCGCATCGGTCAGTAACTGCACTGCACACTCGGACGGCGTCGACACTTCCGCCACAATATCGCGCCGCCGCGCCGACACACCCAGCGCCAGCTGCGTATCGGCCAGCGCATCGGCCAGTGTGGCGCATACGCGCGCACCCTGCAGCACATCGATTGCGCTGGCCGCCATTGCGTCCGCCTGACTATTGGGAAACACCGCTGGCTTCACCAGCACCAACTGCGACAGCCCCATGGTTTTCATGGCGCGCGCCGCTGCACCGATGTTGCCCGGATGGCTGGGGCGCGCCAACACCACGCGAATGTTGGCAAGAAGTTTCGGATCAGGTGACGTCATCAAATAATTCCATTTCCAGATTGAAAAGGTCGCGAAGGTGAGCCGCAGACAGTGCTGTAGCACGGCAAGGCAAAGCCGACAAAGAGATTTTCAATCTGGAAATGGAATAAAATAGCGGTTCGATCTTTGAATTTATAGCCAGACACATGCATCCGATGCTCAATACGGCGGTGAAAGCCGCGCGCAAAGCCGAGGTGATCATCAATCGCGCCTCGCGCGACCTTGATCAACTCACCGTCCGCAGCAAGCAGGATCGCGATTACGTCAGCGAAGTCGATCAAATGGCTGAACGCGCCATTATCGAAACACTTCTGGGTGCGTATCCCAATCACGGAATTTTAGCAGAGGAGTCTGGCAGCGCCGACGCCAAAAATGGCGAAGACTATCAGTGGATCATTGATCCGCTCGACGGCACCACCAACTTTCTCCACGGCTTGCAGCAATACTCGATTTCCATTGCACTGCGCCACAAAGGCCAGATCACCCAGGCCGTGGTGCTTGATCCCGCACGCAACGAACTTTTCACCGCCAGCCGGGGACGTGGTGCCATGCTCAATGACCGTCGCATCCGCGCGAGCAGTCGCAGCAAACTCACCGAATGCCTGATCGGTACTGGTTTTCCCTTCCGGGATTTCAGTTTCGCTGAAACCTATATCAACATGTTCCGCGACATGATGCGCGCCACCTCCGGCCTGCGCCGCCCGGGGTCGGCGGCGCTCGACCTGTGTTACGTCGCCAGCGGCCGCTACGACGGCTTCTGGGAAATGCAATTGAACACCTGGGACATCGCGGCAGGCAGCCTGATTGCACAAGAAGCCGGTGCGCTGGTCGGCAATTTCATGGGCAACGAGGGCTTCCTTGAATCCGGCAATATCGTGGCCGCCAGCCCGAAGATTTTCGGCCAGATGCTGCAAATTCTCGCGCCCCATTTACCGCCCGAGCTGAAAGTCTGATCTAAACGCCCGTATCTCCATGTCGAGTGCCAAGGAGTTCACCGCCCACACGCCCATGATGCAGCAGTACCTCGGCATCAAGGCGCAGCATCCCGACATGCTGCTGTTTTACCGCATGGGTGATTTTTACGAGCTGTTTTACGACGACGCGGAAAAAGCCGCGCGCCTGCTCAACATCACGCTCACCACACGCGGCGCGTCGGCGGGCACACCGATCAAGATGGCGGGCGTGCCGTATCACAGCGCCGAGCAGTATCTGGCGCGCCTGCTGAAACTGGGCGAGTCGGTGGTGATCGCCGAGCAGGTCGGCGACCCGGCCACCAGCAAAGGCCCGGTCGAGCGGCAGGTGGCGCGCATCGTTACCCCCGGCACGCTCACCGATTCCGGCCTGCTCGACGCAACGCGCGACACGCTGATTCTCGCCATCGCGCCGCGTGACGACTGGCTGGGAATCGCCTGGCTCAACCTCGCCGCCGGGCGGTTTCAGGTGACGGAAATCGCCATTACCACCCTGCCCGCGCTGCTCGCTCGCGTGCGCCCGGCTGAAATATTGATGCCAGACGATTTTGAATGCGCCGCCCCCTGCGCGGTGCGGCGACGCGCGCCCTGGCAATTCGATGCCGACAGCGGGCGCACTCGCTTGGCGCAGCAGTTTGGCAGCCGCGATCTGGAAGGTTTCGGCGTCGCTGGATTGCCGCTCGCGCTCGCCGCCGCCGGTGCGCTGCTCGACTATCTCCAGACCACCCAGCGCACGGCGCTGCCGCATCTGCAGTCGATCCAGGCCGAGCGCGACGATGCGTTCGTCCAGCTCGACGCCGCCACCCGGCGCAATCTCGAACTCACCGAAACCCTGCGCAGCGAAGCGGCACCGACGCTGCTGTCGGTGCTCGACACCACCGCCACCGGCATGGGCACGCGCCTGCTGCGCCACTGGCTGCATCATCCGCTGCGCGACCGCACTATTTTGAGACAACGACGCGACGCCATCGGTGTGCTGGCCGAGCCGAACGGTACCGCCGCCACCCTCACCCACCTGCTGAAAAGCTGCGCCGATGTCGAGCGCATCAGCGGCCGCATCGCCTTGCGCAACGCACGTCCGCGCGATCTGTCCGGCCTGCGCGATACGCTCGCGCTGTTGCCGTCACTCGCCGCCGCGCTGCCGGATGACCACGCGCGCCTGAGCTACTTGGGCAACGCGCTCGCGGCGCATCCTGACATTGGCACGCTGCTCACCCGGGCAGTGCTGGCAGAACCCGCCAGCGTGCTGCGCGAAGGCGGCGTTATCGCCGACGGCTACGATGCCGCGCTCGACGAATTGCGCGCGCTGACGCGCGATGCCGGTGCTTTTTTGCTGGAACTGGAAACGCGCGAGCGCGCGCGCAGCGGCATCGGCAATCTGAAAGTCGAGTACAACAAGGTGCATGGCTTTTACATCGAAGTCAGCCGCGCGCAGGCCGACAAGACGCCGGTGCCCGACGACTACCGCCGCCGCCAGACGCTGAAAAACGCCGAGCGTTACATTACGCCAGAGCTGAAAGCCTTCGAAGACAAGGCGCTGTCGGCACAGGATCGCGCGCTGGCGCGCGAAAAACTGCTGTTCGACGCGCTGCTCGACACGCTGACGCCACACGTACCCGCGCTGCTTTCGATTGCCACCGCACTCGCCGAAATCGACGTGCTGGCGAGCCAGGCCGAACGCAGCGTCGTCCTCAAACTGTGCGCGCCGGACTACGCCGACGAACCCGGCATCGTCATCCGCAGCGGCCGCCATCCCGTGGTCGAAGCGCAGGTCGAGCATTACATCGCCAACGACGTGGTACTCAGCCGCAGCCGTCAGATGCTGCTCATCACCGGCCCCAACATGGGCGGCAAATCGACCTACATGCGGCAGGCGGCGCTGATTACGCTGATGGCCTGCTGCGGCCTGTGGGTGCCCGCCGCCTCGGCGAAAATCGGCGACATCGACCAGATATTCACCCGCATCGGCGCGTCGGACGATCTGGCCGGCGGACGTTCCACCTTCATGGTCGAGATGACCGAAACCGCGCACATCCTGCACAACGCCAGCGCGAACAGCCTGGTGCTACTCGACGAAATCGGACGCGGCACTTCGACCTTCGACGGCCTCGCGCTGGCCTGGGCGGTCGCGCGGCATCTCGTGTCCGCCACCCGCGCTTTCACTTTATTTGCCACGCATTATTTCGAGCTGACCCAGCTAGCACAGGAATTCCGCCAGCTCGCCAACGTCCACCTCGATGCCAAAGAACACGGCACCGACCTGGTATTCCTGCACGCGGTGGAAGATGGCCCGGCTTCGCAAAGCTACGGTATCCAGGTCGCGCGACTGGCAGGCGTGCCAAATCCGGTCATCCAGGCCGCGCGTCGCCACCTGCGCGAACTCGAAGATGCGCAACTACAACCTGGCCCGCAAGGCGACTTATTCGCCGCCCACTTGCCCAACGACCAAGCACCACCCCACCCCGCGCTCGACCAGCTGCGCGAACTCGACCCTGATTCGCTTACACCGAAGGCGGCACTGGAGATGCTCTATGCGCTGAAGGCGCATTTATAAAGTCAGACGCACTGAAGGTGCATTTTATGAATGGCTGGTACGCTGAAGGCGCATCCTAGCCAGCCGCTCAATCCCCACCAAACACCACCGCCGCCACATCTTTGTAGCGCTTGGCGTAATGCACTGTCAGACCGTGGCGGATGTGCTCGGGCAGTTTGTCGAAGTCGCGGCGACAGCCGTCGGGAAGGATGATTTCGTCGATGCCGGCACGGCGGGCGGCGATGATTTTTTCGCGAATGCCGCCGACAGGCAGCACGGCACCGGTGAGGGTGAGTTCGCCGGTCATGGCAAGCGGGCGGTTGATCTTGAGGTTTTTTGCCAGCGACAGCAGCGCGGTGGCCATGGTGATTCCCGCGCTGGGCCCATCCTTAGGGGTGGCCCCTTCGGGCACATGCAGGTGCACAAAGCTCTTGTCGAAAAATGCGATGTCTGCTCCGTATTGCTTGAGATTCGAGGCAACGTAGCTGTAAGCGATCTCGGCAGACTCCTTCATCACTTCGCCGAGTTTTCCGGTGAGTTTGAAGCCGCGATTGAGGGTGTGTACGCGGGTGGCCTCCACTGGGAGCGTGGTGCCGCCCAGCGCAGTCCACGCCAGCCCGGTGACGATACCCACTCCACTCATGGGTTTCTGGCGGGTGAAAACGGGCTTGTCGAGATAGGCTTCAACTTCCTTGACGCCGATTTTGATGGGTGTAGCGGCACCGCCGAGAATTTTGACGACGGCTTTGCGCGCCACGCGCCCGAACTGTTTTTCCAGATTACGCACACCGGCTTCGCGTGCGTAGCCTTCGATCAAATGGCGAATCGCGCCTTCGCTGATGGCAAGCTGTTTCTTCTTCAGACCTGCGCGCTCAAGCACACGCGGCCACAGGTGATGCTGAGCGATGGCGACTTTTTCTTCGGTGATGTAACCCGACAGACGAATGACTTCCATGCGGTCCAGCAATGCCGACGGGATGGTGTAATCGTTGGCAGTGCAGATGAACAAGGCTTTGGATAAATCAAACCTGACGTCGAGGTAGTGGTCGAGAAAGTCGGCGTTCTGCTCGGGGTCGAGCACTTCCAGCAGCGCACTCGCCGGATCACCCTGGTAGCTCGCACCAATCTTGTCGACTTCGTCGAGCATGATCACCGGGTTGGCCGAGCCGACCTCTTTTAGCGCCTGCACAAACTTGCCCGGCATCGCGCCGATGTAGGTGCGGCGATGGCCTTTAATCTCGGCTTCATCCCGCATACCGCCGACTGAAAAACGGTAAAACTTGCGCCCCAGAGCTTCAGCGACCGATTTCCCGATAGAGGTTTTGCCTACACCCGGCGGCCCTACCAGCAGCAGGATCGAGCCGGCCATCTCGCCACGCATCGCACCCACCGCGAGAAACTCGATGATCCGTTCCTTCACATCGTCGAGGCCGTCGTGGTCGCGATCGAGGATCACGCGCGCGCGTTCAAGATCGATTTTGTCCTGGGTATGCACGCCCCATGGCAATACCGTCAGCCAGTCCAGATAATTGCGCGTGACGGTATATTCCGGCGAGCCGGTTTCCAGCAGCGAGAGCTTGTGCATTTCCTCGCCGATGCGTTTTTGCGCCTGCGCGGGCAAGGTCAATTCGGCGAGTCGTTCGCGGAACGTATCGAGTTCGCTGGTCTTGTCGTCCTTGGAAATACCCAGCTCTTTCTGGATCGCTTTCAACTGCTGGTGCAGGAAAAACTCGCGCTGCTGCTCGCTCATTTTTTCGTCCACGCGCTCGCGTATTTGCGATTGCAGACGTGCCACATCGAGCTCTTTCTTTAGCAGCACCAGCACTTTTTCCATGCGCTTTTTCAGCGCCAGCGATTCAAGCACCTCTTGCAGCGCCTGCTTGGGCGCGGTGGTCAGGCTGGCCGCAAAATCCGTCAGCTGCGAGGGTTCATTGGGGCCGAAACGATTGAGGAAAAATTTCAGTTCCTCGGAATACAGCGGGTTGAGCGGCAGCAGTTCCTTGATCGTATTGATGATGGCGATGGAATAGGCGCGGATTTCTTCGGAATCAGCCTTGCCCGGCTCGTTGGGATATTCCACCCGCACGCGGTACGGCGCCTGATCGGACAGCCATTCAACGATGCGAAACCGTTTTCTTCCCTCGGCTATGAACTGCATTTTGCCGTCGCTGCGTACCGGATGATGAATGCGTACCAGCGTACCGATGGTTCTGAAATCGCCACGCTTCACGTCGTCGGTATTGTCGGGTTTGACGACAACCAACCCAACCATGTGATGCGCCGTTTCGCCGATAGCTTCCACGGTGGAGAGCCACGGGCCTTCGTTCATCAGCAGCGGCAAGGTCTGCGCCGGAAAAAACGGCTTTTCGGTCAGCGGCAGGATATATAGCTCGTCTGGTAGCCGGGGCGCGGCGGGCAATTGTGGGGTGTCAGAGAGCACTTCGCCTTCGAGGGCGGTATCTTGCGGCATGGCGGGAGACTTTCTCTAATCGGAAGCGAACCCTGAGTATCGGGGCTGTGGCCGTTTTTTCAAGGCCGGTAAAAACGACAGCAGGCCATTCAAGCTTCTGCTGCCATTCGCTCTGCATAGGCAAAAAAACGCGCGACGACTTCGGGTTTGCGTGTGCGCGTCATCGGCGGCAAGGCATTCAGCAACAGCTTGCCGTAGGGTTTGTCGGCCAGCCGGGTATCGCAAATCATCAACACACCCCGATCAGTTTCGGTTCGAATGAGCCGCCCCGCGCCCTGTTTCAGCGCAATCGCCGCGTGAGGCAATTGATAATCCATGAAGGGTTTGCCGCCGTTGCGTTCGGCCAGCGCAATGCGCGCCGCCACCACCGGATCATCGGGCGGTTGAAATGGCAGTTTGTCGATAATCACGACGGACAGCGCGTCGCCAGGGACATCAACGCCTTCCCAGAAACTCTGGCTGCCCAGCAGCACGGCATTGCCCGCCTGCTGAAAACGCGCCAGCAGCTCGTTTTTCGGTGCATCACCCTGCACCAGCAGCGGGTATTCCCAGCCCCGTGCGGTAAACGCTTCGGTCAGCAGGCCACGCGCTTTTTCCAGCGCACGCAGGCTGGTAAACAGGATAAACGCCCGCCCGCCGCTCACCTCCAACACCGGCAGCGCGGCATCGACTACGGCGTCGGTAAATTCGGGGGTGTTCGGTGCGGGCAGTCCCTGCGGCACGTACAAGACACCTTGGCGCGGGTAATCAAATGGACTGTCTACGCAGAGGGTGTCAGCGTTTTCAATGCCCAATCGGGTTTTGAGATGACTGAAATCACCACCGACCGCGAGCGTGGCCGAGGTCAATATCCAGGCCTGCGCACGCTCGTTGAGCTTGGCACCAAACATCGCGCCAACCGACAGTGGCGTCGCGTGCATGAACAGTGAACTGAGTGTGGTTTCAATCCAGCGCACACGCGGGTTCGCCGGGTCGTCGTCGCGCTGCCAGCTCGCCAGTGTGGCTTGCACCCCCTGTGCCCGCTCAAAACAGTTTTTCAGGTCGGCATCGCGCTCAGCTTGCGTTGCCAGACACTTTGCCAGTTCGTCGAGCGCGCCAGACAAGGCTTTCAGTGCATCCGGCCATTGTTCGTAGCGCACCAGTTCGGCCAGCGTGGCCTTGACCGGATTTTGCGGAAACGCCAGCCGCAGATCGCGGGTGACTTTTCCAAGCGCTTCGGCAGCGCGGCGCAACGCGGGAAAATCACCCGCTTTCACCGCCGCCAGACGTTTGGTGTCACCTGACAAATCAAGCAGCTGCCCACTGGCAAGTGTTTCGCCAAAAAACTGCGCAGCAGTGTCGGCCAGCTGGTGTGCTTCGTCGAGAATCACCGTGTTACAGGCGGGCAGCAGCTCGGCGACGCCTTCGTCTTTCAGCCACAAATCGGCGAAAAAAAGATGGTGGTTGACCACCACCACTTCGGCCTCCAGCGCGGCCTTGCGCGCGGCCATCACGAAACAGTCCTTGAAAAAACCGCATTCCCCACCCAGACAGGTGTCGCGGCTGGAAATGGCGTAATGCCAGGCAGTCGCGTCTTCTGGAATGCCGCTCGCGTCGGCACGGTCGCCACTCGTCGTGGTGTCGGCAAAGCGGGCGATTTTCTGCAACCAGGCCGCATCGTCGCGGTGCGCGAAGCGGCCATCGGTCAAATTGCGTTGTAAATGATGATGGCAGACGTAATTGGCGCGGCCTTTCAGCAAAGCCACTTTGACCGGCGATTTGAGTGCGCGCCGTGCGGCAGGCAGATCGCGGTGAAACAACTGATCCTGCAATGCCTTGGTGCCAGTGGAAATCACCACCTTGCCGCCCGACAACAAGGCCGGGACGAGGTAGGCCAGGGTTTTTCCGGTTCCCGTGCCGGCTTCGGCCAGTAGCACGCCGTGATCATTGATCGCCGCCTGCACCGCTTCGGCCATGGCCAGTTGCTGGGGGCGCGCCCGCCACCGGGGCAGTTCGCTGGCACACGCGCCATCCGGAGAAAAAAAGACTTTTAGATCAATCATTTTTGCGTCAACTTTGACGTGCAGTTTAACACCCGACTGGCTTCAGTTTTGGGCCATCCTGCCGATAAAGTGAAACCGATCAATTCGATCTTGCCCACGCAGGCGGTGTTTGTCTTGCTCCACCGCCGTGTGTTGAAACCGTAAGCTGCCACACATAATGAAACGTTTTCAATCCATTACGATCAAGCAACTCGCGCTGGCGATTGTGAGTGCCATGCTGCTGAGCATGGCACTACTGGGCGGTTATATGCTGCTGCAAGCGCGCGAGGTCACTGCAAGCTTTCAGCAGCACCAGCGTGAAGCAGCTCACGCCGAACTCAAGTCTCGCCTGGACCAATTACTGACAGACACCGACAAGCAGGCGACCCAGATCGCCAACTGGGAAGAAACCCACCGGCAGTGGAGCCATACCGGACAACATGAGCGCTGGCGCGACCAGCGTGTCTACGAGGCGGGACTGCTGCACCGTGGCACGGCTGCCCTGGCGCTATACGCGCCGGATGGCCTGATTCTTGGCGCGTTGTCGGGTGGCTGGCCACTCAGACTGACGACACCGTCAGGCACGCCATCGGGTGCGGCCTGGATCACTCAGGATGATGAGGTGCCAACCCTGTATCGTGCATTTGCAATCCACAACCCAGGCAACAAAACCCGGCTGGAAGGCTATGGCCTGATCCGGCTGGATGTCCTCGCGTCACTCCGCAATCAGACCTTTCATTTTATTGATCCCGATAGCCTTCACCTGAAACTCAGCCCAGGCGAAACCCTGGATCCCGCTTCCCTCGCCTCGCGCGTTCAGCTGAATACGCGTCCAGACGCCGAGCAGGCGCGCTACCAAGCCATCTTCTCACGTACCTTGCTGGCGCTGTTTGTACTGCTGGGAACCACCGCACTGGCGGGCTACTGGCTATATGACCGACTACTGGTCAAACCGCTACGCCAGCTTTCAAAAGATCTCGATGACATGCAACAGTCGGATCAGCCCAAGGAACCGCGCCGCCCTGCCCCTCAGCCGATCGCCGAGCTGGATAACGTACGGCGTTCGCTCTACGACTATCAACTACAGCTACGCGAGCTACACAACACACTGGCCAATCAGAACAAGGAATTTCATTCGCAGGCACGTCATGATGCGCTGACCGGCTGTCACAACCGACGTGCCTACGAAGAAGATTGGAAAGACTTCATGAGCAAGGTCGAGTCCACCCCGCAAGGCGTGGCTTTCCTGCTGTTCGATTGCGACCGGTTCAAGGCGATTAACGACACTTACGGTCACGCCAAGGGTGACCGCGTGCTCTGCATTATTGCCGATGCACTAGTGATGGCCTTGCGTGCACACGACCGCTTGTACCGCCTGGGTGGCGATGAATTTGCCGCATTTCTGTCGCGCACCACGCCTGCGCAGGCACGACAAATCGGCCAGCGATGCCAGAGCCTGATCGACGCTGCGCGTTTCACGGATCTGGGGATCGTCGAGCCAGTTGGCATCAGCATCGGGGTGGCGTTTTGCGATATGCACGCACAAAGCAGCCTCGATGAACTGCCCAAACAGGCCGATATCGCGATGTATACCGCCAAGCAACCCGGCCATCAGCGCATCGCGGTATATGGTGAAGATACCGAAGCCGGTTCGCAAACCCTGGTGGCCAACCGCGAAACCAGTGCGCTATTCCAGGCACTGGCGCAACCCGGCATGATCGAAATGCACTACCAGCCGATCCATGCGCTGCCGGGACGACAGGTCGCTTATTACGAAGCGCTGGCGCGGATTCGCTATCACAACCAGCTATTGATGCCTGCCGCCTTTTTACCCGTCGTCAGCAGCCGTCGGCTGGAAACCGAGTTTGATCTGGCCGTGCTGCAGCAGGTTGACGCCGATCTCACCAATGCGCGACTACCAGAAGGCTGCGGCATTTCTGTCAACATTTCGGCGCAAAGTATTTCACGCCCGGAAGTTGTGTCCACGCTCATGGAATTGTCGCGCCACACCGCGCGCCACCCCCTCATGCTGGAAATTACCGAAACCTCGCTGATTACCCAGATGCTCGAAGTGCGCACCTACCTTGATCTGCTGCGCACCGTCAATTTCAAGATTGCGATGGATGACTTTGGAACGGGTTATTCGCCCCTGCGCTACTTGGTTGACCTGCCGGTTGATATCGTCAAGTTTGACATTTCACTGATCAAAAAACTCGAGGAAACCAGTCGCGCCAGCCAGATCGTGTCTGATTTTGCCCGCATGATGAAAGACGCAGGCTACTCGCTGGTGGCCGAAGGCATCGAAACCGAAGTCGCGCTCACGCGGGTACAGGCGCTGGGATTCGCCCACGTTCAAGGCTACCTGCTCGGTCGCCCGAAAACGCTCGACCAGCTCGATACTAGCGTGCCGCACACGATCGCCTGAAAAACTCAGTTCGCCACGACCGCAAGTACCGCCTCGCCATACGCCTCCAGCTTCTTCGTCCCCAACCCTGAGATTTCGCCCAGCTCCGCCAGCGTGGCGGGGCGGCGCGCAGCGATTTCGCGCAGGGTGGCATCGAGCAGGATGACGTAGGCGGGCACGCCTTTTTCGTTAGCGGTTTCGCGACGCCAGGCGCGCAGGGCGAGGAAGAGCGGATCTTCGTCGTCGTGAACGCCGCTGCCGGAGCTGGGGGCGAGGCGCGATTTCTTGCGCGACGGCGCAGCAGCGATGGCGCGCAGCCACACCTGTTCCTCGCCTTTCAGCACGGGCTTGGCGGCCTGCGTGAGTTTGAGCGCGCCGTAGGCGGTGTGATCCACCTCCAGTAGCCCGCGCACGACGAGCTGCCGCAGCACGGCACGCCACACTTTGTCGGTCTGGCTCGCGCCGATGCCGAACACGCTCAGGCTGGTATGGCCGAGGCGGTCGGTTCTTTCGGTGGTCTTGCCCAGCAGCACGTCGATGACGTGGCCGGCGCCGAAGCGCTGGCCGGTGCGGTAGACCGCCGACAACAATTTCTGCGCGGCTTCGGTACCGTCCCACAGCGTGGGTGGATTCAGGCAGACGTCGCAGTTGCCGCAGGGCTGGCTGGCTTCGCCGAAGTAGCTCAGCAGCGCAACGCGGCGGCAGCTGGCGGCTTCGCACAGGCCGACCAGGGCGTCGAGCTTGGCGTGGCCGCTGCGTTTGTGGGCGTCCTCGGCTTCGCCCTCGTCGATGAAGCGGCGCTGCGTCACCACGTCCTGCAGGCCCCAGGCCATCCACGCTTCGGCGGGTTCGCCATCGCGCCCGGCGCGACCGGTTTCCTGGTAGTAGCCTTCGACCGAGCGCGGCAAATCCAGATGCGCGACGAAGCGCACATCGGGTTTGTCGATGCCCATCCCAAAAGCCAGCGTGGCGACCATGACGACGCCGTCGTCGCGCAGGAATTTTTCCTGATGGCGGCGGCGGGTGTCGTTGTCCATGCCGCCGTGGTAGGGCAAGGCAGTCAAGCCGGCCTGCTTCAGCCCCTCGGCGGTTTCTTCAACCTTTTTGCGCGTGCTGCAATAGACAATCCCGGCTTCGCCTTTGTGCTCGCCGAGGAAATCAAGCAACTGGCGGCGCGGCTCGGATTTTTCGCTGATGCGGTAACGGATGTTGGGGCGGTCGAAGCTGGCGACGAAGACACGCGCCGCGCCGAGATCGAGCCGGGTGAGGATTTCGGCGCGCGTGGCGGCATCAGCGGTGGCGGTGAGCGCGATGCGCGGTACGTTGGGAAAGCGTTCGTGCAGCGCGGAGAGACCCAGGTATTCCGGGCGGAAATCGTGCCCCCATTGCGACACGCAGTGCGCTTCGTCGATAGCGAACAGCGACACGCGGGCATCTTCGAGCAGCGCCTGAAAGCGCGGCGTGAGCAGGCGTTCAGGGGCGACGTACAAGAGTTTGAGTTTGCCGGTGGCGAATTCGCGTTCGACCTGCATCGCCGTCGCGCCATCGAGGCTGGAATTCAGGAAGGCAGCGGCGATGCCCAGTTCCTGCAGCGCCGCGACCTGATCCTGCATCAGCGCGATCAGCGGCGACACCACCACCGCGCAGCCGTCACGCAGCAGCGCCGGAATCTGGAAACACAAGGATTTGCCACCGCCGGTCGGCATCAGCACCAGCGCATCGCCGCCCGCCACCAGCGTATCGACAATGGCGGCCTGCTCGCCGCGAAACGCTGGGTAGCCAAAGACGCGGTTGAGCAGGCTTAAAGGGGTGTCGGACATGGGTGAAATAGGGGTAGCTGGCGACGTGTCACATTGGCTATAATTGTGTCACGTTTTGCTCCCGGAGCGCGCAATGAAAACCCTGACCATCCGCGAAGCCCGCGAAGGCCTGTCGCATCCCGACCAGATGTTCGCCGACGCCGACGAAGTGCTGGTCATGAATCGCGGCGAGCCGGTGGCGCGCATTTTGCCCATTGAGCCCCGACGCAAGATTCGTTCGCTGCGCGCGTTTCTGGAATCGCAACCCATGCAGGATGTGCCCAGTGAAACGCTCCTCGCCGAAGATCGCGAGGAACGTTTTTGAGCGCGTATATCGACACCAGCGCGCTCGCCAAGTGCTACATCCGCGAACCGCGCTCGCTCGATGTACTCGATTGGGTCGATGCTGAAAATGAGGTTTGTATCAGCCCCCTCACCCTGGTGGAGTTTCGCTGCCTGCTCGCGCGCCGCCGCCGCACAGTGCAGATCGAAGCCACACTGGAACGCAACGCCCTCGCAGAATTTGATCGCGACAGACTTGGTCGGATGTGGCGTGTTTATCCTGAATCCGCCGGGCTGTTCGACGAAGCCCGGAACTTGATCGATCTACTGCCTGAAGTTCCGCTGCGCGCACTGGATGCGCTGCATCTCGCCTACGCCCGCCACTTCGGCGCGCGACGTTTCGCCAGCGCCGACAAATCCCAGGCCGATGCCGCCCGCGCACTCGGTCTCGACGTCATCCCCTTTTTTTGAATCATTCCCATGACCACTGAAACCACCGCCCCCGCCCTCGACGAAAACCAGATCATCGCCGAGCGCCGCGCCAAGCTCGCCGCGATTCGCGAGCAGGGCGTCGCCTTCCCCAACGACTTCGAGCGCCGCGACTACGCGGGCAAGTTGGCCGCTGCGCATGGCGAAAAGTCGAAAGAAGCTCTCGAAGCCGAAGCGGTTGAAGTCCAGCTTGCCGGCCGCATGATGCTGAAGCGCGTGATGGGCAAGGCCAGCTTCGCCACCTTGCAAGACATGAGCGGGCAGATTCAGATGTATGTGTCGAACGATCACGTCGGCACCGAATCGCACGATGCTTTCAAACACTGGGATCTGGGCGATTTCATCGGCGTCAGCGGCATCTTGTTCAAGACCAACAAGGGCGAACTGACGATCCAGGCCAAGTCGATCCGCCTGCTGTCAAAAGCCTTGCGTCCGCTGCCGGAAAAATTCCACGGGCTGGCCGATCAGGAACAGAAATACCGCCAGCGCTACCTCGATCTCATCACCAACGATATCGCGCGCGCCACCTTCATGCGCCGCTCGAAAATCATCTCGGCGATACGTGCGTTCATGATCGAGCGCGAATTTCTCGAAGTCGAAACGCCGATGATGCATCCCATCCCCGGCGGCGCGGCGGCCAAACCGTTCGCCACCCACCACAACGCGCTCGACATGGAAATGTTCCTGCGTATCGCACCCGAGCTGTATCTGAAGCGGCTGGTGGTTGGTGGTTTCGAGAAGGTGTTCGAAATCAACCGCAACTTCCGTAACGAGGGCTTGAGCACACGCCACAACCCCGAGTTCACCATGATGGAGTTCTACGAGGCCTACCGCGAATACCGCTACCTGATGGATATCACCGAATCGCTGATTCGCGCCGCTGCCGTGGCCGCCACCGGTTCAACCACGGTGAACTATCAGGGTCATGAAATTGATCTCGGCAAGCCGTTCGCACGGCTGACGATTGTGGATGCCATTCGCCAATACAACCCGGACTACACGGTGGAGCAACTCAATGACCGCGACTGGCTGATTGCGCAATTCAAAGTCATGAAAGCCAAGTTCCGCCCGCAGGATGGCCTCGGTGGCCTGCAATTGAGCTTCTTCGAAGAAACCACGGAAGCGCAGTTGATGCAGCCCACCTTCATCATCGACTACCCGGCCGAAGTCTCGCCGCTAGCGCGGCGTTCCGACAGCCAGCCGGATATCACCGAGCGCTTCGAACTGTTCATCACCGGGCGCGAAATGGCGAATGGTTTTTCCGAACTGAACGACGCCGAGGACCAGGCCGAGCGCTTCATGGAACAAGTGCGGCAGAAAGAAGCCGGCGACGAGGAAGCGATGCACTATGACGCCGACTTTATCCGCGCGCTGGAACACGGTCTGCCACCGACCGGAGGCTGCGGCATTGGCATTGATCGTCTGGTGATGCTGCTGACCGATTCACCTTCAATCCGCGATGTCATACTCTTCCCGCAGATGCGGCGGGAAAGCTAAACAGGCTAAGTGGTCACTGAACGACTCTCCAAGCCGATCAACTGATTTTTCGAATCAGCGCGACAACCTGTTCCTCATCCATCCTCAGCAATTCGGCAATCTTGTTGTAGTCATCTGGCAAAGCGGCGTCTTCCCAATCATGGGCGGAGTGGCGAGCCAGATCAACCGCCAGTAATACATTCTGCACGCGTGGATTTTCGACCTGCTCCAGATCGGTGAGCGCCAGCAACAGTTTAGGTAAATGCCACTTTCTGGTGAGTGCTGCCTGTAATTCACGTCCGGTAAAGCCTAGTATTTCCCGCTGGATATCGGCACTTCGCAAGCATTTGTCAGCTTCCTGGCGGTGAAGAATTTCCAGCATCTGTACAGGATTGAAACACCACATGAACATTTCTGAATAATGTGTCAGCAAGGCGGTCACCCTGACTTCTTCCATATGGGTATCGTGCAAGCGTAACGCCCATTCGTACGCATAATGAGCCGCGCGCTGCGCCCGTTTGACCGTATTGAGCAGATGAAGCAGGGCTTCCGGGTGGCGCTGCAATATCGCGTCGCACGTGGCGCCGGAGCCAATCTTTTCGAAAAAAGTATCCATGCCGAGCATCATGATCGCCTGTTCATTCTCGACCAGCTCATGGAGCTGATGGGGGCTCTTGTGCGTCTGAACATAACGCAGCAACTTCACAGTCATCAGCGGGTCATGATCGACCACGTTAGCAATGTCGCGTGCATTGAGGTTCCCGCTATTCATCGGTCGCAAGCGGTCAATTGACCGTGCTGTCTGCTTGAGCACGGGAATCTCGGCGCGGCTAAGATAACTCAACCAGCCATTTAAATTGTTCGGTAAAGCCTCCATCCTTCCTGCCTCCGGGCATGGGAATACGTCAGGGTGTATTGAAGCCCGCGCCTGCGCAATCCGATCTCGGGAATACCGCCGGAAAAACCGGGTAATTCATGATTGCCCGCACTATCAGTCATCGCTAATACACGCTACAGTCGCGACATGAATGCTTCAGACTCATTCGACCTTCCAATCTCTGGCATGACATGCGCTGCCTGTGCCGCGCGGCTGGAAAAACAACTGAACCGGTTGCCCGGCGTGGAAGCCACGGTTAATTTCGCCATCGAAAAAGCCCATATCCGTTTGCTGGACGACAGCACCACCCCCACCACGGTGGTGGAAGCAGTTCAGAAAACTGGTTTCGGTGTGGCCCCGCAAACCGCGACACTGGCTATCGAAGGGATGACCTGCGCCAGTTGTGTGGGTCGGCTGGAAAAAGCGTTGAACGCACTGCCTGGCGCGAGCGCCACACTAAATCTCGCAACTGAAACGGCACGCGTGCAGTTCACGCCGGGCCTCACCACGCCCGATGCGCTCGTCGATGCAGTGGCCGGAGTTGGCTACCGCGCGCATGTGACCGACACCCGTGACCGCCAAGCCGAACAGGCGCGAAAAGCCTTGCTCGCCAAACGTGAAATGCGGCTGTTGTGGATCGCGCTGCTGCTGACTGCCCCGCTCTTGCTGCAAATGTTGACGATGATCGGGGATGGGCATCACGCCGAGCTGCCGCGCGGGCTGCAATGGCTGCTCGCCACGCCGGTGCAGTTCTGGATCGGCGCGCGCTTTTATCGCGGTGCCTACAACGCGCTGCGCGGCGGTGGTGCCAACATGGACGTGCTGGTCGCGCTGGGCACCAGCATGGCATGGGGACTCTCCACCGCTGTCACGCTGTGGGGGCTCACCGATCAACCGGTGTATTTCGAGGCGGGCGCTGCGGTCATCACGCTGGTGTTGCTCGGCAAAGTGCTGGAATCGCGCGCCAAGGGCAAAACCTCCGCTGCGATTGAAGCCTTGATGGCACTCACGCCCAAAACAGCCCGGGTCGAACGCAACGGCGCGGTCACCGATGTGCCGCTGGAAACCTTGCGACGCGGCGATATCGTCATTGTGCGACCGGGCGAGCGGATGCCAGTCGATGGCGACGTGCTCGACGGCCACTCGAGCGTCGTCGAAGCCATGCTCACCGGCGAACCGCTGCCGCTTGAAAAAACCGCTGGCAGCCAGGTCTTTGCCGGCACGCAAAATCAGCACGGCAGCCTGCGTCTCACCGCCACGGGAGTCGGCAGCCATACCCAGCTGGCCGAAATCGTACGCCGGGTTGAGGCCGCACAGGGCAGCAAAGCGCCCATCCAGCGACTGGCCGACCGCGTGGCGGGCGTCTTTGTCCCCGTCGTCGTCGGTATCGCTGTGCTGACTTTCGTCGGCTGGTGGGCGTTGGCGGGCGACGCGGCGCAAGCTTTAATCCATGCGGTGTCCGTACTGGTGATTGCCTGCCCCTGCGCACTCGGCCTTGCCACGCCCACCGCAGTCATGGTCGCCACCGGACGAGGCGCGCAGCTGGGTATCCTGCCGCGCTCTGCCGCCGCACTCGAACACGCCGGTCGGCTGGATACGCTGGTGCTGGATAAAACCGGCACCCTCACGCAAGGCACACCGGTTGTAGTGGGTGTGCATCCGGCAGCGGGTATCGACGAAGCCGAATTGCTGCGCGTGGCGACCAGCCTTGAAACGGCTTCCGAGCACCCGCTCGCGCGCGCCATCACGCAAGCTGCCACGGCTCGCGGCATCGCGCCGGTGGCGGTCGGCGCATTTCTCGCCACCCCGGGACAAGGCGTGCAAGCCAGCCTCAATGAGGTTGCCTGCTGGCTCGGCACCGAAGCTTTCATTGCTGCCCACACCGGCCTGAACGTGCGCATCAACAGCGAATACAGCCGCGTCGTAGTCGCACAGACCGGGCGGCTGCTCGGCCATCTGCTCATCGATGACCCCATCCGCCCCGACGCACGCGAAGCCATTGCGCGTCTGCTGCAAATGGGCATCCGTGTCAGTCTCGCCACCGGCGATGCGTCAGCCGCTGCACACCGCATCGCACAGGCGGCAGGCATCGACGACTGGCACGCGGCGCTCACCCCGGCCGACAAAGAAAACTTGATTCGTGAAAAACAGGCACGCGGGCAGCGCGTCGGCATGGTGGGAGACGGTATCAACGACGCACCCGCGCTCGCCGCTGCGGACGTCAGCTTCGCCATCGGCAGTGGCTCCGATATCGCCGTCGAAACCGCCGACATCACCCTGCTGCGCCATGAACTCAGCGCCTTGCCCGACGCCATCGCGCTCTCGCGCGCAAGCCTGGCCAAAATCCGCCAGAACCTGTTCTTTGCCTTTATCTACAACGTGCTGGGGATACCGCTGGCCGCAGTCGGACTGCTCACCCCGGTGGTCGCGGGCGCGGCCATGGCCATGAGTTCAGTCTCTGTCGTCAGCAATGCGCTGTTGTTGCGGCGCTGGAAGGCAAGCTCACTCAAGTCATAGCAAAAAAAGCGGCTGGTGAATCACCAGCCGCTTTGATCGAAGAATGCCAATCAGTCTTTCCAGATTTTGAGCTGCGCCCGCAGCCGCGCAACGGCCTGGGAATGCAGCTGGCACACGCGCGATTCGGAGACGCCGAGCACGACACCGATTTCCTTCAGGTTCATGTCCTGTTCGTAATACATGCCCATCATGCTGCGCTCGCGCTCTGGCAAATGATGAATCGCGGCGACGAGGCTGTCGCGAAAGCCTTCGTCTTCGAGCACGGCAAGCGGGTCACCTGCGCCATCGACGAGGTAGCGTTCGAGAAAACTCGCGCTGTCGTCGTCAGAGAAGTCTTCGTAATACAGCAGCTGCGAGCACTTGGTGTCGCTCAACATCGATTGATATTCGTCGATTTTGATGCCGAGTTCGGCGGAAATTTCGGTTTCGGAAGGCGGTTTGCCGTTGCGCTGTTCGAGCCGACTGATGGCCGACTCGATCGAGCGCGATTTCTGCCTGACATGGCGCGGCAGCCAGTCGGCTTCACGCAGTTCATCGAGCATGGCACCGCGTATGCGCTGGGTGGCGTAGGACTCGAACTGTGCGCCTTGTGTGCCATCGAAACGGCCTACCGCATCCATCAAGCCGATGAGACCGACCTGGATGAGGTCATCGACTTCGACGCTGGCTGGCAGCCGCGCCATCATGTGATAGGCAATGCGCTTGACTAATGGCGCGTATTTGGTGATTTGTTCGTCTTGCGATGTGGCGGGTTTAACCATGATTCGCGGGGGTTCCTGCTTGTTCTCCGTGCAGCGTACTGAGGGGGTTATCTTGAAGTCGAACCTGGTGGCGCGACGATCTGGCCGTCATTCTAGCGGCAAGCATGGCAATTGCGGCATCTTCGCTGGCAGCGAATTCAATCTGCACCGGCACGCCCGGCAAAAAATGCTCACACGCGGCCCGCAGGTTTTCGTAATCCCGCCATGCGCCCCAGACCAGAAGCTGCGCCACCACACCCGCACGGCTCAGGGTTTTGCACAAGGCAAACGCGGCCAGCGTGCTCGCGTGCGACAAGCCCACCAGCCAGAGCGTCGCGTGATCGGCGGCCACCGACAACGCCGCATCCAGTCTGCCTGCGTCGAACACCACGCAATCGAACGCGCGCGCCGCGCGAACCAGTTCAGGCTCGCCCGCGAGCGCACCCGGGGCGGCCAAGACATGACCGCTATCGGTGGGCAGCGGATGCAATTCACCGCGCTGTAACTGCACGCGCCAGTCAAACAGATTACGGGGCTGATCGATGGCGTGAGGCTGGCGATTTGTGTTGACTATCAACGTCGCCAAACCCTGCCCGCACAGTGTGCGGCTGAGCCGTTTCGCCGTGTCGGCAGGCGTGCCTGCGCACACTACGGCAGCCGCTGTCGCACGCACTGCCTGGCGGCGCAGACCGGTAGCCTGGTCAGGCATCATGGCGTGCGTGTTGCTCGGCGTCGAGTCCGGCCACCAGCGGCCAGTCTTCTGCCTTGAGGGTATAGGGAGTCGCAAGCTGGCCACCTTTGAGCGCACGGTCAATGAGATACGCGGTATTCGGCACAAACAGGTCTTCCGGAATGCGCTGGCCGCTGCTGACATAGGCCAGCGGCAGGCGATACCGGATCAGGCTGTCGAATGCGGCACCCGGCTGAGGCGTTTCATCGAGCTTGGTCAGAATGCAGGCGCGCGCCTGCCGGGCGAATCCCGCCATGGCCTGTTCGATAGCTGCCCCCTGCTGGTGAGCAGCGATGACGGCCACGCGGGTAATCCCGAGCGCGTCCCATGCCGCGTAGGCGCGGGCACGCGGATCGCTGGGCGCAAACCCGGCGGTGTCGATGAGAATCAGGGTTTTATCGCCAAAGGTGCGTAGCTGCTGAGTTAATGTCGCGTCGTCTGCTGCCACGGCCAGCGGCACGCCCAGCAAATCCGCCACTTCAGCCAGTTGAGAAGCCGCCCCCAACCGGTAGGCGTCGGCTGACACCAGCGCAACCTGCTGAACACCGTGCAGCGTGACAGCACGCGCGGCGAGTTTGGCCAGCGTGGTGGTTTTGCCTGATCCAGTGGAACCAACCAGCGCAATGCGCTTTGTTGTCGCCAGCAGATTGGCTTCGCGCGGCAACACCGGCAGATTGCGGATCAGCACCTGACGCAGCCAGCGCTGCGCGGCGTCGTGATCACTGCCTCGCGGCAAGCGCGCTGCCAAGGTACGCGCCAACGCGCTGCCAAACCCCGCCGCGAGCAGTGTCTGCATCACCCCCACGCGCACAGGATCGCGACGCCGCGCCGCACCCCAGGCAAATCCGGCCAGCTGGTTTTGCAGCAAACCACGCAGCTTGCTCAATTCCTGGAACAGGCGCGCGCTGCTGGCGGGGGGCACGGCTTCGGGTGCAGACTCGACCGCGAGTTCGGCGTAGGCACTCGCCAGCAATTCAACGCCGTGTGGATGCGGTTTGCTCGACAACACCACGGCGTCGTCTCCCAGCACCGCACGAATCGCGGCCAGCCCCTCGCGCGCGTTCGCCGCCACAAACACCTGTACGCTCATGCGCCCTCCCACTCCAGTTCGGTACTCACCTGCACCATTTTATCCGCAGGTACTTCGGCATAGGCAATCACCGACAGACGCGGCAACGTACGGCGCAACAGGCGCGACAGCATGGCACGCAACGCGGGCGAAGTCAGCAAGACCGGCGGATAGCCATCGGCTTCGTGTGCCGCAATCGCGCGCTCGGCGGCGTCGCCCAGCGCATCAAGCGTCGAGGGCGAAAGTAAGGCTTCGCCTTCATCACCCATTTCGGTCAACAAGCGGGTTTCGCTAGTTGCCGTCAAGCCCATGACATGCAAGGTCTCTGCGCCTTCAAACAGACGATCAATCAGGCTGCGCCCAAGCGCGGCACGCACCGTCTCGACCAGATCATCAATTGACTGGCTTTTCGGTGCGCGCGCGGCGAGCGTTTCGAATAGCGTGCGGCTGTCTCGAATCGATACGTTTTCAGCGATCAATTGTTGCAGCACAGCCTGCACGCTGGTAAGCGGCAGATGGCGTGGCGTCACGTCTTCCACCAGACCGGGGTGGCTTTTGGCCAGCGTATCGAGCAGTTGTTGAACCTCGCTACGCCCCAGCAATTCCGGCGCGTGCTGACGGAACACAGTCTCAACCTGACGCGCCATCAATTCGGGTTGGGGAAACACCGCAAAGCCACGCAGTTCGGCATCTTCTTCACGCCCCGCCTCAATCCACACGCCCGGCAAACCGGACAGTGGCTCATTGCCGGGCGACCCTTCCAGCCGCCCCAGCACGTCGCCCATATCGACCGCCAACACCTGCCCCGTCGGCAACTCGCCCCGCGCGACTTCAACGCCTTTGAGCGTAATGCGATAGAGGTTAGGCTTGAGGTCGAGATTGTCGCGCACGCGAATAAGCGGCACGACCAATCCCATATCGGTCGCAAACCGTCGCCGCGCTTCGGTGATCTTCGTGAGCGCCGCGCCGCCCTGCTGGCGGTCAACCAGCGGAATCAGCCGGTAGCCCACCTCCAGTGCGAGCACGTCCACCGGCGGAATATCGTCCCAGGTCACATCGACCGGCGCGTCGTCCTCGACCGGATTGAGCATCAGCGGTTCGGGATGCTCACGTTGGTGCCGCAACAGCCAGACACCCAGTCCGGCGAGTACCGTGGCAATCGTCAGAAACGCCAGATGCGGCGTACCGGGAATCACTCCCAGCGCGGCCAGCACCGCTGCAGCAACCAGCAGGGTTTGCGGGCGGCCAAAAATCTGCGTGGAAAACTCGCGCGACAAATCCTGCTCGCTGGACGCGCGGCTCACCACGATGCCTGCCGCCGTCGAAATGATCAGCGCCGGAATCTGCGTCACCAGGCCATCGCCCACGGTCAGCAGTGCATAGCGGGCGAGCGCTTCAGATGGCCCCAGATCATGTTGCAACAGCCCTACCGCGATGCCGCCGATCAGGTTGACCAGTAGAATAATCATGCCTGCGACGGCGTCGCCGCGCACAAATTTGGAGGCGCCGTCCATCGCACCGTAAAAATCGGCTTCGCGGCCAATATCATGACGGCGCGCGCGCGCTTCCGTCTCGTTGATGAAACCGGCGTTGAGGTCGGCATCCACCGCCAGTTGCTTGCCAGGCATGGAGTCCAGCGTGAAGCGCGCGGCGACTTCTGCGATGCGTCCCGCACCCTTGGTGATGACGACGAAATTGATGATGACCAGAATCACGAACACCACAAAGCCGACCGCGATATTGCCGCCGACCAGAAAGTTACCGAAGGATTCGATGACCTTGCCGGCTGCATCCGGACCGGTGTGACCCTGCATCAGGATAATGCGGGTGGAAGCCACGTTAAGCGATAGCCGCAACAGTGTGGTCAGCAGCAACACCGTGGGGAACACCGAAAAATCCAGCGGCCGCCGCGCGTTCAGGCTCACCAGTAGCACGATCATTGCCAGCGCGATGTTGAGTGTGAACAGCACATCGAGCATGAACGTGGGCAGGGGCAGCACCATCATTGCCAGAATCAGCAACACCAGCCCCGGCACCGCCAGGCGGTTCAGCGGCAGCCCCATCACCAGGGTGTCCTGCGCGCTCACCCGATCACCTCATTAATCGCTGTGGGCAAAACGTTCGCCCCCTCTCCCCCAGGGAGAGGGTTGGGGTGAGGGCTCGTCGTTGAGCTGGCTTTTGTTCGTGCGCCCGCCTGTTGCTGCCGATCACGCATCCGCGCGCGGATTTCAGGGCTGACCTCGCCTTCGCGCGCCTCAGCCAGCACTTCCTGCCAGGTCATTGCATGGCGCTGTCGATAACGCCACCAGCGCCAGCCTGCGTCAAGCACGGCGGCCAGCGCCAGCCAGCCGATCAGTATCAGCAGCCCCCGCCCCAGCCATGTCACTTCATACGACACATTCGCGCTGATGTCCTGAGGCATAAATGCCGCCCAGCCACCCGCGTTCAGCGCCCAGGCCGCCATGCCAACGAACAGCACTACTTTAAGCAGAAACAGTACCGCGTCGAACCCGGCATCCACTGACCCCAACCGACCCAACGCGCTGAAAATTCGCAGCCGTGCGGTGTCAACACGGAGTGCATCCGGTACAAATATCCAGCCACGCAGCAGCAGCGGTGCCAATAGCGCGACAACAAACAACACGAGCAGCACAGGCAAGACCAACCACAGCAGTGTTTGGGTCAATTCAAAGGGATTGTTCAGCGGATGGGCCGCTTGGCGGAAGGCCGTCTGTATAAGTTGCTGCATCGCCGTAAACAGGCGTGGCGCGCCTTCGCTCAGCATGCCCGCACCTGCCAGCAGCATCAACCAGGCCGACCACTCAGCCGAGCGTGGCACATCGCCCGCACGGCGCGCAGCGAGCAGCCGTTGCGGACTTGCAGGTTCAGTGCGGGAAAGATCGGTCTCCTCGGCCATGCTCGCCTCTTTATTTAGGGCAGTCTAGCATGGGAAAAACACCGCCAACACATTCGAAACCGCTCAGCGGATGCGCGGCTTGCGCGTGTGTTTATCAGGCACGCCGCGCGACTGGCGACGCGGGCTGGCGGCCATGCCGACCCATTCAAGCACTCGCGCAACCAGATCGTCTTCAAGCTCCATTTTCTGGCCGCGACGTAACTGGGGCGGCAAGACAATCGGGCCGAAGCGGATACGGGTCAGCCGCGACACAGTGAGGCCGATGTGTTCAAACAAGCGGCGCACTTCGCGCTTGCGGCCTTCCTTGATGACGACGCGATACCAGTGATTGACGCCCTCACCACCCGCACGGAAACAACTTTGCAGCTGCGCCGGACCGTCGTCGAGTTCAACGCCCTGAGTCAGCTGTGCAATCTGTTCATCGCTAAGCTCGCCCAGCAGGCGCACGGCGTATTCGCGTTCAACTTCGAAGCGCGGGTGCATGAGATTGTTGGCCAGTTCGCCCGAGGTGGTAAAAATCATCAGACCATCGGTGTTGTAATCGAGTCGGCCAATGGCAATCCATTTTGCGCCCCGTAAGCGGGGGAGCGCGTCGAACACAGTAGCGCGGCCTTTGGGGTCGTCCCGGGTGACGATTTCGCCGTCCGACTTGTGATAAATCAGGATGCGGGTGCGTTTGTCTTCAAACCGCAAGTAAACGCGGCGGCCACTGACCTTGACCACGTCACGCGGCCCGACTTTGCTGCCGATGGCGGCTGTTTCACCGTTGACCTGCACGCGGCCTTCAGCAATCCATTCTTCCATTTCGCGGCGCGAGCCGATGCCTGCGGATGCGAGAGCCTTTTGCAGACGCTCACTGGCTGCTTCAGGCGCAACCGCCTGCTGCAGGCGGCTCGCGGCGCGCCCCATGGGCGCATCAGCGGGATGACGGGGATAAGCGGGACGCGGCATTTATAAACTCTCGGGGGCAACGCTGACAGGGTCAGCGTCAGCAGGAAGGGGCAGCACGGGCGCGCGGGCCGTTTCGATCAGCGCGCCAAATGCGGTCAGCGCGTCATTGTCCTGCAATTCGGCGCGCAATTCCGGAATCAGCGCAGTTTCGTCGGGCGTCACCAGCGCGCCAAGCTCTTCCAGCGGCGGCAATTCAGACAACGTGGACAGCCCGAGATCACTCAGAAAGTGGCTAGTGGTGCCGAACAGCGTGGGACGTCCGGGCACGTCGCGATGGCCGATGGCCTCGATCCAGCCACGCTCTTCGAGTGTCTTGACGATGTTGGGATTGACTGACACGCCACGAATGTCTTCGATATCGCCGCGCGTCACCGGCTGGCGGTAGGCGATGATCGCCAGCGTTTCCAGCACCGCGCGTGAGTAACGCGGCGGCTTTTCGTTTTTCAGCCGCGACAACCAGGGCTGCATCTCGGCGCGGGTCTGAAAGCGCCAGCCATCGGCAACCTGAATCAGTTCGACACCGCGGCCGTGCCAGTCGGCGCGCAATTCATCCAGCCCACGACGCAACACCTCGCTGGCAAGTTCGCTATCGAACATGCGCTTGAGGTCGGTCAGCGACAGCGGTTCCACCGCTGCCAGCAGCGCAGCCTCCAGCACAATTTTCAAATCGTCGGGGTGGTCACTCGGTTGCAGATTCATGGAGCTTCACGTAAATGGGGGCAAACGGCTCGGCCTGGGTCACGTCGAGCAGGGTTTCCTTGGTCAGTTCCAGCACGGCGAGGAAGGTGACCACGAGTTCGTGCACGGTCGAAGATTCCGGAAACAGGTCTTTGAATTCCATGAACTCACCCGGCGTCAGGCGCTTCAGGATGCGGCTCATGTGTTCGCGGATCGACAGTTCCTGACGACCAATGCGGTGGTGGGTGCGGTTCTTCGCCCGCGACAAGATCGCCAGCCAGGCCGCGGCCAGTTCTTCCGGATGCAGGCTCGGCAGCCGCCTGGCTGCAGCGGGCAAAAACACGCTGACCGTGTCGAAATCGCGCCCGGCCTGCGGCAACGCATCGAGATGCTGGCCGGCGAGCTTCATCTGCTCGTATTCCAGCAGGCGGCGCACCAGCTCGGCACGCGGGTCGTCGTCCTCGCTCGCCTCGTCGGCCTGCTCGCGGCGCGGCAGCAGCATGCGCGACTTGATGTCGATCAGCATCGCCGCCATCAGCAGATATTCCGCCGCCAGTTCCAGCCGCGTCGCGCGTGCCGCCTCGACGTAGGCCATGTACTGCTTGGTCAGCGCCGCCATCGGGATGTCCAGCACGTCGAGGTTCTGGCGGCGGATCAGATACAACAGCAGGTCGAGCGGGCCCTCGAAGGCGTCGAGGAAGACCTCCAGCGCGTCCGGCGGAATATACAAATCCTGCGGCAGTTCAGTGAGCAGTTCGCCGCGCACCTTGATCGCACTGGCTGGCGGGGTTTGAAGCGGAGGGGGATCGAGCAATTCGGCCGGGTGCATCCCCGGATTTTACCTGACGGCGCGCGATACGCCGCAGTGTTCAGCGGAGGGCTTGTCAGGGCACTGATAAGGAATGGCTTGCTGACAGCTAACTTCTCTGTTTAACCGCAGAGTACGCGGTGGGCGCAGAGGAGGGGCTTTGGTTTTTTACTCTGCGTCCTCTGCGTACTCTGCGGTTAAAAAACGGGCATTATGGATGTCACTGCGGCTTCAATAGCAATCTGACACAAGGCTTGCATTTTACCGATCGGTCAACTAAGCTCCGGCTCATGAATATTGCGACCGACACCCGTTCCCGCATTGTGGCCGCCGCGAAAGCCGGTTTTCACTCGCGCAGCTACGCCAACGTGGGCATCCAGGAAATCTGCGAAACCGCCGGTATCCAGAAGGGGAGCTTCTATCATTTCTTTCCGTCGAAACGCGATCTGGTCATGGCGGTCATCGACGAATTTGCTGACGACTGGGCGACGGGTTTTGTCGCCGAGGCCTTTGATCCTGCCCTGCCCCCTATGGAGCGCATTGATTATCTGATTGACGCCGCCTACTTCTGGCAAAAATCGATCAAGCAGGTGCATGGACGCATGCTGGGCTGCATCTTCGGCAATCTTGCGCTGGAAGTCAGCACCCAGGACGATATTCTCCGCGCCAAGCTCTTGGCGATCTTCTCTGCCGCTCAAACGCGTTTCAAGGATGCGCTTGATCAGGCTGTCGCCAATGGCAGCCTGGCCCCGCTCGATTCCGAACGTACAGCCGAAGCCATGCTGGCCTACCTGGAAGGTGTGATTCTGCTGGCGAAATCGCAGAACGATCCTGAATTGATCTACCGGCTGGGGCCTGCGATCAAGACCCTGCGGATCGAAACGGAAAGAGCCTGAAGCATGGGAACCCTTCCGCTTTTTTTTGGCGCTTGTTGTGTACCGACCGGTCTAGCTGCAATGGGGTTTTCAAGCCCTGCACATCAGTCACTTACAAGCCACCCACGAGCCCATGTTGATGTTTCACCCGGCAATTTTTTTGCCGATCCATTTGACCGTACGGTCATCTATTTTTAAAGGAGCACACCATGAACACCCCCGCAACGAAAACCCTGGACGCACGCGGTCTGAATTGCCCACTCCCGATCTTGCGCACCAAAAAAGCCCTGTCCGAACTGGGCTCTGGCGACATCCTGGCAGTCACCTCGACCGACCCTGGATCGGTCAAGGACATGCAGGCTTTCTGCAAGCAGACCGGTCATGAACTGGTTTCCTCCAATACCCAGCAAGGCGAGTTTGCTTTTCTCGTCCGCAAAGCCTGAGGAGCCCACCATGAACACCCCTACCCAACTGAAGGCAGTCGAATACCCCACCTCAGAACTGCTGCGCGAACACGGGTCGGCGCTCGATGCCTGGTTCGATGCGCGCTACGAAGCAAAGCGGCGTGAAGAAGCGGCTAATCACGTCAACTCGCTGGCCATCATCGCCACCAAGGGCACGATGGACTGGGCCTATCCGCCTTTCATCCTCGCCTCGACCGCCTCGGCGCTGGGCTGGGACGTGTCGGTATTCTTCACCTTCTACGGACTGGAACTGTTGAAGAAAGATTTGCATCTCGAAGTCAGTCCGCTGGGTAATCCGAGCATGCCGATTAAAATGCCGTTCGGGCCGGGCTGGTTCAAGGACATCAACTGGAACATGCCAAATGCCGTGATGGCCGGCGTGCCAGGCTTCGAGAAAATGGCAACGGCGCTGATGAAGCAGACCGTCAAGAATTGCGGCGTCGCCAGCGTCAGGGAACTGCGCGATGCCTGCGTCGAGGCCGAAGTAAAACTGGTGGCCTGCCAGATGACCGTGGATTTGTTCGGCCACCAGAAGAGCGACTTCATTCCCGAGGTGACCGACTGGATCGGCGCAGCGAGTTTTCTACCCGTGGCGCAGAAATCCGATGTCTGTTTGTTTATCTGACCTGGGGGGCAACATGGAAAAAATCCACGCAGGACAGTTCATGGAGAAGCTAACGCTAACAACGGCTGGCTTGCGTGAGATCGAAATTCCGGATGCCACTCGTCAGACGCATCTCCAGTTTCTGCGATTCGCAGGATGTCCGTTTTGCAATATTCGCCTGCACGCCTATGAACGACGTGCTGGCGAAATTGTGCGCGCAGGCATCAGGGAGGTGCTGGTGTTCAGATCGACAACCGAGCAATTGCAGCGCCACCACAATGACATCCCGTTCGATGCCGTTCTTGATCCGGAAGGCAAACTCTACAGGCAGTTCGGCGTGGAGTCCGGGCTGCGATCTGTTCTGAATCCACGAGTATTGATGAGCGCACTGCCTTATCTTGCGATGAAATTTCCGACAGGGCCGGGATTACCACCTGCGGGGGCGCGCCATGATGGCGTGCTGGGCTTCCCCGCAGATTTTCTGATCGATCCCGGTGGCGAGATCATAGCCTGCCGGTATGGTCAACATGCAGACGACCACTGGAGTGTCGATGAACTGCTGACACTTTCCCGTCCCCACCCCTAGCGGGCAGTCCGTTTTCAGCCGATATGCGCGATGGACACAAACCCTGTCCACGCAGAATTATCTTCGCCATGACAGGTGTCCTGTCCGCCAGGTGGCTAAAATGCAGTCATGCCCAAACTGGAATCCCTGACCTTCGACAACGGTTTCGCCCGCTTGCCGGAAACCTTCTTCTCACGTGTAGCGCCCACCCCTGTGCCCGATCCCACCCTGCTCTGCCACAGCCAGGAGGCACTGGCACTGCTTGATCTGGATGACAGCGAAATTCTGCGGCCCGAGTTGATCGCT
>JBEBIA010000026.1:0-26317 GCA_040080645.1 Thiobacillus sp.
AATTCTGTGATTTGTCCTCGGGAATGCAGGCAATGCTGACAGGAATAATCAAGAATAGACTTTAACACAGTGATATTACAGGAGAGTCTGGATTGGGTGTGCGGACAGCTTATTGAGTACGCGTGTTGTAAATCGTCAATCCGTAGGCAATAAAAAAGGCCGCCAGAGCGGCGGCCTTTCAGGTGTAGCTAAGTGCTGCGGTGATTAGTGACCACCGTGATGCTTGTGTTTGTAGTGATCCAGATGATGCAGTTTCATATTCTTCATCTTGTCTGTAATCACCACGTTGTCGGTGTCGCTACAGGTTGCCGAACCATTAACACCCGATGCCAGCACGGTGTTGGTGAGGCCGTCACGCAAACCCTCGGTGCGCATCAGGGTGATCGATGCGCCTGCCGCTAAGGTGGTCGGAACCCCCGTCACGCCGATATCGAAGGAGTCATCCACAACCAGGTCGCTGATCTCGGTGGTGCCGGTGTTGGTAACCACATAGGTGAACTTGACGTTGGTCGCGGGATACTTTTTGACCCACATTGGCTCGGGGTTGCCATGCATACCATATTTGGCACGGTGACAGCTGTTGCCATGGTAGCTTTGCGGCACGTGCAGCCAGTGGTGCGAAGACTTGCCCGCTTTGATACGGCACTTGGTAGTGTTCGGGCTGCCATTCACGGAGCAGTAGGCCTCAACATTGATGCTGCATTCACCCACGACAACAACTGGATCGACAGAACCCAAGTTACCCTTGGCGTGCCCGGTAAAATTAGCAGCGAAGCTACCGTTGAAGGCATTGGGGAATTCTGCGCTAATTTCGCTGGTTAACACGACAGCCAGATCTTTGCCTGGATACATATTCGCCGCCAACAGGCCGGTGACGTTTGTCATGCGCATATCGAAGGTATCGTTCGATGCGCCACCGTCCTGAAAGCCGAAGGCATCCACGTCGGCTTGTAAAAGCACGCCGTCATATTCGGGGATGGTATCGAAGTCGACGTCGATCGCGCCGTAGACGGTCATCGCACCGACACCGTCAACCAGCGCGCCAGTATTGTCAACCTTGAAAGAAATCGTGACGTATTTTTCAGAATCGGGTCCGGTCGGCATGACCTCGCCCAAAATGAAGGGGTCATTCTGCAGGAGAATGATGGGGTCGCCTGAAATCGTGACAGTGCCCGTGGTGGCATCGTAGTCAATCATGCCGACTCCGCTGAAGTCGAGTACAGGCTCGCCAGGAACCAGACCCAGTACGGCGGCTGACGACAGGCCAGGCAGCAGGCTGGCGCAGAGCGCAGCGGAAACCAGTGTTTTTCTTAAGGTTTGCATGTGTATCTCCCTTTTGGGTTGTGTAGCGCGTGGCTTACACGGATGTAGAACGTTTGCGACGAACCATCGGTACCAGCACGGCAAGGCCAGCGAGCATCATGCCGTAGGTAGACGCCTCGGGTACGGGGGTGGCGAAAACGTCCGTGGTGACTACGGCAGTAATCAGAACCGGAGACGACAAGCCAGATGTTAGCGTAGGGGAAACCGAGCCTGGAGCTTGCTGCATAACCCAGTCATTGGCCCAAGTCGCCGCGTCATTAAACAGGACAGTTCCGTTCCCGATGTGGATGCCGCCTGTGCCGCCTGTCATGTAGCCATTGACGAACTGGCTGAGCCCTACGGGCAGACCCGTGTAGCTGTCACTGGTGACCGTCCAGGTGGCGTCGAAAATTTGACCAGAAGCTGCGGTGTCGTTAAAACCGAACCCCGTTATCGTGCCATTCCAGGAAAACTGGGCGCCGGTGCCATCGAAGGGGATGGAGACCGATCCGCTGAGGAATGACCCCGTGCCCGTGACGTTGATGGTCAATATTTCGGTGGGACCACTTGAATAAACCTGAGTGCTGGAGGTTCCACCAATTGCTGCCTCTTTGAGCACGGTTGAAGCTGAATACAGCTTGAGAACGCCGGTGCCACCGCTCCCGCCCGTGTTGTCGTAAACAATCGTAGGGCTTGCGACGCCGATATCAGGATAGACCTGGAGGGGATTAAGCCTGCTGTCAGTGGCCTGTGCGGCAGGGGCTGTAACTGCACCGATCAAACCAAGTGCGACTGCCAGGGTGGATAACTGCGTGTTACGTGTTGCCATGGTTTTCCTCCTACCTTTGAATACGTTATGGTGATTCTCGGTTCTTGGTATTTCCGCGTGATGTCCACGCGCATGGTCTTGATGCCATTTTTGACAAACCTGAACGGCTCAAGCCACCCTGATTTGCCACACTTTATTACTATCGCCGGATATTAAGCAACTCCCGTACCAGAAAAGTCAAGTGTTATGTTGTCAATCACTTAGGCGCGGCAGCTCAAATCAAGCTGTGAAAATCCGTAAAAAATCCGACAAAACAGGGGGTGGAAATAAAGTTTCCCGACAGATTTTGTTTTGCTCTGGAATCAAGCCGCAGACGGTGATGATTCATTTTCAGCGCGTGAGCCCCTGTCGTTAAATTAAATAATGGACTATCCTGACAATATGGCAGTCACGATTCTTGCTTCTGCCATTATGTCGGTACGATGGCAGTGTCATGACAGTGCCGGGTGAGGACGTTGCGGATAACTCAATAAAGACTGGATTGGTGAAATGGTTATGGACAGGCGAATTGTTGTGCCCCTGTACTCTTTGCTTGAAACGCGAGAGAACCCTACTGTACTGGTGGACAAGAACTATCGGATTGTGGCCGCCAATACGGCCTATTGCACCTCATATGGTGTGCCTGCGAACGAAGTGATCGGCAAGGCTTGTTACGAGGTGTCGCACCGCTCGGATCGCCCGTGCCACATGAATGGCGAGCAATGTCCGCACCAGGAGGTGTTCGCGACCTCGGCGCCCTGTGAGGCGCTGCATTCTCATCTGGATTTTCAGGGGCGCGTGGATCATGTGCGCATTCTGGCGCATCCAATTCATGACGCAGACGGCCAGATGTATTTGATGGAGTCGATTCATCGACTGGCACCCAATATGGAGGTGGATTGCGAAGAGATGCGCATGGCGGGCAAGAGCCCGGCTTTCCTGAAGTTTTACGAAGAGCTTTCGGATGCTGCCCGCACCGCAGCGTCGGTCTGGCTGTTTGGTGAAAGTGGCGTGGGCAAAGAGCTGGCTGCGCGGTTTTTGCACGAGCACTCAGCCAGAACCAAGAAACCTTTCGTTGAGTTGAATTGTGCGTCGATCCCCGAAAGCCTGTGCGAAAGCGAGCTGTTTGGCCACGAAAAAGGCGCTTTTTCAGGCAGTGTGCGCACCAAGCGGGGACTCTTTGAGCTGGCAGATCAGGGCACGCTATTTCTGGACGAAATCGGCGATTTACCCTTATCCATACAGGGCAAGCTGCTCAGGGTGCTGGATAGCGGAGAATTTCGACGGCTGGGATCGGAGACCACCAAAAAATGCAATGTGCGCATCGTGACGGCGACCAACCGGGATCTGGCACAAATGGTACGTGAGGGCACGTTTAGGCAAGATCTGTACTACCGTATTGCAGGCTACAAAATCGTGATCGCGCCACTACGTGAGCGCAAGGAAGACATTCCAGCCATTGTCCAGATTGTGCTGAAACATCTGAGCAAGGAGGTGGGTCTGGTGTACCAGGCAACCAAGGATGCGATGGATACCCTGCTGGCATATGATTATCCGGGCAATATCCGCGAACTGCGAAGCGTGTTGATCAAAGCCACAGCGCGCTGCAAACATGGCCTGATCAAGCCGGAAGATGTTAATTTTGACCATCTGCCCGGGTGTGACTGTACGCAGGAAACGATCAGTAAAGATGGCAAGCCCCATGGCCGCAGAAGTTCGGATCGTGAGGGGGCGGCAGCTCAAATGAGTCAGAACAACGGCATATCTGCCAGACGCATGGAAGATCAGTCCTTGAAGGTGACACCTGATTCGACGCTTGATCAAGAAGAAAGCCAAGACCGATTGGTTGATCTTGAAAAGCTGAAAATCAGCAAACTGCTTGCGCAGCATGGAAACCGGCGGCTGGTGGCGACAAAACTCGGGATTTCTGAGCGAACTTTGTATCGAAAAATCAAAGAGTATGGCTTGACATAATGCTGCAACAAATTTGTCGGTGGGTTTTACAGTGACGCCGGTAGTGCAGCCTGCTGCCATGGCGCACGATTAAATTTACCTTACAAATCAATTGCATATTTAATACTGGTCTGGGTGTGGTGCAAACATTGCTTAGGTTTGATCAAGTTAACTAGTTGATTTGTAAAAAGAATGTCAAATATTCGACACATCTTGCTTCTGTTGGCAAGTTTGAGTGCATCTCCTGCACTGCACGCCGCACCGATTACCTTATCAGGCGGGCATTTTTCCGTTACCTACGATGACACGCTGCTGGGGGTCTACGGGGTGCCCAGCTTACTGGGGGGCGACACGATAGTGTTTAACCCGACCAATTTCAAGGCGGTTGCTTCCACAGGCTCGTTTACGCAAACGGCTAGTTTTTCTTTAAGTCTGGCAGCGCATTCGGGTTATGTCCTGACGGATCTGCTCTTGCAGGAGAGTGGCGATTATTACCGGATCGGGGGCGGAATGGTGAACGTGGGAGCCACTCTGGCGGCAGTCAATCCGGCCAATAGCAATACGGCGTCGCTTGTGCTCGCGCCGTCTGCACCTTTGAACGCAGTGACATCGCTGTCAAACTTCCAGACGACCAACTGGGCGTTGTCAGGGAATCTCTCGTTGCTGAGCCTGGGCGCGCCGACGAGCCTGAGCGTAGATTTGGGTAACACCCTGTCCGCCAGTGCAACAGGCGGTATCGGGTTTATCGAGAAAAAATTTGTGGGCTTGCGGATAAGCACCCAACAGGGCGTGCCCCCGGCTGCCGTGCCTGAGCCGGGTAGTCTGGCTTTGCTGATGGCGGGATTGTTGGCAGCTTGGGGTTTGAAGTTGAGTGGTGGTCGCTTGTCAACTGCTGCTTATAAGCGTAGATTGAGTCAGTAATTTGACGACGTGCTGCACGTTAGGCACGCGAACAAAATAACAAGGCAGGAGGCAATGATGAGAGTCAAGTTTAAACAGGCAGTATGGTCGTTAGCGTTAGCGGCATCCGTAGCCAGCCCGGCTGCACAGGCCGCAATCCAGAGGCTGGTCGGCACCAACGTGACCTATCAGTACGACGATGCGGTGGTGGGCTTGTTCGGGTTGCCCACGCTCGCGGGTGATAGCCTGACGTTTACCCCGACCAATTTCAAGGCGCTGTCGAGCGATGGGCAGTTTACGAATGTAAACTCAACCATCAACGTCCAGATTTTTGCCCACACCGGCTATACCTTTCCGGGCGTAACCGTGCAGGAAAGTGGCGACTACTACCTGATAGGCAGCGATGCGCAGGTGGCCGTCGGCGGGCAGATTAGAGCGTACGATCTTTTGAATCCTTTGCCGACCTCGGCGCACATCACTGACCCTATCGTAGCGACGGCTCCGCTGACCACTACAACTACGCTCAGTAATTTTGGAACGACAAACTGGCAGGCGGATGCCATGGTCAATTTACCAACGGCATGGAGCGCAGGTGGCATCAACCTGACGATTGAGAATATCCTGATAGCCTTTACTGCCAATCAGGGTAGTGCTGCCATGATCGAGAAAAAATTCGTGGGCACAGCAATCGTCATCACCCCCGTACCCGAGGCCGAGACCTACGCGATGATGCTCGCGGGCTTGGGGCTGGTGGGCTGGATGGCGGGGCGGCGCAGGCAATTCGTCTGAGTGGCTGTTTGACCCGACAATGGCCTCGAAAGAGGCCGTTGTCGTTTTGAGGATTGCCCGGCGGGGGTGGTTTCCCGAAGTTTTGGCGGATAATGCCGTAATACCACCAACGCAATTCAGGATGCGTCTGCCGGGAGCAGGCCACCTACTATAAATGACCAACCATAATCAATGGCTGTTTCGCCAACAGCTATCCGTCGTTTCACTGACCAAGATCCTGCTCGACCCGTTTGTGGCCGTGCTGGTGCTGATCGGCTGCGCGCTGTATTTCGACGAGCCTTTCCGAGGCCCGTACCCCATCCTGGCGCTGATCGTGTTTACCCTGACTTTTCCGGGCAAATGGCCGGAAGTCACGCTGCGGGCGTTCTGGAACGAAGTCGTCATGCCCTGGTTTTTCCTGTCCGGGCTGATCTTGCTGTTCGGGTTTTCGACGGGGTATCTGGATTTCTTTCCGCCCGATCTGGTGATGGCCTGGATGCTGGTGACGCCCGTGGCCATGTATATCGCGCATCGCATCGTGCGCAAACTCTTGCCACGCCTGCTCCTGCTCGAAGGCGGGCGCCGCCGCGCGATTATCGCGGGCGCCGGGCATCTGGGCACCGAACTGCGTGGCCGCTTTACCGGCGACAGCGCGCTGGGCGTCGATGTGATGGGGTTTTTCGACGACCGTGCCATGCAGCGCACCGAGCTGAAAGATCCCAAGCGGCTGCTCGGCAAACTGGTCGATATTCCCGATTACGTTAATCGCAACGGTATCGATCTGGTCTACATTACCCTGCCCATGGCCTCACAGCCGCGTACCCTGACCCTGCTCGACGCCCTGCGCGATACCACCGCCTCCGTATATTTCGTGCCGGATATTTTTGTCTCCGACCTGATTCAAGCCCGCGTGGACCACATCCATGGCATGCCGATCGTCGCGTTGACCGAGACGCCCACACTGGGTGTGAGCGGTATCGGCAAACGCATCAGCGACGTCGTCATCGCCGGGCTGATTCTGCTGCTGATCTGGCCGATCCTGTTGGCAGTGGCGGCAGGCGTCAAACTGTCGTCCCCCGGCCCGATTATCTTCAAACAGCGCCGCTACGGCCTCGACGGGCAAGAAATCCTCATCTACAAATTCCGCTCCATGCGCGTCCACCAGGACAGCACCATCATCCAGCAGGCCGGTCGCGCTGATCCACGCATCACCCGGTTTGGCAGCTTCATCCGCAAAACCTCGCTCGACGAACTGCCGCAGTTCATCAACGTGATGCAAGGCCGCATGAGCGTCGTCGGCCCGCGCCCCCACGCCGTCTCCCACAACGAGCAATACCGCAAACTCATCAAAGGCTACATGCTGCGCCACAAAGTCAAACCCGGCATCACTGGCTGGGCCCAGGTCAACGGCCTGCGCGGCGAAACCGAAACCCTCGACAAAATGCGCGCCCGCATCCAGTACGACATCGACTACATCCGCAACTGGTCACTAGGGTTTGATTTGATGATTATCGGCAAGACCTTGCTGGTGGTGTGGCGGGATCAGAACGCGTATTGAGACGCAAAAATCAAGACTCAAGCCGAAGTTCACGTGTGGCGGCGGCGAATGCTAGGATTGCGAATATACAGTCGAGGAACATGCCATGGATGCCCATTTACTGGAAAGAATTACCATCGAAGCCGGAAAATGCGGCGGACGTCCTTGTGTTCGCGGGATGCGCATCCGAGTGAGCGATATTCTGGAGATGCTGGGCGAAGGCGTCAGCGTGGAAGAAATACTGGCAGATTTTCCTGATCTGGAGCGCGAGGATATTCTGGCGTGCCTTCAGTTTGCTGCCCGCAGAACGGACATCGTGCGTCTTGCGGCATGAAATTCTGGGTTGATGCGCAGCTGCCACCACAACTGGCCAGCTGGCTGAGTGCCGAGTTTGGCGTCGAAACCAGTTCGTTGCGGGACTTGGGTCTGAGGGATGCCACCGATCAGGAGATTTTTCAGCAGGCAAAGCAGCCTGGCACAGTGCTGATCAGCAAAGACAGCGATTTCGTCGAGATGGTCTCCCGGTTTGGCCCGCCGCCCCAGTTGTTGTGGGTGACATGCGGCAACGTTAGCAATCTACGGTTGCACGCTGTTTTCAGCAGTGCGGGCGAAATGGCGTTTGGTTTGCTGGCAGAAGGCCAGGCAATCGTAGAAATTTGCTGACCGGTCGAGAAGCTGGGCATAAGCTGTCTGAGCTGAGAGTGGCAGCGTCTCAAAATAGATCATCTGGTTATACTCCGAAACATTGTTTGGAGAGTATAGCGAGCCTGGATTGCAGAGCCAACTTAACTGCTGAATGGGACAGTGCAAATGGTGTACCTCGATCAACTGGTCGTCGACGCCTGCTTGCGCGCCGTGCGATTGCGTCCGGAAAACATAGCGCCCATATCGACAGCATCCAGATCGAACCGCTGGACGATGTGTGTGCCGAAAGACTGCTCGTGATGAGCTAATACTGGCTTCGCCTGCCGCAGGAAGACTTTTGCCAGGCCACAGGCACCCCGGGCTCCGCAAAATACGAAGCAGAAGGCGGCCCCGGGTTGATCGACATCGCCCGCATCCTCCACCACTCGGATGCTCGCAACACAGGCCTCGCGATCCTGCTACGCACGCAACTGCTTTTCTGGATGCTGGCCGCCACAGACGGCCACGCCAAAAATTTCAGCCTGGCCCTGCTGGCCGGCGGCCGCTACCGGCTGACGCCCCTGTATGACATCCTTTCTGCCTGGCCCGTAACAGGCGTCGGCCCCAACCATCTGGATAGCAACAAACTCAAACTCGCGATGGCGTTGCGCGGCAACCCTATTCACTATCGCATCAAAGACATACAGCGTCGGCACTTCAACGCCACCGCGCAACAATGCGGCTTTGGGCCGGATATGGAGCGCATCATCGAACACGTGCTGGCCGAAACGCCCCGGGTTATTGCGCAAACCGCAGCCAGCCTGCCAGCGGGGTTTCCAGAAGATGTTTTCGAGTCGATTACCCAAGGGCTGATGCGATCTGCACGGCGGCTTACCGCAAGCGTTGCGAAGCGGGGAAGTTGAGTTGTCGATAAAATTGACAAAACCCTTGAGTCTCACCGTGATTCATATCCAATTGATTATTTGGGTGTTTTTTTGGTGGCAGTGTGCTTGCTGCCTATCAGGCCATACACCGTCGTCAGCAGGTAACAGAATCTGTACCCAAGTTTGTCGGAATAGTTTACAAAATTCAGTGGGCAGGGCAGCTCCTAGCAGGAGGCAAGTTTTTTTTGTGCCGTATCTTGATGAATAGTAAGTGTTTTATTTTTTGATTGACAACACTGGAACGCTGGTTGCTTAATACCAGTCGCCGCTGTTCTGTAGTACTTGGTGCTTTATTTTTTGCACGCCAAAGTGGTACAAGTAGTTCGATCGAAACACTTAATCTACATGAGGAGATTTACAATGAACTTTCAGAAGACAAAAATCGCAGCCGCTCTGGCTCTGACCGTCCTTTCAATCGGTGTCTCGGCAAGTGCGCAGGCTGTTGTTGTTGGCCCGACCGACATGCGTGTCACAAGCGGCGCTTTCGGCATGGGCGTGTTTACCGGTAAAACCACTTTCCCGATTGATGCAACAGCTTTGGGTTCAATTGACGGTACGCTGGATATTACCGACCAATACAACCTGCCGGGTTGGGACACCACTCTGGCACAGCCGACGGGCGTATCGGCTCCCGGCGCAATCCTGAACTTTGCTTTCGGTACAGGTGCTAACGATCAAGTTAACGCCTTCTTCGCGCCTTCGGCAGTTGCAGCTGCAGGTGGTGGCCCGGCTCCGGTGTTCGCAGGTTCGCTGGTGAACGGCAACGTTTCCACGATCGACATGACCTCGTTCTTCGCCAACTGGGGCGGCACCAACTTCAACCAGGGCGCTAGCGTTACCAACTTGACGATGTCGGGTTGCGTTGCAGGCGTTTCCTGTAACTGGTCGATGAGCTGGAAGTCCACGATCTCTGGTGGCCCCTTCAATGGCCAAACCGGTACTTGGGCGCTGGGCGGTACCATTGCTGCGGTGCCCGAGGCTTCGACCTATGGCATGATGCTGGCTGGTCTTGGTCTGGTGGGCTTTGCTGCACGTCGTCGCACCCGTCGTATCGCCTAATATCAGCTGTAGCGATTTGATGGTTGAAAGGGGCGGCCTTGGGCTGCCCCTTTTTTATTTTGACAAACAGCAAGGCAACTAAGGCTCGTTTATGGTTTATGGATTTATCCTTGGCCAGACCGCTGCTATGTAGCGAGCGGTACAGCCCCGGTTAACCAAATTGACTGAAAGCACAGTTGAGTGTGTTGGGCCGAGAAGGGAGGTCGTCCGACCCATTCAATAATGCAGCAAACCTTGTTCCACAAATCTGATGAAAAAGGACACAGATTGATAGTTTTCGTTGCGGGTATGCCTAGAGCGGGGTCCATGTGGACGTATAACGTTACCCGCGAAATTTTGATGGCTGGGAAATGGACAGTGTTGCCAAAATTGATACCGCCAAATGAGGCGGTCTTAATTCGAGATGCTTTGGCAAGCGAAGTGAATGTGATGGAGGTTTATTGCATCAAAACCCATGGAAAATTACCCAATCCCTTACCAACCCGCCATGAGGTAAAACTGATCTGCAATTTTCGGGATGTGAGAGACGCGAGTCTCTCCTATATGCGATTTACACATTGTGAATTTAGTCAGGGTTTGAGCGCAATCAAGCACATGATGGATCTGACCGATTATTATTTGAAGGCATTCGAAACAACAACACTTCCGCTTCGATATGAGGATATAACGCATTCCCCTATTCAACTTATTGATAAGTTGTGCGCTCATTTAGGGGTGAGTTTGTCTGACAGTAAAAAAAGAGAAATTCTGGAAAAGTACAGCAAAGAGAGCATTAAGAAAAAGTTGAAGGAAATCTCGGAAGTTCGGTTGGGCGAGGGTGGTCAGGTAAAGGGGGCCAAACACCAGTCAAGATTTGAATCGGTCAGAAATTTTGACGGAACCTATCGAACTTATGAAAAAAATACTGCATTCCAGAGTAATCACATCACGTCAAAAAAAGATGGAGAGTGGAGGACTGCTTTTAAGCAGGATGAGATTGCACAAATCCATTCGCTTTGCCAACACTGGCTGATTGAATATGGTTACCAGATCTAGCTTGAAGAGATCTCCGATGGATAGGTGGTTTGCTCTGATGCTGAATGCGTTCCTTGTCAGGCTAACTGGGTTTCCTGCGCTGGATTGAAGGTGGTCAGTTGAAATTTCGAATCCACATACGAAAATCGCCGCAGAAACTATTGAGCTACAACCTAATACGACTAGCGATCGTAGAGTGCAAATAAGATGATCAAGAACAATCCACTGACGCGAAGTAAACACAAACAGGCCAGAGGACATTTCGACGCCTTGCAATATCAGGAGGCAAAAAGGCTATACCAACAAATATGTCAAAAGGATCGGGTCGATGACTATGCTTGGACGATGCTGGGCATCACCCAAGCCCTCTTGAACGATCTGGATGAAGCTGAGAATAGCCTGCAAAAAGCGGCCAATCTGAATCCGCGCGGTTTTGACGCGATTTACAATCTGGGTCGGACGCAATATGGGAAGGGGCTGTTTGACCAAGCCATCGACAGCTATCAGAAGGCTCTATGTCTGCAACCTGACCATGTCGACACGTTAGTCGGTCTTGGACTCTCGGCTGCGGGTAGGGGGCAATGGATCCAGGCGCAGCAGTTTTATGAGAGGATTTTGCGGATAAACCCCCGGCACGCCGCAGCGCTGGATAATCTAGCCAACGTCATGCGAAGCCAAGGGCTCCCCGAGTTAGCCATCCCTTTCTACCGTCAGGCGTATGCAATCAATCCGCGCGCTGCGACCTATTCCAATTTGTTGCTTAGCTTGCATTATCCAGCGACACACGATCCTTTGGCTGCTTTCCTGGAACATCAAGCCTGGGGTGAGTCACTGACCAAGAGTTTTCTCGCGCCGCGATTTCCGCAGACAGACCGGAACCCGGACAGAAAATTGCGCATCGGCTATGTGACCCCGGATTTGCGCAGCCATTCCGTAGCCTATTTCATCGAATCGCTGTTGGTGAACCATGATCGCAGCCAGTACGAAATATTTTGCTACCTGGAATTGGGGGCGGCAGATGATATGACCCGGAGGTTACTGGAGTTTGCTGGAACAGTCAGAAACACCGGCGGGGTGATGGATGACAAAGTTGCGGCTATGGTGCGTGAGGACCAGATCGATGTGCTGATCGATCTGGCTGGGCACACCAACAACAACCGTTTGCCCGTTTTTGCCCGCAAGCCCGCGCCGATCCAGATTACGTACCTGGGCTACCCGAATACTACGGGTCTCCCCATGATGGATTATCGGTTCACAGATGAGTGGGCGGATCCACCGGGCATGACCGAGCATCTGCATACCGAAAAGCTGCTGCGCATTGATAAGGGCTTTTTGTGCTTTACCCCTCCGGCTGAATCTCCGGAAATCCCGTCGCCTCCAGCAATCGAGCATGGGTATGTCACATTCGGTTCATTCAATGCCTTGCCGAAGATCACTGCTGAAATGCTGGAGATCTGGTCGAAGATATTATTGAGTACGCCGGACTCACACCTGCTGATAAAGAATGCGCAGCTTACTGATCCGGTGTTGCAGGAACGCCTGCGCAATCAATTGGTGCAACTCGGAGTGGGCGGCGAGCGGATTGAAATTATGGGGCGCACATCAAAAGCAGAACACATGTCTGCACTAGGCTGCGTGGATATCGCGCTGGATACTTTCCCTTACCACGGCACCACGACAACGTGCGACACACTCTGGATGGGGGTGCCGGTCATTACCCTGGCTGGAAAATCGCATGTTTCGCGCGTCGGGGTGAGCCTGCTGTCGCGCATGGGGCTGGATGAACACATTGCACACTCTGCAGAAGAATACATAGAAAAGGCAGCACGACTGGCGAATTCGGGTGATGAATTAAGCATGCTTCGTCGGAATATGCGGGCCAGGTTCAAGGGCGCTGGGGTGTGTGACGGCGTGTCATTTACCCGAACTGTCGAACAACTGTATCGGTTGCGATGGCAAGAATGGTGTGAAGAGGCAATTGAGAACCCTCGCGAGGTGCCGCCTGTTAAAGCTGACGAAGTAGAAATTCATCTCAAATCAGCCTGGGTATCGCAGAGCAAACAGCAGTGGGATGCTGCAATAGATGCCTTCCAAAAAGCCCTCGAATTGGCACCCGACAACACAAAGGCACTCTACGGACTAGGTGCGGCATTTGCGGAAAAAGGGCTGCATGAATTGGCAATTAAATACTTCCAGCAGTACCTTGAAATTGTTCCTGACAATAAACAAGTTGAATTCCACATCGCGCGTCTTACAGGTGCGTCCCCGTCCGCGCCGCCTGCTGAATATGTCAGCAAGCTTTTTGATCAGTATGCTGAACACTTTGACTTGCATTTGATAACGGCGCTGTCATACAAGGCACCTGAGTTGTTATATGCGGCTATTGGAGAGGTGGGAGGCACCGATACGGTGTGGACGGATGTCCTGGATCTAGGCTGTGGTACGGGTTTATGTGCACTTTTGTTTAAGGAGCGGGCGCTTAAATTGTCTGGGGTTGATTTGTCTGAAAAGATGATTGAAGTCGCGAAGCGACGCAATCTTTATGACCGGCTCACAGTTGGAGATATCACGGTTGTGCTTGAAGGTCTGAATCAGGTACATGACCTGATCATTGCGGCGGATGTGTTTGTCTATGTTGGCGAGTTGAAACGGGTATTCGAACTGAGTTCGGCTGCCCTGAAAAGGTCTGGCCTGTTCGCATTCACCGTAGAGGCAGCCAAAGATGAAGCGGTGGATTACGTTCTTCAGCCTACCGGGCGTTATGCGCACTCCAAACACTATATAAAAGAACTGGCGGAATCCTTTGGCCTGGAGATGAGCATCATGAACGATGTGGTACTGCGGATTGACCGGGGAAATCCCATAAATGGGTACATGGTTGTTCTGCGTCGTCCTTGTTGAGACGGCCAGGTAATGTTTGACGCAGTGCTCATAAGTCGTTTTTAAGATGAATGGATGAGAAGCCATATGAGAAAACTGAACCAGATAGGCGATGGTTTGAATGCCTACACATTTACATTTGGCGATGATGACCTGAATGAAATTCGTGACTCGGTTAGGCCCTATATTGATGAAATATTGACGAATCCCGATTACAAGCAGGTGCTCAATGGCGGGAAACAGTATTCACTTCCGATCGGTGAAAAAACAGCTGACTATTACCTGGTCTCCTATGGAACCAGTCCCTTGCTGTGGCTTTCGACTAATACCGATCATGCATACCAAATTTACAAAAGATTTTTTGAGGCTGTTGGCATTGAGGCTGATGTAAAAGAACTCGTTGACTACGAGAAAAATATTGTCGTCTATTGTGGATTTCTGGTTATCGGTAATAAATCGCCAGCTCCATTTGTGGCACGTAGACTATTTCCCGGGAGCCCACGGCTATACACTGATAACGCCGCTGTTTGAGTTGGCGACAGAGCATGGAAATTTGCTCTACATGAACCCAGCTCAGCAACAAGAGAAATACGTCTATAAAAACAATGAAGCGATAGTATTTGGCGAAGGATTCGTACATTCCACCGAGCCCTACCCTGAATCTGACAAACTGAGGGTGCTGTTAAGCCTGACTTTTGGAACCGACAAAACAGCTCACTGGCCAATACTGAGTCAAACCATTTCAGGTCAATCGAAATTCTTGATGCTTCCATGCGGTCATCGTTACGGAACTTGTGAGTGCCTGAAATCTGCGAGTGTTGCGGCAAAACAGACTGACAAAATGAAAAGGAACGACCCGTGCCACTGTGGATCGGGATTGAAGTTCAAAAAATGCCACGGAAAATTTAATTAAAAAATCTAACTGATGGTATGTAGTTCTTGGCACGTTGTGGGTTGGGCGACCGTGATAGTGAATTTCTGACGGTCATTAAATCGTAGGCTTTTTTTGAGGAGACTAAAATGAAATGCACAATGACAAAGATCGCCGCAGCCGTGGCGTTGGTCGTTTCTGCTGCGGGCGCTCAGGCTGCGGTGGTTGGGCCGACTGATATGCGTATCACCAGCGGCACCTTCAGGGGGATATTTACCGACTTTTTGACTATACCCATTACTTTTGTCAATTCGACGCTGGATATCACAGATCAATACAACCTGCCGGGCTGGGATCCCGCTGTTGGGCAACCCCTTGATGTGCTGGCACCTGGCGCAGCCTTGGGTTTTGCTTTGGGAACGGCTGCGACTGACCAAGTGAACGTCTTCTTCGCACCCGCTACCCCGGGATACAGCTTCTTATTGCCTCATACCGACGAAGTCCCGGTATTTACGGGTTCGTTAGTAAACGGTAACGTTTCCAGCATCAGCATGCGTTCCATGTGGTTCAACATCTTTGGTTACACAGGCAACCAGGGTTCAATCGGCACAGACAGTCAGGGACTCGTCTCCAATTTGACGATGTCTGGCTGCGTGACGGGTGTTTCCTGTAATTGGACGATGTCGTGGACGTCGTATATGCCTTTTGGCCCTTTCAACGTATCGGGGGGTACCTGGAATCTGAGCGGCACGATCACCGCCGTGCCCGAGGCCTCTACCTACGGGATGTTGCTGGCAGGTCTGGGTTTGGTGGGCTTGGCGGCGCGCAGGCGTAAAGCTCAGGCCAAAGTCTGATTGTGGCTATTTCTTGGCAAGCCGGGTGGGGGCGCAGCCTCGCCCCCACCCTAAACATTCAAACGGATCATCTGTGCCAGTCAGAAAACGAAACAATGAGAACCCCCGCTACCCATGTCGAATACTGAATCTCTGACGCCATCTGATAAATGGCGTTTTCTTTCCTTTGCACTGCTGTTCATTCTTTCCGGTATGGGCGGTTTGATGTATCAGGTTGTGTGGGCGCGCAATCTTCAATTGAGTTTTGGGGTGAGCATCTTCGCCATTGCCTCGGTTCTGGCCGCCTATTTTCTGGGCATGGCGTTGGGTGCCTTGCTGGCCGGACGTTTTAGCAGCAGCATTAAACGTCCCTTGTTTGCCTATGGGGTGGTCGAGATCGGCATAGGTCTGAGCGCGTTGCTTGTCACACCCTATGTGGGACGTTTGGATGAAGCGCTGAGTTGGTTTGGCACAGCGACTGAAGACCGTTTCTGGTTGATGCAGGGCGCACGGTTCTTTCTCACTCTTTGCCTGCTGATTGTGCCGACTACGCTGCTTGGCGCAACCGTTCCGCTAATGAACCATGGCTTGATCCGGCATTCTCGCCATTTGGGGAAGCGCGTCGCAACACTCTATGCCATGAATACATTCGGAGCGGTGCTGGGCGTGTTGCTTTCTGGCTTTTTTCTCATCGAGCGCATTGGCCTTAATCACACGCTGCAACTGGCTGCTGCGCTGTCTATTGGTGTCGGGTTGGTCGCGCTGTATCTCGGTAGGACTGCAGATGCTTTGCAGCCTTCTTTGGTGGCTGTTCAGGCACCGCTGCCAATGTCTGGTCAAACTCGCGAATTGTTGTTGGTAATGGGTGTTTCGGGCGCACTGGGTTTGTCGCTTGAAGTGCTGTGGACGCGCATCCTCATTCAGGGCATTAGTTCCACTGCCTATGTCTTTGCTGTGGTGCTGGCGTTATTTTTAATGGGCATCACGCTGGGTAGCGCGTTGATCAGGGTTTACGCGCATCGCATTCACAACGTGCGTTATGCACTGGCTTTGTCTCAGGCGCTGGCAGCTATCTTTACGCTTGCTGGTGTGCCGCTGCTGGTCTGGGTCATGCCGCGCGTCCTTGGCCAATTATTTTCTTTGGTGGGTCACGACCTTGGACAGCACTACTTCATCGTATGGGCGCTTTGGAGCAGTGGGGCGCTGCTTCCCGCCACTATCGCTCTGGGAGCGAGCTTTCCGCTCGCTGCGCGTTTGATCGCGGAGGAAACTGGGATAGTTGGAAAAGGTATTGGTCAGATATATGCAATCAATACCTACGGAGGGGTGCTGGGTTCGCTACTGACCGGATTTCTGTTGCTGCCGCTGCTGGGCATCTACTGGACGCTTACGCTGTTGGCGGTTTTGTATGCCGCGCTTGCTTTGCTGCTGGTGCGTCGGGAGCAGCGTGAGGTACTGCTGCGCTATACGCTCGCGCCACTTATGGCTGCCTTTATTGTCTGGGCCGTGCTACCTAAGGACTTGGTTTACAACCGCATGACCGCCAACGTGCAAGGACGTATTCTTGAGAACTTCGAGGATTATTATGGTTCCGTGGTGGTCAATGAAGAAATCGGAGAAACACGTTACAAACGTTTATCTGTAAATGGTGTTTCTTACTCCGGCACGACACCTTACGCGATGCATTACATGCGTTTGCAGGGTCACCTGCCCACTTTGCTCACCCCGGCCGATAATCGAAAGGCGCTGGTCATCTGCTTGGGTGTAGGACTTACGGCGGGTGCGATTTCAACGCATCCTGATACCAAGCTTACCGTAGTCGAGCTTTCAAAAGCCATTGTTGGTTTGAGTCCGCTTTTTTCAGACGTAAATGAGAACGTGCATCTCCGGCCAGATATCCGGTTGGTCAACGACGACGGTAGGAATTACTTGTTGCGTCACCCAGAAATACGCTATGACGTAGTCACATTAGAACCTCCACCACCCCCTCATGCTGGGATGGCTCATCTATATAGTGTCGATTTTTACCGCTTGGTGAAATCCCGCTTGAGCGCTGATGGTGTGGCGGTGCAGTGGATTCCCCTACACACACAGAGTAATGAAAACAGTCGGATGCTGATTGCCAGCTTCGTGAAAATTTTCCCTAACGCCAGCTTGTGGTGGACAGAAAGTGGAGAAGCCCTGGTTCTCGGCTTTGCTTCCCCCGACGCAACGGTCAAGCTTGGGCAAATTCAGGCGCGTATGGCTGTACACAATGTCGCTCGGAGCTTAAGAGAGATAGGCATCAATTCATCAGCTCAAATCGCCAGCCATTTTTTGCTCGATAGTGAGGGATTAAAGCGTTACGTTGTTGGGGCATCCCCTATGACAGATGACTTGCCTCGCATCGAGTACCAGACACCTGATATCAATACGGGCTACAAAGCCTTGCTTCAGGAAGTAATCGCACTGCGCCCCAGCCCGCAAAGTATCGCCAGCAGCTTGGGACTTGATACAGATGAAATTCCTGCGTTGGAACAAGCACAGGACGAGTTGCAGACCCGCTGGATGGCTCATCAGCTGTTTTGACGGACTATGACAGTTTATTGTCATGGCCGCAGGTCTATTGATTGCAAGGAGTTGTGTGATGTCAGATGAAATTATTCCTGACCTGTCAGATCAGGCTTGGTCCCTGGTTGACTCTGGTCGATTGGAAGAGGCGCGCGCGCTTTTCAAGAAGATTTGCGAGATTAGCGGGGATGATCCCGAGTCCTGGATGATGTTGGGATCGCTGCATGCCGAGTTTTTGGATATGCAGGATGCAACGTCTTGCCTGGAAAAGTCCATTGAATTGGATCCTTCCTACCCGGATGCGCATTTGAATCTGGCAAAAATTCTCGTCAATCAAGATCAGGTGGCGGAAGCGTATACGCATTGCAAAGTTGCAGTCGATAACGATCCGGCTTATGCAGATGCCTGGCAACTACTGGCGGGAATACAGGAGAAACTGGGAGATTTCCTTGGATCAGAGGCAAGCAGCAGAAAGGCTGTTGAACTCACCCCTGACAATGCTTCTTGCCATGCAAATCTGGCGCTTTCCCTTTGGAAGCAGAACAAGCTTCAGGAATCAGTGAGATGTTATCAACGAGCACTTCAGTTGGACGCGCGGCTGGTGGCCGCATGGATGCAACTTGCTGCTGTATATACTCAACTGGGGGCGTACCCGGATGCGGAGCAGTGTTTCAGGAAATCCATTGAGATTGCCCCTGGACGTGCTGAGGCATATGGACAATTGGGTGATTTGCTTATCAAACAAAAAAGAAAGGATGAAGCGATAGCAGCCTTTCGCAAGGCATTGCAAATTAAAACCGATGATGCGGGTGTGTATCTTCAATTAGGCTGGGCATATCAGAGCAGGAAAGAGTGGGACGATGCCATGGTGTCATTTCAAGAGGCCTTTCGATTGGCTCCTGACAATGTCAATGCATGCTTCGGGATAGCTGCGGTTTATCTGGAGATGGGTATGGGCAAGGTGGCGCTGGAGCACTTCGAGCAGGCACTACAACTTGATCCGGGGAATGAGGAGATTCAATTCCATATCGCGCAGCTATCTGGGGCTAGATTACTGAACACTGCGCCAGCAGGCTATGTGCGCAAACTCTTCGACGAATATGCGGATCGCTTCGATTCGCACTTGGTGGGAGAACTCTCGTACAAAGGGCCAGAGTTGATTGAGGAAGCTCTTGGGGAGGTGGGAGGCACCGATACGGTGTGGACGGACGTCCTGGATCTAGGCTGTGGTACGGGTTTATGCGCACTTTTGTTTAAGGAGCGGGCGCTTAAATTGTCTGGGGTTGATTTGTCTGAAAAGATGATTGAAGTCGCGAAGCGACGCAATCTTTATGACCAGCTCACAGTTGGAGATATCACGGTTGTGCTTGAAGGTCTGAATCAGGTACATGACCTGATCATTGCGGCGGATGTGTTTGTCTATGTTGGCGAGTTGAAACGGGTATTCGAACTGAGTTCGGCTGCCCTGAAAAGGTCTGGCCTGTTCGCATTCACCGTAGAGGCAGCCAAAGATGAAGCGGTGGATTACGTTCTTCAGCCTACCGGGCGTTATGCACACTCCAAACACTATATAAAAGAACTGGCGCAGGCTTTTGGTTTCGTTGTGGAAATGATGCGGGATGCTGTCCTGAGAACGGATCGTGGGGTACCTATACATAGCTACACAGTGGTCATGAGACGCCAGTAGAGGTTTTCTCATTGCAGCTATCGGCTGCAGCATTACACATATGTTCGATGACATCATCAACAATGAAATGGTGTTTCCAACCTAGGTGCTCATGTGAATTTGTCGGGTTGGCTCGGCTGATCGGGATATCCGACGGACGATGTCGATTCGGGTGCGTAGTGGTGTGTCTCTGCCATTCCAGACCGAAATGCCCAAACGTCTGATTGATAAAATACTCCAATGAAACTGAATTGCCCGTGGCGATAACGAAATCATCGGGGTGCTCAAGTTGAAGCATGCGCCACATGGCATCTACGTAATCAGGGGCCCAACCCCAATCGCGGATGATGGCGATGTTGCCTAGCTTCAGGGTCTCATCACTACCTTGGGCAATTCTGGCTGCAGTGCTGACTATTTTTTGGGTAACGAAACGCTCCGGGCGGAGAGGCGACTCGTGATTGAAGAGTATTCCTGTGCAAACGCGCAGGCCATACGCTTCACGATAGTTGCGAACCAGCCAGTGGGCGGAGGCTTTTGCCACCGCATAGGGGCTTCGTGGCCGGAATGGTGTGTTTTCGTCGGCAGGCTCGTCGCCAGTATCGCCGAAGCATTCGCTGGAGCCTGCGTTGTATAGGCGAATGGATCGATTAGTGAAGCGTATGGCTTCGAGAAGACTGAGTGTGCCGCTGGCGATGCTTTCGATGGATTCTACTGGCTGCTCGAAGGACAGTTCTACTGAGGTTTGTCCGGCCAGGTTGTAAATTTCGTCTGGTGCGTGTTTTCCAAGAACGTGTAATACGCTGCGAAAGTCATTGATGGCCATGGATGCAGTTTGTACCTGATCGCGAATTCCTAATCGGCATAAATTGCTGAACGAGGTCACCATGGCGTCTCGTGATGTGCCGATGACTTCATAGCCTTTGTTCAAGAGGAATTGTGCGAGGTAGGCGCCATCCTGCCCGGAAATTCCACAGATAAGTGCTTTCATGTATACGATTCGTCTGTTGTGCGGGTGTGTCTTCAGGAAGTTAGAATGACGTACCTCAAGGCTTGGAAAAAATTCCCCACTCCCTCTCGCCCAGTTTAACTATGTGTTGATCGCACAAGCAATGTTTTTAGAATGATGACAAGCAAAATCCAGTCCCTTCAAGCACAGGCAGATTCACTGCTAAACAGCGGCAAGATGGCCGAGGCGTTGTCGCTTTTTACTCAAATAACCGAGATTGATCCCGAGAATACTGACGCGTGGATGATGCAAGCCGCGATTTTTGGTGAGTCGGGGCGTCTGGATGAAGCAGTGGAATGCTGCCAAACCACAATTCGGTTGGACCCGGGTGATGGTGATGCACACGTGATGCTGGGTCGTCTGTTTGCAATGCAAGGGAAATCTATAGATGCGCTCAATTGCCTGGAAAAAGTAGTCAAGCAGGCGCCTGACTATGGCGAAGCATGGAATGTGCTATCGGAGGTTTACCTGGTTCAAGGGAAATTTGTTGAGGCTGAGCAGAGTTGCAGGCAAGCAATACATTGGCTACCTGGCCATGCTGAATCTTATCTCCATTTGGCTAACAGCCTGCTATCGCAGGGGCGGCGAGAGGAGGCTGTGGCAGCCCAAGCTACGGCGGTTGACCTGGAACCCTCGAATCCGACTATCTGGTATTCGTCTGGTTTGATACTGGAAAAGGTGAATAAATGGGAAGCCGCACAAGAGGCTTACAGGCGATCAGTGGAGTTGGCTCCAGAATTATCAAACGCACGAGCAGGACTGGCGCGAATCTATTGCCTATTGGGCGAAGTGGCAACAGCACAGAAATTACTTAGTCAGGCAATAGAAGAATATCCAGAAGATACGACGCTATTGTGTTCTATGGGCGCAATGTATGACAGCAATTCCGAACCTGTACAGGCAGAGTTGTATTACCGTCGCGCATTGCGAGTGGCGTCTAGGTTGGTGGTGGCCTGGGTTGGATTAGGCAATGCTCTACAGAATCAGGATCGACATTCCGAAGCTGATCAGTGCTATATGAATGCAATTGAGATTGACCCAAATCATCCGGAAGCCCATTTCAACCAGGGCGTTTCTTTCCAGCGTCAGAGAAACTATGACAAGGCGCTCTCTAGCCTCAACCTTGCAATTTCCAAACGCCCAGATTTTGTCGAGGCTCACTGGTACAAATCGTTCCTGTGTCTCTTGCTGGGCGATTATGCCCTGGGGTGGGATGAATATGAATGGCGCTTGCGGCAAAAAGAAAATATCACCAGGCCATTTGTTCAACCTGTTTGGGATGGATCGAAACTTGATGGGCGAACAATTCTCGTACATGACGAGCAGGGCTATGGAGATACCTTCCAGTTTGTGCGCTATTTGGCTTTGGTGAAATCGCAGGGGGCGCATGTGGTTTTTGAGTGCCATCCCAAGCTGTCTGCCATATTGAAGGGGGTCAGTGGGTACGACCAGATTGTTGAACGGGTTTCACCGCACACGATTCCGAGCGTTAAATTCGATACACAAATTCACTTGATGAGTTTGCCGAGAATTTTTAATACTCGAATCGAAAAAGTACCTGATTCGATACCGTATTTGAGGGCGGAATCTGAAAGAATATTGTTCTGGCGTGATCGTATTGCGGCTGATAGTAATTTTAAGGTGGGGCTGGCTTGGTCAAGTGCCAATAGTATTCGTTCTTGTAGCCTGTTGAATTTTCTGCCGCTTTCCGAAGTGCCAGGGGTAAGCTTCTACTGTCTGCAGAAGGGGCCAGGGATAGAGCAGGCAGACATGCCTTTAGGTAAGATGGACTTGATCCGTCTTGACAAAGAGCTGGATCTGACTGACCGCTTTGTAGATACGGCAGCTTTGATGGTTAATCTTGATCTGATTATCTCGATTGATACGTCGATTGTGCATTTGGCTGGTGCGATGGGTTGTCCAGTGTGGACAATATTGAGCGCTTTTCCTGATTGGCGATGGACAAATGCAGGTAATAGCACGCCTTGGTATCCGACCATGCGTCTATTCAGACAGTTTGAGCCAGGAGATTGGGACAAAGTTTTTGCCATGGTTCGCGAAGAACTGTCGAACCAAGTGCGAGAGCGATCCGGCAAAATTTCATCTATGTAGCTGGTGTGCTACTTGTGCCTATGCTATTCCATGCCATTTATGGGTTTATAACAATAATCTATCACGCGATGGGTTGAGGATAAAAGGTTATAATTCTTCAAGTTGCAGCATGCATTGACAATATATTTATTTGGCTACGGAGGATGAGATAAATGAAAATCAAACTATTGATCGCGGCTGTTTCAGTTGCGATAAGCGGAAGTGCAGTAGCCACAAACGGTTATTTTTTACCGGGTTTTGGTTTCCGTTCTCAGGGGATGGGTGGTGTTGGCATAGCGTATGGCCGTGACTCACTATCTACAGCCGCTAACCCGGCTAATGTGGTAAACCTCGGGATGCGTGCGGATCTGGGTTTCGGTGTATTCAACCCGGAACGCCATGCGGCTTTAGGTGCTGGTACGGGCGTTGCGGGGGGGGCAAGTCCGTTTGGCTTCTCTGGTAATGTCGAGAGTGATTTGAAGTACTTTGTGGTGCCCGAGATGGGTATGACGATGCCGCTTTCTGAAAAATTGAGCGTAGGCATGGCGGTCGCGGCCAATGGTGGAATGAATACTACGTTTGCGGACAACATTTTCTCGACTTTCGGTGTTCCTCCAAGAAGTGAAAAAGTCGGAGTCGACATGATGCAATTACTTGTGCCCTTGAGTGCGGGGTACAAACTGAACGAAGATCACGCGTTAGGAGCTTCTTTAGTGTTTGCCGCGACACGCTTCAGGGCATATGGACTAAGGCAGTTTGCCGATTTCACTAATCTTTCGATTGACCCTACGCGCGTGACTAATAACGGTTTTGATTACAGCTATGGCGCGGGTGTGCACCTCGGTTGGCTGGGCGATTTTATGGGTGACAGGCTTACGCTCGGCTTGAACTATAGCTCGCGCACGTACATGACAAAGTTTGATAAATATCGGGGTTTGTTTGCCGAGCAAGGTGATTTCGATATACCTGAAAATTACGGTATTGGAATCGCTTTTAAGCCCGTAAAGAACCTCGTAGTCGCCGCTGACATCATGCGAATAAATTATAACGACATCGCTTCTATTGGCAATCGTGGCCCTGGAACTGCTATCGCTAATAATGCTATTGATGGGGTTAATGCGATACCAACGTTCACGCCGCCTTTTGGCACGGCGAATCCTGATTTCGCCAAACAACTGGGTGCTGATGGTGGATTGGGTTTTGGCTGGGACAACCAAACGGTATACAAGTTGGGTGTTCAGTACGGCGTTAGTAGCCGATTACAAGTACGTGCTGGGTTTAACTATGGCAAAAGTCCCATTCCGGACGATCAGGTAACTTTTAATACGCTAGCGCCGGCTGTAGTTGAGAAACATTATTCCTTGGGCTTTACCTACAAGGCGAATGACAACCTTGAGTTGACGGGTACATATATGTATGTGGCCTCGAATGTGCAGACCAACTGTGTACAGAACATTGTGGGTTGTGTGCAGATTGACATGCATCAGAATGTTTTTGGTGTGAGTGCGGGTTGGATTCTTGACCCGGGTCTTTCTGAATATGGCGACACCGCTTCTTCACTCGCGGATTATGAATTTGGTACATCGAATTTTTACATGGGTTTGGGGCTTGGGCGCTCCAAGGCTAGTGAATGGTCAGATCCCTCAGCTTTCTATAGCACGTCTTCAGCCGTCGCGGGTCAGACGGCACGTGTGGCTATTGATGACACCAACTTGGGGTGGAAGGTATATGGTGGCTACAGCCTGAACAGAAATATTGGAATCGAAGCGGGATTCGTGGATTTTCAGGATGTGGTTTCTAGTGCTGGCTTCACACTACCTACTGCGCGCTCGGTTTACACAGATCAAAAACACGAAGCATGGACATTGGCGGCGGTTGGCACTTTGCCAATCTTTAAAGATTTCTCGCTTATTGGCAAACTGGGAATGGCGAGCTGGAAAAGTAAAATGAAGGCTCAAAGAATAGTGCAGGGTGCACTTACGCAGGCGGCGGCAGAAATTGTTGGTAAGGAAGGCGCTGATTTGTTCTACGGCGCTGGATTGGGTTACGAAATTTTGGATGGTCTGAGTCTTAGAGCGGAATGGGAAAGATTTGATATTGACGATGAGAATGTCGATCTGCTGTCTGCTGGGCTTACGGTCAAATTCTGACGACTGCTAATTGATTTATTTGGTTGAGTACCTTGAATGAGGCTGGTTTGCGGGCTCGGCTTGTTTTAAGTGCATAGTATGCCCAAACCCATTGCTCTAATAATCGCCAAATCGCTCACATAGGCTTTGCTTGGGATTATTGAGTTTTGGCTGACCATTGTAGTGTGAATACGTGTTTTATTGAGATGGTGATCTATAACCACGCGAAGAGACGTCGCGCGAGACGATTAATGTTTTGAAGGGAACGTGATGCTTAGTACAAATAAAAATCTCAGCTTGTTGCTTGCTGTTTTGGTCATGGCAGGATGTGGCGACAAAAAAGGAGATGATGCTGTCGCAGAAAAAAGTGCGACTCAAGTGGCAGCAAAGGTGAATAGTACTGAGTTGACTGTTTCGCAAGTGAATTTCGCTTTGCAACAAATACAGAATCTTGACCGGGCTCAAGCCAAGGTGGCATCCCTACAGGTAATTCGTAACTTGGTAGATCAGGAAGTATTAGTTCAGAAAGCAGTAGCCGATAAACTGGATCGCGATCCCACAGTAGTGCAGGCGATTGATACTGCAAAACGGCAAATTCTTGCTGAGGCCTACATGAGCCGCAAACTGGGTACGCCAGCGAAGCCTGCGGATGCTGAGGTGAGCGGTTATTTCAATGAACACCCGGAGCTGTTTGCCAAGCGCAAGATTTACCGCTTGCAGGAAATCTCGATCAAGGCGCCCAAAGAGAAACATGCGGCTATTCAGGCGCAATTGGCGGCTTCCAAAACGCTCAATGATTTCGGTACCTGGTTGAAGGCAGAAAAATTTGAAGCCAAAGCTGCACAGGGTGTGAAGCCTGCGGAGCAAATTCCGCTGGAGCTTTTGTCCAAATTGTCTGCCATGCCGGATGGCCAGGCGATGCTGGTGAATTCGCCTGACGGGCTGCTGGTGGTGGTGCTGGCCGGTTCGCAGGCGCAGCCGGTGACGCTGGAGCAGGCCAAGCCCGCGATTGAGCGCCTGTTGCAAACCCAGGCGCGGCAGAAGGCGGCCAAGGCTGAACTGGATGCGCTGAAGACGGCGGCCAAGATCGAATATGTGGGCGAGTTTGTGGATGCGGGCAAGGAAGTCAAGGCTGAGGCTGCACCTGCGAAACCGGCTGCTCCGGCAGCGCCTGCCAAGGGCAACGCAGATGCTGACGCCATCAGCAAAGGCGTGTCAGGGCTGTAAGCTGAGTTAACCCGGCGCGCTGCGCGCCCGGTTCTGTTATGTCACCCATCCTCTCTCGCAGCCTGCCTTTTGGGCTGTATATCCTCTTCCTCGCCATTGAAGGCTCGGTATCCGACTGGATGCCGGGCTTTGATGCGCGCTGGCTGTATCCGGTG
>JBEBIA010000041.1:0-5748 GCA_040080645.1 Thiobacillus sp.
CATTAGCGGGATTAGCGGCTGAAAACGGCTGCTTTTGTGCGTTCTACATAGTCGGGGCTGGCGATTGCCCCATAGGTGGCGGTGGAGGTGATCTGGTAATTCGTCACCATTCCTATATCCGGAAGGAGACGGGGCACAAGAGTGGGCGACGGGGTACAGGTCACATTGACGGTCATAGCGCTCAAGCTCCCCGGCAAAGGTATCAACACAACCGGTGCCACCGTTGGACATGGGAGTACTGCTGTTGGCGGCGGCGGTGACACCTTCTTCACTTGATACGCACCCCACTCCAGTCCGGCTTGCGCAGCCAAATCCGCCACTCGCGTCATACGTTCCAATTGTTGATTGGCACTCTGCCCGCTCACCATCGACGCAACAAACGCCGATAGCCCAGCCAGAATGACCACCAGAATGATGGCAGCAATCAGCGCGAATCCTTGTTGGGTATGCTTCATGGCAGATCCACGCGTATGGCGTGATAGAGGGTCAGGCGATCACCCGCATTATCGAAACCAAGCACCAGCGTGACCAGATTTTGAGGTGGCCCACTTACAAATGGCGGCGGACAAAGAATAAGGTTGGTCGCAAGCAAATCAGTGCCGCGTTTCAAAGTACCCAGAGCCGGATTGACCGAATTAGGTGAACAGACATAAGTAATCGACTGGGTCGGCAATGAACCAGTAGCTGGGCGCCTGACGAGGTTGAGAGAAAAACCCGCCCCCAAGGGGGTGGACGTGATGCTACCTGGATTGGCGCGAGAAACATCCTGCGTCAGTTTTGCCAGCGCCAGCTCGCCTGCATCGGACAAACTAGCGCGCCGCTCGGTATCAAAATAACTGGCGATAGGTCCGCGCAAAAACACAGCAGTGGAAGCGCTCAAAATCCCCAGCACGGTAATCGCGATAATCATTTCGATCAGCGTAAATCCACGACAGAAGAAGGGGTGTTTGGATGACATCATGCAACCGGCTAGTAGTCGAATCTGATGCCATCGAACCGGGCGTTCACCCCATTGGGTGCGTTGACCGTTACGGTCACCTGCCGAATCTTATTAGCCGGTATGCCTGGGATCACTGGGGGGGGCGGATACGTGATATTTACGGGAAGATAAGCTGCCAATGCGGGGTTGCCACTGAGCATGATATTGGGTGTATAGGGGGAGCCGATACTGGCAAATGGCTGCGCCAGAATTTCCTGCATCACGCCGTTGGCAATCGCCTGCGCCTGTTTGTCCGGCAACAAACCCGCCGATGTGCGCGTGAGGTTGGCGAACACGGCCAGCATGGCGTTGGCCGCGATGCCGATGATGACGATGAACACCAGCAGCTCGATCAGGGTCAGGCCGCGTTGTCGTTTATTGTACATAACCGGTTTCAGGCTGAACGGTAATGTTCACGCTACCCCCAACGATCAGCGTTACCGCAGCATTTGATGGCAGCACCCCTGGCAACGGCACCGCAGCATTGGATGTGGGACGGCCTTGGCCATTAAAGCGGAAAACAGTGATAGGTGTAGTCGCCAGGCCAACAGGTATTGTCACAGTGTAAGGCTTGAGCACATCGCCATCTGGGCCTACTACGTTCTGACCACAGACGTTTGGCGGGACACCAGGAGTTGGGCTGGCATCGAATGTAAGCTTCAAATCATTCAATGAAGTCGCCACACACACCTCACGGTTCTTCGCCATCGCCAGTCGCTGCGCATAACGCAAGGCAGTCCGCACCTCAGCCGCACCGCCGTGTGTTTGAAACGCGCTGCGATCCACCATGCGCGGCACGGCTACTGCCGCGAGCACCCCGCCGATGAGAATCACCAGCACCAGTTCCACCATGGTAAAACCGCCGCAAGTGCGGCGGTTAATTGCATACATGACCAATCTATTCCTGCTTAACAACCTAAGTGATTAATCGGAGTAATAATGGCAGCTGAGCCAGCAACACCATTGGAAGGCTGGTAGGTAAACGAGCAGGTAGCTGCGTTGACACCACCCTGAACTTGCACGACAAGATTACTGCCAACTGCGCCACCGCCACCAGTCGTGTTGTATTGCTCGACGTTCAATGCTGCGTTGTTCGCAGGAAAGGCGGACACCAACCCAGCCGCGCTGATAATACTGGCGGCGGTAGCCTGGGGATACCAGTTGACCACGGGAATAACACCCGCTTCAGTACAGATCGTACCGCCGCCTACAGCAGTCGCGTTGGTGATGGCGCACGCGCCAACAGCGGGAATATTTCCCTGACCAGCGCGCGCCAGCGCAGTGCCATGCACCATGGCCGCTGCCGCCTGAACTGCACCGCGTGCCGCATTCAGCTTGGCAATCCGCGCATCGCGCTGAATACCGGTAAATCGCGGCAGCGCTACCGCCGACAAAATCCCCAGAATAACGATCACCACAATCAGCTCGATCATGGTGAAGCCGGTCATGCGTTGGCGCGTGGCCAGGTTACGAGTGTTCATGCGGTATTCCCCTAAAAATAAAATGGTACGCAATGACTGCGCTTGGGGAAGTTATCGGCGCAAAAATCCAAGGCTTAAGGGAAATTGTAAATTGGGCATGAAAAATGCCTCTATTCTTCGATTTGGCAAATTCAGCAAGCTTGCTGTTCTTGTTCGGCGGATAACGCTGCGTTTATATCTTCCTTATCCGGCGCATCCTCCGAAGGGCATAAAGGGCAGGCCGTGGGCGCCCCTCTGCCGGGATAAGATCAAGCCGACAAGTCGGCAACCACCACGCACCGCCAAATGTGAAGGCTCCGGTATTTATACCCGCGACACGCGTGGTGGATGAGGCGAACGTTCACTTCGCCTCATCCACCATTCTCATGGTTGCGTCCTCGACCACTTTGGCGACTTGAACCAAGGCTGCATCCTGCGACAGCGCCGACAGCATTTGCACCGGTTTAATCAGGCCAATCCGCGTTTTGCCGTTTTCGGTAAACACGGAAATACGGCACGGCAGTGCCATGTTTAAACGCATGTCGGTGGACAATACTTTTGCAGCCTGCACTGGATTGCATACCTCGAACACTTTGCACTGGTTATCGAATGGAATGCCTTTGCTCCGCAGTGTGGCACCCAGGTCGTGGACATGCAGTACGCCGAAGCTGTGCCGCTTGACCGCCGACTCTAGATCGGCTGACGCTTGGTCAAATGATTTTCCGGTTTCAACGATGTAATACATGGCGCACCTCCCGGGCTAAACCTTCTGTGACTTCACTACACTCATCGCGCCCGCAATCAGCGAGCTGATATCTGCCATATTCGATGGAACGATCAGCGTATTGCCGGTCTTGGCGATGCCGGCAAAGGCATCGACACTGGTGGGCGCAGTTCAACACGCCGTGGGATTACGCCCTCGGTGCGTTGATCATATCCATGCTGATCGGGCTGGCTGCGGGGGTCGTGCCTGCAATGCGCGCGGCGCGGTTGAACCCGGTGGAGGCGTTGCGGGATGAGTGATTTGTGGGCAGCGGGTAGATTGGGCTGAATGAAATAAATCCCAACGCGACTACTGACCGCGACCAGCCGGGCAACACAGCATCGCCGGGCCAGTAATAATAATGCGCACCAGTTCAGCCTGCCGCCGTACGCCAGTCTTGGCGAGCACATGTTTCATATGCGTGCGTACAGTCGCCTCCCCAATCTGCGCCCGCTCGGCAAACTCCTTGAGCGAGTCGCCCGCCACCAGCGCGGCAGCCAGTTTGGCTTCCATCGGCGTCAGCGCATAAAAGCGTCGCAGGTTGGGTTCCAGATCGGGCGGCAGACTGTTGAGACACGTGGCGAACACCGCCACCATGTCGCCCGCGCCAGTCTGCCCGCCCGCTAACGGCGCGGCCATTACATGCAATACGCCGTTGCCGTTGTTACCCAGCATCATGAAGGCGATACCTGCATCCGCAGCGGGCCGCGATCCCGCGTGCAGCGCCCCGGCGATCATTCTGCTGCAAGCGCCGGTCGTCCAGCGCGGCACAGGCATGGAGCTGGCCATGCACGTCTAGCGCAATCACCGTGCCGCATTGCGTCAGCCGTTGCGCGGCCAGGTTGGCATGATGCAGCGCGCCGTTCGCATCCAGCAGCCACACCGCCGTCGGCAATACATCAAGCGATGCCCGCGCCGCCAACCCCGGCGCCCGGTTGGCCGAATGACGGCGATGCAAGTCAACCGCGCGTTGCACGTGCGGCATCAGCCGCACGTGCAACAGTGCCGCCTTGCTGCCTGCCTCACAGGGAGCGAGTAGCGACAATAGCTCAATCCATCCGCCGTCAGTGCCCCCCCCCCCCCCGCAGCATGGGCCTCCGCCGCGCGGCAGCACGCCTCCATCACGCCCGGCCAGCGTTCCGGCTCGGCGGCGGCCTCGTACATGCGCGCGGCCAGGTCCAGCAAGGCCGCTTCATCCAGCTTGCCCATCCCTGTCTCCCTGATTTTTCTTGCTTTCGTTGCGGTAACTATAGGCGAAACAGCCAGCGGCGGGAACCGGTCGGAAGGCCCCCTGTAAAGAAATCCGACTCACCCGTTTGGGGGGCGCGGATTTGTTTGAGGCGGCCTATCGTGATTAAACGCGTGATAGGCTGGTAGCGCCTAATTTCGCGTAAATCAATCGAGACAAACTTATAGAGGAGAGAAAAAATGCGAGCGACCCGTAGCGTTATTTACGCAGTTGTCATTATGGGTTTAGCCTCGGCGTCACATGCCAACACTATTTACAACATAAATATTGCTGACGGAGGCAACTCGTTGACAGGAACGATTACCACGGATGGCATGTTGGGTGAGATAAATAACTACAATATCGTCGACTGGAGCATCACTGTGGCGGGCCCATACAACTTTACCCTGGATAGTGCTACTTCAGTGTTTGGCTGTAACTCTGTGTGCGGGCTCGAAGCAACGGCAGACGTGCTTATACTATTTCCGTCAACCGGACCCGGCGACATCGGGTTTCACGTGTACGGGATTAACAATGCTTACATAGCCATTAGCCCCAGATTTGGCAACGCCTATCAGGTTCTATTCACTCCGAACAATGCGCCCGGGGGCCCACAAGCGGCGTCAATCAACGGAGTTATCGCTTCGGGTGGTAATAGCTTCGGTGTGGCAGCCGCCGTCCCTGAGCCCGAGGCATGGGGGCTGATGATGTCCGGGCTGGTGCTGGTTGGGGCGGCGGCGAGACGGCGGCGCGTCTAATCAACGCGCGTAAGGCGTACCCCCGGTAGGGCGTCAATAAGCGAAGCGCATTGCGCCGTATGTTTTCTCCCACGATACCCCCGGTGCAATGCGCTGCGCTTATTGCACCCTACCCATATCGTTCCCGAACACGTCCATTACCCGGTAGGGCGCAATCATTATTGCGCCGACTGAAAGCAGACCACAGAGACCTGACGTCGTGCAGTAACACGCTCAACGCGCTTCACCCCGCCCAATCCTCCAGCCGCAATCCTTTTACCCGCTTAAACTCGCGGGTGTTATGGGTCACCAGGGTGGCTCCCAGCGAAAGTGCGTGGGCGGCGACCATCATGTCCATGGAGCCGATAGGTTGGCCGCGTTTTTCCAGATCGGTGCGCAGCTCGCAGTAAAAAACAGCCGTACTTGCACCATAGTCGTTCACGTCAAAATCCAGTAGAAACTCATCCAGCAACGCCTGATTCGCCTTGCGCCAGCGACTTTTCCGCACGCCGTATTGCAGTTCTGACAAGACTACGGTGGAAATCACAGGGCGCTCGTTGCGCGGCAGCGCCTCCAGCCTG
>JBEBIA010000027.1:0-23648 GCA_040080645.1 Thiobacillus sp.
CACCCCACCCGCCCACAACAGCGCGCGCATGCTGATCGGCGAATCGGCGGCGATGCAGGACGTACGCACCCGCATCGACAAACTCGCGCGCACCCAGGCACCCGTTTACGTCTCGGGCGAATCCGGCAGCGGCAAAGAGCTTGCCGCCCGGCTGATCCACCATCTTGGCAACCGCAGCGAGCGCGACTTCGTCGCAGTCAACTGCGGTGCAATCCCCGAAACGCTGATGGAAAGCGAATTCTTCGGCTATCGCAAAGGTGCCTTCACCGGTGCTGAATCCGACCGCGCCGGCTTCTTTCAAGCCGCCGACGGCGGCACCCTGTTTCTCGACGAAGTTGCCGACCTGCCACTCTCCATGCAAGTCAAACTGCTACGCGTCCTGCAAGAGAAAAAAGTCCGCAAAATCGGTGCAACCACCGAAGAGCCGGTAGACGTGCGCATCATCTGCGCCACCCACCAAAACCTCGCTGCGCTCGTCGAAGCCGGGCGCTTTCGTCAAGACTTGTATTACCGGCTCAACGTCATCGACCTGCCCCTGCCCAGCCTGCGCGAACGCAGCAGCGACATCCCACTCATCGCCCGCCACCTGCTCGACAAACTCGGTGGCCAGACCATCGCACTCGACGCCGCAGCCGAAAAAGCACTCTGCGCCTACGCCTTCCCTGGCAACGTTCGCGAACTCGAAAACACCCTCGAACGCGCCCTCGCCCTGTGCGACGGCCAGCGCATCACCGCAGACGACCTCAACCTCGCCCCCGCCATCCTCACCGAGCCCGCAGGCGGCGGCAATAAATACCCCCTGCAGGATTACCTCGATCAAGTCGAGCGCACCGCCATTCTTGAAGCGCTGGCACAAACCCGCCACAACAAAACCGCCGCCGCGCGCGTGCTCGGCGTCACCTTCCGCAGCCTGCGCTATCGGCTGGAACGGCTAGGGATCGAATAAACCCAGGAATGACCAGGCTCAAAGCTGTCTGCCCGCAACTTGCGCCACATCCAGGGCGAGGGATTTGTCGTGATTTTTTACACCCAGTGCGCCCATGAATTATTTCCCATCTTTAAATCAAAGCATTACCCATCAGGCATGAACAATGCTTGCGTCTCGGCTAATATCGGAACACTGCTTTACAGCCACCCAATTACTGGAGTCAGCCCATGTTGAAACTCAAAACCCTCTCCACCCTGACCGTGCTGGCGCTTGCCCAGCCCGCACTGGCAAACATTGATATCCAGTTCGACTACACCTACAGCAACGGGTTTTTTAACGCCGCTAACATGGCCACGCTAGACACCGCAGCAGCTGTGTTTGAGTCGCGCTTTGCGGATACTCTGACCGCGATTACGTCCAGCGGTGGCAATGGCTTCGACCCGAATTTTTTCAACCCAGCGGACCCCTTTAACCCAGATTCCTTGCTTGCAAATGTTTCGCTCAACGACCAAAGCTTTGCTGTCAATGTCATTCGCGTTTACGTCGGCGGTGCTGATCTCGGCAGCGGAACATTAGGCTTGGGCGGGCCGGGGGGCTTTGGCTGTTCCGGATTTGGCTCCTTCTGCAACGATGCTGCCAGTCGCGGGCAAGGTGCAACCCAGAACATCTACGATAACCAGAACAATCTGGTCACAGCTGCAAACGACTTTGCACTCTGGGGTGGGTCAATCAGCTTCAACAGCGCTTCCACCTGGCATTTCGGGCAGACCACCAGCGGGCTCGATTCGAACGAGGCGGATTTCTACTCCGTCGCCGTGCATGAACTCGCGCATGTGCTGGGGTTTGGCACGGCTGACTCCTATTACAACCATATTGATGGCACTTTTGGTGGTCCCAACGCAACCGCTCTTTATGGTGGTGGGATACCCTTGGATTTGGATGAGGCACATTGGGCAGAAGGCACGATGAGTGTCGTGAACGGAATCGCCCAGGAAGCCGCGATGGATCCCTCGATTCTTCTCGGTACCCGCAAATATTTCACTGAACTTGATTTCGCCGCAATGAAAGACATCGGCTGGGCGGTCACCCCCGTGCCGGAAGCGGATACCTGGGCGATGTTACTGACTGGCTTGGGGCTGGTGGGGTTTGCAGTGCGCCGTCGCAGGATCTGATCGAACCACTCAGCATTAATAAAAAACGGCGGGAAATCCCGCCGTTTTTTATGCTCTGCGTCTTCGCTTACACCAGCACGGCTGTCAGATAACCGATATATAAAGCACCATTCACAAACAGATGCCACACCCGCAACCCACCGTGCAGTGCGGCCCAGCGCAGCCAAAACGCGGCGACAAGGGTGACAGCCACACCGAGCAGCACTTCTTTCTGCGGTGCCCAAGGTGTGAGCGATACGCCGATGGCGGGCAGCAGGGTGCCCTGAAACACCATCGCACCGGTGATGTTGCCAAACGCCAGGGTGTCTTTGCGTTTACGTATCCAGAGAATCGAATTCACTTTTTCGGGCAGCTCGGTCGCAATCGGAATAATCATCAGCGAGAGCAACAAGGCTGAAATGCCGATGATGGGCGCGGCTTCTTCCACGCCATGAATAAAACCCTTGGCCCCCAGCACCAGCAAGCCCAGCCCCAACGCGAGCTGGATGATGATGACGGCGAGATTATTCGGCAAACCGAGCCGGGTGAGCAGCATGGCTGATCCAGCTTCGGTGGCGTGGCCGTCTTCTACCAGCTTGGCCGAGGCGCGCAGGGTGAGCATGACGTAGAAGAAATAAATCATCACCATAACGAAGGCGAGTGCGACGCGCGCCCAGCTTTCGGTATGCGGCACAAACATGGCGGCAAACGCGAGTGCAAACGCCATCAGAAAGAAATCAAGGTCACGCTTCAGGCCAGTTCGCTCGGGCATGAGATGCCCGGTAATGCCGCGTTTTTTCGTCACTGCCAGTGCCATCAAAAACAATGACAGCGTAGACAGCATCAGCGGCGCACCCAGAATGGCTCCGACGCCGATTTCTTCATTGGTGGCGGCATTGCCGGTGGCCGAAAAAATCGCCAGCAGTGGTACGAGCGTTTCTGGCATGGCGGTGCCGACAGCAGCGAATAGTGAGCCGGTCACGCCTTCCGAGATTTTGAGTTTTTCGCCCAGGTGCTCGAGCGCGTTGACAAAAATTTCTGCGGCCACGAGGATAAGCAGCAGATAACCGAGGAGTTCAAGAAACAGCATGGCAGGTAATCAACACAAGGAAAAGACGGATTCTACCCGCACACCCCTCCACGATCCGCCGGATTTCACACATCTGTCAGAAGGCGGGTTTCATGCCCGTCTTGATGCATGTCCCGGTGTCGCAGCGGTGTTGTTTACCGCGCCGCATTGCGGTAGTTGCCATGTATGGAAACGGCTGCTCCCCGCAGCGCTGGCGGGCATTGCTGAACATTTTTTTGAAGTGGATGCAGCCGAAGCGACGGGCGTGGTGCGGTATTTCGGCATTTTTCATCTGCCAACGATTTATCTTTACCGCGATGGGCTGTTTCATGCCGAGTTGCAATGCGACGCCCGCCTACCCGCAATTCGACAAGCCGCGCTGAATGCCCTGCACGCCGAGGCAGCGGAAGAACCGTAATTGTCAGGACTTGGGCACGCGGCATATTGCGTCCGCGCTTCAAAATAGCCCGAGACAACAGACCCCACCGCCTTGCAGGCGGTTGAACACGCTATCGATGCGACAGAAGTACCCCCTGCCAGCGTAGCGACTGCATGTGCCATTGCGTTTCCTGGTGGTGAATGAAGCCGGTCTACATGCTATTTATACAACCGGCACCGATTCTTTGAACGACGTGCGCGTCATCAGCTTGTCGAACAGTTTCGCCAATGCGGGATGCGTACTCCGCCAATCCAGCTGCGCAAATCGTAGATCAAGATAGCCCAGTGTGCAGCCACAGGCAATATCGGCCAACGTCATACTGTTGCCCAGATACCAGGGCTTGTCGCCCAGAGCATCGGCCAGCGCAGCAAGGCCGCGTAGCAAGGTTGCATCTTGCACAGCAAGCCACTCTGCGCTTTGCTGTTCGGGTGGCCGCTTACGCTCCAGATACGCTGCAACTGCCGCATCGGTCACCCCATCAGCCAGCGCCTCGACGCCACGCACCGCCATACGGCTTTTGGGCTCAGCAGGAATGAGATGCCCCACCGGGCTGATGTGATCGAGGTATTCAACGATGACACGTGAATCGAACACCGACTCGCCGCCTTCCAGCACCAGCACCGGCACTTTGCCAAGCGGATTGAGATCGGGAACGATGCTATCGGACGACCACGGATTGTCGACCTGAAGCTGGAACGGAATTCTTTTCTCAAACAAAACAATACGCGTCTTGCGACCGTATGGGCTGGTCAGCGAAGTAACGAGCTTCATGCGTGTTCAATAATGAATTGTTTGATCGCGTTCACATCTGCGTCCATCACATATTTTTTCTGCGATAACGTTTCCAGCGTGGCAAGCTCGGCGGGGCGCACCGGCTCAATGCCGAGCGCCTCACGAATCGCGTCGTCGAATTTGGCGGGTTGCGCGGTTTCCATGCAGATCAGCGGCACGCCAGGTTCGCGGTGCTCCAGCCCCACCTTGAGGCCGTCAGCCGTGTGCGGATCGATCATCGTGCCGTAGACCTCATACGCCATGCGGATGGTGTCGAGGCGATTGGCGTGGTTGCCAGACCCCGAGACCATGCCGAAATCTGCGACACGTTTGAATAAGCCATCTGCCTTGAGATCGAAGCTACCGCCGGATTCGACTGCGCCCCAAAGGCCACGAATTTTAGTGGCGTCGCGCCCGGACAAATCGAAAATGAAGCGTTCGAAGTTGGAGGCTTTGGAAATGTCCATACTCGGGCTGGACGTGTGTTGCGTTTCCGGGCGTGGGCGATACACACCGGTCTTGAAGAACTCGTCGAGTACGTCGTTCTCGTTGGTGGCGACGATGAGATTTTTGATCGGCAACCCCATCTGCCGCGCGATATGCCCGGCGCAGACGTTGCCGAAATTGCCCGACGGCACGGAAAACGACACTTGCTGGTCGTTGCTATGCGTCGCCGCGAAATACGCCTTGAAGTAGTACACGCTCTGCGCCGCGACGCGTGCCCAGTTGATCGAGTTGACCGCGCCGATGTGATGCTTCGCCTTGAAGTCGAGATCGTTCGACACCGCCTTGACCATATCCTGGCACTGGTCGAACACGCCACGGATCACCAGATTGTGGATATTGGCGTCCAGCAGGGCATACATCTGCGCCTGCTGGAAGCGCGTCATGCCGTGCTCGGGCGACAGCATGAAGACACGCACACCCTTTTTGCCACGCATGGCGTACTCGGCGGCCGAGCCGGTATCGCCCGAAGTCGCGCCGAGGATGTTCAGTTCGCCGCCGGTTTTCGCTAGCGCGTACTCGAACAGATTGCCGAGCAGTTGCATCGCCATGTCCTTGAACGCCAGTGTCGGGCCGTTCGACAGCGCCAGTACGTACAGACCGGGCTCCAGTGTTTTCAGCGGGGTGATGTCAGCAGCATTTTCGCCATTCGTTACATAGCGGTAGACATCAGCGGTATAGGTCTTGTCGATCAGCGCGGCGAGGTCGTCGTGCGGGATGTCGTCGATCAGACGCGACAGCACGGCAAAGGCCAGTTCGCGGTAATTCATGCCGCGCATCGCGGCGAGTTCGTCAGTGCTGAAACGCGGATACGTCTCCGGCACATACAGGCCGCCATCGCTGGCGAGACCACCGAGCAGGATTTCGGAGAAACGGAGTTGCGGCGCGAGGCCGCGGGTGCTCTGGTATTTCATTACTTCGCCGCCAGTTCTTCGAGGCGAATGCGCATCACCTTACCTGCCACAGACTCCAGCGCTTCAATCTTGGCAATCGCTGCATTGATATTTTTCTCCACTGTAATATGCGTCAGCAGAATAATCGTGACCTGTTCCTCGCCTTCAGCGGGCTCCTTCTGCACCATCGCATCGATGGAAATATTGCTGTCAGCCAAGATACGGGTGATGTCGGCCAGCACGCCAGGACGGTCGAAGGCGCGCAGGCGCAGGTAATATGCGGTGCGCACCTCGTCCATCGGCAGGATCGGCGTATTGGCCAGTTGATCCGGCTGGAAAGCAAGATGCGGCACGCGATGATGCGGATCGGCGGTATGCAGACGCGTCACGTCGACGAGATCGGCGACGACGGCCGACGCCGTAGGTTCACTACCTGCTCCGGCGCCGTAATACAAGGTCGAGCCAACGGCATCGCCCTTCACCAGCACGGCGTTCATCGCGCCGTCCACATTGGCGATCAGTCGCCGCTCGGGAATCAGCGTGGGATGCACACGCAGTTCGATGCCATTTTCTGCACGCCGGGCGATGCCCAGCAGCTTGATGCGATAGCCCAACTCCTCGGCGTATTGCACGTCTTCGCGCGTGAGTTTCGAAATACCTTCGGTGTAGGCCTTGTCGAATTGCATCGGGATGCCGAACGCAATCGCGGAAAGGATCGTCAGCTTGTGTGCAGCGTCGATGCCTTCGATATCAAAGGTCGGATCGGCCTCGGCGTAGCCCAGGTCTTGCGCCTGTTTCAGCACGTCTTCGAAGGCCGCGCCCTTGTCACGCATCTCGGTGAGAATGAAGTTGCTGGTGCCGTTGATAATCCCGGCCAACCACTCGATGCGGTTGGCGGTGAGTCCCTCGCGCAGCGCCTTGATGATGGGGATGCCGCCCGCTACTGCCGCCTCAAACGCGACCATCACGCCCTTGGCCTGCGCTGCGGCGAAGATTTCATTGCCATGTTTGGCGACCAGATGCTTGTTGGCGGTGACCACGTGCTTGCCATTGGCAATCGCCTGCAAGACCAGTTCACGTGCCGGTTCCAGCCCGCCGATCAGTTCGACCACAATGTCGATGGCGGGGTCATCCACCACGTCGAAAGGATTGGTGCTGAGCGGCAGATCACCTGCGAGCGGCTTGGCCTTTTCCAGATTACGCACGGCCGCACGCAACACTCGGATTTCGCGCCCCGCGCGGCGGGTGATCTCTTCGGCGTTGCGACGCAACACGGTGAGCGTGCCGCCGCCGACAGTGCCCAAGCCCAGAAGGCCGACGTTGATGGGTTTCATTGTGTGTCTCAAGAGATATCAAAAAATAGTGTTTTCATCATGCAACGTTAACGATGCGTCCGATTGCGCTCAAGGAATCGCCCCATGCGCCCGACCGCTTCGGTCAAATCTTCTTCATGCGGCAGGAACACCACGCGAATGTGATCCGGTTGCGGCCAGTTGAAGCCGCTGCCCTGCACTACCAGCACGCGCTCTTCTTCCAGCAGATTGAGGATGAATTTCTGGTCATTGGCGATGGAATACAGCTTGGGATCCAGCTTGGGAAACAAGTACATCGCCGCCTTTGGTTTCACACAGCTCACGCCAGGGATCGCTGTGAGCAACGCGTGTGCCAGGTCGCGCTGGCGCGTTAGCCGCCCGCCCGGGGCGACCAAGTCGTTGATGCTCTGGTAACCACCCAGCGCGGTCTGGATCGCATACTGTCCCGGCACGTTGGAGCACAAGCGCATCGACGCCAGCATCGACAACCCTTCGAGGTAATCCTTCGCATGGCGCTTGTCGCCCGACACGATCAACCAGCCCGAGCGGTAGCCGCACGCGCGGTAATTCTTCGATAGACCGTTGAAAGTCACGATCAGCACGTCGTCCGCCAGCGAAGCCAGCGAGGTATGCGTCGCTCCGTCGTACAACACCTTGTCGTAGATTTCGTCGGCGTAGACGATGAGTTGATGCTGGCGCGCAATTTCCAGAATCTCCAGCAGAAGCTCGGTCGGGTACAGTGCCCCGGTCGGATTGTTTGGATTGATGATGACGATGGCGCGCGTATTCGGCGTGATCTTGGCGCGAATATCGGCTAGGTCCGGCAGCCAGCCCGCGCCTTCGTCGCACAGGTAGTGGCGCGGCTTGCCGCCGCCCAGGCTCACCGCCGCCGTCCACAGCGGGTAATCGGGCGCAGGCACCAGCACCTCGTCGCCGTTGTTCAGCAGCGCCTGCATCGACATCACGATTAACTCGGAGACGCCGTTGCCGATGAAAATGTCATCAATCTGAACACCCAAAATGCCCTTGCGCTGCGTCTCGTGCATGATCGCCTTACGCGCAGAAAACAGGCCTTTGGAATCGCTATAGCCGGAGGCGTTCGGCAGGTTGACGATTACATCCTGCACGATTTCTTCCGGTGCCTGGAAGCCGAACGGTGCCGGATTACCGATGTTCAGTTTGATGATGCGCTGACCTTCTTCTTCCATCTGCTTGGCGCGCGCCATCACCGGCCCGCGAATGTCATAGCAGACGTTATCGAGTTTGGTCGATTTGTGGATGGTGCGCAGGCAAGGCTTGTCGTCAGCCGTCACAATGATTTCCCGGTGAGTAAAACTCAAGACAAAACAATGCCTTGAAAAGCCGACAATTTTACCGGAGCCGCCCTGCCCCGGCAAACCCGATCTGTCGCGTATCGCCATCAACCATCGGGTCTGCTATGGTTTCGCCATGAAGCTTCATCTCAACACCAACGCCAGCCAACTCCTGTTTACCGACTATGCCGACGACCACGTCAGTATTGGCTCGACCCGTTATGACAGCAGCCTGCTACTGCACGGCAACCAGGTTGAGATTGCGCCCTGGAGTGGCCTCGGGTTCGACGCGCTGACCGCCGAGCATTTTGCCTGGATCGCCCGCCACCCTCTCGATATTGTCTTGCTGGGCACGGGTAACCGCCTGCGCTTCCCCCACCCCGCGCTCACCCGGGCATTGGTCGAAGCGCAAATCGGCCTGGAAGTGATGGACATCGGTGCACTATGCCGCACCTACAATATTCTCGCGGCAGAAGGCCGCCAGGTCGGCGCAGCGATCCTGCTTGAACCCCTGACGGCAACGAAGGCTTAATCCCCGACGCCATTAGGGTGTAGCATGAAGCTGTTGCACCCAAAAAAATGACACAGGGATTTTGCTCATGAACGCGCCGCTCCCCCGCCCGACCGAAATTACCCCGGAAACCGCACTGGAATTGATCGGCCTCGGCCTCGCCACCATGATCGATGTTCGCCAGCCTTATGAACTGGTATATGGCGGTTGCCTGCGCTGTGCAGAAAACATCCCGCTGCTGCATTTCAAGCAAACTCTGGGACATGCGCTGACCGAGGACGAGCAGGAAATCCTCGACGCGGACGAGCCCGATGCCCGCGACATCATGGCCTTCATGGGTGCAATCAACCGTCATCATTTCCAGCACGATATGATCGTGCTGTGCCTGTGCCGCTCGGGCAAACGCAGCCAGCACGCGGTGCAATTGCTGCGCTCGATCAATTACAACCGCTGTTTCTCGATTGCGGGCGGCCTGCAGGCCATGATGAATATTTGTCCCGAGGCGGTTGAATCGCAAGTGCCCGCCTAACGCTTTGCGCGTCGATCAGGCGATCGCGCCAAAAAACAGATAGGCCATCCCGATCGCCGCAAGGATACCGGCCACATCGGCAATCAGGCCGCACGCCACCGCGTGACGCACACGCTTGATACCCACCGCTCCGAAATACACCGCCAGTACATAAAACGTCGTCTCAGTGCTGCCCTGCACAATGGAGGCCAGCCGTCCGGCAAACGAATCTGCGCCGTGTGTTTGCAGGGTATCGATCATCATTGCGCGCGCGCCGCTGCCGGAAAACGGCTTCATCAAGGCGGTGGGCAATGCATCGACCCATCGTGCGTCAAACCCGAGCGTGAGCACTCCGCTGCGCACACCATTCATCAGCAGCTCGAGTGCGCCGCTGGCGCGAAACACCGCGATGGCCACCAACATAGCCACCAGATACGGGATGATCGTGATCGCAGTCTGAAAGCCTTCTTTCGCGCCTTCGACAAACGCTTCATACGCGTTGACACGGTTTTTGACCGCCATCAACAAAAAAACCACGATCAGGCCGAACAACACGACATTGCTCAAGACGGACGACTGGCGCGTCATCTCCGCCGCGTCGAGGCTGGAAAAATACACGACCATCCCGCCGATCAGTGCGCTTGCGCCGCCCAGATAAGCGAGCGTGACGCGGTTCCATAAATGCAGTTTCTGGAAAAAACCGGTCACGAATAACCCAATCAGCGTGCCGATATACGTCGTAATCAGCAGCGGCACAAACACATCAGTCGGATCGGCTGCACCTAGCTGGGCGCGATAGGTAAAAATTGTGACAGGTAGCAAGGTGACGGAGGCGGTGTTGATGACCAGAAACAAAATCTGCGCATCGCTTGCTGTGTCTTTTGAAGGATTGAGCGTTTGCAATTCCTGCATGGCCTTGATGCCGAGCGGGGTGGCGGCGTTGTCCAGCCCCAGCATGTTGGCACCCATGTTCATGGTCATCGCGCCAAGAGCGGGATGATTCGGCGGCACATCGGGAAACAGGCGTTTGAACAGGGGCGCGAGACCCCGGGTAAGCAGTGCCAACATCCCGGCGCGCTCGCCAATTTTCATCACACCCAGCCACAGCGCCATCACGCCGGTGAGCCCCAGAGCAATCTCAAACGCGGTTTTGCTGCTGTCAAACAAGGCCTTGACCAGTGCGGCGACCACGCTCGCATCGCCCAGCCATATCAGTTTGAACAGCGCAATCAGAAATGCCACCAGGAAAAAACCCACCCAGAGCGCATTCAGCATCAGGCCACCCAGCCCGCCACCACCACCAGCAATCCCGCCATCAGCCAGATCGTCAGGCCGCGCCATATCATGCTGACGCCGCTGTCGATGCTGTCGGCGTCAGGCGGCTGACCCGTGCCCAGCTCGGGTCTCCACAGCGGCGTCTCGGCGACGGTCAGCGCTTGCCCCAGCTTCACCCCCATCGCGCCGGCACCCGCCGCGAGTACCACGCCCTCTTCGGGTTCCGGCCAGGCATCGGACTGGGTACGCCAGCAAAAGGTGGCGTCTTCAAAGTTGCCTGCAATCGCGTAGGTCAGCGCGGTGAGGCGGACAGGCAGCCAGTTGATGGCATGAAACGCACGCTGCGCAAACTGTCCGAACAGGCCGCGTGCGTGCTCCCAGCGACGCGCCAGAATAGACGCCGCACGAAACAGCACCGCGCCCACCGGCCCCAACCCGGCCAGCACCACAAACCAGAACAGCACGCCAAACATTTGGCGATGGCTGGCGGTGATGAGCTGTTCCAGCGTCACTCGCGCGATATCGTCGGCGCTGAAATGGCTGGCATCGCCACCGCGCCACTCGGCCAACCGAGCCCGTGCTGCATCCAGGTCTCCTGCCCGCAGCAGCTGCGCAAGCGTTTCAGCGTCGTCGCTGTAGTACTTGAAGCCCAGCGTGAAATACAGCACCAACACATTCCACAGCCAGCCCAGAAACGGGCTGATGCCGCTCAATACCGTAAACACCAGCCACACCAGCAGCAGTAGCGGCAACACGGCAAGCATCCAACCGATCACGCCATGATTAGCCTCGCCTGCATTGAATTTGCGCTCAATCGCGGCCACGATATGCGCATAGCGCTGGTAATGCACCAGCGGCTGGCGCTGGGGGCGGTGGTGTTCCAGTGCCACGGCGGCGAGCACAGAAAAAAAGGCCATCAGCGATCCACTTCCAGCGTAAACACGCCCACGCGGTCGGCCTGACCCGCAGGTCGATAACGCTCGACCGCAGGCATCCGGATCGCCGCTTCGCCACCCCGTTGATCGGCCAGTGCCTGATACGCCTTGGACGGCGCGAGTAACACGGCGGCCTGTACCCGTGCGCGCAGCACTGGGCGCTTGGCGATACTGCCTTCTTTCAGCCCTGCGGGAAGCGGCACTCCTTCTGCCAGGCCATAACCAACCTGTGCGCGGGTTTTACCCTGATGACTGCGCGGGTCGACCAGGATCACGCTCAGGGTGTCGCCTGCTTCCGTTTTGGCAGCGGTAAACTTTTCCAACGCGGCACGCTGGGCTTTACGCAGATTGCTGATCGGCCCCTCGTAATCGAGATAGGCGAAACGAGTCGGCTCGGCGACCGCCTCGCTCACCGTCACGGTTGCAAATCCGCCCCACCACCAGAACACTGCCACAATCGGCAATACGAACGCCAGTAAAAAGGCTGGCCATTGTTTTTTGAACACCTGCGACTCCTGCTTGCAATCGGCCTGAACACGACCGACATCTAGCGTTGAAGATAACACAGCCACGTTGCCTATAATCGGGTTACACCCTCTGGAGCCCCCTCATGAAAAGCTGGTTGATTGCCTGTTGCTACCTGGTGTTTATTCCGCTGGGACACGCCAGCGATACAGACGTGACGGTACCGATGAAAGCCGTGCGCCTCGGCGCTCACAGCTATTTTGTACAGGGCTTGCCTGGCGCGGCATCAAGCGACAATCAGGGCTTCATGTCCAACGCTGGTTTTGTCGTGACGCGTGATGGCGTGGTGGTATTCGACGCGCTCGCCTCCGTGCCGCTTGCCCACAAACTGCTCGGCATCATCCACAAAATCACGCCGCAACCGATACGCCGCGTCATCGTCAGCCACTACCACGCTGACCATTTTTACGGCTTGCAGGTATTCAAAGCCGCAGGCGCTGAAATCTGGGCGCACCGCAATGCCGAAGGGGCGACGCGCGGCGACGGCGCGGCTGAGCGCTTCGCCCAGCGCAAGGAGGCCTTGTTTCCCTGGGTAGACGACAGCACCCAGCTACTCGAGCCCGACCGCCTGCTGGCAGGCGACACCGACTTTGTGCTCGGTGGCGTGCATTTCGCCTTGCGCCATGTCGGCCCCGCGCATTCTGCAGAAGATATGGCCATGCTCGTGAAAGAAGACAGTGTGCTCTACGCGGGCGATCTGGTGTTCCGTGGACGCGTGCCGTTTGTAGGAGATGCCGACAGCGCGGCCTGGATGCGCGCACTCGATACATTGATTGCCTTCAATGCGCGTGTACTCGTTCCTGGTCACGGTGCACCTTCCCGCAAGCCCAAAAATGATCTGGTGTTTACCCGTGACTATCTGCATTTTTTGCGCACCCACATGGGGCAAGCCGCACGCGACCTGCTGCCCTTTGAAGATGCCTACGCGGCAACCGACTGGTCTAGATACCGGGCAATGCCAGCGTTCAACGAAGCCAACCGGGTGAATGCGTATAACCAGTATTTACAGATGGAACAGGAAGCCACAAAATAAACGCGCTTTCGATTGACTGCGTCAATCGACCTGTTTGACACAAGCCATTAGACGGCATGCACGACGCCGGGCACACTGCGAATATATTAGTTTTTACTAATATATAATCTCACATCCCCAGGAGCACAACCATGTCTGAAACCGCTTGCAATGCCATGCCCCGCATCAACGAACGTGCGCCCGAATTCGAAGCGCGTACCACCCACGGCGTCAAAAAACTGTCTGACTACGAAGGCAAGTGGCTGGTGCTGTTTTCTCACCCGGCTGATTTCACGCCGGTCTGCACAACCGAGTTCATGGCCTTTGCCAAGCATTACCCGGCATTCCAGAAACTCAACTGCGATCTGCTTGGTTTATCAATCGACAGTTACTACTCGCACGTTGCCTGGGTGCGCAACATCAAGGAAAAATTCGGCGTCGAGATTCCTTTCCCGATCATTGAAGACCTGTCGATGAAAGTAGCCAACGCATACGGCATGATTCACCCGGGCGCAGCCGATACCTCAGCGGTGCGTGCAACGTTCATCATCGACCCAAAAGGCGTGCTGCGTGCCATGGTGTACTACCCGATGACCAATGGCCGCTCGATCCCGGAGTTTTTGCGCCTGGTCACGGCACTGCAAACATCAGATGCGAACAAGATCGCGACCCCGGAAAGCTGGCAGCCCGGTGACAAAGTCATTGTGCCGCCGCCACAAGATGCCGCCGCTGCCGAGGCTCGCATGAACGAAGGCTATGAATGCACCGACTGGTATTTCTGTAAAAAAACGCTGTAACACGCTCACCGCTCGCGCCATGTGGCGCGAGCGGGTTGAACAAATCACTTCAAGGAGCCTGCCATGTTTGACCCGATTACCATCCCCTTCGGTAGCAAAATGCTGTTCAACGCCGTCAAACTCAAACCCGGCGTGACCCCCAGCGATATCGAGTTGGCACTGGGCGAAATGTGCCACGTCGTCAAAGAAACCTATGGCAATGAAACCGGTGGCTTTATCGCTGGCCAAGTATTTTCGTATGCGGGCTTCATCAGCCAGGAAGGCTCGGTCAATTCGCTGAAAGAGCCAGACTACGATGTAGCGATCGTGACCTATTGGGCGTCATTCGAGCAGCACGAAAAATCTCATGCTGACAAAGCCTTCAATGACAAATTCAGCGCCCTCGCCGAAAAATGCAGTGCATCGTTCGAACTGGGTTTCGACATGTTGTGGCAAGGCGTGCCCGGCGCATAAGTCCGTTCAACCCTTCATTTCCCAGGAGTTTTATATGCCTTTGTCTGCGCTCGATCTGGTGGCTGAAGCCAAAGCCCAGATTACCGAAATTGATCTCAACACCGCCCACAGCACACTACCGACCTCACTGGTGCTCGACGTGCGAGAGCCTGCTGAATTCGAAATGGGGCATTTGCCGAATGCGGTCAATATTCCGCGTGGTGTACTGGAATTCAAGATCGGCGATCATCCCGAACTTGCGCAGCGGGAGCGCGAGATTCTGGTGTATTGCAAAACCAGTGGCCGTGCCGCGCTAGCCGCGCTGAACCTGCAACGGATGGGATATCGCGCGATCCGTTCCATCCACGGGGGGTTCGATGCCTGGAGCCAGCAAGGACTGCCGGTGATGCGTCCGCAGACGCAATTCGGCCAATAAACTGTTGGCTCAGCCGAATCGGAACGACTGGGCAAACAGCACGCTGACCTTGTCGGGTGGTAGGGGTTTCGCCAGCAAATACCCCTGGATTTCGTCGCAACCGCGCTGTTTCAGAAACACTGCCTGCTCGGCGGTTTCGACACCTTCCGCCACCACGCGCAGATTCAGCGCGTGGGCAAGCTGGATAATGACATGCGCGATTTCGGCATCATCGCTATCCGTCAGCACATCATGAACCAGGCTTTTATCGATTTTCAGTGCGTCAATCGGCATCCGCTTCAACTTGCTGAGGTTGGAATGGCCGGTGCCAAAATCATCGATGTAAATTGACAGTCCCCGCTCGCGCATGGCGTTCAGCATGTCGAACGTACGCGATGGGTTTTCCATCGCCGCGCTTTCGGTAATTTCTAGTTGCAGATTACTCGCTGCCATGCCAGTGGCGAGCAAGGCCGCGTCGATGTCGTCGAGCAGCCGCGCATCGTTGAACTGACGCGGCGATAAATTGACGGCCACGGGCGGCGGATTCAATCCGCTTGCCTGCCAGGCCATCCATTGTTCGCAGGCGCGCTTCACCACCCAGCGGCCAATCGGCACAATCAGCCCGGTTTCTTCCGCCACGGGAATAAACTGATCCGGCCCAACGATGGTGCCCGCACGAGTCAGCCAGCGTATCAACGCCTCGGTGCCAATCACCTGTCCACTCACAAGGTCTACCTTGGGCTGATACACCAGCACAAGCTCGTCGCGCTCGAGCGCCTGCCGCAAACCGGTCTCCAGCGTCAGCATTTGCTGCGCCACCATGTTCATGTCATCGCTAAAATACTCGAACGTGCTGCGCTGCTGTTTGGCGCGGTACATCGCCAGATCCGCCTGCCGCAGCAGGGTATTGGCGTCAGGCGCGTCGTCGGGATACACGCTGATCCCGATACTCGCGCTGATGGCGTAGCGACGTTGATCGAGCTTGAACGGCTCGGACAGCGCCTCCGAGAGTTTTTTCGCCACCCGCGCTGCCGCACGCGAAGCGGGAGGATGCATCAGGATCACCGCGAATTCGTCGCCGCCCAGCCGCGCAACAAAATCATCCGCACGCAACTGCTCGTCCAGCCGATTGGCCACCACGCCCAGCACACGATCCCCCACCTCATGCCCCTGCGAGTCGTTGATATGTTTAAAGCGATCAAGATCAATAAACAGCAGGGACACCTGCGCCGCTTCGCGTTGCGCGCGCGCCAACGTATGGCTTAAAAAATCCTGGAAATACGAGCGGTTAGGCAAACCCGTCAGCGGATCGTGATTCGCCAGCATATCGAGCCGCACTTCAGAATAGCGCCGCTCAGCGAGGGCTGCCGCGACAAACAAGCCGGACAAGGCCATCGCGACCAGGCTGATTTGCAAAGCCAGGCGTTCCCGGGCAGCGGTCACAGGATCCCCGCCACCCTGCGCAGCGACCACCACCGCCATCACCACCAGCGCCGCCAGAAAAATGGCCAGACTGACACCCGCAACTGAAAAACGCAGCGCGGCCCACAGCACAGCGGGCAACAAGACAAACAGCACGATCTCGGCAGGACGCAAAGGCTGGGCATACCGCATCATCAGCAGCGTCAGCAGCAGCATCGCCAGCACCAACGCCAAGCCTTCCACCCGCTTGCCCTTGCCACTGGGCAAAATATCGCCTTGCAACCCCGTCAGCAGCAGCGGCGTCAGTAAATACACCCCGAGCAACTCGGCCAGCCAGTTTGACCACAGCGCACGCGATACGATCTCGACCGACAACACCGGCTGGCTGAATACCACGCTGGCAGCGCTGACGGCGCAACCCACGGGGGCCGCCAGCAGCGCAAACTTGGCGACGCTGGGAATGTAGTCCAGCGTGGCACTGAACGGCGGCATCGCACGCGGCAACAAACTCATGATGGCCGCGCCAAGCGCAGTCCCCACAGCCATACGTAGCGCGATGTCCAGTGTCAGATGCGTGCTATGGAAGGCCAGCGCACCGAGTAGCACGCCTGCCACGCCTGCCCATCCCCACCGCAGGCAGGCCATAGCGGCAACGCCAGTGGCTAGCCAGATCGTCGGAATGGCGGCATCGAGATAAACAGGGAGTTGCTGACTGAACCAAGCGGCCAGCACATAGGCCAGCGCGGTCAATCCCACCACCAGCGCCAGCTGGCTCACGCGGGAACGGTCAGGAAGCGTCAGGCGGAACATGGCGCGAGTTGCGCGCGGGTTGATTACACGCTCGGGTCTACAATGGCGCGCACGGATTCGAGCGCATCCTTGAGGGTTTCCTCAGGCAACTCATTCAGCTGCTCCGCCAGCATTTCGGCGGCATCGATCGTGCCGCTTTCGTCCGGCAAGGCATCAGTATCGAGATTGGCCACAAACACGGCCGCAGCCCCGGTCACCTGCAGAAGCTGACGGCGCTCGGTCATCAGCAATTCAATCTCGTCACGCAGCAGGCTGACTTCGTCTTTTTTCATGGCATGAACCGTCATATGGTGTCTCCCTTTTTCGAAATGGGGTACCACGCATTGCCTCAGGCAAACAAGGTCAACACCCCCGTGTAACCATACAACCGATTGTGCGAGATTTCACCATTGGCAAAGAATCCGACCAGTGGAAAGTCTCCCAGAGTGTCGCGTATCAGCCCCAACTCCCGATTGGGCGTACCAAATATATGCTCGCCCCGCCCGAGGCAGGAACAATACACCCCGCCGCGTATCGGCGCAGCCAGCTGGCTGCGGATAGCCTCCAGCATCCGTAGCAAGTCGTCTTCGGCGGTTTGCTGGTCGCGGCGGCAAAACAGCAATTCATCACCGGGTTCGACGGCCTCGCCAATCGCCACCAGGTGACTCTGCGGATCGACGCCGAGAATATTGCGCACCAGATAGTCGCCCGTGTCAGAACCGCGCACCGGCAGGCCGACAAAAATATAGCCCGCCGCGCGGCGTAAATCACGCGCCAGTACTTCGCCGATTTCTTCCTTCATCACGTCGAGCGCGGGACGATGGTCGAGGCTGCCAATCACGTTGCGCGTGGCCGCTGTCACCTGATGCCGCCCCCCTAAGGGCGACACGCCCTGCGTCAGCCGGGTCGCCAGTTTGACCTGTTCCGAAAACAGGACACCAGACAAGCCGCCACTCACCAGACCATCGCAAATTTGCGCAGTTTCGCCATTCGAGCTCGATAACCCGCCAACCACAAAGCCACTGCTGACCCGTGCGGACAGCCCTTCAATCAGTTCCTGCGTCCGTGCATTGGCAGGGTCGCCATGCACCAGCGCGAAATAGGCGGCATCCGGCACACTGTCAGCAATATCCTGCGGCGTTTTCATCACCGGCAACATGAAAAACGTCGAAGGATCAAATTCGCCCAGCATCACCGCCATCGCGGGGGTTTCCAGATATTCCGTTCCTGTCGCGCACACACCAATACCGACCGAACCCGTCCAGTGTCCGACGCCGGTCGTGCTCTGGAAAAAATCAAGAATTGCACTCATTTCAGCTGCGTAGGCATCCGAGACATACAGAAAGCCCAGCGTCGCGGCCTGCGAAATTGCCCCCAGTTGCGTCATGCAATCTTGCGCCGCCACCGTCCAGTCGGGATGGCTGGCATGGGCATATTTGAAAGCGTGGGTCATGTTGAAAGCCGGTGGAGAAGCCGGGCGAAACTGCCCATCCCCATCATGGCCGAAAAACTACGGGGTTTCTAGTATGCGCGGCTGTGCACACTCAAGTCAGCGGCCAGGTTCAATCCAGATCAGACTGGCCATGCGCCCGGTGACACCGTCGCGACGGTACGAAAAAAACGTATCGGCTTCGCTGAATGTGCAGCGTCCACCGCCATATACGGCATGAACCCCCACGTGCGTCAGCCGAATACGCGCAAGCTGATACAGATCGGCCAGCCATTTGCCGCGATGCGGCACAAACGCCGTCGTAGTATCAGCGTGTTGTGCCAAAAACACCTCACGCACGTCATCCCCCACTTCAAATGCTGTCGGACCAATGGCTGCGCCAAGCCAGACAAGAAGTTCGTCGGCAGGGGTTTGCATGGCCGCGACGCTGGCTTCCAGTACGCCATCGGCCAGACCGCGCCAGCCCGCGTGGGCTGCCGCCACCACGCTGCCTGCCTGATCACACAACAATACGGGCAAGCAGTCTGCCGTCAGTACCGCGCACACGGTGTGCGGCTGGCGGCTGAACGCGGCGTCCGCCTCAGGTACGCCCGCTGCGGCGGGCACGATACGCGCGCTATGCACCTGTTTCAGCCAGCAGGGCTCAGCGGGCAGACATTCACCTAGTCGGCCACGATTAGCGGCGACCCGCTCTGGCACATCGCCGACATGATCGCCCAGATTAAGGCTTGCCCAGGACGCATCGCTCACGCCGCCATGCCGGGTGGTCATCAAGGATTGAACCTGCGGTGGCGCAGGCCAATCCGGCACAATCAGGGGTGCGATGGTCAGCCCCCCCAGGTGGTATTGTCGTGCAGGGCTTTGAGCAGAGAGGCGTAATCCGGCGGCAAGGCTGACTCCCATTGCACGTCGTCCCCGGTGACCGGGTGCACCAGCCCCAGCCGTTCGGCATGTAAAGCCTGGCGGGGAAAGGGGATCTTGAGGTTGCTGCGGCGACTGGCGTTGTACACGGTGTCGCCCACCAGCGGGTGGCCGATATGTTGCATATGCACGCGAATCTGGTGCGTGCGCCCCGTTTCCAGTTTGCAGCGCAGCAGGGTCAGGCCGGGAAACCGTTCCACCACGTCGTAATGCGTAATCGCCGGTTTACCCAGCGGATGCACGCCACGCTTCACCCGGTTGTGCGGATCGCGCGCCAGCGGCGCATCGACCGTACCGCCGCGATCCACTTCACCGTACACCAGCGCCAGGTATTCACGCTTGACCGTGCGTGCCTGCAACTGGCGCACCAGATCGGTATGCGATTGCAGTGTTTTAGCCACCACCAGCAGGCCGGACGTATCTTTGTCGAGCCGATGCACAATGCCAGCGCGGGGCAGTTCGGCTACCTGCGGCACGCGGTAAAGCAGCGCATTCAACAAGGTACCGTGCGGATTGCCGCTACCGGGGTGAACGACCAGCCCCACCGGCTTGTCGATCACCACCAACACCGGGTCTTCGAACACCACGTTGAGCGGGATCGCTTCCGGCGTATCGGGCGTCGCGCCGGGGTCGGCTTCGATCTTGACCCGCACCGCCTCGCCGCCCAGCACCTTCATCTTGGTAGTGCCCCAGGATTCATCCACCGAAATCTGGCGGGCGCGAATCCAGTTCTGGATGCGGTTACGCGAAAACTCGGGCAGCAGCCGCGACAGCGCCTGATCCAGCCGCTGCCCGCCCTCGCCTTCGGGGATCACCAGCTCACGGACGTCCCCGGAAGGATTTCCCTTATAATCAGACGACAAAATTTCTGTGTCTTTTCCCATGCTTACGCAACTCTCTTCCCGTTTTTCCCTGCTTCCGGCCAGCCTGTTCGCCGTATTGCTGACGCTCGGCGGCTGCGGCATTCTGCCTGAAGTCAAGGATGAAACCGCACAGTGGTCTGCCCAAAAACTCTACAGCGAAGCCAAGGACAACCTCGGCAGCGGTAATTACGAGCGTGCCGTGAAATTATTCGAAACCCTGGAATCCCGCTACCCGTTTGGCCGCTACGCCCAACAGGCGCAGCTTGAGGTGGCCTACGCGTATTACAAGGATAACGAACCGATTTCCGCCATCGCCGCCTGCGACCGCTTCATCAAATTACACCCTAACCACCCTAACGTCGATTACGCCTACTATCTTAAGGGCTTGGCGAATTTTAATGATGACCTGGGTCTGCTCGGCAATCTGGTCGATCAGGACATGAGCGAGCGCGATCCCAAGGCTGCCCGCGAAGCGTTTTTGACGTTCAAAGAGCTCGCCACCCGCTTCCCTGACAGCAAATACGCCGCCGACGCTACCGCACGGATGAAATATCTGGTGAATGCGCTGGCCAACAATGAGGTCCATGTGGCCAAGTATTACCTCAAACGCGAAGCTTATGTGGCCGCCGCCAACCGCGCCAAGGAAGTGCTGAAAACCTACCCTGACGCCCCAGCGCTGGAAGAAGCGCTGGCGATCATGGTGGTGTCGTACGACAAACTGAAACTAACCGACCTGCGCGACGATGCGCAACGTGTGCTGAAACTGAATTTTCCCAACAGCCAATACGCCAAAGGGATCAATACCGAGGGGAAATCCTGGTATCGGTTCTGGTAATCCGCCCTTAAATCGCGGCTTCGCCCGATTCGCCGGTGCGAATCCGCACCACCTGTTCGACCGTCGATACAAAAATCTTGCCGTCACCGATCTTGCCGGTGCGAGCGGCGGCGATGATCGCCTCCATCGCGCGATCCAGCAGGCTGTCGGCAATGACGACTTCCACTTTCACCTTGGGCAAAAAATCCACCACGTATTCGGCGCCGCGATACAGCTCGGTATGGCCTTTCTGACGGCCAAACCCTTTGACTTCGGTGACGGTGAGGCCGGTCACACCGATCTCGGACAGCGCCTCGCGCACTTCGTCGAGTTTGAACGGTTTGAGAATGGCTTCGATTTTTTTCATGGTAAATCTCCTTCGGGTCGATATCGGGAGGTTATCGGATAACGGCGGTCTTTGCCAAAATTGCGTGCGGTAATGCGCGGCCCGGGCGCGGCCTGACGGCGTTTGTATTCGGCCAAATCGACCAGCCGGATGACTTTTTTCACCGTGGCTGCCTCAAACCCAAGCGCCACGATATCGCGCGCCGACAGGTCGCGCTCGACATAGGCGGCGAGTATCGCGTCGAGCACGTCGTACGGCGGCAGGCTGTCCTGATCGGTCTGATCCGGGCGCAGTTCGGCCGACGGGGGACGGTCGATAATGCGTTGCGGGATGATTTTGAACCCAGCCGTCTGCGACAGGCTGTTGCGGTAATTCGCCAGCCGGAACACTCGCGTCTTCGGCACGTCCTTCAGCACCGCAAAGCCGCCCGCCATGTCGCCATACAGCGTCGCGTAGCCCACCCCCATTTCGCTCTTGTTGCCGGTCGTCAGCACCAGCGTGCCGAATTTGTTCGACAGCGCCATCAGCAAAGTGCCGCGCGTGCGGGCTTGCAGATTTTCTTCGGTGGTGTCGTTGATCGATGTTGGCATGACGTTCGCCCCCTCCCCCTCCGGGGGAGGGTTGGGGAGAGGGCTGCCCACAAACTCTGATGCCAGCTGCGTGCGAAACGCGTCAAACACCGGCTTGATCGCAATCTCGGAATACTTCACCCCCAGCCGCTGCACCATCTCGCGCGCATCTTCCACGCTGATGCTGGCGGTGTAGTCCGACGGCATCATCACCGCATGTACCTGATCCGCACCCAGCGCATCGACCGCCACTGCCAGCGTCAGCGCCGAATCAATGCCGCCCGACAAGCCAAGATGCACGCCCTTGAAGCCATTTTTGCCCACGTAATCGCGCACCGCCAGCACCAGCGCGTCGTATACAGCGGCATCTTCCTCAGGCAGCTCAACCACGTCGCCGCGCGCTGTGTCCGCGCCGAGCTCCAGATAAAACAGCCCTTCCTGCCAGCACGGCCACTGCGCCACCACCTCGCCGTCGGCATCCAGCGCAAACGACGCGCCGTCGAACACCAGCTCGTCCTGCCCACCCACCAGATTGGCATACACCAGCGGCAAGCCCGCCTCGTCCTGCCGCGCCCGTGCCACGGCATAACGCGCGCGCTGCTTGTTCAAATGGAAAGGCGACGCATTCGGCACCAGCAGCCAGTCCGCCCCAGCTTCCTTTGCCCACCGCGCCGGTCCCGGCTCCCAGATATCGCCGCAGATATTCAGGCCGAATTTCAGCCCACCACACGCGAACACGCAGGGTGTGCCACCACTATCGAAAACCCGCTGCTCATCGAACACCGAATGATTAGGCAAATGATGCTTGCGGTACACCGCCTCGACGTGCCCACCGCGCACCAGCGCCGCCGCGTTATACAGCGCGTCCCCCGCCCGCTCGGGATAACCCACGATCAACGCCAGCGCAGGCGGCGCTTCGCGCACAATGCGTTGCAGCGCAGCCGCACAGGCCTCGCAAAAATCGCGTCGCAATACCAGGTCTTCCGCCGGATAGCCACAGATCGACATTTCCGGTGTGAGCAACAACGCAGCACTCGCCTCGTGCGCTTCGCGCGCAGCGGCCAGCAGACGGTCGGTGTTGCCAGCGATGTCACCAACGGTGAGGTTGAGTTGGGCGAGGGCGAGTTTCATGAAAAGTAGGGGGTAAAGGTAGGGCGGAAAAGCACCCTGAAGGGCATAAACTCCGCGCCTTCCGCCGTATGACATACGGCGGATAACGCCTTCGGCTCATCCGCCCTACTCGGGCTCGGGCGAATTCATCAGATTCCAGAAGGCTCTTTCAATGAACGGCAAAAATCCCCGAAGCGCGGATTCGGTTCGATCTCAAGCTCTAAGGTGTTAAGCAAGGAAATAATCTCCACCACATTCGTGTATTTAATCTTCAAATCTGCAAGCTGCACGTCGGTACCGAGACAGGCTTGGCAAATATTCCAATGTATGTCGGCCTCTCGTTCCTTGTCATAAGGATATTCGCCACGCCAGTGATCGCAATTTTCACGCGTAGCAATGAAAGCTTCAACGTCCGAAGGAAATTTAGCGTCCGCTGCATTTACAGTAGAAAACCAGGGAAAAAACAAGAGCGGGAGCAGATGAGTCCGAAAGTGTTTCATCTGACCAAACGGTCGCCAATCGCCGCCAATACCGCCTCCCCCAACCCCGCCGGACTCTGCGCCACCACTACCC
>JBEBIA010000001.1:0-302183 GCA_040080645.1 Thiobacillus sp.
CTCGACCTGCCACAACGGCAGTACTGCCACCGGCAAACCGACCAGCCATATCCCCACTTCGGCGTCCTGCGATACCTGCCACAAGACGAGTGCCTGGACACCGGCGACCTTCAGCCATACAGGCGTAGCGCCGGGCACGTGCTCGACCTGCCACAACGGAACTACCGCAACCGGCAAGCCGACGACGCACATTCCTACAACTCAGGCTTGCGATACCTGCCACAAGACTTCCGCGTGGACACCGGCGACCTTCAGCCATACAGGCGTAGCGCCGGGCACGTGCTCGACCTGCCACAACGGCAGTACTGCCACCGGCAAACCGACCAGCCATATCCCCACTTCGGCGTCCTGCGATACCTGCCACAAGACGAGTGCCTGGACCCCGGCTACTTTCAGCCATACCGGTGTTGCGCCGGGAACGTGCTCGACTTGCCACAACGGAACAACTGCGACGGGTAAACCCACGAACCACATCCCCACCACGGCGTCCTGCGATACCTGTCACAAGACTTCCGCCTGGACACCTGCAACCTTCAGCCACACAGGCGTCGCGCCCGGTACGTGCTCGACTTGTCACAACGGCAGCACCGCGACCGGCAAACCCACGAACCACATTCCCACCACGGCGTCCTGCGACACCTGCCACAAGACAACCGCCTGGACACCCGCGACGTTTACGCATACTGGCGTCGCACCGGGAACGTGCTCGACTTGTCACAACGGCAGCACCGCGACCGGCAAACCCACGAACCACATTCCCACCACGGCGTCCTGCGATACCTGCCATAAGACAACTGCCTGGACCCCGGCAACCTTCAGCCACACGGGAGTCGCACCAGGAACGTGCTCGACTTGCCACAATGGCAGTACCGCGAGCGGCAAGCCGACGACGCACATTCCGACCACGGCGGCCTGCGACGCGTGCCACCGGACAAACGCACCCTGGGCACCCGCGACCATGAGCCACACCGTCGTCACCGGTGCCACCTGCGAATCCTGTCATGGTGGTGCCTTCACCGCAGCGGGGGCAACGGCCAAGCCCAGCAACCACATCCCGACCAGCCTGGTGGGGAACAAGGACTGCAAAGCCTGCCACACCAGCACCACCAGCTGGTCGGCCAAAATGGATCACAACAGCATCCAGACTGGCTGCAAGACATGCCACGCCACTGGCACCAGTTATCTCGGCAGCATGGAGAAAAAGAGCGTAACCCATGAATCCAAAACCGCTACCGACTGCTCGCAGTCGGGCTGCCACCGGCCGCTGGGCAACAAGGGTGTAGCTTATTCCAAGTGGGATTGAGCCTGCTCTAACCGATTACAGACAAACATCCATCATTACTCACGAGAACCCCTATGTTTTCAATGACCTGGAACAAACTAGCTTCGGCCCTGATCGCTTGCAGTGTTCTGTCGCTGGCTCCGCTGGACGCGCAGGCACAGATTCTGGAGGAAATTCAGGTTCAGCCCGATCAATACGAAAATGCAATCCGGATTGAATTCAACGCCCGTATCCAATTGCTGCGCTCCGTACCCGTTGGCAAATCGAATGCCATTCAGGTGTATTTCCAACTGGTGCAAATTGACGACCCCAAACTAAAGAAAACGCGTGAAACGCTCAAATCCCGTGCTTTCGAACAACTGCCGAGCCTGACCGCAATCTATATTCCGGAAACCGCCCAGACCCAGAAACTGACGCTACAGATCGGGAAAAATATCCAGCCCGCCAATGTGAAAATTCGCATGGGCACAAATAGTCGCAGCCTGCTGGTTGTTTTTGGCGACAAACTTAAGAGGCAGCAAACCGTCTCGGACGATAAGCGCTACGCCCTCACGCTGATGAGTGCTGCCGACAAGAATGAACTGAGCAGCAAAGTTATCCCTCGTGAAGTACAGGATTACGATATCTTTACCTCGCAGCAAACCCGCGAGGGCAAGATTCAGCATGAATTGAATCTGGGCTATTTTTCCACTGCCGAACAAGCAGAAAAAGTTCGCGCATTGCTGCTTGCCCAATTCCCGGATTCCACCGTCACCGATTTGCTCAAGCGTCGCCAGGCCAGACTTGACGAGGCTTCCGCGCGCGCGAAACCCGAGGCGGGCCAGATACAAGCGCAAGCGCCGCTACCCGAGGTGGAAGACCAGGCCAACTTGTTGATGCCGAAAGCGAAAGAGGCGCTGTTAGCTGCGAATTTTGAGCTGGCGATCAACAGTTTCAATCAGGTGTTGCTGCTACCGCCAAACAAGCATTCCGAAGAAGCGCAGGAACTGGTCGGCCTGGCACGCGAACGCAACGGCGAGATAGCCAAGGCTAGAGCCGAATACGAGTTGTATCTGAAGCTGTTTCCGGATGGCGCGGGCGTGGCACGAGTCCAGCGGCAACTGGCCGGTTTGAAGTCGCCTGCCACCATTGCACGCAAATCCAAACCCAAGCGAGACGACACCGTAACCAAAACGGTATCCGGCAGTTTTTCTCAGTTTTATTACGGTGGAAAAAGTCAGACACAAACTGCATTCAATACGCCCGTTGCGCCTGGCACGCCGACACTCTCAAAATTCAATCAATCTGAACTGAGAACTCAGATTGATCTGACTGGCCACTATCGAAACGCCGATTCGGATCAGAAGCTGGTATTCCGTGACGACGACATCCGGAGATTCGTCGATGAGCGCCCGGACCGCAACCGCATTCTGTCTGCTTATTACGAATACAAAGGCTATCTGAACGGATTCAGCGCCAAGATTGGCCGCCAGACCCCGACCTCTGCCGGGGTGTTCGGTCGTTTTGATGGCGCGCTGCTGGGTTATGAATTTGCGCCAAAATGGCGGGCCAACCTGGTGGCCGGTATGCCGGTAGACTTTCCCTCACTTGAAACTGACCGGAAATTCTGGGGGGTGAGTCTGGATGCGAACAACCTGACCGAGCGCCTGAGTGGTAAAACCTATTTCACCGAGCAAACGGCAGATGGCATTGTTGATCGACGTGCGGTGGGAATGGAGCTTGGCTTGCATTTAGCGCGCGGTTCCGTCAGCACGCTACTCGATTACGACGTGAGTTATGACGTGGTCAATATTGCGACATTACAAGGCGACTGGCAGACCGAAGGCGGAAGCAGTTACAGCTTCTTGCTGGATCGTCGTCGCTCACCGCCGCTTGCTACATCTATCGCGCTTTATAACAGTGCCGTGACGGCACTGTCCCCTATCCCCCTCAGCATCAAACAACTGCTTGCCACCGACACCGAAGACCAGATACGCGCATGGGCTCTGGCAAGCAGCGCAGTGACGGAACAATTCACACTGGGGTTCCAGACCCCGTTGAACACAAGCTGGCAATTGGGCGGGGATTTCAATCTGGTCAATACGGGAGCGCTGCCTGGGCAAACGCTGGATGATGGAACTGTGATTCCACCTCAAGCAGAAACCGGCAATATTTACCGGTATTCGCTGCGTGCCATTGGCTCCAGCCTGCTGACCGTCAATGACGCTCATGTGTTTACGGTATCGCTGAATCAGGGTGAAACCTTTCATGGCGAATTCCTTTCCTACAACAACACCACCCGTCTGGGACGCTGGTTGATTGAGCCCTCGCTCAAGTACTATCAGCAGAAAACAGACCCCAACACCGATACTGCCCAGTGGTCCCCCGAAATTCACGTCGCGTATCAATGGAAGGAAAATTTGTCGCTTGAAGCGGATTACACCTTTCAGCATGTGACCACGACCAATCCCACCAGCCAGGATATCGACAAGTCGCACTTCTTCTATCTGGGTTACCGCTGGGATATCTGATCCGTGCGAACGATGAAAGACATGCCATGCTGGAAGTAGACGGACTCGGTTGCCTGCGCGGTGAGCGACGCCTGTTCGGCAACGTGTCGTTCAATCTCAAACCCGGCGGACTAATCTGGATACAGGGCGGCAACGGCAGCGGCAAGACCACGCTGTTGCGTACCCTGTGTGGCTTGTCGTCGCCGATGGTCGGCGAAGTACGCTGGCACGGTAAAACACTCACGGCAAGCGGGGAGGATTACCGGCGTGCCATGACCTATATCGGTCATGCCAACGGCTTGAAGGAAGATCTGAGTGCGCTGGAAAATCTGAGTATCGTTGCACGGATTACCAGCCAGCCTGTCAGTCACGAAGCCGCGATGGCCGCCCTGCGGGATAGCGGACTGGCGGGCCGCGAGCAATTGCCCGTCAAGTTCTTGTCGCAGGGTCAACGTCGCCGCGCCGCGCTGGCGCGATTGCGGCTGCCCCAGCCACGTGCTTTGTGGCTGCTCGACGAACCCTACAATGCGCTGGATACCGGCGCCATCGAAAGCCTGCGGCATGTGATGCAGACCTATCTCGCGCAGGGCGGCATGATCGCGCTCACCTCCCACCAGGACGTTGCTATTCAGGCAGCCGACAGCCAGACCTTGCGGCTGGACGCCTGAGACAGCTCGGCATGTGGCAAACCCTGCGCTATGTGGTGTCCCGCGATTTGCTGCTCGCCTTGCGCAGGCGCGCCGATGTGGCGACCACACTGTTCTTTTTCGTCATCGTCGCCAGCCTGTTTCCGCTGGGCGTGGGGCCGGAACCTGCGCTGCTACGCGCCATGGCACCGGGCATTGTCTGGGTAGCGGCGCTGCTGGCCACGATGCTGTCGCTGGAACGCCTGTTCGCGGCAGATTACGCGGATGGCAGTCTGGAACAGCTGGCGCTGGCACCCGAACCCCTCATCCTGGTCGTGATCGGCAAAGTGCTGGCGCACTGGCTGGTGGCGGGTTTGCCGCTGGTCTTGATGTCGCCGGTCATCGCGCTGCAATACGACCTGCCTGCCGAAGCCATTGCCACTTTGCTGCTGGCGTTGCTGCTGGGAACCCCCGTGCTAAGTCTGATTGGCGCGATCGGCGCGGCGCTCACGGTAGGCGTGCGCGGAGGCGGCGTACTGGTTTCCTTGCTGGTGCTGCCGCTGTATGTGCCGGTGCTGATTTTTGGCGCGGGCGCGGTGGATGCCAGCGCAACCGGCATGTCTGCCAGCGGCCATTTATCCATCCTCGGCGCATTCCTGCTGCTGGGTCTGGTGCTTGCACCGTGGGCAACGGCGGCGGCGCTGCGCATCGCGCTGGAATGAAGCCCTGAAATGCGCCGCCACAAGGAGTGTTTATCCGCATGAAACTGAACTGGTTCAAATACGCTTCCCCCGTCACGTTTTATCCGCTGGCGGGCAAGCTGATTCCCTGGTTTGCGCTGGCTGCCGTCGCACTCGTGGCAGCGGGGCTTTATCTGAGTTTCTTTGTCGCGCCCACCGACCACCAGCAGGGTGAGTCGTACCGCATCATTTTCATTCACGTGCCGGCGGCCTGGATGTCGATGTTCATTTATGTCGTGATGGCAGGCTGGGCTGCCGCTGGCTTGATCTTCAACACGCGCCTGTCGTCGATGATGGCCAGCGCGCTGGCACCGACCGGCGCACTGTTTACTTTCATTGCGCTATGGACGGGCGCGCTGTGGGGCAAACCGACCTGGGGCGCGTGGTGGGTGTGGGATGCGCGGTTGACCTCCGAACTGATCCTGCTGTTTCTGTATATCGGATTCATGGCCTTGCATGCCGCCATCGACGAGCCACGCCGCGCCGACCGCGCCAGCGCGGTGCTGGCGCTGGTCGGCGTGGTCAACGTACCGATTATTTATTTCTCGGTCAAATGGTGGAACACCCTGCATCAGGGGGCGTCGGTGAGCATGACCGCCGCCCCCAAAATGGCGGCCACCATGCTGCTGGGCATGCTGGTGATGGCGCTGGCGTGCTGGATGTACAGCATCGCCGTCACGCTGATGCGGGTGCGCTGCATCATGCTGGAACGCGAGCAACAGGCCGAGTGGGTCGCACAACTGGCGAAGGAGCCGACATGATCTGGAATAGCCTGGATGAATTCATTGCCATGGGCGGCTATGGTTTGTATGTGTGGGGGTCGTATCTGGTCACCGCCGTCCTGATCGCGGCTGAAATCGGGCTGCTGCGCGCACGCCGTCGTGCCGTCAAAGCGCCATTATCCGGATCAACACCCGCATGAAACCACGCCATAAACGCATCGCCCTGATCGCCGCCGGGCTGGCTGCCGTTGGCCTTGCAGCCGCCCTGGTGCTGAACGCGCTGCGCAGCAACGTGGCGTTTTTCTATACGCCCAGCCAGATCGCCGCACGCGAAGCGCCCACCCATCGCAGCCTGCGCGTGGGCGGCCTGGTGGAGGCGGGGAGCGTCCAGCGCGAAGGCGTCACGGTTCGTTTCACCGTGACCGATACCGCCCATTCCATTCCCGTGATGTACACCGGCATCCTGCCCGACCTGTTCAAGGAAGGGAAAGGCGTGGTTGCGCAGGGCAAGCTGGATACCGGGGGCGTATTTCAGGCCAGCGAGGTGCTGGCCAAGCACGATGAAAACTATATGCCGCCCGAAGCTGCGGATGCGCTCAAGCGCGCGCAGGCATCCGGCGAATCCACCGGCCAAACGCTGGTAATGGAAAAAGAAAGCACCGCCCAATGATTCCTGAAATCGGCCACTTTTCGCTGATCGTCGCGCTGCTGATCGCCCTTGCGCTGACGGTGTTTCCGCTGATCGGCGCACACCGCGGCATTGCGTCCTGGATGGCGCTGGCGCGTCCGGCTGCGCAGGGATTGTTCGTCTTCATCACATTGGCGATGGCCTGTCTGGCATATTCCTTCGCGGTCAACGATTTCTCCGTGCTGAACGTCGCCAGCAATTCCAATTCCATGCTGCCTTTGCATTACCGGCTGGCCGCAGTGTGGGGCAGCCACGAAGGTTCGGTGTTGCTGTGGGTGTTCATGCTCACGCTGTGGATGCTCGCGGTGTCGCTGTTCAGCCGCCATCTGCCACGCGAAATGGTGGCGCGCATTCTGGGCGTGATGGGTTTCATCAGCGTCGGTTTCCTGCTGTTCATGCTGCTGACCTCTAACCCCTTCGAGCGCCTGCTGCCCGCCGCGCCCGATGGCCGCGACCTCAATCCGCTGTTGCAGGATCCCGGCATGGTGTTCCATCCGCCCATGCTTTATATGGGCTATGTAGGCTTCTCGGTGGCTTTCGCCTTCGCCATCGCCGCGCTCTTGGGCGGCAATCTGGATGCGGCCTGGGCGCGCTGGTCGCGCCCCTGGACGACGGTCGCCTGGGTGTTTCTCACACTCGGCATCGCGCTCGGCAGCTGGTGGGCGTATTACGAGCTGGGTTGGGGTGGCTGGTGGTTCTGGGATCCGGTGGAAAACGCGTCCTTCATGCCATGGCTGGTCGGCACGGCGCTGATGCACTCGCTCGCTGTCACCGAAAAGCGCGGCAGCTTCAAGAACTGGACCGTGTTGCTCGCCATCTTTGCCTTTTCATTGTCGCTACTGGGCACCTTCCTCGTGCGTTCCGGCGTGCTGACTTCGGTTCATGCGTTTGCCACCGATCCCGAACGCGGCATCTTCATCCTGATTTTTCTCGCCATCGTCACCGGCGGTTCGCTCACGCTGTTCGCCTGGCGCGCCGCTAAAGTCGGATTGGGCGGGCGCTTCGATCTGGTCTCGCGCGAATCTTTTCTGCTGGCCAATAACGTGATCCTGATCGTGGCCGCCGCTTCAGTGCTGCTCGGCACACTGTATCCGCTGCTGCTCGACGCCCTCGGGCTGGGCAAAATTTCGGTCGGGCCGCCTTATTTCGACAACGTCTTCGCACCGCTCATGGCACCCGCCATTTTCCTCATGGGTGTGGGGCCGCTGGCGCGCTGGAAATCGGCCAGCCTGCCGGAACTGGCGCTACGCTTGCGCTGGGCGTTTGGCGTCAGTCTGTTTAGCGCCTTGCTGCTGCCTTTCGCGCTGGGGGCGTGGTCGCCGATGATCAGTTTTGGCCTGCTGCTCGCGCTCTGGGTATTCACCTCCACCGCACTCAATCTGTGGAGCCGGATCAAACCGATCGCAGGTGCCACGCTGCGCCAGCGTTTTGGCAGTCAGTCGCGCAGCTATTACGGCATGTTGCTGGCGCATCTCGGCGTCGGCGTATTCATCGTCGGCGTGACGCTGGTCAAGGGCTACGAAACCGAGAAGGACGTGCGCATGGAAGTCGGCGACACGGTCAGCATCGGCGCGTATCAGTTCGTGTTCAAGGGCGTGACCGAAACGCCCGGCCCCAACTACATGGCTTCGCGCGGCGACATGGACGTGCTGAAAAATGGTCAGCTGGAACGCAGCATGGCACCGGAAAAGCGGATGTACTTTGCCACCCAGATGCCGATGACCGAAGCGGCCATCGACACCGGCTTCTCCCGCGATCTGTATGTCTCGCTGGGCGAACCGGTCGGCAACGGCGCCTGGGTCGTGCGGGTGTACGTCAAACCTTTTGTGGACTGGATCTGGGGCGGCTGTCTGGTGATGGCGCTGGGCGGCGTATTGGCGCTGAGCGACCGGCGTTACCGGCTGGCCCGACGCAAGGCCACGAGCGCCCTGCCAACCGCCTTGACGCCGGAGGCCGCATGAAAAAAGCCTGGGTGCTGATTCCGCTGGCACTGTTCCTCGCCATGCTGGGTTTTCTGGGTGCGGGGCTCAAGCTCGACCCGCGCGAAGTGCCTTCGCCGCTGATCGACAAACCAGCACCTGCGTTCAGCCTGCCGACGCTGGACGAGCCGGCGCGGACGTTGTCTGCCGCCGACATGCGCGGCCAGGTCTGGCTGCTCAATGTGTGGGCATCGTGGTGCGGCGGCTGCCGCGAGGAACACTCCACGCTGGTCGCGTTTTCGCAAACCCGCGCCGTGCCGATTGTCGGACTGGATTACAAGGATCAACCCGGCGATGCACGCCGCTGGCTGAGCGATCTGGGCAATCCCTACGTGGCCAGCGTCGTGGATATCGATGGCCGAACCGGGATTGAATTCGGCGTCTACGGCGTGCCGGAAACTTTCGTCATCGACAAGGCCGGGGTTATCCGCCACAAGCAGATCGGGCCCATCACGCCCGACATCTTGCGCGACACGATTCTTCCGCTGGTGAAAAAACTCAATGCTGCTTAAACACATTTTTATGTTGCTGCTTGCCGCGCTGCTGACCCCGGCATTCGCCAGGGAAGCCGCACCGGCTGCCGCCGATCCCGTGGCCGAAGCGCGGCTGGTACAACTCGCCGAGGAATTGCGTTGTCTGGTGTGCCAGAACCAGACTATTGCCGATTCCAACGCCCCGCTGGCAGTCGATCTGCGCAACGAAATCCGCGAAAAAATCCAGACCGGCATGAGCGATACCGAGATCAAGGATTTCATGGTCGCGCGTTATGGCGACTTCGTGCTGTATCGCCCGCCGGTCAAAAGCACGACGCTGGTACTCTGGATTGGCCCCTTCCTGCTGCTGATCGTGGCGGCCGGTATTCTGATATTCAACCTGAAACGCCAGCGACTGCGCGCCATCGAACCAGAATTGAGCCACAGCGAACAAGCGCTGGCGACATCCCTGCTGCAACCCGACTCCACCAAGGAAACACCATGACCGGATTTTTGATTGTGATGGGCGTACTCATCGCCCTTGGGCTGGCTTTCGTGCTGCCCGCGCTGACCAGACAACGCAGCGAGGAGGGCAAAACTACCCGCGCGCAAGCCAACGTCTTGATCTACCGCGACCAGCTCAAAGAGCTGGATGCCGATCTGGCAAGCGGCACCCTCAGCGCCGAGCAGCACGCCATCGGTCGGCGCGAACTGGAAAAGCGCGCACTGGATGACACCCTGGCCGCAGTGAATGACATCGCCCCGTCGCAACCCGGGCGCGGGCGCTGGGCACCCGTCGCACTGGCCGTGCTGATTCCGGCAGCCGCCGTGGGGCTGTATCTCAAGCTGGGCACGCCCGAGGCGATTGCCCCGCCGACCACCCCGCACACGCAGACGGCCGCTGCCTCAGCCCGCTCGCCGGACGGCAGCGCCCACAGCACGTCGTTTGAAAGCATCCGGGCGATGGCCGAAAAACTCGCCGCCAGCCTCAAAAGCAAACCCGACGATGGTGCGGGCTGGGCCATGCTGGCGCGTTCGTACAATGTACTGGGGCGCTTCACCGAAGCCGCCGATGCTTACGCACGTGCCGAAGCGCTGCTACCGCCTGACGCCCAGCTGCTGGCCGATCATGCCGACGCACTGGCCATGTCGCAGGGACAAAAGCTCGATGGCGAGCCGATGGCTCTGCTCCAGCGCGCATTGAAAATCGATCCGGCCAATTTCAAGGCACAGGCCCTGATGGGCACCGCCGCCTTCGACCGCAAGGACTATCAAGGCGCGATTGCCTACTGGTCTAAAGTGGTGCAAACAGCGCCCGCCGACTCGGAGTTCACCCAATCACTGCAAGCCAGTCTGGAAGAAGCCCGTGCGCTGTCAGAAGGACGTCAACCCGCTGCCGCCCTACCCACCATCATGCCTGCGGCACCGAGTGCGGCGACCGCTCCGGGCAATCCGGTCAGCGGCCAGGTCAGTCTGGCTCCGTCACTGGCGGGAAAAATCTCGCCTGGCGATACGCTATTCATTTTTGCGCGCGCCGAAAAAGGCCCGCGTATGCCTTTGGCTATCCTCCAGTTGAAAGCTGGCGACCTCCCCGCCCGCTTCAGCCTCGATGATTCCAGCGCCATGTCGCCAGAGATGAAGCTGTCGGCTTACACATCCGTCATGGTCGTCGCCCGCGTGTCAAAAAGTGGCAACGCCAGCGCGCAAAGCGGCGATCTGGAAGGCAGTATCGGCCCGGTCAAACCGGGGGCGCGCGACCTGCAAATCCGTATTGATCGCGTCATCCCCTGAACCCTGATTCGACATCCGGTTCGCCAGTGGCTTGAACCGTCTCTTTCCTTCCCTTCGACCGCGCCCTGTGCGCGGTCTTTTTTTGTCCGCGCGGTGCATGGATTTTTACAAGTTCAAGCCCTTCAGTTTCTGTTTTTCCGGTCGATATAGTCGTCGCAAGGCCATAAATATAAGGCTCGGCAACCGATTTTTTACGGAGATCACAACAATGAAGCCCTTCATCCTCGTTTCCCGATTCAGTCTGAGCCTGCTCGGCCTGGCCAGTGCCAGCCTCGCGCTGGCGGGTCCTTCGCCCCAGACCGGCAGCTTTGCCGTGACGGCGACTGTCGCCAAGAGTTGCAATATCACCAGCACCGGCAATGTGGCGTTTGGTGCCTACGATCCGAACGACACCCACCTCGCTACCCCGCTCGATGCCACCGGCAGCGTCACGGTACGCTGCACCAAGGGCGTGGCCTATGCCGTCGCGCTGGATCAGGGCGGCAACGCGGCCGCAGGCTCCACAGCCGCAGCACCATTGCGCCAGATGACCGATGGTGGCACAGAACGTATCCGCTACGATCTGTATGCTGATGCACCGCGCACCACCGTGTGGGGCGGCACGGCAGCGACCGATGTAAACAACACCGAGACGACCGGCCCCAGCTCGCCGGACACGCTGACGGTCTATGGCCGCATCCCGGCCGGACAAAACGCGGCCGATGGCAGCTATACGGATACGGTTAATGTGACGGTTACTTTCTGATCCTGGAACAGTCAATCGTCATCAGCAAAACGCGGCCCGATGGCCGCGTTTTCGTCTGTGCTAGGATGCCCGCCATGCCTCGTATTTTCAGCCTTGTCGCGCTATTTTCGCTGTTGTTGTCCGCGCCTGTTTCAGCGGGACAGTTCAGCGTCAACCCGGTGCGGGTGCAACTCACGCCGGACAGCCGCATTGCCGTCATGCGCGTCACCAATCAAGACAGTGCGCCCGTTACCCTGCAACTCAAAACGCTTGCCTGGTCGCAGCCCGACAACACCGACGTGCTCGCGGATACGCGCGATTTTCTCGCCACGCCGCCTTTATTCACGCTGGCACCCGGGCAGGAGCAGATCGTACGGGTGGGGCTGCGGCACACACCGTCGTCAAGTATCGAGCAGCCTTACCGGCTGATCTTTGAAGAAGTCCTGCCGCCTGCCGAGGCAGGATTTCAGGGATTGAGGGTGGCGCTCAATATCTCGATCCCGGTGTTTGTGACCACGACAGAAAAGACGGCCGCGTCGCCCATCTGGTCACTGAAACGTCAGGGCAAGGGTGTCGTGCTGCACGTGAATAATCGTGGGACGGCACACATGCAGTTACGGGGGATCACGCTGCATACACCGCCCCTCACCCAACCCGCCGCGCAGATCGAAGGCAATTTTTATGTGCTGCCCGGGCAATCGCGGCACTGGCCTGTCGCCCTGCCAAATCGGGCGCAGCCCGTCCGTCTGACCGTGCAGACGAGCAGCGGTGAAACGCAGACTGATCTTGCGCTGGATCCGCCTTGAATGGCTGGGCATCGCCTGCCTGCTAGGTGGGCTGGCTCACGCCGAAGAACTGGTGCCCCGCCAGGAGCGCCTGCTTGGCATCGAAGTCAATCTCCAGCCTACCAGCCCCGGTCAGCTGGTGCTGGAAGATGAAAATGGCGCGTTCTGGTTGTCGGCCGACGCGCTCGCCAGCAGCCGACTGAAACCCGCCCCGGACAGCCGCACGTTCCAGTCACAAACTTTTTATCGTCTTTCCGCGCTGCCCGGCGTCGGCTTCCGGATCGACGAAACACGCCAGTTGCTCGTACTCACAGCAGCCCCCGACGCCATACTGCCCGGGCCGGGTTTCAGCTTGGCGCGCCCGCCACTGACCACGACTCCGGCCAGCCCGGGCGGCTTTCTGAATTACGATTTTTTCGTGCGTCATGGCGACAGCGTGCGTACACAATCTGCTGCGCTGGAATTCGGTCTGTTCAATCGACTGGGTGTGGGGACGCAAACGCTGCTGTTCAATGAGGGCGACGGCTTCGGTCGAGGCATCCGACTGGAAACCCGCTGGCAGCAAGACTGGCCGGAGCGGCTCGCCAGTCTGCGGCTCGGCGACAGCGTGTCGGGCAGCGCCAGCCTGTTTGGCGGCGCGACACGATTCGCGGGCATTCAATACAGCACCAATTTCGCCACCCAGCCGCAGCGCATTACCTCACCCCTGCAATCGGTGACAGGCAGCGCAGTGCTGCCGTCGGTCGCCGAGGTGTATCTCAACGACAACCTGCTGCTGCGTCAGCCCGTGCCGCCCGGGCAGTTCAGCGTGACCGACATTCCCACTATCAGCGGTGCGGGGGAAATCACGGTGGTGGTGCGTGACCTGCTCGGGCGCGAACAGATTCTGACGCAGCCGTTCTTTTCGTCGCCCATTTTGCTGGCGGAAGGCCTGGCCGATTTCTCCTTTGAAATCGGTGTCGAACGCGACAACTTCGGGACCGCGAGTGCGGACTATGGCAAGCCGCTCGCCGTTGCGACCTATCGGCGCGGATTGTCGGATCAGTTCACCGGTGAGTTTCACGCAGCGGCACTCGACGATCTCAGCGTGGCAGGCATCGGCGGCAGCGGCCTGATGTCGCGTTTTGGCGTACTCGGCGCAGCACTGGCGGCCAGTCACGCGCAGACCGGCTCAGGCAGTCAGGCCACACTCAGCTACGAATACAGCGGCGAGCCTTTCAGCTTCAGCACCCGTCATCAATGGAGCGACAGTCACTACCGCGAAATCGGCCTCACCGGCGGCCTGCCCGCACGCGCGTCCGACGTTTTTGTCGGCGTGCAATTCGGCCATTGGGGCAGTGTGTCGGCGGGTTTCATCGAACGCGATGTCCGTGCAGCCAGCGACCAGTCGTTCTGGACGCTGAGCGCGCAAACCACGCTGCGCGGCTTGGGGAATTCGCACGGGATTGGCGTGCTACTGAATTATTTTCAGAGCCTGGAGGGCCCGGACAATCAGGCCGCCACGCTGGCGATCATCGTGCCGCTGGGCGAGCGCACCACCGCCAGCACCCAGCACAAGCTCACGCGCAGCACCGAGACTACGCATGAGAACTATGTCACGCTGCAACAAAGCCCACCTGCCGGCGAAGGCTGGGGCTACCGCGTGCAGGCGTCCGATGTCGAGGCGCATCTCGCCGGGGTGGCGTACAAAAACCAATGGGGCAGCTATGGTCTGGAATTTGAGCAGCGGCGCGACAGCGACATCGCCAATGCATCAGTCGCGGGGGCGCTTGCGGTACTCGGCGGACGACTATTACCTACCCGCCGCATCGATCAGAGTTTCGGGCTGGTGGATGTGCCGGGCTTTACGGACGTACGCGTCTATGCGGACAATCAGCTGATGGGCGTGACCGATACAAGCGGCCAGTTGCTGCTGCCGGATTTGCGAGCCTACGAGCCGAACAGCATCCACCTCGACCACCGCGATCTGCCGCTGGACAGCCATATCGACAACCTGCGCTTGAATGCAGTGCCGACTTTCCGCGCGGGTCAGCTCGTTCGCTTCCAGCTCGCACGCACGCGCCCGGCGATGATGACGCTCATGCTCGCCGACGGCAACCCATTGCCGGTAGGTGCAACCATCACACTCAACAGCACGACAAACGAACAATCCCGCTATCATGTTGCAGGCAAGGGCGGGCAGGTGTATCTCGACAACGCCACGCCGGGCGCGATTCTGGAAGCACGATATGCAAGCGGTCGCTGCACGCTCGTGATTCCGCCCCTGCCCGATGACGACCCCTTGCCCGATCTGGGAACCCAGCTATGCACCGCGATTTCGCCATGACCTTGCCTCCTGTCCTGCTTGCCACATTCGCCGTGGCCTGTCCGTCTATCGCGCTCGCCGCCAGTTGCACGCTTTCGCTGTCCGGCATGACTTTCGGTGCCTACGATGTACTCACCCCCACCGCGCTGGACACGACTTCGACAATCAACGTCGCCTGCACGCGCACGGTGTCCCCCAATGAGCGCGTCAATTACACCCTCACCGCTTCGGTCGGCAGTGGCGCCAGCTATGCCAGCCGCAGCATGGCGCAAGGCGTAGAGCGTCTGAACTACAACCTCTACCGCAATGCCGCACGCAGCCAGATTTGGGGCAATGGCACAGGGGGCAGTCAAACGATCACGGGCACCCACAACCTCAGCAACGGCAGCCCCACCCGCAACCGCAATCACACCCTGTATGGACGAATTCCCGCGCTGCAAAACGTGGCGGCAGGCAATTATCTCGACACGCTGGCCATCACGTTAATCTTCTGACCATGAGCGCCATATTCGATTCTGCGGGCTGGCTACACGATGCCACGCCTATCGCCTCGCCCAACTGCGACGAGCGCCCAGCGGGCACGCCCATCGAACTCGTCGTGCTGCACAACATCTCGCTACCACCTGGCGTCTTTGAAGGCGATGCGGTTATCAAGTTGTTTCTGAATCAGCTCGACTGGGACGCGCACCCTTATTACCAGGGCATCCGCGATATCAAGGTGTCGGCACACTTCTTCATCCGCCGCGATGGCGAATTGATCCAGTTCGTACCGTGCAGCCTGCGCGCTTGGCACGCGGGCGTGTCGTGCTGGGACGAGCGCGAGCGCTGCAATGATTTTTCCGTCGGCATCGAACTCGAAGGTGACGACGACATGCCCTTCACCGACGCCCAGTACGTCCGCCTGATTCCCTTGCTACGCCAGCTGAGGCAGGCGTATCCGATCCAGGCGATAGTCGGCCATAGTGATATCGCGCCAGGGCGCAAGACCGACCCCGGACCCTATTTCGACTGGGAACGACTCGGTGAACTGGCGCGCTGAAACTGTCCTCCTGATTGCGCTGCTGGCGCTGACTGGCTGCGCGCCCACGATTGATCTTCAGGCCGAACGCACTCCCTCGCTCGCCAGCCCGCAAACCGCTGAAACGCCGCTGCGCCGTCAGCTCGCCACACAGATTCCCGCTGGTGAATCCGGCTTTCATTTACTGGCCGATGGCCAGTCTGCGCTGGCAGCGCGGCTTGCGCTGGCCGAGCGCGCCACCCGCACGCTCGACGTGCAGTATTACCTGTTTCACAACGACCTCACCGGCAAGTGGGTTGCCGCCGCCCTGCTCGATGCGGCCAATCGCGGCGTGCGTGTACGCGTGCTGATTGACGATATCGACACCGCCGACAAGGAACGTGGGCTCGCGGCGCTGAATGCGCACCCCAATATTGAAGTGCGCCTGTTCAATCCATTTCATAGACGCAGCACCAACCTGCTGGTCCGGGGCTGGCAGTTCCTGCACGACAGCGTGCGCCTCAACCGGAGGATGCACAACAAGGCTTTCATCGCCGACAACCAGCTCGGCATCACCGGCGGACGCAATATCGGCGATGAATATTTCGACGCCGCAACCGAAATGGCTTTCGTCGATCTCGATGTCTTGGCTGCGGGGCGCATTGTCGATGCGCTGTCGGTCTCGTTCGACGCGTATTGGAATAGCGGGGCCGTCGTTCCCGTTTCTGCCTTACCCGTCAAAGTGAGCGATGCACGTCTCGCCAGGCTCAGCGAATTTCTGCGCAGCCATCACGACACCGCACGGGCGAGCCCCTATGGTCAGGCGGTACACCAGGCCGACCCCCTGCCGCATTTGCTCAGCGGCACGCTGCCCTGGCACATCGCAGCCGCCGATCTGCTGGTCGACCCGCCTGAAAAAGCGCTCAACCCGGAGAATCCACCGTCGAGTCTGCTGATCGGCCAGCTCGCGGGACTCTGGATCGACCCCACTCGACGCGCGCTCATCGTGTCGCCCTACTTCGTTCCCGGTCCGATGGGCATGGCGTATTTCCGTTACTGGAACCATGTCGGCGTGCGCATCGACGTGCTGACCAACGCCTACGCGGCGAGTGATGTGCCGCTGGTTCATGCCGGGTACGCAAACTATCGCATTCCCGTGCTGGAAACCGGCGTCAATCTCTACGAACTCAAGCCGCTTGCCGCACCCAGCGGCGGTCGCCTGCGCGATCTCAGCCGAGGCGCCTCACGCGCCAGCCTGCACGCCAAGACTTTCATCTTCGACGACGAACACGTTTTTATTGGCACCTTCAATTTCGACCCGCGATCCGCCGTACTCAATACCGAAATGGGCATCGTCATGCACTCGACCGCACTCGCCCGCCAGGTCACCGCGCTCGCCGAAGACGCCATGCATCCCGAGCGCAGCTATCAGCCGAAACTCGTCGTAGAAAAAACCGGGGATGGCAGCCAAAAACGCTTGCAGTGGCACGATATGCACCGCGGAGTAGCACGCGTGCAGGACAGTGAACCCAAGGCCTCTGTGTTTCAACGAGGTTTGCTGCGAGCACTGCAAGCCCTGCCGATCGAACAACATCTCTAAGCCACTGTAAAATCACCGCTTTGGCTTCCGGATTTCCCCCATGCGCATCGGCACCCCACTTTCCCCCTCTGCCACCCGTGTCATGCTGCTGGGTGCGGGCGAACTCGGCAAAGAAGTCGTCATCGCGCTGCAACGACTCGGTGTGGAGGTGATCGCTGTCGATCGCTACGCGCACGCGCCCGGCCATCAGGTGGCGCATCGCGCGCATGTAATCGACATGAGCGATGCCGTGGCATTGCGCAAGCTGGTGGAGCAGGAACGGCCACACTTCATCGTGCCGGAAATCGAGGCGATTGCGACCGAGGAACTGCTGGCGATTGAATCGGCAGGCCTGGCAACGGTGATCCCCACTGCACGTGCGGCCAATCTCACCATGAACCGCGAAGGCATCCGCCGTCTCGCCGCAGAAACCCTCAAGCTACCGACCTCGCCTTATGTGTTTGCCGACAGTCTCGCCGAGATGACCGCTGCGGCCACCCAACTGGGTTATCCGGTGATTGTGAAACCGGTGATGTCGTCGTCCGGCAAAGGGCAATCGCGCGTCAACGATGCGAGCGAACTCGGCGCGGCATGGGATTACGCGTCAGCGGGTAGCCGGGTGGACAAAGGCCGGGTGATCGTCGAAGGCGTAATCGAATTCGATTACGAAATCACGCTGCTGACTGTGCGCGCAAAAAATGCCCTGGACACTATCGACACACATTTTTGCGACCCCATCGGCCACGTGCAGGTAAAGGGCGATTACGTCGAATCCTGGCAACCCCATGCGATGTCATCCACAGCGCTTCAACGTGCCCGCGAGATCGCCGCCACCGTGACCGGCAATCTTGGCGGACTGGGATTGTTCGGCGTTGAACTGTTTGTCAAAGGCGACACGGTGTGGTTTTCCGAAGTCAGCCCGCGCCCGCACGATACCGGTATGGTGACGATGGCGACACAGCGGCAGAACGAATTCGAACTGCACGTCCGCGCCATTCTGGGCCTGCCGGTCGATGTATCGCTGCGTGAGCCGGGGGCTTCTGCCGTGATTTATGGCGGCATCGAGGCCAAGGGCATCGCCTACGACGGGGTAGCTGAGGCGCTGCAAACACCCGGCGTCGAACTGCGTCTGTTCGGCAAACCCGAAAGCTTTACGCGCCGCCGCATGGGCGTGGCACTCGCCACCGCTGGCACGACCGATGCGGCACGCACGCTGGCGAAGACTACAGCTGCGCGAATTCAGCCCGTTAAAGCCTGATATGAACACGCATTACGAACGCTTGGGCGGCAGCGACCCCATTCGCCAACTGGTTGATCGCTTTTACGATCTGATGGACGAAGACCCGGATTTTTACGGCATCCGCAAGCTGCACCCGGAAGACCTGACCGAATCGCGCAACAAGCTTGCCTGGTTTCTGAACGGCTGGACTGGCGGCCCGCCCGATTACATCGACCGCTTCGGCCATCCGTTTTTGCGCCGCCGCCATATGCCTTTCGCCGTCGGCGAATCCGAACGCGACCAGTGGATGGGATGTATGCAACGTGCGATGGACGATGTTGACGTGGACGCGACGCTGAAGCAGGAACTGATGGCCGCGTTTTTCAAAACGGCTGATTTCATGCGTAACCAGCCGACATAACATGCGAAAACTGATCGGCTGGGGCGTACTGGGTGGGTTGCTGGCCGGACTGCTGGGCTTGCCCTGGCTGTTGCTGGACGCTGCACCCGCTGTTGAACCACCGCCCGCATTCCGCCGCGCCGATCTGGCCTGGGTCAAGTCGCTTGTGCAAAAACACGACCCACGCCGCCAGACGCCCAACGTGGTGCATAGCATTCGGCTGGACGAAACCGAGCTTAACCGGCTGCTCAATTACGCAGTCGAACTCAAACGGGTCAGCGGCATTGCGGCCAATCTGACACCCGGTCAGGCCACGCTCAGCGCGACGCTCGCCGTTCCTGCTACTCCCTTGGGTCGCTATCTCAATCTCACGGCTGAAATCGCCGAAGTGCCGGGCGGCATCCGCATCGAATCGCTGCAACTGGGCAGCCTGCCCGTCCCCGGCCTGCTGGCAAACGGTCTGGCGCGCTGGACACATCAACGCCTGCGCCGCGACGCAACCTACGCGGCGCTGGCCGACGCGTTTAGCCAGGTGCATTTCGAAGAAAACCAGGCGGCGCTGGATTATCACTGGCGACCCGCGCTCCTCACCCAGCTGGAACGCAAAAGTGCTGAGCTGCTAATTCCCGCCGAAGAACAGGCGCGCATCCTGGCGTATGCCGAGCGATTGGACGCGCTGGTGAAACGGCACCCGCGTGGCAGCACCCTCCCGTTGCCACAGATTCTCGCGCCGCTCATGCTGATGGAATCGCCCCGCAACGACTCGGCCATTGAGAACCGCGCTGCGATCACGGCGCTGGGGGCGTATATATCGGGCGTAAGTGTGTCCCGTTTGCTGAAAGGGAATAACCAGTCGATCCGGCGCGCCCCACCTGTGCTGCTGTCTTTACACGGGCGACAGGATTTTGCCGAACATTTTGCCATTGCAGCCGCGCTCACCGTCAACGGTAGTGGGCAGCTGGCCAACGCCCTCGGACTCATCAAGGAAGAAGAGGATGCGCGTAAAGGCTCCGGTTTCAGCTTCACGGATCTGGCGGCAGATCGGGCAGGCGTTCAGTTCGGCGAACGCGCTATCGGCAATGCGGCGGGTCGCGTCCGGCAACACCTGCTGGCCAGCCGTCAGGATATCGACTTGATGCCGGTGTTCAGCGATTTACCCGAATTCATGCCGCAAGCCGAATTTGAACGCCGCTTCGGCCCGGTGGGCAGCGCTCGCTATCAAGCACTCATCCAGCGTATCGACGCCCGACTCGCAACACATCCGCTCACACGATAAACATCATAAAACCCTGATACAATGCCGGGTTTTCCAGCGTCCGGCTTCCCTATCATGTCCCGCAAGCTCCGTAATATCGCCATCATCGCGCACGTCGACCATGGCAAAACCACGCTGGTTGACCAGCTGCTCAAGCAATCCGGCACCTTCCGCGACAACCAGGCGGTTGACGAGCGCGTGATGGATTCGAACGATCTGGAAAAAGAACGCGGCATCACCATTCTGGCGAAGAACACCGCGATCACCTACGGCGACTACCACATCAACATCGTTGACACCCCCGGCCACGCCGACTTCGGCGGCGAGGTTGAGCGCGTGCTCGGCATGGTCGATGGCGTGGTGCTGCTGGTCGATGCAGTCGAAGGCCCGATGCCGCAGACCCGCTTCGTCACCAAGAAGGCGCTGGCGCTCGGCCTGCGTCCCATCGTCGTCATCAACAAAGTGGATCGCCCCGGCTCCCGTCCGGACTGGGTCGTCGATCAAACGTTTGATCTGTTCGACAAGCTCCACGCCACCGACGAGCAGCTCGACTTCCCGATCATCTACGCCTCGGGTCTGAACGGCTGGGCCTGCACCGATCTGAAAGACGCCCCGTCGCATGGCGGCGCGGCAGACAACATGACCACGCTGTTCGACACCGTCATCCAGCACGTTCCCACCCCGCCCGGCTCGCCCGACGCCCCATTGCAATTGCAAATCGCCGCACTGGATTACTCCACCTACACCGGTCGTCTCGGCGTCGGTCGCGTGCTCAATGGCCGCATCAAGCCCGGCATGTCGGTGGTGGTGATGAACCACGACGATCAAGTCGCAAGCGGCCGTATCAACCAGGTGCTGGGTTTCCAGGGACTGGATCGTGTACCGGTCGAAGAGGCCGAAGCCGGCGACATCATCATCATTTCCGGCCTCGACGACATCGGCATCGGCGTCACCATCTGCGACAAGGATAATCCCGTCGGCCTGCCGATGCTGTCGGTCGACGAACCGACGCTGAACATGGATTTCATGGTCAATTCCTCGCCGCTGGCCGGCACCGAAGGCAAGTTCGTCACCACCCGCCAGATCCGCGACCGTCTGACCAAGGAACTGCTGGTCAACGTCGCCCTGCGTGTAGATGAAACCGGCGATTCCGACATCTTCCGCGTCTCCGGTCGCGGCGAGCTGCACCTGACCATCCTGCTGGAAAACATGCGCCGCGAAGGCTTCGAAATGGCGGTCGGCAAACCGCGCGTGGTGTACAAGGAAATCAACGGCGAAAAATGCGAGCCGTATGAGAACCTCAGCATTGACCTGGAAGACGACACCCAGGGCGCGGTGATGGAAGAAATCGGCCGCCGTCGGGGCGAGCTGACCAACATGGAATCCGACGGCCAGGGTCGCACCCGCCTCGAATATCACATCCCGGCACGCGGCCTGATCGGCTTCCAGTCCGACTTCATGACCATGACGCGCGGCACCGGCCTGATGAGCCACGTGTTCGACGACTACGGCCCGGTAAAAGCCGACCTGCCCGGCCGCCACAACGGCGTTCTGGTGTCGCAGGACAACGGCGAAGCGGTGGCCTATGCGCTGTGGAAACTCGAAGATCGTGGCCGCATGTTCGTCTCGCCCGGCGACAAGCTGTACGAAGGCATGATCATTGGCATCCACAGCCGCGACAACGACCTGGTGGTCAACCCGATCAAGGGCAAGCAGCTCACCAACGTGCGCTCGTCTGGCACCGACGAAGCCGTGCGCCTGACCACGCCGATCAAGCTGACGCTGGAATCTGCGGTGGAATTCATCGACGACGACGAACTGGTGGAAATCACGCCGAAGTCGATTCGTATCCGCAAGCGCTACCTGCAGGAGCACGAACGGAAAAAAGCTTCGCGCGCAGCGGCGTAAAGCACCTCCATGCATCATGAAACCCGGCCTCGCGCCGGGTTTTTTATGATCTGCGCGAGTAAAATCCAGCCATGCAAATTTTTGATCTCAGCCTCATCATCGGACTTGCCGTTCTAGTGGTGTTAGTCGTCGTGCTGGTGCTACGCCTCGGGGCGCTCCGGCGCGAACAAGCAGATCTGCCCGCATTGCTGACACAGGACATGGAAGCCCGCCATCGTGCAGTGCTGACCGATCTGCACAGCGGCCTGGCACAGCAATCCGACCGAATGCAAACCCAGTTGTCATCCTTGCAAGTTGCGCAGACCGAACGGCTGGCGGAAACACGCGAAACCGTCACGGGTCAGTTCAGCCAGTTCCAAACCGCGATGCTGGAAAAACTGATCGAGCAGGGGCGCGCCGAGCAAAGCCTGTTGCAGGACACGCTGAAAGGCATGACCGCGCATTTCAACGAACGGGTGCAGCAGCTCTCACAAACGGTCGATGGTCGGCTCAACGAAATCTCGGGCAAGGTGGCCGAGCGACTCGACGAAGGTTTCAAGAAAACCAACGAAACCTTTACCTCGGTGATGTCGCGACTGGCGGTGATCGACGAGGCGCAGAAAAAGATCGAGGGACTGGCGTCCAACGTCGTCTCACTGCAGGAAATTCTAGGTGACAAGCGTTCACGCGGCGCGTTCGGCGAGATCCAACTGGAAGCGCTGGTGCGTAACAGTCTGCCGCCTGACGCGTATGCGTTCCAGTTCACGTTGAAAAGCGGTGTACGTGCCGATTGCGTGCTGGTGCTGCCTGAACCGACCGGCACGGTGTGCGTCGATTCCAAGTTCCCGCTGGAAAACTACAGCCGCATGTTCGACGACAACCTGCCGCCTACCGAGCGCGACGCTGCACGGCGGCAGTTCAAGGCTGACGTGAAGAAACATGTGGACGACATCGCCGCAAAATACATCGTCGAAGGTGAAACCTCGGATGGCGCGGTGATGTTCCTGCCTGCCGAAGCGGTGTTCGCGGAGATCCACGCCTACCATCCCGATCTGGTCGAGCACGCACAGAAGAAACGTGTTTGGATCACCTCCCCGACTACGCTGATGGCAGTACTCAACACTGCGCGTGCAGTCATCCGCGATTCGGAAACGCGACGCATGGCGCACGTGATCAAGGACGAGCTTTCAAAATTGGCCAAGGATTTTTCCCGCTTCGATGAACGCATGAAGAAACTCGCTGCCCACATCGAGCAAGCCAATAAAGATGTCGGTGAAGTGCGTATTTCAAGCAACAAAATCAGCCAGCGTTTTGCCCAGATCGAACGGGTGGAGCTTGACCACCCGCAAACCGATGGCGCCCTGCCGCTGCGCGATGCCGACGAATGAACGGGCTCAGCCGCTGGTGGCGCAACCGGCGCTTGCAGCGCCACCTCATCACCCAGCCGGAATTTGAATCGGCCTGCGCGAGGCTGCCGATTTTGCGCGGCCTCACTGCGAACGAGCGACACCGGCTACGCGAGCAGACCAGTCTACTAATTGCTGACAAAACCTTTTCCGCAGCGGGCGATGCCGAGGTGAGCCAAGCTACCCGCCTCGCTGTGGCCCTTCAGGCGTGCCTGCTCACACTCCACCTCGACGAACGCAGCTATCGCGGCTGGCACGAAATCATTCTGTATCCGGACGAATTCATGCGGCAACGCGAAGAGCGCGACGATGCAGGCGTGGTGCATGTCACGCGCGACATACTCTCGGGTGAGGCCTGGCACGGCGGACCGTTAGTGCTGTCGATATCAGACGTATTCGCGAGCGGCCAGGCAGATGGATTCAACGTGGTGTTGCATGAGTTTGCGCACAAGCTCGATATGCTGAATGGCGAGGCCAATGGATTTCCACCCCTGCATCACGGCATGCATGCAGCCACCTGGAAGCACGATTTCAGCTCAGCGTATGAAGATTTATGCAAACGTGTTGACGCCGGCGATGACACCGAGATCGACGCCTATGCCACCCATTCGCCTGCCGAGTTTTTTGCCGTTCTCACCGAAGTATTTTTCGAAACGCCCGTCATGCTGCTGAATAGCTACCCAGCCGTGTATGCCCAGATGAAAGCGTTTTATCGCCAGGATCCACTGACACGATGATGATGCCGCTCCCCGCCGCCGCGCGTACACGCGACATTGCGCCCTTCCATGTCATGGCGATTCTGGCGCGCGCACAGGCCTTGCAGGCCGCCGGACACGACATCATCCACCTGGAAATTGGCGAGCCTGATTTCGCCACCCCTGCACCCATTGTTGAAGCAGGCGTGGCCGCCTTGCGCGCGGGACACACCCACTACACCGCTGCATTGGGCTTGCCTGCACTACGTGAGGCCATCGCCGAATTTTATGATTCGCGCTGGGGCTGTGAGGTGGCGGCAGATCGCGTCATCGTCACGCCCGGTGCGTCGGGCGCGCTGTTGCTCGCACTGGGCTTATTGGTCGGGCCCGACGATGAAGTGTTGATGGCCGATCCGGGGTATCCCTGCAACCGGCATTTCACACGTTTTTGCGAAGCACGTGCTGTCGCCATTCCAGTTGACGCCACGAGCCAGTTCCAGCTTACGCTGGCGGCTATTGAGGCATACGCCACACCAGCGACCCGCGCGGTGCTCATCGCCAGCCCCTCCAACCCTACCGGCACGACCATCCCGTCAGACGAGCTCAGCCGTATACACGACTGGTGCCACGCACGCGGCATCGCACTGATTGTTGATGAAATTTATCTCGCACTGACCTACGACGGTGCTGAACACAGCGCAGCACGCTGGGACGATGTATTCATCGTCAACAGTTTCTCAAAGTTTTTTCTGATGACAGGCTGGCGACTCGGTTGGCTGATCGCGCCCCCCTGGGCCATGGACGCCCTGGAACGGCTGGCGCAAAACCTGTTTCTGGCGGCGGCCACCCCGGCGCAGCACGCAGCGCTGGCGGCTTTCTCGCCTGATACGCTTGTTGAGCTTGAAGCCCGCAAGGCCGAGCTACGCGAACGCCGCGATTTCATGGTGCCTGCGTTACGCGAATTAGGTTTCGTTTTACCCGCCACCCCATCAGGCGCGTTTTATTTGTACCCGGACTGCACCTCACACACCCTTGATAGCTTCGCGTTTGCCAGCGCCCTGCTGGAAAACGCGGGGATCGCCATCACGCCCGGTCTTGATTTCGGACACCACCGCTCCGAGGCATTTTTACGTATCGCCATCACACAGCCTTTGCCCAGACTGCAAGAGGCGGTTGTGCGTCTACGTCAATTTCTGCGTTGAATCCCCTCGCATCAATCCACCAATGCCGCCCAAAAATAACCCAGCCATAAAATGGCAGACGTAAAAAAACCGGCCAGAAGGCCGGTTTTTAGGTGCTGGCTCGGATTAGTGAGCAGCGGGTGCAGCAGCAGCGTCAGCAGCCGGTGCAGCAGCAGCGTCAGCAGCCGGTGCAGCAGCAGCGTCAGCAGCCGGAGCGGCAGCATCAACTGCAGCGTCGGCAGCGGGTGCAGCAGCATCAGCAGCCGGAGCGGCAGCATCAGCAGCAGGCATTTCAGCAGCGGGAGCTTCTGCTGCAGGAGCAGCAGCTTCTTCTTTGGAACCACAAGCGGTCATGGAAACAGCCAGCAGAGCAGCCAGGAGAACGGAATATTTCATTTGATTTCCCTTTACATACAAATATAAAAACCCACACCAGAGATCGGTCCGGGACTTGAGATCCAGCCGACGCGCGGAATTCTAGCAAAACCGTCATGGAAAACCAGTATCTGCTTAAAAAATGATTTACACACACAAAACTGTCGCCAAATTGCAACAGTCTGGCGATTCGCTTTATTTTTTCGGCGTCTCAATAAACTCCCCCGGACGAATGCCGGGGCGCAGCTTGCCCTGATAGGCAAAGCCTGATGCGTAGCGACGCTGACCACCCACATCGGTCGTCAATTCGTTCTCGCTCCATATCCAAACATGCCCCTCTTGCGTGTCAATCACAAAAGCGCGTGTATTTCTGCCCGCCTCGCCCGGTAGCGGCAAAGCCTGATAGCGCGCGTCGGTCGCGCTCGCTGCCGCCGACAGCAAGCATAAAGCGATGATCCCAAGGTATCTCATGGCCGTTCTCCTGTTACCTAGCTGGCATCCCGTCAAACAACGCCGCCACCATGGTGGCGTCCAGTCGGTAGTCGTGGTTGCAAATATCGTCATGGATATGGATTTCACCCTGTTCGGCCAAAATCGACTCGCATTCCTGCCTGCCCACGCCTCTCAGCATAGCCATGATCTTGTCCAGGTCATACGGGCAACAATAGCTGACAGGGCGCGGCTCAAACACGCGCACGTCTTCCTCGGGAAACAGGCGCTCAATCAGCTTGATCAGCCCCAAGCCGGCCAACTCAGCAGGACGCACGGTGTCCGCCAGACATTGCACACGATTCCAGCCATCTGCGTCACGCGCCGCAGCGCCCGGCAAGACCTGCAAAAACAAGCCGGCGGCCATCGTCTCATTGGCCATCAACCACAGGCGGGTGTCTGATTGTTCGGATTGCGCAAGATAGTGCTCGAACACCGCCGCCAGTGATGCACCCTGCAAGGGCACATGGCTTTGATACGGCTGTTCACTGTCGGGTCTATCCAGCGTCAGGGTTAGCGCACCTTCTCCCAACAGGTCCGACAGATTGCCGGACATCAAGTCAGTTTGAGCGCGCAACATGCCGCGCAGACGCAATTGCTCATCGCAATCCATCAGCAACAGTGACACCGCCCCGTCGCCCCGCAACTGAAACGTTAACCGGCCTGGCTGTTTGAGATTGGCACCCATCAAGGTTGTCACTGCCGCCAGTTCACCCAGTAGCTGCGCAGCAGGCGCCGGGTAGGCACGTCCCGCAGTCATGGTTTGCCAGGCACTGCCTAATTGCACCCAAGCTCCGCGTATATCAAGTGCTTCAAACAGAAAGCTGCGTACCCGATCAGGTGTCGGCTCGCTGACCTGCGAATCAGCCGGGGCATTCAATTAAGCTGCACCCGTTCGCCCCATGGCACCGCGCCCTTGCCTTTCACTAACCAGATCACCGGGTAATTCGGTGGTAATGCGGGAAAGTCGCCTTCGGCATCGGTGAAATACACCAACATGTTAGGGCTGCGATTTTCGGCTTCGACCCAGTTGAACACCGGGCGAAAATCGGTTCCACCACCGCCTGAGAGTTCGTTCGGCAATTGCATGGTGTCCCAAGGTTCATACTCCCAAGGTGCCCGATCCGCGACACGATTATCGCAGGCCAGCAGCGTAACCTTGGCGCGTACTTGGCCCTTCAGGGCATCGAGTTCACTGACGAACTCACGCAATTCGTCGTCGCTGATTGAGCCACTGGTGTCGATGGCGGCGATGACTTCCAGCCCTTCGCTCGACAGGCGTGGCAGCAAAGCATCGCCTTCGCGCCGCGAAGGACGACGCCAGGAATAGTCATCGCGCTGATTCACCGCAAAAAATCGCGCCAGCAACGCGCGCCATGGCAAGCTCGGCGCGAGCAAGCCATCAACCCAGCGCATCATCGACTGCGAGAGTTTTCCCGCTTGCCGTGCATTCTGTGCGGCGGCGGCGAGGCGGTTTTTCCATTGCTCGGATAACTCTTCACGTTCGGCGGGCGATAACTCATTCGGCTTTTGTGACGCCTGGCTGCCGCTGCCTTGCTGCTCCTCGGCTTCGCTCTGGCCTTCTTTACCCTGACCGCCGGACTCACCCGCGTCAGGGTCATCCTGACGCTCGTTCTGATCTGGGCTGGCACCGCTTTCATTGTCGTTATCGAACAGATGCTGGTCGAAGGATTCCTCCGGCGTGTCTTCCGGAATCAGCGGATAGATTTCTTCCGCCGACAAAGTCATGAAATTCTGGTCGGCGAGAATGCCATGCAACGGTGGCTTCAGACCTTCTTCAATCAGGATCAGATTCACCGCGTGGTCGCACGCCACATCCCAGCGGCGCTTCACGCGATGGTTGCGGCGGTGCGGATGCCCCATGGCGCAATGCATTGCCTCGTGCGCGAGAATGAATTGCGTCTGCGAAAGATTAAGGTTTTCGACAAACTTGGGATTGAAATAGAACGCCTGCGCATCTGTGCCGGTGGTGCTACACCACTCACCGCCCACCTTGAGCGGCAGATGCATGACCAACGCGCCCAAAAACGGACGCTCCATAATCAACCGGGTGCGTGCCGCCGCCAGCTTGGTAAACACCGGATCGAGCGCGGCATCGTGCTGCTCAGCCATCGATCAGTGCTCGTATAACACGAGGTCGGTAATGCTATTGGCCCATTCGGCAAACGCCGGCACGGCAAACAGCGGTCGTCCCACCGCGCGATGCAGATCGGACACCAGCATCACGCCCATTTCGCGCTGCGGAAAACGCTGCGCATATTTGAGAATATTGCCGTATATCGCCGCCGCATCACCACCATCGGCCGCTTGCAACGCCTTGCGCACCAGCGCGGCGGCCACGCCGTATTGCAAGTCGATCCCTTCAGGCACTTCAGCCTCAACACCCGCGATGATGGCGTCGATGTCAGGCATCTGCGCCATATTATCGACAAAGGTTTTCAGCTCCAACCCGGCAGACTGGCCAACACAGGCAATCAGCGAATCCGCCAGCAAATCAGTCTTATCGAATTTTTGCAGCGCACGATGGGCGTATTCCCACGAGCGCGGGCTGGGGAATGCGATGGGCGTGTGCGCCGGATCAAAGCTGAACAGCAGATCCGGACGGAAACGCAAAAACGCCAGCACGCGCGGATCGATATCTTCGCTGTGCGCCCAATCGATCCAGTCATCCAGGTTCACTTCCACTTCATAGTGCGTAAAACGGTTGGCGAGCGGCGCGGGCATGGCGTACGTCACACCCCGGTCACCCTGGCGGTTGCCCGCCGCAAAAATCACCCAGCCATCCGGAACTTGATACTCACCCAGACGGCGATCCAGTATCAGCTGATACGCCGCCGCCGACACGGTGGGCGGTGCCGAGGTAATTTCATCCAGGAACAAGATCCCGCACGGGCCATGGCGCGTAGCGTCCGGCAACACCGATGGAATCGACCACTCAACCAGTTGGCCGTTGCGAAACGGAATGCCGCGCAAATCGGTCGGCTCCATTTGCGACAACCGGATATCAATAATCGGCACGCTATGGCGCAATGCAATTTTGGCCACTATCTGCGATTTACCAACCCCCGGTGGTCCCCAAAGCATCACCGGGGTGTGATGGCCATCGGCGGCACTTTCAAATTCGCGGTCGAGAATCGTTTCAATGTGGGTTGGGCGCATGATGAATAATTTTGTTGTACAGCGGTGTAGACCCCGAATGATAATCGCAGGGGCAGTTTCACTCCACTGCGGCCTTGCTTGGGGTGGGGGAATTTTGTTACCGTGAGCCGACTTGGATCATCGATGGGTGCAGCATGAATTTTTGCAGTGAATGTGGCAGCGCCGTCGCGCTGCGTGTACCCGACGGTGACCATCTGCCACGCCATATCTGTTCCGATTGCGGCACGATCCATTACCAGAATCCTAAAATGGTCGTTGGCAGCATTCCTGAATGGGAAGACAAAATCCTCCTCTGCCGACGCGCCATCGAGCCGCAATATGGGCGCTGGACATTGCCCGCAGGCTTTATGGAAAATGGCGAAACCACGCTGGAAGGTGCCGCGCGCGAGACGTGGGAAGAAGCCGGCGCTCGCATCGAAATGGGTGGGCTGTATACGCTATTCAACCTGCCGCACATCAATCAGGTGTACTTGATGTTTCGTGCCCGTTTACTTGATCTGGATTTCCAGCCGGGCATCGAGTCACTCGAAACCCGCCTGTTTACCGAAGCTGAAATTCCCTGGGACGAGATCGCGTTTCGCACGGTGCGCAGCACACTGGAGCGCTATTTCGAAGACCGCCGTCGTGGCAGCTTCGAATTTCATTTCGGCGACATTCGCAGCCGTTAAACCGGCCGCGGCCATCAAGCCGCAGCGGCAAACTGTTCGCGTCCCACCACGTCCATCGATACACGCACCCAGCTTTCGTGGGTTTCCTGCACCTCGCCGAGTCGCAGCCGGTAAGCCACATCCGCATCGCGCAAAATCAGATAAGCACCCTTACTGTAGAGCGTAGCAGGTAGAAGCAGATTGCTCACGCCCTGGTCGGTATTGGCCAAGGGCAGGAATACGCCCATGGTTTTTTCCTGCTCCGTTACCGGATGGCCGGTTTCCGGATAAATTTCCACCCGTTTCGGATGCCGCGACAGGCGCTGTGTACCAATCTGGAGCTGGCCTTCTTCGTTTTTGCACCAGCGTGTCACGAGCAACTGCCATACGTTCTCTGACGGATCCCAACTAGTAGCGATCAACCGTCCGATCGGCACATTCTCATCGGGCGACAAATTAAAGCCCATCCCTTCGGGGCTTTCATCGCGCACCATCCATGGCTCCAGCGCGGGGCGTTCAATCACCGGCTTGCCAGTTTCCAGCGCCGACAAAATGTTGTCCATACCCGAGGTCACCCACACGCGACCAAAGCGATTGGTACGCTGACGGTTACGTCGCAGACCACCCCGCTCAATCAGGCTGGCCATCTGCTGCGGCAGACCAAAATCCGGGTGACCATCTTCACCCTGTTCGAGCGACTGCAAATACTGAATCAAACCGCCCAGCGACAGATAACGCAACCGATCACCGTGCATCCAGTGATCGTCGAGCACCATCGCGCCGCAATTCAGGCTGATATCGACCACATGCGTGTGCTGCGATTTTTCCAGTTTGGTTTCCGGCAACGGCAGGTTCGCGTAGCCCTCAAGAATCTCGGCAATTCTCTGGATTTCCAGCGCACGATAGCCCAGCGGATGTACCAGCCCAGTCAACACAACCAGCGCATATTCACGCGCGACTGTACTGGAATTGCCATTCAGCATCACGTTATCGCACGCGTGCCCCTGGCGTTCCACCATGCGGTAGATTTTATGCACCCGCTTCCAGGCTGACGGCCCGGGAGCCTGTCCCTGGTGGTAATCCCAGCGCATCGCGAGTCCGGCATAGCGCAGCGCGCGCGCAGCAATCATCACCAGATGCGGTTTCAACAGATCGACCACCGGACCTTTGTTCGCCTGTTTCAGCAAATCAAGCCAGCCCTCGGCCATAAGCGACCAGAACATCCATGACTCGCGCCACAGCGACTGTCGCGCCAGGCGAAATGCCGCCTGATTGCGGACATATTGTTCGACAATCCGCTCCTGCATCGGCATGCCCACTTCTTCAAGCCGCAGCAACACGCGCAGGCGATCCATGCTCGCCACCTCATTCTCGGCGTTGAAGCGTTCCAGCCCTTCGATCAGCGCGTGATGCGTGTCGTATTCCGTTTCCTGCGGCAATTTCACCAGCCATTTTTCCAGCCGCCGCACCGAGGAAAATGGCGACGTAGTGTCCCCATTGCGACGGCGCGCGATCGTAGTCAGCATTTCAAACAGATCAGTCATGTCGTGTATTCCAGAGGGTGACATCCCATTGTTTGCACCAACCGTGCCACACGACACACCCTGCCAAACCCGCGTAAATAGGCCATTTCGGCCATCCCCGACAGTGGTCTGCCGACGAAAACCCAACAGCCCCTGTTGGCTGGCCGCCAACTTGCGCCGGGTTCACCGCGTACCAGACCGCCAGCCCACTCAATCCGCCCAAGCATCAATACGGCCAGACAAAACCCATCCAGAGCCGTTACAATTCGCGCCGTATTGTGCAATTAGGAAGCGTGGCCGAGCGGTTTAAGGCACCGGTCTTGAAAACCGGCGATGGTGCAAGCCATCCGTGAGTTCGAATCTCACCGCTTCCGCCAGTTAAAACAACAACTTACGAAAACATTCGCGGCGGTTTTACGCTGCCATTCGTAGCGCTTAAAAAAACTTGCGCAGGTTGACCACATGGACTCACTCTGGAACATCTCCGACCCGCAACTAGCTTCAACTGGCGGGGTTATTTTAGTCATGCTCGGTTCGTGGCTCGTAGCCATCGAGCTTGTCATCCGGTTTAAGGGTTACGCCTTCAAGGTCATTAACATGACCTGCGACGGAAGCGCCGATACTGAGAAAACCGCCAACTTCGAAAGATGGGAGCTACGCCGGGCACGCTGGATGTGGGTGGGTCTGGACTAATTACCATCGGCAGCCTATTGCAATTCTATGGCACGCTGGCACCAGCGTTCATCTCTCCCGAAGCGCACACCCCAACCCACTTTCAAATCAATGTCGATAGTGAAGTAGCGGCTTGGGCGCAGGCCTTTCTTTCGGCATTGGCTATCGTCGCCTCGCTGTGGGTAGTAAACCGTCAACACAAACTTGAACTCCAACGTGAAGCCAAAACTGAAGTGCAGCGCAAGCGCCAGCACCTGGAGTCAGCGTTTCAATTGATTGGGGCTATGTACAGAGTCACCAATAAGATTAAAGAATGGTCTGCGGTTAAAGAAGGTGAGCCGGATGACTTGCTTAGAATGCGGCTTGAGCTTGAGGGATTAGTTGACGCTCTTCGGCAAACCGACTTCGGGCGATTCGACCAGCACATACCTATAGAAGCGACTTTGGTTGCTCTGTCGTCCGCGCGCTTTATGCTGGCTCGCATTTCCCCATCAGAATATGCGGGTTCCTTCACATCACTCGATGAGATTGGCGAGATTGCATCCGATCTCGGTAACGAGCTAAAGAAACGCCTCGACAAGATTCACGCGGAATACCCGACGTACCACAGCACCGCGCATAACTCACCCCTACCCTAGGGGCGGCACTGTGGTTATCGCCGCCCCTGCGGCCATTGACGCCCGGCTACACATGAGGAAGCCCATGCCAAAGACCGGGGCTGACGTAATCCCGATTCACGGCAAGACGGCTTGATATTTATACGCTCACCCCATTGCATGGCGCGTCACCCCGCGCTATAGTTGTTCAACTTATTGAACATGTAAAGAAGGAGGCTCCCATGCGTATCGTCACTTATTCACACGCACGCAATTCGCTAAAAACCGTTCTCGATACAGTGGTGCAAGACGCCGATGTAACCATCATCAGCCGACGCGATGCCGAAGGCGATGCTGTGGTGATGTCACTCGATCATTACAACAGCATGATCGAAACCCTGCACCTGCTGCAATCGCCCGCCAACGCCGCGCACCTCGCCAAGTCGATCACGCAACTACGCAGCGGCAAGGCCAAGCCGCGTGCGCTTGTGCCTGCTTGATGCGGCTGTTTGTGTTCACCCCTGCGGCATGGGCGGATTACGTCTGGTGGCAGGGACAGGACAGAAAGACTTTGCGCCGGATCAACACCCTGATCGAAGCCGCTGCGCGCGATCCGTTTGTCGGCATTGGCAAACCCGAACCTTTGCGTGGCGATTTAGCGGGACTGTGGTCACGCCGTATCGACGATACAAACCGGCTGGTATACGAAATCAGCGACTCGGAATTGCGTGTGGTGGCGTGCCGCTACCACTATGCGGCGAATTGATGGGGCACAAATCATGGCACGCATGTTTCCCCCCTTTCCCCCTGCATGATGCATCACGATACAGGATGACGCCCTTTTGATTGGTGGCTGTCCGGTGTCCCGGCTTTAAGCGTTAAGCACCATCAATCTAGGGGAGGTTATGGGGGTACCCGCAAGAACGAATATTCATAGATCAAGCACTCATAAGGCTTGTGGACAACAGTTCGTAAGACACCGCTCCGCCAGTTTTCCCAAACGACCCCTAGCGGGTCGTTTTTTATTCCAAGTTCAGTGCGAAAATCGGACTATGCCTTCCCTCACGCTCACCCCAAGCAACCACGACCGCGACAGCGCGAATATGACCTACGTCTACCCGGTGGTGTCACGCCGCGCGGGGGGGGTGTCGGTCGGCGTCAATCTCAATCCCAACAACGCTTGCAACTGGGCGTGCGTGTATTGCCAGGTGCCGGATTTACAGCGCGGCACTGCACCGGCGATTGATCTGACGCAACTTGAAGCCGAACTGCGCGCGCTACTCAGCCACATCATCCATGGGGATTTCATGCAAACGCGGGTGCCGGAAGGTGCGCGGCGGCTGAACGATATTGCGCTGTCGGGTAATGGCGAACCCACCAGCGCGCGCGAGTTTCCCGACGTGATCGAGCTGATTGGCCGCGTGATGGCGGATTTCGATCTAGCCGGAACAATAAAATTGGTGTTGATTACCAACGGAAGCCTGGTCGACCGCCCGCGCGTGCAGGCGGGGCTGACGAAAATGGCTGCGCTCAAGGGTGAAGTCTGGTTCAAATTCGACAGCGCAACCGCCAGCGGAATGCGCGCAATCAATCAGACGCGCATTGCCCCCGAGATGCAGTTCAAGCGGCTTGCCGCAAGCTCGAAGCTGTGCCCCACCTGGCTGCAAACCTGTCTGTTTGCGCGGGCGGGCGCGCCGCCGTCAGCCGACGAGCTGGCGGCGTATCTGGCGGCTGTGGCACGCATCCAGCGCGAGCAGCTTCCGGTGCAGGGCGTGCTGCTTTACGGCCTGGCGCGACCCTCAATGCAGGCGCAGGCCGAGCAGCTATCCGCCTTGTCCGCCGACTGGCTCGAGCAGTTTGCCACGCAGATTCGCGCCGCCGGGCTGCCGGTCAAGGTCGCGCCATGATCTACGGCATCGGCACCGATCTGGTCAACGTGGCGCGCCTGCGCGATGGCCTCGCGCGCTTCGGCGAACACTATGCTGACCGCATACTCGCGCCCGCCGAACAGGCGGGCTACCGCACGAGCCGCGATCCGGCACGCTTTCTCGCCAAGTGTTTCGCCGCCAAGGAAGCTTTTGCCAAGGCCGCCGGCACGGGCTTGCGCCCGCCGCTAACGCTGCGCAATATCGCTGTACTGCGCGATGCGCTCGGTAAACCGCACTTCGACTGCGCGCCCGCGCTCACTGCCTGGCTGGGTGCGCATGACATCAGCGCGCATCATTTATCGTTATCCGACGAAGGCGAGCTGGTGCTGGCCTACGTTATTCTGGAGACACCATGACCCTCGGCCCCCTGATGCTCGACGTGGCAGGCACGACACTCACCGACGACGACCGCCAGCGGCTGTCACATCCACTGGTAGGTGGCGTGATTCTGTTTTCCCGCAACTACCGCGACCCGGCGCAACTGGCCGCGCTCACCGCTGAAATCCACGCGCTAAAAACTGCACCGTTGCTGATCGGTGTTGATCACGAAGGCGGTCGCGTGCAGCGTTTTCGGGAGGGCTTCACCCGCTTGCCGCCGATGCGTGCCTTCGGTGACATCTGGAACACGCACCCGCAACAGGCCAGGCACCTGGCGCGCGAAACCGGCTACGTGCTGGCTGCCGAACTGCGCGCGCACGGCATCGACTTCAGTTTCGCACCGGTGCTCGACCTTGACTACGGCGCGTCGTCCGTGATTGGCGACCGTTCGTTTCACGCTAAGCCACGCGCTGTGTTCGAACTGGCGCAAGCCGTGATGCTGGGGATGAAAGAGGCCGGCATGGCCTCGTGCGGTAAGCATTTCCCCGGCCACGGGTTTGTGGTGGCCGATTCGCACGTGGCGATTCCGCTCGACGAGCGCCCACTGGCCGAGATCGTTGCCACCGATCTGCAACCCTTCCGCGCCATGATTGAAGCTGGTCTGGCGGCCGTGATGCCCGCCCATGTAATTTATCCGCAGGTAGACGCCCATCCCGCCGGATTTTCGCAGGTATGGCTGCAAACAATCCTGCGCGGCGAACTGGGCTTTGATGGCGCAATTTTCAGCGACGACTTATGCATGGAAGCCGCCTCGGTCGCAGGGGGCGTCACTGGCCGCGTCCATGCTGCACTCGACGCAGGCTGCGACATGGCGCTGGTCTGCAACCGCCCCGACCTGGCTGACGAAGTGATTGCCAGCCTCAAAATAGACTGGCCCGCCCCAGCGCGCGCGCGGCTGGCACGTATGCACGGCCATCCGCACCCCCTCGACATGACTGCGCTGCGCGAAACCGCACGCTACGCCGATGCGCTGCACCACATCGCCGGGCTGGGCGTGGATTCGGGCAATCTCAATCTGGCCGCTGATCCGACGGATTACTGTGGCCGCGCATAAGCATGACGCCCTCTCGCTCGAATTCGGCGAGACGCACGCCCACCATCATGCGGGGCACACCAGCTCGGGGCGAACACTCCTCGTCGCCCTGCTGCTGACATTTGCCTTTGCGCTGATTGAAGCGCTGGCGGGTTGGTGGTCAGGCTCGCTGGCGCTGTTGTCGGATGCGGCACACATGCTGACCGACGCTACATCACTCGGGCTGGCTGCCGGTGCCGCCTGGCTGGCACAACGCCCGCCCTCGCTGCGACATTCTTACGGTCTGGTGCGCGCCGAAATTCTGGCCGCTCTGATCAACAGCATCGCCATGCTCGTATTGATTGGCTTGATCGTTTACGAAGCCCTCCAGCGTTTCAATACGCCCCACGCGATTGAGGGCGGCACGGTGATCGTGGTCGCCGTCATCGGTCTTGGCGTCAACCTCCTGGTCGCCTGGACGCTGCATCGCGGTGAACAAACCCTCAACAGCCGCGCCGCGTTGCTGCATGTGCTGGGGGATGCGCTCGGCTCCGTTGCCGCAATCGTCTCGGGCATCGTGATCGTCACCACCGGCTGGACACCCATCGACCCGCTACTCTCCCTGTTCGTCGTCCTGCTCATCAGCATCTCGGCGCTCAGACTGCTGCGCGAGGCGGTACACGTGCTAATGGAAGGCGTGCCGCCCACGGTTCAACTCGACGCAGTTGGCAGGGATCTCGCCGCCCTGCCGGGCGTGTTGCGCGTACACGACCTGCATATCTGGACACTTTCGTCCGGTACGCTCGCGCTCTCGGCGCATCTGGAAATCCGCCAGCTGGCTGACTGGCCAGTCATACTTGATAGTGCGCGGCAAACTCTGGCCTCACGCCATGGCATCCGCCACGTCACGCTGCAACCCGAACAGCTTGCAGCTGTGCCCGTGATACGTAGCCCCACCTCGCCTTTGCCCTGATCTCGCCGAATGAAAATTTGCTTCGATCACGCTTGACATGCAAATGAGAACGGTTATCATTAGCTTTAATTCATCAGCTCGTCTCTCGCAATAAAACCCGATCACCCCAACTGGACAACAATTACATGGCTTCAGCCCCGCCCCCCATCATCTGTACACCATTCGCGGCCACCCAGCGGGTTGATCCAACCGGCGTCATTCCGGCGGGTGAATTGTTTCGGGGTGCGCAAGAAATCCTGATTGTCCACAACAGCGAACAATACCGATTGCGTATCACCAAAAACGGCAAATTGATCCTCACCAAATAACCGCCTCCACCGGGAGAACCGTTTCGTTTAACCCGCCAGCCAGCGCCATGCGCAAGCCAGCCCCTACGCAAGGAGACTGGCATGTCTACACATCCCGTGCCACAGCGCACAAAAAATCATGATCAGAACAGGCTGACAGCGCATGCGTCTGCAAAAGCCAGCATTCTTGAATCTTGATGAATCTGCCCGGGATGGCTGCTTCATTTTTTATTGCTGCTTCGGCTTCTGCCTCACCCGCCGGGAAATCCACCCACCGGGTGTCACTGGCTATTGCCCAGCGCAAGCCCCTCTCTACCCCCGCGCTGGCCAGTGTGGTCGGTGCCCATGCGCTGCTGCTGGCCGCATTGCTGCTCGGCACCGACACGCCTGACCCGATTACGCCGCCCCGTCCGCTGACGGTTAGCCTGATCGAGCCGGACGCGGTGGAGCCCGAGCCGGAGCCCAAACCCGAACCGACGCCCGTTCCGCCCAAGCCGGTTCTCAAGCCCTTGCCACCGCCCCCCGTGCTGGTGGCCGAGCGTACCCAGCCGACGCCGCAGCCCGTGGTCGAAGCGCCGAAGCCGGTGCCCGTGCCGGAGCCATTGCCCGAAGTGCTGCCGCCGCCCGCACCGCCGGTGGTGGCCGAGGCACCCAAGCCCGCGCCCCCTCCGCCGCCGCCTTCGCCGCCCCGGCCTGCAGATTATCTGAACAATCCCAAGCCGCCCTACCCAAGCCTGTCAAAACGGCTGGGGGAAGAAGGTGTGGTGCGCCTGAATATTCTGGTCAACCCGGACGGCAGCGTTGCCCGCCTGGAAATTGCAAAAAGCAGCGGTTACCCGCGTCTCGACGAGTCGGCGAAAAAGACCGTCGAGTCCAGCTGGAAATTCGAGCCTGCGCGGCAGGCAGGCAAGCCGGTGGCCGCATGGGTCATTGTGCCGATTCAGTTCACCCTCAGGAGTTAAACCATGGAAACCACAACCCAAACCACCCAGCTGGGGTTCACCCATTTCATCGCGCAGGCCGACGGCCTCGCGCATTTTCTGCTCATCGTGTTGCTGGCCATGTCGGTCATCACCTGGTATCTCATCGTCTCGAAAAGCATCACCAACTGGCGCATGAAGAAGAACGCCCAGGCCTTTCTTGAGCGCTTCTGGAACGCCTCCGGTTTGTCGTCGGTGGCTGACTACCTCCAGGCCAGCGGCATCAAGGATCCATTTTCACATCTCACCCATCACGGTCTCAAGGCCGCCGAGCAATACCGCAACAAGACCGGCGCGCGCCTGATCGAGTCAGGCTCGGAAGATGAATTTCTGACGCGCGCACTGCGCCGTGCCATCACGCAAGACACCGCGCGTCTGGAATACGGCCACACCATGCTCGCCTCCATCGCCTCTTCCGCGCCCTTCGTCGGCCTGTTCGGCACGGTGTGGGGCATCTACCATGCGCTGGTCAACATCGGCATGAGCGGTTCCGGCAGCCTCGATCAAGTGGCCGGCCCGGTGGGTGAGGCGCTGATCATGACCGCGCTCGGTCTCGCCGTCGCCATCCCGGCCGTACTTGCGTACAACTTCTTTAACCGCGCCAAGCGCCAGATGCTCACCGAAGTCGACGGTTTTGCGCATGACCTGTTCGCCTTCATGTCCACCGGCGTGCGTAACAACACCCGCGTCGAAAAAGACACCGCGCAGGTGTACGCGGCACCTGCCGCAAGGAGCGCGTGATGGCCTTCGGTGGACTCACGAACGAGGCCGGCGATAGCGACAATGCGGAAATCAACATGATTCCGCTGATCGACGTGATGCTGGTGCTGCTGGTCATCTTCATCATCACCGCACCGCTGATGACGCACGCGGTCAAGGTCGATCTGCCGGTGGCCAGCAGCCAGCCCAACGACGTGAAACCCGAGACCATCAACCTGTCGATCAAGGCCGATGGCTCGGTGTACTGGAACGCCAAGCCGGTTGATCAGGCCGCGTGGCGCGCGCAGATGGATCTCGCCGCCGCGCAAACGCCGCAGCCGGAAATCCACATCCGTGCCGATGGCGACCTCGCTTACCGCAACGTCGCCCAGATCATGGCCGACGCCGCCCGCGCCGGTCTCAGCAAGCTGGGGTTCATCACTGATCCGGAAACCACGCGCTGAGTTATATCCAAGGCCACACCGCGCATCTGCGCGGCAAATTTTTTACAACCGCCAGCCAGCCAAGCTTTTCTGCTCTGCCAGCCAGTCGATTTTCTTCAGGAGAGCAAACCATGTCACAACAACAAGCACAACCGCCCTCGGGCATCCTGCGCCAGCTGCTGGCGCGCATTCAACCGGTCGCCGCAGCCCCTGCCGCAGCCTCGCTGGCTTTCATGATGCTGGCTCCGGCTGCCCTGGCGCAAAATGCACCGGATGCCACCACGCTGCCCGCAGTCAAAGTGGAAGACACCGCCGATCCGATGGCGGTGAACAACGGCTATCAGGCGACCGAAACGCGCGTCGGCAAGACGAAGCAGGATCCGCACGATATTCCGCAGGCGATCACCACGGTGACGAATCAGTTGATGGAAGAGCAGCAGGTCGGCAGCCTGCGCGAAGCGCTGCGCAACGTCTCCGGTCTCACCTTCAACGCCGCCGAGGGCGGTCGCTCGGGTGACAACATGATGCTGCGCGGTTTCTACACCTTCGGCGATCTCTATCTCGATGGCATCCGCGATACCGCGCAATACAACCGCGAAACCTTCAACCTGGAACAGATCGACGTGCTGCGCGGTTCTGCCTCCATGCTATTCGGACGCGGCCAGGCCGGTGGCGTCATCAACATGGTGTCGAAGGTGCCCAAGCGTGCCGATGCCTACAAACTCACCGGCAGTATCGGGACCGATGATTACTACGAAGCCACGGCTGATCTCAACAAGCGCATCGGTCAGGACAGCGCCCTGCGCGTGAACCTGATGAAGCGTGACGAAGGCAGCTGGCGTGAAAACCCGGCCACCGGCACAGAAGCCGATTTCGACCGCCGGGGCGCAGCAATCAGCCTCGGGCTGGGTCTCAACACCGACGACGAGTTGATCCTCAGCCACATCCTGTCGCAGACGCGCGATAACCCGGACTACGGCCTGCGCTTCGATGCCGCCACCCGGGAGCCGACCACCCTGGTGCCGGCCAGCACGTTCTACAACATCGACGCAAACTTCGACGACAGCGACACCAACGTCAGCACCGCGACTTACACGCATCGCTTCTCGCCCAAGAGCGAGTGGCGCACGCAACTGCGTTATGGCGATTATGAGCGCAGCTACTGGGCCAAGACCATGCCCAACGGCGCGACCGCGTCCAACCCGGCCACCATGCCCAGCGCCACGGGCGGCGTCGGCGGCAATCAGGTGCGCTCGATGGACTACGAGACCCTCACCCTGCAGTCCGATTTCAGTAACAGCTTTCGTGCGCTGGGCATGAAGCACGAACTGGTTACCGGAATCGAGTACCTGCACGAGGACAGTCACCGCAAGGGTCTGCAAAACTTCGGCACCACCGCCAACCCTGACTATCGTCCCTACCAGGAAGCCACCACCGGCAACCCGGTCGACTTCACAGGGGATTCCTACGCAGCCTATGTGCAGGATACGGTCGAATTCATGCCGTTCTGGAAGCTGACCCTGGGCTTGCGGCGCGACGAACTGCGGGCAGACTATGCCAGCCTCACTTCGCCCAAGCTCAGCTACGGCGAATGGAGTACGCGTGCAGGCCTCTCCTATCAGCCCACGGACACGACGCACTACTACGCAAGTTATAGCGACTCGTTCAGCCCCACGGCCGATCTGTACCAGATATCCGGCGGCGAATTGCCCCCGGAGCGCAGCAAGGTTTACGAGGCGGGCGCGAAATGGATGTTCTTCGACGGTGATCTGGCTTTTCGCAGCGCGCTCTATCGCGCCGAAAAGGAATGGGAGCGCAACACCGATCTCGAATCAACCGCCGCGCTGCTGTCGCGTGAACGTCACACCAACGGTCTCGAATTCGAGATTGCAGGCCGCATCAACGAACACTGGGAAATTTTTGGCGGCATTGCCTTGATGGACGCCAAGATCGACGACCAGTATGACGGTGTGCCGCTTGGCAGCTTCGCCACCCTCACCAATAACGGCACCGCTGCAGGCCCCACCGGTCTGGCAGGCGCGGGCTATGCGCCGGGTGAGGCGGCAGACGCAGGCGAAACGGTTTACAGAACCCGCTCGCAGCAAACCTCCGAAGGTGAGCGCCCGCGCAATACGCCCAAATACACCCTGAACCTGTGGAGCACCTACAAATTCTCGCCCGGCTGGAAAGCCGGACTCGGTTTCGAAACCAAGGGTGACCGCTATGGTTACGGTGTCGGCACCTGCGGCGCGGCAACCCAGGCCACAACCGGGGCCAATGCCGGCATGTGGTCTTACGGCAATTGTTCCACCGCGGCCTTCGCGCCCAACGTCGCGCCGTCTTACGTGCGCTGGGATGCCATGGTGGCCTACGAGCAGCAGGCCTGGGCGGTTCGGCTCAACGTGCGCAACCTGTTCGACAAGCTCTATTACGATGCGCTGTACGACAATGGTGGCTTCACCGTGCCCGGCACCAATCGCAGGTTTCTCCTCACTGGCGAGCTGAAGTTCTAAGCCCGCCCCTTTCCCCGCCGTCATTGGCGGGGTAGCGGCATTGCGGAACAATGCAGTGTCGCCACCCCGACAGGAGACCCGACCATGCTGCTGCATATTCCCGACGTACTTGATGCCGCCACGCTGGCGCGCTGCACGGCGCTGCTGAAACAGGCCGACTGGACCGACGGCCGTGTCACCGCAGGAACCCAGGCCGCCACCGTCAAAAACAATCTGCAACTGCCGGAAGCCAGCCCGGTAGCGCTACAACTGCGCGCCATCGTACTGGAAGCGCTGTCAAAAAACCCCAGATTCTTCAGCGCCGCGCTGCCCAGGCGCATCTACCCACCGCTGTTCAACCGCTATGGCGACGCGGCGAACTCCTTCGGCAACCATGTGGACAATGCCATCCGCACCCACCCAGCAACCGCGCAACACGTGCGCACCGACCTGTCGTTCACGCTGTTTCTCAACAACCCGGATGACTATGACGGCGGCGAACTCATCATTGAAGATGGCATGGGCGGCCGCGCGGTCAAGTTGCCAGCGGGACATCTGATCCTGTATCCGTCTTACAGCGTCCATCGTGTCGAACCCGTAACGCGCGGCGAACGGCTGGCGTGTTTCACCTGGCTGGAGAGCATGGTGCGCGAACCCCAGCACCGCGAACTGCTGCACGAACTGGATTTGAGCATCGTCGCCCTGCGCAGCGAGTACGGCGAAACCGACACTGCGGTGCGCCTGACTAGCTGCTATCACAACCTGATGCGGATGTGGGCGGTGGTGTAGCCATATCATTGCCGCCCTGAACACGGGCAAGCACTACAATACACGCCCGAATAACGGGTGATTGCCAAACGTTTCAATGAATTTCGATCCTGACTGCCGCGCCTGCCCACGTCTTGCCACCTTCCTCGACGAGGTCGGTCACCAGCATCCAGGCTACCATGCCCGCCCTGTCCCCGCGTTTGGCGATCCGGCACCAGATTTGCTGATCGTCGGACTCGCCCCCGGGATGCACGGTGCCAACCGCAGCGGGCGGCCTTTTACCGGCGACTATGCCGGTGTGCTGCTGTACGAAACCTTGCACAAATTCGGCTATGCCAGTGCACCAATTTCGGTTTCGGTTGACGATGGGCTGACGCTCACCGGCTGTCGCATCACCAATGCAGTGAAATGCCTGCCACCTGCAAACAAGCCCGAACCCGGCGAAATCCGTGAATGCAACCGGTATCTGACTGCTGAGCTGAATGCGCTGCCGCCCCATGCCCGCATTCTCGCGCTGGGGCTGATTGCACATCAGGCCGTGCTGCGTGCGCTAGGCTACAAGCTGAAGGATTACCCCTTCGCACACGCCAGCGACTATCGCCTGCCGGATGGCCGACGGCTGGTGAGTAGTTATCATTGTTCCCGCTACAACACGCAAACACACCGTCTCACACCGGAGATGTTCGAAGCCGTGTTCCGGAAACTCCAGGAGACCTGACATGCCCGTTGTCACTATCAAACTCGCTGGCACTCTCACCCGCGAGCAGAAGCAAAAGGTGGCTGAAGAAATCACCGCCACGCTGGAGCGGCACGCGGGCAAACCGGCCTCGTACACCTATATCGCGTTCGAAGAATTGCCGGATGAGAATTGGGCGATTGCAGGAAAACTGCTTGATGAGCCCGAGCCAGACCAGCCCGGCTAAATCTTGAGCATCGACAAGGATTTTCTCGCCACGCTGCCCACCCTACCGGGCGTCTACCGCATGATCGCGGTGGACGAAACCGTGCTCTACGTCGGCAAAGCAAAAGACCTGAAAAAACGCGTTGGCAGCTATTTCCAGAAGACCGATCAAAGCCCACGCATCAAGCTGATGCTGAAAAGTGTCGATCACATCGACACCACGGTCACGCGCACCGAAGCCGAAGCCTTGCTGCTGGAAAACAATCTCATCAAGGGATTGAAGCCGCGTTTCAATATCCTGTTCCGCGACGACAAATCGTATCCCTACCTGCTGCTCACGGGTCACCGGATGCCGCGTCTGGCGTATTTTCGCGGCACGCCGAAAAAAATCGATCAGGCGTTTGGCCCCTACCCCAATGGCTACGCCGTCAAAGAAAGTATCCAGTTACTGCAAAAAGTGTTTCAGCTGCGCACCTGCGAAGACACCGTGTTTGCCAACCGTTCGCGTCCTTGTCTGCTGCACCAGATTCAGCGCTGTAACGCGCCCTGCGTGGACAAAATTAGTGCTGATGCCTACGCGCGCGACGTCGCCGCAGCCGCGCAACTGCTGCACGGCGAGACCAGCGCGCTGACCGAGGAGATCACCACGCAGATGAACGCTGCGGCGGAGCAGCTCGATTTCGAAACCGCCGCCCATCTGCGCGACCGTCTGCGGATGCTGGCGACGGTGCGCGAAAAACAGTTCGTCGAATCTGGCAGCGAAGCCGACGCCGACATCGTTGCGGCAGCCGAATCCGGCGGCGTGCTGGCGGTGAATCTGACCATGATCCGGGGCGGTCGCCATCTCGGCGACCGCAGTTTTTTTCCGCAGCACGGCGATGGCGCGACGCTGGCCGAAGCCCTGGAAGCCTTTATCGCCCAGCACTATCCCGGACGCCCAATTCCGGTGCGTATTCTGGTGAGCGAAGCGATCGAAACCGACGCACTCGAAACCTTGCTTACGCAGGAAGCTGGTCACCCCGTCGCGCTGCAACATCGCGCCACCGGCGAGCGCCGCGTGTGGCTGACCATGGCGCAAACCAATGCCCGCCTGTCCGCTGAACAGAAAAGCGGCGAACGAGCGCATCAGGCTGCCCGGCTGCTTGCGCTAGCTGAAACACTCGACCTGCCGCAGCTCAAACGCATCGAGTGCTTCGATATCTCGCACACAATGGGCGAGGCAACGGTGGCGTCCAACGTGGTGTACGAAGGCGACGACCTGAAAAAATCCGATTACCGCCGCTACAACATCACGGGCATCACACCCGGAGACGACTACGCTGCCATGCAGGTCGCACTGACCAAACGTTTCCACACAAGCGTCGAAGACAACGGCGTTTTACCCGACCTGCTATTGATCGACGGTGGCAAGGGGCAAATTTCAAGCGCCGTGGAGGCCATGACTGAGCTCGGTCTTTCCGATGTGCTTTTGCTCGGCGTCGCCAAAGGTGAGGCGCGCAAGCCCGGTCTTGAAACGCTGATTTTTGCCGATGGCCGCGAACTCAGGCTCGCCAAGGACCACCCCGGTTTCCATCTGATCCAGCAAGTGCGCGACGAAGCACACCGCTTCGCCATCACCGGTCACCGTGCCAAACGCGGCAAGGCACGGCTGCAATCCACTCTTGAAGACATCCCGGGCATAGGCCCTAAACGCCGCAAGCAGCTGCTCGAACACTTCGGTGGTTTGCAGGGCGTCAAAAGCGCCGGGGTCGATGCGCTTGCGTCCGTCAACGGTATCAGCCGAGAATTGGCGGAAATCCTTTATAACGCGCTGCATTGATCCCCATGCCCCTCAACCTCCCCAACCTGCTGACCTGGCTACGTATCCTGTTTATTCCGTTGATGGCGGGTGTGTTTTATCTGCCTAGCGGCTGGGTTACCCCTGAAGAAGCCAATTGGCTCGCAGCGGGATTTTTCGGTGTGGCGGCACTGACTGACTGGCTCGACGGCTATCTTGCCCGAGCACTTGGGCAGACATCGGCTTTCGGCGCCTTTCTCGATCCGGTGGCCGACAAACTGATGGTCGCCGCCGCGCTGATCGTGCTGGTCGACCTGGGTCGCGTCTCGCCACTCATCGCGCTGATTATCATTGGCCGCGAGATCACCATCTCCGCCCTGCGCGAGTGGATGGCCAAAGCAGGCAAATCAGCCAGTGTCGCGGTGTCATTCGTCGGCAAACTCAAAACTACGGCACAGATGGTTGCCATCGTATTGCTACTCCTGTTTCAGCCTTTTTACGGGTTGCCAACCTACGCATTGGGCACCACCCTGATCTGGATTGCGGCGTTACTGACACTGGTTTCCATGGGGTATTACCTGTGGATGGCAACACGCGCATTCAAAAATCCTGACTGACGCGCCTCCGGAGTGTTGACAGGAAATCCGGGAATCTCCATAATGCGCAGCCTTCAGCGCGGGAATAGCTCAGCTGGTAGAGCGCGACCTTGCCAAGGTCGAGGTCGGGAGTTCGAACCTCCTTTCCCGCTCCAGTATTCTGGGGAAAACAGATGGCGAAGTCCGGACGTTTTCCCCTTTTCGTTTAAGTAATCTGATTACTTGGACCTTGCTTGTGGTTTAAGCAACGGCGCGATAGCAAAGCGGTTATGCACCGGATTGCAAATCCGTGTAGGTCGGTTCGACTCCGGCTCGCGCCTCCAGATTCTCATGGCTACCCGCTTCGCCCGGATGGTGAAATTGGTAGACACAAGGGACTTAAAATCCCTCGCCCTCACAGGCGTACCGGTTCGATTCCGGTTCCGGGCACCATTTCCTGCTTTTTGTCGCAGCACGTCAGTGGTACAATTCTGCGGCTTTAATTAATAACGATGGGCGCTTCGCCCATTTTTTATTTGTGTTGCGCCTGAAGCATGGGGCGCACGCTTGGAGTGTTGATGATTGATTTGCCTGCCCGCATGGAGCCTTTGCTATCCGGCCTCGGTTACGAGCTGGTGCTGCTGGAACGTGCAGGGCGCGGGCTGATGCGGATTTTCATCGACAAACCGAGCGGCATCACGATTGAGGATTGCGTCACTGTCAGCAATCAACTGACGCACTGGATGACGGTCGAAAACATTGATTACGACCGACTGGAAGTCTCGTCACCCGGGCTGGATCGTCCGCTGGTCAAGCCTGCGGATTTCAGCCGGTTTGCAGGCGAGATGGTGACGTTGAAATTACGTGTGCCGGTGGACAACCGCCGCCGCGTCGTTGGTCAATTGCTGGGTCTGGAAAACAACCAGGTACAGCTGCGGGTAGACGACAAGGACATGCTCGTGGATTGGGGCAATGTGGACAGTGCCCGCCTGAAGCCCATGCTGTGATTGCATGGGACCAGGGCGAACGTTCGAGTTGGAGAACTTATGAGCCGTGAAATGTTGATGCTGGCCGACGCGCTGGCCCGCGAAAAAAACGTAGACAAGGAAGTCGTGTTTGAAGCCCTGGAGCAGGCGCTGGCTTCTGCCACCAAAAAACGCTTCAAGGACGAGTCTGATGTGCGCGTGTCGATTGACCGCGAGTCCGGCGATTACGAATCCTTCCGCCGCTGGCAGGTGGTGACTGAAACCGAACTCGAATCCGAGGGCTACCAGATTCTGCTGATTGACGCGCAGGACACTCACCCCGACATCGAGCTCGGCGACTACATCGAAGCGCCGCTCGAAAACATCGAATTCGGTCGCATCGGCGCACAGGCTGCCAAACAGGTCATTCTGCAAAAAATTCGTGACGCCGAGCGCGAACAGATCATCAGTGATTTCCTTGCCCGCAAAGAACATCTGGTGACCGGCGTCGTGAAACGCGTTGACCGGGGCAATGCAATTATCGAATCCGGCCGCGTCGAAGGCTTTTTGCATCGCGACCAGATGATCCAGCGCGAAAACCTGCGCGTTGGCGACCGCGTGCGTGCATATTTGCTGCGCATTGATCGTGGCGTGCGCGGCCCGCAAGTGGTGCTGTCGCGCACCGCGCCCGAATTCATCATGAAGCTGTTCGAGCTGGAAGTGCCGGAGATCGAGGAAGGCCTGCTCGAGATCAAGGCAGCCGCCCGCGACCCCGGCCTGCGTGCCAAGATCGCCGTGGTGTCGCACGACCCGCGCATCGACCCGATCGGCACCTGTATCGGCCTGCGCGGTTCGCGCGTCACCTCGGTGACCAACGAACTTGCAGGCGAGCGTGTCGACATCATCCACTGGTCGTCCGACCCGGCGCAGTACGTCATCAACGCGCTGGCGCCGGCCGAAGTCAGCGCAGTCATGGTGGACGAAGACAAGCACAGCATGGATGTGGTGGTGGACGAAGAACAGCTCGCCATGGCGATCGGGCGCGGCGGTCAGAACGTACGCCTGGCATCCGAGCTGACCGGCTGGGAACTCAATATCATGACCCGCGAAGCAGCGGAGCAGAAACGCTCGTCCGAAAGCGAGAACACGCTCACGCTGTTTACCGAGAAGCTCGACGTGGACGCTGAAGTGGCTCAGATTCTGGTGGATGAAGGTTTCTCCACACTGGAAGAAGTCGCCTACGTGCCGCTTAACGAAATGCTCGAAATTGATGCGTTCGACGAAGCCCTGGTGAACGAGCTGCGAACTCGCGCCCGCAACGCCCTGCTCACCGCTGCCATCGTGGGCGAAGAGCAGGTCGAAGCGAGTGCGGGCGATCTGCTATCGCTTGAGGGTATGGATGCTGAAACGGCGCGCACGCTCGCCAGCAAAGGCATACACACGACCGAAGACCTGGCCGAGCTGGCGGTAGATGAACTGACCGAGATGTCAGCCATGGATACCGAACGCGCCAAACAACTGATCCTGGCCGCACGCGCGCCCTGGTTCGCCCAAGGCTGAAAGCCACGAGGACTGCATGAACGTTGAACAATTTGCACAGGAACTGAAGTTGCCGCCGCAGCTGCTGATCGAGCAGCTCAAGGCCGCAGGCGTCAGCAAGCAAGATGCGTCCGACTCGGTCACCGAGGCGGACAAAGCACACCTGCTCGATTATTTGCGCAAAATGCATGGCGGCGGCGCAGCCGAGCCCGGCAAAACCAAAATCACCATCACGCGCAAGCAGACCGGTGAAATTCGCAAAACCGACAGCACCGGCAAATCGCGCACGATTCAGGTTGAAGTCCGCAAAAAGCGTACGTATGTGAAACGTGACGCCTCAGCCGCTGACACCCCCGACGCTGCAGCCCTTGAAGCCGCGCCCGTGGACACTGCGCCGCTGGTGGAAGAAATTGTTCAAGCAGCACCCGTCGAGATCGTCGCGCCCGAGCCGGTCGTCGTCGAAGCGCCTCCGGTTGTCGTGGAGCCGGTAGTCGAAGCTGCGCCCGTCGTCGAGCAGGTATCTGCACCGACTGAAGCGCCGACTGCGCCCGAAGCGCCGGTCGTCAAGAAAACCACCCGCATCAAAAAAGCCTCGATCCTCAACGAAGCCGAGGTCAAGGCGCGTGAAGAAGAAACACGCCGCCATCAGGCATTGCAGGATCGCCAGGCGCAGGACGCGCGCGACCGCGCGGATCGGGAAGCGCTGCGCAAACAGGCGGAGGCGGCACGCGAAGCCGCCAAGATCGCTGCTGCCCAGAAAGCCGCTGCGCCTGCTGCCCCAAGCGCGACCACTCTGCACCGACCCGATAAACCGGCGGGTGCCAAAACTGAAAAGAAAGCCGACAAGAAAGACAGCAACTGGAAAGACGACGCTGCCCGTCGGCGTGGCGGTCTCAAAACGCGCGGTGGCGCAGCACCGGATACCGGCTGGCGTGGTCGCAAGGGCAAATCCAAGTCTGGCTCGGATGACACCAATTTTGTTGAGCCCACTGAACCCGTGGTGCGCGAGGTGCTGGTTCCTGAAACCATTACCGTGGCCGAACTGGCGCACAAAATGTCGGTGAAAGCCGCTGAAGTCATCAAAGCCTTGATGAAACTGGGCAGCATGGTGACGATTAACCAGGTGCTCGATCAGGAAACCGCGATCATCGTGGTCGAAGAAATGGGGCACATTGGTAAACCCGCTGCGCTCGATACGCCAGAAGCTTTCCTCGTGGACACGGGTGAAACCGTCGAAGCTGAAAAGCATCCGCGTCCGCCTGTGGTCACGGTCATGGGTCACGTCGACCACGGCAAAACCTCACTGCTCGATACCATCCGCCGCACGCGTGTCGCCAGCGGCGAAGCGGGCGGCATCACCCAGCACATCGGCGCGTATCACGTCGAAACCGAAAAAGGCGTCATCACCTTCCTCGACACGCCGGGTCACGAAGCGTTTACCGCCATGCGCGCACGCGGCGCGAAAGCGACCGACATCGTGGTGCTGGTGGTCGCTGCGGACGACGGTGTCATGCCGCAAACCATCGAGGCGATTCACCACGCCAAAGCGGCTGGCGTACCGGTCGTTGTGGCAGTCAACAAGATTGATAAACCCGATGCCAGCCCGGAGCGTATTCGCCAGGAGCTGGTCGCGCAGGGGGTTACTCCTGAAGAATGGGGTGGCGACACCCAGTTTGTCGAAGTCTCGGCTAAAGCCAATACCAACATCGACGGTCTGCTCGACGCAATTCAATTGCAGGCCGAAGTGCTGGAGCTGCGCGCAGCAGCGGATGGCCCAGCCAAGGGTATCGTGATCGAAGCACGCCTGGACAAGGGCAAGGGCCCGGTCGCCACGCTGCTGGTGCAGTCTGGTACCTTGAAGCGCGGCGACATGGTACTGGCGGGTCAGGTCTATGGCCGTGTGCGCGCCATGCTCGACGAAGCGGGAAAACCGTTGAACGAAGCCGGGCCGTCTATCCCGGTCGAGATTCAGGGTCTATCCGACGTGCCGCAGGCAGGCGAAGACATGATGGTGCTGCCCGACGAACGCAAGGCGCGTGAAATCGCCCTGTTCCGTCAGGGTAAATTCCGCGACGTGCAGCTTGCCCGCAAGCAGGCCGCCAAGCTCGAATCCATGTTCGACCAGATGGGCGAAGGCGAAATCAAACAACTGCCGGTCATTCTCAAAGCCGACGTACAAGGTTCGTATGAAGGTCTGGCGCATGCACTGGCCAAGTTGTCCACCAACGAGGTCAAGGTCAACGTTATTCATAGCGGCGTCGGTGCCATTACCGAATCCGACGTCAATCTGGCGCTTGCATCCAAAGCCGTGCTGATCGGGTTTAACGTCCGCGCCGACTCGCTGGCACGCAAGCTGGCCGAATCCAGCGGCGTGGATCTGCGCTACTACAACATCATTTACGAAGCGGTTGATGAAATCAAAGCCGCGCTGTCGGGCATGTTGTCGCCTGAGAAAAAAGAAACCGTCATCGGCACGGTCGAAATTCGTCAGGTGTTCACCATTTCCAAAGTTGGCACGATCGCGGGCTGTTACGTCACCGACGGCATGGTCAAACGCAACGCAGGCGTCCGTGTGCTGCGCAGCAATGTGGTCATCCATCAGGGCGAGCTGGATTCACTGAAGCGTTTCAAGGACGATGTGAAAGAGGTCAAAGCCAATTTCGAATGCGGCCTGTCGCTGAAAAATTTCAACGACATTCAGGAAGGCGACATCCTCGAAATATTTGAAGTCGTGGAAGTGGCGCGTAGCCTCTAATGCCGAAGGATTTTCCCCGCGCGCGCCGCGTAGCAGACCAGATCCAGCGCGAGCTGCCGGAGTTGATCCGGCAAGAAGTCAAGGATCCGCGCGTGGGCATGTTGACAATCACCGAAGTGGAGGTGAACCGCGACATGGAGTTTGCCAAGGTGTTTTTCACCACGCTCGGCGGCGAGCCAGAGCACGTCGCCTGCTTGCAGGGTTTGCAGCGTGCTAGCGGATTTCTGCGTTCCCAGCTGTCACACCGGATGCAATTGCGCGTCGTCCCCAAACTCACGTTTGTCTACGATCGCTCGGTTGAATACGGTATCAAGATGACCCAGCTGATCGAATCCGCTGTCGCCGAAGACGCCAAACACCCCAAAGACGAGTGAAACCCGCCCGCCCAGTCCCTCCCCCCAACCCTCTCCCAGAGGGAGAGGGAGCAAACGTTGGGCGTCGCTCGCGCAAACCGATTAACGGCGTGCTGCTGCTGAACAAACCCGTCGGCATCACCTCCAACGCCGCACTACAAAAAGCCAAATGGTTGCTGAACGCCCTCAAGGCGGGCCATACCGGCACACTCGACCCATTTGCCGACGGGCTGCTACCGCTGTGTTTTGGCGAAGCCACCAAATTTTCGGCCTACCTGCTCGACGCCGACAAACACTACCGCGCCGTGATGCAGCTCGGCATCACCACCACCACGGGCGACCCTGAAGGCGAGGTGCTCGACACCCGCGTGGTGAACGTGAGCGAAGCTGAACTCAGGGCTACCCTGCCCCGCTTTACTGGCGACATTGAACAAATCCCGCCCATGCATTCCGCCCTCAAACATCAGGGGCGGCCACTTTACGAGTACGCGCGGGCGGGCATCGAAATCGACCGCCCGCCGCGCAAGGTCACGATCCGCTCACTACAAGTAATGGAATTCGAATCTCCCCGCGTGGTGCTCGACGTGCAATGCAGCGCAGGCACGTATATCCGCACCCTGGCGCAAGATATCGGCGCAGCCTTGGGCTGCGGCGCGCACCTCACCGCCCTCACGCGCATCGCCTCGGGCGGCTTTCAGCTTGCCGATGCGCTGTCGCTCACTGCCCTGGAAGTGCTCCCCGCCGACCTGCGCATCGGTCAGCTACTCCCCGCCGATTGCCTGCTCACGCATTTACCCGCCCTGCCACTCAACGCCGATCAGACCTACGCGCTCATGCAGGGGCGCGTCGTAGCCCTGGCCGACACTGCCCTCGTCGGCCAGGTCAGGGTGTACACCGAAGCGCAGGATTTTATCGGCCTGGCCGATGCGGATGCGGGCACGCTCACTCCCCGTCGCCTGCGCAACACCCAATCGCTCACCACTGATCCCGCCTAGCGCGCGACGCACCCTGTCGTTGACTCCAGCCCGGCACCCACCGACAATGTCGGGTCTCAAGCTGAACCCCGGAGCCCTCAAAATGGAAGACAACAAAGCCCTGCAAGACGAACAACGCATCATGCGCATGATGCGCAAAACCCTAACGTCAATCGTGCGCGACACCGCGCCCCGTAACGGCAATCCCAGCCCCCTTTCCGAAGCCACCGTGCTCGGCATCAAGGATTGTCTGATGGTGATTTCCGCCCGTGAAACCGAGTTGGCACAGCTCACGGGTCGTACGCTCGACGAAAAACCGCACTTCACCGACGAAACCCCTGCCGCACACGCCGTCAAAATCAGCAGTATTTCCAAGAAAACCCACTGATGCCACAAGCCACCAGCCTGTTCACCGACCTTGAGGCCAAGGTCGTCGGCACCTCGGCCGTGGTGATCTATTCGCCATCCGGCAAAACCCGCAAGCGTTTCCCCGAAGGCGTAGTGGAGGTGTATCCGAACGAAGCTGAAGCGCTGTCGCACGCCGATCCCACCAAGAATCGCCACGCCGCCCTCGCCAGCGGCCCCTCGCGCTCGTCTGAGGGATTCAAGCTGTTTTATCTGGTGCGCTGGCTGGATTGATCGCTCAAACAGAGTATGCGCCTGCCCGCGCCTCTTGCCTTTGTCCTCGTAAAAGAAGCGGCTCAACAGAACTCCGATCCACCACCGACTAAAGCCCGCGTGGAGCCGTATCCGGCAGCCACCGATCTGACACACCATCAGGCACCTTCAGCTACGATTCCCGAGTTAAACCGATCCGGCGAAATCGACTTCAGTAAATCGGCCTCCAGCGGCAGCGGTGTCCCCAGCAAGGTGTCCGCCAGCGTCTCTCCCAGCAGCCCCGCCCAGGTGACGCCGCGCGACGCATAGCCCGCCGCGACAAACACGTTCGCCTGACCTGCGACTGCGCCGAGCAGGGGAAAGCGATCTGGCAGTGTGGCGCGCAGCGACGCGCGACTGTCGAGCGCGCCCGCCCCTACCTGCGCGCGCGCGCCCGGCAAAATACGCTCCAGCCGTGCGAGATTTTCCTCATCGCTTTCGGCGCGCGGCGTCATGTCTTCGTCGTCGTGCTCATAGGTTGCGCCAATCACCAGTCGCCCCGCGCTGGGTGCCACATAACCTTCGCGCACGATGACTCGCTGAATCTGTGACAGGCTACCGGACGGCAAATGCGTGATCTGGCCGCGCACGGGATGCAAGGGCCAGCCCACCTGCGGTGCCAGTGCCAGCGCGTCGCGGGCGTTCGCCAACACGACGGCATCGGCCTCCACGAGCACTTGGTTGGCCTGATCAACCAGGTGCCAGCCGCGCGCACTGGCGACCATGCGCGCCACGCCACTAGACGTTTTGAGTGTAATCAGCGGATGTGCGAGCCAGCGACGACACAGGCTGAGCGGCACGATCCAGCCTGCGCCGGGGTAAAACACGCCGGGTGCGTCGACTGGCCAGTGGGCCAGTGCACGCGCCTCATCCAGCGTGACCCAGCGCGCCAACTCTGCCGGGGGTTGTGTTGCGTGCACTGCGCGCTGCAATTTCACGGCGGTCTCTGCGTCTTTGGCGAGGTGGAGCACGCCGCAGCGCGACCACTCGAGATCGTCGCACGCGGACCAGAGACGTAGCGCATGTAAAAACGTTGCACGGGTGAACCGCGCAGCCCGGCTGTCGTCACGCGCGAGCAGCGGGCGAAACACCGCCAGCGGGTTGCCGGATGCCGCGCTCGCCACTTGTTCCGCCCGCTCCAGCACGGTTACCGCCACGCCGCGCTGCGCCAGCGCCTGCGCGACGCCCGCGCCAGCGACGCCTGCACCGACCACAGCAACATGGCGCAGCGCAACCGGCGCACGCCAGGTTGACGCAGCTGCCAAGTGCGCAGACAAGCCGACAGAATGGGTACGCTCGGTGCAGACAAACCCGGCGCGGCGGAGACCCTCCCGAACATCGGGATCGGCGCACGAGGTCACGACTACCGCCGCCGGTTTGGCCAGCCTTGCCAGGGTGTAAAACAGCTTGGGCCGCCACATCTCGGGATTGCAGGTCGGCGAAAACCCGTCCAGCACAAACGCATCGACGCCCGCCCTCACCTGCGGTAGCTGATCGGTCACGTCACCCAGTATCAATGTCAGCTGCACGCGCCCGCCGTCGAGTGCAATCCGGTGAAAACCTGGCGCGAGCATCGGCCAGTGCGCGCGCAACTCAGCTGACTGCGCGGCCAGTGTCGGCCAGCGCAGATGAATCTGCGTCAGGTCGTGTGCGGTAAATGGGTGTTTTTCTATCGATACAACATGCAGGCGCGCACCGCGCGCCGGGTCAGCCCGCCAGGCAGCCCAGATGCCCAAAAAATTCAGACCCGCGCCAAACCCTGTCTCCAGCACCACAAACTCTGGCTGCCCTGCCCACGCCGCAGGCAGCTCGCCCCCCGCCAGACACCACTGCGAGGCTGACAGATCGCCCGAGCGGTAATAAGGCACCCCATACGCCGGGGCGTACAGCGCACCCGCCTCAAAGGCGAGTGGCGCTGGTGACAGGAATTTCAACATGCGCGAATGCTACCGGATTGCGTAAGGTATCCGGTGGCTCATGCGCGCGCATGATATGGACTGCGAAGGCTGATCAGGCGACGCAGAGTGCTGCGGGCGTCCAGCGCCCGCTTGAAGATTTATTCCGCAGCGGATTTCACCAACTCATCCAGTTTGCTGCTCATGCGCTTGAGCGCCATGCCGCACATGGGGTTGGAATAGTTGTGTCCCAGACTGGCGGGATCGCGATAGCTGAGCCAGGTTTTGCCCATTTCGTCTTCCCAGGCGAGCACACGCATGGGCAGATCAACACCAAACTCCTGCGTGCATTTCATCAACATAGTGCCGCCCTTGGGGTGGCCGAAAATCAGCACTTCGGTTGGGCGCAGTTCCTGGTTGATGCTTTTCGCGCCCACCGCATGATCGATGCGGGTGAAGATTGTCATCTCGTTTTCTTTTGCGCGGGCTTCGAGACGATCGAGACTGACTTTGGCCGAATGCGCACTGGAGTGCGTAATCAATCCAGCGTCGGCATGAACCTGCGGAGCAAGCAAGGCAAGGGACAGGACAGCAATGGTTTTTTTGAACATGGGATTCCTTAAAAAAACAATGTATTAGATAACAATCAAGCGATAACGCGTGGATCAACTACAAAAAACTGTCAGGATTGAAGTGGTCATCCGACACATTCCCTAGTCTTCGAGTTCCTCAACCACAAGGAAACCCTCATGCAAACCCTGATTGATCTTTATCACCGCTTAACCCAAATCCTGAATGGCCTGGGTGACTATGTTGGACTACTCGGCTTGCGGTTGCTGCTTGCCTGGGAATTCTGGGTGGCGGGGGTAGAGAAATTCAACGGCACCAACTGGTTTGCCGATATCCAGGCGCAGTTCCCCTTCCCTTTCAGCGTGATTCCCACCGACATTTCATGGTTCATCGCTACCTGGTCTGAGCTGCTAGGCGCGATTGCTATTGCGATCGGATTTGCCACCCGATTTTTCAGCTTCACGCTGATTATTCTGACTGGAGTGGCCTGGGCGAGCGTTCACGCAGAGCATGGTTACAACGTCTGCGACAACGGTTACAAATTACCACTCATGTATTTGCTGATGTTTATCCCGCTGCTGTTGAGCGGCGCGGGTAAATTGAGCGTGGATCACGCGCTGGGTCGTCTGTTCCGCCCGCGCTAAGGGCGAACAACCCGCGCGTGTAAAGCCATGGCGAAGCTGCGTTCCAGCTTCGCCATCACCAACGTCCGATCAGCGCACCTGACGAATCACGATGCGTGCGACCGGGTTGCGCCAGTCGCGTTCGGCAGCAGTCAAATCACCGATGCCGTGTATGCCTGCGTGCACATGCACAAAGCCTTCCTCGTCGCCGTCGGGTGCGCCACCGCCACCAGGGCCGCCGCATTCAGCAAAGAATGGACCGGGAATACTGGCGCAGCTTTCATCATTGCGCTCACTCCCCGCATCGTAAGCCCCTGAGTACAGCGTGCGTGTGTATCCACCGTTTGGCCCGGCAACCCCGTTCAAGGCAAAGAAAGCATCGTTGGTGGGGATCAGCATGGACGCGACGCTGAGGTGATCGAAGCGGCCATTCGTCTTGACCCGCACCGTGACGGATTGACCTGGATCGAGCAGCCCGCCGGTATCGGTCACATCAAGCACATGCCGGTTATTGCCCAACGTAGCTTTGAAGGGGTCGGTAGCGCCATTTTCGGCCAGCGCTACCAACTCGGCTGAAGCAGGCTGGCCGAATTCGAACAATTTGACACCCGCGCGGTGGCTCGCCACCAGAATGGGTGTAAAGCGCTGACCCCGGGTGAGATTGGTGATCGTGACCTCAAACGCGCGCGCGCCATCGTCGGCCAGGGCGGGAGTGCTCGTGGTTGCCGCACCGGCAAGCAAGGTCAGCGAGGCAGCCAGCAGGGAAAGTCGGGGTGAAAAAAGAGTTGTCATGATGTCTCCTGGAAATCGTTAAACAGCGAGATATCCGGCCTGTTCAGCTGGACAGACTTATCCTGAGCGTCTGACGGGGTAGGGAAATGACGGCGGAATAAACAATGTTTCAACTTTTTGTGACCCTTGACAGGAAACACCCCCTCAACTTGAGGCGCGTTACGCCGTTATTCGTGCAGTTCCCCGAGATTGCGCGATGCCTGCTGACACCACCGTAAGCTTATTGCCTGCCAATGCCGCGATGACACGGCCGGAGGGCATATCGTTTCTGAAAGCGACTCTATTCAAGCAGGGTCTGCCAGGCTGGTTGCGGTCTTTACGCGTTCAGATCGCATTGGCTTTGGGGCTGTTGTTTGCCCTGCTGGCAACCAGTGTCGGGTTGACGCTGTATGAGCTCAGCCTGCGTCGCCACGATTATCAGATTCTCAATCTGGCGGGTCAGCTGCGTGTGAACGCAGCCAATATGCATCAGCAAGCGCGCAATTATCTGCGTGACACGCCCACCGATCCGGTCGCTTACCAGCGCGACCTGGGTTTGTTTTATGCCGATCTGCGCCGCCAGATCAAATTGTCAGATGACATCATCGCGAGCTTCAAGGCGCGCCGCCTGTCGCCGGAGCTCACCGGTCACGCCGCGCCGCTGACGTGTAAGTGGGATGCCCCTTCGCGACATCAACTCGATATCAGTGCAGATGACTGGGCTAACTTCAAATCTGGCTTGCAGGTGCAGCTGGGCAATGATCCTGCACAGCCCCGCCTGAACTGGGGTGCGGAATATATTGCGCAACACGGCGGCAAGATGACGGAGTCCACCGACAGGCTGGCGCGCAGCTTTCAGATCATGATGGAAAGCAAGCTGGCGCAGGTGGAACAACATAATCGACTGGCGCTGGCTGCCGCTGCATTGATCATGATCGGGCTGGTGGGCTTTTTGCATCGTCAACTCATGCGTCCGCTACGGCTGACGATGGCGGGGTTCAAACGCGTCGCGCAGGGTGAACTGGGTTATCAGATTCCCGTGATGGAGCACAACGAAGTCGGCTTGATGGCCGATGCGTTCAATCAGCTTTCGATGCGACTGCACGCCCTGTTTCAGCTGACAGATCGGATCAATCAGGGGAAAGACCTTGATGCCACCTTGAGGTTTGTTAAAGAAGCCTTTGGGCATTTTTTGCCGGTCGACTGGGTGGGACTGCTTATGCTGACTCCTGAAGGTCAGCGAATTGGACTCGAACGGTCGGAAGGGAGTCCCCGCAACGGATTGCAGGAGGGCACCGTGTTCGCCCTGAACGATCCCGCGCTGGTACAGGCATTGCAGCAGACCGATGCCGTGCGCCTGGACTCACTGAACTCTACGGCACCCGGTTCTTTTTCTGCTGTGCTGCATCAGGCCAATCTCGGTTCTGCCATTCTGCTTAAAGTGGGCAGCGACCAGCATCCCGATGCTGTGCTGGTCTTTGCATCGGTCACGCCGGCCGCTTATACCCAAGATCAGATCGCATTGCTGGAGAACGTCGCTGGCCAGCTCAGCCATGCACTCGACAAAACCGTCTTTATGGAGCGTCTCGTCGTGGCGGCGGTACAGGGACTGTCCAAGCTCGCCGAAAGCCGCGACCCGGAAACCGGCGACCATCTGACGCGAATGGCACTGTATTCCGCGCTGGTGGCCGAGGAACTGGGCAAGACCGAAGCTTACAAGCACCTGATCGATGCCGCCTATGTGCGCCGCATTCACCAGTTCGCGCCCATGCACGACATTGGAAAAGTCGGGATCGCCGACAGCATTCTGCTCAAACCGGGTGCGCTCGATGCGGCGGAACGCGCTGAAATGCAGCGCCATCCCGGCATCGGAGGCGAGGTACTGCGCCGCTGCGAGCAACAGGTCAATGCGCTGGGCTGCCCAATCTTTCAAATGGCGGTGGAAATCGCAGAAGCGCATCACGAACGCTACGACGGCAGTGGCTATCCTCAGGGTCTGGCCGCCGAGGCAATTCCGCTATCGGCGCGTATCGTGGCGGCGGCCGATGTGTTCGACGCGCTGACCTCCAAACGCCCCTATAAGACTGCATGGTCGATAGATGAAGCGCTGAACACGATGGAAGCAGACAGTGGCAAGCATTTCGATCCGGACATCATCGCTGCACTGAAACGCGCCATGCCGCGTGTGCTTGAGGTGTATGCAGCGCACAAGCACGTTTGACCCAGGCAGGCCTGAGCCACTACTAATCTTCAACAAAATGTGATTTTTGATGCGCCAGAGGCGAGCGCATAATCGTGTCCCGTATGGGCATAAGGACAGCAAGCCATCATGGCTGCGCGCGACAGTAAATGCATTCTGGTCGTCGAAGACGACCCCGACATCGCCGACATGCTCGCCATCCATCTGCTCGACGAGGGGTATCGCGTCGAGCACCTTACCGATGGCGACGCCGCGAGCGATCGCCTGAAACTCGGCGGCTACGACATGCTGCTGCTCGATATCATGCTGCCCGGCGTCAGTGGGCTGGATTTGTGTCGGCAGGCGCGGGCGCAGGCGAGCTACACGCCGGTCATCATCATTTCGGCGCGCGGTGCCGAGTCGCAGCGTATCCTCGGGCTGGAGCTCGGCGCAGACGATTACATTGCCAAACCGTTTTCGCCACTCGAACTGGTGGCGCGGATGCGCGCGCTGTTTCGCCGCGAAGCCGCGCTGGGACGCGATGCGCGACGGGCGGCAGGTGCGATCGAGTGTTGCGGGCTGTATCTCGATCCGGTCACGCGTGAGGCGCGGCTGCAGGATCAAGCACTGGTGCTGACGGCACGCGAATTCGATCTGCTGCTGCATTTTGCGCGGCATCCCGGCCAGGTGTTTTCACGTATCGATCTGCTGGAGCGCGTGTGGGGGTACAGCCACGCCGGTTACGAGCACACGGTGAACACACATATCAATCGGCTGCGGCAAAAAATCGAGCGCGACCCCGCCCAGCCGAGCCGTCTCCTCACGGTGTGGGGTGTGGGTTACAAGCTGGCCGAGGTGGAGGCGTCATGCTGAAGAGTCTGCACGGGCGGCTGGCACTGGTGCTGGTGTTGCTGCTGCTGGCATTTGGCGGCGCGATGTTTTTGATTACGCGCCACGCGAACGAGCTGTATCACGAAGAAGTCAGCCAGAAGCTGTCCAGCAGTATCGCCATGTATATCCGCGATCACTTGCCGCTGATGGATCGCACGGGCAAGCCAGACCCGGCGCAGCTGGACGCCCTGTTTCACATGCTGATGGTGGTAAACCCCAACGTTGAAGCCTATTTGCTGGATGCGCAGGGACAGGTACGCGGCCATGCGCAGCCTGATGCCAGGCTGGCGCGTCGGTCTGTCGGCCTGGTGCCTTTGCAGCAATTCCTCAATGGCGCACGTTTGCCCTTACGTGCAGACGACCCTAAATCGCCCGACGCCACACGGATTTTTTCGGCTGCGCCGCTGCTGGCAAACGGCCAGACTACGGGCTACGTTTATGTGGTGCTGACCGGCGAAGACCGGCGCGATCTGGCCGAGCGGCTTGCTGGGGGCTACAGCCTCGCCACGCTTGGCGTGCTGCTGGGCGGGGCTTTGCTGCTGGCGATGGTTGTGGGCGTCGGTTTGTTCATGGCGCTGACCCGACCCCTGCGCGCGTTGACTGCCGAGGTCGATGCGCTGGCACACGCTGCGCCGTCGGGCAGCACCGACAGCGTTGCCTCCGCCCGCGATGAAATCAGCCGCTTGACGCAGGCGTTTCATGCCATGGCAACGCGCATCAGCGAGCAGATTCAAACCATTCAGCAAAAGGATCGCCAGCGGCGCGATATGGTGGCGGCGGTGTCGCACGACCTGCGCACGCCGCTGACATCGCTGCGTGGCTATCTGGATTTGCTGGAGCGCAAGCTCGACAAGTTGGCTGAAGCAGACCGGCTGCGTTACGTCAGCGTGGCAGCGCGGCAATGCCGCAAGCTGTGTCGTTTGTCGGATGAGTTGTTTCAGCTGGCCAAACTGGAGTGCGACGAAGTGCAAGCCATTGTCGAACCGTTTCCCCTGCTCGACCTGGTACAGGACGTGGTGCAGAAATTCGAGCTGATTGCGCAGCAACGCGGGGTGCGCCTGCACGCCCAGGTGCAACCCGGCGCGGAACAGGTACGTGCGGATATCGGCCTGATCGAGCGCGTGCTGGTCAATCTACTGGACAACGCCCTGCGCCACACCCAGCAAGGTGGCGCAGTCAACATTCGTGCCGACCGCGACGGTACGCGGGTAAGCGTGCGGGTGAGTGATACCGGCGAAGGGATCGCGCCTGATTTGCTGGCGCGATTATTCGACCGTGATTTTCTGGCGGCGCGCCGTGATCCCGCGCGTCCGTGGGGCGGTCTGGGGCTGGCGATTGCGCAACGCATTCTGCGACTGCACGACACCGATATCCAGGTGCAAAGCGCACACGGTCGGGGTGCGGAATTCCGTTTTTATTTACCGCTGGCTGCGTGTTAGCGCAGGCAGCAACGCGTGCCGCTCCTAAGCGCGCGGCGGCATCACTGCGGCAAAACTCGTAATCGCCTGAAACGCACCGCAGTCTTTGTGCGGCAGTTTCGAATCGGGGTTGCACACCGCGAGCAGGTGGGCGATCCCGTAAGCCTGCGCGCTTTCAAGTACGGGCAGGCTGTCGTCCACAAACAGGGTGCGCGCCGGGTCGAACGCTTCGAGCGTTTGCAGGCGTTGCCAGAAATCCGGGTGTTCCTTGGGCAGGCTCAGTTGATGCGACGAAATCAGCGCGTCGAACCACGTGTCGAGGCGCGTCTCGCGCATTTTCAGGCCGAGACTTTTGGGATGCGCGTTAGTGACCATCACCACGCGTCGACCCGACTCCCTCAACGCCTGTAAAAACGCGGGGACGTCCGGACGCACGGCGATCAGGTGCACAACTTCTTCTTTCAGCTGCACGATATCGAGCGCAAGTTCGCTGCTCCAGAAATCGAGGCAATACCAGTTGAGTGTGCCTGCGTGGCGTTCGTAATGGGTATCAAGATGCGCGCGCGCGGCAGCTTCGCTCAGTCCGTGATATTCAGCGTAGCGGCGCGGCATGTGCTCGCGCCAGAAGTGGTTGTCAAAATACAAATCGAGCAGCGTGCCGTCCATGTCAAGGAAGACCGTATCGATGGTGGGCCAATCAACTCCGCTCAAAACAGCTGATCCTTCGATACCCCACGCCGCCGCAAGAGTTGCCGCAGAACACGCAACGACTCCATCTGAATCTGACGCACGCGTTCGCGCGTCACATCCAGTTCCAACGCCAGGTCTTCCAGCGTGCAGGCTTCCATGCCGTTAAGGCCGAAGCGGCGCTCGATCACCCAGCGCTGTTTGTCGTTGAGCTGTTTCAACCATTCGTGGACGTGGTGCTCGATTTCTTCGAGCTGGAGCATTTCGTCTGGCAAGTGAATATTGTCGTCGGCAATGGCTTCGCCGAGCGACAGGCTCGGGTCGATATCGAGCGGCGCGTCGAGCGAGGCGACGCGCTCGTTGAGCTGCATGATGCGACGCACGTCTTCGACCGGATGTTGGGTCAGCGCGGCAATGTCGTCGCTGGTGGGGTCGGTCACGCCGTGGGTTTCGAGATGCCGCTTGGCGCGCAGGTAAATATTGAGTTCCTTGATGACATGCACCGGCAGGCGAATGGTACGCGACTGGTTCATGATCGCGCGCTCAATGTTCTGGCGTATCCACCAGGTGGCGTAGGTCGAAAAACGAAAGCCGCGTTCGGGGTCGAATTTTTCCAGCGCGTGGATCAGACCGAGGTTACCCTCCTCCACCAGGTCAAGCAGCGTGAGGCCACGATTGGCGTAGTGCTTGGCGATATTCACCACCAACCGCAGGTTGCGCTCGATCATGGTCTGGCGTGCCGCAAAATCGCCCAACACGACGCGACGGGCGAGCGCGGCTTCTTCAACTGCCGTAAGCAGCGGGGCCTGACCGATCTCGTTGAGATAAAGCTGGGTGACATCTACCTGCGGCTCATCGAGAATCGCGCTCGCCAGCGTCTCGGCGCTGTCGAGCGCCGCCAGTTCTGCTTCGTCGGGCGCGTCGTCAAGCGGCAGGTCGTCGGACTCATCACTGGGGTGGGTGCTCATGAACGCTCCGGGAGGTAGTCGAGAGGATCCAGCGGTTTGCCATAACGGCGAATTTCGAAATGTAGTTTGACACGGTCGGCGTCGCTGTCGCCCATCAGCGCTATTTTCTGGCCTGCGCTGACAGCGTCGCCTTCTTTGACCAGCACGCTGTCGTTGTGCGCGTAGGCCGATAAAAACTCCCCCGCATGTTTGACGATCAGTAGGCGGCCATAACCACGCAGGCCACTGCCGTTGTACACCACCTTGCCAGATGCCACGGCCTTGACCGGCGTGTGGCGCGCACCGACGATGTCGATGCCCTTGCCACCCGCTCCGCCAAAACGGCCTGCGAGCGCGCCTTCGCTCGGCCAGAGCCAGCGTTCGACTGTGCCGGTCGGCAACGGCGCGGCGGGTTCTGATTTGGCAACCGGTTCGGGCTTGGGCGGCGCAGCAACAACCGGCGGAGTGACCGTCTCGCCCGACGCTTGCGCCCAGTTGGCATCGCTATAGGGCAGCAATACCGCCTGCGGTGTTCGTACGAGGAGCGCTTCCGCCAGCGGCTTGGCCTGCACCGGCGGCGCATCATCCAGCGGCACGGTTTGCACGGCATTGAGCGGCGCGGTCAGCCGCAACACTTGCCCGGCCCGGATGAGGTCGGGCGATTCGAGCGTATTCCAGCTCGCGAGGTCGCGAGGATCGAGGTTATTGACAAAGGCAATCGCATACAGCGTGTCGCCACGCTGTATGGTATGCAGCCCATTGGACGACGCGATCATCTGAAGCGCCGACGCGCGGGGCGGCTCGGGTTTGACCTGCTCTGTCCTGGTGGCGGGTCGCGCAGCGGCACGATCACTGACCGGTGCGGGGCCGGGCGCGGTGCAGCCTGCCAGCACGCTCGCCACAACGCTCACCAACGTGTAAACGGACGCAGTGGCTAGCCGATCGCTCACGCTACCCCCGGTAGCCATTCCGATCACGCTACCCCCGGTAGCAGGGGCACAAATTTCACGCCTTCCAGCAGGGTTTCGCTGAACTGGTCGCCCTGCCGTTCGATGACGCACAGGGTTTGCGTGGCATTGCCGAGCGGCATCACCAGCCGCGCGCCGTCGGCCAGTTGCGGCAACAGTTCGTGCGGCACTTCACCAAACGCCGCCGCAATCACGATGGCATCAAACGGCGCGAAATCTTTTGCGCCCTGGATACCATCGCCGTGTTTGGGTTTGACGTTATTGACGCGCAGCTCGCGCAGACGCACGCGCGTTTTTCCCACCAGCGCGGCAATGCGTTCCATCGACACCACCTCGCGCGCCAGCTTCGCCAGCACGCTGGCCTGGTAGCCACAGCCGAGGCCAATTTCAAGCACCCGCCCGAGATCGCGTCCACTGCCGTGTTCGCCATGGCGCGCCAGTTCGGCCATGCGCGCCACCACATAAGGGCTGGAGATCGTCTGCCCGAAGCCAATCGGCAAGGCCGTGTCTTCATACGCGCGCGACTCCAGCGCTTGATCGACATACAAATGGCGCGGCACCGAGCCCATGGCCGCCAGAACCCGTTCGTCGTGTATGCCCTGCTCACGCAAGCGTTCGACCAGCCGGCCGCGCGTCCGTGCCGAGGTCATGCCGATCCCGGCGCGCGGGTTTAACGCTTCAGCCATGCAGACACTGCCTCCATCTGGCTGAAGCGGGTTAAATCCATTTGAAGCGGCGTAATCGACACCTGCTGATTGGCGACCGCAAAAAAATCTGTGCCCTCTCCCGCATCCTGTGCCGCCCCAGCCGCACCCACCCAGTACACCGTCTGGCCGCGCGGGTTAGTAGTTTTCACCACCGACTCGGCCTTGTGACGCTTGCCCAGTCGCGTGACCTGCACGCCGTCCAGATCGCCCCAGGCGCAATCAGGCACGTTCACATTCAGCAGCATGGGGGCAGCGAGCGGTTGCAGCTGAATGCGTTGCACCAGATCGACCACCACCCGCGCGGCGGTGTCGAATTGCTGCGCCCCGTTGGTCGCGAGCGACACAGCAATCGAGGGAATTCCCAGCAAATAGCCTTCGGTGGCGGCGGCCACCGTACCGGAATAAATCGTGTCGTCACCCATATTGGCACCATGATTGATGCCGGAAATCACGATATCGGGCAGATGCTCCATCATGCCAGTCACCGCCAGATGCACGCAATCGGTGGGCGTGCCGTTCACGTAATAAAACCCGCCCGGTGCCTGGCGTAACAACAAGGGACGATCCAGCGTCAGCGAATTCGACGCGCCGCTGCGGTCGCGCTCAGGTGCCACCACCGTAATCTCGGCCAGCGGTGCCAAGGCGCGCGCCAGCGCCGCCAGACCCGGGGCGAAGTAACCATCATCGTTGGAAAGCAGAATGCGCATCAGCGACAGCCTCCGCCATGAGCGCATGTGAAACGCGAGGAAAACATGTAGGCAATCGACACAGAAAACATGCGCCTGATTCTAACACCCGGGTAGGGGTCTGCTTTCGAAATAGCGCGGCATCGCGCGGACATGGCGTCAGGCGCTTCGCGGCGGCGGTCGTCGCCGAAGGCTCGCGTTGGCGCGCGATGGCGCACCTGACGAAGAGGCATCGGCCATTGTCATCAGGCGAACCTTCACTGTCTTACCCTTGATCTTGCCCGCTGTGAGTTTGCGTACTGCCACCTCACCAATCTCGCACGCCACCGCCACATAGGTGTGGAATTCGGTCACATTGATTTTGCCGATCTGGGCGCTGGTAAATCCCGCTTCACCGGTCAGCGCGCCCAACACGTCGCCGGGGCGGATTTTTTCTTTGCGGCCACCCAGAATCTGCAAAGTGACCATCGGCGGCAACAGCGGCGCGTTGCTGCTAGCGGCGAGATCGGCGATGGGATGCCATTCCACCTCGATGCCGGTTTCTTTCGCGATATTGTCTACCCGCCGCATTTGCTGGCTGCTGGCGAGACTCAACGCCCAGCCGTTCTGATCGGCGCGCCCGGTGCGGCCAATGCGATGAATATAGACTTCGGGGTCGGGTGTGACGTCGACATTAATCACCGCTTCAAGCTGGGCGATGTCGAGTCCACGCGCGGCGACATCAGTCGCCACCAGCACCGAGCAACTGCGGTTGGCAAACTGGATCAGCACCTGGTCGCGTTCACGCTGTTCCAGTTCGCCGTGCAGCGCCAATGCCTGAAAGCCCTGCTCACGCAGCACCTCCAGCAAGTCGCGGCATTGCTGACGCGTGTTACAAAACGCCAGCGTGCTGACCGGGCGATAGTGGTGCAGCAGTATAGCCACCGCTTGCAGGCGGTCTTCGTGAGCGACTTGATAAAACCGCTGGCGAATTTTGTCGTGCGCGTGCTGCTCCAGCAGTTTGACGGTACGCGGCTGATGCAAAAACTGTCGCCCGAGTTTTTCGATTCCCTCGGGATAAGTGGCGGAAAACAGCAGGGTTTGCCGCTTGTGCGGACACTGCCGCGCGATGTACGCCATGTCGTCGTAAAAGCCCATGTCCAGCATACGATCCGCCTCGTCGAACACCAGCGTGTTGAGCGCATCCAGATTGAGGCTGCCGCGTTGCAAATGATCCATGATGCGCCCCGGCGTGCCCACCACCACATGCGCGCCGTGCTCCAGGCTCGCCAGTTGCGGTCGCATCGTGCTGCCGCCCACCAGCGAGAGCACCTTGATGTTGTCCTCAGCGCGCGCCAGACGGCGAATCTCCTGCGTCACTTGATCGACCAGCTCGCGCGTCGGACACAGCACCAGCGCCTGCACCTCAAAGCTGCGCAGATCAAGATTCGCCAGCAGCGTCAACGCGAACGCCGCAGTCTTGCCGCTACCCGTTTTGGCCTGCGCGATCAGATCGTGCCCCGCCAGCGTAATCGGCAGGCTAGCCGCCTGAATCGGCGTCATGTTGACGTAGCCCAAGTGCCGCAGATTCATCAGCACCGCAGGCGATAGCGGCAATTGATCGAATGTCGGGTCGGGCGTATTACCCGCAGTTTCAGCGGGTGAAAGAAGCGGGGAAGCGGTCATGCATCGCTCAAATCTGCTGCGCCAGCTCGACCGCCACACCGATATACGATCCCGGTGTCATCAGTTTCAGCCGCGTCTTATCGGCATCAGGAATGCTCAAGCCATCTATAAACCCATGCAGCGACTCACGCGTGATGCCGCCTTTACCCCGCGTGAGTTCTTTCAGTTGCTCGTAAGGGTTCGCCACGCCATGGCGGCGCATTACCGTCTGGATCGGCTCGGCCAGCACGTCCCAGCTGGCCTCCAGATCGGCAGCGAGTGCAGCCGGGTTGGCTTCGAGTTTGCCCAGACCACGCAGGCAGGATTCGTAAGCAAGCAGGCTGTAGCCGAAGCCGACCCCCATGTTGCGCAGCACAGTTGAATCCGTGAGATCACGCTGCCAGCGCGAGATCGGCAGCTTCTCGGCGAGATGGCGCAACATCGCATTGGCCAGACCAAGATTGCCCTCGCTGTTTTCGAAATCGATCGGATTCACTTTATGCGGCATCGTGCTGGAGCCGACCTCGCCCGCTTTCACTTTTTGCTTGAAGTAGCCGAGCGAGATATAACCCCAGACGTCGCGATTCAAGTCGATGAGGATGGTGTTGGTGCGGGCGATAGCGTCGAACAGCTCGGCCATCGCGTCGTGCGGCTCGATCTGGATGGTATAGGGGTTGAAACTCAAGCCCAGTTCACCGACAAAACTGCGTGCGAAATCTTCCCAGTCGATCTCGGGATACGCCGACAGGTGCGCGTTGTAATTCCCCACTGCGCCATTGATTTTGCCGAGAATATCGATATCGCCGAGCGCGATGTACGCGCGGCGTAGACGATAGACGACGTTGGCAAGCTCCTTGCCCACCGTGGTGGGCGACGCAGGCTGGCCGTGGGTGCGCGACAACATCGGCAACGCAGCGTGTTCGTGCGCCATGTCGGTCAACCGTGTGATCACTTTTTCAAGCGCAGGCAACAGCACACTATCGCGTGCGCCTTTGAGCATCAATCCATGCGACAGGTTATTGATGTCCTCCGACGTGCAGGCGAAATGGATGAACTCCGACACCGCCGCGATTTCGGCGTTGTCTTTAGTTTTTTCCTTGAGGAAATATTCGACCGCTTTCACATCGTGATTGGTCACCGCTTCGATCGCCTTGACGCGCTCTGCATCCGCCACCGAAAACGTGTCCGCAATACCATCAAGCAGGCCGATGGCCGCTGCGGAAAACGCTGGCACTTCAGCGATAGCGGGTTCGTCTGCCAGTGCCTTCAGCCATTCGATTTCAACGATCACGCGAGTGCGGATCAACGCGTATTCGCTGAAAAATTCGCGCAAGCTGGCAGTTTTGCTGCCATAGCGGCCATCGAGGGGGGAAAGGGCGGTGAGTGCGGTGAGTTCCATCGTGTTGTCCGTTTGTTGATTTATCTCGAAAATGTCTAACCGCAGAGACGCGGAGAGCGCGACTTCAAAGTCAAGGGAGGCAACCCTGCCAATACTTGATTTCTGCGCCCTCGGCGTCTCTGCGGTTCAATTTGTCTTGCCTGACACACTGCTCGTCGATCCCGCCATTTCAAACGGTTCGCCGATCGCGAACGGCCTGCGCCAGCGTACCGCTATCCACGTATTCCAGCTCGCCGCCCACCGGCACGCCGCGCGCGAGTCGACTCACTTTTAATCCGCGCGCTTTCAGCAGCTCGCCGATGGTATGCGCGGTGGCTTCGCCTTCGGGGGTGAAGTTGGTGGCGAGCAAGACTTCTTCGACTTCGCCGTCGAGGGCGCGGGCGATCAGGCGGTCGAGATGAATTTCACGCGGGCCGATGCCGTCGAGCGGGCTGAGCCGCCCCATCAACACGAAATAGCGGCCACCGTAGCTTTGCGTCGCTTCCATCATGTTGAAGTCGGTGGGCATTTCGACGACCGCAAGCTGGCGCGGGTCGCGCTTGGGGCTGGCGCAGACTTCGCACACTTCGGCTTCAGAAAAATTGTTGCACAGGCGGCAATGATGTAAATGCGTCAAGGCATGATGCAGCGCGCCCGCGAGCGCTTCGGCACCGCGCCGGTCACGTTGCAGCAGGTGATAGGCCATGCGCGCAGCCGATTTGGGGCCGACGCCGGGCAACACACGCAGTGCGCCGATCAGGTTATCGAGTGCGGCAGGCTGCATCGCGGCGGCGGCTCAGTGTCGCCTTAGAACGGCAGCTTCATGCCGGGCGGAATCGGCAGGCCGGCGGTGACGCTGCCCATTTTTTCCTGCACGGTGGATTCGACTTTGCGCACGGCGTCGTTCACCGCTGCTGCGATCAGGTCTTCCAGCATTTCCTTGTCGTCACTCATCAAACTGGGGTCGATAACGACGCGGCGAACGTCGTATTTGCAGGTCATGGTGACTTTGACCATGCCCGCGCCGCTCTGCCCTTCGATTTCGATTTCGGCCAGCTTGGCCTGCATCTTGGCCATGTTTTCCTGCACTTGCTGCACCTGCTTCATCATGTTGCCGATTCCGCCTTTCATCATGGCGCTGTTTCTCCTGTCGGTTGGATGGATTGCGCGTCGATCTGGCCACCAAACTGCTCAACCAGCTCGCGCACAAAAGGATCGGATTCAATCGCGGCGACCGCTTCGGCCTGCCGCGCATCCTTGATGCGGGTGCGCACCTGCTGCGGGGTTTGCTCAGCTGCCGCGCCGATTTCAAAGGTGATTTTGAGCAATGCGCCATGTTGCTCGCGCAAGGCGGCGATCAGTTTGTCCTGATAGGTACGGTCAAGCAGATGCTTGTGCGCCTCACCGACCCGCAGCGTGATGGCATCGCCCGCCTGCGTCACCAGTTCGCAGTGGTCGGCGAGCATTTTTGCCATGCCGCCCAACCGCAAGGCGGACACCACGACGAGCCAGTCCCAGGCGGCACGCGGGGCGGGTTCGCGTGCGTGCAGCTCGGTTACGCTGGCTTCAGGTGTGGGTGCTGTCGCCGGTCGGCTGGGCACTGAGGACACCGGAACCTCAGCAGTCGAAGCGGGTTCAGCCGCAGAAGTGGGCGGGGCCGGGCGGGCGCGGATCGGCGCTGTCGCACTCGCACTCTGCGGGTTGCTTGCGCCGCCCGGTGTGCCCGACTTTAATTCCGCCCCCCCCGGCGCGTTGGGTTTCAATCTCGCGCCTCCCAGCGCGCTTGGCCTTACTTCTGCGCCGCCCGGCGCGAACGCAAGCATCCGCAGCAACGTCATGCAAAAACCCGACAATTCGTCGGGCGCATACGGCAAGTCGCGGCGACCATTCAACGCGATCTGGTAATACAGCTGCACGGTTTCGGCATCCAGCTGCGCGGCAGCAGCCCGCATCCGCTCGATGTCGTGATCAGCCTCGACGCTCCCTGGCGCGTGCAATTGCAGCGCCAATTGGCCGAGCAAGCTCCCGAGATCCTGCAAGGCCGCATCGAACGCAATGCCGCATTCGGCCAGCTGCCGCGCCTGAGCCATGAGCGCATCGGCATCCTGCGCCGCCAGCGTATCGAGCAGGTCGAACAGATAATCGCGGCGCACCGTGCCAAGCATGGCCTCAACCGCCGCCGCTTCGACCGTACCGCCCCCGTAGGCAATCGCCTGATCAGTGAGCGATAGCGCGTCGCGCATCGAGCCTGCTGCGGCGCGCGCGAGCAGATTCAGCGCCGCCGGTTCGGACGCCACGTTTTCCTGCGCCAGCACTTCACTCAGATGCTGCGCCACCAGCGGAGGCGTCATGGGTTTGAGATTGAATTGCAGACAGCGGCTCAACACCGTCACCGGGATTTTTTGCGGATCGGTAGTGGCAAGAATGAATTTGACGTGCGCGGGTGGCTCTTCCAGCGTCTTCAGCATGGAGTTGAACGCCGGCTTCGACAGCATGTGGACTTCGTCGATGATGTAGACCTTGTAGCGCCCAACCGTCGGCGCGTACTGCGCGTTGTCGAGCACCTCGCGCATGTTGTCCACGCCAGTGTTCGAGGCGGCGTCGAGTTCGAGCAGATCGACAAAGCGTCCGGCGTCAATCTGTCTGCACGCCGAGCAGACGCCGCACGGCGTCGCGGTCACACCGGTTTCGCAGTTGAGGCACTTGGCGAGAATACGCGCCAACGTCGTCTTGCCGACGCCGCGCGTGCCGGTCAGCAGATAAGCATGATGCAGCCGCCCCTGCGTCAGCGCATTCGACAGCGCCTGCACCACATGCTCCTGCCCCTTGAGATCGGCAAACACACGCGGTCGCCACTTGCGCGCGAGCGCCAGTGCGGGGGGTGCGGAATCGCCGAAAAGATCAGTCATGGCTTAATGTAAGAAGGCGGGAACCATTCCAGGCTGCTTTCAAACGGAGGAAAGGCGGAGCGCCGCAGACCGTACATTGAGTACGGCAAGGCGCGACAACGCTGCATCCGTTTGAAAGCAGCCTGGAATGGCGAGCCTGACCCCGGCACTGGCATCACTCGCTGTGGCTGCTTCCTTCCGGACCTGACCCGATTCACGAACTAGCCATGCGGGGAGACCCGCCGCTGTCGATTTTACCCCGGAAGCCGTTTTATTCCTCATCCGCCGGCGCGGTCAGCCGACGTTTTTTCACAGCCTCCGCCAGCATCCGCAGTAGCGGGTCGGTGTCGTCCCAACCAATGCAGGCATCGGTGATGGACTGTGCGTAGGCCAGCGGCTGGCCGGGCACAAGGTCCTGCCGCCCGGCATTGAGATGGCTTTCAACCATCAAACCGATGATGCGCGCATCGCCCCCTGCGACTTGCGCCGCGATATCTCCACCCACCTCGATTTGCCGCTGGTATTGCTTGCTGGAGTTTGCGTGCGAGCAATCGACCATCAACTGCTGTCGCAATCCCGCAGCGGCGAGTTCCTTGCAAGCGCCTTCGACGCTGGCTGCATCGTAATTCGGAGATTTACCGCCGCGCAAAATGACGTGCGTATCTTCATTGCCGGAGGTGCTGAACACGCCGACGTGGCCGGATTTGGTGATGGAGATGAAATGGTGGCGCGCGCTCGCAGCCTTGATCGCATCGACTGCAATCCGGAGACTGCCGTCGGTACCGTTCTTGAAGCCGACCGGGCACGACAGGCCGGACGCGAGTTGCCGATGCGATTGCGACTCGGTGGTACGCGCACCAATTGCGCCCCAACTCACCAGATCGGCGATGTATTGAGGTGAAATCAGGTCGAGGAACTCCGTCGCGCACGGCAGGCCGATTTCGTTTATTTCGAGCAGCAGCTTGCGTGCCAGGCGCAGTCCTTCGTTGATATCGTGGCTCTCGTCGAGATGTGGGTCGTTGATCAGGCCTTTCCAGCCGACCGTGGTACGTGGCTTCTCGAAATACACGCGCATGACGATGACCAGATCGTGTGCCAGCTCGTCCGCGAGCGGCTTGAGCTTGCGGGCGTAGTCCAGCGCAGCTGCCGGATCATGTATCGAGCAGGGGCCGACCACAATAAACAGGCGGTCATCCGCTCCGCGCAAAATGTCGTGTATGGCATTGCGGGCATGGGCAACGTGCTTGTGCACCGCCTCGTTGGCGCGCAGTTCGCGCATGAGCTGCATCGGGGCGAGCAATTCACCGCTTTGCTCGATACGGGTGTCGTCGGTTCGGGTCGTCATGTCGGGGTTCCTGGTTTTCGCGGCGGCTTAAACAAAAAACCGCCAGCGGACTGGCGGTTTCGATAAGCCTCTGTTCGTCTCAGAGCCTCCCGACCGCCTTGAGCGTGGGATAAAAGCTAAAGAAAAACAAGGCGCTGGAATTCATGGCTGGGAGTCTACCAAAAGCTGCGCATTCGCTCCAGCCTCGCCGGAATATCCTTACCGTTCAATTTACGTGCCAACAACGCCGATATAATCGAAATCGACTTGCATTATCAAATACATTCAGGGATCACACCATGGCGAATGAAACAGGCGTTGCTAACGGCCAGGAGTTACGGCGCGACAGACGGTTTCAGGTCTCGCAGGCCGCTCTCATCACGCAAGTAGGGCATGGTGAGATTGCCTGTGAAATTCGTGATTTCTGCTTCGGCGGACTCTTCCTCAAATTCACCAATCCTGAAGCGGCAATTACTGCGCTGGCCAAACGCGCGGACGCTGAGGTGGAAATCGTCTTCACCCCTGCAGCCACGGGCAATGCTCAGAGTTTCCGTATCCCCGCACAACTCAAACGGCTGAGTCCTTTGGGCGTAGGCGTGGCGTTCAGCCGCCCGCCGCAGGACGCACTGCGCGCTCTTCAAAAGCTGCGAATGGCGAGCCACAGGCAAAAGCTTTCAGCCAGCGCCGGAGGCGAAACCTCTGCACACCTGCGCGAGACTTGTACCACGCTGCTGAGCGAATCACTCCAGCAAGTGTGGGATCACCTGAACCGCAACCTGGACGACAGGCTGTCCTCCGCCGCATCACGCGCGTCGGGCATTGCCGAGCACAGTGGTCTGCTCAATGCACCACTGGAATTCAACCGCCATGCGACCGCTATCCGCGAACGGTTTATCCGCCAGGTGATGAACGCTGTGAGCAGTCCGACTTCGGTGCAAGGCCCCTCCGGTGCGCCGTCAGACGGGGGGCTGTCGCTGGTCGATGAGGTGGAATTCGAAGATTGGCTCGCAACCTCAACTGAAGCCCATAAACTCGAAGAGCTGTTCCGCGAACAGCTCTCTGATATTGAACCGCGTATTGGCCAGCTCTATGGTATGGCCTGCGACCACACCAACAACCCGTTTGGTCCTACCGTGATCAGCCACGCCTACCGCGAGGCGCTGGTTGACGTTCCCTTGCTCGCACGCGCCCGCCAGGTGGCTTACACGACCCTGCGCGAATCCCTGGCGGATTTGCTGGCATCCCTCTATGCTGAGTTGCTGGCCATGCTGCCGGTGTCGCACGCAGAACTACAGCCCGCAGCAGACGCATCCAACACCGAAGCAGATTACCCCGACAACCCGCAGCCGCACACTGCGACGTCCCCAGGTTCAGCATCCGCTCCCGGGCAACGTTCTGCTGGCGCTTCAGAAAACGCGGCGTCGAGCCCGGGCACCCTGGGGCGGCTTGCAGGTTCAATGATGGATTTTTTCCGTGGGCAGGCACCGGCAGGCGCGGGCCATTCCCAAGGTGGCGGCAACAATGGGGCAGGCGGCATGTCAGCCGCCGCGCCGGGTAACCCACCCATTTCAGGTGCGGCGTCAGGCGGCACGCCTTCCTCAGCAGCCCCTGCTGGCAGGCAGGGCTTTTCAGCACCGGGCACGTCACCCGTGTTGCAGCGTCTGGCGGCCAGCGGCGCGATTCCAGCCAATCTCAGTGGCGAAATGGCGCGCTCGGTGGACATGTTCGGTGCGCTGTTCGACACCATGCACGCAGAGAAATCGGTCAGCGAAGGGATGCGGCCGTTTTTCCAGCAACTGGAAACCAGCCTCATCAAGCTGGCGATGTCAGACCCCGCATTCCTGAATTCGCCGACGCACCCGGCACACAAGGTACTCAACACGCTGGATCGCATCAGCATGATCGCAGGCGACGACGGCAAAATCACTGACGAACGCTTGCTGCGGCTGATGCAACGCTGGACTGACCGGATCAACGCCGAAGGTGAAAAGAACCCCGGCGTGTTTGAAGAAGCCCGCACCCAGCTGGAACGCGTGGTCAAGCCGCTGTTGAACGAACGCATCGCCCGCGTGTTTCGTTTGCAGGAAATGTGCGAAGGTCGGCAACGCGCCGAAGTCACCAAACGCCGTATTCTCGACGACCTGCTACAGCGTCTTGGCGATCGCGCCGCACCCAATGCCGTGATCGAACTCCTGAACGGCGGCTGGCGTAATGTGTTGCTGATCTCCGAAATGCGTGAAGGCCGCGACAGTGAGGCAGCACAAGCGGCCTGGCATGTATTGGACCAACTCAGCGCCTGGCTGAACCCCGCACGCGAGACAGCGCCCGACGCAACCGAGGCGCAAGCTTTGCTGCAAATCGTGGACGCTGGACTCACGCATGTGTGTGCAGATAAGTTCGCGCAGGATCGCCTGCTCGACCAGCTCACCACTGCCCTGTTCGACCAAACGCCCGAAGTGTTGTCGACCACCCCGGTCACAGCGCGCCTCAACGAAGCCGCCCCTGATGCAAACAGCGAAAGCTGGACAAGCTACATCGAACGCCTGCGCGTGGGCGACTGGATGCAGTTCAGCTCGCTCGACACGCCGCTCAACCTGATCTGGATTGGCGATCAGCCGCCTGTGTATGTATTCGCCAATTATCGCGGCATCAAGAAACTTGACCTGAAACGCGCCGAGTTGCTGCGCGCGCTCGACAAGGGAGAAGCCGACTGGACCGAAGACCTGGAGCTGCCGCTGATGGATCGTTCATACAGCGCGATGATCCAGAAAATGCAGCGCGACCTGGTCTGGCAAGCGTCGCACGACCCCATGACCGGGCTGTCCAACCGCAAGGCGTTTTTCCGCTCGATGCGGCGCCTGTGGCTGCGTGACACCGATGCCCAGACAGGCTACGTCACCGCCATTATCCAGCTCGATCTGCAACACGAATCTGGGGAAGCTGCCCACCTCGACGTACGGGGAACCCTGTTGCGCGATATTGCCGAATCGCTACACACCCTGCTGCCTGCCGAGACCGAATTCGCCCGCGCGGGCGAAAGCGCTCTGGCCTACTGGACAGCGGCCGACTCGCGCGAGATCGCACGTACCCAGGCCGAGTCGGTACGCGCCGCGCTGCAATCAAAGCCTTACGAAATCGAAGGGGCGCGCTATGTGGCACGTCCGGCCATCGGCTTGATGTGGGCAGCCGATTGCCTCACGCCCGAAATCTATTACGACAATGCCAACGCCGTGTCGGCCGCCGCGCGGCTTGATGCCAACCAACCTATCGCGATGTACGGCAAAGACGCCTCTGACGACACCATGGCGCTGGCGCAATGGGCGCATACGCTCACTGACATCCTTGCCAACGACCGGCTCTCGGTGGCATGTCAGGCCGTCGCGCAATTGAACGACCCCGCCCGCGAACCGGTCTTCTACGAAATTCTGCTTCAACCCGACGTCCAGGCAGACCACCCGCTCGCCACGCGCGAATTGATTCACGCGGCTGAACGCCTGCAACGCATCACGGAAATCGACCGCTGGGTGACCCGTCAGGTATTGCAATGGATGCGCGCGCACCCCGAAGCCACAGCGCTCGGCGGCGGTTTTTCGATCAACCTGTCTGGGCAATCGGTCACTAATCCGCTGTTCCTCAAATTCCTGCTGGCCGAACTCAACCGAGGCGACATCGCGGGCAACAAGCTCATTTTTGAAATCAACGAAGCGGCGGCCATCGAAGGCCATGCCCAGGCACAGCTCTTCATGCGTCAGCTTCAGCGCCATGGCTGCCGCTTCATGCTCGACGAATTTGGCACCAGCAGCAGCTCCTACACCTCACTCAAAGGCATGAACCTGAGTTACCTCAAAATTGATCCGGGCCTGATGCGCGAGCTCTCAAACAGCATGATCGACGAAGCGCTGGTGCGATCGATTCTGGAAACCGCAAACTTCCTCCACATTCAGGCCATTGCCTGCCAGGTCGAAACGCCGGAGACACTCGATAAACTCGCTGATCTGGGAGTGGAACTGGTGCAGGGCTATCTGATTGGGGCGGTACAGCCGCTGGCGAAACTGGGCTGATTGCGCAGCACCCCGTACTTCACAAGCGCGATAATTCTTCGCGTACAGCGACTGCATCAGCAACCGCGCCAGCCACTTCGTAGCGATGCGCAGCCAGTGCTAGCCAGCGGCTCGCGGTCGCCCAATCGCGTTCATCGCGCGCCAGCCAGCCACGATAGCGCGCTGCCACAGCCTGCCAATACCGATCGCCCACGCGATCAATCAGTGTTGCGCCTTCGTCGAACATACGCTGCGCCTCGGCAAATTGACCGCGCTCACGTTGCAGGTTGCCCAGATTCATCAAGTGTTTACCCAAATGATGCGTATGGCCGTGCGCGCGGTTGAGCGCAATGGCCTGATTCATCCACGCGGCTGCCTGTGTGCGATCGCCCTGCGCCTGAACAATCAGCCCCAGATTATTCAGGCTGGCAGAGCGCTCGGAAAGATCAGGATTCAGCGGGATCGATTCCTGATACGCCCGCACGGCTCTGACAGCGTCGCCCCGGCTATAGGCCAGCCCGGCAAAATTATGCAGTGCCGTGGCCAGATTCTGTTGATTCGGTTCGCGTCGCGCAGTAGTCAGCGCCACTTGTCCGTATTGCATGGCTTCAGCGTCACGACCCAATTTGCGCAAGGTGACGGTGAGCCAGTTGTAGAGGTACGTTCGCAATGCCGCCTGCGGCTGCTGCGTTTCTACGCGACGCAGCGCGTCGAGTGCTTCGACAAAGTGGCCGGTTTCATACGCCGCGCGCGCGATACACATCTGCGCCATGGCGTCGCCCGGTATAGCGGTCAATTGCATCTGCGCTGACTGCTGCGCGCGCGCATAGTCGAAGACGGCCAAAGCGTCGTGACAGGCGTCGGCGTGCGCCAGCGGCACGCACCACGCCAGCAGGCAGCCTTCAATCCAGCGGCGAATCGACATACGCTTGGCCGCCCGGACAGCCTGACTGGAAATGCCGCCGCCCAGCCTGCTGATAGGCGAGTGGCTGGCCTGGCTCGTGTGTTCGCGGATCCCGCGCGAAATACACACGTACTTCGCGCAGCATGGGGCGACGCTTGGCAGGCACCGTGCTGCGCGGCGTCTGACAGTCAAACGTCACCGCAGCCTTCAAGGCCGGATCGGTTCGCCCCAGCACTTCGCGCAGCCGCTCCAGCGACACATCACGCCCCATGTGTTGCGCGAGCTCTTGCCCCAGCGCGCGGTTCACGCGTTCGGTCAGCGCGGTGGCTACGGCAAAATAATCGGCTTCGGCCAGACCCGAACAGCTACCGTGTTTAGCCCATTCATGACGATCCAGACAGTCTGCCGTAGCGGGCATCACCCGCGCCAGACGCGCACGACTGTCACCGGGCAAAGAGACCGCAGGCAAACTGCAAAATGACGCATGCGCCGATCTGCCGCAATACGCAGGATGCTGGCGGTCAGCACGGTTGGGCCACAACCCGTGCAAGGTCAGCGGCGTCTGTCGAAACGCGGGCTCAGACAAGCGCTGACATTGCGCAAATTTGCGCTTGCGCCCTGGCTCATCCTCACAAAATGCCGGTGCCAGACTAAGTGCCAGCAGGTAGTAATCAAAGCGTGCCGCCTCGGCACGTGCCGCCTGCGGCAACAGCCACACCAGCACAATCAGACCAATTTTCAGCAACATCAGGGTTACCCGCAGTCATTCCAGTGCTGCCATCGTATCGCGGCAGATTGCATTCGATCCAGCGCCAGGACATAAAAATGAGACAGAGCCACTCGAGCGGCGTATCCGCCGCTTGCAGCCTGTTCGCGCCGCCCGCACAATGCGCGCTCACATGAATCTACTCAAAGCCCTCGCTGCGGTCAGCAGTATGACCCTGCTCTCACGCATCCTCGGATTCGTTCGCGATACCGTAATCGCGCGCGCATTCGGCGCGGGCGCGATGACCGACGCGTTTTTCGTCGCGTTCAAGATTCCCAATCTGCTGCGGCGGATGTTTGCCGAAGGCGCGTTTTCGCAGGCGTTTGTGCCGATCCTCGCGGAATACAAAAACCGCCACGGCCACGCTGCCACCAAAACCCTGATCGATCAGGTCGCCACCGCGCTGACGCTGGTGCTGGTGTGCGTGGCGCTGCTGGGTATTCTCGGCGCACCGTGGGTGGCATATATCAGTGCGCCGGGATTTAGTGCCGACGGCGAAAAATTCGCACTGACCGTGACGCTGCTGCGCATCACGTTTCCGTACATCATTTTCATCTCGCTGGTGGCGCTGGCGGCGGGCATTCTCAACACCCACAGCAAGTTTTCGGTGCCGGCATTCGCGCCCGTGCTGCTCAATGTCGCGATGATTGCCGCCGCATTGTGGGCGGCGCCCTACTTCGATCCGCCAGTGCTGGCGTTAGGCTGGGGCGTAGCACTGGGCGGCGTGCTGCAACTGGCGTGGATGCTGCCGCACCTGAAAAAGCTCGACTTGCTGCCGCGCCCGACGCGCCAGTTCGACGACCCTGGCGTGCACCGCATTGGCAGACTCATGGCACCCGCCCTGCTGGGCGTGTCGGTGGCGCAGATCAGTCTGCTCATCAACACCATTTTCGCGTCGTTTCTCGATACCGGCAGCGTGTCGTGGCTGTATTACGCCGACCGCCTGATGGAGTTTCCCGCCGGGATGCTCGGCGTCGCGCTCGGCACAATTCTTTTGCCCAGCCTCGCTAAACATTACGCCGACGACTCACCCGCCGAATATTCGAAACTGCTCGACTGGGGGCTGCGCCTGACCCTGCTGCTGGCTCTACCCGCCGCCGCTGCGCTGGCGGTGCTGGCAGTGCCACTGATTACCACGCTGTTTCACTACGGTGCGTTTACTGCGCTGGACGTGAGCATGACGCAACGCGCGCTGGTCGCCTACAGCCTCGGTCTGCTCGGGCTGATTCTGGTCAAGGTGCTGGCACCCGGTTTTTATGCACGGCAAAACATCAAAACACCGGTCAAGGTCGCGCTGTTCACGCTAGTCGCCACCCAGCTGATGAATCTGGTGTTTTATCAACCGCTTGGCCATGCTGGCCTGGCGCTGTCGATCGGGCTGGCAGCCTGCCTGAACGCCGGGCTGTTGTTGCATCTGCTGAGAAAACACCGCATCTATCAACCACAACCTGGCTGGCTGGGTTTCGGCCTACGGGTCACGCTAGCGGCGACGCTGATGGCCGCCATGCTGCATTACGCCATGGCTGACACGCCGTGGTGGCTGGCCGCCCGATTCACTGAACGCCTCGTGCAGCTATCCTTGTTGGTAGGCGGCGGCGCGGCACTGTATTTTGCTGCGCTCGGCGTAATGGGTTTACGGCCACGCCAGTTCGCGCGGCGCGGCACGGAATAAGTCGCTAATCGGCTAGAATTACGGCTTTTCCGCGCCCGTTTTTCCACGCACCACCCATGCGCATCAGCCACGGTTTTCAATCCCTCGGCCACCCCCACGCAGTCACCATCGGCAACTTCGACGGCCTGCACCAAGGACACCAAGCCATGCTCGCCCGTTTGCAAGCCGTGGCACAGGCGCGCGGGCTGCCGAGCTGTGTGCTGAGTTTCGAACCGCATCCGCGCGAATTTTTCGCGCCTGATCAAGCGCCCGCACGGCTGTCCAGTCTGCGCGAAAAAGCCGAATGTTTACGCCAGCTGGGCATTGATCGCCTGCATGTGTTTCGCTTCAATCATGCGTTTTCAGCGCTGTCTGCGGATGCCTTTATCGCACAGGTGCTCGGCCACACCCTGCAAGCGCGCTACGTGCTGGTGGGCGACGATTTCCGCTACGGCGCAAAACGCAGCGGCGATTTCGCGCAGCTGCAACACGCGGGCGCAACTCTCGGGTTCGATGCTGAATTCCTGCCCACGGTGAGCATTCATGGCGAACGCGCCTCGTCCACCGCCGTGCGCAGCGCGCTTGCGGCGGGCAATCTCGCACACGCGACGCGCCTGCTCGGTCGCCCGTACAGCATTTCGGGGCGCGTCGTGCATGGCGACAAGCTCGGGCGCGACATTGGTTTCCCCACCGCCAATATTCAGCTGAAACACAATCGCCCGCCGTTGATGGGCATTTTCGCAGTCGAGCTGACGGGCCTGAATGGCGCGCCGTTACCCGGCGTGGCCAGCCTCGGCAAGCGCCCCACGGTCAAAGGTGCGGATGCCGTGCCGGTGCTCGAAGTGCACCTGTTCGATTTCAGCGCCGATATTTATGGCCGCCGCGTGCGCGTGGATTTTCTGCACAAGCTGCGCGACGAAGAAAAATTTCCCGACCTCGACAGCCTCGTCGCGCAGATCCAGCGCGACGTGGACAACGCCAAACATTTTTTGGCCAAGATTAAATAAAACTAGACGCCATGCCTGACTATAAAAGCACGCTCAACCTGCCCGACACGCCCTTCCCGATGCGCGGCGATCTCGCCAAGCGCGAACCCGGCTGGGTGAAAAGCTGGCAGGAGAAACAACGCTACGAAGCGATTCGCAAAGCAGCCGCAGGCCGTCCCAAGTTCATCCTGCACGACGGCCCGCCCTACGCGAACGGCGACATCCACATTGGCCACGCGGTGAACAAGATTCTCAAGGACATTATCGTCAAGGCGAAGACGCTGTCTGGCTTCGACGCGCCCTACGTGCCGGGCTGGGATTGCCACGGCCTGCCGATCGAATTGCAGGTGGAAAAAACCCACGGCAAAAATATTGATCCGGCGAAATTCCGTGAGCTGTGCCGCGAATACGCAGCCACGCAGATCGAGCGGCAGAAAGCCGATTTCATCCGCCTCGGCGTGCTCGGCGACTGGGCGAACCCATACCGGACGATGGATTTCCAGTTCGAGGCGGATTCGCTGCGCGTGCTCGGGCAGATTCAGCAGGCGGGGTATTTGTATCAGGGCGCGAAGCCGGTGCACTGGTGCGTGGACTGCGGCTCGGCGCTGGCCGAGGCCGAAGTCGAGTACGAAGACAAGACTTCGCCTGCGATTGATGTGGGGTTTGCCGTGGCGGATCTGGCCGATCTGGCCAAGCGTTTTTACCTAGGCACCATCGACGCACCCGTGCAGGTCGTCATCTGGACGACAACACCGTGGACGCTGCCCGCCAACCAGGCCGTGGCGCTGCACCCCGAATTCCAGTACGCGCTGGTGCGCACCCGCAAAGGCTTGTTGATTCTGGCTGAGAGCCTGCGCGAGGCGGCATTGACCCGCTATGAATTGAGCGAAGGTGCGGAAGTCCTCGCCTACACCACCGGTCAGGCGCTCGAAGGCGTGCTGCTGTGGCATCCGCTCGGGATTAAAGGCGGCCAGCAGCGTCAGGTCACGGTTATCGTCGGCGATCACGTCACCGCCGATGCGGGCACCGGTGCCGTGCACACCGCGCCCGGCCACGGCCTCGACGACTACGTGGTGGGCAGCCGCTACGGCCTCAAGGTCGATAACCCGGTGGGCGACGACGGCAAGTTCTACGCCGCCACGCCGCTGGTGGGCGGCATGAGCATCTGGCAAGCTAATCCGCTGATTATCGAAACGCTCGAAGCCAACGGCAATCTGCTGGCACAGGCCAAGCTGCTGCACAGCTACCCGCATTGCTGGCGGCACAAGACGCCAATTATTTTTCGCGCGACGCGGCAGTGGTTCATTGGCATGGAAACGGGCGGCAACCAAACGCTGCGCGCACAGGCGATGGCGGCGGTCGATCGCACGCAATTTTTCCCGTCCTGGGGACGCGCGCGGCTGGAGGCGATGATTAAAAATCGCCCCGACTGGTGCGTCTCACGCCAGCGCAACTGGGGCGTGCCGATGCCGTTTTTCACCCACAAGGAAACCGGCGCGCTGCACCCGCGCACGACAGAACTGCTGGAAAGCGTCGCGCACAAAGTCGCGCAATCCGGCATCGAAGCCTGGTTCGCGCTCGACCCCGCCGAGCTGCTGGGCGATGACGCCGCGCACTACAACAAGACCGGCCACACGCTCGATGTGTGGTTCGACTCGGGCGTCACCCACGCCTGCGTCCTGAAGGCGCGTGTCGAACTGGCTCACCCGGCGGATTTATACCTCGAAGGCTCTGACCAGCATCGCGGCTGGTTCCAGTCCAGCTTGCTCACCGGCTGCGCCACCGATGGCCACGCGCCCTACAAGGCGCTGCTGACCCACGGCTTTGTCGTCGATGGCAAAGGCCACAAGATGAGCAAGTCGAAAGGCAACGTGGTCGCTCCGCAAAAGGTGATGGATCAATACGGTGCGGATATTCTGCGGCTGTGGGTGGCGGCCACCGACTATTCCGGCGAGCTCACCATCTCCGACGAGATTCTCAAACGCGTGGTGGAAAGCTACCGGCGCATTCGCAACACGCTGAAATTCCTGCTCGCCAATCTGGCGGATTTCGACCCGCAGGCGCACGCGCTGCCGGTGGCCGACTGGCTGGAAATCGACCGCTACGCGCTGGCGCTGACGCGTCAATTACAGGTTGAATTGCAGGCGCATTACGACGCCTACGAATTCCACTTCATCGTGCAGAAGCTGCAAGGGTTTTGCTCCGAAGACCTCGGCGGGTTTTATCTCGATATCCTGAAAGACCGCCTTTACACCAGTGGTGCCGACAGCCGCGCGCGGCGCGCGGCGCAGAATGCGCTGTTCCACATCACCCACGCGCTGGCGCGCTGGATGGCGCCGATTCTCTCGTTTACCGGTGAAGAGGTGTGGGCGCAGCTGAGCCCCCTCCCCAACCCTCCCCCGCTTGCGGGAGAGGGGACAAACGCTGAGCCAAAACCGATTAACGAAAATGATACTGCCAAGGGCGAATCCGTATTCCTTCACACCTGGCACACGCTGCCCGCGCAAACCGACGCAGCCGATTTGCTTGACCGCTGGACGCGCATTCGTGCCGTGCGCGCCGAGGTGCAAAAGGAACTGGAAACCGTGCGCGCGGCGGGTGGTATCGGTTCGTCACTGCAAGCCGAAGTCACGCTGCACGCCAGCGCCGACACGCGTGCCCTGCTCGATCCGCTGGGTGATGATCTGCGATTTGTGCTCATCACCTCACAGGCGCGCATGGTCGCTGCTGAGGCTGACCGGGTGGAGGTCACCCCAAGTACCGCAAAGAAATGTGAGCGCTGCTGGCATTACCGCGCCGACGTCGACGCACACGCCGACCACCCTGGCCTGTGCGAACGCTGCGTGAGTAACCTCCACGGCGCAGGTGAGGCGCGCACCCATGCTTGAGTTTTTGTCGCCCGCGCTACGCAAATGGCTGGGGCTTGCTCTCGGTGTCATCGTGGCCGACCACCTGACGAAATTCTGGGTGACGTCCACGCTCGAGTATCAGGAAGCGATTCCGATGCTGCCGTTCTTTACCCTCGTTCGGGTTCACAACACCGGGGCTGCGTTCAGCTTTCTCGCCGACGCGGGCGGATGGCAGCGCTGGTTCTTCATCGCGGTCGGCGTCATCGCCACCGTCATCATCGTGCGCTTGCTGAAACTGCACGCGCATCAGCCCCGGCTGGCTTTTGCACTCGCGCTGCTGCTCGGTGGCGCGCTCGGCAATGTCATCGACCGCGTGCTGCTCGGCCATGTGGTCGATTTTCTGTATTTCCATTACCGCAGCTTTGCCTGGCCCGCCTTCAACGTCGCCGACTCGGCCATCAGCGTCGGCGCGGCACTACTGATCTGGGACAGCTTGCGCAGCAACAAGTCGACAGAACAGACATGAGCACCCGCACGGCCACCCTCGGCGATACCATCGAGCTGCGTTATGCCCTGCGTCCGCGCGGCGGCGACGATTTCATTGCCAATTTCGACGACGCCGAGGCCGACACGCTTACGCTCGGTGACGGCACGCTATCGCCTCTGCTGGAACAATGGCTGTTCGATCTGCCTGCCGGGGAACGCCATGTGTTTCTACTCGACCCCTGGCAAGCCTTTGGCGAAAGTCAGGCTGATCTGATACAAACCATGCCCACAGGCGACCTGCCCGCCGGGATGAAACTCGCCGTCAATCAAGTCGTCGAATTCGCCATGCCCAGCGGCGAAACCGTTGCCGGGCGTATTCTGGAAATCAGCAGCGACGCCGTGAAAATTGATTTCAACCACCCACTTGCGGATTTGTCGATCGAGTTTGAGGTCGAAATCATCAGCATTCTATAAACTGGTACGCACAGGAGGCATCCCATGAAAACCATCGGTCATCGTCAGCCGCCCCCACTCAGCAGCCGCGCCAGTGGCGACCAACTAGCGATTGGCATCCGCTTCAGCGAAACCCTGAGCCACTTCAGCCCGGCACTCGGCATCGCCAAGGGCGTGTATCGCTATTCCAGCCACGAAGCGGCCAACCAGCATTGGCTGGAATGTGTCGCACGCAATATGGCGCGTCAGTACGATCCTAAAAACCGCAGTTGACCGCTCATCGCATCCGTAAATACCGCATGAATACTGAATTGACCGCCTTCGATACCATTCACCCATTGGGTGAGATCGCTACGCACCCGATGGTACATCTGCTCGGGCCCCTGCCTTTGTACCCGCAAGGGGTAGGCCGGATTCGTACAGCCGCTGAAGCGGCAACGACTCCGCTCTCGCGCCTCCTTGCTGGCCCCGGCCTGCCGCGTCGTTGCTTCGCGGCAGCCACCCGATCAGACGCACCCTCGGGCGCGCCCAACTGCGGTTTCCAGGATCATGGATGAATTCAGCCGCCCCGCTTCGCTCGACGATCTCAAACAGTTGCTCGCCGCGCTGAACCAAGCGGGTGCCCAATATTTGCTGATCGGTGGCTACGCGCTGGCGGCGCATGGTTATCACCGGGCCACCACCGATATCGATATCGTCGTGCCGGCCAATCCAGAAGCTGGACAACGTATCAAGGACGCGCTCATGGTTTTGCCAGATCAGGCTGCGCGCGAAATCGACCCGGCCTGGTTCAGCGAAGGCGAGAACATTCGCGTCGCCGATGCCTTCGTGGTGGATATTCTCCTCAACGCCAATGGCCTGACCTACGAAACACTCAATCGTTACGCAGAGGTCATTGACCTTGATGGTATCCCTGTCCGCACCCTCAACCTGGAGGGTTTGCTCCTGACCAAACAAACCCTGCGCGACAAAGATGCGAGCGACCGCATCCTCATTGAACACGCACTCGAAATCATCCGGAAATCCTGAACGCCATGACACCCACCATCCTGCTCGCCAACCCGCGCGGCTTCTGCGCCGGGGTCGATCGTGCCATCGCTATCGTCGAGCGCGCGCTGGAAAAATTCGGCGCGCCGATTTATGTGCGCCATGAAGTCGTTCACAACACTTTCGTCGTCAACGACCTCAAGGCCAAGGGCGCGATCTTTGTCGAGGAACTCGCCGAGGTGCCTGCCGGTTCCACCGTCATTTTCAGCGCACACGGTGTTTCGCAAGCCGTGCGTGCCGAAGCCGAGACGCGCGGGTTGAACGTTTTCGACGCCACCTGCCCCCTCGTCACCAAAGTCCACGTCGAAGTCAGCAAGATGCGCGAAAAGGGATTCGAGATCGTAATGATCGGCCACAAGGGCCACCCCGAAGTCGAAGGCACGCTCGGGCAAGCCAGCGGCGGCATGTATCTTGTCGAAACCCCGGAGGACGTCGCCAGCCTGCAGGTCAACCATCCCGACACACTCGCCTACGTCACCCAGACCACCCTGTCGGTGGATGATGCCGCCCGCGTGATAGAAGCCTTACGGGCGCGCTTTCCCACCATCACCGGCCCCAAAAAAGACGACATCTGCTACGCCACGCAAAACCGGCAGGACGCGGTCAAAGCGCTGGCGGCACAATGCGATGTAGTCATCGTGGTGGGGTCGCCGACGAGTTCAAATTCGAATCGCTTGCGCGAGGTGGCGGAGAATCTGGGGGTGTCGGCGTATATGGTGGATAACGCCGATGAAATCAACCCGCAATGGCTGGCTGGTAAAAACCAGGTGGGGCTCACTGCGGGAGCCTCGGCACCCGAGGTGCTCGTGCGCGCTGTGATCGAACGCTTGAATCAACTAGGCATCAAGTCGACAAAAAACCTGGATGGCACACTGGAAAAAGTGGCTTTTGCTTTGCCGAAAGGCTTAGGCTAATGAGCATTAATCCAACAAAATCATTTCCAGCAGTCTGCCAATGATCCTGATCCCGTTTCTGTTTGTGCCCCAGTCTGCGTGATGGTCATAGTTCCGCATAACGGGTCACTATAGCCTCCAGTAGGGGCGGCTTGAAGCGTGAAGCTTGATACCGCACTGGCCGAAAGAGTGATCGAGTATTTCGCCGTACCCGATTCGGGGGATTGTGCTCTTGGTAACACCCCAGCGTATACATAGGTGCCATTGGTAGTGAAATACCGTTCCATGAACTGGACATTTTCCAATAGGGCGGCCTGAGCATCGGCTCGATTAGTTCGCTGCACATACTGCGTGTAATTCGGGTACGCAATCGCAGACAGTATGCCGATAATTGCCACGACAATCATGAGCTCAATCAGTGTAAAACCGCGCTGGCTGTGGTCACGACGAATGAATCTGTTGGCATTCATGATTATCACCCTAGTTGGCTACTGTATCTGTATCCAGTATGTGCGGCGGAGCGTTCCACCCCCGCCCCCCCCGCCGCCTGGCGAATCCCCTTTATTACCCAAGGACTGTATCCCGCCAGTCGTTCCCGTCATAATCTTAAAATCCTTACCGCCCGTGCCTGTAAACCAGGCTGGTGGCTTGGTAATACCCACCGTAGTTTGAACACCACTGGCAGTTGCATTGCTTGTCAAGTTATCCGCACTGTCAAATTTTCCATCGTTATTAAAATCGAAACTTGATCCGGCAGTGCGGACACCAGTAACCGCATCCAGCTCCATCAGCCAGCTAACACCGCCGGCATTGCAGGTGTCAGTAGAAGGAATAAGTGTTAAAAAAATCACGCGGTCATGTTTCAACAGGGCTTGAGTAACCACACGTTCACCATTAGAAGTGGGCTCGTCGAAGTCCATGTACCAGCCCTTCATTACTGTCCAATCGACGGTATTTGCGCTGGTTTCCCTCAAGGCGGAGGTTTGCGTAATGTCATCAGTCGTGTCGGCGGGCGTCCCATTGTCACTGAGGGTGAATGTCTGGCTGGTTTGATTATCGATAGTTTGTGCCTGTAGCTCGCTTCTATCGATTGAGGTTATGGGCAACCCATTGTCCCAGATGGCATAAAAAGTCTGCCGATTAGTATCCAGCGGATCAGTTCCCTGGAGGTAAAGCCCTGTTCCGAAATACACCAGCACGTTGCCATTTGGATGTCCACCGACAACAGGTTGAGAGGTAATCGCCTGCACTTGACCACTGCCATTTCTCGCCACAAATTGTGGTGTGGTTTGATCAGCAAAACTAGTCAAATCAAATTTCCACAAATTCCCCTGCAAATCACCAGCGTAGGCAAAGTCCATTATTTTGTCGTTGTTGGTGTCATGCAGGGCGGGGGTTGATAATCCATTTGCCGTTGCGCTTCCGGCGGCGATTTTTTTGACTAACGTCCCATCTGCCAAATCAACCACGTATAAATAGGCGCGTTCAGCTGTACTGTTATAGCCGTTACCAAAAATGGCTACCCATTTCCCATTATTCAGCTTGGCAATCTGGGGCTTGCTGTAAGTCAGCCCCAAGTCCGTTTCTGTATATTCCCACCTCACCATGCTGCTGGACGGACTGGTGACGTTATTGATATTAAGCGCATAGATTGAACGCCCTCCACCATTCAAACCACCGACAAGGAGAGTCGTCCAGCTGCTAGACAGATAAGCGTCACCCACCGTCGGCCCACCATCCACATAAAATTTATGTGCATAGCCGGTGTCAGTAAGCTTGCTAAGATTCGCGAAAACGTTATTGGGTACAAAGGCGAACAATTCGACACCTGCATTCGCACTGGCATCTGCTTGAAATGCATGGAGCATTCCGTCATTGGCACCTACAAATACTGCCGCAGTACGCGTGGCTTTATTCGCCACGTAAGACGCATAGCTCGAAGCCTCAGTGGAGACCTGTGTCGCATAACCGAAATCATCGGCAAATGCGTATGCAGGGTCTGAGTTGATAATGTCCCCGAGTACGCTAGAGCGCTTACGGAAAACTCCGCTTGTAACCACCCCGTTAGTTAGCACAACCTCTTGCGTTTGCACGCCCCTCAACCAATCAAGACGACTTGAACCCAAGGTGTCCGTAACGCCGGAAGCATCTGTATTCAAATACGCTTTCTGCGCTGCATTTAATGAAGCCCAGTCAAACGTAACGCCATTACCACCGTCAATTGTGAATATCTGGCGTAAGCTGGAAATTGGCAATTTTGAGGCGGCATTCCAGGCAGCCGAACCGACACTGCCCCCAGTACCGATTGAAAAGGCAATCAAGTCTCCGCTCCAATCCTTGCTATTGAAAGCCGCCTGATATACCTGAGCCCCTGTTTGTATGCTGGTAGAGTTAGCTGCCAGTGCAGCGGCAGAAGGCGTAGCCTGCTGGATAGCATTTTTCACTGCAGTGAAAGCATCTACCAGGTTATCCGGGCTCTCGGCGCTGAAAAACTGCCCTCTGCTATTCAAAGCAGCATGCCAAAGGTCGGCGACGTTGCCGTCCGCGTTAGCCGCTGCAACTGGCCAGGTTTTGGCACCAGACAAAAGATCCCCATAACTACCCGAATAAGTGCTGCCTAAGTAGGTCAGCGTTCCGCCAGATGTGCTTTCCAGAAATGGCGTCAACCCCAACCCCACCGTGAAATTGACCATATGCTGCGTGGTTTTTGGGTCATTTTTCGGATTGCTGTTCTGTATGGCTATCGATGTATTTGGCTCGACAATGTAAGGAAGCAAATTGTTATCATTCCCTGGCAAGTCAACCAAATCCGTATTCCAATAGTAATAAGCGATGTCTGCAAGACTATCGCTATTGCTATCGCCATAGGGGGCTGGCAAGGCACCATCCGCATTGTTCACAGCGGTGTTGATGCCACCGTTCCAAATGCCGTCCGTCATCAGTATGTGGAAATTTTTACGGCACGAGGTTTGCCCGGCGGTTGCTGTCACTGTCCCTGCTGTCGTCAAGTCATCATCGTAAGGTGAATCCTCGCCTGTTGTCTGAAAATAACCACCGGCACGCTGCATTGCCTGACGCAGCGGGGTTGCGCTTGCCGTCTGAAGTTTTAACAACCAGGTATAAAAATTTTGTTTGTGCGTACCTGCAAATGGTTTGATCGCGTTACCAAAAGCAGTCGCGCTAGGCTCCCAGCCGTCGCAGTCCGTAGTTACTAAACTACTTGTGCTGCCACGACATGTATTCAATGCCTGAAATGCAACGCGTGTTGTCGAATCAAACGCCGAAAACGCGAGCGAAGCCGAAGCAATTGTCGCTAAATTCCGGGTGCGATAAAATGAATACCAGTTGGCAAAGTTTTGACGCTCATCAGCCTCTGCTGCACTGATACTGCCATTGCCATCTCGATCAGCACCGGAAGATGACCCCACAATTTGAATCGTGTAGCAATCGTTATCCAGTTTTCTTTGTGCCGTCGTGCCCGAGCAGCCAGCGTTCGCAGCGTTATAAACATAGTAATAAGCTGCCGTCGGATCTGCGCCTGTAACAGGTTGCGCACTTGGTACACCTGTATTTTTGTGCGTTACTACTACAGTCTTCCCGTACATCGTATTACTGTCACGAAAGCACAGCGTCAGCGTTGCCCCGGATATTTGGGTTAAATATTCGTAATTATTGCTAGGGTCTATCGAGTTATTACATGTCCCAGTATACGTACCCACATAGTTCGATGCAGTCCCATTCACTGTCACGCTAAGTAAATTTCCGCCCGGATTGCTGCCGCTCGCGCTGCCATCCTGATTCGAGAAATCTGAAATAACAAAATAGGGTGCTGTGGATCCGCTATTAACGCCGACCATCAAACCGCTATCCGCATGTGGCGTATAGCTGACTTGTTTGGTGATATCTGTGGTCGCCGTATAGTGATGCATGAACGCGTGACTTTTAGTAGATGACGACAAAGTAAGTCTGGCTGTCGGGCGGTACTCGGTCGCCAAGTCATAAAAGTCAGGGGCAATGGTCGGCAAAATCTGGACATAACCATTGACCCAAGCCTTATTGAAGCTGGTGGTCAGCGCTACCCCGCTCGCATCAATGGGGGCGCGGTAAGTTACTTTGGGGTTGTAGTAAATCGGGTTGTAATAGGCCGATTTCAAATATCTGCTCTCAAAGTTCGGGCAATTAGCAGTAACCCCACCGCAGGGGTCATCCGGCGAATAGGCCTGCGCCATACTGCCCGAATCATCCAGCGTCACTATGATGTTGGGCGCGACGTTGGTCGTCAAAAATAGCGGGGTCTCAGCGACATTCAGAGGGGCGGCTAATGATTGTGAAACGTAGGGCAAGCACCCGAGATTTAGCAGCAAAACTAAAACATTTCGTAATGAAAAATTCATCTTCATGGGATATCCCCTCGTTCAGTTATAGTCATACTCAGACTGCAAAATAACCACTGCATCGGGCGTAGCTCCTACCCCGCGTGCAGTTACCCGAAAATGCTGTGTTGGCGTACCAACAGGGCCTGTATTAGGTTTTTTCTCAATCACATAACGCGATTTGGCATTAACCTGACTCAGCACAGCCGTCGCTTCCTGAGACGCAGCCGCCCAGTTATAGGCTTTCCAGTACGCCATGTCGTTGGCGTTGGCCGCAGCATACGCAATCAGACCTGCGGTGCTGCCGTCGAATGCATTACCCAAAAGCCCAGGTAAATCATCTTCAGCATCCTTGAGTGCAGCTTCAGCAGATTGAAATGCCAAATCACGATCACGTGTATTACCTGACATGCGCTCTTCCATGCTGCTGTTGCGCGCGATGGTTACCGCCAAAATAGCCAGTACAGCCAAGAAGATAAGCGACACAACCAAGGTGATACCTTGCTGCCGAACGCATAATGAATAACGAGGATTCATAGTCGATTCCTGTACGCAATGGTAGTTGTGAAGGTGCGTCGCAACCTGCCACCATCAGAAGCCAGTCCATTTGCAGAGCGCATGGTGAGTGTGATCCTGGCACTAACCACGCGATTCCAGTTGGTGACCCCATCCGCATCGAAATAAGCATTAGCCGTGCAACCATCATCGGGGCATTCAGGCAATGCAACCTGGGTAGTGTCCTCTCCGTAGAAGACCACCATGTCTTCGACACCTTCGACCAACTCCTCGGAAACAACTGTTCCATCGTTTTGCAAGGCTTGACGATACAAGCTGGGCTCGCCTGCCGGGTTGTTTCCGATGTAGTACACATTCGCCGCCAACGGCAGCATGCGGAATCCAACCGTGTTGGGAACGTTTGCGCCGGTACAATCGGTTGCCGCTCCCAAGGTGTAGCCGGTGCCAGCAGCTGCGGCCAAGGAATAGGAACTCGCATTGGCGTAGGCATCGGTAATCACGACCTTACCACCAACCGCCATGCCATGATTCGCGCTGGTTGTACCCAGAGCAGTAATGCTGACCTCACGGCTTTTATCGGCACGCAAAACCATGATTGCGTCCGTATTGGCTACATCCACCGCCGCTGCGGGCGAGCCGGAACCATCTTTGTAGCCCTGCATCGACCGTGTGAATATGTTTTCGTGCCAGGTGGCGCTGACAGCCGCTGGACTAATCGATGCACAGCCAAAACCGACCTGCCTGAGATCAAACCCGATAATTTCAAATGCAAAGCGGGCACCTTCCTGCATTCGCGCCATTCCCTCCTGGGTTTTGAAAGTCCGCGAGCTGCTCAGGTAAACACCACCAACGGCTGCGAGAACCAAGCCACCCAGCGCAACGGCAATCATCAGCTCTATCAAAGACAAGCCTCGAGCGTATTTAATGGGGGAAATATTTTTCATGGTGATGTTTAAAGATTCGTCTCTGTAACCATCTGGATGGGAACGCCATCCCGATTGTCATCCCACTGTATGGTCACGGTTACCTTTTCAGTCACGGATATGGCGACTGACGCATTGCCATCTGGCAAATCTGCCTTGACTCCGTTTTTCCACAACAAAACATTACCCGCACCCGCTGCATTCATTGCAACAACATAATTTGCACGGTTGGGCAAATCTGCCCTTATACGGTCGATTACGTCATAAGCCATCATGGTGGCGAGACTGCGCTGATACGCGCTGGTGTTATTTTTAAGGGTTACCGCCTGCAAGCCAGCCAAGCCCAGCAAGCCAACCGACAACACCACCACAGAGATCAAAACCTCCAACAGCGATACGCCCCGCTGACGTCTAATTTGAATCCGTGTTCTCATGGTGCCTCGCACGTTCCAATATTCCCACTATCAGTATTGGGAATCCCATCGCTATTGGTATCAACTGCAATTCGTGGGCGAAGCCGGGTCAGCGTCACGCCGCGAGCGGTGGTTTCCTCACTGTTGTTACACGCCACAAAAGTGCCGATATTATTTGCCGCACCTGAACGGCCATAGGTCACAAAGTTTGTGAAATTGTTCGTGGGTGTCAGTGTGTAACCAGCTGGTAAAGCAGGAAATACTCGTAACAGGGTTTCAGCGGCGTTGTCTTTAACAGCCGGGCTATCGTCATCTGTATTTACAAAAACCATCCAGCCATCACTCCAGGTTCCCGCACAGGTTGTCCCTTGGTCATTCGTACGACATACAGAAACCGGTGTGGCACGTTTGATCGCCTCACTTCTTGCCAGGTTAAGCGCCGTGATCAGATCATTGTTGATGCCAGCAAGCCGACCACGCACCATGAGTGACTGCATGGAAGGAATTGCAATCCCCAGCACAATGGCAAGCACGGCAATTGTCACCATCAATTCAATCAGCGTGAAACCCGTCTGCCTACAATGCAGACGTGCCGGAATTTCACGGGATGGGTTATTTTTTTCCATAATTGATCTTATCGGCAAAATTGCCCTAAATACCACACACCACCGACCAACGGCCTCATTGATAGAATGCGCGGCTTGGCTTCGTGATTCTTAACACTTTTGACAAACCATACCCTTATTATCGGCGCAGGTGTCTCCGGCTTGAGCGCAGCACTCCAGCTTCTACAGCGGGCTTATCACGTCACGCTACTGGAACGCGGCGACGTGGGAAGCGAATCGTCGTGGGCGGGGGGCGGAATTCTGTCACCGTTGCTACCATGGGACTATGCCAGCTCAATTTCCAGTTTGACGCTACGGTCGATGGCGGCCTACACAGGTTGGGTCGTTGACATCGAAGCGCGGTCGAGGTCTAGCGCTGAATATTGGCAGTGCGGCATGCGCGCAGTGGATGTAATTCAGCCTGAGGCGGCGTTCGCGTGGTGCGACTTGCATGGCCTGTCGATACAACACAGCCTGCCCCATGCGGACAACAGCCTCTGGCTGCCAGATATCGCGCAGGTTCGCAATCCACGCCTGATTTCAGCACTACGCGAAGCAGTTATCCGGCTGGGGGGGCAGATTCACACCCATAGCGCTGTCGAATCGGTCTCAACGCAAGTAGGACGACTGGTGTCCGCTCATACAGCGCACGCGACATTCACGGCAGACCGGTTTGTGCTGGCCACCGGTGCCTGGTCCGGGCTCGATTTGCCCGGCCTACCCGCTGTCCCCGCCATCCGCCCAATTCGCGGGCAGATGTTGCTGTTCAAGCTCGCACCCGGCATGTTGAATACGATTCTGTATCGCAATGGTCTGTATTTGATCCCACGCCGCGACGGCCATATTCTGGTGGGTAGCACGCTGGAAGATGCCGGGTTCGACAAATCGACTGACGACGCGACACGACAGCGCCTGCACGCCGAGGCGGCAAAACTCTTGCCCGCGCTGGCAACGAGCCAGCCGATACAGCACTGGGCAGGGCTGCGACCCGGCTCGCCTGACAATATTCCCGTCATCGACCGCCACCCAGATTTCGACAACGTGTTCGTCAATACCGGGCATTTCCGCTATGGGGTGACGATGGCCCCGGCTTCAGCCGAGTTGCTGGTCGATTTGATGGAGGGCAAGTCGCCCGCGCTCGACCCCGCGCCATACAGCTGGGCGGCGGCACAGGCGCGCCGGTGGACACCCTTGCCATGAAGGAACTGTCTGCAAAACATACGCTGTCAGTCTGGGTTGTCGTCGATGGCAAACCGGGCCACATGAATCAGTCGCTCGGCCTCGCCGAAGCGCTGGCGCGGGCCACGCCGACCAACATTCATCGCCTGCCTGCTCTGTCGGCCTGGCGGGCTGGGCTGGCGCTGCTGCTCAAGCGTGCGCTGATTTCCGGACCTGCGCCTGATCTGATACTCGGCGCAGGGCACGCCACCCACCTCACGTTGTTAGCCGCACGACGCGCGGGCGGCGGACGCAGCGTGGTGCTGATGAAGCCGAGCTTGCCTCGTCGGCTGTTCGACCTTTGCATCGCGCCCGCGCACGACAAAGTGGTGGCAGACGCCCGTACGCTCGTCACCGAAGGAGCGCTGAACCGCATCCATACCTCTGGCACGCTGAATCCTGGCCGGGGACTGATCCTGATCGGAGGCCCCTCGTCGCATTTTGAATGGGACAGCATGGCGGTTGCGGTTCAGATCAAAGGCATTCTGGCTCGCACGCCTGACACGCACTGGACGCTGACGACATCACGCCGCACGCCGGATGATTTTCTGGCGCAGCTTCCCGCATCACCGAACCTTACGATCGTGCCGCACACCCAAACCGGCGCTGACTGGCTCCCGGCGCAACTGGCGCAGTGCGGCACGGCCTGGGTCACACCGGACAGCGCATCGATGGTCTACGAAGCGCTTACCGCTGGCGCACGCGTCGGGGTGTTTGACTTGCCCGTCAACCCGGTAAGTCGCGTGGGCTGGGCTGTAGCCGGGCTGGCGGATTCCAAACGTGTGACGCGTTTCACCACCTGGTGCGCGCATGGCACGCTGCACCCGAATACCACCCCGCTGGCGGAAGCGGATCGCTGCGCCCACTGGATTCTGCAATGGCTGAAAAAATCCTGACCGAGCCGAAAAAATTGACCATGCTGCAACTCCTGCCCGCGCTGGAATCGGGCGGCGTGGAACGCGGCACGCTCGAAATCGCGCAGGCGCTGGTTGCACACGGACATCGTGCGCTGGTGATGTCGGCGGGCGGGCGGCTGGTTGATCCCCTGCTGGCAACGGGCGCTGAACATTTCACCTGGCCAATCGGCAGGAAATCGCTCAAGACCCTGTTACTGGTCGGCAAGCTGCGAAAATTTTTGCTGGCACAGCGCGTCGATATTGTTCACGCTCGTTCGCGCATTCCGGCCTGGATCGCCTGGCTGGCTATGCGCAGCATGAATCCCGCCACGCGCCCGCGATGGGTCACCACCGTGCATGGCATGTACAGCGTTAGCCGCTACAGCGCCATCATGACGCGCGGCGAACGCGTCATCGCGGTGTCGAATACGGTGCGCGATTACATCGTGCGCGAATACCCCGACACGCCCGCCGAACGGATTACCGTGATTCATCGCGGCGTGGACAGCGCGGCTTATCCTCACGGCTGGAAACCTGACGCCGACTGGCAGCACGATTTTTTCAGGCAGTTTCCGAATGCAAACGGAAAAACCCTGCTTACTCTCCCCGGCCGCATCACCCGACTGAAGGGCCATGAAGACTTCATCGAAATCATCTCGCGCCTCAAACGGCGCGGCTTACCCGTATACGGCCTGATCGCAGGAGGCGCGGCGGCTTCCAAGCAGCGGTATCTGCAAAAACTGCGATATCGGGTAAAAAGTCTCGGTCTGCAAAACGATATCGGTTTTACCGGACAGCGCGATGATCTGAAATCCATTCTAGCGATCTCGAATCTGGTCCTCTCGCTATCCACCCAGCCCGAATCCTTTGGCCGCACCACGCTGGAAGCGCTGCGGCTTGGCGTGCCGACTGCAGGGTACGACCATGGGGGCGTGGGTGAAATCCTGCGCGAGATTTATCCAGCGGGGCTGCTGCCGATGGGCAAACTGGATGCAACTTTGCTCGCGCTGATCGCCCTGCTGAACTCGCCTCAACCCGTGCCGGATAATCATTTTTTTCCGCTCAGCGCGATGTGCGATGAAACGATCACGCTTTACGAGCAGCTTGACCGATCAACTCATTGACCTACACCCAGTGTCGAAAACGTCCACGCACCTTACCCCACACATCACGCAAAGCGACCATCCGGCTTGATGCCCGCATCGCGCGGCGCGAGAGAATGGCCGCATCAGGTTCCATGGACGCATGGCTGACATGCAATCGAGTAATCTCGCGCGCCAGCACGGCAAACAGGTTGTATTCAAACAGCACGCGGCGGCGCGCTTCGATGATCGCAGGCAGGCGCTTCTCATATTCATGACTGGCGATTGCGCGACGGATTGTGTCGCACGCGGCGGCGGGATTTTCAATATCGATCCGGATGAAGCTCTCTGCGGGGAAATAGCTTTCCGCATCGGGGCAGCCGTAATAAAACGGCAGCGACAAGCCCAGAAACGCATCGGCGAGTTTTTCAGTCCAGTGATGCTCGCCAACATAATTCTCGATCGCCACGTGATAACGGTAGTCGCGCAGACAATCGGCTTTGTCATCCAGCGGGCGTGAGGTTTCGCGGCCAAACGTGTGCAATTCCGGAAGGTTTTTCACCAGCTCACGCATGAAACTTGCCCGCTGAAAATGCAGGGTGTGGCGCATCGCTTTGGGCGAATACACCATCGACAGGTCGCAGCTTTTTTGCACAGGAGGCTGTGCCACCAACGTATCGAACGGCACAACTTTCTGACTGCCCAGCCCGTAAAACCAGTGCAGCGCAGGCTGCGAAACAATCCGCTGCGGATGCGGCAACGCCCACTCGGGCTGGCTGGTCAGCACCGCGCCAAACTGGCGGGTAAAATCGTCGCCATAGATTTTGATAGAAGATGGCTCGGTAGTGACCAGCAGGGTATGCGCACGCGGGCAGGTCAGACGTTCTCTGGTGGTCTTACGGGTTTCGCCCTCGCGCGGCGGCAGGTCATCGTAGACCACCAGCCAGTCGTAGTCGCTTGCGGCGCGGTCAAACAGAAATTCGCAGTCGCCCCACACGGGCTCGCCATGCGGCAGCTGGTGCAACCAGGTGCAGGCGGGCAGGTTGCTGACCACCTTGACGCGCAGGCGAGAAGACGTCACGCCGAGTCCGGCTGGTATTCCGGCACCCAGATTTTCAGCTGGCGTTTCACGCTGGTTTCGTCCAGCGTAGCTGGCTGCGCCAGCCAGGTGAGGCATTCCCCATGCCAGGCCGCATTGGCTGCGCGCGCCTTGGCGACGCGCAGTTTGGGGTGTGGCGTCGGCAGGGTAGATTCATCGTCGGCCAGCAATTCTTCGTAGAGTTTTTCGCCCGGACGCAGGCCCGTGTAGTCGATACGAATCCGTTGCTCGTCCGCGCCAGACAGACGAATCATGAGACTTGCCAGCTCGGCAATTTTGACCGGCTCTCCCATGTCGAGCACGAAAATCTCGCCGCCTTCGCCCATCAAACCAGCTTGCAACACCAGTTGCGCCGCTTCGGGAATGGACATGAAATATCGCGTGATCTCGGGATGCGTCACCGTCACCGGTCCGCCCGCTTCGATCTGCTGCTGGAATTTTGGAATCACGCTGCCAGACGAACCCAGCACGTTACCGAATCGCACGGAAATATAGCGGGTTCCCTCTGTGTGCTGCATGGCCTGACAGGCCATTTCTGCCAGCCGCTTGGTCGCCCCCATCACATTGGTCGGGTTGACCGCCTTGTCGGTGGATATCATCACGAACTTGGCCACCCCGTTTGCCTGCGAGGCGGCAGCCACCACCTGTGTGCCGAGCACGTTGTTGCGCACCGCTTCCCAGGCGTTGGCGTTCTCCATCAGCGGGACGTGTTTGTAGGCGGCGGCATGGAACACCACGGTGGGGCGCTGTTCGGCCATCACCTGATTCACCCACAGTGCGTTTTTCACATCGCCGATGACGGGAACCATTGCCACGTCCGGGAAACGTTTAGGCAGCTCCTGCTCCATCGAATACAGGGCCAGTTCGGATTGCTCGAACAGCACCAGTTTGCGGGGATTGAAGCGCGCAATCTGTCGGCACAATTCAGAACCGATCGAGCCGCCCGCCCCGGTCACCATCACCACTTGACCGGCCAGCAATTGGTGCAGGCCGCTGTTATCGAGCTCGACCGGATCGCGACCCAACAAATCATCAAGCTCAATGCGGCGCAGACTCGACACCGACACCCGCCCCGCCACCAGGTCTTCGAGTGACGGCACGGTCATCACATTCAAACCCGCCCCGGCGCAGGCCTGGGTGATGCTTTTGCGCACCTCGTGGGCGGCAGACGGCAGCGCCAGCACGACGTCGTCCACTTCCATTTTCTTCGCCGCTGACACCACCTCGGCCAGCGTCCCGACTACCGGCAGTCCCTGCACCAGACGCCCTTGTTTGTCCTTGCTGTCATCGAGCAGGCCTACGACATGAAACCCGGCGGGATTCCGCGCCAGTTCGCGCAGCAGGAAATCGGCCGCTGAACCTGCGCCCGCCACCAGCACCGGCTTGCTGTCCGGATGCAGGACACTAGCGAGACGATGTTCCTTCCACGCGCGATAAGCCAGCCGACTGCCTCCCATCATCATGACCAGCAACATCGGATCAAGGATCAACACTGAACGCGGCACGATCGCATGGACACGAAACAGGATCAACACCACCGGGATCATCACCGCCGCCAGCCCGATCGCCAGCACGATGCGCTTGAGATCGGGCAGGCTGGCGAAACGCCAAATACCGCGATAGAGACCAAAACGCCAGAACACCGCAGCCTGTAGTGGCACAACCCAGATGAGCGTGGACAGCGCGGCGGCTTGATATTCAGGCGGCATCGCCAGGTTAAAACGCAGCCAATACGCGCCCAGCCATGCCAAGGCAGCGGCGAGGATGTCGTGCAGAATGATGAAGACGGTACGCGGATTAATGTTCATGATGCCGCTGTTTCCAGCGCAAATCGATAGCGAAAAAAAGTCCGGAATACAGTACGCCGAACAGACCCAGCACCGCCAGGGTGTGCTGGGGGCTTCTCCATATCCAGAGTGCCAGCACTGCGCAGACCAGCATCAAGCCATAAGCCCCCAGCGCAAGCTGACGATGTGATGCACCCAGCAAGACAACGCGCTGATAATAATGCGAACGGTGCGCCTGCCAGATTTTTTCGCCGCGCAGGCTGCGCCGCACAAGCGTCATGCTGGCATCGACGATGAACGGCGAAAACACCAGCAGCGGAAACAGCCACGGCCACACCTGCTGCTGCGCGCCAAGAATGCCAAGCGTGGCCGCCAGAAAACCCAGCGGGATCGAACCCGCATCGCCCATGAACAGCCGCGCTGGCGGAAAATTGAAGCGCAGAAAAGCCAGTGCGGCGGCAGCGATGGATGCACAGAATGCGGCCAGCTCCGGCGCATTGCCGAGCCACGCGGCCAGCGCCAGCGCACCGAAACCACTCGTCGCCATGCCGCCCGCCAGCCCATCCGAGCCGTCCATGAAGTTGTACAGATTGGTCATCCACACCACAGCCAGCGTAGCGACCAGTAGCGGCCATCCGGTCAAGCCCAGCGCCAGCAAACAGCCTACCGCCACGACAACGTGCGCCAGAAATCGCACCGCCACCGGCAGGCCGCGCACGTCGTCGAGCAACGAAACGCCTGCCAGCGCGAACGCGCCCAATCCGACCGGTAGCAAGTTGGCATCGCCCTCCCACAGGCTCGCAACCCCGATCCCCGCCATGATGCCCAGCCCGCCCACGCGCGGTGTCGGCGTTATGTGCAACGAACGTGTGTTCGGATGATCCATGGGCAGGACATGGCTGCGGCGCAGTAGCCAGGCGAGCGTCAGCCAGCAAACCAGAAAGGCCGCTACCGGGGACATCCAGGCAGGCGACAGACTCATTTGACGAGGTGCACCAATTCCGAATACGGCACCAGGGCCACATCGGCGGTGATCAACTGCGCTGGCAGCAAGAGCGTTTGCGCGATCAGAAGCCGGTCGAAAGGATCGCGGTGGTGCAGCGGCAATTGAGCGACTTTCGCTCCATGCGCCGCACTCACGGACAACTCGGCAAATCCCGTATCCCGCGCAGCCTGCGCGATATCCTCGGGCGAATAACGGAAGTCGACTTTTCCCAATGACGACTTTATTGCGATTTCCCAAATGCTGGCCGCGCTGAAATAGACCGTGGTTTGTGGCGATTCAAGCTGCGTCACCACGTCCTTCGGCAAGCGCGCCGGGGCATCCAGCGTCCACAGCAGGACATGGGTATCGAGCAGAACGACCATTCAATGACCTTCGAACTCTGCCAACTCGGCAGCTGTTAGCGGCGCATCGAAATCGTCCGGCACATTGAGTTTGCCTTTGAGCCGACCAAGCTGGCGCTTTTTGGGCGGCACATCGAGCGGCACCAGGCGGGCGATGGCCTTGCCCGCTTTTGCGATGACAATTTCTTCCCCTGCCGCCACCTGTTCGAGCAAGCGGGAAAGATGCGTTTTTGCTTCATGGATGTTTATGGTTTGCATGGCAGCCCCAATAAAGACTAGACTTAGTCTAGCATAAACCCGGGGTTCATATCGCTATCACCCGTACCGTCTCAGCCAGGCCAGCTTCCATCGTAAACGGCGGCGTCCAGCCCAGGCGCGTGCGAATGTGCGAACTATCTACCCATAGCGACCCCGTCAGCCGCGCCATGGCAGCCCGCTTGCCCAGCAGCGCACCCGCGAGTGCGAGCCCCCCAACCGGCACCGACAACAAGCGCGCCGGACGGCCCATGGCACGCGCTACCGCGCGAACCAGTTCAGGCGTCGATACCGGCTGCCCATCGTCGATCATGAAAATTTGACCCGCAGCAGCCGGATGCTCGATGCACACCCGGATCGCATCGACGAAATTACCCAGATACAACAGGCTACGGCGATTATTGATCGCCCCCAGCGGCAGCAGCCAGCCGCGTGCGACCACATCAAGCAGACGCCTGAAATTCGCCTTCACCCCCGGCCCATACACCAGCGGCGGTCGCAGAATGACAACTTCCAGCCCGGTCTCCTGCGCGATTTTCTGCAAGCCCCGCTCCGCCTCCCATTTGGAAATGGCATAGGGATCCTCTGGCGCGGGGATGTCGGTCTCCCGGTAGGGCTCATCGCGCCCCTCGCCGTTGACCTTGATGGTGCTGATGAATACAAAGCGCTTTACACCAGCCCGGGCTGCCTGACGGGCGAGATTGAGGGTAGCGTCGGAGTTGGTGGCGCGATAGAGCGCCAGAGGATTCTGTGCCGTGTCGCTCATGACGTGGACACGGGCGGCGAGATGGACGACGGCATCGCATCCGGTTAGCGCGAAATGCCAATCCGTTGCTGCATCAATATTGCCCACAACCATCTCACGATCCAGCCCGGAAGCGTGCCGAACAGCTGGAACAACAATATGATTATTAGCCATCAGATGGCGACTCAATGCAGACCCAACAAACCCGGTAGCACCGGTTACCGCAATTTTCATGCTGGCAATTTCATTGCCGCCAGACAACACGCTTCACATAATCCGTATAGCTAAGGATGATGCGTAGCACTTTATCTGACACATTGTTGATTGCGTAGTCCTGTACTAGCTTGGGCAGGCGTTGATTGCGGGGCTGGTCGGCGAGAATGTCCAGTGCCTGCAAGATACGCGTGAGCGACAAGCCTGTCATCATGACTGCGCCTTCCTCCATCCCCTCCGGACGCTCATGCGCCTCACGGATGTTAAGCGCAGGGAAATTCAGGATATTGGATTCCTCGGTAATCGTCCCACTGTCGGACAACACCGCGCGCGCATGTCGTTGCAGCTGGATATAGTCGGGCAAGCCCAAGGGCTTCATAAGCTCAACCAATGGATTGAGCTGGACGCCACTTGATATCAACCGGTTTCGGGTCCGTGGATGCGTAGACATAATGATGCGCAAACCAAATTGCTCAGCCAGGCCATTCAAGACACCAACCAGCTGCGCGAGGTTCTGATCCGAGTCCACGTTCTCTTCTCGGTGACAACTGACCACAAAATAGCGCTCCCGCTCCACCCCCAGCCGTGTCAATACATCGGACGCCTCGATCAGCGGCAGGTAATGATGAATCACTTCATGCATCGGACTACCGGTTTTCACCACGCGATCGGGGGAAATGCCTTCGCGCAGCAGATAATCCCGCGCGATCGTGCTGTAGGGCATGTTGATGTCGGACAGATGATCGACCACCTTGCGGTTACTTTCTTCTGGCACGCGCTGGTCAAAGCAGCGATTGCCCGCCTCCATGTGAAAAATCGGAATCTTGCGGCGCTTGGCTGCGATCACGGCGAGGCAGGAATTGGTATCGCCCAGTACCAGAAAGGCATCCGGCTTTTCGCGCTCGAGCAGCGGATCAACCCGCGCCAGAATGTTGCCGATCGTTTCCGCCACACTGCCGCCCACCGCCTCGAGGAAATGATCCGGACGGCGCAGCTTCAGCTCGTCGAAGAAAATCTCGTTCAGCTCGTAATCGTAGTTCTGGCCGGTATGCACCAGCACGTGGTCGGTGTATTGGTCCAGCTTCGCCAGCACGCGCGACAGCCGAATGATTTCCGGCCGCGTCCCCACCACCGTCATGACTTTCAGTTTTTGCTTCATGGCGCATCCACCTGTTCGGGAAAGGTATCCGGATCGGCCGGATTGAAAATCTCGTTCGTCCAGAACAGCGTCACCAGCTCGGTCTGCCCGGTATTGGTAATATGGTGGGTGTAAAAAGTTGGGATATCCACATAGCTGGGCGCGTCGCCACGCACCTTGAAGCGGATCACCTCGTTGCTGAACAGCTTGCGCAGGCGAATGTCCGCCTCGCCGCTCGCCACCAGAAAGCGCTCGACCTTGCGGGTATGAAAATGGTTGCCGCGCGTGATCCCCGGATGGGTGGTGGACATGAATACCTGACCACCGCTGTTGCTTTTGACCACCTCGAACAGGCTGCCGCGTGGATCGCTATGCAGGGTGAGCGCAACCGGATAATGCGCGGGAAACAGATAGGAACGCAGCGTGTTGAACAGGCGCACATCCATCGCAGTATCGAGCGGAGGCATCACCATCGCCTGGTAACGGTCGCGCATATCCGTCAGATGCCGTAGCAGTTGACTGACTTTCATGCCGACGCCCTGCATGCGGATATCGCCTCGCTGGTTTTGCTGGATCGCTTGCCAGCACTGTGCCACCACGTCCTGCACGTGCAGAAGCTCAAGATCGCCATCGGTAATAATCTGCGGCGTTTCGTTGCGTGCCAGCTGATGGCAAAACGTAGACACGACAGAATTGTAGAAAGGCTTGCCGAATTCACCGAAAACATGCGGCAGGATCAGATTGGCGAAGCCTGCTCCGCTCTGCTCCACCCACAGGCGGAATGTCGTGGCTGCCGCCCGCTTGCCGCGGCCATAGGCGGTATCCCAATCCTGATGCGTGGAATTGGCATACACCACAAAAGGGCGGCTTCCCGTCCGCTCACAAGCCGCAACCAGATCGCGGGCCAAGGCTGTGTTGGTTGCTTCGATCTCGGCATCGTCACCACGGTTCATCCCGGCCAGATGGATGATCGTATCCAACCCGTCGACAAACCCTGTCAGTAAGCCAGCCTGCTTAAACGTTTCACGACCAGCAAGACGAATCTCGTGGTCGCCTCCGATTGTCTTGAGATAGGCGCGCTGGTGCCAGCCGATCAGTCCCTCGGAACCAGTAATGCCGATCTTCATGCGCTGACCTTCATGCACGCCCCGCCGCCTGCAGTGCTTCCCGCACCTCGGGCAAAGTCAGCATCAACGCTTCCACGGCCGCCACATCGAGCTGCTCAGTGTTATGTGAAGTGTAATCATCGAGCGTGGACTCGGTCGTGTCGCCTTCGGTGAAATATTTGCTGTAGTTCAGGTCGCGGTCATCCATCGGCACCCGGTAGTAGTCGCCCATGTCTTCCGACTTGGCGAGTTCCTCGCGGGTGGCGAGCGTTTCATAAATCTTTTCGCCATGACGCATGCCGATCACCTGGATCGGCACATCGGAATGAAACAGATTCTTCAAGGCCTGAGCCAGATTTTCCACCGTGCAGGCCGGTGCCTTGCGCACAAACAGGTCGCCCTGCTGGCCATGGTCGAAGGCGAATGCCACCAGTTCTATCGCCAGCGGCAAGGGCAACAGGAATCGGGTCATTTCCGGCACGGTCAAAGTCAGCGGCTTGCCCTCGAGCATCTGCTTGATGAATAGAGGGATGACCGATCCGCGCGAAGCCATCACGTTGCCATACCGCACGCTGGATAGGATCGTGCCGCCATTGCTGCCGGCGCGCGCCGCAGCCTGCGTCACCTTTTCCATCAGCGCCTTGGTCATGCCCATGGCGTTGACCGGATACACCGCCTTGTCGGTAGACAGGCAGACCAGCCGCTGCACGCCATGCGCCATGGCTGACTCGATGACGTTGTGGCTGCCGGTCACATTGGTCAACACCGCCTGCATCGGGAAAAACTCGCAGGAAGGAACCTGCTTGAGTGCTGCCGCATGGAAGACGTAATCGACAGACCGCATGGCGTTGTCCACGCTGTCGCGATCCCGCACATCGCCGATATAGAACTTGATCTTGGGGTCAGCCAACGCCACCCGCATATGTTCCTGCTTCAACTCGTCGCGCGAGAAAATGCGGACTTCGCGGCAGTCGCGCGACTTCAGATAATCCAGAAACTCATGACCGAAAGAACCGGTACCGCCCGTGATCAGCACGGTGCTACCGGCGAATGGATTGCGCTCTGTCATTTTGAATGTTTTCTTTCCTGTATGGCGTTTTCCAGCCAGGTTTCCAGTTGATCGAACAGACGAGTCCGGTCGAAATTCGACTCGTAATATTGCCGCCCATTTTGCCCCATGGCCCGGCGTCCGGCGTCCGGCATGGCGGCCAGCTTCAGGACTCGGCTCGCCAGTCCCTCGGCATCACCCGCCGCACAGGCAAGCCCAGCACCGGATTCCTGGACGATGCGGGCTCCCTCGCCATCCAGCATGGCCAGAATCGGGCGGGCACATGCAAGGTAGGATTGTAGCTTGCCCGGTATGGTCAGCGCGAAGATGGGTTCGCGTTTGAGCGGGAGCAACAAAGCATCCGCTGCCGCATAAAAATGCGGCATGGACTCCAGTGGATGGCGACCCAGAAAATGCACCCGCGACAAGCCGCGCCGCAGCGCCTCTTCCTTTGCCCAGGCCGCCATGCGTCCTTCGCCCACAATCAACCAATGAATATTGGTACGATCACGTAAAAGCTCTGCCGCTTTCAGAACAGCCGGCAAATCCTGCGCCTCCCCGATATTGCCTGCAAAGAGCACCTTGAAGCCTTCCGGCAACAACGGAAGCAAGTTGGAATCCGCCTGCTGCAAAGGTTGAAACAGTGACTCGCCCCAACTTGGGAAATACAGAATGTTTGAATCCGGCACCCCATGGCGAGCAATTTCCGGCACGAATGCACGCGACTGCACCAATACACGGGCACAGTTTCGATAGATCCATTTCACCAGGCGGTCGACTGCTCGCAGCACCCCGTGTGAGCGCACCCCGCCCGCGGCGGTCAAGGACTCTGGCCACAAATCGAGCACCCAAAACAAAATGGGCGCTTTGAACCGTCGGCTGGCAACAATGGCCGGGATGCCTACCGTGATGGGCGACACCTCGAATACGAAGATGGCGTCAAACTTGCCGCGAAGCCTTAGCCAGGTACCCAACGCGCCAAAAACGGCAAATGACAGGTAGTTCAGCGCCAGCCTGATGGCACCAGCGCCCCCCCTGGGAACCAGCGGCACCCGGACGACTCGCGCGCCTTGATAGCTTTCAGTGTGGGGCCAAGCCCAACCATAGCCAGGAAAGAATCGTCCCGATGGGTAATTCGGTTGCCCTGTCAGTACCGTAACCTCATGGCCACGTCCCACCATATCAGCCACGAGATCATTGATGCGGAAATTCTCTGGCCAGAAATACTGGCTGACGACCAGCAACCTCATGGTCTGGATTGAACAACCTCGGCCATCTCGCCCCATGTCGAACTTGCGGTTCTCTCCCATTGCATGGAAGACACTCGATCAATCGCAGACGATGCAAGACGGTTTCCTCGCTCAGAGTCAGATAGTATATCCAGCCAGCGTTCGACAAGCTGTTCCACATTCTCCGGATCGAAATAGGTCACGGCTTGACCGCCAAACTCCGGCATAGGACCACGATCAGAAACCAGAGCCGGTCGGCCCGATGCCATCATTTCGAGCAGAATGTTCGGACAATTCTCGGTACACGAAGCGAACAGATTGATACGTGCATGCTGATACAAGGCCGGCAGATCATGGTGCGGCAAATTACCCAACACCTTTACAGCATCGCCTAGCTTGAGTGAGTCGATTTCACGCCGCAGCGCTTCACCATAGGGAGGATTCTCAGCGCCAACCAGCAGCAAACTCGCTTGGGTTTTGCTCAGTTTCCTAACTTGCGCAAACGCCCGCACCACCTCGATCTGCGACTTATAGTGGTCGATGAATGAAACATAAAGAAAATATTCCCCAGTCGGAACACCCGCCGGCAAGGACAGGGGCTTGTCTACATCTGGGAAAAACCGTGCATCAATGCCATGCGGAATCACAACAACCCTTCCGGCCAGATGCCCCAGCTTGTTCTGGATGAACTCCTGGGCGAAACGGGAAATGAAAATCACCAGATCAGCCTTCCGCATCGCGGAGGAAAGCCCACGCTCCAGCAACCAGTCACGCAGGCGACGATAGCCCAGCGGATAACGTTTCCGCTGTGCTTTGTCGAAGGGGAGCATGTTCTGGAAAGTTACCGCGGTTTTCAATCCTGGGGGTAACGACCCGGGGGGCAGCAACCCACCCGGGCAAAACAGCAGATCGGCGCCAAGCCTGCTTGCCAACTTGCCCAGATTGAAGCGTTCCCAGATTGCCCGGCGAAAAGGATTATCGAGCTTAAGGCCACTTTCCACGCGCTCGACATTATTCGGTAAACCTGCCAGGTCCAGACTGTCCGGACAGAGCAGAAAAATCTTCCATTCGGCATCTTGTGGCGCACGACGAAGCAGATTAAGTAGGTAGGTCTGTCCACCACCTAGGCGCGCTGAAAGCCCGTTGATGAGAACGCGCATCTTCTAGACAACGGTAGATTTGCCGGAATCAGCAAACATGACTGGTAGCCCATTACGTATAGGATAGTCTGTCGAGCATTCAAGACAGTGGATTACTGTCTTACCGATATCCAGGCTAGTACCTCGACACGAGGGGCAGGCCAGTAGCGAATCCAGCTTGAGCGAGCGGTTGCGCGATCTCTGAGACAACATGGCACGCGCCAGGGAGAGCACTTTTGTATTGATCCGAGCACGCAGGCTTTTAACTGGCTCAACATGAATCTCAGCGGGCGCATCCCAACTGGCGTCTACTTCCGGATTAAGTATCTTGGCAAGAATTGTTTCATGCCAGTAGTACCGCACATGGTACGCAAACGGGTGCCGGGGTATGGCCTCTCCCGCTATAAATCGTTTTGCGTTTGCTTCATATAACTCAGCCAATTCGGGGTCTGTCTGCCAGGCAGCTTTTTTTCGAATAATGAGTGTTTCGTCACGCACAGTAATTTCGAGTCGGTGATCGCGGTATGGATTCAATCGTTCCATGAACGCATCAGGCACTTCGATGTAACCCGCATGCGCCACGCGCTGCAACTCAAGCAGAAATGCTTCGGGGTCTGACGAGTGTTCGAGCACATGAGAGGCAATCACAAAGTCAAATGCCTTGTCACGAAACGGTAGGCGCTCCACTGCACCCAGCACAGTAGGTCGGTCAGCGATTAGTGGCGCCCAATGTCTTTGACGTGTCACCTCAAACGCATCGAGCAGAACATTTGCACGAGCGTAGGGGCTGCCGCCCGAGCCCACTTCGAGTACGAGTGCATCCCTAGGTACCGGGCAATGCAATCTGCGCAGTGCCCAGGCAAGCCTTTCCATGCCAAACCGACCGGCAAAGTGCATAGCAAAAGACTTGGAAAGCGAGGTTTCCTCACTCTCCCTCACCGTGTCGCCTCTACGAATAGAGACTCATCGGGACGGTTGTCCAAACGATCGATATCCGGGGTATGTCCTTTACCAAATTCGCAGCGGCGAACATCATGAAACCCCGCACGAATCAAGGCGTCAGAGAGCATGGCAAAGTCATACATATATTTGTGGCGGGCGTAATAACTATTGTCATCTTCAACGAAGAAATTATCCGACAACATCTTATCTTTCTTATCGGCAGCATATAGCGACAGGGCATATGCCAGATCGGGCACCACAATACGCACCGTCCCACCGGGCTTTAACACCCGGAAGCTTTCCTTTAGTAGAGTCTCACCATCCTTGCGGAAAAGGTGCTCGAGAAAATGCGATGAATACACAAAGTCGGCAATACCGTCGGCAAGGGGAATGCTATGGGCAAGGTCATGATGGATGAAATAATGGTCGCGCAGCAGGCGGCAATACTCGTCCTCGCTGTAATACCGATTAGCCCCCGTCAATCGGTAAGCCAAACGATGTAGCGCGTGCGGCAGAGTAGCAACTAGCGCGTTGAGACTGCCATCAATGTTCACCCAGCCAGTGGTGACAGCCAACCCACAACCCAGGTTGATCTTTACAGGGGAAAACTGCGTCGAGATCGATCTGCGTTGATTTCGCTTGAGTCTCCCAATTAACTGTGTGGTGGTTTCAACAATTCGGCGAAGTAATCTCATATTCTTCTTTCCCGGATTTCAGTCACCCAAGTAAGCATCTGACGCATACGTGAATTCACATCATGTCCATCGGCATAGACGCGGCGTTGACCGTCCGCAGCAAGTTTGCCGCGTCGCATATCATCAGCCAGATAGTGTTTAATCTTATTTTCCATCTCCGCGGGATCCCTGAAAAATTCGACTTCTCTCCCTTCACAATACAGAGATGCTAAGTCGTCAGTATATTCGGCAAGCATCATCGTACCCGTAGCCGGAATCTCAAAACAACGCCTAGTGTAGGTGTCACGGTTAAGCCTAGAAAGAAAAACAAGGGCAATCTTCGCCCCGCAAAGCGCAAGATTGTACTCGTCCCCCCAGACCAATCTCACTGGAAGCAATCTCGATAAAACTGGGTGTCTATTTAATACTGGCTCCCATTCATAGCCTGGTCCGTAAAGACGTACTTGATAGCCCGCACTAACTGCAGCCTCAAGACAAGCAAGCCGAGAATCAGGTTCATAATGCCCGATAAAAACCACGTCACAGCCAAAACTCTCACGCTCTTGAGCTGACAACTCCACTGGATGATTGCGTTCTGGGATATACCAGGAACGAAGCAATTCGACTCGTCGCGCACCGGCGAGCCGAAAGTCTTCCAGATTGGCATGACGATAGGCGAGCGCCAAATCCAGTTCGGGAAGTCCAGCGATGAAGTGACGCCACAATCCTGGAACATGGCCCGGCGCGAATGGGTCATCGTTGTTATATCCAACCAACACGACTCTTGGGACAACAGCCCGCAAGGCTCTCAGGGATTTTGGAAATACATGCGTTCCGCGATAGATGAATATCGCATCAGGCTGAAAGCGTTTAGCCACGCTGATCAGATCACGATTCAACTGATCAACACGCCCGCCCCACAGATATTTGTTTTGTGCCCGGCACCATAGCTTGAGGAGACGCGCTGAAACCGAATGTCCTGTCACGCTGAAATAGCCATGCCATGCAAACCGCTCGATCGTGTGGCCTAGCGTCTCCAGTGCATGCGCTACCGCTTCTTCATGCAACTCAGAATGCCAGTCCCCTGCAACAAGAATCTTCATTGCTGTCCGGAATAAACCTTGCCGATCACGGGTGCCCTGCCAAGGCGCTTCTTGATCTCGGCTATCAGTGCGTCACAGTTGCGCCGCCCCAGAAGTAGCAAGCCAACCACATAGATATGAAACAGTGGGACACGCCACAAGCCTAACCTAGCCAGGTCGCGGGCATAGCGCAGTAATATGCGCCGCGAATTACCTGCCTGAATCGACAAGATGGGATAAGCGTAATTACCAATGTCGCGCAATATCGGCTTATACAGCTGCAAGCCCAAGGTTCGCTCAAGATCGGCAGCGATTTGCAACATGCCGCGCATGAAATGTACTGACGATTCCGGCGTTTGTTCACGAGGCACAAACCGCCCTTGCTCTGCCGCGCTATTACCGAAATCCGGCGTACCACCCAGGCGGTGGTGCGACAGAATTTGTGGCAGATAAACGCCATTCTCGCTTGCCAGAATTTGCCCGACCAAATGCTGCTGATACAGCAGCGTGCCATCGAAACGGTTGGTGGTATGTCTATGCGCGCTTTCACGTCGCACCACCATGCCTGAAATAAATACGCAGCGGCGGAAAAAAGTCACGATGGTCTGTGCGCCCGCCGGAAAAAAACTCTCACTGTCAAAGTAGCGGAAGGTTTGCACCGGACGCTGAGGATCATCGACGAAGGAATCGTAGCTACGGAGCACGACCCCTATATTCGGGTGAGTAATCACCGCTGCAGCCACAGCAGCCAATGCCCCCTCGGCTAGCAGATCATCGTTGCCCATGAATAGCACATACTTGCCACGAGCCAACTCGATCAATCTTCGCAGATTGCCGTCATAGCCAAGATTCGCCACGTTCTCGTGATATGAGACTCGCCCAGGATATGCGATCGAATACTTCTCAGCCACTTGGCGGATTTGCTCTCGCTCGGGCGAAGCATCCTCGCAAATCACGATTTCATAATGCACACCAATCTGGGACACAATGGAATCAAGCAAAGCTGGAAGCAGTGCTGCGCGGTTGTATGCCGGAATGCATACAGAAATGAGTGGAATGCCAGACAAAATCAGGAACCTAAATTTAAATTTTTCATTGCAATCGCAAGCATCAAAAGCGCAAATAGACGCCCACCATTGGCACGGCCTTTTGCATGACCGGCTAGCAAGCCATCGACTTCATCCTGATTGATGCATGCAGGAAGCCAATCTCGAATCCGTCGCAGCTCGCCACCACCCGAATTGCGCATCCATTCATTCAGCGGAATCGAAAAACCCTGCTTGCGCTGGACATCCAGCTCTGGCGGAAGCCACCTGGAGGCAAGAATCTTTTGCACCCGTCGCGTCTCACCACCTTTTACCTTCCATACCGAGGGGATGTGTCCGAATGCGAATTCGATTAGGCGAAAATCCAGCAACGGCGCACGCATTTCCAATGATACCGCCATGCTCATCCGGTCAACCTTCACCAGAAAGTCATCGGGAAGAATGCTGCCAAAATGCGTGCGGGTCATGCGATCCACCGCATCGGACCCGGTTTCATGCAAACCAAGCAGAAAGCGTTCTGGCGCATCCAGGTCGCCGCCCAGTGCCGCGAGCGTATCCCCTGACAGAATTCTCTGGCGCAATGCAATATCGAAATAGGGGCGCCCCCAGATCATCTGCTGCAGCGGCCCACCCCGCAAGGAGGCGATTCGGTTGCGCCCCCGCACGCCAGCGGGGAGCCAACTCGCAACATGAGCCGCAAACGCTAGAGTAGATTGCGGCAGCCAACTCAGGCGACGCTGATCGGCAAGGCTGGCCGGGTAATCATTGTAGCCACCGAACAACTCATCCCCACCGTCCCCACCCAACGCCACCGTGACATGCTGCCGGGTCAGGCGGGACACCAGAAAAGTCGGGATCAACGAAGAATCGGCAATCGGCTCATCAATAAATTGGGCAATATCACCCAGCGCATCCAGCCCCGTGTCCTCGAGCGCAAGCTCGTGATGCTCGGTACCAAAATAATGCGCCACGTGTCTGGCATGGACGGATTCGTCAAGCGAGGAACCCGGGAGGGTGACTGTAAACGTACGTACCGGTGCAGACGACACATGCGCAGCAGCTGCCACCACCAGACTGGAATCCAACCCACCCGACAACAACACTCCCACAGGCACATCGGCCTCCAAACGGAGACGCGTTGCATCCTCGATCAGTTTTCCCGCCTCATCAGCCAGACCTTCTCCGTCTGCATCAGGATCGGGGCGATTCTCCGGCAACGACCAGTAACGGTGAACCCGAAATTCGAAAGTGGACAGATCAAGCCGCGCAGCATGAGCGGGCGGCAATTTCTTCACCCCATCGACAATGCAATGATCGTGGGGAACATAGCCCAGCGCCAGATAGAAGTTAAGCGCACTCAGGGATAGATCGCCGCGATGGGAAATTGCTTTTAGTTCTGAACTAAACTCCAAACGCTGGCCGTTCAAAGCGTAATAAAGTGGTTTCTTGCCTGCACGGTCGCGCGCCAGAAACAATGTTGGCGGCATGCTCGCACTGCCCGTGTCATGGATAGCGAAAGCGAACATGCCATTGAGACGCCCAAGGCATGCTTCTCCCCAAGCGATGTAGGCGCCGAGCAATACTTCGGTATCCGTTCCCGTAATGAAAACATGCCTGAGCTTTTTGAGCTCATCCCGGATTTCATGGTGATTGTATATTTCGCCATTGAACACAATGGTGAAACGACCATCCCGGCTCGTCATTGGCTGGTGGCCCGCCGCGGTGAGATCCAGAATGGAAAGACGCCGATGCGCCAAACCAATTCGGCCGTCCGGGCTTATCCAGGTGCCTGCATCGTTGGGGCCACGGTGCGTCAGCAGATCTCGTTGGCGCGCTATTTTGGCGGGATCGAATTCACCATCACGTCGAATAAGTCCGTAAATCCCGCACATTCAGCCCAGCTCCCGATCAAGATGTGCCCACAATGAGTTCAGGCGTACATCCCAAGTATGGTCCCGTACAGCACGCGCACGTCCAGCCGCAGCAATTGACTCACGTTCGGCATCATGCGCGAGTAAATAGTGCACGCGCTCAACGCACCCCATCACCGAATGATAGGTGTCAATTTCATGGCCAATCTCGTAAAGCCCGAGCAAGTCGTCGTTTTTTTGGGTCAGGTAGCAACTACCTGACATGGGCGCATCAAAATCACGAAGCTTGAGTCCGACAAAATCAGGGCAATGGCCGATTGCAGAAACACCGAGCACTATCCGGGATTGCGCAAACAAGCGCGGCACGTCTTCGATTGCAATACGTCCGTTTTCCCAACCACTGCCATAAGCCGTTACTTGAATGCCTGCCTCGCGAAGGGTTGTGACAATTTTCTCGCGAATGCCATAGCGGGAACCCACGAAACTTACATCATGTACTTTTGGTAAATCTGGCATGGGATGGAAAATCTCAGGGTCGCTTGCCTCTGGAAAAAAAATGGCATCCCCACCTTCCTTGCGATACCAGTCCACTGCTTCCGGTGCAGCAGTGAGCGTGAGATCTAGATGGGCAATCAGAGGGGAAGTGCCATCCCATTCGCCATTCACCTTGCGCCCCCAGTATTGGTGGCGGTCGTCCATGGCAATGTTGATAACAATGGTGCCAAACGTTTCTCGAATACGCGAAAAAATTTCTGGCTCAACAAGACAGCCCCAAGTTTGCGTGATCAGCAAATCAGGTGCCCAGCCCCTAGCCGACAATCCAGAGACCAGAACCCACAGCCGCTGCGTATTTCGCGCCCGACGCACTTCATAGGGCACAGGGTCGTTTTGTCCCCAAGCGCCATCTTCGCGGGTGAATACCTCGACATCAGCCACACGTTGTAGAGCCTGGACAAAACCGCTCTTGTCCTGTTGCTCATCCGTCCCCATGAAAAAAATGCGAGGCCGACGATACGATTGATACCACGCCGTCTGACGCAAGCTGGCTATAGACACATCCGAGCGATACGGCATGCCTGCATAGTGTTTAAGCGTAGCGCGATAACTGCGCTGGGTTTGCCAGCATTTGAGTCTGGCGTTGGCATGGTACAACCATGTCAACTTCCGTACGCGACTCTTGAAATACTCCATCAAACCGAATCGTCAGGATTGCTCAGCGAAACAAAAAATTGTGCGTGGCCAGATGCTTCTGATTCGCCACAACAGCCTTCACGTCGGATTTTTCAATTTTCACTGCTTCTGCATTCGCAGTAAACGCGCGATAGCCACTGTCGAAGAACACCCCAAATGTTTTCTCGAAATTCGGATTCATGGCCGTTCCCTCCGGCTGATGCTCGGTTGTGGCAATCTCCATCATCCAAATGGGGCGTGGCTCGTTCTGCAACGCTTGGCCGGCACCTTGCAGCATCATGAATTCCGCGCCTTCAATATCCACAAGAATCAAAGTCTTCTTCCCTTTTATTGCATCACCCAACACGCGATCCAACCTCAAAACAGGCACACGCGTCACATAACTTTCATGAATAGACGCCCATCCTTTGATGAGCGATGCGCCTGTACCCCCGCCCCACATTTGCAAGATGTCCGTTCTACCACCCAGGGCAGCCGAGAAAACTTCGCACTGTTGCGACCAACCGTTGTTTCGTATATTGGTCAGCAAGTAGTGAAGATTGCGGGCAAGCGGTTCCACTGCAATAACTGGCTTACCCAAACTCAGTGCATGACAACAGTAATAACCTACATTGGCACCCACATTCACAAGCACATCCACCTCTTGCAGCAGCTTGCGCACAAGCTCGGTTTCTTCCGGCTCGAACATACCGGCGGCCATGGCCTCGTGCCCAGCTAGCGTAAACCCCCAAGGTGTCGTTTTAGCAGGCGCGCACTGATCAAGGAGATCGCGGCTGTTGCGCAGGAATTGCGTGGCAACAGGGAAGCGTCCAAGTGTTGTGCGCAAAAATTTCTTAATCATGAGTTCAACTCTTCTTTTTTTCTGCCACGCAATGCCAGCCAAAGCAGGCCAGGTCTTCGGCACTTACGGTGCGTCGGAGCTTGAAATAGAGCACCCCGAGGAGCGCATAGGCGTAAGCGAGTGGCCAGGTCCAGTTGCCGTGTTGGCGCTCCAGCCCACCGAGGCGGGTGATTTCTTGCTCAAGTAGTGCATACCAATCGCCATTGGCGGTAAGTTCCTTGATCTCAAACCCGCGCAGGGCTAGATGGTGTTCGTACCAGTACTTGGAGAACCCGCTGCAGTAATGGTAGGGGGCCATGTGTACATTCGAGCTAAAGGGAGCCGTTAGGATCACTACCCCACCCGGCTTGAGCAGGCGAGCGAATTCATCCAGCGCATGGGTAGGTTCGGGAACATGCTCGAGCACCTCGCTGCAGAGGATGGCATCAAAGCTGGAGTCTGGAGCAGGAATAGATGTGATATCGCTAACCAAATCAATTCGGCTAGTGTCCCAGGATTTACTATGCAAGCCCTCAGCAGGCGCGCGCCCATCTTGGCCTTCATACTGGCAGAAATCCTGTGAGACATATTCCAAGTGCCCACAATGCTGGCGGTTCTGAAGTTCGCCGGCGCCAGCATCCAGAAGGCGCGAGCCAGCAGGTAATCCTGATAGCGTTCTCTTGAGCCATGCCTGGCGGTTAGGTTCGTTGATGCTAATGTTAAACATAATTCTGCTGTTCTCGTTTAGACCTTGCTGAATACGAATATCCCAAGGTTATAAGTTGTCTCGGCAATGGCTCGCATCGTTTCAGCGGCAACCTGTACTTCCCTCGCATCACCGCCATCACCAATCACGGTCAATTGCTGCAACTGCAATCCGTGGCTTTCTGCCAACCGGATGATATTCCTCGGGTCAAACACACGATTGGCGTTGAATTCCACCCGCTCACGTCCGATGGGCGTGGAGAGATAAAACGTTCCTCCACGCGTGAGCAATAACGCCATATTGGCAATCCCGCGCTCATGGCCTATTGGATCAATTGGATCGCCATAGCGCCCAAGCCCGAAGTGTTCAAGCGCGTGGAGGCAGGAAAGGGAATCGCAATAACCAATCCCGGCACTCGGCAGTCCATCGCTGCGCATCAAATCGGCCTGCTTGAACACAACGCCGGGAATATGCGTGCTGATGGGACGGACGTCAAAAACCTCAATATTGCGAAAACTTGCCACATGGGCGACAAAACCGTCCACACGGGAACCGATATCCACATGCCGTCGCGGTTTTGCATCAAATATCCAGCGCGCCACGAGAAGGTCTTGCCAAAAGTATTCGTTTTTGGTCGCACCCCCTTCCGCATACCGGTCATGTAGGCAGGGCATCCAGGTCAGAGACCCGGAATAACCCTTTCTGAACGCCACCCAGTCATAAGCAAAGCGCGGCAAGCCGCGCAGAGAGCGGACTAAGAGGAGTGGATCCAAACCGAATTGGCTGGAGAGAAGCCAGTGAAACTTGATGAGCGATCTTTTTATCATGAAAGATCTTTGCTATTGGTCAGCAAGTGGTCTGACTGAGGAAGTTTATGCTTGTTAAGCATTTTCAATGTCCGAGAATCATGATCGACCGATACCGGCGGGAGCTGCGTGAGCCATGCCATCCAAATAAAATAAATACTGGAGAACGCCACAAGGGCAACCACGACCCCTTGCAAACCAAACTGCGAAGCGCCATAGATATTTAATCCCACACCGAGAATGGCTGTCACAATCTTGGCGGTGGTCATCACTGCGGATTTCATTTCCGTCATTAATTTCAAGGCAAGCATCTGTCCTGAAGCAAACACCCCCCCCGCCAAAACGGTCCAGGGAAGCAAATTGGAAACAGCGTGATACTTTATTGCCACCAAAAGCTGGAATAACCACTCGTGCAGCAACAGCGTGAAAAGAAACGCCAATGCTGTTATTAAAAGACCAGTAAAGGTAAAGCGCCAAGCAATTCGATGAACAGTCATATTGCGATTTTGATCTGTCGCATTTCCTGAGCGCTGATAGAGAATGGGTCCCAGAAAAGTCATTGCCATACCCATTACCAAGCCAATTGGAACATATCCCAACTGGAATACCACGGCATATAGACCGACTTCATGACCAGAGGCAAAAGTCTGCAATGCCCACCGGTCTGAAGTTTGCTGCATCCATGTGAAAATCCCGAATACTGAGAATGGCCAAGAGTATCCCCAAATTTGCCGCCGCCAGTTTGCAAAAGTATTGGCGTTTTTGTGTTGACGGTGAATCAGCTGCCGCAAAAAAATAAGTTGCGAGCCAGTCACCAACAACGAAGACAGGGCATATCCCAGCACAACGGCTGTACTGGAACTTCCTAGCCAGAGCATTACAGCGAGGGCCAGCAATATCTTCAGCCAGGCATCCAGACCGCCATGAAAGGCTACGACAGCCCTCTGACGTGCGGCATTTTGAATCCCGCTTAACGAGGCGTTATATCCACTCAATACCGAAAAAATCAGCGCTACAGCGGCCAGCCCCATCCACTGCGTATAGCCTAGCCAAAGCAATCCTGTCATAAGCAACAGAGCGATGGCCGCAACAGCTGTTACGGCGTAACCCATCAACCACTGAGATGCGTGCAGGTAGCCTGGCAAGTCGTTTGTTTCAGCCGCGATCGAATAAAAGCGACCTATACCAGCCGTAATACCGCCCATCACTACCTGGTTGACCAACCCTGCAATAGTGAGCCCCAGCGCAAGTTGCCCATATTGTTCTGGATTCAGGTGCTCGGTAAGCACTCGAACCAGTACCAGCGCTCCAATAACTGCAGCTACCTGTCCAAATAGTATCCAGAAACCTTCTTTTGCCAGACGGCGAAAACGGGATGATTTAATGTGCATCATCTGTGAATTTATGCTGCGGCATACCCACCGCCAGCATCCACCCCAACACCAGCGACCAATAAGCCGAATACAACGCCGTGTGCGTATTGACGGGGAACAGCCATGCGAACGCACCCAGCCACGCCACCCAGGTCAACGGGCTGGCGAGCGCTTCTCTTCCCGCCCGCAAATACATTACAAAAAACACCAGCAAACCTGCCAACCCGATCAAGCCAGCTTCCGAACCCACCTCAAGCAGCAATTGATGCGCGTACATCATTCCCGTGCCATCCGGGCTCAAATAAGGATCATTTGGCCCGGCATATTGGGCATAGGCATAACGATAACTCCGCACGCCCGCGCCATTGACGGGATGATTCTCCAGCACGGTGAGCGCGTTGTTCCACAAATGCACGCGATATGAGCTGGCCTGGTTCAGGCTTGCATAGTCCCCGTCCAGCGCCCCGCGTGACTGATCGATACGCTGTGCGAATTTGGCATTGCTTTGATATGCTCCAACCCCTGCCAGCATTGCCACCAGAAAAACCGGTATCAGGAACTTGAGGGGATGCGCACCTGAGCGCCGCGCATACACCCAGCCCCACATCACGGTGGCAATGGCAAACACAATCCAGCTTTCACGATTGTTCGCCAGCAACACGACCGTAGCTGTGCCCAGCCAAGCCAACGCCAAGTGCCATTTCGCGCCGTGGCGTGAAACGTATTCCCAAACGATGGGTGACAGCATGGCAAGTGTAAGGCCGAGCTTCCAGTTTTTCGGTCCAAATAATCCATTGAGTCGCTCAGGATAGGCATGGCCCAGCAGGTCGTGGCCAACCACGGCTTGCACCAGCGCATCAAACACCCAGAACAGCAGCAACCAAGCCGACAGTTTGAGCAAACGCTGGCGGGCAATATCCTCGCGCAGCATCCAGATAATGTAGATGCCCGCGAAATAAATGCGCGGGTAGCTGAGCGCGGTGCTGAGCGATTTTTTGAACCACAGTGAATCCGGCACTGACAGTGCGATGGGCACCCAGAGGCAGAGAAACAGCAGGCTGAAGGTTTTGGCACCCCCCTGCCACGTTGCCTGTTTGCCGTGCTTCCAGATCAGAATGCCGCCGAGGATGGCCATGATGAACATGGGCAGTTCGGACGAACGGCTGAAGGGCAACAGCAGCAGGAAAGACCACACCAGCAAGACTGGTCCCCAGGAGGCGGTATCGGAGGCGGCGGTATCGCGCTTGCGCCAGAACAACGAAGCGAATCTGCTCAGCATGGCCTTATCAGACAGAGTCATCAGATTTCTGGCAGCGCCGACCGGAGACCCAGATGTTCAACGAACGGATCGAAGTCCCTGTCACTGTACAGGAGGTACAAGCCACTTTCTATGCAGCGAGTGGCAATCACCGTATCGATGGTTTTGCGCACGGTAATCCCGAGTGATCGCAGACGCCGAAAATTTCTGGCAGCTTGTATGGCAACACCTTGTCCCGCCAAATCCACAATCACCAGGGAAGTCATGAGTTTTCTGGCCTGATTGAAATCCCGGTCACCAACGAAACCCTGAAGCACTTCGGTCAGAACAAGATCGCCTGTCGCCACCAGTTCAACACCAAGCAGCGCGTCCAGTTTTTCGGCTTGTGGCGTTGGGGTTCCCCTGAAATAGTCGATCCAAACGCTGGAGTCGACCAAAATCACTTATCTGTCCGCATTGCATCCAGGTCACCCTGCCAGTCAAGCTTTCCGCGAAAACGCTTGATCTCCTCTTGTTGCCGCAATCGCAACAAGGTGCGGAGCCCCAGCTCGACCGCTTCACGTTTGGTTTTCAGTCCGGTTGCCCGAAGGGCACTGCTCATGAGTTTGTCGTCAATCACAATGTTGGTGCGCATGATGTGTATACCATCAACTAGATGTACACATTCTAGGCTAGCACGCGCCATCCTGCAATTCCCGTGAAGCCACTATTTTGGGGATGAGCGCCCTGTTGGTTCGCGATGCTACGCTGCGGCTTGCGTGCCGACCGCTGTCGCAAACGCGTCGATCACCGGCTGAATAAGATTGCGCTTGAGTTTGAGCGCAGCCTGATTCACCACCAGCCGAGAACTGATATCGCTGATGTGCTCAACCGCAACGAGTCCGTTGGCCTTGAGGGTGCCGCCGGTGGAAACGAGATCGACGATCACGTCGGACAGGCCAACCAGCGGGGCGAGCTCCATTGAACCGTACAGCTTGATGAGGTCGATATGCACGCCTTTCGACGCAAAGTGATCGCGTGCGGCGTTGACGTATTTCGTGGCCACGCGAATGCGCGCGCCCTGCTTCACCGTGTCCGCGTAATCGTAGCCTTCGCGCACGGCAACCATCATGCGACATTTTGCAATTTGCAGATCGAGCGGCTGATACAGGCCATTGCCGCCGTGTTCGTTCAGCACATCCTTGCCCGCGATGCCCATGTCCGCCGCGCCGTATTGCACGTAGGTCGGCACGTCGCTGGCGCGCACTATGATCAGCCGCACGTCGGCGCGGTTAGTGCCGATGATGAGCTTGCGTGACGACTCGGGGCTTTCCGATGGCGTGATGCCGGCTGCCGCCAGCAGCGGCAGGGTTTCTTCAAAGATGCGGCCTTTGGATAAGGCAAGCGTAATGCCGGTATAAGTCATATTGGTTTATGTCAGATATTGCAATTATCCCTATCGCCTCCGGGCAGGGAATGGGAGTCGATCTCGCGCAGGATTTCCAACGCCCAGGGATTTGTGACGCCGTAATGCTTGATCAATTTCCCTTCGCTGGTGCGGAACAATAGCTGTGCGGGCGCATTATCCACCGAATTATCGTAGATATAGGCACGGTCAGCGATGCATGCTGCCACCGAGCAATTCGCTAACGAGCGCGTGTAACGGGCGATAATTTTGCTGATAGGGACATCGTGCCCGCCTTCCATGACGCGAAGCGCAACACGCTTGGCATTGATGGCGGGACTATCCGTGCCCACAAAAAACAGACGGACAAAAAATCCTGCTTGTTTCGCCCGTTGGATAAAGTCGATTTTGTCCGGCATCGACAGTACCGTTTCAAAGGCCAGGCTGCGCCCCTTCCGCACACACCGTTCTCTCATCTCTTCGGCGCGAACGGCTGCTTTCCTGACGGCATCGGGTGCATTCCAGTCACCGAATTCGTCTCGGGCAATGTAGTCGGGGTTAACGTATTCGCATCCCCCCATCCACTCGTGCCGCAGCAACTGCTCTGTAATGGAGGTCTTGCCCGCGCCATTGGGGCCGGCCACAACAATCAGGCGCGGCTTGAGAGTCTCATCGCTCATGCCACGGATCGTGAATGATTGGCTGCAGCAATGTCGTCTCGCAGGCGTTGCATCAGCGCCGCCCTTGCCAGTTCGGCACGTCGTTTAGCCTCGACCGCCACCGAGTTCATCAAGGCTTTTAGTTGCGCATCCGTAGGCTCATGCTGGATGTCATTCAAATCAAAATGTTCGCTTTGCATGATGGATTCGTCGTTCAGGTTAATGTTGGCTCTCACCCATCCGGCCAGATCGGGATAGCGCATATCCGAAACTGTGCCAAGATCGACTCAATGCACTCGCTTGATACGCGCGCCCAGCTGGGTCAATTTTTCTTCGATGCGTTCGTAGCCGCGGTCGAGGTGGTAAATCCGCTCGATGGTCGTCTCGCCCGCCGCCACCAGCCCGGCCAACACCAGACAGGCCGAGGCGCGAAGGTCGGTCGCCATCACGATCGCGCCGTCGAGACGCGGAACCCCCCGAACCAATGCGGTATGTCCAGAGACTTCGATGTTCGCACCGAGTCGCCGCAGTTCCTGCACGTGCATGAAGCGGTTTTCGAAAATGGTTTCGGTCACACTCGCCGCACCACTGGCAACGCAGTTCAAAGCCATGAACTGCGCCTGCATGTCGGTGGGAAACGCCGGATGGGGCGCGGTGCGAACGTCCACTGCATTCAGCACACCGTCGGATTCGACTTCAATCCAGTCGTCGCCCGAGGTCACATGCGCGCCCGCGTCAGCGAGTTTGCCCATCACCGACACGAGCGTATCGGGCTGGGCGTCGAGGGCGCGGATTTTGCCGCCGGTCATCGCGGCGGCCACGAGGAACGTGCCGGTTTCGATGCGGTCCGGCATCACACGGTGGCTCGCGCCATGCAGCGCCGCCACACCATGAATGGTAATCACGCCGCTGCCCGCGCCTTCGATCTTGGCACCCATCGCAATCAGGCAATTGGCGAGATCGACGACTTCGGGTTCGCGCGCGGCGTTGGCCAGCACGGTCGTGCCATCGGCCAAGGCAGCCGCCATCATCAGGTTTTCGGTGCCAGTCACGGTCACCACGTCCATCGCGATATGCGCGCCTTTGAGGCGGCTGGCCTTGGCGTGGATGTAGCCGTGCTCGATGTGGATTTCCGCGCCCATCGCCTGCAAACCCTTGATATGCAGATCAACCGGGCGCGAGCCGATGGCGCACCCGCCGGGCAGCGACACGCGCGCTTCGCCAAAGCGCGCCAGCGTTGGCCCCAGCACCAGAATCGCCGCACGCATGGTTTTCACCATGTCGTAGGGCGCTTCCTTGTTGGGGATCGATCCACCGTTGAGCGTCACGCGATTGCGTTCGTCCAGCGTGACCACCACGCCCATGTGCCCGAGCAGCGCCAGCATGGTGCTGATATCCTTGAGCTGCGGCACGTTCGACAGTTCCAGCGCTTCGGCCGTCAGCAGGCTGGCGGTGAGAATCGGCAATGCGGCGTTCTTGGCACCGGAAATGCGCACCTCGCCCGCCAGGGGCTGCCCGCCAACGAGGCGCAGTGCATCCATCAGCGCTTCGCCCAGTCTTCGGGCGAATAGGTTTTCATCGACAGCGCATGGATCTGCGCGTGCATTCTTACACCCAGCGCATCGTAGACGAGACGATGTTGCTGAATCATGTTTTTGCCGGTGAACGACGGGCTGACGATGACCGCGTTGAAATGCTGGCCGTCGCCATCCAGTTCAATGTATTCGCACGGCAATTTTTCAGTGATCCAGCCTTTGATATCGTCGGGGGTAACCATGCTCAATGCCTCAGTTTGTAGCCGCTCTTCAACATCAGGAGCGAAAGCGCGGATATTGCCACAAAGCTGCCCGCCACGACCAGCAGGCCAAAGCCCGGCGAGAAATCGGATTGCCCCAGAAACGCGTAGCGAAAGCCGTCAATCATGTAGAACACCGGGTTCCAGTGCGACACGCCCTGCCAGAACGCGGGCAGCGAATGAATCGAATAAAACACGCCCGACAAAAAAGTCAGCGGCAAAATCAGGAAATTCTGGAACGTCGCCAGCTGGTCGTATTTTTCTGCCCAGATCCCCGCCATGATGCCGAGCGCGCCCATCAGCCCACAGGCCAGCACCGAAAACGCCAGCAACCAGCCCACATGCGGCATCAACGGCACAGCAAAACCCAGCGTCACCGCCCACACACCCAAGCCCACCACCAGCCCGCGCACGATCGACGCGATCAGATACGCGCCAAAGAATTGCAGATAGGACAGCGGCGGCAACAGCACAAACACAATGCTGCCGTTGACCTTGGATTGAATCAAACTCGACGAGCTGTTGGCAAACGCGTTCTGCAGCATGCTCATCATCACCAGCCCCGGCACCAGAAACTGCGTGTAGGCGACACCGGGATAAACCTCGACATGGCTGGACAGCACATGCGAAAAAATCAGCAAATACAGCAAGGCGGAGACCACCGGACCAATCACGGTTTGCCCTGCCACTTTCCAGAAGCGCAGCAGTTCTTTGGTGAGCAGCGCGAGAAAGCCGTTCATGAACGCTTCATGATGTCAGTAAAGACGTCTTCCAGGTCGGCTTCCAGCAACTGCATCTCGGTCACCCGCCCGCCCGCCTGACGGATATCGGCGAGCAGATTTTCCAGCGCCTGATAGTCGCTGAAATTGAAACGCCAGCTCCCATCCGCCTGCACTTGCATCCGCGCGCTCACGTCAGCAGACGGCGCGTCGGCCAAACGCAGCGCTGCGCAATGCTCGGCAGTGCGCGCCAGCAGGTTGCGCGTGGTGTCGCAGGCGACCACCCGCCCCGCCTTGAGCATGGCAATCCGCCCGCACAGCGCTTCGGCTTCTTCCAGATAATGCGTGGTCAGCAGCACGGTGTGGCCTTCGCGATTGAGGCGGGCGATAAAGTCCCACAACGAACGGCGCAGATCGACATCGACCCCGGCTGTGGGTTCATCGAGCACGATCACCGGCGGTTTATGCACCAGCGCCTGCGCCACCAGCAGGCGGCGCTTCATGCCGCCCGAGAGGCTTTGCGTATTTTTGTCGGCGTGCGGCGTCAGATCGAGGTGATGCATGATCTCGTCGATCCAGCTGTCGTTATGTCGCAGGCCGAAATAGCCGGACTGAATGCGCAGGGTTTCGCGCACATTGAAAAAGGGATCGTAGACCAGCTCCTGCGGCACCACACCGAGTGCGCGACGCGCTTGCCGGTAGTCCCGCACCGCGTCGTGTCCCATGATGGTGGCATGACCGGAATCGGCACGCGTCAGCCCGGCGAGAATGGAGATCAGGGTGGTTTTACCGGCACCGTTAGGGCCAAGCAGGCCGAAAAACTCGCCCTGCTCGATTGACAGCGAGATGCCATCGAGTGCGCGGGTTCCGCCAAATTGTTTGACGACCGATTCGGTATGGATCGCCGGCGTCATGCCGCCAGCAAATCCGCCACGCCATACAGATCGGCCAGCGGGGCAAGATTGGCCGGCAAACCGGTCAACGCAAGGTTACGGCCATTCGATGCTGCCAGACGGCGTGCGCTGAAGATCACGGCGAGTGCTGCCGAATCAATCGCCGTTACGGAAGAAAGGTCGAGTGTGGCCAAGCCATTTTGAATATGGGGCTGCAATTGCTTCAGCAATGCGGCGGACGTATCAACCGTGATCTCGCCGCTGATCTCACAGCGATTCGATTCACAGCGAATCATGAGCCCGCACGTGCGGCCGCGCGCGCAGATTGCGTCGCCATGGTCTTGATCAGGCCATCGATACCCGACTGACGGATGCTGCTGGAGAATGAAGCACGATAGTTGGTCACGAGGCTAACGCCATCAATCGCCACGTCGTAGACTTTCCAGCCAAACGAGGTTTTGTACATGCTGTAGTCGATCGGCAGCGGCTGGCTGCCGGGCTGACGAATTTCCATGCGTACGGTCACATCGGTATCGGTCGGTTTGAGCGCAAGCGGTTTGAATTCGACGGTCTGATTGGAAAACGCCGTCAGCGAAGTCGAATAGGTTCGTACCAGAAGATTGCGGAATTCGGCTACCAGTGCCTGTTTTTGCTTCGCTGTCGCGCGCGGCCAGTGTTTGCCCACCGCCAGCTGGGTCATGCGGTTGAAGTCGAAATTGGGCAGAACCTTGGCTTCCACCAGCTGATAGACCTTGCTCAGGTTACCTTTCTGGATGTCCTTGTCCTGCTTCAGCACGGCCAGCACTTCCTGCGTGGTGTTTCGAGCCAGCACGTCCGGCGCGACTTCCGCCTGCGCGGCGCCGCCAAAGGCTGCCAGCAGAACCAAGGCGGAGAAAAAAGTTTTAAACATCGTCATGGTGTTTCGTGTGTTCCGGAATCAGGACTGACTGCTGCCGCTTATTTGAGTTCACCGGTGAGGCGCGCCAGCTGGGCAACATTCATGTTGTAGTCATTCACCGTGCGCAGGTATTCGGTCTGCGTCAGTACGTAGCTTTTGATCGCCTCGCCCACTTTGTCAGCGGTTTCTATGCCGGCCGACAAATCCGCCAGACTGGCGACCATCCAGCGACGTGCAGCGGCGGCACCTTCCGCCAGATCACGTTGCGATTCGAAATTGGCCTGCGCGTTGACATAGGCCTCGCCCACCTCGAACGGAATCCCGGCTAGCGCAAAGGCTTTTTTGTGATTGAGCGCTTCGAGCTCAGCCTGTGCCTGGTTGACGCGCGCGCTGGCGGCACCAAATACGCTATCCCACTTCACCCCCACCACCGGAGTCAGTCCACCTCCGTTAAACGGATCGGTGAGGTACGGGTTATCGAGACGTTCACGCTGCGACGCATAATTGAACTGGCCGATCACTCCCGCATACACATCGGGCATGCGGTCGGCTTTTTTGGCCGCCACCAGCGCACGGCGCGAGCGCAAACCGGCCTCGAGCTGCTGTATTTCAGGGCGATCCTGTAAAGCACGCGCCTGGAACTCCGGCAAATCCATCGCTGGGAACGCTACAGGCTCGATACGCGCATCCGCCACCTGCAAATCCGCCTTCAGCCCCGCTCCGGTCAGCACTTTCAGGCCATCGAGGCTGATTTTCTCAACAGCACGTGACTGGTGCGTGTATTTGCCCACCAGCCCCTTGGCCGCCTGCAGGGCATACAAATCGGATTGCCGGGATTCGCCCGTGTCTTCCTTGAGCCGGGTTTCCACCGTGCCGATCGCCTGGTTCAGACGGGCTTGCATGTCTTCCAGAAACGCCCGCACATCGCGTGCGGTGAGGTAGCCGTAGTAGGCGCGCTTGGTGTCGTACACCGTATCGGTGCGCGACTGCTTCAATTCACCCCGTTTGAGATCAATATTGCCCTGGGCGGCTTCACCATAGCGCTCGAGTTTGCCAAACGTGTAGAGCGGCTTGATCAGTGCAAAATCCAGATGCGTCCAGTCGGAAATACCGTCCAGATTGTCGCCGTCGGTGCGCGGTGTGGTGCCCGAATACGCGCCACCCTGATAAAACCCGCCATCGAACTCAGGTGCCAGCCCCAAAAATGCATTGGCACTGACGCGCCAGCCTGTATTGCCCTGCACTTCTTGCAGCAGCCCACGTGCCGCCTCTACAACCTGCTCGCGTTCTTTGATGCGCGGATCCGCAGCCAGACTCATTTCCACCGCTTGTTGCAGATTGATGATTTCTGCCGCCACGGGCAGCGCAGCCATCAGGCTGATGGCCAGCAGGGTTTGAGTACATGCGCTGTGTTTCATTGGGGTGCCCCTTCTTGAGCCTTGCCATACAAAAACTGACCGATCAGATTCTCCAGCACAACCGCCGACTGGGTAATTAGAATCCGATCCCGATCTTTCAATTTTACGCTGTCACCGCCCGCGTCGAGCCCGACATATTGTTCGCCCAGCAACCCTGATGTCATGATCGCAGCGGTCGTGTCCTTGGGAAACGCATAGCGCTTGTCCAGGCGCAGCGTCACCGCTGCTTCGTACGTCGTGTTATCAAAGCCGATATCGATCACCCGACCCACGACCACACCGGCGCTTTTAACCGGTGCGCGTGCCTTGAGACCGCCAATGTTATCGAAATGCGCGACAACTACATAGCTGTCCGCAGTTTTAACGGCGTTCATGCTGCCGACTTTAAGTGTCAGAAACAACAAGGCAGCGACTCCGGCAATAACAAGAAGTCCCACCCACAAATCGAGTACGGTCTTGTTCATGATTAACTGATTCCTCTGAACATGAATGCGGTCAATACAAAATCCAGCGCCAGCACGGCCAGGCTGGAGGTCACCACGGTACGTGTCGTTGCACCCGATACGCCCTCTGCGGTGGGCGGCGCATCGTAGCCTTCAAACAGTGCAATAGCGGTAATCGCGAGGCCGAACACCACACTCTTGATGACCCCGTTCATGATGTCCTGGTTAAAATCGACCGCGCTTTGCATTTGCGACCAGAACGAGCCTTCATCCACGCCGATCAGGCGCACGCCGATCAAATAACTGCCAAAAATACCCATCGCCGAAAACAAAGCCGCTAGCAAGGGCATCGAAATCACCCCTGCCCAGAAGCGTGGTGCAACCACCCGCGCAATCGGATCAACCGCCATCATTTCCATCGCCGATAATTGTTCGGTGGCTTTCATCAAGCCGATTTCCGCCGTAATCGCACTGCCGGCACGACTGGCAAATAACAGCGCCGCGACCACTGGCCCGAGTTCGCGTACCAGCGACAGCGCCACCAAAATCCCCAGCGCCTCTTCAGAGCCATAGGTTTGCAGGGTTTCGTAGCCTTGCAAACCCAGCACCATGCCGACGAACAGACCCGACACCAGGATAATGATGAGCGACAGTACGCCGCTGAAATACAGTTCGCGGATGGTGAGATCGAAACGCCGAAACGCTGTGCCTGAGCGCAGCAGGATGGTTAGGAAAAATCGCGCCGCAAAACCGATGCGCCAGACGCCATCGATCGTCCGCCGCCCCAGATCCTGAATCGCGCGCAACACGCTCATCGGGCGCGTAGCCCCAAATCGTCTACAAAAGCGGGCGCCGGGTAGTGAAACGGCACCGGGCCGTCCGCCTCGCCATGCACAAACTGATGGACGAATGGAAGCCCAGAGGCGCGGATTTCAGCCGCCGTACCCTCGGCTTCGATCACGCCGTTCGAGACGAAATATACGTAATCCACAATCTTCAGCGATTCCTGCACGTCGTGGGTGACGACAATTGACGTCAAGCCCAGCGTATCGGTGAGGCGACGGATCAGATTGCCCGTCACACCGAGCGAAATCGGATCAAGCCCGGCAAACGGCTCGTCATACATCACTAACATGGGGTCAAGCGCAATAGCGCGGGCAAGCGCCACACGCCGCGCCATGCCGCCCGAGAGCTCCGCAGGCATCAATTGTGCTGCGCCGCGCAGACCCACAGCATGAAGCTTCATCAACACCAGGTCGCGGATCGCATCGTCGGGTAAATCGGTATGTTCACGCAGCTGAAACGCCACGTTGTCGAACACGCTCATATCCGTAAACAGCGCGCCGAACTGGAACAACATGCCCATTTTGCGGCGCAGCCGGTATAAACCTGCCGCATCCAGCGCACTAACCGTTTCACCCGCCACCCGCACACTGCCCTCGGCGGGCCGGATCTGGCCGCCGATGAGGCGAAGCAAGGTAGTTTTGCCGCAACCGCTGCTGCCCATGATGGCGATCACCTGACCGCGTTTTGCAGTCAGGTTGATGCCCTTCAAAATAGGCCGGGAAGCGTAGCCAAATGCCAGCTGTTCGATTTCGACAAGATTGTCGTTCTGCAAGGACTCAAGCCCGTCTTGTTGTTTGGTGGCGCGTATTTTAGCCGAGATGGGGAGGGTTTCAGTAGCCCATCACCTGTCGCAGGGTGTTGACCTGCTGCATCTGGCTCAGATTGCCTGTGCGACTGATGGTGTACAGCGGCAGTCCAGTGGAAGCGTGCTCGCCCGCACGGCGCGCCAGCGCCCGCATATCGGTTGGTTCGTCGAGCCACCAGAGTCGCTGCGCAGTCCAAGCAGGGTCGGCATCGATAATGCGTTCATCTACGGGATGCACACCCCGCCCGGGCTCCAGCAAGAAATGGAATCCTGGCAGGGTATCCTCCAACCAGCCATGCCAATCCGCAGCGGTCGCGGCCTGCCAATACGCCGCAGGCAGATACACCACCTGAAATTGCGTGTTGTAGTAGGACAGTTGCCAGTCGGCGGGCAAATCGTCCGGATAAAACGTGCCCTGCCAGTCGGGATGCTGCCAGCCCAGCGCACCGACCTGAATCAGGCAGGCAGACGACCCCATTCAGGCGCGCCGCCAGGTAGTGCCGCCTGCTCCGTCTTCAAGCACCACTCCAGCTGCAGTGAGCGTGTCACGAATACGATCAGACTCCGCGAAATCTTTCGCCTGCCGGGCTTCCCGACGCGCGGTAATCAGCGCGTCAATGTCGGCTTCCGACAGGCCATCAGTCGGGTTCCCCGCCTGCAAAAATGTGGCGGAATCACGTTGCAACAAGCCCAACACGCCGCCCAGACTTCGCAACAGACTGGCGGCGGCAACATCGCCCCGGTTAGCGTCGGTTGCCAGTTCGAACAACACAGCAATCGCCCCCGCTGTGTTGAAATCGTCGTCCATCGCCGCCTTGAAACGCGCAGCAGCAGGGGCATTCCAGTCAGGCACTGCCGTAGCAGGCGAGTTTTTGAGCGCGGTATACAGCCGCGTCAGCGCACCGCGTGCGTCGTCGAGATGGGCGTCGGAATAATTGAGCGGGCTGCGGTAATGCGCGCGCAGGATGAAAAAGCGCACAACTTCTGCGTCGAATTTTTGCAGCACTTCGCGGATAGTAAAAAAATTGCCCAGCGATTTGGACATTTTTTCGTTATCCACTCGCACGAATCCGTTGTGCATCCAGGTGTTGACGAAGGTACAGCCATGCGCACCTTCTGACTGTGCGATTTCATTTTCGTGGTGTGGGAATTGCAAATCCTGGCCGCCCCCATGAATGTCAAAGTGCTTGCCCAGCAAATCCTCGCTCATGGCCGAACACTCGATGTGCCAACCTGGTCGACCCTCACCCCAGGGCGACTCCCAGGCGGGTTCACCCGGCTTGGCGGCTTTCCAGAGCACAAAATCCAGCGGGTCGCGTTTGTGGGTATCGATCTCTACCCGTTCACCGGCACGCAATTCATCAAGACTTTTGCCCGACAACCGCCCGTAAGTCGGGAAGCCACGTACGCTGTAATACACATCGCCATTGGCAGCCGGATAAGCCAGATCTTTTTCGACCAATTGACCGATCATCGCCAGCATTTGCGCCACATAGGCGGTCGCGCGGGGCTCGTGACTTGGCGGCAAGACGCCCAGCGCGCGCTCATCCTGGTGCATTTCAGCAATAAAACGCTCGGTCAGCGCGGCGGGCGGTTCATTTTTTTCGGCCGCGCGCTTAATGATTTTGTCGTCTATGTCCGTAATATTTCTGACGTATTCGACCGTATAACCGCTGGCGCGGAGCCAGCGCACCACCATATCGAACACGACGAACACACGGGCGTGTCCCAGATGGCAGAGGTCGTAGACCGTCATGCCGCAGACATACAACCGAACTTTGCCTGCTTCCAGCGGGACAAAGGCTTCTTTGGAACGCGTTAAGGAATTGTGGATGTACAACATATTAAGTAAGGGTTGGTTAAACGGCGGCGGGGCGCGCGGGCGCTGTCTTCTGCCGCGCGATATTGCTAGAATCGGGGACTTCAATCTGTCGAGTCGAGCATATCACATGGCCCTGCCCCGTTTCCCTGCCGCCCGCCTCATCGCCGCGCTGACCGCCTGCCTCATACTGGTCACTGCACCTGTGTTTGCCAATGAGGTTCAGGACATCAATCAGCTCTTCCGCAAAGGCGATCTCGCAGGCGCGCTCAGCCGTACCAATATCTATCTGACCAAAAACCCCAAAGACGCACAAGCACGTTTTCTCAAAGGCTTGATCCTCGCAGACCAGGGCAAAACCAACGACGCGATTAGCGTGTTCACCGACCTGACGGAAGACTTCCCCGAACTGCCCGAGCCTTACAACAACCTTGCGGTGCTGTACGCCTCGCAAAACAAATACGAGGCGGCCAAAAACGCGCTAGAAATGGCGATTCGCACCCATCCAAGCTACGCCACCGCCCACGAAAACCTCGGCGACATTTACGCCAAAATGGCGTCAATCGCCTACGACAAGGCACTCACGCTGGACAATAAAAACAAGGCGGCTCAAACCAAACTGGCGCTGATTACCGACATCATCGGCGGCCAGCCGCGCAAACCCGTTGCGGCCAAACCGCCTGTAATCGCCGCTGCGCCGAAGCCTCCCGTGGTCGCTAAACCGGTGGTCAGCGAGCCCAATCCGCCGGCTGCCAAACTGGCCAATGGCGCAGAAGCCGCCGTCAATCGCTGGGCCAAGGCCTGGGCCAGCCAGGACGTCAACGCGTATCTCGCCGCCTACGCCAACGATTACGCGGCAGATGGCATGAGCCGCGCTGACTGGGAAGCTCAGCGTCGCGCCCGCATCACCGCGCCCCAATCCATCAGCGTCACGCTCAGCGATATGGTGGTCGAGCCGCAGGGCGATACCGCCACCGCCAGCTTCCGTCAGTCCTACCGCTCAGATCGCCTGAACTCAAGCGTGCGTAAAACACTCAAGCTGGCACAACGTGACGGCGAATGGCGCATCGTAAGCGAGACCTCGCGCTAAACCATGCGCCATTTCGGCCTTGTCCTGCTGTTTATCTTGCCGCCGCTGCACGCGGCGGAGTGGGACGCTGACCGTCAACTCAGCCAGAGCCTGCTGGCAATTTCGCAGAGCCGCATGCCCGAGGCGCTCAACACGCTGGATCAGCTGACCCAGCGCCATCCCAATTTCCGACTGGCGCAACTGGTCAAGGGCGACCTGCTACTAGCGCGTGCCCACCCGCTGCGCACACTGGGCAACCCTGGCGGAGGCCGTCAGGTCGAACTCGACCAGCTACGCGACGAGGCACGCCAACGGATGCGCGCGCTGACCGACGACTCGCTCAAAGACAAAATTCCCGCCTACTTGCTGAATCTGGACGATAGCTACCGCCACGCGCTGGTGGTCGATGCCAGTCGCTCGCGGCTATATGTGTTTGCCAACCGGGCGGGATTGCCGCTGCGCGTGGCCGACTTCTACGTCACCATCGGCAAGGCGGGGGCGGGCAAGCAACGCGAAGGCGATAACCGCACGCCGGTCGGGATTTATGCGGTCACCGGATTCAAGGCTTCGGCAGAACTGGGCGATTTTTACGGTAGCGGCGCGTTCACGCTCTCGTATCCCAACGAATGGGACACCCGCCAGGGACGCAACGGACATGGCATATGGATACACGGTAGCCCAAGCAACACCTACAGCCGCGCGCCGCGCGCGAGCGAGGGCTGTGTAGTACTCGCCAACGACGACCTGGCGCGCCTGGGGCGCTACATCCAGCCAGGCAAAACCCCTGTCATCATCGCCTCGCAGATTGAATGGCTGGATCAGGCCGCACTCGATGCGCGCCGCAACGAACTCGCAACGACGCTCGACCAGTGGCGGCAGGATTGGGAAAGCCGCGACACCGCACGACTGCTCCGCCATTACAGCGCAGGCTTCCGCAATGGCACCCAGCCGCTGGCCGAATTCGCCATCACCAAGCACCAGGTCAACGCGGCAAAATCCTGGATCAAGATCGGCCTCAGCGACGTCAGCCTGATGGCCTATCCCGAGCGCCCGGATTTTGCGCTGGTCAATTTCGTACAGCATTATCAAAGCAACAACTTGAACGACCGCACCGCCAAACGCCAATTCTGGAGCCGTGAAAACGGACACTGGAAAATCATTCACGAAACATCACTTTAGGATTTCACATGGTCAAGCTGCACACCAACCACGGCATCATCACCCTCGAGCTCGACGCAGAAAAAGCGCCCAAGACGGTCGAAAACTTTCTCCAATATGTAAGCGACGGTTTTTTCGACGGCACGATTTTCCACCGCATCATCGACGGTTTCATGATCCAGGGCGGCGGCTTTGAACCCAGCATGACCCAGAAACCCACCCGCGCCCAAATCGCCAACGAAGCGGCCAATGGCCTCAAGAACGAGACGTATACCGTCGCCATGGCGCGCACACCCAACCCGGACTCCGCGTCGTCGCAATTTTTCATCAACGTAGCCAATAACAGCTTTCTCAACTTCACGGCACCCACCCCACAAGGCTATGGCTATGCCGTGTTTGGCAAAGTGGTCGAGGGCATGGACGTGGTGGACAAGCTCAAGAAAGTCAAAACGGGTAACCGCGCGGGCCATCAGGATGTTCCGCTGGAAGACGTGGTCATCACCAAAGCAGAAATCGTCTGAATCTGCGTGTGAACGGTCGTAGCTATTTTGTTGCCGACCTGCACCTGACTGACGAGCGCCCGGCTGCGACCGGGCGTTTTTTTCGTCTGCTGCAAGACGAGATTGCCGGATCGGACGGCTTGTACATTCTGGGTGACCTGTTCGAGTCGTGGATCGGTGACGATCACGATGAGCAGGTCGCGCACGACACCGCACGCCAGCTCAAAGCGCTGACCGAGGCGGGAACCCCGGTGTATTTCATGCACGGCAATCGCGATTTCATGCTGGCGCGCCGCTATGCCGCGTTATCCGGCATGGCCCTGCTGGCCGACCCCAGCCAGATAAATCTCTACGGAACCCCTACCCTGCTGATGCACGGTGACACCCTGTGTACTGACGACCTCAGTTATCAGGCGTTTCGCCGCCGGGTGCGTCGCCCCTGGGTACTCACCCTGCTGCGCTGGCTGCCTTTTTCAGTCCGGCAGCGGCTGGCGCGACACGCCCGCGCAGGCAGCGAATCAGCCAAGGCGGACAAATCCGCCGACATCATGGATGTGAACGCCGCCGCAGTGAATCAAGCGCTACGCGCGCATCAGGCGCAGCGCATGATTCACGGCCACACCCACCGCCCGGCACAGCACACGCATCACGTCGATGGCCAGGTATGCGAGCGCTGGGTGGTGCCGGACTGGTATGCACGCTGGGGGTATGTGCGCTGCGATGCGCAGGGCTGCACGCTGGTGGTCGAGCCGTCCTGAAGACGGCCATCACTCAGGAGCGGGGCGCTCGACGATGCCGTCAGGCAATCGAAACAAGTCTGCGCGCAATGGCACGCGATCATGCTTTACCAGTTCACGGCTGCGGCCACTGAGCTCGCGCTCTTCGCGCGTCACGCCTAGTGTTAACGTCGTCGCCGCATCCCACACCTGTGTGGCGTGATCGCACTCGTGCAGCATCTCCGCCGGTGTATCGCGTAACACCCGATACTGAGTCACCGCCAGTATCGTTTTAAGTTCCGCCATCGCGCGCGCCGCGTCAGGTGCCAGCCGACGATCCGCCACGCCCTCGCTGCACACCTGATCCTTCACTTGCAGGCTGAACGCCACGGTATGTTTGGCAGTTCGCCCGCGTATCAGGCGGGTCATCAGCGTTGACGGGCGCGGCGGCAACGCACCCGGCACAAACACCATCGCCAGCTGGTTGCCGCGCAACACGTTGAACACCTTGCGCGCACGCCGATCCAGCAACACAAAATCGCCCGCATCGTCACCCGCATCCATGCGCAAAAAATCGGTGATCACCAGCACCCGGGTGGGCGACGGCGGATCGCCCGGATCCTGATCCCGATAGTGCAGCACCGTCATGTCGGCAGCTTGCACTGACCCCACCAGCAACAAGAGCCAGAGTACGTTCATCACCCCAGTCCGCGCGCCAGATCCGCCTGAATATCGGCCACCGATTCCAGCCCCACCGCAATCCGCACCAGACCGTCGCCGATCCCGGCAGCGGCGCGTTGTTCCGGCGTCATGCGGCTATGCGTCGTGCTCGCCGGATGCGTGATCGTGGTTTTGGTGTCACCCAGATTCGCGGTAATCGACAGCATTTGCGTCGCATCGATCAGTTGCCACGCCGCAGGCTGGCCGCCTTTCAACTCGAACGCGACGATGCCGCCGCCGGTTTTTTGCTGCGCCATCGCCAGCGCATGTTGCGGGTGCGACGGCAGGCCGGGATACCACACGCGTTGCACCTGCGGCTGCGCCTCCAGCCACTGCGCCAGCGCCAGCGCGCCAGCGGAATGCGCTGCCATGCGCAGGCTCAGCGTTTCCATACCTTTCAGAATCACCCAGGCGTTGAACGCCGACAGCGTCGGCCCCGCTGTGCGCAAAAACGTGTACACGCCCTCCATCAACGCCTGACTGCCGAGCACCGCGCCGCCCAGCACGCGCCCCTGGCCGTCGAGATACTTGGTCGCGGAATGAATCACGATGTCCGCCCCCAGCGCCAGCGGCTTTTGCAGCGCGGGCGAGCAAAAACAGTTATCCACCGCCAACCACGCACCGCATTCCTTGGCGATAACCGCCAGCGCGCGGATATCGCTCACTTCAGTCAGCGGATTCGACGGCGACTCGACGAAAAACAGCTTCGTGTTGGGGCGCACCGCCGCCCGCCATTCCGCCGGATCGGTCGGCGACACATACGTCGTCTCGATGCCGAACTTGCCCAGAATATTGCTGAACAGCTGCACCGTCGAACCGAAAATCGAACGCGACGCCACCACATGCTCGCCCGCCTTCATCAAGCCCATCACCGTCGCCAGAATCGCTGCCATGCCGGAGGCAAAAGCCACGCAGCGCTCGGCGCCTTCCAGCGCGGCGAGCCGCGTCTCCATCATGGAAACAGTGGGGTTGGTGAAACGCGCATAAATCGGCCCCGGCTGCTCGCCCTTGAAACGCGCCGCCGCCTCCGCCGCACTGCCGAAGACGAAGCTGGAGGTGAGGAACATCGCCTCGGAATGTTCGTTGAACTGGCTGCGCACCGTGCCTGAACGCACCGCAAGCGTCTCGATGTCGTATTCGTTCATCATCTGATCTTCGTTCATCATCTAACCTCAAAAAACAAAAACCCCGGTCAGCGCGCCCGGGGTTTTCCGAAACGCTTTAGCCGAATTTATTTAGCGCCCGCAAGCTGAAACTCAAATCGGCGCTCTACTGGGCTGAAATTTACGCGCAGCTCTCGGTCGCGTCAACCTCAGTGTTTTAGCCTGATACGGGAGACGAGCCATGGCGGTTCACGCGTGGGGTGACGGAATACCTGCGACTCAGCCAACCGTGCCACGAGACGCTATGCGCATTCATGCTCAACGGCGTGGCCGAGTGCTATGAGAGCCTGGAGCCTTTGATTCGGCGGCTAAAAGAAATTCTGCCAGGCAGCGGAGGACTTTAATGCTACATAGCTAGACCCGACCCCAGCGTTCCGGAGTCTTCTGATTTCGGCAATTTGAGCGTCGGTAAGTGTGAGTGCCATGTGTGTCTCCTGATTTATTTGACGATTACGGAATCAACAAAGCTGGTTACAGCAAGATGAACTTCGTGCCAGCGTGGTAGCTGCATTTCACCACTAAATACGTATGCAACCGAGAAACCCTGTGGCGTTTGATATATGGCAGAACAAGCAGCTGGTTCAGCGACAAATCCATTGTTAGCCTCATATTTTGATTTGCAATTTATGACTAACGAGCCACCCTTTGGTGTTCTCAAATTTTCAGCAACGTAAAATAGCGACTTGTCACTATTATTTTTTCCATTATCGAAAACGTATTTCTTCAAGCCGATATTTGTTGAGTTGTCCTGGCTCAGCACTGCTGACTTCATGGCTGTACTGGTACGCCAGTCTGCCACGTTTTCTCGGTATCCATTTCCGATGACAATCTCTACAAACAGCCCTGTAGCGCCCTTGTAGAACGGACCTCGTGGGTGTTCTGTTGGCAAATATCCTTTGCCATCATCAAGAAGATACAAGGACACCTTGTCCGCCTGCCCCTTCACAATCGGCGACGCCACCCGCTCGCATTTCCCCTGTTCCAGACACTCCTTCTGCGATAGGGTCATCGGTGAGCCATCCCTTGTCCGAATAGCCTCCTGCCCGGTATACGGATTCAACCCCACCCCTGCCGGAAACCGGAACAGGGTTCCGCCGATGCGCAGTTCGTTGACCTGCCCCGACACGATGCCGTGCGCCTTGAAATATTCCTCGGTGTTCTCCTGCAATTCCGGCCCCTTGCTGATGAGTTGGTCGCAGCCTGCTATCGATGCTGCCAACAGCATCGTCATGACGATTCGTTTCATGCCGCCTACCTCCATTCGTAATCATTGGCTGATTCGCTGTTCTGTACGGTGGCGTCGCCCTTTTCAGCCGAACGCCGGGGTCGGAACGCCGGGGTCGAACGCCGGGGTCGGGTCTAGCTATGTAGCATTGGAGCCCAATAAATAGGGTCAGACACGATAATTTCGAGCAAAAATCGAGCCCTTCACTCAGCCCAACTGCCCCAGCTGCTCGCGCAAACCGTCTATCACCGTCTGCTCACCCCGTACGCTGAAAAACGCTCCTGCTTCGTCGGCACGCTCGTTCAGCACGTCGCAGCGGGCAAAAATCTCACCACGCAGCTGTTGCGCCGACCAGGGCAAAAACAGTTCGGCCTCCACCAGATCGCGTTGAAAAAATTCGACCACAAGAATAAATAGGGTCAGACACGATAATTTCGAGCAAAAATCGAGCCCTTCACTCAGCCCAACTGCTCCAACTGCTCGCGCAAACCGTCTATCACCGCCTGCTCACCCCGTACGCTGAAAAACGCACCGGCTTCGTCGGCGCGCTCGTTCAGCACTTCGCAGTGGGCAAAAATCTCACCGCGCAGCTGTTGTGCCGACCAGGGCAAAAACAGTTCGGCCTCCACCAGATCGCGCTGAAAAAACTCAACCAGGGTGCGGTGGAGTTGGGCCACGTCGTCGGGGCGGCGCGCACTCATGACGATGCAATCCGGGTATTGCTCGCGCAGGGCCGCCCGGCGTTCGGCCTGCGCAGCGGCATCGCCGACGTGGTCGATCTTGTTGAAGATGCGGATACGCGGCACGTCCTGCGCGCCGATTTCGGCCAGCACGTCGTCGGTGGTGTGCAATTGCCGCTCGAAGCCCGGGTCGCTGGCGTCGATGACGTGCAGCAATAATGCGGCGTCGAGTGCTTCGTCGAGGGTGGATTTGAACGACGCCACCAGGCCGTGCGGCAGGTTTTTGATGAAGCCGACGGTGTCACTCACCAGCACGCGCGGCACGCTCTCGGGAACCAGGCTACGCACGGTGGTATCGAGGGTGGCGAAAAGTTTGTTGGCCACCAGCACTTCGCTGCCGGTGAGGGCGCGCATCAGGGTGGATTTGCCCGCGTTGGTGTAGCCCACCAGCGCCACGCTGGCGAGGCTTTGATGGCCTTGCCGCCGCGCACGCTGCGTTTTGCGCTCGACTTCCATCGCGATAATGTCGCGTTGCAGCTCGGCGATGCGGTCGCGAATCTTGCGTTTATCCAGTTCGGTATGCGATTCGCCCGCGCCGCGCCCACCCACCCCACTACGCTGCCGCCCTTGCGGCCCGGCCAGCTTGGCGGCTTCACGCAGACGCGGTGCCATGTAGCCCAGCCGCGCAATTTCCACCTGCGCGCGCGCGGCAGGCGAGCGAGCATTGCGGTGAAAAATCTCAAGGATGACCATGGTGCGATCCATCACCTGGCAGCCCACTTCTTTTTCGAGGTTGCGCGCCTGCGAAGGCGAAATTTCGTGATCGACGAACATCACCGCAATCGGCACGTCGGACACGGGCGCGGCCTCGGCATTCAACACGGTGCCGAGCGCGCAGGGGCTGTCTGCGGGCAAGCCTGCGCTGGGGTCATGCGGAGCCTCGGGGTTGACGAAATGGCGGATTTCTTCGCGTTTCCCCACCCCCAAATACGCCGTCGTATCGAAGCCGCCGCGCTTTTGCACAAAACTGCGCACGACTTTGAACCCCAGGGTTTTGGCCAGCTCGCGCAGCTCGGTGAGCGAGGCTTCAAACTCGCTGTCGCTCACGCCCGGCAACTGCACGGAGGCCGCGATGGCGTACTGAAGGGGCGGGTCGACTTCGGTGTGCATACGGCGGGGTGCGGAATGAATGAGGGCAGAGTGTACCCGGCAAAGCGCATTGCCCCGTCCATCACGAGTCGGCGGCCACCTGTAGACCCCCGCTATAATCGCGCCCCATGCGTGTTGCCGATTTTGATTTTAACTTGCCCGATGAACTCATCGCCCAGTTTCCGTCGGAGACGCGGGGCGCGAGCCGTTTGCTGCACGTCGATGCAGCGGGTCACTGCCACGACCACCAGTTTCGTGAGTTGCCCACGTTGCTGCGGGCAGGCGATCTGCTGGTGCTGAACGACACCCGCGTGATCAAGGCGCGGCTGTTCGGGGAAAAGGACACGGGTGGCAAGGTGGAGTTGCTGGTGGAGCGGGTGCTGGGCGAATTCGAAGCGCTGGCGTTCATTCGCGCGAGCCACGCGCCCAAACCGGGTTCTACGATTTATTTTGGAAACAGCCAGCTGGCCGACGACGTGCACGCCGAGGTGCTGGCGCGGCAGGATGATCTGACGCACCTGCGTTTCACCCAACCGGTGCTGGACGTGCTCGACCAGCTGGGCCGCCTGCCGCTGCCGCCCTACATCGAACACACGCCGACAGCAGACGACGAAGCCCGCTATCAAACGGTATATGCGAACGAACCCGGCGCGGTAGCCGCGCCCACTGCGGGACTGCACTTCGACGATGCCATGCTGGCGACACTACACGCGCAGGGGATTGCATCTGCACGGGTGACGCTGCATGTCGGCGCGGGCACATTTCAGCCGGTGCGGGTGGAGACCATCGCCGACCACAAGATGCACAGTGAGCGCTACACCATTCCGCCAGCAACAGTGGCAGCGATCGCTGCGACCCGCGCACGCGGAGGGCGCGTCGTGGCGGTGGGAACGACCAGCTTGCGCGCGCTTGAATCAGCAGCGCGAGCCGGTGATATCCGGACCGGCTCGGATGAAACCTCGATCTTCATCACGCCGGGTTACGCATTCAAGGTCGTCGATGCGCTGATCACCAATTTCCATTTACCCAAATCCACGCTGCTGATGCTGGTGTCGGCGTTTGCCGGGTTCAAACCCATTCGCGCCGCTTACGCCCACGCGATACAAAACCGCTACCGATTTTTCAGTTATGGCGACGCGATGTTTTTAGAAAAACAGTTAACAGAGCGGTAGGAGAGACAAGGTCGAAACCTTTGAACCGCAGAGGCGCAGAGAACGCGGAGGCGTTTTCCAAATGATTTCTCAGCGTTCTCTGCGCCTCTGCGGTTAAAGATTTTTTTAAACCTGGAAATGAACTGCTTAGAAAAGAGCACCAATGAAATTTGAACTCCTCGCCACCGACGGCGGCGCGCGGCGCGGCCAGCTCACCCTCGCCCACGGCACGATCCAGACGCCAGTGTTCATGCCCGTCGGCACCTACGGCACGGTCAAGGCGATGTCGCCCTTTGAGCTCACCGACATTGGCTTCGAGATGGTGCTGTCGAACACTTTTCATCTCTGGCTACGGCCGGGGCTGGACGTGATCGAGCAGTTCGGCGGCCTGCATAAATTTATGGGTTGGGACAAACCCATCCTCACCGATTCGGGCGGCTTTCAGGTGTTCAGCCTCGGCAAGCTGCGCAAGATTACGGAAGAAGGCGTGAAATTCGCTTCGCCGATCAACGGCGACAAGCTGTTTCTCACGCCGGAAATCTCGATGCAGATTCAGCGCACGCTCAATTCCGACATCGTGATGATCTTTGACGAATGCACACCCTACCCGTCCACCGAGCGCGAAGCCGCTGACTCGATGCACATGAGCTTGCGATGGGCCGAGCGTTCCAAAACCGCGCACACGGGCAACCCGAACGCGCTCTATGGAATTGTTCAAGGCGGCATGTTTGAGACCTTGCGCGACGAATCAGCGCGCGAACTGATCGGCATGAATTTCGACGGCTACGCCATCGGCGGCCTCTCGGTGGGCGAACCGAAAGACGACATGACGCGCATCCTCGCACACACCGCGCCGCAGTTGCCTGCCGACAAGCCGCGCTATCTGATGGGCGTTGGCACGCCATCCGATCTGGTGGCGGCGGTCGCTCAGGGCATCGACCAGTTTGACTGCGTGCTGCCAACACGCAACGCCCGCCACGGCATTCTGTTTACCCGACGCGGCGAGATGCGGATCAAGAATGCGCGCTGGAAGATGGACACCGCGCCCATTGACCCCGAATGTGACTGCCACACCTGCACGCATTTTTCGCGCGCCTATGTGCATCACCTCATTCGTGCCAACGAAATCCTCGGCGCGCGGCTCGCCACCACCCACAACCTGCACTACTACCACCGTTTGATGGCCGCAATGCGGGCGGCGATTGAGGCTGGCCGCTTTGCCGACTTCACCGCCCGGTTTCATGAGATGCAAACACTGGGATGGTAGAATCGCGGGGTTTTTCAGCCATCCCCGTTGGAGTTTGACCCATGATTTCACTTGCCCACGCGCAAGCCGCCGCACCCGCCGCCCCCGGTTTCGAGCAGTTTTTGCCGCTCATCATCATTTTCATCCTGTTCTGGTTCATGCTCATCCGCCCGCAGATGAAGCGCGCCAAGGAACAGAAGCAGATGCTGACCGAGCTCGCCAAGGGCGACGAAGTGGTCACCGCCAGCGGTCAGGTGGGCAAGGTCGCCAAAATCAGCGATCAATACGTGTCGCTGGAAATCGCCGATGGCGTGATTACCCACGTGCAAAAATCGTCGGTACAAACCCTGCTGCCAAAAGGCACGATCAAGTCCCTGTGAGGCGAGAGGGGTGAGGCGTAAGGTGAAATCCAGCCCTGCCCCCGACGCCTAATGCTTAACGCCTACCCCCTAACCCCTGACCCCTCACGCCCAATATGAACCGCTACCCGCTCTGGAAATATGTGCTCATCGGCATCACGCTGGTGGTCGCTTTCCTCTACACGCTGCCCAATTTTTTTGGTGAAGTGCCAGCAGTACAGGTATCACCCCTGCGCTCAAGCGAAAAAATTGATGCGGCGTTGCTGGGACAAATCAGCACCACGCTGAAATCTGCCGGGCTCAGCGCGAGCAGCGTTGAGTTGGCCAGTAACAGCGTCAAGGCACGCTTTGCCAGCACCGACATCCAGATCAAGGCCAAGGATGCGTTACAGAGCGGGCTCGGCGAGCGTTATACCGTGGCGCTGAATCTGGTGTCCGCCTCACCGAAATGGCTCACCGCGATTCACGCGCTGCCGATGTATCTCGGCCTCGACCTGCGCGGCGGCGTGCATTTCCTGCTCGAAGTGGATATGCCTGCAGCACTGGAAAAAGCCGCGATTCGCTACCAGAACGATTTTCGCGGTGAGCTGCGCAGCGACAAAATCCGCTATGGCCGCATCAGTCGGGAGGGCAATGTGGTCACGGTTCATTTTGCCACCCGTGATCAGCGCGACGCAGCCGCCACCAAACTCGCCGCAACGTTCACCGAATTGACCCTGACGCCAGCCGATCTCGCCGATGGCTTTACGCTCACCGCACGCCTCAAACTCGAAGCCGAGAAGCAGGTGCAGGAATTCGCCCTTCAGCAGAACATCACCACCCTGCGCAACCGCGTCAATGAACTCGGTGTGGCCGAGCCGGTGATTCAACAGCAGGGTGCCAGCCGTATCGTGGTGCAGTTACCCGGCGTACAGGACACCGCCAAGGCCAAAGACATTCTTGGCCGCACCGCCACACTGGAAATCCGCATGGTGGACGAAGAAGCCGATCCGCTGGCGGTCAGCCAGGGGCAGGTTCCCTTCGGCGACGAAATCGTGCCGAGCCGCGAAGGTGTGACCATTGCGGTCAAAAAAGACGTGGTGCTGACGGGCGATTCGATTACCGATGCTTCACCCGGTTTCGACAGCACGAGCGGCCAAGCCGCCGTGCACGTCAACCTCGACGGCAAGGGCGCACGTCTTTTCAAGGACGTGACGCGCGAAAACGTCGGCAAACGGATGGCGATCCTGCTGATCGAAAAAGGCCGCGCCGAAGCGATCACCGCGCCGACCATTCGCGAGGAAATCGGCGGCGGTCGCGTGCAGATCACCGGCATGGACAGCGCGCAGGAAGCCTCGGACGTTGCGCTGCTGCTGCGCGCAGGCGCACTCGCCGCACCGATGCAGATCATCGAAGAACGCACCGTCGGCCCCAGCATGGGCGCTGAAAACATCAGCAAGGGCTTCCATTCCAATATCTGGGGCTTCGCGGCAGTCACGCTGTTCATGGTGATTTACTATCGTATTTTCGGCTTGTTCTCGTCGGTGGCGCTCGCGATCAACGGCTTCTTCCTGATCGCGCTGTTGTCGATGATGCAGGCCACGCTCACCCTGCCCGGCATGGCCGCAATCGCACTCACGCTCGGCATGGCGATTGACGCCAACGTGCTGATCAACGAACGCGTTCGCGAAGAGCTGCGCAACGGTTCCACGCCGCAAGCGGCGATCCACGCCGGCTACGACCGCGCTTGGGGCACAATTCTCGACTCCAACCTCACCACCTTGATCGCCGGTGTCGCGCTGTTCTGGCTCGGCTCGGGGCCGGTTCGCGGCTTCGCGGTGGTGCTGTGTCTTGGCATCCTCACCTCCATGTTCAGCGCCGTCACGATATCGCGCGCGATGGTCAATCTCACGTATGGACGCCAGACGCGGCTGTCCAACGTCTCGATCTAAGGGCACGTCATGCTGGAATTTTTTCCCTTCAAACGCACCATCCCCTTTATGAGCTGGGGCAAGGTGACGACCGCGATTTCGCTCGCCACCTTCCTCTTCTCCATTTGGGCACTGTGGCACCACGGGCTGAATCTGGGCGTCGATTTCACCGGCGGCACGCTGATGGAAGTGCGCACCAGCCAGCCCGCAGACTTGAAAACGATTCGCGGGGCGCTGGAAAAAACCGGCCTGACAGAAGTCTCCGTGCAAAATTTTGGCACCAGCCGCGACGTGTTGGTGCGTCTGCCCGCCAAACCCGGCAGCAACGCCGCACAAACCAGCAACACCGTGATGAGCGCCCTGCAAGCCGTAGACGCCAGCATCGAATTGAAGCGCGTCGATTTCGTCGGCCCCCAGGTCGGTAAAGAACTGTACGACAACGGTGCGCTTGCACTGCTGGTGGTTGCCTTCGGCATCATGGCCTATCTGGCAATCCGTTTTGAGTGGCGCTTCGCGGTAGCAGGCATGCTTGCCAACATGCACGACATTGTCATCATCCTCGGCGTATTTGCGTTCTTCCAGTGGGAGTTCACTCTTACCGTGTTAGCTGGTGTGCTCGCCGTGCTGGGCTATTCGGTGAACGAGTCGGTCGTCGTGTTCGACCGAATCCGCGAAAATATCCGCAAGATGCGCGGCGCGACCATTCCGCACATCATCGACGACGCGATCACCCGAACCATGAGCCGCACCATCATCACCCACGGTGCGACGCAGATCATGGTGCTGTCGATGCTGTTCTTCGGCGGAGAAGCGCTGCACAACTTCGCGCTGGCACTCACCATCGGCATCCTGTTCGGCATTTATTCTTCCGTGCTCGTCGCCAGCCCACTGCTGTTGATGTTCGGCGTGAAGCGCGAGCATTTCATCAAGCCGGTAGAGGGCAAAAAGGAAGAGGCGGTCGTGTAAGGCGTACAAGCCCTCACCGTTCGCACTTTCAAAAACATGCTCCACGAATTCATCACCTGGATACTCGCCACTGTCAACGACTGGGGCTATCTCGGTGTTTTCATCCTGATGGCGCTAGAGTCCACCGTGCTGCCCGTGCCGAGTGAGCTGGTGCTGATCCCGGCGGGCTATCTCGCGCATCAGGGACAAATGAATTTCGGCTTGATCGTACTGGCGTCTACCGTCGGCAGCCTGGTCGGCGCGTCGTTCAACTACGTCGTCTCAATGTGGCTGGGGCGACCTTTTCTGGAACGATGGGGGAAATACTGTTTCGTACGCCCCGAGCTGCTGCACAAAACGGATGCTTTTTTTGCCCGGCACGGCGCGGTCTCTACGTTCACGGGGCGCCTCATTCCCGGTATCCGCCACCTCATCTCGATTCCCGCCGGGTTGACCCGCATGAATCCGGGCACATTTTCCTTCTACACCTGCCTGGGTGCCGGGCTGTGGTCACTGATCCTGACGCTGTTCGGTTATTTTCTCGGGGGTAACGAAGCGCTCATCAAGCAATATCAGCATCACATCACCGTGGGGGTGATCCTGTTCGTCGCCCTGATCGTGGGCGGCTATCTCTTCTGGCAAAAGCGAAAGTAATAAGCAGCCCGCCCCTCATCTGGGGTAGGCCGACACGCAAAAACTCACTCCAACTCGATGCCGCGCAAGCGCTCGGCAGCCTGCTCGGGGTTGATCGTATTCACAAACAAACCTGAACCCAGTTCAAACCCGGTGGGGATGGACGTGCGCGGACAGATTTCCAGATGCCAGTGGTAGCTGGGCGCGTGGGCAGCACTGTTGGCATCGTGCGGAACGGAATGCAGAAAAAAGTTGTACTGCGCGCCGCCGATCACGGCGTCGAGTCGCGCCATGGTGCGGCGCATGACACGGGCGAGGTCGACGAAATCCGCCTCTGAGACCGCCAGAAAATCAGCCTGATGGGTAAGCGGCAAGATATGAACCTCCCATTCGTAACGACTGGCGAAGGGTTTGATCGCGATGAACTTCTCGCCGCGCTCGACCACATACTGTCCGACATTGACCTTGCGCCGCACCGCGCCCGAGCTGCGGTCGTAGATGGTGGCTTCGAAGGTGAGTGCTTCATCAATCAGCGCGCAAAAAATGCAATGGTGGTGTTTTTCATAGTGCTCCGCGCTATTGCGCACTTCGGCCTCGACGTTTTCCGGCACCACGGGCATGGCGATGACCTGACTGTGCGTATGCGGAATCGACGCACCCGCTGCCGGGCCAAAATTCTTGAACACCAGCACATATTTCAGCCGTTCGTCAGAGTCGAACAACTGCTTCATTCGCCGCTGATAGACGCCAAACAAGGCTGCCAGGTGTGATTCGGCCATCTCGTGAACCGCAATGCCGTGTTCGTAGTGATCGATGATGACCTCGTGACGCCCATAGCCATCAATCGTCTGTTGCAGGCCGAAATTGAAATTGGCCTGCGCCCGGTCGTCTCCCAGCACTGGGTAGAGGTTTTCGACCATACGGATTTGCCAGTCGTTTGCCTCCGGCCACGCCATGATGACGGGCGGCGTTTTATGTTCGTTGCCCCGGCAGAACGGGCAGGTTTCAACGTGTTTGCGGGTGTCGCGTGGCGCAAGCTCCTCGGCTTTTTTCGGCCTCATGCTGCGTGCAGTCGCCACCAGCACAGACTCGGTGGGGACGATCGGATTAATACGGATTTCGCGCACTTCGTCGGGCTGTTGAGTGTGTTCTTGTACCTGTTCGGCCATGGTCGGCTCCTCCTGCGCTTAGCATAAAACAACCCGGAGCCGCCCCGGCTTGAATCTGTTTATACCCCATGCCAGGGTTTTTATCCGCCGCACAGCCCCTTTCCACGAGCCGACACAGCGGCACCGATCAAGATTGAATAAACCCCTGTTTTCAGGGTAGAATTCCGCTTTTGCCGAACGTGTCCCGCACAGCCGCAGGCCACGCGATTTAATAAGGAGTACACCATGGCTGTTACCGTCGCTCAAAAAGCTGAAATCGTCCAGAATTACCAGCGCGCTGCCGCTGATACCGGATCGCCCGAAGTCCAGGTTGCGCTGCTCACAGCACGCATTAACGACCTAACCGAACACTTCAAAGCCAATATCAAGGATCACCACTCGCGTCGCGGCCTGCTGAAGATGGTGAGCCGTCGCCGCAAGCTGCTGGATTACCTGAAGCGCACCGATCTCGAAGGCTACAAAAAGCTGATCGAACGTCTGGGTCTGCGCAAGTAATCTCGCTTACCCCACCGTCATGACTCGACAACTGGCTGTTCTGGCACAGTGGGTGGGGCGTACTGCCCCCTGAATTTTCTACGCCCTGCCTTCGCGGGGCGTTTCTGTTTTGAAAGGAACTCGTATGAGCGCTATCAAGAAAACTTTCACTTACGGTCGCCATCAGGTCACGCTGGAAACCGGCGAAATCGCCCGCCAGGCTGGCGGCGCAGTTATCGTCAACATTGAAGATACCGTGGTGCTGGTCACTGTCGTCGCCAAAAACGACGTCAAACCCGGCCAGGATTTCTTTCCGCTGACGGTTGATTATCAGGAAAAAACCTACGCCGCTGGCCGCATTCCCGGCGGTTTTCTCAAGCGCGAAAGCCGCGCGTCCGACGGCGAAATCCTGATTTCGCGTTTGATTGATCGCCCGATCCGCCCGCTGTTTCCCGAAGGCTTTTTCAACGAAGTGCAGATCATCGCCACGGTGATGTCGTCCAACCCCGAAGTCAGCGCCGACATTCCCGCGCTGATCGGCGCGTCGGCTGCGCTGACGCTGTCCGGCCTGCCGTTCGATGGCCCGGTGGGCGCAGCGCGCGTTGGCTTCATCAACGGCGAATACGTGCTGAACCCGTCGCTGACCGAGCTGAAAGATTCGGCACTGGATCTGGTGGTCGCAGGCACCGAATCTGCCGTGCTGATGGTCGAATCCGAAGCCATGGAATTGCCGGAAGACATCATGCTGGGCGCAGTGGTGTTCGGTCACACCCAGATGCGCGCCGTCATCACCGCGATCAACGAGCTGGCTGACGAAGCCGCTGCCGATGCGTGGGACTGGCAAGCGCCCGCCGTGGACGCCGCGATGGTCGAACGCCTCCACACGCTGGCCGAAGCCAAGCTGCAAGACGCTTACAACATCAAGCAGAAACAGGCGCGCACCACAGCGGTCGATGAGATTCGCAACCAGGCTTACGCCGAACTCATCACATCCGACATGGACACCGTTGCCGCCAACGTGGTGAAAGACGCGTTCCACAGCCTCGAAGCCAGCGTGGTGCGCAACCGCATCCTGTCCGGCCAGCCGCGCATCGACGGTCGTGACACCCGCACCGTGCGCCCGATCACCATCCGCACCGGCGTGCTGCCGCGCACCCACGGCTCGGCGCTGTTCACGCGTGGCGAAACGCAGGCGCTGGTTGTGACCACCCTCGGCACCGGGCGCGACGAACAAACCATCGACGCGCTCGAAGGCAGCTACTCCGACCGCTTCATGATGCAGTACAACATGCCGCCCTACGCCACCGGCGAAACCGGTCGCGTCGGCGCGCCCAAGCGCCGCGAAGTCGGCCACGGACGGCTGGCCAAGCGCGCGCTGATGGCGGTGCTGCCGAGCAAGGAAGAGTTCGGCTACACCATGCGCGTGGTCTCCGAGATCACCGAATCCAACGGCTCGTCGTCGATGGCCTCGGTATGCGGCGGCTGCCTGTCGCTGATGGACGCGGGCGCGCCGCTGAAAGCGCACGTCGCCGGTATTGCGATGGGCCTGATCAAGGAAGGCGGCAAGTTCGCCGTGCTGACCGACATCCTCGGCGACGAAGATCACCTCGGCGACATGGACTTCAAGGTCGCGGGCACCGAAAAAGGCGTCACCGCGCTACAGATGGACATCAAGATCCAGGGCATCACCGCCGAGATCATGGACGCCGCGCTGAAGCAGGCCAAGGAAGGCCGCATGCACATCCTTGAAATCATGAAAGCCTCGGTATCAGCGGGGGCGCATGAAATGTCGGCCTACGCGCCGCGCATCATCGCGATGAAGATCAACCCGGAAAAAATCCGCGACGTCATCGGCAAGGGCGGCGCTGTCATCCGCGCGCTGACCGAAGAAACCGGCACCCAGATCGACATCCAGGAAGACGGCAGCGTGAAGATCGCCTGCACCAGCATGGAAGCCGGCGAACTGGCGAAGAAACGCATCGAAGAGATCACCGCCGAAGTCGAAGTCGGCAAGGTCTACGAGGGCTCAGTCATCAAGCTGCTGGATTTCGGCGCGATCGTCAACGTGCTGCCGGGCCGCGACGGCCTGCTGCACATTTCGCAGATTGCGCACGAGCGCGTGAACGCGATTGGCGACCACCTCAAGGAAGGCCAGATCGTGAAGGTAAAGATTCTGGAAGCCGACGAAAAAGGTCGCCTGCGTCTGTCGATGAAAGCCCTGCTGGAAGCACCAGCGCCGGCACCGGTCGAGAACGGTGAGCAAACGAGCTGACCTCTCAGGTTGGGTACGGAACCCTCTCCGTGCCCCCATGAAAAAACGCGCCGAGAGCGCGTTTTTTCATGGGTTCAGGCTTGAAAATCAGGCGGTAGCGCTCGCCGTAAACGCCTGCCACCAGCGCTTGCGCTGCCCCGTCACTGGCGCATGCACTTCCAGCTCACGCGGCAGGGTCTTACTCATCAGCCAGCCCGGCAATATCGAAGATTTCATAGCACTTGATCCACACGAGCTACCCAGGTGATTCGGGTCATAAATCTTGATGAAATTCGGCGCATCGAGATTGTCTGCGTAGACGATCGCACAGTAGTCTTCATGATGGTCGTTACGCAGCAAGACATCCATCTCGCGCATGAACTTTTGCAACCTGTCCGCCGAGACCGGCTGCTGCGGCACATCCTGACCTACCGCATAAATAAACCACCCCGCCTCAGCGTCCACCTTCTGCCAAAAGGCGGTTAGTTGATCCCAGCGCATCACGCTGTACAACAGCCCGTTGTAGTAACGGTCAAACTCATCGTACGGATGGGCTTTGGATACACTCATGGCAGTTCCTTGGATAGCGGGGAGTAACTGGCAGCGAACTTATTTGGCAACCTGACGCTCGCGAATCTCTTCGAGCGTTTTGCAATCAATGCACATCGTGGCCGTCGGGCGCGCCTGCAAGCGATCCAGACCAATTTCCACACCACAGGACTCGCAATAACCGTAGTCTTCGCTGTCGATTTTGGCGATGGTCTCGTTGATTTTCTTGATCAGTTTGCGCTCCCTGTCCCGATTCCGCAGCTCCAGCGCCATATCGGATTCCTGGGTGGCACGGTCGTTCGGGTCGGCAAACACGGTCTGCTCGTCCTGCATCGAATGCAGAGTGGTGTCGATATCCTGAGACAGCTCGGCTTTCCAGGCTTCGAGCATTTTGCGGAAATGCTCGCGCTGTTTCTTGTTCATGTATTCCTCGCCTTTTTTTGCCTTGTAAGGCTCAAAGCGCATCAGAGTTTCAGCCATCTCGTTCTCTTTGAAAGTAATATGTGCTGGGCAAAAAACCCAACACCGTTAAATAACAGAATCCTGCACTCACCGCAACCACCATGACACTGCAAGCCTTGATTTTCGATGTGGATGGCACCCTCGCCGATACCGAGCGCGACGGCCACCGCCCTGCGTTCAACCAGGCTTTTGCCGAAGCAGGCCTCGACTGGCACTGGGACGTTGCCCTCTATGGCAAGCTACTCGCCATTACGGGCGGCAAAGAACGCATGAAACACTATATCGACCACTATCGCCCGGACTATAGCAAGCCCGCTGATTTTGGTGAGATGGTGGCCACGCTACACAAAAACAAGACCCGCCATTACGTTACTCTGGCTGCGCAGGGTGGCATCCCCCTGCGTCCGGGTGTCAAACGGCTGCTGCTTGAAGCACGCGCGGCAGGTTTACGCCTTGCCATTGCCACCACTACCACACCCGAAAACGTCACCGTGCTACTGGAACACAGCCTGGGTGCGAGCACTCAAGACTGGTTTGAGGTGATTGCGGCGGGTGACATCGTGCCCGCCAAAAAGCCCGCGCCGGACATTTATTTCTACGCCATGGAAAAAATGGGGGTATCGCCGGTCGACTGCCTGGCGTTTGAGGATTCGGAAAATGGTCTGCGCTCAAGCCGGGGCGCGCAGCTTAAAACCCTGATCACCGTGAACGACTACACCCTCGACCATGATTTCACGGGAGCCGCTGTGGTGCTCTCGGACCTGGGTGAGCCCGGCGTGGCCAACCAGCGTTTGGCGGGCATCGACCTCAACCAGCCGCTGGTGGACGTTGCGTACCTGAACGCATTGCACGCTGCGGGCTAAACCAAATGCCCTGTCAAGGGTTATGCATCAGGGCGGCTTCGAGCGTGTTTTCCAGCAATGTGGCCACGGTCATCGGACCCACCCCGCCCGGCACCGGGGTGATCCAGCCCGCCCGCTGAAGCGCACTATCAAAATCAACATCCCCCACCAATTTGCCATCCGGCAGCCGGTTAATTCCCACATCGATCACGATCGCACCTTCGCGTATCCATTCACCCGGGATCATGCGCGGCTTGCCCACGCCCACCACCAGCACTTCAGCCGACCGCACAAAACTTTCGAGATCGCGCGTGGCGCTGTGGCAGACAGTAATCGTGCAGCCTGCCAGCAGTAGTTCCAGACTCATCGGGCGTCCAACGATATTGGATGCACCTACCATCACCGCATTCTTGCCACGCAATTCCTCGTTAGTCGCACGCAGCAAAGTCATGATGCCGCGCGGGGTCGAAGGACGCAGCGTCGGCATCTTCACTGCCAGCCGCCCGATGTTGTAGGGATGAAACCCATCGACATCTTTGTCGTGGCGAATACGCTCGATCACAGTCTCGGCATCAATGTGCGACGGCAACGGCAGCTGCACCAGAATACCGTCGATCGCCGCATCGGCATTCAGCGTGTCGATCAACGCAAGCACCTGTGCCTGGGTCGTCGCACTGGGTAAATCATGCGACACACTGCTGACACCCGCGCGTTCACACGCCCGTTTTTTGTTTCGCACGTAGACCGCTGAAGCCGCATCGTCGCCCACCAGGATCACGGCCAACCCGGGGCGACGCTTACCCTGCGCTTCGCGCTCGGCCACTTTGTCGTGAATCACAGCAAGGATGGTGTCTGCCATCGCCTTGCCGTCGAGAATGCGTGCGCTCATCAAATCACCCTGAAGCAAAACCGCGATTTTCCCGGAAGCCCCGGCCGGACTCAAGCAAAAATTGACCAGCGCCCCCGCACCAAGGTATAGTCTCGCCTCTCTGAAATGCGTTGCGTGTAACGCTTTAAGATTTCGGGGTGTAGCGCAGCCCGGTAGCGCGCCTGCTTTGGGAGCAGGATGTCAGGAGTTCGAATCCCCTCACCCCGACCACCCCAAAAACAGCTTGTGCAATAAATTAAGTGGTGCCCGAAGTGAGAACTCTCTGCCCGTAGCTCAACCGGATAGAGCACCAGCCTTCTAAGCTGGGGGTTACAGGTTCGATTCCTGTCGGGCAGGCCAAAGTTTAAAGTTGTCGACCTGTGTCGGCGACACCAATGGTGGATGTAGCTCAGTTGGTAGAGTCCAGGATTGTGATTCCTGTTGTCGTGGGTTCGAGCCCCATCATCCACCCCACCTTACAATAACCTGATTTTTTCTTGCCGCACATCGCGGCAGCGGTTCACGCTGCCAATTGAGCCCTGATGCGCTCATTCCCACTGTGAAACACACATTGCATCTGGGGGTGTGGTCTCGCCGCCACTCAAACCTGCAGATCGCCATCCACATATAGCCAGCATCCTTCGACCCGCTGAAAACGGCTGACTTCGTGCAATTTAAATGCGCGGCCATTCAGCTTATAGCGCGCGACAAACTCCACTGTTGCATGATCGCCATCCTGTACGTCGTGGGCGCGTACCGCCAGCCCCAGCCATTGCGGACGCGGTGTGCTTTCGAATCCCAGCGTCGCTGGGCGCGTATCGGGATGCCAGGTCGCCAGTAGATAATTTTCCAATTCGCGCACATACGCGCAGTACCGTGAACGCATTAACAGCGCCGCATCCGGGGCAAGCTCACCCGCATGAAAATGGCCACAACACGCCGCGTAGACACGCTCACTTCCGCAAGGGCAATGACTCGGCAATGCTGTCTTCAAGCCGACTGCTCCAGCAGCGCGATCCCCCAAGCGACACCAAACCCGTTGGCATCGCTCATGACCGCGCCTAATCCACCTTTGCAGCTATGACCGGACAAATCCATGTGGAGCCACGGCGTATCGCCGACGAAGCGCGACAGGAAACGCGTCGCCAGAATATGGTCGGCTTCGCCTTCCATGCTGCACTGCTTGACGTCGGCCACCGTGGAATCCAGCGGACTGTCGTAATCGTCTGGATAAGGGAACACAACAATGCGCTCGCCACTCGCCAGCGCCGCGCGCGACGCCCGATGCGCAAGCGCACTGGAAGTCGCAAAAACGCCGGACATGCGGCTGCCCAGCGCATAGTGCATCGAGCCGGTCAGCGTGGCGAAGTCGGCGATGAGATCGGGCTTGGCCTTGGCAGCCAGCGTCAATGTGTCGGCCAGCACCATGCGGCCTTCGGCGTCGGTGTGGACGATTTCGATGGTGGTGCCGTTGAGCGCCTTCACGACTTCGTTTTGCCGGTAGGCTTCCGGGCTGATATGGTTTTCGGCGAGGGCGACCCAGCCGTCAAGTGCGACCGGCAACTTGAGCCTGGACGCCGCCGCCAGAATACCCAGCACCACCGCCGAACCGTTCATGTCTTCATGCATGCCCTGCATGTATTTGGCGGGTTTCAGGTTGTGTCCACCGGTATCAAAGCAAATGCCCTTACCGACAAACGCAACGTTTCTGGCCGCCTTGCCTTTTGCGCCCTTGTAACTGACACGCACAATCGCCGCATCCTGCGCAGGCGACCCTTGTGCCACCGCGCAAAAAGCCCCCGCGCCCATCTTTTTCAGTTTGCTGAGGCTGTATTCCTCAAGCGTCCAGCCGTATTGTTTCGCCAGTGCGCGAATGCGTTGACGGTACACCCCGGGCGTCAGTTCATCCGGTCCCAGCACGGTCAGGCTGCGGGTCAGCGTATTGCCTTCGGCAAGCGCATAGGCGCGGGCGAAACCTTCGATGGGTGCGTGCCCATACAAATGCAATGTTTTCAAAACCGGATCCGTTTTCGACTTGCGCGTCGGCAGCGGTGTTGCATTCACCAGCGCAACATAGACAGCCGCCTCCGCCGCGTGAGCCTTGAAGGCGGCCTCGCCCAACACCGCCAGCGTGATGGATTTCGGATGCTCGGCCAGCAAGAGTGCGAGCGCCTTGCGCACCGCTTCGTGTGTTTCAAATGTGCCCGCATCTGCCTTGAGCATGGCGTACACCACGAGCGTGCCACTGGGCAATTGCACCGCCACGGGAGACTTTCCCAATGCGTCCGGCTTGAGTTCGCGACGCTTCAGCACTGCCTTGAGCGCAGCACCGCCCAGCAGATCGGGCAAGTTTTTTGAATGCGGCAGCAGAATCAATGCGTGACCGGCAGTGTCGAGTGATTGAACCGTAATTTCCTGTTTGTTTACAGCAAGCTTGGGTAGCATTTCAAAGTCCTTGTGAATGGCGTTTTTCTTGATGGTTGGCGGGGTTTCCCGGATAATCCGGGGTTTGCATTTTTCGACCCCATTCCACAAGGGTAACTGAATGAAAATTGAAGACAAGAAACGCGTGCTGCGCGAAATGGTATTGCACCGCCGTTTTGAAGAGCGCTGCTATCAAGCCTATATCGAACGCAAGATCGGCGGCTTTCTCCACCTCTATCCCGGCCAGGAAGCCTGCTGCAACGGCGTGATGGAAGCAGCGCGTCCCGGTCAGGATTACGTCATCACCGGCTACCGCGACCACGTGCACGCGATCAAGTGCGGCGCAGATCCGAAAGAAGTGATGGCCGAACTGTATGGCAAGGAAACCGGTTCCAGCAAAGGTCGTGGCGGCTCCATGCACATTTTTGATGCCAAGCATCATTTCATGGGCGGCTACGCGCTGGTAGGCGGCCCCTTCCCACTGGCCGCTGGTATCGCCAAAGCAATCCAGCTCAAGGGCGGCGATGAAATCGCGATCTGCTTCCTCGGCGACGCCGCCAACAATCAGGGCGTGTTCCACGAAACGCTGAACATGGCCGCGCTGTGGAAACTGCCGGTGCTGTTCGTGTGCGAAAACAATCTCTACGGCATTGGCACCTCGATTGAGCGTTCCACCGCCGTGATCCACCAGCACAAGCGCGTGGCGGCCTACAACATTCCGTCTGCTGAATGCGACGGCCAGGATATCGACATCGTCTACGAGCACGCCCGCAAGGCGGTTGACCATGTGCGCTCGGGTAATGGTCCGTATTTTCTCGAGCTGATGACCTATCGTTATCGCGGCCACTCCATGTCAGATTCACGCGGTTATCGCTCGCGTGAGGAAGAAGAAGAATGGAAGCTGCGCGACCCGATTTTCATGTTGCGCGACCGTTTGATCAAAGCGGGCGATCTGACGATGGCCACTTACGAAGCGATGGAAAAAGAAACCGACGCTTACATCGAAAACGAAGTGATCAAGTTCGCCGAAGACTCGCCGGAACCGCGTGTCGAAGATCTCGAAAAATACGTTTTAGCTGATCGCGCCAGCCAGCAGCCCTGGCTTACCGGCAAAGCCGCTTAACCTAAGGAATCATCATGGCTCAAATCATGCTCTGGGAAGCGATCCAACGCGCCCACGACGAAGAAATGTCGCGTGACCCGATGGTCATCTGTATGGGCGAAGACATCGGCGTGGCTGGTGGTACGTACAAGGCCACGAAAGGCTTGTACGAAAAATACGGCCCACTGCGCGTGATGGATACGCCGATTTCCGAAGGTGGCTTCACCGGCCTGGCGATTGGTGCCTCCTTCCTGGGTGTGCGTCCCATCGTTGAAATCATGTCGGTCAACTTCGCCTGGCTGGCGATGGACCAGATGTTCAACTCGGCTGCCAAAATCCGCTACATGTCGGGCGGACAGCTTGAAGCGCCGTGCGTTTTCCGCTCTGCAGGCGGCGCGGCACACCAGCTCGGCGCGCAGCACTCGGCACGGATGGAAAAAGTGTTCATGGGCATCGCCGGTCTGCGCGTGGTGACGCCGTCCAATCCCAAGCAGGCGTACGGCCTGCTGAAGTCCGCGATCCGCAGCGATGACCCGGTGTTCATTAACGAACACGAACTCATGTACAACATGAAGGGCGAAGTGCCGGACAGCGAATACTTTCATCCACTGGAAGGCTCGGACATCGCGCGCGCGGGTACCGATGTCACGCTGTTCGGCTACAACATCTCGGTGCACTGGTGTCTGAAGGCCGCCGAAATTCTCGACAAGCAATACGGTATTTCGGCTGAGGTCGTTGATCTGTATTCGCTTGCGCCGCTCGACCGCGCAGGCATCAAACAATCGGCCAGCAAGACGCACCGCGCTGTGATTGCCGAAGAAGACGAAGCGCCGGTTGGTGTTGGTTCCGAAGTGATTGCGATCATCAACGAAGAATGCTTCTTCGAACTCGACGCCGCGCCCGTGCGCGTGCACTCGGCGCTGGTGCCGCAGCCGTACAACCACACGCTGGAAAAAGCGGCCATTCCCGATCACGAGGATGTGGTGAAGGCGGTGCTGAAGATGTTTGGCAAGGCGTAAATCTCTTCACCGCAGAGACGCAGAGTACGCGGAGAACAACGCATTGCCTCTGCGTCTCTGCGGTTAAAGTTTTTTAGGAATTCAAGCATGTCCCAACACTATGCAATCACGATGCCCCAGCTCTCGGACACCATGACCGAGGGCGTCGTCGTCACTTGGGAAAAACAGCCGGGCGACAAGGTCGAGCGCGGCGATATCGTCGCCACGGTGGAAACCGACAAGGCCATCATGGATGTCGAAGTGTTCAAGGCCGGGTATCTGGCCGGACCGCTGTGCGATGTCGGGGCGACCATTGCGGTCGGCGGCGCGCTCGGCTACATCACCGACACGGCAGGCGATATCGCGATTGCCGCGGGCGAAGTGGTGCAGGAGCAGGCGCAGACGGAAATGATTCCGCATCACGCGGGAACGCCCATCGTGATGCCGCAGCTGTCGGACACCATGACTGAAGGCGTGGTCGTCACCTGGGAAAAACAGCCGGGCGAGGCGATCAAGCGCGGCGACATCGTCGCCACGGTCGAGACCGACAAGGCCATCATGGATGTGGAAGTGTTCCAGGAAGGTTTTCTCTCCGGCCCGATTGCCGATGTCGGCAGCGTGGTCGAAGTCGGTCATCCGATGGGCTTTATCGTCGATGATGCGGCCAAGGCCAACGACACCGGTGTCACCATCGGTGCCGATCATAAGGTCAAGGAATCACATCACGTCGCGCCACACGCCGCCGACAAACCGGTGCATGTGCCCACGCCGAAAGCCGCGCCCGCACCGGTTTCTGCCAGCGGTAATCAACCGCCGGTGGCGCGCGTGCCGGGTCGCCCGGCCAGCCCGTATGCGCGCAAGGTTGCGGCACAGCTGGGCGTGAATCTGTCCGGCCTTGCAGGCACCGGACCGTCCGGCGTGATCGTCGCCGCCGACGTCGCACGCGCGCGGCCGTCGATGCAGGAAGTGGCGCACTCGCTGCCGCAGGTCGATGTTCCCGGTCAGGGTCGCGCAATGACGTCGATGGAAAAAGCGGTCAGCCATGCGATGACCGCTTCGCTTACGCTGCCGACGTTTACCGTCACCATGAACATCAACACCGCCGCGCTCACGGCCGCCGCCAAGGCGAACAAGGTGTCGGTAACGGTCGCTATCGCCAAAGCCTGTTCGGTCGCGATGGAGAAATTCCCGCGCATGAACTGGACGTATCAGCCGGTCGACAAACTGGTCGAACGCGCCAATCACGATTTCGGCATTGCCGTCACCTCCAACGATGGCGGCCTGGTGGTGCCGATTCTGCACGGCATCGAGCGCAAGTCGCTGTCTGCGTTGCAGGGCGACTGGGCGGGGCTGGTGGAGCGCGCGCGCGTGCGCAAGCTCGCCCCCGCCGAATACGCCAACCCCACCTTCACCATTTCCAACATGGGGATGATGGGCGTCTCGCATTTCACCGCGATTCCCACGCCGGGCATCGCCGCGATCCTGGCGATTGCTGCCAATGGTCCGCAGGGCACGCCGTTCACGCTGACCTGCGACCACCGCGTGCTGAACGGTGCCGAGGTTGCGCTGTATCTCGCCGCGCTGAAGCAGGCCGTCGAAGCGCCGGATGGCTGGATCGCTGGCAGCGCTGCCGCCGTAGTAGCCGCAGCTGCCACGCATTCTGCGCCTGTCGTCTCGCCGATCCCCGAGGGGAATTGGGACTACCCGGTCGTCGTTATCGGCGGCGGCCCCGGCGGCGAAGACTGCGCACGCGATCTCGCCGATCACGGCATCAAAGTCGCGATGGTGCATAACGAACCCTTCCCCGGCGGCGAATGCCTGTGGCGCGGCTGTATTCCGTCCAAAGCCTGGCGCGCTGCCGCAGACAACATCCGCAACCGCGCGCACGATGCGCATATGGGTGTCGATGGCACGAATGCGCCGAAGCTCAATTGGGCACAGGTCGAACAGCATCGCCGCTGGGTGCAGCAATCGCGCGGCGAAATGGCGCTGAAAGCGGACAAGGGCATGAAGATCAACGTGATCGAAGGCTACGGTGAATTCGTCGATGCCCACACGCTGAAAGTCACCGCGCCCGATGGTGCAGTCAGCCAGCTCAGCTTCGGCGCAGCAGTGATCGCCACCGGCGCGCCCGCCTTCGTGCCGCCGATTCCCGGTGCGCGCGAGAATCTTTCGACTGGCGGCGTCGCCACCTCCGACACCATCTGGAATCTGACCGCACCGCCGAAGAAAATGGCGATCATCGGCGGCGGCGTTATCGGCGTCGAGATGGCACAGATCTTCCGCGATTTCGGCAGCGAAATCCTCATGCTGGAACGCAACGAACGCATCCTCGGCGAAATCGAAGAGGAAATCGGCAAGACCTTGATCGGCCTGCTGGAGAAAGAATTCACCGTCGTCACTAGCGCGTCCATTGACAGCGTGGCAGGTGCGCCCGGCGCCATGCAGGTCGGCTACAAAACCGCCGAGGGCGAAGCGAAAACCTTCGCCTGCGACCTCGTGCTGATGGCCACCGGCAAACGCCCGGACACCAGCAAGCTGGGTCTCGACAAAGCCGGCGTCGCGCTCGACGGTGCGGCCATCAAGGTCGATGCAGCAGGCAAAACCAGCGTGCCGCATATCTACGCGGTGGGCGACGTGGTCGGCGGCTACATGCTCGCCCACACCGCCGCCACACAAGGCCGCGTCGCCGCCGACAACCTGCTCGGCCACGCCAGCACCTACGATCAGGACAAGGACTGCGGCGTCACCTTCTCGCGTCCGCAGGCGGGCTTCGTTGGTCTCTCTGTGGCGCAAGCCAAGGCCAAGGGCATCGATGCTGTCGAAGCCAAGATGCCGATGAGCATCGACGCCAAGGCCATGATCACCGGCGAAACCGACGGCATGATCAAGCTCGTCGCCGACAAGGCGACCGGCCGCATCATCGGCGTGCATTATCTGGCCGACCACACCGACACCCTGATCGGCATCGGCGTCATGATGGTGGCAGGCGAGATGACGCTGACCCAGGTCGCCAAAGCCATCTTCCCGCACCCGACGCAGACTGAGCTGTTTGGTGAGCTAGCGCGGCGCTTGTTAAATCGCCTGCGCCGCACCAGTAAAAAATAAACGCCTTCTGGTAAAAAAATGAGCCGCAATTGCGGCTCATTTTTTTCGATCTCGCCTTGGCTACCTTGCCAAGCAAAACCGGGGCATATAGCCCCGGTTTTACGATCATGCCTGCGTCAGACAAACATTACATTTTCCAGCTGTACTGGATGCCCAATGAGTTTTGGTACATTTCGATTTTGTTGTTCGTGCTGCCGGTGGGGAAGTACGAGTTATCTGATCCGGTCACATCATTTGAGAAGCCATGCATGTAGCTCATAGTGAGCTCATTGCCCGTAGCAAGCGTATAGGTGAAGCCCAAAGTAACGTGATTTTCAATAATACCAGGAGCAATCGAGTTGAACACCACATCTTGTGCCCTGATAGGATTGTCACCGTGGTTAAAGCCTGCGCGCAACATCAGATTCTGGTTGTACTTGTATTCGACACCCAATTTCCAGACATCGATATCTGTCCAGCCAAAGCCAATACCTCGGGCGCCACCCAGACAGGCAGCCGAAGCCGCCGGGCCCGCTGGCGGGTTCGGCACACATCCTGCTGGCTGGCTGGTGTTGCTTACGGAGGCAACGTCAGAATAATTGATGCGCTGATAGTCCAGCGCCAGCTTGACGGCAGGGGTCGCCTGCCAAGACACACCAAGGTTCCAGTTCGAAGGAATATCAAAATCACCTTGCTCAGCGAACAGACCCTTGTACTTGTCGAATTCCTCGAAGTCCATCTTGCTGGCATATGCCGCGCCAATGTTCACGGTCGGCGTAATCTTGCCGAAATAGCCCACGCGAACACCGTAACCAAAGCTATCGTCATAGCCTTTGTTGGTAAGATTACCTGGGGCTGTGGAAATTTGCGCGAAGGCACCTAGGCCTTCTGCCTTAAAGCGCTGATAGCCTAACAAAGGAGATATGCCCAAAGAATGAGCAGGCGCGATCTTGTAGGCCACCGTGGGTGCAACAATCAACTGCATCAGATCCACACCCAGAGAACCATTACCACATAAAAGGTTGGCCGCGCCTGCGCCACAATTGATTTGTCCGCCTTGATAATCTGTGTTCATGCCACCGTTACCGTATGCGGTCACTCCCACAGCCAAGTTAGCATTCATGGCCCGGCTGTAGCCAAATTCAGGAATCAGAAAATAATTTGAGTCACTCTCGACGCCTCCAGGCAAGCCACCACCTGTACGCGTGTATTCACGAATCGGACTAAACAAATCCGCGCCCAGATCCAGACGGTTGCCTGCAAACGCCATCGAGGCCGGATTGTTGGCACCACCGAAGGCGTCATCGTGCGATGCGGTTGCCGCACCCGCCATGCCCTTGGCCTTCATGCCATAACCATGCGAGAAATAACCATTGGTTGCCGAGGCGCTGCCAGCCAGTCCGGCCAGTGCCATGAATGCAAATACGCGGGTCAATTTCATTTATTCAGTCTCCTAGGGATAATCAAGGCGCAAGGCCAATGGGTTTGCTCAAGTCGCTGCCCACAGACTAAACAGCGTCATGGCTCAGGGCAAGCATTGTGGGTTGTTTACGTCAGACCCAGGACAGGTCTGTAGTACAAATGAAACAAAAAAGCCGGGCGAACCCGGCTTTTTTGTAGTGACGTGCCTTAGATGAAGAGGCAGATGTCGGTCTCGCCAGCGAATTCGAAGAAGCTGGCAGCCCCCACGTAGTCCATGCCGTCGATGAAATCAGAGTGTTCGAAACCAAACAATTCGACGGTCATCTGGCACGCCAGGAATTTGACTTCGGCTTCCTGACACAGGCTGCGCAGGTCGGTGATGGTGGCTACGCCGCAATTGGCGATGGTCATTTTCATCAGGCCGGTCGCTACGCTTTCATAACCCGGAACCAGCGCTTGAACAGCGTTGGGGATGTTCCAGTTGATGCCTTTGAACCACTTGGGGCCAAACGGCATTTTCATCGGCATACCGGGGTTGCCCAGTGGGCTGACTTTGAGGCCAGACACGTCTTTGCGAACCAGTTGCAGACCATAGAAGGTAAAGAAAATCTGGGTTTCATAGCCCAGCGCAGCAGCGGTCGAAGCCAGGATGAAGGGGGGGTAAGCCCAATCCAGCGTGCCCTTGGTAGCGATGATCGCCATTTTTTTCTGTTCCATGTCTGCTCTCCTTGTGTCCGTTATGAACGGAACGTTCCGGTTGAAAATGAAAAAGCGCCGTCGTGCGGCGCGTTTTTGTTATGGGGATTACTTCTTTTTCATGAAGAAGGTGAACTCGCCGCCTGCTTCAGCAGTGGACAGCAGCTCGTTGCCTGTTTGCTTGGCAAACGCGGCGAAATCCTTGACGGAACCCGGGTCAGTCGAGAGGATCTTGAGGACTTGACCGCTATCTACTTCAGCAAGTGCTTTCTTGGCACGCAGAATGGGGAGCGGGCAATTGAGGCCGCGAGCGTCGAGTTCTTTATTGAATTCCATCAGGTTCTCCTTCGTTCAAAATTAAATCAGCACGTTTTGCTGCGCGCCTAAAATAGCTGCGCAACATTAAACCAGTTACCCGCCCATTGCAACCAAAATTACAGTTTTGCATGGGCTTCCAGAAATTTTCTTTATGCCGACTCAACGCGGCTGGCTAAGCGCATTCCCCGAACGAGCCCAAGCCATGATGCCGCCTGACAGGTTATGCATGTTGTCATAGCCCTTGGCTGCCATGAATGCGCAAGCCTGGGCTGAGCGGGCACCCGAACGACAATAGATCACGACGGGTTTGTCTTGCGGAATATCGGCCGCACGCAAGGGCAACAAGTGAAGGGGAATGTGAACTGCGCCTTCAATGACGCCCTGCGCCACTTCCGCCTCGGTACGAACATCCACCAGATGCGCACCCTGAGCCGCAATTTCACTCACACGGTGCGCATCGACTTCTTTGAACCCAGACAATCCGAACATGTTGTAATCCCTGTGCAGGGTTGATCAGAAAATCCTAATATACAGCAAGGTGCCGCTATTTAAAAGCGCCCTGGCCTTAACAGCGTTGCGCGCCGTGATACAGATTGACGACGTGGCGGGCTTCTGCAAAAAACAGCCAGCGCTCGATCGCCGCCCCGGCCATGCCAGTCAACACAGCAATCGCTGCGGCGGCCATACCACCGTCTTGCCGCATCAACCAGCCCAGCATTAAACCCGGCAGGGCAAAACCCACCACAAACACCAGGACTTTAAGCAATCCAGCTTTTTGTCGCGCGACCTGAAAGCCGAACTCCTGGGTCAGGAAAGTACCGTGCGTATGGCCGGTGTCGAGCAATTTCACTTTGGCGCGCGTCAGACCTGTCGCGGTATTGATCGTAGGGGAAAGCCCCGGACTACGAATCCAGAAGTAGTAAATGGCTTTCAGCACAGCAGCAATCGAGACGATCAACGCAGACATGGCAATATATGGTGTGACATCAAGGTCGGCCACTACCGCCCCCAGCAGTAGCAGTAGACTACCGCTGGAATAGCCGAGCGCAAGGTAGATGGCGGGTACCAGGGGGGTATTCCACTGCCGGATCGTTTTCAGGCACGCGTAAATCATGCCGGTGGAAAAAACAGTAATCCAGGCCAGCACGGCAGCCAGAAAACCGCTGATTTCGCGCAGCCATAACGGCGCATCAAACCAGATGCTAGCGAGATAAATCAGTGCCAGCGGCATAAATACAACGGCAAATACCCCTTCACGCGAGAGCCACGAAGTACGAAACCGGTTGAATGCACGCCAGGCGTTTTTTGGATTGGCGAGGTGGAAGGTAGACGACAACAACCCGAAAACCACCAGCCCCATTGCCATGAGGCCGCCGATGATCAGTTGTTCGCGACTAAATCCGCCGCCCAACTTGAAGACATCTGCCAGAAACAGCAATGAGAACAGGCCGAAACCCGCGCCTGAGGCGACGGTGAAGAAAATGACTGAAAATGCTGGATGCATGTGTGTTCCTGTACTTGAATTAACGCCGAACCAGCTTGTTGGCGAACTGTTTGATGCTTTCTTTCAAGCCGCCTTTGGGTCGGGTATCGACCGGAATCACCGGTTTGCGGCGCGGCGGCAGATACTGGTTGGTCGGGTTGTAGTTGAGTTCGGGCATCAGCGGATAGCCACTGCGCTCACGCACGGTGCGTGAAACCGCCGAATCGGGATCGTCGAAGTCGCCGAACATGCGAGCATGTGCCGGACAGGTCAGCACACACGAGGGCTGGCGTTCTTCGACCGACAGATTCTGGTCGTAAATGCGATCCACACACAGGGTGCATTTCTTCATCGTGCCAGACGAACGGTCGAGTTCGCGCGCGCCGTACGGGCACGCCCACGAGCAGTAATTGCAGCCCATGCACTTGTCCTGGTCAATCAGCACGATGCCGTCTTCGGCACGCTTGTACGAAGCGCCGGTCGGGCACACGGTCACGCAGTCGGCGTCCTCGCAGTGCATGCACGACATCGGGAAGTTCACGGTCTTGTTGTTCGGATATTCGTCCATTTCGTAATGGCGAATCCGGTTGAACCACACGCCTGACGGCTCCGCGCCGTAAGGCTGGTAGTCGGACAAGGGGCCGATGGTGCCGGACGCGTTCCATTCCTTGCAGGCGATGGCGCAGGCGTGGCAACCCACGCAAACGTCCAGATCGATGACCAGACCTAATCTCATAGTGTGTACTCGCTCTATTTATACCCGGGCTGCAAGGCCGTCGGGTACTTAATTTTTTTCGTGGCGGCGCGCGTCGTAACGCAACACATCGGGCCGCTCATATTGGTCACCCGGCAATTTTTTCAGCGCGTCAAATTGTGGCCAGGAGCCGGTTTCACCCGGGGCGGCTTTCCAGATTTTCACGCGCAAATCGAACCACGCTGCCTGACCCGTCACCGGGTCGGAGTTGGTGACGCGGCGTTCGCCCATTTTTTCAGGCAGCAGTTCTGAAATCAGGTGATTCAGCAAAAATCCCTTGGTGGCTTCCGAGGCGTTGTCTTTCAGACCCCACGCGCCCTTTTGCTTGCCAATGGCGTTCCACGTCCACACGGTATCTTCCTGCGTGCCTTCCATGGTTTTCACCTGACAGCGGATCTTGCCGTTGTGCGACTCGACCCAGATCCAGTCAAAGTCCTTGATACCCATTTCCGCCGCCTTGCGGGCGTTCATGTACATGTAGTTTTGCGCCATGATCTGACGCAACCACACGTTCTGCGAATCCCATGAGTGGTACATGAACATCGGACGCTGGGTCAGCGCGAAGAAGGGATATTCATCCTTGTCCACGCGCTGCTGTTCGAGCGGCTCGTACCACATGGGCAGCGGGTCGAAGTATTTCACCAGCCTTTCGCGGTCGACCTGGTTGTTCGGCTGCGGGCCGTCGTACAGGCCCTGACCCGCCAGGCGGAATTTCTGCAACGGTTCGGAATAAAACTGCATGATGATCGGCTCAACCTTACCAACGAAGCCGACGTCGGCCGCCACATCGAGATAATCCTTGTTGGCGTAGCGCATGTACTTCTGGTTGTCGGGCCAGTGGTGCGCGAAGAAGCTTTCGTTCTCGATGTACTTTTCCCACTGGTTCGGGTTCGGCTCACCCTTGAGCGATTTGCTGCCATCTGCACCGCGCCAGCCTGCGAGGAAACCGATGCCGGGCGAGCGCTCGAAGTTGACGATGAAGTCCTTGTAGCCGCTGAACTTGCGCGTGCCGTCGGGCTTGGTGAACGCCGGGAACTTGAGGCGCGAGGCGAGTTCGACCATGACTTCCTGCCATGGCCGCACATCGCGGTTGGTCGTCACCAGCGGGTGACGGATCGCATCCGCCGCCGAATCCGGCTCGGAAATCGGACGATCCAACAGCGAGATGGTGTCGTAGCGTTCTAGATAGGTGGTGTCCGGCAGAATCAGGTCGGCGAAGTTGGTCATCTCCGAATGGAAGGCGTCGATCACGACCAGGAACGGAATCTTGTATTCGCCGAAGTTCTCCGCATCCTTCGCGCGCAGCATGTCCTGCACGTTGGCCGTGTTCATCGACGAATTCCAGGCCATGTTGGCCATGAACAGAATCAGCGTGTCGAGCGCGTAAGGATCATGGTTGACGGCATTGGTGATGACCATGTGCATCAGGCCATGCGAGGACAGCGGCGTTTCCCAGGAAAAGGCCTTGTCGATGCGCAGCGGGTTGCCGAACTCGTCGATCACCAGATCTTCCGGACGCGTCGGAAAGCCGAGCGGCGGACGCGATAGCGGCGTGTTCGGCGCGTTGATGATGTCGATGTTGTTTTCCGGCAGTTGGTGAGGCGGAATCGGCTTCGGATACGGCGCGCGCGCGCGGAAGTTGCCCGGCGCGTCGAGCGCGCCCAGCAACATCTGAATCATATGAATCGCGCGGCAGGCGTGAAAGCCGTTGGAGTGTGCGGCGATCCCGCGCATCGCGTACATCGCCACCGGACGGCCGACGACTTTGTCGTGCTTGCGCCCCCACACATCGGTCCATTCGATCGGCAGCTCGACCGTCTCCTTGAACGCGATATGCGCCATTTCCAGCGCAATACGGGTAATCGATTCAGCCGACAGGCCGCATTCCAGGGCCACGTTTTCCGGCGCGTAGCGCTCATCGAGGTAGCGCTCGGTCATCATCGACATCACGGTTTTAACGCGTCGGCCATCAGGCGCGACATATTCGCCGAACAGCGCGGGCGCGATATCGCCGTCCATCCCGTTCTTGAACGTTTCTTTGTCCATATCCCAGATCAGCGGATGGTCGTTTTCATCGCGCAGAAACAGGCCGTCGCCCACCTGACCTGGCGTTTGCACCACCAGCCATGAGGCATTGGTGTAACGCACCAAAAATTCGTAATCAAACTGCTCATGTTTCAGCAGCACATGCACCATCGACATGGCCAACAGACCGTCCATGCCCGGTTTGATCGGCAGCCACTCATCGGCGATCGCCGAATACCCGGTGCGCACCGGATTAACAGTGACGAACTTGCCACCCTTGCGCTTGAGTTTTTCCAGACCGATCTTGATCGGGTTCGACGAGTGGTCTTCCGCCACCCCCCACATGATGAAATATTTGGCGTAATCCCAGTCGGGCGCGCCGAATTCCCAGAACGAAAAGCCGATCGAATACAGCCCGGCCACCGCCATGTTGACCGAGCAAAAACCACCGTGCGCCGACCAGTTTGGCGTGCCGAACTGCTGTGCCCACAGGCCAGTCAGCGCCTGCATCTGGTCGCGCCCTGTGAAGTAGGCCAGCTTCGACGGATCAGTCGCGCGGATGTCCCCCAGCCGCTCGGTCAGCACGTCAAGCGCCTGCTCCCAGGATATCGGCTCGTAGATGCCTTCGCCGCGCTCAGTGCCAGGCTTGCGCATCAACGGTTGCGTCAGCTTGGCGGTCGAATATTGCTTCATGATCCCCGCCGAGCCCTTGGCACATAGCACGCCCTGGTTGGTGGGGTGATTACGATTACCCTGAATGAAGCGAACCTTGTTGTCTTCCAGCGTCACCTTGATGCCGCAACGGCAGGCGCACATGTAGCAGGTGGTGTACTTGATTTCCTGCACGTCGTGGTTTTCGAGTTTGATCTTGGCGTTCATGCGGTCTCTGGATTCAAATTCATTCCCCACAGCACCATTCGAGGGCTGCGTATTACCAGCGCGGACTCAACAAACAGGCTTGGTTTGAGAAACAGCGCCCAGCACCTGCAGCTAGGCGTTGTGGGGGAAGTTAGTATATTAACTATTACGAATATAACGTTATTTTGCACTCATGTGCCAACGCATGGCAAGCAAAATGGCCTGATAGATCGATAAAGCAACCTAATCTAAATCCCGATTTAGATTAGGGATTAAACTCCTTTCGCCGAGCATTCTCACGTTGGGTCAAGTCAAGCCAGATGCCTCGATGACAGGGCATTTTGTCGAAAGACCCCAGCCTGAAAGTTGCCAACTACCCGCCCCGGCTGATCTGGTCAGGTAGGCACGCCAAACAAATCTACCGCCTCACCGCTCAATCAACATAATCAGGTGGATGCTGTGCGCCAATAACCCGAGCGCCCGCCCTGTTTTTCGAGTAGCTGCACAGCCTCTATGACCATACCCCGGTCGATTGCCTTGCACATATCGTAGATCGTCAGCAGTCCTACGCTCACGCCGGTCAGCGCTTCCATTTCCACCCCGGTTTTACCCATCGTTTCGGCAGTTACGCTGCACGTGATACTCGACGCGGCAACATCGTGTTCAAACACCACCCCCACCTTTGTCAAGGCAATGGGATGACACAAGGGAATCAAATCGGCACACCGTTTGGTGGCCTGAATGGCAGCAATACGCGCGACACCCAGCACGTCGCCTTTATCAGCCTGCGCGTTGAGAATGCGTTTCAGCGTATCGGGTAACATGCGTATCCGGCCACTGGCAACCGCAACGCGATGCGTCTCGGCTTTGCCTGCCACATCGACCATGACCGCGCGCCCCTGCGCGTCAAAATGGGTGAATTCGCTCATGATATGGAACCTTGTTGACAAGGGGCGCATCGTAAACCAAATGCTCATTTCTGCCCCGACCTCATGCGCCCATTAACCCTGTCGTCTGCTTTCATGTTGACGACACTGCTCGTTACACCCGTTCATAGCGTGGACGACCTGCCCGATCTCGGCGAAGTGTCGCGGCAGTATTTTTCGGATCAGGAAGAAGCCTCGCTCGGGCGCGCCATCCTGCAAAACGTCTACGCGGATCCGCGCTATCTCGACGACCCGGAAATCGAAATCTACCTGAATCAGCTCGGCTACCAGCTCGTCTCGGTCAGCCCGCGCAATCAGCGCGAATTCAATTTTTTTGTAGTGGATGATCCCAGCATCAACGCCTTTGCGATGCCCGGCGGCCACATCGGTGTACACACAGGTCTACTGCTGGCCGCACAAAACGAATCGGAACTCGCCAGTGTAGTCGCGCACGAGATTGCGCATGTCACGCAGGATCACATTGCACGCATGGTCACCGCGCAAGAGCAAAGCCAATGGCCGACGCTGGCTGCGTTGGCGCTGGCGTTGCTGGCGTCACGTTCCAACCCAAACCTGGCCAGCGCGGCCATCGCCTCGACGCAGGCCTTTGCCGTACAAAACCAGCTTAACTATAGTCGCGATTTCGAACGTGAAGCAGATCGCCAAGGCTATGAGTTGCTCACCCGCGCGCGTTTTGACCCTCATGGCATGGGCGGTTTTTTTACCCGCCTACAACGCGCCAACCGTTTTTATGACACCAGCGCGCCCGCCTACCTGCGCACCCACCCGCTCACCAGCGAACGTATCGCCGACATGCAGGCACGCAGCGCGTCGACACCGTATCAACAGATACAGGACAGTTTCGATTTTCAACTGGTGCGCGCCCGCCTCCGCGCCATGCAGGGCAGCGCTACCGATGCGGTGCGCGACGCGCGCTTGATACTCAAAGACAAACGTCACGTCAACGAACATGCCGCGCGCTACACACTCTCGCTCGCACTGCTGCGCGCTCGCCAATTCAAAGAAGCCGAACGCGAAGCCCAGACACTGCTGAGCACCGCGCCCGCCAACCCAATGCTGGCGCAACTTGCGGCTCGCATCGCACTGGTGAGCGACCAGACTACACTGGCCAGCCAACGTTATGAAGCCGCACTGCGGCAATTCCCCGGCAACCTGTCCTTACTGTACGGACAGCTCGATAGCCTGCTCGCAGCAAGTCAGCCACGCGAGGCAGGCATCCTGGTTGAAAAGCAGCTCGCGCAGCATCCACAGGATCGCCGCTTGTGGGCGCGCAGTGCACGCATCTACGCCAAACTGGGTCAGAGGCTCGCAAGCCACCGAGCACAGGCCGAAGCCATCGCACTATCAGGCAATTTGATTGGCGCAATCGAACACCTCGGCTTGGGGATCAAAGCGGGTGACGGCAGTTTTCAGGAACTGTCGGCGGCAGAAGCGCGCCGACGCGAATGGGAAGCCCTCGAAAAAAACCAGCGCAAACGTTCATGAAATTGCCGAATGGCTCGCCACAACTGGGCTGGTAGGAATTTACCCCGCGAAAAGCCTGTAAATATTCGTGTGCGCCCTTGCAACCCAAAAACTTATTCCACTATGCTACGTCTCATCCTTGAATGGATAGCGTGGCTTCCGGGCTGATAACAGGATCCACTGCTTATTACCGTCAAATATATTAGGAGGACGACTATGCGGAAGTTGCACCAAGTAGCCATGGCCTGCACGATCAGCGCCATGATGTTGTCAGGTAGCGTATTCGCCCAGGCAGCAGTTGCTCCGGCGAAAGCAGAAGCCAAAGTAGAAACCGGCAAAGACATCGCCTTCAATCGCACCAAAGGCAATTGCCTGGCCTGCCATGGAATGCCTACCGTGCCCGATGCCGAATCCACCGGCCTTTATGGCCCGCCGCTCATCGCCATGAGCGCACGCTTCCCTGACAAAGCGAAGCTGCGCGCCCAAATCTGGGACGCCACTGCGAGCAACCCTTCTACCTCCATGATTCCCTTTGGCAAGCACGGCGTGCTGACTGAAGCCGAAATCGACAAAGTGACCGACTACATCCACGGTCTCTAACCTGATTCCAACCGCATAACCACATAGGAGATATGCCCAATGAATGCACTTCGTAGAAACGTACTGAAAGGCGCTACAGGCGCGGGTACCGTCGCAATTGCCGTGGCTGCTGGCCTGCTGAAGCCGACCCAGGCTCTGGCCGACTGGAATGCCGCAGCATTCGGTGCCAAAAACGTGGGCGACGCCATGAAAGGGCTGGGCGTTGCCGCACCGGCTGACAGCAAGGACATCGCCATCAAGGCACCGGATATCGCTGAAAACGGCGCGGTCGTGCCGGTTGAAGTCACCAGCAATATTGCAGGCACCACCCGCATCGACCTCATCGCCGAAAAGAATGGCACCCCGCTGGTCGGTAGCTACACGCTGTCTGGTGGCGCCCAGGGATTCGTCTCCACCCGCATCAAGATGGGACAAACTTCGCTGGTGCGTGCGGTCGTTACCGCAGGTGGCAAGACCTACACCGCTGCCAAAGAAGTCAAAGTCACCATCGGTGGCTGCGGCGGCTAAGTGCTCCCAGCCTCATACCCAACTGAATCGAACCTCTTTTAGGAAAGGAAAGCCAAATGGCTGAACCCATGCGTATCCGTGCAACGATGGCTGGCGATGTTGCCGATGTCAAAGTGCTGATGAACCACCCGATGGAAACCGGTCAGCGCAAAGACGCTAAAACCGGCCAACTGGTACCCGCCCATTTCATCCAGGAAGTGACTGCAACCCTCAATGGCGCGACCGTACTCAGCGCCGATCTGGGTAGCGGCATTTCCAAAAACCCCTATCTTGGCTTCAAGGTCAAGGGTGCCAAGGCAGGTGACAAAATCGCGGTGAACTGGAAAGACAACACCGGCGACAAAAGCACCGCCGAAGCCGCCATCGGCTAAAGTAGCAACAACGAGCGGGGCGCAAGCCCCGCTCTTGCATTGATTCAACCGATTTATGGAGGACAGCATGAAACAACACCTCATTACAAAACTGCTGGCAGGGATGGCTGGCCTGGGCATCGCGTTAAGCACCGCCACAGCAACTGCCTCACCCGAAGCCGATCGCCAAGAGTTCACCAAGTACTACACCGGCAAATACCCTAACGTCAAAGTTGAAGACTTTGTCTACGGCGCGTTGGCGTTCGATGCCGATAGTAAATCCCAGTACGACGCGATCATGGAATTCCCGCCCTACGAATCTGTAGTTGAACAAGGCCGCAAGATGTGGGAAACCCCGCTGAAGAGCGGCAAGAAATATTCCGATTGTCTGCCCAACGGCGGCAAACAGATCGCCGGCAACTACCCGATGTTCGACGAAGCCAAAGACAAGGTCGTCACCCTGCTGGACGCAATCAACGATTGCCGGATTGCCAATGGCGAAGAAGCCTACAAAGTCAATGACATGAAAACCATGGGCACGCTCACCGCCTACATGCGCACCCTGTCGGACGGCATGTTGATGAACGTCAAGGTTGAAGGTCCCAAAGCCATGGCGGCTTATGAATCGGGCAAGAAGGCGTTCTTCTCGCGCAAGGGTCAGCTGAATTTCGCTTGTGCAACCTGCCACGTGCAGAACGCCGGTGTGCGTCTGCGCTCGGAACTACTGTCGCCTGCGGTCGGTCATGCCGTCCACTGGCCGGTGTTCCGCGGTGGCGACAACCTCGTCACACTGCAGCAGCGCTATGATGGCTGCTACAAGCAAGTACGTGCCGTTCCGCCCGCCCAGGGAAGCACAGCCATGAACAACCTGGAGTACTTCCACTCCTCGTTGTCCAACGGTCTGCCGATGAAAGCGTCGGTATTCCGTAAATAAGCGGCAAGCGCCGCGTGAAAAAGCCCGGGCAACCGGGCTTTTTCGTTTAGCGGGGACAGCATGAGCCAGAGCTACTATTTACCCGCGCCCTCGCCAACACTGACAATGCCCACAGCAGCCCCCTAACTTCGACTCAAGGAGTACACACCATGCACATGAATCGCCGTGAATTTATGCAAATGCTGGCTGTTGCCGCCGCCTCCGGCATGGCACTGGACAGCAAGTCTGCGCTGGCAGGCAAAGCCCCTGCCAATTTCTACGATGTGCCGCGTCATGGCAACGTCTCCCTCCTGCACTTCACCGACTGTCACGCGCAACTGCTGCCGATATGGTTCCGCGAACCCAACGTCAACCTCGGTATTGGCGGCTCCTATGGCAAGACGCCTCATCTGGTCGGCCAGCATCTGCTGAAGCAGTACGGCATCAAGCCCGGCAGCGCCGAAGCCCATGCGTTCTCTTACCTCGATTTCACCGAGGCCGCCAAGGTGTACGGTAAGGTCGGCGGCTTCGCCCATCTGAAGACGCTGGTCGACAAGATGCGGGCGCAGCGTCCCGGTGCCTTGTTGCTGGACGGCGGCGACACCTGGCAGGGCTCGGCCACTTCGCTGTGGACGAATGCGCAGGACATGGTCGATGCCTGCATCAAGCTCGGCGTAGACGTGATGACGCCGCACTGGGAGTCCACCTTCGGTGCGAATCGGGTGATGGAAATCGTCAACAAGGACTTCAAGAATGCCGGGGTCGATTTCGTCGCGCAAAACATCGTGACCAATGACTTTGGCGATCAGGTGTTCAAGCCCTATACGATGAAGGAACAAAATGGTGTGAAAGTCGCCGTCATCGGCCAGGCTTTTCCCTACACCCCGATCGCCAACCCGCGCTACATGGTGCCCGACTGGAGCTTCGGCATTCGCGACGACAATATGCAGAAATGGGTCAACGACGCCCGCGCCAATGGCGCACAGGTGGTCGTGGTGCTATCGCACAACGGCATGGACGTAGACCTGAAAATGGCCAGCCGCGTCACCGGGATCGACGCCATTTTCGGTGGACATACGCACGATGGTGTTCCGCAACCGATACAGGTCAAAAACGCCAAGGGCATCACCCTGGTGACCAACGCCGGTTCCAACGGCAAGTTCCTCGGCGTGATGGATTTCAATGTCAAATTCGGAAAAGTACTCAGCTATAAGTACCGCCTGTTGCCCGTGTTCTCCAATCTGCTGCAAGCCGACAAGGACATGGACGCTTTCATCAAAACCGTGCGCGCGCCTTATGAAGCCAAGCTCAACGAGACACTGGCCGTCAGCGACGATTTCCTCTACCGCCGCGGCAATTTCAACGGTACTTGGGACCAGCTCATCGTCGACGCCCTGATGGAAGTCAAAGGCGCGGATGCAGCATTTTCGCCGGGCTTCCGCTGGGGCACCACGTTGCTGCCAGGCGACGCCATCACCATGGAACGCCTGATGGATCAGACCGCGATCACCTATCCGCAGACGACGTTGACCAACATGACTGGCGAAACCATCAAGACCATCATGGAAGATGTCGCCGACAACCTGTTCAATGACGACCCCTACTACCAGCAAGGTGGCGATATGGTGCGCGTCGGCGGTATCGAATACACCATCGACCCGACCAAGAAAATCGGCGCGCGCATCAGCAACATGATGCTGAAAGGCAAGGCTGTCGATCCCAATACCACCTACAAAGTGGCAGGCTGGGCACCGGTGGGCGAAGGCGTTCAGGGCGAGCCGGTATGGGACGTGGTCGCGTCCTACCTGCGCGACAAGAAGACCATCAGAGGTGTCAAGCTGAACACGCCGAAGATCGTCGGCGCGGGCAAGAAAAACCCGGGGATTGCGGCCTACGACGGTTCGTATTCCTGAGTACGATTTGACACACAACAAAAAAGGGGCCTTTGCCCCTTTTTTGTTGTGTGCGTTAGCCCGCAACCTTTACTTCAGGTGCGGTTCGATCTCACGCCGCAAAAATGCATGGAAATGCATCATGCCGTCCTCCAGCGGTGACTGATACGGCCCAGTCTCAGAGCGGCCCTGCTGATATAACGCCCGTCGTCCCCGCTGCATCCGCGTGCAGATGTCGTCGTCTTCCTTTGCGGTTTCGTGATAGGCGGCCTGCTCGGCTTCAATGAAAGCGCGTTCAAACAACACGATGTCTTCGGGGTAATAAAACTCGACGATGTTGCGGCACGATTCCACGCCGGTGGGCACGATCGACGACACCACCAGCACATGCGGATACCACTCGACCATGAGGCCAGGGTAATAGGTAAGCCAGATCGAGCCGTGGGCAGGTGCGTTCCCCCGGCGGTAGGCCATGAGCTGCTCATGCCATTTTTGGTACACAGGCGAACCAGCTCTGGCCAGACCGCGATTGATACCAACGGTCTGCACCGACCACCAGTCACCGTATTCCCACCGGAGGTCGTCGCAGGTGACGAAATGGCCGAGACCGGGGTGGTACGGCGCGACGTGGTAATCCTCCAGATACACTTCGATGAAGGTTTTCCAGTTGCAGGCGTAGTCCGTCACCTGCACCGAATCGAGCATGAAGCCGGAAAAATCCAGCTCGCGCGCCGCCTGCATCCCAGCGAGATCGGCGTTCACGTCGCGCTGGCCGGCGAACAGCAAACCCTGCCAGGTTTGCAGGCCGGTGCGATTGAGATTGAGACAGGGATTGCCGGGGAATTCCGGCGCGCCGAGCAGCGCGCCCTGGCTATCGTAGGTCCAGCGGTGGATCGGGCAGACGATGTTGCCGGAGGGCAATTTGCCGCGCCCTTCCAGCATCAACGCCTGCCGGTGGCGACAGACGTTGGACAAGAGTTCAATGCCGTTACCGCTGTTGACCAGAAGTTTGGTGCCATCGAACGCTTCGAGCGCGTGGTAATCGCCCGCCTCGGGCACCATCAGGCAATGCCCGGCATAGCCCGCGCCCTGCTGAAACAGGTGGCGCAATTCCAGCACATAAATGGCGGGATCGAAATACCAGGAAACTGGCAGTTGCGGCGAAGTGAGCGACAAGGCGCTGGATTCGGCGAGATCGCTCATGGCGTACCCTACTCAAAACCAAGCCTTCTCCAGCAGGGCTGGAGCGGCAGGAAAATGCGAAAAAGGGGGCGATTTTAGCATGGCTGGTTTACCTGCCACCCGTTGCCCGGTCTGACACTGGAAGCGGCAATATTCGCAGTCGCCCCGCCGAATTTGTTAAAGTAGCGCCCTTTCACCCGCCCTGCCCCCTCATGGCCAAACCCCGCGCCGCTACGCCGCCCAAAGATTACGAATCCGCACTCGCCGAACTCGAAGCCCTCGTCGCCGACATGGAAGCGGGACAGTTGCCGCTCGACGCCGCGCTCGCAGCCTACAAGCGCGGCGCAGAGCTGTTGCACTACTGCCGCCAGCAACTGGCCGACGCGGAACAACAGATCAAGGTGCTGGAAAACGGCGCACTCACACCGTATACCGCAGGCGCTAGCGATGACTGATTTTGCAAGCTGGATGCAGGTTTGCCAGACCCGCATCGAAGGTGTGCTGGCGGCAGCGCTGCCGTCGGCCGATCTCGCGCCGCAACGCCTGCACGACGCGATGCGCTACGCCGTACTCGGCGGCGGCAAGCGGGTGCGCCCGCTGCTGGCGTTTGCGGCGGGCGAAGCGGTCGGCGCGGATCCGGCGCGGGTGCAGATTGCTGCCGCTGCGGTCGAGCTGATTCACGCCTATTCGCTGGTACACGACGACCTGCCCGCGATGGACGACGACGCACTGCGGCGCGGCAAGCCAACGGTGCATGTCGAATTTGACGAAGCGACCGCGCTGCTGGTGGGCGACGCGCTGCAAAGTCTGGCGTTCGACCTGCTCGCCACGCAGCCGCTGGCCGACGCGGCCAGCCAGCTCGGCATGGTGCAGTTGCTGGCGCAGGCCGCCGGTTCGCGCGGCATGGCCGGCGGGCAGGCGATCGATCTGGCGAGCGTGGGCAAACCGCTTGATCTGACCGAACTCGAATTCATGCACATCCACAAAACCGGCGCGCTGATCCGCGCCTCGGTGCTGCTCGGCGCGCGTTGCGGCAATACCGGCAGCGGCAGCGTGTCGGATCGCGTCGCCGCCGCGCTCGATCATTACGCCAAATGCATCGGCCTCGCGTTTCAGGTGGTGGACGACGTGCTCGACGCCGAAGCCTCCACCGCCACGCTCGGCAAAACCGCAGGCAAGGACGCCGCCCACAACAAGCCCACCTACGTCAGCCTGCTCGGTGCCGCGCGCGCGCGCGATCTGGCGCAAACCCTGCGCAGCGATGCCCACGCCGCGCTGGATCGCCTCGACGCGCCCGCCGAGCGCCTGCGCCAGCTGGCCGATTTTGTCGTCGAACGTTCATTCTGAGATGCGCACGCCCCTGCTCGACCGTATTCGCACTGCCGCCGATCTGCGCGCCCTGCCGCCCGGCGATTTGCCAGCGTTAGCCGCCGAGTTGCGCGAATTTCTGGTCGATTCCGTTGCACAAACCGGCGGCCATCTCGCCTCGAACCTGGGTTCGGTGGAGCTCACCCTCGCCCTGCACTACACCTTTGATACGCCGTCGGATCGCATCGTCTGGGATGTCGGCCACCAGAGCTACACGCACAAAATTCTCAGCGGTCGCCGCGACGCGATGCGCGGCTTGCGGCAAGGCGGCGGCATCGCCGGGTTTCCGCGTCGCACCGAAAGCGAATACGACGCCTTCGGCACCGGCCACTCCAGCACCTCGATCTCGGCGGCACTCGGCATGGCCGAAGCCTTCCGTCAGACCAGCTCGAATCAGCGCGCCGTCGCAGTCATCGGCGACGGCGCGATGACTGCGGGCATGGCGTTCGAAGCGCTTAACAACGCGGGCGCGACCGACCTGCCGCTGCTGGTGGTGCTGAACGATAACGACATGTCGATCTCGCCCAACGTCGGCGCGCTCAACAATTATCTGGCGCGGCTGATGTCGGGCAAGTTTTACGCCGCCGCCCGCCGTGCGGGCGACAAGGTTCTATCCGTCGCGCCGCCGATCCGCGAACTGGCCAAACGCGCCGAAGAACACATGAAAGGCATGGTGACGCCGGGCACGCTGTTCGAGGAATTCGGCTTCAACTACATCGGCCCGATCGACGGCCACGATCTCGACGTGCTGCTGGAAACGCTTTCCAACATCAAGCAGCTCAGCGGCCCGCAGTTCCTCCATGTGGTCACCAAAAAAGGCAAAGGTTACGAACCGGCCGAGTCCAATCCCTGCCTGTATCACGGCGTATCGCGTTTCGATCCGACGGCGGGCATCGCCGAGAAATCCGGCGGCAAGCCCACCTACACGCAGGTGTTCGGCGACTGGCTATGCGACATGGCGGCGGCCGATGCGCGCCTGGTCGGCATCACCCCAGCGATGCGCGAAGGCTCCGGACTGGTGCGCTTTTCAAAAGACTTTCCCAAACGCTATTTCGATGTCGGCATCGCCGAGCAACACGCGCTGACCTTTGCGGCGGGCCTCGCCTGCGAAGGCGTCAAGCCGGTGGTGGCGATTTACTCGACGTTTTTGCAACGCGCCTACGACCAGCTGATTCATGACATTGCGCTGCAAAACCTGCCGGTGATGCTGGCGATCGACCGTGCCGGACTGGTGGGCGCAGACGGCCCAACGCACGCGGGTAGCTTCGACCTCAGCTTTCTGCGTTGCATTCCCAATATGCTGATCGCCGCGCCATCGGACGAAAACGAATGCCGCCGCCTGCTGACCACCGCGTTTTTGCACGACGGGCCGTCGGCGGTGCGCTACCCGCGCGGCAGCGGTTGCGGCGCGGCGATGGAACCCGGCCTCGAACCGGTTGAAATTGGCAAGGGCGTGTTGCGCCGCGCGGGGCAGGACGTCGCGCTGATCGCGTTCGGCAGCCTGGTCGCCCCCGCGCTGGCGGCAGCCGAATCGCTCAATGCCAGTGTCGCCGACATGCGTTTTGTGAAACCGCTGGATCACGACCTGCTGCGCGAACTGGCGGCAAGCCATCGCCTGCTGGTGACGCTGGAAGAGAATGCGGTGGCGGGCGGCGCAGGTGCAGGGGTCGCTGAGGCGCTGACCGAGTTGGGGCTGCACGTGCCCGTCGTCCATCTGGGCTTGCCCGATCACTTTATCGAACACGGCGACCCGGCGCAGATGCTCGCCGCCTGTGGCCTCGACGCCGCTGGCATCAAGCGCACGGTGCGCCAACTCTGCTAATACCCAAGTAGTTTACTCAACTATTCAGCCAGTGTAGACTCAGTCTAAACTGCATTCCGAGGAGCCTGCCATGAACCAGATTTGCGATACCGCCGTTTGTATGCCCGACGTGCAGAGTTCGGTAGACACCCGCAAGATCGCCATCAACAAGGTCGGCATCAAAAGCATCCGCCATCCGGTACGGGTAGCCGACAAAAGTGATGGCGTGCAGCACACGATCGCCAGTTTCAGCATGTATGTGTACCTGCCGCACAATTTCAAGGGTACGCACATGTCGCGGTTTATCGAGATTCTCAACACGCGCGAGCGCGAAATCTCGATCGAAAACTTCGAAGGCATGTTGCGCCAGATGGTCGAGCGGCTGGAAGCCGAGTCAGGCTATATCGAGATGAGCTTCCCGTATTTCGTCAATAAAGCCGCGCCGATTTCTGGTGTACAAAGCCTGCTCGACTACGAAGTCACATTTATCGGCGCAATTGAAAAAGGCCAATATACCCATACGACCAAGGTCGTCGTTCCGGTCACCAGCCTCTGCCCCTGCTCCAAGAAAATCTCCGAATACGGCGCCCATAACCAGCGCTCGCATGTCACGGTCAGCGCGAAAACCAATGGTTTTCTGTGGATTGAAGACCTGGTGCGCAAAGTGGAAGATCAGGCGTCGTGCGAACTGTTTGGTTTGCTGAAACGCCCTGACGAAAAATTCGTGACCGAACGCGCGTATGACAATCCAAAATTCGTCGAAGACATGGTGCGTGACGTGGCCGCCGCGATGAATGCCGAGCCGCTAATCGACGCCTACGTCGTGGAAGCCGAAAATTTTGAATCCATCCACAATCACAGCGCCTACGCGCTGATCGAGCACACCAAACAATAATCCACCGGCACGCACGCACTGTGCCGCCGTCCTGTTTAATTGCGTGTTGTACCCTCTCCCATATTTGTAAAATTTAACTTGTGGGGTGCCCTGGGTACAGTTATTGCTGAACCTGCCGTAAAGTACCCATGGACTGAAACGCTTTACCGAGAAAGCTGAAAGAATATGGAATCTCTGGCGGGAAAACTGGCATCGCGTCTGGCGCGCATTACCTCATTTGGCAAAAACGAGTCGGATCCCCTGTCAAGCCTCAAGGCAGTCACCCGGTGGGCGGAAAATCTGCCCGCAGGTGATGCATTCAAAAGTCAGGAGGCCATCCTAAACGAGCTGAAACGCTTCAATGAAAGCGATCCTCAATTCAGTAAAGAGCGCCTGTCGGTTCTCATGCTGCTGGATGAAAAATCCCGCGATCTGCAAGACACCTTGGTTCGCCAGTATCTGCGCAATCCACGCATGTCACGGCAAGTTGAAAGCCAGCTCTGGCACGCGGTATATGGCCTTTACTGGGAACTGGCTCGCGGCTATCACGCCTATGTATTGAACCATGCACGGGGTGCAGGCAAAACCCCACACGAAGCGCAAATCCCCCTCGTTACCCTGCGCGCGATCCGTGCGTTCGGTCTGCTGCTCAAGTGGCGCGCAGTACGTTACCAGCAGCCCGGCGAAAAAATCTGGCTGCGACTGCACAACCTCTACCGTGTCGCGGAAAGCGAAGGCTTTCATCGCCAGCCCATGCGCCTGTATGCCGAAGACACGGCCAACACCACTTGCGAATCAGCCTACCTGCATATTCTCATGTTGAATCTGGCCAATTCCGGCACGCTCTATCCGCGCCAGTTAGATTTGGTCGATCAATGGCTTGGCAACTGGCAGGGTCGCTTCCAGCTTGAACAAACCCTTAACGCCAACCTGCATAACTTTGCCATCGACCTCTCGGCAGATTACGGACCACGTCGGGTACGCAAACCCGATAGCGACAAACCCCTGCGATTCTGGGCAACCGGCGAATTCCTCCATCGCCTGGACGACGTCCGCAACGCCCTGCAAAGCGGAACCGCACCGGCTCAGTTGGGGCTGACTGAAAATGCCCGCACCGCCGAAAGTCTGGAAATGCTCGACCACCTTCAGCGTCAATGGTCAGCGCTGGCGACACGCGAACAGCGCCGCGCCCCACGCAATGACATCAAACGCATGGTCGATCTGGCACACGGACTCAGCGCCATTATCAGCCAGATCAAATCCGGTGCACCCGGCTCGGTTGCCAGCATTTCGCCCTATGGCACGTCGATGGATTATGACGAAGCCGTCGATGTGCAGGTCTACGGTTTTGTAACCGAACGCTCCACCCTGATGAAAACGCACGCCACCCCGATTAAATCACCCGACGTCGAGCGCTGGATCATGCAGGATGAAAGCGAATACGGCTATGGCTCGATTGTCGAAGCCCGTGACAAAGACTGGCTGCGTGTGGGTGCTCTCGTCGGTGTCAAGGCGCACGATGCCAGCGCCTGGAAAGTTGGCATCATCCGTCGCCTGTCTCGCCAAAGCGACGACACGAGTTCAGTCGGTATCGAAACGCTGAACATCGCCCCTGAACTCGCTATGCTGTACGACACCGCCAGCGGATCGGGGTATACCGTAGACGGTTTCGACAACAGTGGCAGCAACTTGCCCCACGCTGCACTGTGGCTGGCGAATAGCACAGGGGAACACAGCATCCTGATAGACCCGGTGCAATTCATGCCAGGCAAGGTGTACAAGCTTGCAGGTATTAAGGATCAGACCTTTATCGCGCTGGGCAACCCCCTTGAGCGCAGCGAAGGCTTGATGCGCGTAGTGGTCGAACCCGTCAGTGGTTAAGCCACTGATCCGGTTTAATTTTATGTACTGCTCTGGCACAATCGCCCAGACCCCTGTGACAACCATCCCGCACGGGCGTACCCGTTGCGCAAGACCGACCTGGAGAACACGTGGCGCACACTGACAAGCCGAGCCTGTTGATCGTTGATGACGATCCACTCATTTCCGACACGCTGACGTTTGTGCTGGGGCGCGATTTCAATATCGCTGCTGCCGAGTCCCGCGCCCAGGTTAAAAGCCTGCTGATGCAGCTGGATGCGCCGCCCCAGTTGGCACTGGTCGATCTGGGTTTACCGCCGCAACCGCACAAACCCGACGAAGGCTTCGCACTGATTGCCGACCTGCTCTCAGTCTCGCCCAGCATCAAAATTATTGTGTTGTCCGGCCAGAGTGACGAGGCCAACGCCCGCCATGCCCGTGCGCTCGGTGCCATCGATTTTGTAGCCAAGCCCTGCGAACCTGAGCGGCTCAAATCGCTGCTATTCAACGCTCTACTGGTGCAAGATGCCGAGCGCAGCGCCGACAAAGCACCTGCGCCGGTCAAGGATTCCGGGATCGTGGGCACCAGCCCGGCAATGGACAAGCTGCGCGAACAAATCAAACAATACGCCGCTGCTCCCTTTCCGGTATTGATCGAAGGCGAATCGGGCAGTGGTAAGGAACGCGTCGCGTCCAACCTGCATCAACTGTCACCGCGTGCGGCCAAACCCTACCTCGCGCTCAACTGTGCGGCGATTTCGCCTACCCTGGTTGAGCCGACCCTGTTTGGCTACGCCAAGGGCGCGTTCACGGGTGCCACCACCGCGCGCGCGGGCTATTTTGAAGAAGCCGAAAACGGCACCTTGTTCCTCGACGAAATCGGCGAGCTGCCGCTTGAGTTGCAAGCCAAGCTGCTGCGCGTGCTGGAAAACGGTGAATACCAGCGGGTAGGCGAAACCCAGCCACGTTTCTCCAATGCGCGTGTAGTCACCGCAACCAACCGCGACTTACGCGCTGAAATCAAGGCCGGGCGTTTCCGCGCAGACCTGTATCACCGCTTATCGGTGTTTTCCATCGCCGTGCCACCGCTGCGCGAAATGGGTCAGGACAAACTCACGCTGCTCGACCACTTCCGCGAGTTTTACGCCCGCGAAGCCCGCAGCCAGCCGTTTACCCTCGACCCGCGCGCGCGCCAGATGTGGGAGGACTATCACTTCCCGGGTAACGTGCGCGAACTGCGCAACATCGCGATTCGCCTCACCACCAAATACCCCGGGATGCCGGTCAGCGCCGAACAGCTCGAAGCTGAGCTCGACACCGATCAAGCATATCCGCAGGAAATTCCGCTCGCCAACGACTCCCGTGCATTGATCGAAGTCGCCCGCAAACAGCTCCAGACGCTGGCCAATTTCAACCTCGACGCCACCATGCGCGAGTGGGAAAAAGCTTACGTTGAAGCCGCGCTCAACATGACCCACGGCAACCTGTCGCAGGCGTCCAAGCTGCTCGGTATCAACCGCACCACGCTGTACAGTCGTATGCAAACCTACGGCACAGAATGAATCCAACAGGATGTACCTAGACCACTTCGGCCTGAAGGAAGCCCCCTTCCGCATCACGCCGAATACCGAGTATTGGCACGCAGGCGGACAGCGTGGCGAAATGCTCGCTGCCTTGCTCTACGCCATCGGTCAGGGCGAAGGCATCATCAAGGTCGTCGGCGAAGTCGGCAGCGGCAAAACCATGCTGTGCCGCAAGCTGGTGGCACAACTGCCCGACAGCATCGACAGCGTCTACCTCGGCAATCCCACGCTCGCGCCCGACGATATGCTCGCGGCGATTCTGGCCGATCTCGGTATCACCGACGCCGAACCCACCCGCCAGGCACGCCTTGCACAACTCAATACCGCGCTTTTGGAACGGCATCAAAGCGGTCGCCGCGTGGTGGTCTTCGTCGAAGAAGCACAGGGCATTGCCATCGAGAATCTCGAATTCCTGCGCTTGCTGACCAACCTCGAAACCGCCACCGACAAGCTGCTGCAAATCGTCCTCTTCGGCCAGCCCGAGCTGGACACCACCTTGGCCGACCCGCGCATCCGCCAGCTCAAGGATCGCATCACCCTGAACCTCAATCTGTCGCCGCTGGCTGAACCCGAAGTCGGCGCTTACCTGCGTACCCGCTTATCCGTGGCAGGCTATCGCGGCCCCGATCTGTTTAGCGACGCACTGGTCGCCCGACTGACCGCACTCTCGGGCGGCTTGTCGCGGCGCATCAACGTGCTGGCCGACAAAACGCTACTCGCCGCCTATGCCGACCACACCCATAACCTGACCCTGCGCCATGTGGACGCCGCAGCAGGCGACGCCGAAATCGCCTCGCCGCCGCAACGCCCACGCGCAAATCCCCGCTGGTTGTGGCTAACCGGCGGCCTCGCGGCGGCACTCGGGCTGGTCGCATGGGTCGCCTGGCAGGCGCTGGCGCCCGTCGCCACCCCGACAAACCCGCCTGTCGCACCCCCGCTCGCCCGGCAGACACCGCCCGCCGTCCCGGTCGATCCGGCGGCGCTAGCCCGCCAAACCCAGGGTTGGCTGGCCACCGCCGCCGCCTCCACCCATGCCATTCAGATCGATATCGCTAAAGATGCGGCGGCAGCTGCCGTACTATGGAAAGACTATCAGGCACGTTCCTTGCCGTCCCCGATCCGGGTACTGTATGGCACGCGTCAAGGACAGCCCGCCTGGATGCTGCTGGCAGGCGAATATGCCAGCCGCAGCGACGCCATGGCTGCACTCAAAACCTTGCCTGCCACCCCGGCGGGCAAACCGTTTTTGCGCACGGTCGGAAAAATGCGCACGGTGGTGTTAACGCCCGATTGATTATGAATTCACTGCTGCTGCGTCTTGCCCTGCTGACCGGATTCACGGCGCTCACCGGCTGTGTGCCGCCGAAGGCGTTTGATACGTCCGACGGACACATACATCAGCCTGCGGCGGCTATGCCGACCAGCCCGCCCCCGGCTCCAGTGAAAGCTGCGCCCACCCTGCCGCCCCCGCAACTCGGCGCACGCGTGCCCACCTACACTGTTGTCGTTAACGACGTGCCGGTGAAAGATCTGCTGTTTTCCATCGCGCGCGACACCCAATACAACATCGACCTGCACCCCGGCATCACCGGGCGCGTATCGCTCAATGCGGTCAATGAACCGCTGCCCGCCATCCTCGACCGTGTCGCGCGGCAAGCTGATCTACGGTATGAAATGAATGGCCGCACCGTCTCGGTGATGCCGGATTCGCCGTATCTCAAAACCTACACAGTCAACTATGTCAACGTCGCGCGCACCACCACGTCGAGTGTCGGCGTGGCGGCTGAAATCGCCAGCACGGGCGGCGGCAGCGTGGGCAACGCCAACAGCAACACGACCGGCAATTCTTCCAGCACCACCGTTGCCAGCAAATCGAACAACGATTTATGGGACGTACTGGCGAGCAACATCCGCACCATGCTCGCGGGCACCCGCGAGGTGACTCAGAGCGCCGCCGAAAAAAACGCCCGCCTCGATGCCGAAAAAACCGCGCGCGCCGAACGCGTCTCGCAGGCTGAAGCGGTGAGCAAGGCAGGAGCAGGTGCCGCCAGTCTCTTCACCGCCGCATTCGCCAAACTGCCCGGCGCGGACGGCAAAAACGATGTCGCCGTCAACCCGGTGGCAGGCACGATCACGGTGCTGGGTACCGCCAAGCAGCAGGAACAGGTGCAACAGTATCTGGATCGCGTGATGCAATCGGCGCAACGCCAGGTGCTGATCGAAGCCACCATTGTCGAAGTCAATCTCAAAGACCAGTATCGCGCGGGGATCGACTGGTCGAAAACGCTACAGGGTGCCGTGGGCTGGGCGATCGATAACACCGGGGCGGTCAGTGGCAGCAGCTCGAACGCTCTGGCCGGCACACTCGCTCCCTTCGTAAAGGCCACCTACAACGGCAACAATGGTTTCAAGGCTGCTATCGACTTACTAGAATCCTATGGCAACACTAAAGTGCTCTCCAGTCCCAAGCTGATGGCTCTGAATAACCAAACAGCGATACTGAAAGTCGTCAACAACCTGGTTTATTTTTCTATCCAGTCACAACAGGGAGCAAGCTCTTCAACCGGGGATCTCCTCCAGCCTGCCACCTTCACTACTACAGCTCACACTGTACCCGTCGGCATCGTCATGACAGTACTGCCGCAAATCAACGAAAACGGCATGGTGTCGCTGACGGTACGTCCCACTATTTCGCGCAAAGTGAGCGAAGTGGAAGACCCTAATCCCAGTTTAAAAAAAGAAGGGGTTAAAAACCTCATACCTGTCATCCAGGTACGTGAAATGGAATCGCTGCTGCAAATCCGCAGCGGCCAGACGGTGATCCTCGGCGGCTTGATCCAGGACGACAGCAACAACGCGCGCGACGGCATTCCCGGACTCTCGCGTCCTGATGGTATCGGCGCGGTGTTCGGCCAGCACGAACGTATCAACAGCCAGACCGAGCTGGTGATTTTCCTGCGGCCAATCGTCGTCTCCAACCCATCGCTGGAATCCGACGAACTGCGCCAGTTCCAGCGCTTGCTACCGGCCGCCCGGAGTGCGCAGTGAGCTTGTTGCTCAAAGCCCTGAAACAAGCCGAAGCGACCAGCGAAACGGCACGACAGTCCGCGCGCGCCGAGCCGGATCTGACGCTGGAACCGCAAACGCCGACACGCCTTGAACAAGACTGGGTCGAACCGCCGGGGCTACTGTTTGGCAGTAGCGGATTGAGTCCTGCACCGCCCGCTGCCTCTCGCCTGCCGCGCCTTTCGCTGGTGTCCGCCACCGCGCTATTGGCGACGCTGATCGCCATCGGCTACGGCTTCTATCTGTATATCGAATTGCAGCCTCCCACAGCAGTCGCAGCATCAGACACCACCCAACCCGCGCCCACTCCGGCTACCGCGTTGCCTCCGGCAATGCCGGCTGCGCTGCCCGTTGCCGGGCCGACGCCCCCTCCAGCCATGCTGGAAACAGCCCCTGTGGAGCCTGCTGAAACAGTCACCGCGCGCGCGCAGTCTGCGCCACCCCTGGCAGAGCCTCGTGCCGCCACGCCGCGCGCGACTGCCCCGGCCAGCCGTCCCGCGCTGTTTCAGCCCGACCTCGGCAATACCCTGGTGAGCCGCGCCTATCAGGCGTATCAGCAAGGCAATCTGCCGCTGGCGCAGCAGCTCTACACCCAGGCTGCGGCGCAGCGCCGTGATGCCGATGCCCTGCTCGGACTCGCCGCGATTGCTGCCACACAAAACCGCGAATCCGACGCCGTTCCACTGTATCGCGAAGTGCTCGAACGCGACCCACACAACGCCACCGCGCAAGCCGCTCTACTCGATCTGCTTGGTAACACCGACAGCAGCGCGACCGAGAGCCGTTTGAAAATGCAGCTCGACCGCCAGCCCAGCGCACATCTGTATCAGACACTCGGCAACCTGTACGCGAGCCAGCAACGCTGGCCCGAAGCGCAGTCCGCCTATTTCGACGCCCTGCGGCTCGCGCCCGGCAACGCCGACTACGCGTTTAATCTGGCCGTGAGCCTTGAACAATTGCGGCAACCGGCCGCCGCGCTGAGCTATTACGAAAAGGCGCTGGCATTCGGCGGGGCGCATCGCTTTGATCGCGCGCAAGCCGAGGCACGGATCCAGCAACTTCAGCCCGCGCGTTAATCCACGACATCATGGAACGCCGCAAAAAACTCCGCATGGGTGAAACCCTGGTCAGCCAGGGACTCATCACCGTTGACCAACTGCGCATCGGACTAAAAGAGCAGAAGTCCACTGGCCTGCCCATCGGTCGTCAGCTGGTTGCCTTGGGATTCATGACCGAAGCGGTGCTGCGCGACCAGCTCGCCAACGCGCTCGGCAGTCAGGGCATCGACCTCACGCAGGTCGTCGCCGACCCCGAGGCACTGCAACTCGTGCCGGAAGATTTCGCGCGCCGCCATCACCTGCTGCCGATTGCTCACGACCCGGGTCGCAACGTGCTGACGCTGGCGACCACCGACATGTTCAACGTCGTCGCGCTCGACCAGCTCAAAGCCGCACTCGGCAGCCAGCTCGAAATCGACACCCTGCTGGCGGGCGAAGCACAGCTGCTGGAGTGCATCGACAAGTTTTATGGCTTCGACCTGTCGCTCGATGGCATCCTGCGCGAGATCGAAACCGGCGAAGTCGATTACGCCAGCCTCAATCCCGACACCGAGGAATACACCCAGCCGGTAGTGCGGCTGGTCGGCGCGCTGCTCACCGACGCGGTGAAGCGCGAGTCGTCCGATATCCACTTCGAGCCCGAGCACGCCTTCCTGCGGATTCGTTATCGGGTAGACGGCGTGCTGGAACAAATCCGCAGCCTGCACAAGACTTATTGGCCGGGCATTCTGGTGCGGTTGAAAGTGCTATCGGGGATGAACATTGCGGAGACGCGCGCGCCGCAGGATGGCCGCATGTCCTTGACGCTCAATGGCCGCCCGATCGACTTTCGGGTATCGAGCCAGCCTGGCATCCACGGCGAAAATCTGGTGCTGCGCATTCTCGACCGCGAGAAATCCATCATGCCGCTGGAGCAGATGGGCTTCACGCCGGATGCGCTGCGCGAACTGCAACTGATGATGGCGCGCCCCGAAGGCATCCTCGTTGTAACCGGCCCGACCGGTTCCGGCAAAACCACCACGCTGTACTCGATGCTCTCGCATCTGAACAACGAGACGGTCAACATCATGACGCTGGAAGACCCGGTCGAGTACCCGGTCACGCTGATGCGGCAGAGCTCGGTCAACGAAACACTCAAGCTCGATTTCGCCAACGGCATCCGCTCGATCATGCGGCAGGATCCCGACATCATTCTGGTGGGCGAAGTGCGTGACAAGGACACTGCCGAAATGGCGTTTCGCGCCGCCATGACCGGCCACCAGGTGTTCACGACGCTGCACACCAATTCCGCGCTCGGCGTGTTTCCGCGCCTGATGGACATCGGTATTCAGCCCGGCATCCTGTCTGGCAACATCATCGGTGTCGTCGCCCAGCGGCTGGTGCGCAAACTCTGTTCGCACTGCAAGGAAGCGCACGCGCCCGACAACAACGAAGCGCGCATCCTCGGCTGGCAACCCGACGAGCCGCCGATTTATCGCGCGGTCGGCTGCCCCGCCTGCAACCACAAAGGCTATCGTGGACGTCTCGCACTGATCGAATTACTGCGTATGGATCCCACTCTCGACGAACTCGTCGCCAACCATGCACCACTACACGACATCCGCCGCGCCGCCCTCAGCCTCGGCTATCGCCCCTTGGCTGAAGACGGCATCCAGCGGGTGAAACACGGCGTCACCTCGCTGGAAGAAGTCGCGCGCGTGGTCGATCTGACCGGGCGCGTGTAGGGCGTCATTCACCATGCCTTTTTTCGATTACCGCGCCATCGATCAAACCGGTCGCAACGTCAAGGGCACGCTGTCTGCGGTCAACGATGTCGATCTTGAACTGCGCCTGAAGCGCATGGGGCTCGATCTCATCACGCTGGCCGAGCTGTCGCGCCAGTACGCGCCCGAGGGACGCGAGCGCATTACACGGCGCGATCTGGTGACGTTTTGCATCCATATGCGTTACATCACCCGCGCCGGGATTCCGCTGCTGGAAGGGCTGCGTGACCTGCGCGACACCATGGATAAACGCGGCTTCCGCGATGTACTGACCGCACTGCTTGAAGACCTCGAAGGCGGAAAAGTGTTGTCGCAAGCGCTCATGGCGCATCCGGCGGTGTTCGGTGCGGTGTTCGTCCACAGCGTCAAGGCGGGTGAACAAACCGGCTTGCTTGACCAAGTGTTTGAGCGGCTCTCCGAATCGCTCAAATGGCAGGAAGAAGTGGCCGCCAAAGCTAAACGGCTGATGATTTATCCCGCGCTGGTGCTGGCGGTGGTCGGCGTGGCCATTTTGTTCCTGCTGATTTACCTGGTGCCGCAGGTGTTGACGCTCGTCAAGACCATGGGCGTCGCGTTACCGCTGCCGACATTGATTCTGATGGCGGTCTCGGAAGCGCTGCGCTCGTACTGGCTGATCGCTTTATTGCTCGCACTGGCACTGGGCGTGGGATTACCCTGGTGGGTCAAACGCAGCGAAGCCGGTCAGTGGTGGTGGGATCGCACCCAGCTTCGACTGCCGGTGATCGGCCCGATTGTGCAAAAAATTGCGCTATCGCGTTTTGCCAATACGCTGGCAATGATGTACCGCTCGGGTGTCACAGTGCTTGAAGCCTTGCGGGCAGGCGAAGCGGTGTCGGGCAACCGGGTGATTGCAGGCGGTATCCGGCGAGCGGCGCAACAGATCGCTGATGGTCGGGGGTTATCGGAAAGTTTCCAGATGCAGGCGCTGTTCCCACCGCTGGTGATTCGCATGTTGCGCGTCGGCGAAGCGACGGGCGCGCTCGACGAGGCGCTCGATAACGTCACGTTTTTTTATAATCGCGAAGTGCTCGATTCCATCGAAAACGGCCTCAAGGTGCTGGAGCCTGCGCTCACCGCCATTCTCGGTCTGCTGCTCGGCGGCATTCTGGTCTCGGTGCTGTTGCCGGTATACGACCTGATCGGAAATCTGCCGCTATGATCGCCACCCGTCGCCTGATTTTGCTTGCTAGCACCCGCCAGCTCGGCGTACTCGACTGGCGACGCGGTCACGCGCACTGGCTGGGCGAGTTCTCCGCCACCGAACAAGGCGTGCACGGCTTGCATGCACTGCTTGCGAACCGTGCACATTTGCCTGCGCTGCTGGTGACCGACACGGTCGACGAAGACTACCGGCTGGAAATTCTGCCGCATGTGCAAGGCGCGGCGCGCGACGCGCTGCTCACCCGCAAGCTCAAACAGCTGTTCCGCAACACGCGCTACACCGGTGCCTGGCTGCAAGGGCGCGAACAGACTGGCCGTCGCGATGACCGCTACCTGCTCGCCGCGCTCACCGATCCGGACTGGCTCACGCCCTGGCTCAGCGCCTTGCAGCGTGCGCGGCTGCCGCTGGTGGGCATCGTGCCGATTGCGTTGGCGGGGCAGAGTCTGCTCGCCCGGCTTGCCATCAAAGACACGCATGTGCTGCTAGCACACCGACTCAGCAGCGGCTTGCGGCTCTCGTATTACCAGGAAGGCCTGCTGCGTTTTTCGCGCCTGATCGGCGGCGAAGCACCCAGTCAGTTTTCCGGTAATGCGGCGGATGAAATCGCCAAGACCCAGCTATACCTCACAGGCCAGCGCCTGCTGCCACGCGAAGCGCGTTTGCATGTACTGCTGCTTGACGCCAGTCACCAGCTCGACGCCGCGCTGGCACCGCTCAACGCCGACCCCGCCTTCCAGGCACGCAGTCTGGACATGGAACAGCTGGCGCGCGCCTTGCGCATCCCCGCCGAGTTTCTGACAGCTACGCCCGAAATCGCCCCGCTGGTGGCGCTGGCCAGCGATGCGCCCAGCCTCAATCTCGCCCCCCCCGACTTGCTGCAAGGCTATCGCGAGCATCGCTGGAAACGCGGCATCTACGCCGCCGCCAGTGGGGTGGCCGCACTGGGGCTGGTCGCCACCGGTGCCACCTGGCTACACGCGCAAAGCCTGACCGACGAGACCCACCAGTTGGTGCTCACCCAACAACAACTTGATGCGCGCTATCAAACACTCGCCCGACAATTTCCCGCACTCGGCGTACGTCCCGACCAACTCGCGCCCATGACCGCGCTGGCCCAGCAGCTCGACCAGCAGCGCCCCGACCCTCATGCCCTGCTGCGCACGCTGGGGCTGGCGCTCGCCGCTGCGCCCGGCATCCAGCTTGAGACGCTCAGCTGGCGTGACCCGCGTCTGGATGCCGCCACGACCACGCCGCTCATTGCCACGCTCGACGCCGCACTCGCCGACTTTGACGGCAACTATCGCGCCGCGCTGCAACGGATCGACAGCCTGATCCAGCGACTGGCGGCTGCGCCCGAGATCGCTGCAGTCAACCTGACCCAAAGCCCGGTCAACGCCGACTCCACCGCCACACTCGCGGGCAAGGCCAGCCCGCTGGCACGCAACGAGACCGCGCGCTTCACACTGGAAATCCAGTTTCGCGGGAAGACACTATGAACCGCCCGCCCTTCGCCGCCTTGAAAATTCCGCTCGCGCTACTCGTCGTAGCACTGCTCTTCGCCGTCATCGGTACTGTCTGGAGCACCCGCTACGCCACGCAAGCGGAGCAGCAGTTGCGCACCCAGCACAGCGCACTCAATGCGGCGCAATCCCGGCTGCAACGCAGCAAAACCGAACAGCAGCTGATCGACGCGTATTTACCCGCCTATCAGACGTGGGCGGCGCGCGGTTTTGTCGGCACGGAAAACCGGCTGGCTTGGCTCGAAGCGGTGCAAACCGCCAACCGCGACAGCGGCCTCTACGGACTAGATTACGCGCTCACGCCCCGCACCCTTGCGCCCCCCGCCCTGGCGCAAACACTTCCGCTCGGCATCACCACCATGACGCTCAAATTACCCTTGCTGGTAGAAACCGATTTACCGCGTTTTCTGGACACCCTGCACACCCGTGCATCCGGCGTATTTCGCGTTCGCAGCTGCCGCCTCAGCCGTCTCAGCGACACCCCGCCACAAGCCATCGACCGACCCGAGCTCAATGCTGAATGCGAATTGCTGTGGTTTACCGTAGCGGCAAACGTCGGGGGCGCAAAATGAAAACCGTTTCGTCAGCCCCTCTCACAATCGCTGAAACACGGTCATCGGCAGGACGCTGGATTGCCTGTGTTTACTTGATCTGCCTGACCGCTGCGTATCTCGTTCCTGGCTACTCAGCAACGGCGGTAGCCGCCGAGACGGGTCGCCTGTTCTACACCCCCGCGCAGCGCGCCATGCTCGAACAGGCACGCGCCCGCAAAATCACCTCCTTACGCGCCACGCCCGCCGAGTCCATCGAAGCCGCCCCGCAACGTTATGACGGGCTGGTCATACGCTCTGACGGCCAAACCACGCGCTGGGTCAACGGTCGGGCACAGCTCGGCACACCCGGCTTGGGCAATCTCAAGCCCGGCCAGATTCGCGCCCACGGGCGCGTCTACGAACCCTATCAAGTGCTGCGCACCCCGCCCGAGACCACACCATGAAATGCCACGCCATCAAATCACGTGGTTTTACGCTCATCGAGCTGGCGATTGTGCTGGTAATTATCACCATTCTGATCGGCGGACTGACCGTGCCGCTGTCGGCACAGATTCAGGCGCGGCGGGTGGCGGAGACGAATAAGACGTTGGAAGTGGCACAAGACGCGATCATGGGCTATGCCATGGCGCATACCTGTTCCATCAGTTGCAATGGAGCAGGAGCGTGTAATGGTGGCAGCTGTGATGGCACCATTTGCAACACCTATTGCGCAGCAGCCTTTGCGCAAGGATGGCCGCAAGCGACGCGACGCTATTACCTGCCCTGTCCCGACACCAATGGTGATGGCATTGAAGAAACCAGAGCCCCCGAGAATTGCCCGCAGTCTCACGGCAATCTGCCTTGGGTCACACTCGGTACAGCCGCTCAGGATGCATGGGGTAACCGGCTGCACTACAGCGTCACCGATTCGTTTAGCAACCGATCATCCGGCTTCAGAAGCAGTGATCCAGGCACCAACCAAGTGTGCGATAGCGCAACTGGTGGCTGTGCAAGCGGCAATCTGGCCAGCAACGTGCCCGTCGTGGTGATGTCACATGGTGCAAACGGCTGGGGCGCGACCAGCATTCATGGCACGACCCTAGCCGCCCCCGCAGGCACTGACGAACTGGAAAACGCTCCGACCGATGCCGATCAGCGCTATGTCAGCCGTTCACCCTATAAGCCTGCCGATAGCAGCCCAGCCGAGACGGCCAAGGAGTTTGACGATCAGGTCATCTGGATACCGACAACCTTGCTCTCTAGCCGAGTTTGCCCCATAGGCGGCTGCTTATAAACCTCGATCAATCTCTGCCTGTAGCCTGCAAGCGAAACACCACTTGCCCCGGCTGATTTTCAGCCAGCTCCAGTCGAAATCCGGCGCGCGCGGCTTGCCGGGCCGCCTGATACAAGCCCACGCCCAACCCGAAGTCCGACGCGACCGGGCTCTGGAACAGATTCCGGGCAACATGCTCGGGCGCAGCCGATCCGCTGTCCATGACTTCCAGGCTCACCAGCGGATGCAGGGTAAGCCGCGCCGCTACTGCCACGCCGCTTTCCGCCTGACGCTTGCGCAGCGCATTGGTCAGAAGGTTGTCCGCCACGCTGTCGAACAAATCCTGCGGTAGCGGCGTCGCGTCGATCTCACCGGCAAAAAACTGTACGTCGTCGTGTTCGTAACGGGTGCGCAGCGCGTCCCACCACGCCTCAGCTGCGACTTGCGCTACATCAATCTCGGCAGGCTGTTTCAGCTTATCGACCGTTTGCGACAGGCGATTGGCCAATTGCGGTAGCTGGCGCTTCATCAAGGCGAGCAGCTGGTCGTTTTCTTGCGGGGTCGAGACCTCCGCTGCCGCCAGCAGGGTTTTCATTGCTTGCAGGATGTTTTTGACATCGTGGGTCAGTCGCGCGCCGGTATCGGCAATCGCCTGGCTGTACGCCTGCTCGCGCAGCGTTTGCTCACGCACCTTGGCGGCATAAAAATATCCGAGCAGCTGCGACAGCAAGCGCACATGCAACGCCAGCGCGGGCGTCAGTGGTCGCGCTGATTGCCAGGTCAGCGTCAGGCCGTGAAACGCATAGTTGATTTCGTGCGGCGCAGGGTCGCCGAATGCGCCTTCGCCGCGCGCGGCTTGCCAGCGTCCGCCGCGTATCCAGTCCAGTTCACTGAGGTCGGCCAGCGCGTCGCGCACAAACGATTCTGGATCGCGCTCGCGCTCGGCCAGCGTCGCCAGCCGCCGCGCCCAGCCTTCGAACGGCAGTCCCACCGACAGTAAATAACGCGATGTCACCTGCCCCAGCCCGGTGAAGCCCGCGCGCGGATTCCACAGCCACGACAAGGCCAGCAACAGCACCGCCATGCCCAGCAGCGTTTGCACCAGCGCCCAGGCGTAACTCACCCGCGCCACCGCCACCACGGCAAACACGCCTAGCGCCAACACGATAATCAGCAGCGACAGCATCAGGCCGTAAACAAAATCCAGCGTGGAAGTGGTGCCTGTTTGCCGTGCAGTCGGCAAAAAAAGGATCACCAGCGGCAACAGCGGCAGGCCGTATTGCACCGCAAGCTGGATCGCCTCGGGAAACGCTTCCGCCCGCAACGTTTGCGGCAACACCCAAGCCAGCAACATCGAGAGCAGATAGGTCAACGCCAGCAAATACGTCCAGCGCTGGCCGCGCCCGTTTTGCGAGGTCGCCGCCGCACCCACCAGTCCGGCCAGAATCGCCAGCCACAAGGCCATCACCCAGGTGCTTTCCACCAGTACCAGCAGCGCGGCCATCGCAAACACCGGCAATGCCAGCCGTGGCTCGATTTTCGCTTCGCTCTTCACCAGCGGCTGCCACAACAGGAACAAGCCGTAATGTGCCAGCAAACACGCACGCGCGACAGCCGACTCGACGTCGAACACCACGGCCACGTGCAGGGCCAGCAACATCAGGGCAAGCCAGCGACTCGGCGCAACCCGGATCAAGCCGGTGCTGGCGCGCGATAACCAGGTGGAAGGGGAAGCCATATCAGGGGACGGACAAGTCGTTGAAGTCATGGATGCTGCTAACGGCGACACAGCAGGAAACTCCAGCCAGATTCGTGCTCATTTCGACGAAAAAATAGCGGGGCAGTCGTGATTTCATCAATTTGCCCCCCCCTACAAGTTAGCCGTCAACACAAAAAACGTTTATTTTCAATAAATTAACGTTTAAACAAGGTTTTGGCACGGGATTTGCGGAGCCATGAACAGGCTAAACAACATGCGGAGTCCAACCATGCCTCAACCCCTGAACCTGCGCCGTCAAAAGCAAAGTGGTTTCACCCTGATCGAGATCGCCATTGTACTGGTCATCATTGGCCTACTACTGGGCGGGATTTTGAAGGGTCAGGAACTGATTACTCAAGGTCGCATCCGTAACGTGGCTAACGATTTTCAGTCAGTGACTGCTGCAATCAACCTTTATCAAGATCGCTACCGTACCCTTCCCGGTGATGACTCCGGCGTGATCACACGCTGGTCACTCGCGACAGCAGGCAACGGCGACGGCATAGTGGCTGGAAATTACAACTCAGGCACCGCCGCAGATGAAAGCCGTCAATTCTGGTTGCATTTACGCCGTGCCGGTTTAGTCAATGGCGCTGCGAATGCCAACCTCCCTCCTAACGCTGCCTCAGGCACAACTGGCGTGCAAAACGGCGCGCAAGGGTTAACGGGGCTTGTTGTTTGCTCTAACAATCTGCCCGCCACAATTGCACAAGCGATTGATTCGCAATTCGATGATGGCGACGCCACAACGGGCACTGTTCGCGGCAACACCACGGCTAACGGCACTGCCGCCCCTACAGCTAATTATGTAGATGACAACAGCACAACTTACGTCGTCTGCAGAACGCCTTAACCCTGCAACATCCTGAACTCCGCCGCCGCCAGTCCATCGGCGGCACCGCGCAGCACCAGCACATCGCCCGGCTGTAATTCCGTCTCGGGTAACAGATCAAGCCGCCGGGTACCCTGGCGGCGGATCGACACCACTTCGACCAGCAGGTCTTCCAGATCCAGCGCTTCGAGGGTGCGTCCGGCTGCTGCGGCACCCGGCGGAATCAGCAGGGTAGTCAGGCGCGGCTGGTTTTCCTGGTCGAGCATGTCGTCGGCATCGGACGCGCCCCGAAAGAAGCCGCGCATTAACGCGTAGCGCGACTCGCGGACTTCGCGGATACGGCGCAGCACTTGCGACAGCGGCACACCCAGCAGCATCAGTGCGTGCGAAGCAAGCATCAGCGAACCTTCCATCACCTCAGAGACCACTTCGGTCGCTCCAGCATCCTTGAGCGCGTCGATGGCCGCATCGTCGATGGTGCGCACGACAACGGGCAACTCGGGACGCAATTCGCGCACGTGACGCAGGATCGCCATACTGGAACGCAGATCAGAGTAGGTGACTACGATGGCCTGCGCACGCGACAAGCCTGCGGCCACCAGCACCTCGCGGCGGCTCGCGTCGCCATACACCACCGAGGTGCCCGCTGCGGCAACGGCGCGGATGCGCTCAGGGTCAGCGTCAAGCGCGACAAAGCTGATATTTTCGGCTTCCAGCAGGCGCGCGAGATTTTGTCCGCTGCGGCCATAGCCACACAAGATCACGTGCTTCGACTTGCCAAAGGTTTTAACGGCAATGTCGTGCACCTCCTTGGCTTTACCTGCCCATTCGTTGCCCGAGATCCAGCGCGTGAGGCCGTCCATACGCTGGATCATGAGCGGCGCGATCAGCATCGACAACACCATTGCAGCCAGCACGGTCTGGGTAATGGTCGCGTCGAACACCTGGAGATCGGCCGCCTGCGCCAGCAGCACAAAGCCGAATTCACCGGCCTGCGCCAGACCCAGCGCGGTACGTACCGCAGTAGGACGCGCACTACCCATGGCGAGCGACAAGCCCGCCACCAGTAGCCCCTTGCCGAGCATGATCGCTACCAGCAACCACAAGACGTTGCCCCACTGGCTGGCGAGCTGCATCACATCCAGCCGCATCCCGATGGTGACGAAAAACAAGCCCAGCAACACGTCGCGGAACGGCTTGATGTCGTCTTCCACCTGATAGCGGTACTCGGTTTCGGAAATCAGCATCCCGGCAAGGAAGGCACCCAGCGCCAGCGACAGCCCGGCGCTTTCGGTGAAGAACGCCAGCCCCAGCGTAAACAACAACAAATTGAGTGTGAACAGCTCGGGCGATTTGCGCCCCGCCACCCACTGAAACCACGGTCGCATGATGCGCTGCCCCACAAACAGCAAGAACCCCAGCACTACGACCGCCTTGAGCATGGCGGCTCCAAGCGTGCCTGCCATCGCGTCGGACTCCTGAGCCAGCGCAGGAATCAGGATCAGCAGTGGCACCACCGCCAGATCCTGGAACAGCAGCGCGCCGAAAATCTGGCGGCCATGGGGTGTCTGAACCTCAAGCCGCTCGGCCAGCATTTTCGACACAATCGCGGTAGACGACATCGACAAAATCCCACCCAATGCCAACGCTGCCAACAGCGGTAAATTGAGTAGCCAGGCGATCAGTGCGGTCAGCGCGATCGACACTAGCACTTGCGCCCCGCCAAAACCAAATACGGTGAGCCGCATGGTCATCAGGCGCGGCAAACTGAATTCCAGACCGATTGAGAACATCAGGAACACCACGCCAAATTCAGCGAGATAGCGCGCTTCGCTACTGTCCGGAATCCAACCCAGCGCAAACGGCCCGATGGCCACGCCTGTCACCAAATAACCAAGCATGGTCGGCAAGCGCAGCGCACGCGCCGCCGCGACCACCAGCACCGCTACCGCAAGCAAGATCAACACAAGCTGAAGACTGCTATGCATACGATCTTTCATGGGCTTCAGCCCATAGAAAGTCGGAGTCCCCTTGCGGGACATACGATCTTTCGAGGGCAAGCGCCCAAACCATAACCTGAGTCGTCGTGCAGGGCATACAGAAACGCGGGCAGCGAAGGTGAGCTTTAGTATACTTGCCGACCATGCACCTCCACCCCCCCTCCCCCGAACATTTGCTGCAACTCGCGCGCAACGTGCTCGACATTGAAGCCGACGCACTGCGTACCTTGTCCACGCGATTGGATCAGCATTTTGCGCAGGCCGTTGCGCTGATGCTCGCCTGCACGGGGCGGGTCGTTGTATCGGGCATGGGCAAGTCCGGCCACATCGGCGGCAAAATCGCCGCCACGCTGGCCTCCACCGGCACCCCCGCGTTTTTTGTACATCCCGGCGAAGCCAGTCACGGCGACCTCGGCATGATCGCGCCCGACGATGTGGTATTGGCCTTGTCGAATTCGGGCGAGAGCAGCGAAATCGTCAGCATTGTGCCGCTCATCAAGCGACGCGGTGCCAAGCTCGTGTCGATGACCGGCAACCCGGCCTCCACGCTGGCGCGCGAGGCCGATGTGCACCTCAACGCCGCAGTCGATAAAGAAGCCTGCCCCCTCAATCTCGCGCCGACTGCCAGCACCACCGCCGCGCTGGCACTGGGCGACGCGCTGGCAGTCGCATTGCTCGACGCGCGCGGGTTTTCTGCCGACGACTTTGCCCGCACGCACCCCGGCGGCAGTCTGGGCCGACGCTTGCTGGTTCACGTGCGTGACGTCATGCACAGCGGCGACGCGTTGCCAAGAATCGATCATGAGGCCTCGCTCAAAACTGCACTCCTCGAAATGACCCAAAAAGGACTCGGCATGACGGCAGTCGTCGATGCCGCAGGCAAGGTGGCGGGCGTGTTTACCGACGGCGATTTGCGGCGCGCACTCGAACACGCGCTGGATTTGCACCAAGCGCGCGTCACAGATCTGATGACGGCCAATCCTAAAACCATCCGCGAAGATGCGCTCGCCGTCGCCGCAGTCGAAAAAATGCAATCCCTGAAAATCAATGGCCTGCTGGTCGTGGACGCCAACCATACGCTGGTGGGCGCGCTCAATATGCACGATCTGCTGCGGGCAGGAGTGGTGTAATGAACCCGAACGAAATCACGGCAGCCCTGCTGGCGCGCGCTAAAAAAATCAAGCTCGTCGCGTTTGACATCGATGGCGTCATGACCGACGGCACGCTGTTTTTCGCCGACGACGGCCAAGAATATAAAGGCTTCAATTCGCTCGATGGCCACGGTCTGAAAATGCTCAAAGGCACCGGCATCCAGCTCGCCATCATCACCGGGCGCAGCTCGCGGGTGGTCGAACATCGCGCCCGCAACCTCGGCATCGACATCATTCACCAAGGGGCACACGACAAGCGCGTAGTGTACGAAGCCCTATGCCGGGAGCTCGCCATCGATTGTGAAGCCACGGCTTACATGGGCGACGATGTCGTTGATCTGCCGGTGATGCGGCGTGCCGGGCTGGCGATCAGCGTGCCAGCCGCGCCCGATCTGGTGAAAGCACACAGTCACTACATCACCACTCGCCGCGCGGGGCACGGTGCCGTGCGCGAAGCGTGCGAATTCCTGATGCGCGCCCAAGGCACGCTGGATGCCGCGCTGGCACCCTACTTACAATGACCCCATCTGGCAGGTCTCGTCCATGATCGAACGCGGTTCACTGTGGCTGCCGCTAGCCCTGCTTACGCTACTGGCTGGACTCAGTTTCTGGATCGAGCGCGCGGTTCGCTTACCCGAACCAAGCGCCGACTCAGCCAAAACCGATCCGGAAGGCATCATTGAAGATTTCGACGCCCTGCGCACCGACGCCACCGGTAAACCGCAATACCGTCTGTCGGCAAAAAAACTCAAGCATTATTCTGGCAGCCACCTGACCGAAATGGAGTCGCCGCGATTTGAACATGGCCGTAACGCCCGCGAAGCTTTGGTTGCCACGGCATTGGCCGCGACCATTTCCGCCGATGGCAGTGAAGTCGAGTTGCGCGGCAAGGTCGTACTGACCCGCGCGGGCGGCGCAAGCCCGCCGCTCGGCCTCACCACCGCGCGGCTGCTGATTTATCCCGAACGGGAAATGCTGCGCGCGCCCGGTGCCCTCACGCTCAGGAACAACGGGCTCGACGTGCGCGCGGGTGCTATGGAATACCTCGCCAAACAGCGTCTTATTAAACTCACAGGGCGGGTTCATGCCCGCTATCATCATGCGCAACCTTAATCTGATCCGCTCCTTTGGCCTGGCTGTCTGCTGCATTGTGCTCGCCCACCCGGCACTCGCCGAAAAAGCCGACCGCGATCGTGCAGTCAACCTGGAAGCCGATACTGTCACGCTTGACGACGCTCGCAAAATCAGCGTCTACGCGGGCAACGTCATCCTCAGCCAGGGCACGCTGATGCTGCGCGCCGACCGCGTGCAAGTCACGCAAAGCAACGCCGGGCTGGCGAGCTTCAGTGCCGTCGGGCGACCGGTGGCGTTTCGCCAGAAACCCGACGGCAGCAACGATTATCTGGAAGGCTTTGCCGACCGCATCGAATACAACAGCGAGCAGGCTCAACTCGAACTGATCGGTCAGGCACGGCTACGACGTGGTGCAGACGAACTGCGCGGAGCGCGTATTTCCTACAACGCCAATACGTCGTTTTACAAAGTCGTGGGGCAACCCGATGCGACTACGCCCTCCGGGCGCGTGCGCGCTGTGATCCGCCCCAAACCCCGTAGCGACAAGCTCATTGCACCATGAGCCAGATCATCGTTCGCAACCTCCGCAAAACCTACGGCAAACGCACCGTCGTTCACGACGTGTCGTTTGAGGTCAATAGCGGCGAAGTCGTCGGCCTGCTCGGCCCCAACGGGGCAGGCAAAACCACCTGTTTTTATATGGTCGTGGGGCTGGTGTCCGCCGACGGCGGCTGCGTGCAGCTCGACACGCAAGACCTCACCCACATGGCGATCCACCAGCGCGCGCGGCTGGGTTTGTCGTATCTACCGCAAGAGCCCTCGATTTTCCGCAAGCTGACGGTGGCGGAAAATATCCGCGCCATTCTGGAGCTCAAAGCCTATTCGGCAGCTGACTGCGAAGAACACCTCAATAACCTGCTCGACGACCTGCATATTGCGCATTTGCGTGACGCCTCGGCACTCAGTCTATCGGGCGGCGAACGGCGTCGCGTCGAAATCGCCCGCGCGCTGGCAATTAACCCGCGTTTTGTACTGCTCGACGAGCCGTTTGCCGGAGTTGATCCCATCGCCGTACTCGATATCCAGAAACTGGTGCAGTTTCTGATTGAGCGCGATATCGGCGTGCTCATCACCGATCACAATGTCCGCGAAACCTTGGGGATTTGTGACCGCGCCTATATCATCAATGAGGGTCGGGTGCTGATCGACGGCACGCCCGGCCTCATCATTCAGGACGACAATGCCCGTAAAGTGTATCTGGGTGAAAATTTCAGGCTGTAATTCCATTACCCGACTGAAAATCGCTATATCTTCTCACCCGCACTTAGCCCAAAGAGCCTAAAGGATAGACTGCAGTTGAACAACCACACGCTCGCTCGATCGAGCTTCAGTGTGGTCTGCGGCTCACCTTAGCGATCTTTTCAGTTTGGTAATGGAATATGTCAGGCACTTTTCCAGAAATCCGCTAGACTGAACTCAAGTCAGTCGCATTCATCACCGTAGTTGAGTCATCGCTGACTGCCTCGCATCTTCCGGACGTATGAAACACAGTTTACAACTCAAGCTTGGCCAACATCTAACGCTCACACCGCAGTTGCAGCAGTCGATACGACTGTTACAGCTCTCGACCCTGGAACTCAACCAGGAGCTTGATCAGATGTTGCAAGACAACCCTCTGCTCGAACGCGAAGAGGAGGAAGACACCAGCTTCAATACCGCTGATGCCCCTACACATACCGCCGAAGCAGAGGCACAAAGCAACGAAGTCTCCACTGCCCCCGAAAGCAGCGATACCGAATCTGCGACGACGCTCGACGACTCCGACTGGAACGATTACAGCAGCGCAGGCGGCGATGATGACGACGATGGCGAGTTTTCCCAAGGTACGATTGCCGGTGCCACACTGCGCGAACATCTGCTCAATCAACTGAGCGTCAGCCCGCGGACGCTACGTGACCGCAGTCTGGTCGCCGCCCTCATCGACGACCTCGACGAATCCGGCTTCCTGACCCAATCACTTGCCGATATCACCGACAGCCTGAAGCCCGAGCTGGAAGAACTGGAGCTGGCCGAGGTTGAAACAGCGCTCAAACATCTGCAAAACATGGAGCCCACCGGCGTGGGCGCACGGAACCTGGCCGAATGCCTGAGCCTGCAATTACGGGCGCTCCCCGCCTCCACCCCCGCACGCGATGACGCCTTGCGCCTGACGACCCATCACCTCGACCTGCTCGCCGCCCGCGACGTGGGCAAGCTGAAAAAAAATCTGGGGATCGACGACGCCGCGCTGCGCGCAGCACGCGGGCTGATCCTCTCGCTCAACCCCCGCCCGGGCGCGGCGTATAGCCTGGACGATACGCATTACGTCATCCCGGATGTGCATGTACGCAAAATCAAGGGCATGTGGGTAGCCAGCCTGAATGTGGATGCCATGCCCAAGCTGCGGGTCAACCAGGTCTACGCTGACATTCTGGCGCGCCATCGCGAAAGCGGCGGCGGCCAGCTCGCCAGTCAATTGCAGGAGGCGCGTTGGCTGATTAAAAACGTGCAACAGCGATTTGACACGATCCTGCGTGTATCGCAAGCCATCGTAGACCGGCAACGGCACTTCTTCGAACACGGCGAGGTCGCCATGCGCCCGCTGGTGCTGCGCGAAATCGCCGACGCGGTCGAGTTGCATGAATCAACCATTTCCCGCGTCACCACACAGAAATTCATGATGACGCCACGCGGCCTGTACGAACTGAAGTATTTTTTTGGCAGTCATGTCGCAACCGAAAGCGGGGGCGCATGCTCGTCCACCGCGATTCGCGCGCTGATCAAGCAGCTGGTCTCCGCAGAAAGTCTCAAAAAACCCCTCTCCGATGGTCAGCTGGCCGAAGTATTAAGCCAGCAAGGCATTGTGGTTGCCCGTCGCACCGTTGCTAAATACCGTGAATCGATGCAGATACCGCCTGCCAATATGCGGCGCGCACTTTAATTCATCGAGACTCACGATTCCTGATGACTTGCGCTTGAATGTCCAGCATTTTCGTCCCACAATGAAATCGGGCATGTGCCCATTCCGATGAACATTATCATCTCGTCGGCCATTTTCACCCGCAGACCCTGGAGGCTTTATGAATTTGACAATTTCCGGTCACCACCTGGAAGTAACACCAGCCATCCGCGAATACGTTTCTGACAAGCTTGATCGCGTCAAACGCCATTTCGATCACGTCATCACCATTTCCGTCATCATGCAGGTTGAAAAACTGGTACACAAAGTCGAGGCCAATCTCCACGTTAAAGGCCACGATTTTCACGCACACAGTGAAGACGCCAACATGTATGCCGCCATCGATTTTCTGGCGGACAAGCTCGACCGCCAGATCGTCAAACACAAGGAAAAAACCGGCGATGTCCACCAAACACACGGTGGATTGAAGCACCAGCCCGCTGAAGACATTGCCTGACGTAAAACGCCCGCCGACATAGACGCGCGGCGGGCGTATAATCAACCTGAGCCGGATCGCATACGTCGTTCACACCTGTTTGACGACGTTTCGTATCAGCCACCATTACACCCCGGCGATTGTTGAAACCTTACTCAGAATCTGAATCCGACTTCAATCATCGGCTTTAATATACGCGTCGTGAACCTGATCGCCCCCCTCCTCTCGCCTGAGACCACACTGCTGGATCTACCTTTTTCCAGCAAGAAAAAACTGTTTGAGCACGCCGCTGACCTGTTTGGGAAAACGCTGACACTCAAACCTGCCGATATTTTCACCAGCCTGTTCGAACGCGAGCGACTGGGTTCGACCGCATTGGGCTGCGGTATTGCCATTCCCCATGGCCGGATCAAAGGTCTGAAGGACGCCCGTGGCGCACTTTACCGCCTGAGCACACCACTGGAGTTCGACGCGCCGGACAACCAGCCCGTATCGCTGTGTTTCATCCTGCTGGTGCCCAAGGACGCGAACGAAACCCACCTGCAAATTCTCGGCGAACTGGCGCAACTGTTTGGCGAAGAATCCATACGCGAAAAAATGCTGGCAAGCCGCAACACGGACGAACTTCTCGCGCTGATCAGCGCGTGGTCAAGCTAAGTACCATATGAACAAAGGCAACGTTTCCGTTGCATCGCTGTACCGCGATCTGGCCGAGCCGCTGGATATGCAGTGGGTGGCAGGCCGTACCGGCGGCGCACGCACACTGACCTCGGAGACCATCCAGAAACCCACTCTGGCGCTGATTGGTCACCTGAACTTCGTGCACCCTAACCGGGTTCAGGTGCTCGGCTGTGCGGAAATGGATTACCTGCGCGGCCTCTCGGAAACCAGTCTGCGCGAAGCCATTCAGCATCTGTTTTCGTCTGAACTGGCTGCGGTAGTGGTCTCCAATGGCGAAGTCGTCCCCGAGGCACTGCGCGAACGCGCTGAGCTGACTGAAACACCGATTTTCACCTCGCCACTCCCCAGCCCGATCTTGATGTCGCATCTGGGGCATTATCTAACCCAGCGGCTGGCCGAAACGGCTACGTTGCATGGCGTATTCTTGGAAGTGCTCGGCACTGGCCTCCTGATCAAGGGAGACGCGGGAGTCGGTAAAAGCGAACTTGCACTGGAACTGATCACGCGTGGCCACCGGCTGGTGGCCGATGATGTCGTCGAACTCAAACACGTCGCACCCGAAACACTCGAAGGCAGCTGCCCGGCGCTGATCAGGGATTTCCTCGAAGTACGCGGGCTGGGCATTCTGAACATCCGCTACCTGTTTGGCGAAACCGCCGTCAAGCTGCAAAAAAATCTCAAATTGATTGTCGAACTGGTACACCCTCACGAAGTAGGTGACATTGGTTTAAACCGGCTCGACATGGTGGCTTCAGCTGAATCGGTGCTGGGTGTCGCGATCCCCAAAGTGCGCATCCCGGTTGCCGCCGGCCGTAACCTCGCCGTGCTGGTTGAAGTTGCAGTACGCAATCACATCCTGCGCAGTCGCGGCATCAACCCGGTCGAGCAATTCATGATTCGCCAGCAAGCCGCCATTGATAGGGGGGAAGCGTGAGCACCCCGATGCAGGTCGTGCTGGTATCGGGCTTGTCCGGCTCAGGTAAAAGCATCGCGGTGGCTGTGCTCGAAGATGCGGGGTATTACTGCGTCGACAATCTCCCGCTGGCGATGTTGCTGCCGCTGGTCGATCACCTGCGGCAGCAAGGCCATATGCGCATCGCGATTGCCATTGATGCGCGCAGCGGCGCGAGCTTTGCGCAACTTCCGCAGATCGTCGAGACATTGCGCACACAGGATGCCGATCTGCGGATCATTTTTCTTGAAGCCAAAACCCTGTCGCTGGTCAAACGCTTTTCTGAAACGCGCCGTCGCCATCCCCTGTCCAGTGAAAGCGTGTCGCTGCACGAAGCGATCCAGCTTGAACGCAGCCTGCTGGCCGATATCGCCCCGCTCGGCCACCGCATCGACACCAGTGATCTCTCCGCCTCGGCGCTGCGCCTATGGATCAAGGAGCTGGTCGGACAAGACCGCTCGCGCATTACCCTGCAATTCGAATCGTTCGGCTTCAAGCACGGCATTCCGCTCGACGCCGATCTGGTGTTTGACGTGCGCTGCCTGCCCAACCCGCATTACGTCGCCGAGTTGCGCCCGCTCACCGGGCGCGACCAGCCGGTGCAGCAGTTTCTTGAAGACAGCCCCAATGCCATGGCGATGCTCGCTGATATTCGTGGCTTCGTCGAAAACTGGCTGCCCTGCTTCATTCAAGACCATCGCGCCTACCTGACCGTCGCCATCGGCTGCACCGGCGGCCAGCATCGCAGTGTGTATTTTGCCGAAACGCTGGCCGCCGCGTTCCGCGAACGCGAGCAGGTACTGGTGCGGCATCGCGAACTGTCCTGATGCTGCTGCGCGCGGGCGATATCGGTGTGCTGCTCGCAGGAGGGCTTGCCGTTGCATGGTCGATCTGGCTGGCCTGGGGCAGCGAACGGGGCGAAACGGCCATCATTCGGGCAGGCGGACAGATTGTTGAAACCGCTGCGCTAAATCGCACCCGGCAGTATTCCGTCAGCGGTCCGCTCGGCATCACCCGCATCGACATTGAACCGGGTCGCGCCCGCGTTGCCGCCGACCCATCGCCGCGCCAGCGCTGCGTCAAGCAAGGCTGGCTCACGCAGGCGGGCAGCGCTGCCCTGTGTCTGCCCAATCAGGTGAGTCTGGAAATTCGCGGCCAGACCGCAGCGTATGACACGCTGGGTTATTGAGCTGCCGGTAGACGCCTCGGATCGTCGCATCGCGCGGCTGGCTGCGTTGGCCATCGGCCTCACGCTGGCCGAAGCCGCAATTCCCAGCCCGGTGCCTGGCATCAAACCCGGATTGGCCAACATCGTCATCCTGCTCGTGCTGTGGCAATACGGCTGGCGCGCGGCGGCGTGGGTGTCGGTCTTGCGCGTGCTCGCGGGCAGCCTGTTGCTCGGCACCCTGTTTGCTCCCGGTTTCTGGCTGTCGGCTGCGGGCGCGCTGGCAAGCCTCGTCGTGCTCGGCGTGGCACAATATTTACCACGCCGCTGGTTTGGCCCGGTCGCACTCTCTGTGCTCGCGGCGTTTGCGCATCTCGGCGGCCAGCTCGCGCTGGCCATGGGCTGGTTACTTCCCGGCGCCGCCTTGCTCAAACTCTTGCCGCTCTTTGCTGCGGCCGCCCTTATATTCGGCGCGATCAATGGCGTGGTGACTGCGCAACTGCTTGCCGTCGACTCGCCAGACAAGCGACAATCGCGGCCATGCCCCACACCCTAGCCCCCCACAGCGTCACCCTCGCCCTCTCGGGTGCCTCCGGCATGGCCTACGGCCTGCGCCTGCTCGAATGCCTGATCGCAGCTGATGTAGAAGTGTTTTTGCTGGTATCGCAAGCGGCGCACATCGTCGCCAAACAGGAACTCGGTATCACTCTGCCTGCCCGCCCACTAGATTTGCAAAAACAACTGTCAGCCAGCCTCAACGCGCGCGACGGCCAGCTACGCGCCTTTGGCCGCGAAGACTGGAACGCACCGGTCGCCTCGGGCACCCACCCAGCGGATGCCATGGTGGTCTGCCCGTGTTCGATGGGCACGCTCGCGGCCATCGCCCACGGCCTGTCGGACAACCTGATCGAACGCGCCGCCGACGTGATGCTCAAGGAGCAGAAAAAACTGATTCTGGTGCCGCGCGAAGCGCCGTTTTCCACCCTGCATCTGGAAAACATGCTCACGCTCTCACGCATGAACGCGGTGATCCTGCCCGCCAACCCGGGGTTTTATCACCGCCCGCAATCGGTCGAAGCAGTGATCGATTTCATCGTCGCGCGCATTCTCGACCAGCTCGGCATCGAGCACACCTTAATCCCGCGCTGGGGCGACTAATCGTGGGTTCAGCATCGTGAGTTTCAGCCTGCCGCTGTTTCCACTCAACACCCTGGTGTTTCCAGGCGGGCGCTTACCCTTGCGGGTGTTCGAGCAACGCTATCTGGACATGGTCAAACAGGCCATCGCCGACGACACCCCATTTGGCGTATGCGCCATCCGCAGCGGCGTCGAAACCGGCGTGCCTGCCCTGCCGCACGCCGTCGGCACCCAGGTGCGCGTGGTGGACTGGGATATGCCGCAGACCGGCATCCTGCATGTCGACACACTCGCGCTGGAGCGGTTTGTCATCCGCGACACCGAAATAAAGCCCAACGGGCTGTTGGTCGGCAGCGTTGAACGCGTCAACCACGAAACCGCAATCGCGATCCCCGACGAACTCGAACTTGCAGTCGAAGTGCTGCGCCATATTGTGGGCGAATACGGCGACACCCATTTTCCGCCACCCCACCCGTTTAACGATGCCGTCTGGGTCAGCTACCGCCTGGCCGAAACGCTACCGCTCACGCTGTCGATCAAGCAAAACATGCTGGAAATGAACGACACTTTGGCCCGCCTGCGTCTACTCACCGATTTCCTCAAGAAACACATCAACTGATGGCGCGCTTTTATCCTCAACTCACAGACACACACCGCGACTTCATCGCCGCGCAGAAACTGTTTTTCACCGCGACCGGGACCGCGAGCAGTCGCCTCAACCTCTCGCCCAAAGGCATGGATAGCCTGCGCATACTCTCTGACACCCGCATCGCCTACCTCGACCTCACCGGCAGCGGCAACGAAACCGCCGCGCATCTGAAACACGATGGCCGCATGACGATGATGTGGTGCAGCTTCGACGCCGACCCGCTGATTCTGCGCGTGTATGGGCGTGGTCGCACCGTGCGCCGACAAGACGCCGACTGGGGCGACCTGCATCGCCATTTCGCCCCACTCCCCGGCGAACGCCAGCTCATCGTGCTCGACATCGAATCCGTGCAAACCTCGTGCGGCTACGCCGTGCCGAAATACACCTATGCAGGCGAACGCGACACCCTCGCACGCTGGGCCGAGAAGAAAGGCGCGGTCGGACTGCTGGACTACTGGCGCGAGAAAAACCAGGTCAGCATCGACGGCCTGCCCACCGGTTTACTGGAGAACGAACGATGAAACGCTTTTTACTTCCGCTTGCACTCAGCCTCGCCGCCTGCGACGCCAGCCCGCCGCCGCAACCGCAAACCGAAGCACGCCAGCCCAACCCCGTGTTCGAAACGCAGATTCAGGCCATCGAAAAAGCGCGCGCGGTGGAAGGTCAGGTGAGGGAGGCAGCCGAGGCGCAGAAAAAGCAGATGGATGAGGCAACGCAGTGAGACCATCAATCCCATTACCTGAGAAGAGTCAGCGGTTCAGAAATTATGTTTAACTGGCTTGCAAAGCTGAAGCACTCTCATCCCCGTACAACATATGAACTGGCACGTACAAGTTATGGCAATGAACCCTACCGAACGCCCGCTGAAATTAGTGCATCTGAGCGCGCATTGGCCGTCATGGACGGTGACATAAGAGGTTTGCTAAGACAAGTAATTGGTATTGAAGCAATGCGCCAACTACCTGAGACGCTACACTCAAAGAAATTCCGAGAGTTATTACCAACTACCAAACAGAATTTGCTTGATCGGGTAATTGAATTGGGGTTGCCCCCAAGACTTGCCAGCTATACAGACCCTGACAGGGGAGATTCTGACAATTACATTTATCAACGCCCAGATATGTCCTGGGGGTTAATCTCAATTGACGAACGTCTAAACAAGATTGAAGAAATATTTCCGACCAAGCAAGAAGCCGAGTTACGAGTAATTGCTATGTGGATGCATGTTTTCACGAGTGAACTGGTTAACGGCAAATAAATGTGGTGCTCCGGGTCAATTTGCTTCGCAAATTGACCCGTTGCCGGATACACCGCAAAAAATGCACCCGACACATGCTAACCATCAACCCTATTACCCGAACAACTTCCCCTTCAACAACTCCAGCCCCTTCGCCATCAAATCCTTTTCCTGCGGCACCTGACCGTTGGGTGTGAGCTTGTCGACCACCTGCGGCAGCATGTCAGCGAGGCCGCCCGCTGCATCGTTCTCGTTCACGCCGAGCTGGCTGGCGATCTGGCCGAGCTGGCCGCCGCCGAGCACAGCTTTGATCTGCTCGGGCGAAATCGGCAGATTTTGCCCGGTGCTGATCCACGACGACATCTGGTCGCCCATGCCTTTGTCCTGAAATGCCTTGGCGAGCCCGGCCAGGCCACCCACACCACCCCCTTCGCCGCCCTTGGTCAGCATCTGCATCACGATGCCCAGCAGCGGATTGCCGCCGCCCGCATTGCCACCACCCATTGCGCTCGTCACGATATCCAGCAGTCCCATGATTCTCTCCTTCTTGGTTGAAAGGTTCAGCTTGGCACAAGCCGGATCGGCGGGTAAGCCCTCGGCTGAAAATTTACGTTTCTGCGATCAAGCGCTGCACGACGGCGCCGGCCAGCATCAAGCCAAATAGCGGCGGCATATAGCTAATGGTGCCGTTGACGGCACGCGCGCGACCGCGCCCTTCAACAGGCTGCGGCGGCAGCGGGGCGCGTCCGGGTTCGTCGGAAAACACTGTCAGCACGCCTTTGGGAATGCCGCGTTTGCGCAGCCGCTTGCGCATCACCGACGCCAGCGGGCACATGCTGGTTTTTGAAATATCGGCCAGCGTGATCCGGCTCGGGTCGAGTTTATTCCCCGCGCCCATACTCGATGCCACGCGCAAGCCACGCTCGACGCTACTGGCGACCAGTGCAACCTTGCAGTTGAGCGAGTCGATACAATCGATCACGAAATCGACGTCGGCGGGCACGATATCCGCCACCGTTTCGGGCACCAGAAATTCGCGGATCACGACCAGTTCGCACGCCGGATTGATATCGCGGATACGCGCCGCCATCAACTCGGCCTTGGCTTGCCCCACGGTAGACAGCAGCGCGGGCAGCTGGCGATTGATGTTCGACATCGCCACCACATCGTGGTCGATGATCGTCAGTCGCCCCACGCCCGTGCGCGCCAGCGCTTCGGCGCAATACGAGCCCACGCCGCCCAGCCCGGCCACCAGCACATGCGCCTGCGCGAGCCTCGCCTGCTCGGGGACGGACAACAAAATCCCGGTACGTTCGAATTGCGGCGGCAGGGCAGCATCCATCAGCTAAAATCCTCTTATGTTGAAAACTGTCATCACCCAAGCCGCGCATTTTACTAGCCCCGAGCCCAGGCTGCCCGCTGATGAATAAAGCCTTCGTCAAGGAGTCGGATGCAGCGGACGACGATGAAGATGAAATCGCCGTACCGCCGTTGCCTGCAGGCACCAAAAATTACATGACGCCACGCGGGTATGCCCAGCTCGACGCCGAATTCAATCAGCTATGGAAAGTTGAACGCCCCAAGCTTGTGGAAACCATCCACTGGGCTGCCAGCAACGGCGACCGCTCGGAAAATGGTGATTACATTTACGGCAAAAAACGCCTGCGCGAGGTGGATCGCCGCCTGCGTTTTCTGTCCAAGCGGCTCGAATTCGCCGAAGTCGTCGATCCCGCCGCGCGCGAGGCGAGCGACCAGGTTTTCTTCGGTGCCACCGTCACCATTGCCGACACCGATGGCAACGAATCCACGTACGCGCTCGTCGGCATCGACGAAGCCGACGCCGGACGCGGCCACATCGCCTGGAACTCGCCGATGGCACGCGCATTACTCAAAGCGCGTGAAGGCGACAGCGTCACCGTACAAACGCCCGACGGGCGACGCGAGGTCGAGATTATCGACGTGCGTTATCAGGCTATCGAGTAAATACAACATGGCAATTCAGTGGTTCCCCGGTCATATGACCAGCGCGCGCAAGAAGGCTGCCGAAACGATGGCCGACATCGACGTGGTCATCGAAGTGCTCGATGCGCGCGTGCCTGAAGCGGGCAGCAATCCGCTCATCCACCAGTTGCGCGCGCACCGCCAGCGCGCCTGCCTCAAAGTGCTCAACAAAATCGATCTGGCTGATCCTGTGGTGACCGCCGCCTGGATCGCCCACTTCGAGCGCCAGCCCGGGGTCAAAGCCGTCGCCATCTCGGCAAAGAAATCATCCGACGTCGCCAAACTGGCGGGCTTGGCGCAGCAGCTCGCGCCGCACCGTGACGATAATTTCAAACCCCTGCGGCTGATGATCATGGGTATTCCCAACGTCGGCAAATCGACCCTGATGAACACGCTGGTGAAAAAACGCGTGGCGGCAGTGGGCGATGAACCCGCCGTCACCAAATCACAGCAGCGCATCCTGTTGACGCCGCGACTCACTGTCATCGACACCCCCGGCCTGATGTGGCCCAAAATCGAACACGATGCCGACGGCTACATGCTCGCGGCCTGCCATGCCATCGGCCGCAATGCCGTCATCGACGAAGCCGTCGCCGAATTTTTAAGCGGCATCCTGCTCGCACGCTACCCTGCGACACTCAACGCGCGCTACGCAATCAAGCCCGAAGGACTCGACCCCATCGGTGTCGTCGAAGCCGTTGCCAAAAAGCGCGGCTGCCTGCGTCAGGGGCGCGGCGGTGAACTTGATCTCGAAAAGGCCGCTGCGATTTTGCTCACCGATTTTCGCAGTGGCGCGCTCGGGCGGATCAGCCTCGAAACCCCCACCACGCGACAGATGATGCTGACCATGACACACCACTCCAACACCGCGAATCACACCGACACGCCAACGTAAGTTCAAGCAAAACGGGCTGGTAGAATAAATCCCATGACCCCCACCACCATCCAGCTCATCGGCGCATTACTGTTCGGCATCGCGGTTCTGCACACCTTCTCCACCAAGCTCTTCGAGCACCTCGCGCACACGCACACCCGGCACGCCGGTATCTGGCATCTTCTGGGCGAGGTCGAAGTGGTCTTCGGCTTCTGGGCGATGGTGATGATGGTGTGGATGTTCGCGCTGGAAGGCAAAGAGCCTGCCACCCAGTATCTCGACAGCCGCAATTTCACCGAGCCGATGTTCGTCTTCGCGATCATGGTCGTGGCGGGCAGCAAACCCATTCTCGATCTCGCCGCGCGCCTGGTCGATCTGATCGCGCGATTTTTGCCTATGCGCGGCGGCATGGCGACTTATTTTGTGCTGCTCGCCGTCGTACCGCTGCTCGGTTCTTTTATCACCGAACCGGCAGCAATGACGCTGGCCGCTTTGATGCTGCGCGACCGCTTTTTCGGCAAGCAGGCTTCGATGAAATTCAAGTACGCCACCCTCGGCGTGCTGTTCGTCAATATCTCCATCGGCGGCGTGCTCACACCCTATGCTGCACCGCCCGTACTGATGGTGGCGGGTGTGTGGGGCTGGGATATCTGGCACATGTTGGCGCATTTCGGCTGGAAGGCTGCCATCGCGGTCATCGGCAACGCCCTGTCCATCAGCTTGCTGTTCGGCGGGGAACTGAAACGCATCAGCTATGGTGCAAAAAATGAACGGAGCCCTGCTCCGCTACCGGTGATTGGCATCCACCTGCTGTTTCTGATTAGCATCGTGGTGTTTGCCCACCATCCGGCGGTCTTCATGGCACTGTTCCTGTTTTTCATGGGATTTGCCACCGCCTACCCACGACATCAGGATCGCCTGATCCTGCGGGAGGGTCTGCTCGTCGCGTTCTTCCTCGCCGGGCTCGTGGTGCTGGGCGGTCAACAGGCGTGGTGGCTGCAACCCCTACTCACTGGCATGGACGCCACCACGGTGTATTTTGGCGCAACGGCGCTCACGGCCATTACGGACAATGCAGCGCTCACCTACCTCGGATCGCTGGTACAGGGTTTATCGGACGAGTTCAAACATGCCCTGGTGGCGGGCGCGGTCACGGGCGGCGGACTCACCATCATTGCCAACGCCCCCAATCCGGCGGGCGTGTCCATCCTCAAAAACCATTTCGACGATGACTCCGTGCACCCGCTCGGTCTGCTGATTTCTGCCCTACCCCCCACACTTGTAGCCATACTGGCATTCAGGTTACTGTAAACACAGCGGAACTTGCTGCGCTAGAATGCTTCTATCGCAGTATCTGAAACCCGTTCAAAGGAGGTTTATATGAACCAGCAAGCCACCACACTCGATCGTAGTCAGTCCGGTGCCCTCGGCACCAGCAAGATCGTCAAGAACACCTACATGCTGCTGTCGATGACACTGGCGTTTGCCGCGCTCACCGCAGGCATCTCGATGTCGCTCAATCTACCTCATCCCGGCATCATCATCACCCTGGTCGGCTACTTTGGTTTGCTGTTCCTCACCACCAAATTTCGCGACAGCGGCTTGGGGCTGGCCTTCGTGTTCGCGCTCACCGGATTCATGGGTTACACGCTGGGTCCAATCCTCAATAATTACCTTTCGTTACCGAACGGCTCACAAGTCGTGATGATGGCGATGGGCGGTACCGCCGCGATTTTCCTTGGTCTGTCAGCGTATGTGATGACCACCCGCAAGGACTTCAGCTTCATGGGCGGCTTTCTTGCAGTCGGCATTCTGGTCGCGTTCCTTGCCGGACTCGGCGCTATTTTCTTCGAAATGCCCGGCCTCTCGCTGGCGGTATCGGCCATGTTCGTGTTGCTGATGTCCGGTCTCATCCTGTATGAAACCAGCAACATCATCCACGGTGGCGAAACCAACTACATCATGGCGACCGTCACCCTGTTTGTGTCGATCTTCAACCTCTTCACCAGTCTGCTTCACCTACTGGGCTTTGCCAGCAACGACTGATTTTCATGTCGTCTGGCGATCAAACGGCGTCTGCAAAGACGCCGTTTTTCATTGACACCCACAGCCATTTCGACGCGGCTGAATTTGACGCTGACCGCGACACCGAATACGCACGCGCCATCGCCGCTGGCGTCACCACCCAGATCATCCCCGCTGTCAGCCGTGACAACTTCACAGCGGTCGCCGACACCTGCGCGCGCTATCCCGGCTGCCTGCCAGCCTGGGGGCTGCATCCCATGTATATTCATGTGCACCGCGCCGAACATATCGCCGATCTGCGTGCGCAGATCGAGGCACAACGTCCGGTGGCAATCGGTGAAATCGGGCTGGATTACTTCGTGCGCGGTCTCGACTTTGCCGCCCAGGAATATTTCTACATCGAACAGCTCAAACTAGCGCATGAATACGCGCTCCCCGTGTTGCTGCATTGCCGAAAATCCAGCGATCAACTGCTGAAGCACTTGCGGCGCATCAAAGTACCTGGTGGCATCGCCCACGCGTTCAATGGCAGCGCACAGCAGGCCGATGAATTTATCAAACTGGGATTCAAGCTCGGCTTCGGCGGTGCGTTCACCTGGCCGCGCGCCAACCATCTGCGCCGTCTCGCCGTGGATTTGCCGCTCGACGCTATCGTGCTGGAAACCGATAGCCCGGACATTCCTCCCGTGTGGATCGGGCGCGGGCGTAATGCGCCGGCTGAGCTGCCGCGCATCGCCGCCGAACTCGCGGCGTTGCGCGGTGTGAGTCTCGCGCACATCGCCGAATACACACACCGCAATGCCGCACAACTACTGGGGATTAAGCAGCACTAAATTTTACAAAACGCAAACCTCTCCAACATCTCTATTCAGCTAGACTGCGCTCACAAAAAAACTACGCGGAGCAGTGCATGGAACCCTCCGACTGGCTACGACGGTGCGAGGCAGGTGAAGAAAATCCGATTATTCCCCCCAGTGAAAATGAGGAAACCCTCGAAGGACTGGACCTGAAAAAATCCATCGATGCCCACCTGAAATGGCGCAAACGGCTCACGGATTACCTGAAGGGCATCTCGAAAGAATCGCTACGTGTCAGCGTAGTGGCCTGCGATGACCACTGCGTGCTAGGAAAATGGATATACGGCGTCGGCAAACAACAATTCTCCCATCTGAAAGAGCTGGAAGAGTTACGCGCCGTTCACACCGACTTTCATCTATGCGCAGGTAATATCTTGCTCAAGCACGACACCGGTGAAAGTGCCGCCGCCGAAAAACTGCTAAACACAACATTCAAGAAACTATCCAATCAGATTCAGCTTTCGCTGGTACGCCTGCACACCAAGATTTCGACATCCTGAGCTACCGGTACAGCAGGCACCCCCCACACAATGTCTTGCTGCATCAGCCGTATAGCTGCACTGCAAATCCATTCCACATCCACTCGCCCTGCCGTCGCCAGCCCGCGCTGGCGGCCAGCGCGATGAATTCGTCGCAGCGGAATTTGTAGGAATTTTCGGTATGCAGGGTTTCGCCCAGCGCAAAGTGGATGCGCTGCCCGTCGACCGCAACGCTTTGCTCGGCGAGACTGACGAGGTGCATTTCGACGCGGCCTTCCACCGGATTGTAAAATGCGTAATGGCTGAAGCGCGCCAGATCAAAATCGGCGTCGAGCTCGCGGTTGAGCCGTGTAAGCAGATTCAGGTTGAAGGCAGCGGTGATGCCTGCGGCGTCGTTGTAGGCGCGGTGCAGCGCGGCGGGGTCTTTTTTGAGATCGAAGCCGATCAGCAGCAGACCGTCAGCACCCGCCAGCTGGCGAAAGCGCGCGAGCAGCGCGACCGCGTCAAGCGGCGCGAAGTTGCCGATGCTGGAACCGGGGTAATACACCAGACGGCGACCCGGTGCGAGATGCGGCTCGGCGGCGTCGAGCGCGCCTAAAAAATCCATCCCCAGTGCGACGATGTCGAGATCGGGGTAGGCGTGCGCGAGCGGCGCGGCAGCGGCGGCAAGCGGCGCACCCGCAATGTCGATCACCACCAACTGGCGCAGTTGCAGCGCATCGAGCAGCGCGCGCACTTTGACGCAATCGCCCGCGCCCGGCTCGACGATGCAGGCGACGTCGCCCACCGCTGCGGCGATGGCGGGCAGGCATTGCGCCATCAGCGCCTGCTCGCTGCGGCACAGCGCATATTCGGGCTGCGCGCAGATGGCTTCGAACAGGCGGCAGCCTGCTGCGTCGTAAAAATATTTGGGCGGAATGGATTTTGGCGTGCGCGCCAGACCGGCCAGCACGTCGGCGTGCAGATCGTCGCGCGCGGCGGAAAAATCGTGGTAGTTAAAACTCACTCAGGCAGTGACCGTGACGTTGGCACCGGCGTGCAGCGTGCCGATCTCGACGGCGTGCGCAAACCCATGTTGCTGGAACGCGGCCAGCACCGCCTCGCGCGCAGCGGGCGCGCAGCTCACCAGCAGGCCGCCGCTGGTTTGCGGATCAGACAGCACGGCCTGCTGCCAGTCGGCAATGCCGTCGAGCTGGACTTCGCTGCCGTAGCTCGCCCAGTTGCGCTGGCTGGCGCCGGTGATGTGGCCGCCCTGCGCCAGCGCGGCCACCCCCGGCAGCAGCGGCAGTTGCGCCATCGTCACGCGTGCGCCCAGTTGCGACGCGCGGGTGATTTCCAGCAGATGCCCGGCCAGCCCAAAGCCGGTGATGTCGGTGAGCGCGTGGACGCCGTCGATCGCCGCGAGATCCGGCCCGGCGGTATTGAGCTGGGTGGTGGCGGCGATCATGGCGCGATACTGGTCGTCGTCGAGCACGCCTTTTTTCAGCGCGGCGCTGTAGATGCCAACACCGAGCGGCTTGCCGAGAATGAGCACGTCACCCGCTGCACCGCCCGCGTTTTTTTTCACCCGGCGCGGATCGACCACGCCGATGCCGACCAGCCCGTAAATCGGTTCGGGCGCGTCGATGGAATGGCCGCCCGCGATGGGAATGCCCGCCGCCTTGCACACCGCCTCGCCGCCCGCGAGAATCTGCCGGATCACCGCGTTGGGCAGCTTGCCGATCGGCATACCGACGATGGCCAGCGCAAACAACGGCTTGCCACCCATGGCGTACACATCGGACAGCGCGTTGGTGGCGGCGATGCGGCCAAACTCGTACGGGTCATCGACAATCGGCATGAAAAAATCGGTGGTGGCGACAATCGCCTGCGTGTCGTTCAGCCGGTACACCGCCGCGTCGTCGCCGTGCTCGATGCCCACCAGCAAATCGGGGTAGGCTGCTGCCATGTGCGAGACAAACGGCGTGTCGGCGAGAATCTCGCGCAGCACCGCCGGAGCGATCTTGCAGCCGCAGCCGCCGCCATGCGAAAACTGGGTGAGGCGGATGGGAAAATCGGATACAGAATGGTCGGGAGTAGACACGTTCATGGCAGGGGCAGTCTAGAATCAGGCAAGGCAAACTTTATAACATGAACCCCATCTTCCCCGTCAGCGACCTCACGCCGCAGCAACGCATCGACCGCCTCGCCGCCGTGCGCGCCCGTCTGCGTGCACTGATCGACTGCCTGCCCGCCGACGGTTGGCTCGGCCCGGTGGCTGCGCATCTCAATCCGCCGCTGTGGGAATACGGTCATATCGTCTGGTTTCAGGAACGCTGGTGCCTGCGTGCACAGCCCGACGGCACACTAGCACCTAGCCTGTTGCACAGGGCCGATGATTGTTACGATTCGTCCGCCGTGCCGCACGACAGTCGCTGGGGCTTGCCGCTGTTGTCGTGTTCCGAAGTAGACGACTACGCTGCACAAGTGTCCGCCGCGATCGCTGCACGCCTGCAACGCGAATGCGACAACGCGCTGGCGTACTACGCCGAATTGAGCGCGCTACATGAACTGATGCACATCGAAGCCTGGTGGATGGCGTTTCAGAATCTGGGCTACACACTACCGTCTGCGCCACCAGCCATCGCGCTGCCCGCACAGGCCACACGAATGCACTTCGCCGCCTGCAACGTGGCGCTCGGCGCAGACTCCAATGCAGGCTTTATTTTCGATAACGAAAAATGGCGGCACAACGTTCACGTGCCCGCCTTCGACATTGACGCCGCGCCGGTTTCCGAAACGCAGTTCGCCGCTTTCGTCGATGCGAGGGGCTACCAGCAGCGCGCGCTATGGAGCGAAGCCGGCTGGCACTGGCGCGCACAACACGCCGCTGTCCACCCGCTTTACTGGCGCACCCATGGCAACGGCTGGCAAGTGCGCCACTTCACGCATTGGCATTCGCTCGCCGCAGACACCGCCATGCTGCACGTCAACCGCTTTGAAGCCGAAGCCTGCGCCACCTGGCTCGGTCGCCGCCTGCCCAGCGCTGCCGAGTGGCAGCAAGCCACTACCCGCGCTGGTTTCGCATGGGGGCACGCTTGGGAGTGGACGCGCGATGCCTTCGCACCCTATCCCGGATTTACTCCCGATCCATATCAGGATTATTCGCAGCCCTGGTTTCACAGCCATAGCGAACTACGCGGCGGCTGTCCGCTCACGGATGCAACGATCAAGCGAATCGGATTTCGTAATTTTTACCTGCCGGAACGGCGCGATCCGTTTACCGGGTTTCGCACGGTGGGGGTGTGCCGATAAAAGGGCTCGCTAATCTCTACTCAATGAATCAATACCCACATCAGGCACGCTCCATCACCCCGCCGCCGTCAGACGCCAGATATCCCGGTTGTATTCCGCCATGGTTCGATCTGTGGAAAAGAAGCCTGACGAGGCGGTGTTGAGAATGCTCATGTGTGTCCAGCGGGCGGGATCTCGCCAAGCCTGAGCGACGCGCTGCTGGGCATCGACGTAGCTGCGGAAGTCGGCCAGTGTCATCCAGGGGTCATGCGGGCTTTGCAGGGCGTCGAGAATGAGATTGAAGATGCCGGGCTCGCAGGCGTTGAAATGACCTGAAGCGATAAGCTGGATCACGTCACGCAGCTCTTGGTTCTCATTGATATATGCCTGCGGCTGATAGCAGCCGCGCAGCACGTCAATTTCATCCGCCCGCAAGCCGAACAGAAAGAAGTTCTCGTTGCCGACTGCGTCGAGAATTTCGATGTTGGCTCCGTCGTAAGTACCGATGGTGAGCGCACCATTCATCATGAACTTCATGTTGCCGGTGCCTGAAGCTTCCTTACCAGCGGTGGATATCTGCTCGGAAAGATCGGTTGCAGGGGCAATGACTTCCATGCTCGACACGCGATAGTTGGGCAAGAACGCGACTTTCAGGCGGCCATCGACATCGGGGTCGTTGTTGATGACATCGGCTACGTTGTTGATGAGTTTGATGATGCGCTTGGCCATGACGTAACCTGGGGCAGCCTTGCCCCCGATCAAAACACAGCGGTCAGTCCAGTCATCCAGCTGGCCGTTCTTGATGCGGTTGTAAAGGTGGATCACATGCAGCACGTTGAGCAATTGCCGCTTGTATTCGTGGATACGTTTGACCTGCACGTCAAACAGCGCGTCCGGGTTGAACGCAACGCCACACTCAGCCTGCACCAGCGCGGCAAGCCGCACTTTGTTGGCGCGTTTAACGGCGCGCCAGTCGGCGTAAAAAGCGGTGTTGCTAGCGGCTGCCAGCGGTTTAAGCTGTTCCAGCTGCGATAAATCGGCCACCCAGCGGTCGCCGATATGCGCGCTGATGAGCGTGCTCATGCCGGGGTTGGCGTGCGCGACCCAGCGGCGCGGGGTGACGCCGTTGGTCTTGTTGTTGAATTTGTCGGGCCACAGTTCGACGAAATCGCGGAACAAGCCTTCCCGCAACAACTGCGAATGCAGTTGGGCCACGCCGTTGACCGAGAAACTGCCGACGATGGCAAGCCAGGCCATGCGTACCTGCCGGGGGTAGCCTTCTTCGATCAGTGACATACGCTGCTGGCGCGTGCTGTCGCCCGGCCATTTCATCGCCACCTCACGCAGGAAACGGGCGTTGATTTCGTAAATGATTTCGAGCAGACGCGGCAGCAGATTTTCAAACAGTGGCACTGGCCAGCGCTCAAGCGCCTCGGGCAACAGCGTGTGATTAGTGTAAGCCATACATTGCGTGGTGATGGCCCAGGCTGCGTCCCAGCCCAGCCCTTCCACGTCCATCAAAATGCGCATCAGTTCGGCCACGGCAATGGTCGGATGCGTGTCATTCATCTGGAAAACATTGTGCTCGGCAAACCGGGCAAGCTCGCTGTTGCCCGCCGCGCGCCATTGCCGCAGCGCATCCTGCAAGCTCGCCGAGGCCAGAAAATACTGCTGACGCAAGCGCAGTTCCTTGCCGTTTTCGCTGCTGTCGTTGGGGTAGAGCACCATCGAAATATGCTCAGCGTGGTTTTTTTCTTCTACCGCTTCGGCGTAGCTACCCGCGTTGAATTCGTTGAGATCGAATTCGTCGGTCGCGGCGGATTTCCACAGCCGCAGGGTGTTTACGGCGTGGTTGCGATAGCCGCTAATCGGCATATCGTAAGGGATCGCCAGCACGTCGCTGGTGTTGAGCCAGCGCGCGCGCAGCCGCCCCTGCTCGTCGTGGCTGTGCTCAACGTGGCCGCCAAACGACACGCGGCAGGTGAATTCGGAACGCTCGACCTCCCACGGGTTGCCATCACGCAGCCAGTTGTCGGGCTCTTCTTTCTGATAACCGTTATCGATATGCTGGCGAAACATGCCGTATTCGTAATGGATGCCGTAGCCCATCACCGGCAGGTTGAGCGTGGCGCAACTGTCCATGAAGCAAGCTGCGAGCCGGCCCAGACCGCCGTTGCCGAGGCCGGCATCGGGTTCCTGTTCGGCAATGTCTTCCAGCGTTTGCGAAAAACCCTGCAAGGCAAACCGCGCAGCTTCATCGAGGCCAAGATTGAGCACATGGTTCGACAGCGCCCGGCCGATCAAAAACTCCAGCGACAGATAATAGGCGCGCCGTTTGCCGGGCTGATCGCGGGCGGCATAGGTGTTCATCCAATCGGGCATGATGCGGTCGCGGAGCGTCCAGGCCAGCGCCTGGTAGGTGTACACCGGCGGGCAACCGGTGAAACGGCCCAGGTGATAAAACTGGTAACGCTCAAAATCCTGATTCAAGGCATCGGGGGTATTTTCCAGCGACTTGAGCAGAGGATTGCCACAGGGTGAGGTGGAAGCGGGTGACATAAGAATTCCCTGAATGACCGGTTATTGATTTTGATAAAGCGCCAGATAATGCGCTGCGCTGCCGTTCCAGTCTGACGCGCGGCTCATGCCGGTGTTCTGCACGCGTTTCCAGACAGCGGGCTGGGCGAAACACGCCAGCGCACGCCGCAACGCGTCCAGAAAAGCCACTACCGTCGGGATCTCGAACACAAAGCCGTTGGCGCTACCGTCCGCCAGCGTCGCGTCGGTGGTATCGATCACGGTATCGGCCAGACCGCCTGTTTTATACACAACCGGTGGCGTGCCGTAGCGCAGGCTATAGAGCTGGTTAAGCCCGCACGGCTCGAAACGCGAGGGCATCATGAAAAGATCGGCACCGGCTTCGATCCGGTGCGCCAACGCTTCGTCATAACCGATTTTGACGAACACACGCTGTGGGTGTTTTTTTGCGAGCCGCACGAGTTTCTGTTCATACGTCGTTTGCCCACTGCCGAGCAGAACAAAATTGGCGTTCGTTTCCTCCAGCAATACCGGCATCGCGGCAAGCACCCAGTCGATGCCCTTTTGCTCGACCAGTCGCCCGACCAGTCCAAAAAGCGGTGTCTCCAGCGCTGCTGCATCAATTGGCACACCGAACCTTTCCAGCAGTGCCTGCTTGTTGCGACGCTTGCCCGGGTTGATGCGCGACTTGGTGTAATGCGCGGGCAACAGGGTGTCGGTAGCGGGATTCCACAGCGTGGTATCGATGCCGTTGAGAATGCCGTGCAGTTTGTATTGCCGCGACAGCAGCAGGCCGTCGAGTCCGTAGCCAAACTCTGGCGTACAGATTTCGGCAGCATAAGTGGGGCTCACGGTAGTGACGGCGTCAGCATACACGATGCCCGCTTTCAGCATAGACAGCCCACCATGAAACTCGACGCCTTCGGGCGACCACCAGGCGCTCGGCAATTGTAGGCGGACAAAATCGCTGTGCGAAAAATAACCGCCGTAGGCGAGGTTATGAATCGTGAACAGCGTTTTTGGGCGCACCGGCTGCTCGGCCAGAAATGCTGATACCAAGCCAGTTTGCCAGTCATGGGTATGTACCACCGCAGGCTGCCAGCCCAGCTCCAGCGCATCCTGCGCCAATTGTGCTGCAACGCGTGAAAACACGGCAAACCGCTCGGCGTTATCGGGCCAGTCGTCACCCTGTGTATTCACGTAAGGGGTGCCTGGGCGGTCAAACAAAGCTGGACAATCGACAATCCACAGCGGAAACGCAAACCCGGGATGACGGGTTTCGAGCACCCGTACACTGACATTGCCTTCGGCGCCGCGCACCTCCAGCCAGCCCAGAATGCGCAGATGATCGAGCTGGCTGAGCACGCTGCGATAACCCGGCAACACCAGCCGGATATCCGCACCGAGCTCATGCAGGGCATGCGGCAAGCTGTGCAATACATCACCCAGACCGCCGGTTTTAACCAGCGGGTAAGCCTCGCTGGCGACAAATAGAATTTTCAATGCGTTGCGCTTCATGAGTCTTGTGGCTTGAGAAAAATCGCGCCCAGCGGCGGCAGGGTGACTTCGAGTGAGTGTTCGAAGCCCATCCACGGTACAGGCTGCGCTTGCAAAGACTGGCCGTTACCCAAATTGCTGCCGCCGTAATACGCCGAGTCCGTGTTGAGCACTTCGCGCCAGGCTGACGCATGCGGCACGCCGATGCGATATCCCTGACGTGGTACCGGGGTGAAATTGAAAAGCGCGACCAGCGGCGCGCGCGTGTCGCGTCCCTGCCGCACCAGGCTCAACACTGACTGATCGGCGTCGTGGCAATCGATCCAGCGAAATCCGCGCGGGTCAAAGTCAAATTCATGCAGTGCAGGATCGTCGCGATACAGACGATTCAAATCGCGCAACAGCGCACGCAGCCCATCGTGCGCGGGGAAATCGAGCAAGGCCCAGTCGAGCTGACCGGCTTCGCGCCATTCGTTCCACTGGCCAAATTCGCTGCCCATGAACAGCAGTTTTTTACCGGGATGCGCGTAATGCCAGGCATACAGCACGCGCAGATTGGCAAAGCGCTGCCAGGGGTCGCCCGGCATTTTGTCGAGCAGGCTTTTCTTGAGATGCACGACTTCGTCGTGCGATAGCGGCAGCACAAAATTTTCCGTCCACGCATACATCTGACTGAAGGTGAGCTGATTGTGCTGATACTTGCGATAGACCGGCTCTTTCTGAATATAACCAAGCGTATCGTTCATCCAGCCCATATTCCATTTCATCGAAAAACCCAATCCACCCAGCTCAACCGGGCGCGATACCGCAGGCCAGGAAGTAGATTCTTCGGCGATGGTGAGTACGCCGGGAAAACGGCCATGCACCTCGGTATTCATTTCGCGCAGAAAATGAATCGCTTCGATGTTTTCGCGCCCGCCGTACTGGTTCGGTAGCCACTCGCCGTGTTTGCGCGAGTAATCGAGATACAACATCGAGGCGACGGCATCGACGCGCAGGCCATCAATGTGGAATTCATCAATCCAGTACAGCGCGTTGGCGACCAGAAAATTACGCACTTCGTTGCGGCCAAAATCGAAGATCAGCGTGCCCCAGTCCTGATGCTCGCCGCGACGCGGGTCGGCGTGTTCGTACACCGGCTCGCCGGTAAACCGCGCCAGCGCAAAATCATCTTTAGGAAAATGCGCGGGCACCCAGTCGAGCAGCACGCCGAGATGCGCCTGATGGCAGGCATCGACAAAGGCGCGGAAATCGTCTGGCGAGCCGAAGCGCGCCGTCGGGGCGTAATAGCCGGATACCTGATATCCCCACGATGCATCGAACGGATGTTCGGCCACCGGCAGTAATTCGATATGGGTGTAGCCGAGGTCTTTGACGTAGGGAATCAGCTCGGCGGCAAGCTCGGCCCAGCTGTAAAACCCGCCATCGGCGTGTCGCCGCCAGGAGCCGGGATGCAGCTCATAAATACTGACCGGACGATGCTGCCAGTCAAACTGCGCGCGCGCGTCAATCCAGTCGCCATCCTGCCAGCCGTAGGCCGACTCGGCGGCGATGCAGCTGGCGGTTTCCGGGCGCATAAACATTTGCCGGGCGTAGGGATCGGTTTTTTTCACCAGCTGGCCGTGGCTGCCCAGCAGTTCGTATTTGTAGGCGTGCCCCGCTTCAAGACCCGGGATGAACAGCTCCCAGATGCCCGATACGCCGCGACACCGCATGGGATGCCGACGTCCATCCCAGTCGTTGAAATCGCCAATCACGCTGACCCGTTGGACAGCGGGAGCCCACACGGCAAACAGGCATCCGGCAATGCCGTCGATCGTGGTTAAACGTGCGCCGAGAATTTTCCAGACATCAAAATGCCGCCCTTCGCTGTGCAGATACAGATCCATCTCGCCTAACTGCGGCACAAAACTGTAGGAGCTGCGACTGAGATGCCAATCGCCCGCGCCCTTGTCCTGCCAGCGTAGATGAGGATGTAGCCCCAGTGCTTCCGCATTGGGGAACCGACACTCAAAACAGTCGGTGCCCGCAACGCGCACCATGCGCACACCGGCCACTTCGACCGCTTCAGCGGCGGGCAAAAACTCGCGCAGTATCAGGCTGCCATCGGGCTGGACGTGCGGCCCCAGCACTTCGAATGGATCATGGTGGGTGCCGAGCTGCACGCGCAGAAGCGGCGCGCTGATCGCAGGCGAAGAAGATTCAGGTCGCACGGACAAGGGCATGGTCATGAAGTGGGGATGGGGCATCACGTGCAGCCGACTGGATCAGCCCTGACAAAGCGGCTGCACGCTCGGGTGTGAGCATCGCCCAGTCAAACTGCCAGCACCAGTTATCGCCCTCGGTGCCGGGGATATTCATGCGCGCAGCGCTTCCCAACGCAAGAATATCCTGCAGAGACAGGATCACAAGATTGGCGCGGCTGCGCAGCACGGTGTCGATCATCGCAGCGAGCACGTCCTCGTCAGCCGAGTCGTCAGCCAATGTCAATTGCGTCAGCACTATCTGTCGCGCATCCGACGACAAATTGCGCCACCAGCCGAGCGTGGTGTCGTTATCGTGTGTACCTATGTAATACACCGTCTCGGCGAGTACGTTAGCGGGCTTGTGCGGGTTATCGGCGTGGTGATCAAAGGCAAACTGCAACACGGCCATGCCGGGTAAGCCAAACTGCTGTCGCAGCGCAACGACATCCGGCGTGATGATGCCGAGGTCTTCGGCCACCAGGGGCAATGACCCCATCTCATCCTGAATGCTTTGCAACAACGCTGCACCCGGTGCCTCAGCCCACTCACCCTGTATGGCCGTCGGTTCACTGGCAGGAATTGCCCAGGCGGCGGCTAGCCCCCGGAAATGATCGATTCGCACCCGGTCAAACCATTCAAAATGGCTGCGTAATCGCGCCCGCCACCAGCTGAAATCATCGGCCTGCATCGCGTCCCAGTTGTAGTGCGGGTTACCCCAGCGCTGCCCAGTGGCAGAAAAATAATCCGGCGGCACCCCCGCTACCACAACAGGTTCGCCGCTCGCATCCAGCAGAAATAATTCACGATGCGCCCAGACGTCGGCGCTGTCATGCGCGACAAAGATCGGCATATCACCAAACAGCGTGATGCCGGAGGCAGCGGCTTGCGCACGCAGCGCCTGCCAGATCACTGACACACGGTATTGCTCGTGCCACACCGCGCGTAGCGTGTCTGCATAGGCAGCATCAAAATCCGCTAACGCCTGGGGATCGCGATCTCGTAATGGCGCAGGCCAGGCGACCCACGACACCCCACCCTGCTGGGCCTTGATCGTAATGAAACGCGCATAATCTTCGAGCCAGTGACGCTGCCGATCACACCAGGCAGCACAGCCGCTGAGATCCACCGGCTGTGCTGGAAACAACGCCGGGTTCACTGCAAACGCCGAGACGCATTGATACGGTGAACGTCCGACCAAGGGCAGTCCAAGTGGCAACATTTGCCACTCGCTCAGACCGGCACGCTGCATGAAGTCAAGCCAGCGCGGTGTATCAACCAGCGTACCGGATGGCAACGACGTGGGATGCAGCAATACGCCAGCGCGGCGTGTGGAGCGCATTGCTATGCTCATCCGGTATTCCTGCGCATGGTACCGGCGTTTTCTGCCCAGTGTCCGCCCATGGAAAGAGGCACATCGAGTGCCGCAGGCGGGGTCACATTGAGCAAACGATAGAGCTCGCGCAACTGGGTGCGGTAGAGCTGCTCAAAATCGCTGACGCTGCCAGACGGGTTGTAATCGCCGAACCACCAGAACCAGTCCGAGCCTTCGCATACGGCGAGTTGGCGAGTTGCCAGCGCAAGCTGATTGGCGCTGAGCATGGCATCTGCCACCACACGGTCGTACGCCTCCTTGGCCGCCACTAGATAATCCCAGCCGCGATTCTTGTCGTCTGATCCAATCCAGGTCGAAAAACTGCCGTATACCCAGCTGCCTGCAGCCAGGCGGGGCAACACCTGGGTATGTGCCGTGTCGGACTGCCCGGCAAACGTGCCGACTTTCAGCAGTGGGCGCGTCGGTAGCGTGGCGTATAGCGCATCAAGAAAGTGATGGCCATTGTCAGGGTAATATTCCCAAGCGTTTTCGCCGTCGAGGATGACCGACACCACGTGCTGATCCGCTTCCTCGCCAAAGAAGCCCGCGATGTTTTCCAGATGCTGGACAAAATCGCCGACCGCATCGTCGGCATGCCAGTCGCTGTACTTGAACCCGATCAAATCGGACAAACCGTCGTCGCGAAAATACACGCGCGTGCCAAAGCCATCGATACGTGCTACCGAAAACAGGGCGCGCTTGGTATTCAGCACATCGTCACCACATCCGGATTTGACACAGCTACCTCGCCAGACACCCTCTCCCGTTGCCGTCCAGCGGATACCAAAGGTGTCGAGTTGCGCCAGCGCATCTTCGCTAACGCCGCCTTCCGATAGCCAAATGCCCACAGGTTGGCGGCCAAAATAGTGCTCGAACACGTCGATGCCGTGCCGCATGTGCCAGTGCACGCGTTCGGCACCACCGGGATAGCTGGGTGACAAGGGTGCGGGCGCGTGCGGCAGCGCATCGCGCATGTTAGAAAAGTCGTTGAGCAAAGGCACGATGGGATGTCCATAGGGCGTCATCGACAGCTCAATCTGCCCCCTGTCGGCAAGTGCGCGATATCGCGGTATCAAGCCTGCCATGGTTTGCTGGATCATTCCAAGCAGCTCACGCCGGTCGGTCTCGACAAAACCATTGGCCCGCTTCATGAGGCGTTGCGCAAGCGGAGTCTGCTTGAGTGAATTGCCGAGCCAAGCAAGGTGATACCAGGTCAGCAGATCCAGAAAATAGGCATCGGACAGATAGGCCAGATAGTGATGCAGGTCGGCGTCTCCCTGACCCAGGTCATCGGTCACGCCCACCATTTTGAGCAAACGGTGAAACGCGGGATACGGATGAATCATGCGGGGCGCATGACAGCGCTGGCAATCCCGAATGATGCGCAGACGCGCAGGGGCATCGGCAGGAATGGGCACAACCCCAGACAACAGATTGAGCAGGGAATCCTGGGTCGGCTGCGATTGGGCAAGCAACGCGTCAAGCTGCGTCGCATAATCGTCGATTTGTTCGAGCAGTACCGGCACGAAATTCACCACCAGGTGCATCGCTGGATGCTGCTCCAGGTGCGCGGCCATATCGCTGTAATCCTTGATGCCGTGCAGATACACCCAGGGCAAGTGGTAGGTGCCCTGGAGCCCTTCACGGTAATAAGGCTGGTGCATGTGCCAGCACAGCACCACGTTGAGCGCTTTAGCCATCGTTATGCAGGCGTGCGTATAAATTCTGGCCAAGCATGGCAGGGGTCACCAGCACCAGCCCTTCAGGCGTAGTGTAAAACCGCCGTGAGTCTTCAACGATATCCTCGCCGATCACCATGCCATCGGGGATGACCGTGCCTTTGTCGATGATGGCGCGCGAGATACGGCAATTGCGGCCAATACTGACCTTGGGCAGGATGACACTGTCTTTGACGACGCTGCCGTCTTCTATGGTGCTGGCAAAAAACAGCACCGAACGTTTGACGCGCGCACCCGAAAGAATACAGCCGCCCGCGATCAGCGAATCAATCGCCATGCCACGCCGCCCATCGTCATCAAAAATGAATTTGGCGGGCGGATATTGTGGCTGATACGTCCACACCGGCCAGTCGCGGTCATACAGATTCAGCTCGGGCTCAATCGCGCACAACTCCATATTGGTTTGCCAGTAGGACGTCAGCGTCCCCACATCACGCCAGTAGGCAGGCTGGCCTTCTTTGTTGCGGAAGGGGTAGGCCATGGCGCGCGAGCTGGCAATTTTGGAGGGGATGATGTCCTTGCCGAAATCATGTGACGATCCTGGCTGGCTGGCATCCTCGATCAGCGTACGGTAAAGGAAGTCTTTGGAAAACACATAGATGCCCATCGACACCAGCGCTGTCCCCGGCTTGCCAGGCATGGCATCGGGCTGCTCGGGTTTTTCGGTGAAGTGCGTGATGCGCATGGTCTCGTCCACCGACATCACGCCAAAGGCGCGAGCTTCTTCAATCGGCACTTCGATGCTGCCCACGGTGAAGTCTGCACCGGACTGCACATGATGGAGCAGCATCTCGGAGTAATCCATGGTGTAGACATGATCACCCCCCAGCACCAGCACATATTCCGGATTGTGACGCTGCATGATGTCGATGTTCTGGAACAGGGCATCAGCTGTGCCCAGATACCAGTCTTTTTTACTGGTGCGCTGCTGAGCAGGAAGAATTTCGACAAATTCGCCAATTTCGCCGCGCATGAAGCCCCAGGCACGTTGCAGATGCCGTATCAGCGAATGGGACTTGTATTGCGTCAGCACGCCGATGCGACGAATGCCCGAATTCACGCAGTTGGATAACGGGAAATCGATGATGCGATATTTGCCACCAATCGGTACCGCCGGTTTGGCGCGCCAGGCGGTTAAAGCCTTGAGCCGCGACCCTTCGCCCCCTGCCAGCACCAGCGCCAATGTCTTGCGCGTCAGCTCGGTCACGGTTTTGGGCTCGGTGTAATACTGATATCGCCGTTCCTGCTCTTCCTTTGAAATCGTCATACCGTCTCCTCTTTATGCTTTACGCTGCTTTATTAGAATTCATTTGTGACCCCAGCGCCTGTTCCCGCGCCCACGCCAAAGCCCCCTGCACGCCCAATCGCGGGCTTGTCACCGCAAACACTGGCGTGCGTTCGACCACATGCCGCATCCGCCCTTTATCCCGCGCGGCGGCCATGAAACCCGGCGCGCGCAGACGATTCATCAAATGCGTGGTCACTCCTCCCGCCAGATACAATCCGCCGAATGGCTGATACAGCAGGGCGACATTTCCCACCCACGCGCCATACAGCGTCACGAACAAGGCCAGCGTGGCATCGGCCACGGCATCCCCACCTGCCGCGCGCGCGCTGAGGCTAGCGCCATCCAATGCCTCTTCTGTCGGCGTCAGCCCCTGCTCGGCACGGCAAAAATGATACAGATCATTCATCGCTGAGCCAGACGCGACACGCTCCCATGACACATGGCCATATTGCGCCTGCAACGTGGTCAGCAAACGCTGTTGCTGCGTGTTGGCCGGGGCAAAGTCGATGTGCCCGCCTTCGGTGGCGCAAAGTCTCGGAATGCCGGTGGCGTCGGTCAGCATGAACGCCAGCCCCAGCCCGGTGCCCGCCCCGGTGATCACGCGCACGCCGCCGGGTTCGGGTGTGGCGGAATTGAGCGCGACCACCTCCTGCGCCTGCAAGCTGGCAAGCCCCGCTGCAGCGGCCTGAAAGTCGTTGATGAAATGCACCACCGGCAGCTTGAGCGCTACGCGTAATTCAGCGGCGTCGAGCGTCCAGTCGAGATTGGTCAGCCGGATGGGCTGTTGATGCACCGCGCCAGGCAGCGCCAGCGTGAGTGCGTCAGGCGCAAGACCCGTGCGGGCCTCGTCGATAAACTGCCGCACCAGTTGTGCAGCGGAGCTGAACTGTGCGCTGGGGTAACTTTTCTCGAATCGCAGCTGACGTGCGCCCGATGCCCGGGTGGTTTCCCACACCAGCCAACTTTTGGTACCGCCGATATCCCCTGCGATGAGCTCCATTGCCCCACACTATAAACCGACGTGGGGGTGGCTCATACGCCGATAGTAATTAATCAGCGCATTGGTCGAGGCATCGTGCCCGCCCACCGGCATCTCAGCGTGCAATTCGGGGAGGATGCGGCTGGCAAGCTGCTTACCGAGTTCCACCCCCCACTGGTCGTAGGAATTGAGGTTCCAGATCACGCCTTGGACAAAAATCTTGTGCTCATACAACGCCACCAGCATCCCCAGGGTATGCGGCGTTAAGGTCTGCAACAGGATCGCATTGCTGGGGTGATTGCCGTCGAACACCTTGTGCGAGACAAACTGGCTGGCCTGCGCCTGCGTTTCTTCCAGATTACGGCCGCGCATCAGCGCTTCGGTTTGCGCCAGAAAATTGGCGATCAGAATGTCGTGGTGTTCCTGTAACTTGGTCGGTGAATCAATCGATACGATGAAATCAGCCGGGATCATCTTGGTGCCCTGATGCAGCAGCTGATAAAACGCGTGCTGGCCGTTGATGCCGGACGCGCCCCAAATAATCTGGCCAGTCGCGTAATCGACGTGATTACCGTTGCGATCAACTGATTTGCCGTTGGATTCCATATCGGCCTGCTCCAGATACGCGGGCAGGCTGCGCAGATAGTGGTCGTACGGCAATATCGCGTGCGACTCGGCACCGAAGAAATTGTTGTACCAGACTCCCAGCAACGCGAGGATCACTGGCATGTTTTGCGCCAGCGGCGCATGGCGAAAGTGCTCGTCCATCGCATGCGCGCCTTCGAGCAGCTCGATAAAACGCGCACTGCCCACCGCCAGCACAATCGACAGTCCGATGGCCGACCACAACGAATAGCGTCCACCGACCCAGTCCCAAAACTCGAACATATTGGCCGGGTCGATACCAAATTCCACCACTGCCGCCCGGTTGGTGGAAACCGCCACAAAGTGTTTGGCCACCTGCTCAACCGACCGCGCCTGCGCGAGAAACCAGTCACGCGCGCAATGCGCGTTGGTCATGGTTTCCTGCGTCGTGAAGGTTTTGGACGACACGATAAACAGTGTCGTTTCAGGATTCAGCGACTCCAGCGTTTCCTGCGCATGTGCGCCGTCCACGTTGGAAATGAAATGCAGTTTGAGGCGTGAATGCCGATACGGCTTCAATGCCTGTACTACCATCTGCGGCCCGAGGTCGGAACCGCCGATACCGATATTCACCACATCGGTAATCGCTTTGCCACTGTAGCCGCACCACGTGCCGCTGCGCACTTGCTCGGCAAATTCCCCCATCTGTGCGATCACTGCATTCACCTTCGGCATCACGTCTTCGCCATCGACGATCACCGGGGTGTTGCTGCGATTGCGCAGCGCCACGTGCAGCACCGCGCGGTTTTCGGTGTGATTGATTTTTTCGCCGCTGAACATGCGCTCGCGCCAGCCTTCCACTTCGGCTTCCTCAGCGAGCTGCACCAGTAGTCGCAGCGTCTCGTCAGTAATGCGGTTTTTGGAGTAGTCCAGCAGCAGCTCGCCCACTTGCAGCGAAAACCGTCCAAAGCGGCCTGGATCGGTCGCAAACAGATCGCGCATGTGCAGCTGCGCCAGCTCTGTCTGATGCGCCCTGAGCGCACTACATACTGGGCGATGTAAAGGTTCGTTGCCTGCCGAACTATGAACTGCCTGAACTGCTGCCATGCTCATCCTCCTGGTTTGGGTCACACGAGGCATCAGCCGGTTCAACGCAACCTCTGTGCCAACTCAATCACGTCCACACGCGAACAAACTAAACAACGCATATGACCGTGATGTGATGCCAGGAAGTATTAGCCGGTAAGTCTCTGTGTAATCAGGGGAATAACGGCAAGAAAGCCGGGTAAATTGAGTGTTGGGGGAAAAGGCCGGCTTGCCTGTCCGGACTCAGACAGCCGTATCAGGGATAACCAATAGGGCGCGTCCCGCACTCTACTGGTGCGTGCAGGGCATTTCGGGTGCGGAAAACCCCTGCTGCGCGTTACTTCAAACGTGCGTACTGTGCGGAGAGTTTTTCCAGCATGACGCTAAAGTCGGCCAGCCGCGCCTGCATCTGCTGCACTACGGCAGCGGGGGCTTTATCAACAAAACTGGCGTTACCGAGTTTAGCCTCGGCTTTGGTGATTTCGCCCTGAATACGGTCGATTTCCTTGGCGAGACGCGCGCGCTCTTCGTCTTTGTTGATTTCCACCACCAGCATCATCCGCATGTTGCCCACCAGCGCGACCGGCGCGTCGGTGTCCGGCAATGCGGCAACGGCGCTGACTTCGCTGAGCTTGCCGAGCGCACTGATGTAGGGTGCGAGCGCATTGACCACGGCGGCATCACCTTCAATCACCAGCGGCACACGCAGCGCGGGCGACAGGCTCATCTCGCCGCGCAGCGTGCGGCAGGCGTTGACCAATTCTTTCAGCAATTGAATGCGCGCGACGCTATCGGTATGAGCCTGCGTTGAATCGATTTGTGGGTATACGGCGAGCATGATGCTGTCATTCGCCACCCCGGCGAGCGGCGCGACCTTCTGCCACAGCTCTTCGGTGATGAAGGGAATAATGGGATGGGCGAGGCGCAGCGTGGTTTCGAGCACTGTAGCCAGCGTGCGGCGGGTGGCGCGCTGCTGTTCTGGCGCGCCGTTGTTCAACTGCACCTTGGCGAGTTCGAGATACCAGTCGCAGTATTCGTCCCAGACGAATTCATATACGGCGCGTGCGGCCTGGTCGAAGCGATAAGCAGCAAAAGCGTCGTGGACTTCGTTCACAGCTTGTTGCAGACGCGCGGTGATCCAGCGATCAGCGTCTGAATAATCCATCGGTTGGCTGGCGTCTTGCCCACAGTCATGACCTTCCAGATTCATCAGCGCAAAACGGGTGGCGTTCCACAATTTGTTACAAAAATTGCGGTAACCCTCAGCGCGTTGAAGATCAAACTTGATGTCACGTCCGTGGGTGGCGAGGCTGGCAAAGGTGAAGCGCAGCGCATCGGTACCGAATGCAGCAATGCCTTCGGAAAATTCCTTGCGGGTGCGTTTTTCGATTCCCGGCGCTTTTCGGGGATCCATCAAGCCAGTGGTGCGCTTGGCGACCAGGTCATCGATACCGATGCCGTCAATGAGGTCGATCGGGTCGAGCACGTTGCCTTTCGACTTGCTCATTTTCTGACCTTCGGAATCGCGTACCAGACCGGTGACATACACCTCGCGGAACGGAATTTTCCCAGTGAGATGCAGCGACATCATCACCATGCGCGCCACCCAGAAGAAGATGATGTCGAAGCCGGTCACCAGCACCGAGGTCGGCAGGTAGCGTTCGAGTTCCGGCGTCTGCTCGGGCCAGCCCAGCGTCGAGAACGGCCACAACGCCGATGAGAACCAGGTATCGAGCACGTCATTGTCTTGAATCAGCGGCTTGCCGCCCGCCTGCTTGACCGCGTCGGCCTCGTTCGATGCAACATAGAAGTTGCCGTCTTCGTCGTACCACGCCGGAATGCGATGCCCCCACCACAGTTGCCGCGAAACGCACCAGTCCTGGATATTTTCCAGCCACTGGCGGTAAGTCGTCGTCCAGTTTTCCGGCACAAATTTCAGCTCGCCCGAATCGACCGCAGCCAGCCCCTGCTTCGCCAATCCCTCCATACTCATGAACCACTGATCGGTAAGCATCGGCTCGATCACAGCCTGCGTGCGATCGCCGCGCGGAATCATCAGCTTGTGCGGCTTGGCCGAGACCAGCAACCCTTGCGCCTGCAATTCATCGAGCAGCTTCTGCCGCGCATCGTAACGATCCAGCCCCTGATATTCGGTCGGGCAGAGCTCGTTCATCTTCGCGTCGAGCGTAAAGACGTTGATCGGCACCAGCTTGTGGCGCTGGCCAACCGCGTAGTCGTTGAAATCGTGCGCCGGGGTGATTTTGACAACACCGGTGCCGAATTCGCGATCCACATAATCGTCGGCGATGACGGGGATGCTGCGCTCAGCAATCGGCAGGCGCACGGTTTTGCCGACCAGATGCGCGTAGCGTTCGTCAGCCGGATTCACGGCGACGGCGGTGTCTCCGAGCAGGGTTTCCGGGCGGGTGGTGGCGACCGTGAGAAAGCCGCTGCCATCCTCCAACGGATAGCTGATTTCCCATATGAAGCCATCTTCCTCGGTGCTGACCACTTCAAGATCGGATACCGCCGTACCCAATACCGGATCCCAGTTCACCAGCCGCTTGCCGCGATAAATCAGCCCCTCGCGATACAGTCGCACGAACACCTCGGTGACTGCCTTCGACAGCCCGGCATCCATCGTGAAACGCTCGCGACTCCAGTCCGGGCTGGTGCCGAGACGGCGCATCTGGCGGGTGATGGTGGAGCCGGAGTGGTCTTTCCACTCCCACACCTTATCGAGGAATTTTTCGCGCCCCAGATCATGACGGGAAACTTTCTGCGCATCGAGCTGGCGCTCCACCACAATTTGCGTGGCGATCCCCGCGTGGTCCGTGCCCGGCTGCCACAGCGTGTTGTCGCCCTTCATGCGGTGATAGCGGGTGAGCGCGTCCATCAGCGTATGCTGAAACGCATGGCCCATATGCAAAGTGCCAGTGACGTTCGGCGGCGGCAGCATGATGCAGTAAGCGGGCGCGTCAGCTTGCGTTCCCGCCTTGAAATAGCCCGCACCTTCCCACTGGGCGTACCAGCGTTTTTCAATATCGGCAGGTTCGAAGGATTTGGCGAGTTCCATAGCGGGCAGGCAAAGTCGCCATTATCCCCAAAAAACCAGGGTACGTTTCACCGACTGTTCCAGAGCAAACGCTGACGCTGGTTGATTCAGGCCACTAAACACGATTCACGCTCTCAAGAAATCAACGTCCTGGGGTCAAGCCGCGCACTCACGAATGTGAGCGTGAAAGACCGGGGCTTGCCTGATGTGCAGGTCTTCATTGAGCCGCCTCCCGCATTGGAGTAAAATCCGTCATCACCCGCCCCCGCTCATAACATGACGAAGTATGTGTTTGTTACCGGCGGAGTGGTTTCTTCCCTCGGGAAAGGGATCGCCTCCGCTTCTATTGCTGCGCTGCTCGAATCGCGCGGCCTCCGTGTCACCCTCTTAAAGCTCGATCCCTACATCAACGTCGATCCCGGCACGATGAGCCCGTTTCAGCACGGCGAGGTATTCGTGACCGACGACGGCGCGGAAACCGACCTCGATCTGGGGCATTACGAGCGCTTCTCCAGCGCGCGCATGAGCAAGCGCAACAATTTCACTACCGGCCAGATTTACAAATCGGTGATCGACAAGGAACGCCGTGGCGACTACCTTGGTGGCACTGTGCAGGTGATCCCGCACATTACCGACGAAATCAAGGCATCGATCCGCGCGGGCGCGGCAGGCGCGGATGTGGCGATGGTGGAAATCGGCGGCACGGTGGGCGACATCGAATCGCTACCCTTTCTCGAAGCAATCCGCCAGATGGGCTTTGAAGATGGGCCGGAAAACACCTGTTTTATTCACCTGACGCTGCTGCCCTATATTCCCACTGCGGGCGAGCTGAAAACCAAGCCGACCCAGCACAGCGTGAAAGAATTGCGCGAGATCGGTATCCAGCCCGACATTCTGTTGTGCCGTGCCGACCGTGAAATCCCGATCGATGAGCGACGCAAGATCGCGCTGTTTACCAATGTGCGCCCGGAGGCGGTGATCCAGATGCTGGATGCCGATTCGATCTACAAGATTCCGGCGATGCTGCACGACCAGATGACTGATGAAATCGTCTGTCACAAGCTGAAAATCCTGGCGCGCGCCGCCGACCTCACCGTGTGGAAAAATCTGGTGCATGCGCTGGAGCATCCCAAGCACACGGTCAATATCGCTTTCGTCGGAAAATACGTCGATCTCACCGAGTCGTACAAATCGCTATCCGAAGCGATGATTCATGCGGGGATGCACACTCTCAGCAAGGTCAAGATTCACTACATCGATTCAGAGCAGATCGAGAAATCCGGCATCGATGGCCTCAAGGATATGGACGCCATTCTGGTGCCTGGCGGTTTCGGCAAGCGCGGGGTAGAAGGCAAGATCGCGGCGATTCGCTACGCGCGTGAAAACCGTGTGCCGTATCTGGGCATTTGCCTGGGGATGCAAATGGCCGTGGTGGAGTTTGCACGCGACGTGGCAGGCATGGCTGACGCGCATTCCACTGAATTCGAGCCCGCCACCACGCATCCGGTGGTCGGCCTCATCACCGAATGGCTGGATCGCACCGGCCAGATTGAAAAGCGCAGCGAGCAGTCGGATTTAGGCGGAACCATGCGCCTGGGTGGTCAGCCATGCAGCTTGAAAACGGGCAGTCTGGCACGCGAGGTGTATGGCGCGGACAGCATTACCGAACGCCATCGTCATCGCTATGAAGTCAACAACACCCTGCTGGCCGAACTCGAAGCCAAAGGACTGGTGGTGGCCGGGCGCGCGCCGGGCACCGATCTGTGTGAAATGGTCGAATTGCCGCGCGCGATGCATCCGTGGTTTGTCGGCTGCCAGTTTCACCCCGAATTCACCAGCAATCCGCGCAACGGCCACCCGCTGTTCAGCGCATTTGTGAACGCGGCGCTGGCCTATCGCAAGGAGCACGCAGCATGAAACTCTGTCATTTTGAGGCGGGCATTGACCAGCCGCTGTTTTTGATCGCCGGGCCGTGCGTCATTGAATCCGAGCAGCTGGCGATGGATACTGCTGGCACGCTGAAGGAAATGTGCGCGACGCTGGGCATACCGTTCATCTACAAATCCTCGTTCGACAAGGCCAACCGCTCGTCCACCCAATCATTTCGCGGGCTGGGACTGGAAGAAGGACTACGCATCCTGTCTGAAGTGAAAGCCAAAATCGGCGTGCCAGTGCTGACCGACGTGCACGAAGACACACCCTTGAACGAAGTGGCGGCGGTGGTCGATGTGCTGCAAACGCCCGCGTTTTTGTGCCGTCAGACCAACTTCATCCAGAACGTGGCGCGTACCGGGCGTCCGGTCAACATCAAAAAAGGCCAGTTCCTCGCGCCGTGGGACATGCAAAACGTGGTGGACAAGGCACGCGCGGTCGGCAATGAGCAAATCATGGTGTGCGAGCGTGGCGTGAGCTTCGGCTACAACACGCTGGTGTCCGATATGCGTGGCTTGGCGATCATGCGCGGCACGCAGTGCCCGGTGGTGTTCGACGCGACCCACTCGGTGCAGCAGCCAGGCGGACAAGGCACCACCAGCGGCGGACAGCGCGAATTCGTGCCGGTGCTGGCGCGCGCCGCAGTGGCGGTCGGCGTGGCAGGTGTGTTTGCCGAAACCCACCCGAACCCCGCCTGCGCGCTGTCGGACGGTCCGAATGCCTGGCCGCTCGGCATGATGAAAGAGTTACTTGAAACACTGAAAGAAATCGACGTGCTGGTCAAACAGCGCGGATTTATTGAACATAAATTGATGAAGAGCTAACCGCCGAGACGCAGAGGGCGCAGAGATAAACTTCTCTGCGTTCCCTGCGCCTCTGCAGATCAAGATTTTGGAATAGAGGAAAAGCAATTGAGTGCAATTATTGACGTCATCGCCAGGGAAATTCTCGACTCTCGTGGCAATCCCACCGTTGAAGCGGACGTGTTACTCGAATCCGGTGTACTGGGGCGTGCCGCCGTGCCGTCTGGTGCATCGACCGGCAGTCGCGAAGCAATCGAACTGCGCGATGGCGACAAGTCGCGCTACCTCGGCAAAGGAGTGTTGAACGCTGTTGAGCACGTCAACACCGAAATCTGCGAAGCGATTATCGGGCTGGATGTCGAAGATCAGGCCTTCATCGACAAGACCATGATCGAACTCGATGGCACTGAAAACAAATCGCGTCTCGGTGCCAATGCACTGCTCGCCGTGTCAATGGCGTGCGCGCGCGCCGCCGCCGAACAAGCAGGTCTTCCGCTGTATCGCTATCTGGGTGGCGCAGCGCCGATGGCGCTGCCGGTGCCGATGATGAATATCATCAACGGCGGCGCACACGCCAACAACAACATCGACATGCAGGAATTCATGGTGATTCCGGTTGGCGCGCCAAGTTTCCGTGAGGCGCTGCGCTACGGTGCCGAAGTCTTCCACGCGCTGAAAAAACTGCTGGATGATGCAGGCATGGCGACCACGGTCGGAGACGAAGGCGGCTTCGCACCCAACCTCGAATCGCACGAAGCGGCGCTGAAACTGATCGTGCAGGCGATTGAAAAAGCCGGCCTGCAACCCGGCATCGATGTGGCCATCGGCGTCGATTGTGCGGCCAGCGAGTTTTACAAGGATGGCCTCTACCACCTCGATTCCGAAAACCTCAAACTGACCTCGGCGCAGCTGACCGACTACCTCGCTGCCTGGTGCGATAAATACCCCGTCATCAGCATTGAAGACGGCATGGCCGAAGGCGACTGGGACGGCTGGAAAACGCTGACGGACAAACTCGGCACACGCGTACAGCTGGTGGGTGACGACCTCTTCGTCACCAACGCGAAAATTCTCAAGGAAGGTATCGAGAAAAACATCGCCAATTCCATTCTCATCAAGGTCAACCAGATCGGCACGCTGTCGGAAACCTTCCAGGCCATCGAAATGGCCAAGCAGGCGGGCTACACCTCGGTGATTTCACACCGCTCGGGCGAAACTGAAGACACCACGATTGCCGATCTGTCTGTGGCCACCAACGCGCGTCAGATCAAGACCGGTTCGCTGTCGCGTTCCGACCGCATGGCAAAATACAACCAGCTGCTGCGCATCGAAGAAGAGCTCGGCGACACAGCAAGCTACCCCGGACGCGATGCGTTCCGCCAGCGCAGCTAAACCCGGCTCAACCGGTCGTTTCGCGCGCCTGCGCGCCCAGGGTTTAAGCTGGGTGCTGGGCGTACCGCTGTTGTGTTTGCAGTATCCGCTCTGGTTCGGCGAGGGTGGCTGGTTGAAGGTACACAGCGCAGCAGGCAAAATCGACACCCAAGTGGAGATGAATCAACGCCTGCAACAGCGCAATGCGGCCTTGCTGGCTGAAGTCAGCGATCTCAAGCAGGGGCGAGATGCGGTTGAAGAGCGCGCGCGCAGCGAGTTGGGCATGATTGCGCCGGACGAATGGTTTGTCCGGGTCATACCGGGCGCATCCAACGGGAAATGATGAATGAGTGACTTGCAAATCGCATTGGTCTTGATCGGTATCGTCGTCGTCGGTGGCGTGCTGGCGTTCAACTGGTGGCAAGAACGGCGCTTCCGCAAACAGGCAAGCGCCGCGTTCGACGCGCCGGTCAACGATGTGTTGATGCAACCCGCCGTAGCTCGCCACGAACCTGCTGCGCGCATTGAGCCTGAGCTACACGAGCCGACGTTTGGCGAACAGCCCATCGTCCCCGATGAGGCCGATGCCAATCTGGAATCGCACTTGCCGCATCCGTCTGCGCCTGTGAGCCCATCCCCTGCTGTGCCCGCCCCCACACCACTCCGGAACGAACCTCGCCCGGCAGCCTCGATCACGGCACCGGTCGCGGCTGCGCCCTACGATGAACTGATTGAATACCGGATCCGCCTCGGTGCGGAGAACGTGCTGGCCAATGTGTTTGCCGATGCCTTCAACCAATCGCGCCAGATGGGTAAAAATGTGCGCTGGCTGGGACTGCCGGTTGCCGCCACCCAGTGGGAAGAAGTACAGCCCTGGCGCGATGTGCATTACCAGCAAGTCATGGTGACTGCGCAACTCGCCGACCGTAACGGCGCGATCCAGGAAGACATGCTCAGTCAGCTGTGCGCCCTGCTCCAGCACATTGCACAAACCCACCATCTCAAGATGGCCTGCGACGATACGGGCGACGCCATGGAACGGGCGCAGTCCATTGACCGTTTCTGTGTCGATGTCGATGTACTGATTGGGCTGAATGTCGTGGCGCGCGGCGACGGCACAGTGGAGCTGTCGCGTATTGTGCGCGAAGCCGAACAGAGTGGCATGGTGCTCGGTCGCGATGGCGTTTTCCAGCTGCTCGACAGTCGCGGCGAACTGCTCTACGCCCTCTGCAACCACGATGCAGAACCCTTTACAGCCAATGTCGCACCGGGACACGAATCGCTTGGCGTCACCCTGCAATTCGACGTACCGCGCGTGCCGGACGGCCTCAAGGTGTTCGATACCATGGTAGCGTTTGGCCGCAAGCTCGCCAACGAGGTGGGGGGCCTGCTGGTGGACGACAACCTGCGCCCGCTCACCGATGCGGGCATCGAAAAAATCCGCAGCCAGCTGACACAACTCTACGAACGCATGGAGTCGCGTGGCGTGCCCTCCGGGTCAAGGCGGGCACTGCGCCTGTTTTCCTGATGGAGGCAACTCCCGAGGTGCAGGCGCGTGTTACCGCGCTGCGCCAGGAAATCGAGCGTCATAACACCGCCTACTACGTACTCGACGCACCGACAATTCCCGATGCGGAATACGACCGGCTGTTCCGCGAACTACAAACCCTCGAAGCCGAACATCCCGAACTCATCACGCCCGACTCGCCGACCCGACGGGTGGGCGGCAAGCCGCTCGATGGATTCGCAGCCGTGCGCCACGCGGTGCCGATGCTGTCGATTCGTACGGAAACCGACACCGAGGCCAGCGGAGCACGGGCGTTCGATACGCGGGTACGCAAAGAACTGGGACTCGCCGAATCCGACCCGCCCATTGAATACGCAGCCGAATTGAAATTCGATGGTCTGGCCATCAATCTGCGCTACGAACACGGCGTGCTGGTGCAGGCCGCGACGCGCGGCGATGGCGAAACTGGCGAAGACGTGACGCAAAATCTGCGCACCGTGCGCACGATTCCCCTGCGTCTCGCGCATCGCGCGCCCGAGGTGCTCGAAGTGCGTGGCGAGGTTTACATGCGGCGCGACGATTTTGAGCGCTACAACACCCAACAACGCGAAGCAGGCAAACCTGCGCTGGTGAATCCGCGTAACGGCGCAGCAGGCAGCATTCGCCAGCTCGACCCCAAGCTGGCGGCACAGCGCCCGCTGTCATTTTTTGCCTATGGCCTGGGCGAGGTACAGGGCTGGCAGGATGCGCCGCGCACCCACAGCACCACGCTCGATGCACTGGCCGCGTTTGGTCTGCCTGTATGCGTCGAGCGCTGTATTTGTCAAGGGGCGGATGCACTCATCGCATTTCACGACAGCATCGCCGCGCGGCGCGACCAACTCGGCTTCGATATTGACGGCGTGGTCTATAAGGTCAACCGGCTCGACCAGCAGCGGGAACTGGGCTTTCTCACACGCGAACCCCGCTGGGCGGTGGCGCATAAATATCCCGCGCAGGAGCAACTCACCACCGTCGAGGCCATTGAAGTGCAGGTCGGCCGCACTGGCGCACTCACGCCGGTCGCGCGGTTGAAGCCGGTGTTCGTGGGCGGTGTCACCGTCACCAACGCCACGCTGCATAACCAGGACGAAATCGACCGTAAGGACGTGCGGGTCGGTGACACTGTCATTGTGCGTCGCGCGGGCGACGTGATTCCGGAAGTGGTGGCGAGCGTGCTCGACCAGCGTCCCCAGCCTGCACCGCCACGTTTCAACATCCTGCAAAGCTACCCGGTCTGCCCGGAATGCGGCTCGCATGTGGTGCGGCTGGAAGGCGAAGCCGCAGCCCGCTGTACCGGCGGCCTGTATTGCCCGGCACAACGCAAACAGGCGCTGCTGCATTTTGCGGGTCGCCGCGCGATGGACATCGAAGGGCTCGGCGACAAATTGATCGATCAGCTAGTGGATCGCGGCCTGGTGCATACGCCCGCCGAGTTGTATGGCCTTAGCCAGCAAGCCCTCGCCGGACTCGACCGTATGGCCGACAAATCGGCTGCCAATCTGATTGCGGCCATCGACGCCAGCAAGACCGCGACACTGCAACGCTTTATTTTTGCGCTCGGTATCCGTAATGTTGGGGAGACCACCGCCAAGGATCTGGCGCGTCATTTCGGTTCGCTCGACACACTGATGGCGGCGACTGAAACGGCGCTGCTGGCTGTTCGTGACGTGGGGCCAGTGGTCGCGCAATCCATCGTACAGTTTTTCGGTGAGCCGCATAACCGGGAAGTGGTTCGGTTATTGCGCGACGCGGGTGTCCGCTGGCCGGAATCCACCGGAATGCAACAATCGGCTGGCACACTGACGGGCAAGACACTGGTGCTGACCGGCGCGCTACCGACCCTCTCGCGCGACACTGCGAAAGAAAAAATCGAGGCGGCGGGCGGCAAGGTGGCGAACTCGGTGTCGAAAAAAACTGATTACGTCGTGGCAGGTGAAGACGCGGGCAGCAAGCTGGTCAAAGCGAATGAACTCGGCGTACCGGTGCTGGACGAAGCTGGTCTGCTGGCTTTGCTGTTACCCAATCACGATGGCGTGCAACAGACGCTCAATTTTTGAACTACAGGACTATCAGGAAAGAACCATGCAAAAAGTCAAAAAAGCCGTATTCCCCGTCGCCGGTCTCGGCACGCGTTTCTTGCCCGCCACCAAGGCCAGCCCCAAAGAGATGCTACCCATCGTCGATAAGCCCTTGATTCAGTATGCGGTGGAAGAGGCCATGGATGCGGGGATCACCGACATCATCTTCATCAGCAGCCGCACCAAGCGCACCGTCGAAGATCATTTCGACAAAGCGTACGAACTGGAAACCGAACTGGCCGCGCGCGGCAAACAAAACGTACTTGATCTGGTGCAGTCGATTCGACCCGCCGGCGTGAATTTCATCTACATCCGCCAGGCCGAAGCGCTGGGGCTGGGTCACGCCGTGCTCTGCGCACAGCCGGTGGTAGGTAACGAGCCCTTCGCCGTCATCCTCGCCGACGACCTGCTCGACGGCACACCTAGCGTGATGAAGCAGATGGTCGATCAGTATCAGTACTACCAATGCTCGGTACTGGGTGTGCAGCAAGTCGCCCGCGAAGAAACCGCATCTTATGGCATCGTCGATTCCAGCCCGATGGCTGATCGCGTCTCGCGGATCAACGCCATTGTCGAGAAACCCCAACCCGACGTCGCGCCGTCCACCCTCGGTGTGGTGGGGCGCTACATCCTCACGCCGCGTATCTTCCACCACATCCAGCATCTCAAACCCGGTGCAGGCGGCGAACTGCAACTCACTGACGCGATTGCCGCACTGTTAAAGGAACAGCAAGTGCTGGCCTACGCCTATGATGGCATTCGCTACGACTGTGGCAGCAAGCTCGGCTATCTGCAGGCGACTGTGGAATACGCACTCAAACATCCGGAAGTGGCCACTGAATTCGCCGCTTTTTTGAAACAGCGTAGCTGCGGATCAGCGCAATAAGCCGTTACGAAACCGGTCTTGATTGACCAGGCTTCCTGGCTTAATGGACAAGAGCGCTCATTTCGCAAGTGCCTGCGTCCACCCTGCCGTGCCCTTCTGGATAAACTCGATCGGATAGCCGTCCGGATCCTCGATAAACGCAATCACCGTCGTGCCGTGCGACATCGGCCCGGCCGAACGCAGCACTTTGCCCCCCTTGGCCGCTGCGGCGTCGCACGCGGCATACGCGTCGTTCACCTCAATAGCGATATGACCATAACCGGTGCCACGCTCGTACTCGGTCATGCCCCAGTTGTAAGTGAGTTCGAGCACCGCCGCCTTGTCTTCCGTGTCGTAGCCGACAAACGCCAGCGTGAATTTCCCGCCGGGATAATCCTTGCGGCGTAGCAGCGTCATGCCAAGCACACTGGTGTAGAAATCAATCGAGCGGTCGAGATCGCCGACACGCAGCATGGTATGCAGTATTCGCATGGCAGGTTTCCTGAAAACGTCTCCAAATGGATAGGAATACGATAGCGCACCGCAAGCCGGATACAACTGACTCGCCTGTACCCCACCTGTGCAGTGCCTCTTTCAAACTGCGCAGCTCAAGCAGCAGATCGCCTAAACCCTGAACAAGGCGCTGCTCATTCGACGCAGCTCAGCGCGCCTTGCCAGCGCGTCGGGGCACAAGACAGCGACTTGCGCCCAGAAACGCGGCGAATGATCGAGGTGAATCAGATGGGCGAGTTCGTGCGCGGCAACGTAGTCGATGATCGCCAGCGGCGCTTGCACGAGCCGCCAGTTCAGCCGCACATGACCACTGCGTGTGCAGCTGCCCCACTGCGTTTGCGCGTTCGACAGGGCAAAGCGGCTCGGGGCGCGACCCAGCGCACGCGCCAGCCGGGCGAGCCGCCAGACCAGCAGGCGGGCAGCTCGCGCGTGCAGCCAGGCGCGCACAAGCTGCGAAATGTCGGCATCCAGTGGTGCATCAATGTGCAGCGTGTCGCCCTTGCGCCAAACCTCAGTGAACAACGACGCTTGAACCACCAGCGCGAGCGAACGCCCGAGGTACTGCACACGGCTGGCGGATGCCGCGTCGGGTAACGCGTCGCGCACCTGCATACGCGACCAGGCACGTACCAACCAGCCGTGCTGCTGCGCGACGTAACGTTCGATCTCACCGCGCGGCGTCCAGCTCGGCGCGTGGATGCGAATTTCTTGTGGCGTCACGGTCAGCCCGAGCGTGCGGCGACGGCGCGAGCGTTTGAGCGCATACGGCACGGCCGCCGCACCGAGTTGCAGCATGCCGCTATTGGTGTGTGGTAGCAGAGGGCAGCCTCGCCATTTCAGTTTCGATCCAGGCTTCGACCGCACGCGTCAATTCAGCAGCGGATTTGTCTTTGCTGTCGATTACCGGCCCGATGCGCACGGTGACCGTACCGGGACGCTTGATAAAGGCGTTTTTCGGCCACAGCTCGCCCGCGTTATGCGCCACCGGGACGATCGGCGCGCCAGTCTCTGCAGCCAGCCAGCCACCGCCGATCCCGTAGCGACCCTTTTCGCCGGGTGACACCCGCGTGCCTTCGGGAAACACCAGCACCCAGAATCCCTGTGCGAGCTTTTGCTTGCCTTGCGCCACAATCTGCTTCAAAGCCTCGCGCCCGGCGCTGCGGTCGATGGCAATCGGATTAAGCAGCCGGAAGCCCCAGCCAAAAAACGGCACGTTCAATAGTTCTTGCTTGATCACCGGCGACACGGGCGGAAACACGCAGAGAAACGCCACGGTTTCCCAGGCCGACTGATGCTTGGCGAGAATAATCGCGGGCTGCACGGGCAAATGTTCGCGGCCTTCCACCACAAACTTGATCCCGAGCACCGCACGCGCCAGGCTAATCAACCCATGGTTGTAGCGGGTGATGATGCGATAACGGGTGTGCGCCGAAAACGGCCAGGTGAACAACGCCACAACGGCAAACACGATCGTCAGCGCCGTTTGCAGCAGTGCAAACACAAGCGAGCGAATCAGATTCATGCGCTGGCGAGCAAAGCATCTACCACGTCGGCCAGTTGCTCGTACACCGGCGTATTGGCAGGCAGCCCACCCGCCGCCAGTGTTTTATGGCCTTTACCCGTTTTCACCAGAATCGGCGTAGCGCCCGCCGCCGCCGCCGCTTGCAGATCGCGCAGCGAATCCCCCACCAGCGGCACCCCCATGAGATCGCGACCATAACGCGCAGCAATTTCGCTCAACATCCCGGGGCCGGGCTTGCGACACGCACACGCCATGTCCGCCGAATGCGGACAGAAAAACACCGCCTCGATGCGCCCCCCCGCCTGCGCCACTGCCTTATGCATCTTGGCGTGAATCGCGTTCAGCGTCGCCATCTCGAACAGCCCGCGCGCGAGGCCGGATTGATTCGTCGCCACCACCACACGCCAGCCCTCGCGCGTCAGCCGCGCAATCGCTCCCAGACTGCCGGGAATGGGCTTCCATTCGTCCGGCGACTTGATGAACTGGTCGGAGTCGAAGTTGATGACGCCGTCACGGTCGAGGATGATGAGCTTCATGCGCTGAAGTTTACGCCGCCAGACGCGACAAGTCCGCCACCCGGTTCATCATCAGGTGCAACTGGTTCAGAAGTGCCAGACGGTTGGTCTTGAGCTCAGGAACGTCTGTATTGACCATCACGTTATCGAAAAAAGCGTCGACGGGGGCTTTCAACGCAGCCAGCGCCTGCAGCGAAGCCGTGTAATCGTCTGATTCATAAGCCGCATCGGCCACGGGTTTAATTCGCTCCATAGCCTTGAGCAAGTCCTGTTCTGCCGCCTCCTTGAGAAGTCCCTCATGGATGGCAATAGGCATTTCCCCTTCCACCTTTTTCAGGATATTTCCGACACGCTTATTAGCCGCAGCGAGTGCCGGTGCTTCTGGCAATTCTATAAAAGCACGTACCGCTGCGAGTCGCTTGGGAATATCGCCCAGCCGCTGCGGTCGCTGGCTAACAACCGCATCGATTTCCTGCGCTGAATAGCCTTGCTCGCGCAGCAGCCCAGACAGCCGCTCGAACATGAAAGTAGCCACCTGTCCGGCAACCTCTTCGGAGAAGCCTCGAACGCCAGCGGCGGCGAACAGCAGCGCATCCAGATGCAGCGGCAGGTCGCGCTCAATCAGGATGCGAACGACGCCGAGGGCGTGGCGGCGCAACGCGAACGGATCCTTGTCGCCGCTCGGCTTCTCGCCGATGCCAAACAGGCCTACCAGGGTTTCCAGTTTGTCCGCCAGCGCAACGCACAAGCCCGCATCGTTACGCGGCAACTCATCGCCCGCAAAGCGCGGTTTGTAGTGATCCTCAATGGCATCGGCGACCTTCTGCGACAGGCCTTCGTGCAGCGCGTAATAACGCCCCATGATGCCCTGCAACTCGGGGAACTCCCCGACCATATCGGTCAACAGGTCCGCCTTCGCCAGTCGCGCTGCCTTACTGACTGCGGCTTCAAGTTCCTTGCCACCCAATGTCGCAGCAATTTGGATAGCGATGAGATCGACTTTCTCGGCACGCTCGCCCTGGGTACCGAGTTTGTTGTGGTAAACCACTTTCGCCAAACTTGGTACACGTGATTCCAGCGTCTTCTTGCGATCCTGGTCAAAGAAAAACTTGGCATCGGCCAGACGCGGGCGCACCACGCGTTCATTGCCCTGGATCACGGCGGACGCATCGGCAGGCGCGATGTTGGAGACGATGAGAAACTGGTTGGTCAGCTTGCCCGCCGCGTCCAGTAGCGGAAAGTATTTCTGGTTCGCCTTCATCGTGAGGATCAGGCATTCCTGCGGCACGTCGAGAAAGGCTTCTTCGAATTTCCCAAGCAACACGTTCGGCTTTTCCACCAGCGCGGTGACTTCGTCCAGCAGCGCATCGTCGTCCACGGGTGTGAGTCCCAGTGGCGCGGCGGCGGCTTGCAATTGCTGCACGATCTCGGCGCGTCGCTCATCGAAGCTCGCGATCACCGCGCCTTCGTCGCGCAACTGTGCCGCGTAGCTGTCGGCATCGCGCAGGCTAATCGTCGCCTGCTTCGCCTCAAAACGATGTCCCTGCGTCTCGCGCCCTGCCTGCAAGCCGAGCACGGAGATCGGCACGATGTCGGCACCATGCAGCGCAACCAGGCCATGCACTGGCCGCACGAAATTGACCGTGCTCCAGCCATCGGCCAGTTGATACGTCATCACTTTCGGAATCGGCAGCTTTGCCATCGCAGTTTCAAGCGCGCGTTGCAGGCCGTCGGCCAGCGGGGTGCCGGGGGCTATGCTGTCGTGGAACAGGGTCTCATTCTTGCCCTCGCCTTCGCGCCGCAGCGTAGCCACAGCAGACGCATCCGCCCCCAGCGCGGCCAGGCGCTTCAGCAGCGCAGGGGTGGCTTTACCGTCGGCATCCAGCCCCACGCTCACCGGCATGAGTTTGCTCGAAACCGGCTTATCGGCGGCGCGCGCCAGCACGGTCGCAATATGCACACCGAGACGGCGTGGCGTAGCGAAATGTGTCACGGCAGCATCAGCGTCGGCCAACCCCTGTGTCACCAGGCTTTCGGTCAGCGCGGCAGCAAACGCCTCGCCCAGCTTCTTCAACGCCTTAGGCGGCAACTCTTCGACAAAAAGCTCCACGAGCAGATTGGCCGTTTTCATCAGATCGCCACTCATTACGCGGCCTCCTTTTTGGCAAGCGCGGCTTGCACTTCTTCGGCCCACTCACGCGGCGCCATCGGAAAGCCCAGCCGCGCGCGACTGTCGAGGTAGCTCTTCGCCACGGCGCGTGCGAGGTTGCGGATGCGGCCGATGTAGGCCGCGCGCTCAGTCACCGAGATCGCGCCGCGCGCATCGAGCAGGTTGAAGGTATGCGCGGCTTTCAGCACCTGCTCATATGCCGGCAGCGCGAGCTGCACCGCCATCAGCTCTTGCGCTTTTTTCTCGTACGCGCCAAATGCCGTCAAAAGAAAATCAACGTCGCTGTGCTCAAAGTTGTAGGTCGATTGTTCGACCTCGTTCTGGTGGTAGACATCGCGGTAAGTGAGCCCTTCGGTCCAGGTCAGGTCGTACACGCTTTCGACGCCCTGCAGGTACATCGCCAAGCGCTCCAGACCATAGGTGATTTCGCCGGTAATCGGCTTGCAATCGATGCCGCCAACCTGCTGAAAATAGGTGAATTGCGTGACTTCCATGCCGTTGAGCCATACTTCCCAACCCAGCCCCCAGGCACCGAGCGTAGGATTTTCCCAGTCGTCCTCGACAAAGCGCACGTCGTTCTTTTTCAGATCGAATCCCAGCGCTTCAAGCGAACCGAGGTACAGCTCCAGAATATCGGCAGGCGCGGGTTTCAGCACCACCTGAAACTGATAGTAATGCTGCAGGCGGTTGGGATTGTCGCCGTAGCGACCATCCTTGGGGCGGCGACTGGGCTGAACGTAGGCCGCCTTCCACGGCTCGGGGCCGAGCGAACGCAAAAAAGTAGCGGTATGTGACGTACCCGCGCCGACTTCCATATCGTAGGGTTGCAGCAGCGCACAACCGCGCTCGGCCCAATAGCGTTGCAGGGTAAGGATGATGTCCTGGAAAGTGGGTTTCACGACGATTCGACGGCTTGGCGGTAAAGGCGCATTTTAGCGTGGATGGCGGGGTTTAGCTGCCGCCAGGCAACACGATATCGGGGCGACCTGTAATACGAACACTCAACAAAAAGCCCGCCCTGCGCGAAGCGCAGGCGGGCTGATGGAACGATGGCTAACTTACTTCTTGTTCGCAATCATGTCCTGAATAATCGGAGCCAGGATCAGCTCCATGGCGAAGCCCATTTTGCCGCCCGGCACCACGATGGTGTTGCGGCGCGACATGAAGGAATTCGGGATCATGTTGAGCAGATACGGGAAATCGACGCCCTTGGGATCGCGGAAACGGATGACGATGAAGCTTTCGTCCGGCGTCGGAATGTCGCGCGATATGAAGGGGTTGGACGTATCCACGGTGGACACGCGCTGGAAGTTGATGTCGGTGCGCGAGAACTGCGGAGTGATGTAGTTCACATAATCCGGCATCCGGCGCAGGATAGTGTCGACGATGACGTCGGCGGAATAGCCGCGCTCAGCGCCGTCGCGATGGATTTTCTGGATCCATTCGAGGTTGACGATGGGCACCACGCCGATACCTAGATCCACGTGTTTCGACACGTCGATGTCATCGGTTTTCACCAGGCCATGCAGGCCTTCGTAAAACAGCACGTCAGAGCTGGACGGCACGTCTTCCCACGGGGTGAACTCGCCGGGGTTGAGGCTGGTGTTGAGGCGCTTGTTGTGCTCGGCGGCTTCTTCGTCGCTGTGGATGTAGTAGCGCTTCTTGCCGCCACCGGTTTTGCCGTAGGTCTCGAACAGCTCGGCCAGCTTGGCGAAGTGGTTCGATTGCGGACCGAAATGGCTGAAGGACTGGTTACCTTCGGCTTCGGCTTTCTTCACGGCTTCCTTGAAATCGACACGGGACAAGCTGTGGAAGCTGTCGCCTTCGATGACTGCCGCGTTGATTTTTTCGCGGAAAAAGATATGTTCGAACGCGCGCTTGACGGTGGTGGTGCCGGCACCGGATGAACCCGTGACTGCAATGACGGGATGTTTCTTGGACATGCTGGGACTCCCTGGAGGATAGATAAAATGATGCGCAAACGCCGCATTTTACCCGTCGCAGGGGCGGCTTGTCACCCGATCAGCCGGGGCGGCCCCAGCCGGTTTACAGGGCGAATTCGAGCCGTTCTTCCACCTTTTTGAGCGCGGCAGCGGCACAGGCGGCATCTTTCTCGCCCCCCGGCGCACCCGACACACCCACCGCGCCGATCAGGCTGCCCGCAGCGCGGATCGGCAGCGCGCCGTCCATCACGATCAGGCCCGCCATGTGATTGAGTTCGGGGCGAATATCGCCGCGTGCAGCACGAAATTCGCCGGTGTCGATACCCGACATGACGGCCATGCCCGCCTTGCGACTGGCAATTTCCAGGGTGTGTCGCGCGGCCAGCGTATCGCGCAAGGCAGCCTGCATATCGCCCGCGCGATCCAGCACCACGGCCGACACGTTGTAACCGTCTTTACGGCAAGCCTCGACCGCACCCATGGCAATGTCGCGCGCCAGTTCCAGGCCGATCTGTTTGACGGGAAGCATGTCGGTCTGGGCGTGAGCAGGTAATGCGGCGGCCAGCAGAAAAATGGGAAGCAGGGTTTTCATGGGTTCTCCTGGGGGTTAAACATGCGCCCATCATAGACAACTCGTGTGTACTAGGCTTGGCTTACGGCATCACTGAAACCGGCTGGTGCGGGCTTACCACCACCCGCGCGCGCAACTGTCCGCAACCGCCTTCCACGTCCTGCCCCGCCGAATGGCGCAGCTTGGTGAGAATGCCGCGCACGTGCAGGCGGCGCGCCATCTCGGCGGCGCGTTCCCAACTCGGACGACGGTAGTCGAAGCCATCAACACCCTCCACGCTGTTGTAAGGAATCAGGTTCATCACCGCGTATTTTCCGCTCAACAAGCTTGCGATCCCCTCCAGCTCGGCCTCGGTGTCGTTGATGCCTTCGAGCAGCGTCCACTGATATTGAATGGGATAGCCCGTGAGGCGAGCGTAGGTTTCGCCCAGTTCCACCAGCTCGGCTGGCGTGATATCGGGTGCCTTGGGTAGCAGGCGACGTCGCAGATCCGCATCGGTCGTGTGCAGCGAAAGCGCCAGCGCGGGCTTCACTTTCGATTGCGGCAGTCGCTCGAATACGCGCCGGTCGCCCACCGTCGAGAACACCAGATTCTTGTGGCCGATGCCGCCTTCGGTGCCCAGCAATTCGATCGCCTCCAGCACGTTGTCCAGATTGTGCGCAGGCTCGCCCATGCCCATGAACACCACTTTTTTCACCGGTCGGTGGCGGCGCGCCAGCACCACCTGCGCCACGATCTCCGCGCTGGAAAGCTGACGCAGCAGCCCGGCACGACCGGTCATGCAAAACACGCAGCCCACCGCACAGCCCACCTGCGTAGACACACATACACCATCGCGCGGCAGCAGCACGCTCTCCACCGTCTGGCCATCGGCCAGCGCCACCAGCAGGCGCACCGAGCCATCCTCGCCGGGATGTTCGGAATGCACCCGCGCCAGCGTGTTCAGATCGTCAAAGAAGCCGGGTAGCGCGTCGCGCACCGCCAGCGGCAGAAAGTCTTCGGCTCGCCGCCGCTTGGTGTCGAGCGAACGCAACTGCACCCAGGCGCGCAACACGCGGCCTTCATGGCAAGGTGCTGCGCCCAGATCGCGCAGGCGTTGACGGAGGTGAGAGAGATGCATCGCGCGGTGCGCAGTGAGATCAGGCGCGTTACAGCAAGCGGTCGAGCACAAACACCCCCACCATCGCAAACGCCAGCGCAATTTTCAGGAGCGCGCCGAACAGCAGCCCCAGCGTCGCCCCTACGCCCGCCTGTATTGCCGCTTTCGGCGTGGACTGCGTGCTGAATTGACCGATCACCGCACCCAGAAACGGCCCCAGGATCAGACCCGGCAAGCCGAAGAACAGCCCCACCAGCGCCCCCGCCGCCGCGCCCCAGATCGCACGGGTCGATGCGCCGAATTTACGCGCACCCAGCGCCGTCGCCAGAAAATCCACGCCGTAGCTCGCCAGCGCCAGCACGCCCAGCAGCGTCAACGTCGTCCAGCCCACGTAAGTGAAATTCTCCGCCCAGGCCAGCAACACCAGTCCGCCAAACACCAGAGGAATGCCGGGTATCGCGGGCAACACCAGTCCCGCAAAACCGATCACGATACAGAGCGACGCCAGCGCCCAGATCAACAGGGGATATTCAGGACTCATTGCAGCCGACTTCCGCTATCCATCACTGACCGTATTGTTCCTGCATCTGCTTCTGCATCCGCTTCATCAACTCCGGGTCCATTTTGAATTTGCCGCCCGGGCCGACACCGGGCATGCCCGCCATCGTCCGCGCCCCATGCTTCTGGCCCGGTTTGCACGCGCCCAGCCATTTGCCCGTCACCGTCGAATCCATCGCTGACACGCCCTGCATCGGCGGATTGATGCGCGCCATGCTCTCGATGCGATAATCCGTCGTCATGTTGCCGCTCACCGTCATGTGGTTGGCAATCGAATGCGCTTCGTGCGTACACACCGAATCAATCGTCACCTGTGACCCGCTGCGCTTGACGTCCATCTTCGAACAATCTGGCTTCGGCGTACCTGGCTCCTGATCCACCGTGACATCGTCCTGCTTCTGATCCACGCACACCTGCATCACCATCGGCATCGGCATCGCCTGACCACCCGCGCGGGTCTGCGTTGTAATCTCCCACAAGCCCGATTTACGCTTGGGCACTTCATCCGCCGCCCACACGGGCGCTCCGCCCACCAACAACACACAGGCGGCAACACAGCAAGAGGACATTCGTAGCATGATTGGATTCCTGAAACATAAACAGAGAAGACTCATGCTGCCACAAGCAGTTCACATGAGCGCGCCAGAATTCCTATCCTCATCCAAATTTACCATCCTGGAACCCGATTGGCGTCACAGGCATACCTGGGCGAAGCAGCCTGCCTGTTCAGGCCCTGCGCGCCTCCATGAAACCGACCAGAATCGGGGCGCAAATCACGCCTAGCGCGAGTCGAAGACTCTTGCTGGGAATCACCATCGTGCCCGGACGCGACATGGTGGCGTCGGGAATACGGCGGAGCATGTCGGGGAAATCATGGCGCGTGCGGTCGCGAAAATGGATCACGCAAAGCGATTCATCGGCCAGCGGCACGTCGCGCGCGATGAAGGGGTCGGACGTATCCACCAGCGGCATGCGCTGGATGTTGATGTCGGTAAGCCCAAACTGCGGCACGATGTAATGGATGTAGTCGTCCATCCGGCGCAGGATGGTTTCCACCGATTCTGCGGGCGTGCACATGCCGTCTTTGCAGTCGCGGTGGATCTTCTGGATCCACTCCAGATTGATCGCAGGTGCCACGCCGATCAGCAGATCCACATGCTGCGCCACGTCGATGCCTGTGCGCCCCGTGCGCCGGTCCACCGCCGGGGAAAAACCGGGGGAATCGACCTTGCGGCGCGTCCAGGTGTTCGCCACCACCCCGCCATGCTGCCCCTCGTAAAACAGCAGATCGCTGCCCGGCGGCAGCGGTGCCCAGGGCGTGAACTCGCCCGCTTGCACCCCCAGATCCCCGGCGTGTGCCGCCGTGTGCGCATACTGGCGCACCACCCCGCTGCCGCATTCGCCATAGGTTTTGAAAAACGCTTCCAGCTCCGGGAAATGATTGCACTCCGGCCCGAACCACGACACATTGCGGCCGCTGGCCCGCGCTTCCCTAAGCAGCGCGTCGAACTGCCGCTCGGTATAGCGCCGGAAGCCGTCGCCATGCACCATCGTCGGCTGGATATTCAGCCGCTCGAAAATGAACTTGAACGCGTGGCGGATCGTGGACAGACCCGCACCGGACGAGCCGGTGACCGCAATGATGGGATGCTGCCGGGACATGGTTGCTTATTTCCCCAGATGGGCCGAAAGGCCGTGAGCGGAAAGTTTAACCCGCGCCTCTCGCGAAGAACAGAATCCGACCATCGCGCGGCCCGGGACCCGTCAAGCGCTTGGCGTCCATTCGCGTGCGAAATCAATCCGAGCCAGCCCCCTTTGATTTGAGAAACCGAATGTGGCCGTCACTCAAAATCGTGGTCTATCCCGACTATATCGTTGTTTCAATCCGCAACGCCACAGCCAAATTTTGCCTGCTCGGCATACAGCAAATTTGATTGACGGATGAAGCATGAGGCCAGCTTTTTGAGTTCGTCCAAACTCGAATTGTTTAGCTCCTTGAGCAGGCTGTCATATTTCGCCACGATGCTAGAACACTGATCGCGCTTGACGGGATCATCATCAGGTAAAGGAGCTGCCTCCCTCATCACATATACCCGCATTCGGCCATGCACTGCCACCCGCTCCATTTGTAGCGCCATGTTATCTGCCGACTTTGCAGAAACCGACATTAAACACTGTGGAGGTACTTGCCCGACCGAAACTGCGCCAGACACAGCCCCGGGTTTTTTGGCTGCAACGAGCGCACTACCGCCCTGGCAAGGGGTGTCCTGATAGACCAACCCGCCCTTACCAGAGGCACATTTATATACAGCGCCTGCAGAAGCAACTGTTGATGCCAACATCATGCAGACAATGACAAAACAACCAGGTAGATTTTTTACGGGCATATCTGTTAGGTGACTTTTTTGACTTGAGCCGAATGGCACTGCCTTAAGCGAGTTCTACATTTAAGAATTACAAGATGTCCGACCGTGACCATTCTTCGAGTTACTTGCCACTCATAAAAACAATCCGAAGCTGCCCCCTTTAGTTGATTACCCGTCGCCCCAGAATAATCGTGTCTGACCCCATTTATTCCTCGGGCTTAATTAGTTCCACCCTTGCTGCCTAGCGACTTAACGATTTCGATGATCTTGAAGTCCTGCTCGGGGCCACCCTTTCCATCGAGATATCCAGTCGGTACTCCACCAAATACAGCACGAGTTGTTTCCATGAGTACTGCGTCCTTGGTTGCATCATCGCTTGCCGCGTGCGAAAAGGCTTGAAATGTCTGAAGGCTAAGTGCTCTATGACGATTGACAGTCGATAGGTGCTTCAGTGCCTTGTACGTGCGGCCGCACCAAAGCGTCGCGGTGAATAGCGTCACCAGCGCAGCAAGCTTGCCACCGAACCGCTGAAAAATTGCGGGCGTGTCGTCCCCATTGACGGGGAAGAGCCAAACGGCAGCAGCGAACGCTAGGGTGGCGAGCGCTAAAGCGGCAGTCATCTTCAGCCAAGTGATGGCCTGATCGTCAAGCAGCTTCGCTTCGTTCTTAAAGTCCTGCGTGAAGACCGCTGCGCCGGCTGCTGCTGATGCCTCACGCGCCTGCGTGATAATCGTTTCGATCTCAGACTGCCGGGCCTTGATAGTCTCTTTTGCACCTTCGATGAGGGTCTGTGCTTGTCCGACTGAAGTGGTTAGCGACTCAATATTCTTGGCGACGTCGCCCTTCTGGTATGCGAGGAAGGGTATCCACGGACTGGCTACGGTATATAGCTGATCAGCGCGACTGTGAATTTCAATCACCATGGCGTCGCGTGTTTGCGTTGGTGTTTGTTGCTCAATGTTGAAGGCGTCAATCCGGCTGAATACTTCGGCGGTTTGCGTCACTTCGGCCTCTATTTGAGATACGGCAGAGTCGGTAAGGTAGTCCAGCGGCAGAACACTCAGGTGGGCGAGGATTTCAAAGATCCGCCTAAGATCTGGTGACGCCTTTTCGAAGGTGATTGAACCCCATTCGGAACGTGACTCCAAGCTCTTTTCCCGGAAAGAAAGGGCCTTTCCGATGTGGTCTCTTAGGGCCTGCGCTGCCTGTTGCGTTGCCACGATATATTCCCCCTGAGCAATCTGCGTTAAATGAATATTTGAAGTCTTGCATTAACACATCATCGAATCCACCCAATAAGTGTCAGCTAAGAAACGCATCAGGGACGTTTAGGTATTTTGGCTAGATATGGCCCTAAGGCTACTTTGCGCGTTTGATCCATTCATCTAGCCGGAATAAAGAGTTAGGGTTTTTTGCGGTTATATGGAGATTGATTCGTTGGCTTAAGCGACACACCTAATTCAGAAGCTTTGGATTGAACCGCGTCAGGTGTACGGCCAAGTTTCAATCCCGCCACTCTTGTCGGTGTGTTTCCATTGGCGAGCGATTTCAGCTGAGAGACATCCTGATTCGACCATTGCTTGCCATGGTTTACCGGTGTTTTTGCCATGCCACTTTCTCCTAACGATTAACAGATCAATCCCAACTCAACGCCCCGCCCGTCTGATACTCCGTGACGCGCGTCTCGAAGAAATTCTTCTCCTTCTTCAGGTCGATCATCTCGGCCATCCAGGGGAAGGGGTTGGTGACGCCGGGGAACATTTCGTCGAGGCCGATCTGCTGGCAGCGGCGGTTGGCGATGAAGCGCAGGTATTCCTTGAACTGGGCGGAGTTCAGCCCCAGCACGCCGCGCGGCATGGTGTCTTCGGCGTATTTGTATTCGAGCTCGACGCCTTTTTGAATCAGGCCACGGATTTCGGCCTTGAATTCATTCGTCCACAGGTGCGGGTTTTCCAGCTTGATGGTGTTGATGAGGTCGATGCCGAAGTTGCAGTGCATGGACTCGTCGCGCAGGATGTACTGGTACTGCTCGGCGGCGCCGGTCATCTTGTTCTGGCGGCCCAGGGCGAGGATCTGCACGAAGCCGACGTAGAAGAAGATGCCTTCCATGATGCAGGCAAAGACGATCAGCGACTTGAGCAGTTTCTGGTCGGCCTCGGGGGTGCCGGTCTTGAATTCGGGGTTGGTGAGCGTGTCGATGAAGGGGATGAGGAAGTCATCCTTGTCGCGGATGCTGGCGACCTCGTGATAGGCGTTGAAGATTTCGCCTTCGTCGAGGCCCAGCGATTCGACGATGTACTGGTAGGCGTGGGTGTGGATGGCCTCTTCGAACGCCTGACGCAGCAGGTACTGGCGGCATTCGGGCGCGGTGATGTGGCGGTAGGTGCCGAGCACGATGTTGTTGGCGGCCAGCGAATCGGCGGTGACGAAGAAGCCGAGGTTGCGTTTGACCAGACGGCGCTCGTCTTCGGTGAGCGCGGTGGGGTCTTTCCACTGCGCGATGTCGCGGCTCATGTTCACTTCCTGCGGCATCCAGTGGTTGGCGCAGCCGGCGAGGTATTTTTCCCACGCCCATTTGTATTTGAAGGGGACGAGCTGGTTGACGTCGGTGGCGCCGTTGATGATGCGCTTGTCGGACGCCTGCACGCGGCGCGCTTGTGGGGCGGGCGCATTTTCGGCGATATCGGCCATCGACATGGGCGCAGCAGCGGCCATGCGGGGCGCGACGGCGGGGGTGAAATCTTCTTCAAAATTCAGCATCGTTTACGTCTCCTTTGGTTCTTGTAACCACGGTGGTTACCCACCAACCTTCAATCTTTGTGCGGCCTCTGCCACCGCTCGCCCCTTCTGCGCCACCTCGACTGAATCGAATCAGCGGGGATGAAGGCGAGCACTGTCTGAGCTCCGCAGCAGGACACGTTTTGTGTGTCCTGCCAGGGCGAGTTGCGCAGCCGCCCCGATGGCTCGGTTCAGTCGAGACCCGCCCCGAAGGGGTGGCGCAGCAGGGTCGCCTTTTCTTGGGTTACTTTCTTTTGGCGACGCAAAAGAAAGTGACTTGCTGCCGGCAACCCCGGCTTCTCCGCACTCCACTCCATCCGGCGGAAGGCGCGGAGTTTATGCCCTTCAGGGTGCTTTTCCGCCCTACACTTGCTCAAAAAGCGTTACTGACACGCCTCACATTCCTCAAACCCCACATCCCCCGGCCGCATGGTGCACGCCTTGCCGACAATCTCCGGCTCGGGCAGATGCTGCGGCGCAGCGTTACGTGCCATCGCCCCTTCACCGCCGCCCGCCGACACGGCGTTGAGCTCGCCGCCTTTGCCGGTGGATTTCTCCGCCGAGGTGGCACCCAGGGTGCGCAGGTAATAGGTGGTCTTGAGTCCGCGCACCCACGCCAGCTTGTAGGTCTCGTCAAGCTTTTTGCCTGAGGCTCCGGCCATGTAGATGTTGAGGCTCTGGCCCTGATCGATCCATTTCTGGCGACGCGAGGCACACTCGACCAGCCAGCTGGTTTCCATCTCGAACGCGGTGGCGTAGAGCTTGCGGATGTCGGCCGGGATGCGGTCGATCTTGGCCAGCGAACCGTCGAAGTACTTGATATCGGCGACCATGACTTCGTCCCACAGGCCCAGTTTTTTCAGGTCGTTGACGAGGTACTTGTTGGCGACGGTGAATTCACCCGACAGGTTGGATTTGACGTAGATGTTCTGATACGTCGGCTCGATCGACGCGGAGACGCCGACGATGTTGGCGATGGTGGCGGTCGGCGCAATCGCCATACAGTTGGAGTTGCGCATGCCGTATTGGTTGATGCGCTCACGCAGGCTGTTCCAGTCGAGGCTGCTGCTGTCGTCCACTTCCAGATAGCCGCCGCGTTCTTCGGCCAGGAGCTTGATCGAATCCAGCGGCAGGATGCCACGGCTCCACAGGCTGCCTTCGTAGCTGGAATAACGGCCGCGCTCGGCAGCCAGTTCGGTCGATGCCCAGATGGCGTAGTAGGACACGGCTTCCATCGAGCGGTCGGCGAATTCAACGGCCGCATCCGAGGCGTAGGCGACGCGCAATTCTTGCAGTGCATCCTGGAAACCCATGATGCCCAAGCCCACGGGACGGTGCTTGAGGTTGGAATTGCGCGCCTTGCCGACGGCGTAGTAATTGACGTCGACCACGTTGTCGAGCATGCGCATCGCGGTGTGGATGGTGGTCTTCAGTTTTTCCAGATCGAGTGCGCCATCTTTCAGATGGTTGATCAGGTTGACCGAGCCGAGGTTGCACACGGCGATTTCGGTGTCGCCGGTGTTGAGCGTGATCTCGGTGCACAGGTTGGAGCTGTGAACAACGCCAACGTGCTGCTGCGGGCTGCGGATGTTGCACGGGTCCTTGAAGGTGATCCAGGGATGGCCGGTTTCGAACAGCATCGACAACATCTTGCGCCACATTTGGTTGGCAGGAATGCGCTTGAACACCTTGATCTCGCCGCGGTCGGCCTTGCGCTCATATTCAGTGTAGGCCTCGGCGAACTTGCGGCCATACAGGTCGTGCAGGTCGGGCACGTCGTTGGGGGAAAACAGGGTCCAGTCGCCGCCTTCCATCACGCGCTGCATGAACAGATCGGGAATCCAGTTGGCGGTGTTCATGTCGTGGGTGCGGCGGCGGTCGTCGCCGGTGTTCTTGCGCAGCTCGAGGAATTCTTCCATGTCGAGGTGCCAGGTTTCGAGGTACGCACACACCGCGCCCTTGCGCTTGCCACCCTGATTCACCGCAACGGCAGTGTCGTTGACCACTTTCAGGAAGGGCACGACGCCCTGCGATTTGCCGTTGGTGCCCTTGATGCGGGCGCCCATGGCGCGCACCGGCGTCCAGTCGTTGCCCAGGCCGCCAGCATACTTTTGCAGCATGGCGTTTTCCTTGATGGCCTGATAGATGCCGTCGAGGTCGTCGGTGACGGTGGTGAGGTAGCACGACGACAGCTGCGAATGACGCGTGCCGGCGTTGAACAGGGTGGGGGTGGACGACATGAAGTCGAACGAGGACAGCACCTGATAGAACTCGATGGCGCGCGCTTCGCGGTCAACTTCGTTGATCGCCAGCCCCATCGCCACGCGCATGAAGAAAGCCTGCGGCAGTTCGATGCGCGACTCTTCGATGTGCAGGAAGTAGCGGTCGTACAGGGTTTGCAGGCCGAGGTAACCGAACTGGTAATCGCGGCTGGCGTCGAGCACCTTGGCGAGGCGCGCCAGATCGAACTGGGCAAGTTTCTCGTCGAGCAGCTCGGCAGCGATGCCTTTTTTGATAAAGCTGGCGAAATACTCGCCGTAGCGCACGCCCATGTCGGCCTGCGTCACCGCTTCGCCCAGCACTTCGTGGCGGATGGAATTGAGCAGCAGGCGCGCAGTAACCAGCGAATACGCCGGATCCTGCTCGATCATCGAACGCGCGGCGAGCACCAGCGCTTTTTCGACTTCGGCCATCGGCACGCCGTCGTAGAGATCGCGCAACACGCTCTGCATGATCGGCTCGGCTTTGACGTTATCGCCAAGGCTCATGCAGGCATCCGCCAGCAAAGCAGCCAGGCGTGCGGTATCGAGCGGTTTTTTCACGCCGTCTTCGATCACATGCAGCTGCACCTCGGGCGCGCCCGCCGCCTTTTGCGCGGCGCGTTCCTGCGTGCGCTTTTCGCGGTACAACACATAGGAGCGCGCAACTTCATGCTCGCCCGAACGCATCAACGCGAGTTCGACCTGATCCTGAATATCTTCGATGTGGAAGGTGCCGCCGTTGGGGTTGCGGCGCAGCAGCGCCTGCGTGACCTGCCCGGTGATGGTTTCCACCAGCTCGCGAATCCGCGCCGACGCCGCCGCCTGTCCGCCCTGCACCGCAATGAACGCCTTGGTGACGGCGATGGCGATCTTGTTGGGTGCAAAACCCACCACCGCGCCGTTGCGGCGGATGATCTTGTAGTCGGCGTAGCGGGTGTCAATGACAGCGGCTTCGGCGGACTCCTGCGGCGGCATGGTCAGGGTGGGCGTGGATTCGGTAGCGACAGACAACATATTGGGACTCTCCTCTGGTGATGACGAAAGCTGCTCCGCAGACGCTGGCACACCAGCCGCAGGCACTCACTACACAGACTGTCAGACCCGTTGAGCGGTTGGACGACACCCGCCACCGGTTACTTATCCACAGCCTGTCCCGCGCCCGCACACAGGCTTATTCACAACATATTGTGGTGTGCCGGGAACGCGAATACAAATTCTAGGAGCCTTGCGAAGCAAGTCAACCGATTTTGTGCAGGACAGCACTGAAAAAAAACGACGCCAAAAAACTCAAATCAAATCAAGGTTTTTAGTCGGGGCGGCGCTTAAAACTTGAACAGGGCTGAAGGCATCAGGGCTGGCTGCACGAAACATCGCGCCAGGCCAATAAATATGCGGGATCAGGGAATGCAAGAAAAATCGTCGCGCCGCCCGATTGCGCCGGGCACGCCCAAACTTTGCGCAGGGCACGCGACGCAAGACAGTATTCCATTTCCAGATTGAAAAGATCGCGAAGGCGAGCCGCAGACAGTGCTGTAGCACCGCAGAGCGTGGTTGTTGCCGCTTCAGCGGCTTTACAACCACGGCCTACCCCTTGCGGGTAAGGTGAGCCGACAAAGAGATTTTCAATCTGGCTATGGAATTACGGCAGCGGTTGACCGACTGGGGCGGTAGTGGCGGGTAAGGGAATCGCGGTTGGCGCAGGCGACGGCGCAACCGCTGGTGGAACGGCGCGCGCAGCACTCGGCCCCGCATTCAGCGGCTTGAGCGGCGCAGCCTTGGCCTGAGTTTCATACAGCGCGCCCAGATTGAGCATGGCTTTGGCATAGCCTTGATCGGCCGCGCGCTTGAACCAGCTGGCTGCGGCGTCACGATCCTGTGCCACGCCATGGCCGTCTCGCAGCAGCGCGCCCAGATTGTTTTGCGCTGCGGCATCGCCCGCCTCGGCGGCGCGGCAATACCACTGTGCCGCCGTCGCAGGATTTTTGTCGACCGCGCGCCCCCCCTCATACAGCACGCCCAGATTGTTTTGTGCCTGGGCATCGTTCTGTGCAGCGGCACGCGTCAGCCATTGCACGGCGTCGGCATCCTGATTGCGGCCGAGCAACAGCCAACCCAGGCGGCTTTGCGCCGCAACCTGATTCTGTTCAGCCGCACGCCGATACCAGACTAGCGCGTCGTCGGGCTGGCGGGCTTCGAGCAGGCTGGCGAGATTGGCCTGCGCGCCCGCGTCACCGGCTTCGGCCGCGAGGCGGAACCAACGCTCCGCCATGGCTGCGTCGGCGGGCATGCCGCGCCCATCGCGGTACAACACCCCGAGATTATTGGCGGCCAGCGGACTTTTGCCCGCCGCAGCGGTATACGCCTGCACCGCCATGGCTTCATTTTTCGGCATCCCGTCGCCGGTCTCGGCCATCCAGCCGAGCTGGGTTTGCGCATCGACGTCGCCCTGCGCAGCGGCTTTGACGAACCAGGGAATCGCCGCCGCCGGATTCGCCGCCGCGCCCTGCCCTTTCAACAACATCCAGCCCAGCTTGACCTGGGCAGTAACATTGCCCTGCTCGGCCGCAGCGGTCAGCCAGGTGAGTGCTTGCGCATGATCCACCGTACTGCCGCCCAAGCCTTCGCGGTTCATCAGCCCCAGATTGGTTTGCGCCAGCGCGTTGCCCTGCTGTGCCGCCGCCATCAACAGCTTTTTCGCCTGCGCGCTGTCACGTGGCACGCCTTCAGCGTTGAGATATTTCAACGCGAGATTGTTCATCGCGGCGGTATCGCCATTGTTGGACGCGCGGGCCAGCCATTTCACGGCTTCGGCATCGTTCTTCGCCACTTCGCGGCCTGTGTCGTAGAGCGCGGCAAGATAGGTTTGCGCCAGGGTGAGGTTTTGCGACGCGGCGCGGGTCAGCCAATCCAATCCGGTGGCGGCGTCTTTAGGCACGTTTTTACCTTCGAGCAGCAACAGCGCCAGGTTGTATTGCGCGGTCGGTTCGTTTTGCAATGCGGCGCGGCGATACCACTCGACCGCTTTGGCGGTGTCGCGTGGCACGCCATCCCCCTTATCGAACGCCCAGCCCATTTTCATCTGCGCTTCGGGGTCGCCGCGCTCGGCGGCCATCTGGTAATAACGCAGCCAGTCGGGAACATCAGCAGCCTGCACAGGCAGGCAGCAGACACACAGTAACGCGAGCACGAGTTTGTTCATGGCATGACTCCATTAAAGATTCGGTTCTTCATCAATTGCACTGTGTTTTTTTCACCGCAGAGACGCAGAGAACGCGGAGGAAATCAGAGCCGATATCTCCGCGCCCTCTGCGTCTCTGCGGTTCAAATTTTAGTTCTTCATCAGTTGCACAGTGATTCCAGTTCGATCCGGAATTATTTCGGTACCTTGTATTCGATGGGCACATCCATCCACATCGCGGTCGCCATCCCGTGACGCTGCGCCGGAACAAAGCGCCAGCTGCGCACGGTGTCCAGCGCTGCTTGGTCCAGCGCGTCAAACCCGCTGCCCTGCTTGACCCAATGTTTACCGACGCCCCCATCGCTGCGAATTTCCGCACGCACCAGCACGCGACCTTCGGCACGCTGCCCCAGCGCCTGCATCGGATAGCGCGGCGACTGGTTGCCGGGCTGGTGGCGCGGTGGGATTTCGCCCGCGAGCGGCGCGCCCGCGACATTAATGGTATCGAGTCCCTGTGGAATTGGCTTGCGATCCAGTCCGGCAAACATCAGCGGCAATTCGCAAATCGAGGTGGGAGAATCGACTTTAAGCGCGGTGCTGGTAAACCGTTCTTCGATCACCCGCGCTTCGCCTTCAGGGGTGTGTGCCTGAACGGCGGCGGTGCGAGATTCACTCGACGGCTGCGCACGCAGCACACTGTCATCGGCACGCGCACTCAGCCGCCCCTGGCCGCCTTCGAGCGCGGCCTGAGTCAGACCGCTGCCGCTGGCTGCCAGCAGGGTTGCGGTGTCGCGCCCGGCCAGACTCGATCCGCTGCCTTGCGTGGAACGGCCACTGCCGGCGCTGCTCGCGCCGGGCCCGCCGCCCCTCACGGTATTGCCTGCGCCCTGCGTGCCGGGGCTGGCTACCATCAGCGTGCCCTGGCTATGCTCACCGGGCGCGCCACCACTACCCGGCCCACGTGCGACCATGCTCGACAAACCGCTGCCGCCGAGCGCACGCGCAACCGGCGCAGCACCGCTGCCGATCATGCGCGGATCCGCTATGCCCACCAAGCGGTTGAGCCCTTCACGCACAGGCGACTGTCCGGTCACCCCCGCGCGCGCCGTCGACGGCGCAGGGGTACCACTCGACAAGGCGGCTGCGACACGTGGCTGAATACCGCCTAGCGCTCCGCTTCCCCCGGGCAGACTTTGCGGGGCGGCGGTTGCCGCCACCAGCGCGCTTTCCTGCGGCAGCCCGATGAAGCGTGACAAGGCATCGGCGGGGGCACGGCTGCCACCCGCCAGACTTTGATGGCCGCCCTGACGTGCCGCCTGACGAAACTCGGGTTGCGCAGCCTGCGACTCGGGCACCGGCCCGGCCAGCTTGACCGCGCCATCGCGGCGGTCTTCGCCCGGACGCGCCTGCACCATGTGATGGGTGGAACTGGGTTGTGGGGTGCTACCGACGCTGGGCGCGAGTGGGCTCGGGCGAGTGGCGCTGCGCACCCAGGCCGTTGCGCCTTGCGCGGGAGCACGCGAGGCACGCGCAGTCGACCCGGCACGCGGCGCGGCCAGCCCGGCCGCCTCGTGCGCGACCGCGCGCTGCCCGGCTGCACCCTGGCCTGCACGGGCGGTCGTCTCGGTCTGACGCTGCACCTCCAGCTGCACCTCGACCGTTTTCAAAATCTGGGGTTGAGCCTGGGGAGACTGCGCGCGCACGGGCGCACGCTGGCGGGCGGCACGATCGGGGCGTGCCTTGGCCTGAGTCGCGGTGTCGGGTTCCAGCATGACCTCGACTGCCACCTCGGGCGCAGGCACGCTGCGCACCACCAGCCAGGGCGCGATCAGCAGCAGCGCCACCAGGTGCAACAGCAGCGAGAGACCCAGCGGCCCGCTGTCGCGCCGCACCCCCTGCAAAAAGTGCGCGCCCCGCGTGTGCTCGTCGTCAGGGCGCGCCATGAAGCCGGTCGGCGGAGGTCACGAATGACAACCGGGTAATTCCCGCGCGATTGACGGCGGCCATCACTTCAGCGATGCGGCCATAGGCCACGCGGTAGTCGGCTTTCAGTTGCACGCTGAGTTCGGGATTGACCTGCAACAATTTTTGCAGACGGGTTTCGAGATCGGAGCCGGCCACCTGATTCTGGTCAACATACACCTGACCGGCGGCGTCGATAATCAGCTCGATTTTCTTGATGGCTTCGAGCTTGGCCACGGGGGCAGTCTTGGGCAAATTCACCGGCACCGCCTGCAATAAAAACGGCGCGGTCACCATAAAAATCACCAACAACACCAGCATCACGTCCACCAGTGGCGTAACGTTGATCTCGCTCATCGGCGCGTAATCGGTTTGCGGCAGCAAGGCCATCCTACTGTCCTCCTGTCTTCACCGGCCCAGCTTTGACCGTCTCGACCCGCGCTTCATAACGCGGCGGGTTTTTCATCACCAGATGCAGGAAATCAGTCGCAAACTGATCCAGCCCGGCAATGGTGGTGCGCACGCGACGCACCCCGTAGTTGTAGGCCAGCACCGCAGGCACGGCAGTCGCGATGCCCAGCGCGGTGGCCGTCAGGGCTTCGCCCACCGGACCCGCCACGATATCGAGGCTGGCCGAATTGGCAAGACTGATGTCCCTGAGCGCGTGCATGATGCCCCACACGGTGCCGAACAGGCCGACAAACGGCGCGGTGCTGCCGATGCTGGCGAGCGCCATCAGGCCGTATTCCTGGCGATGCTGGATTTGCTGCAACTCGCTTTTGAGCGTGCGCTCGAGTATGTCCTTGCGGTCACCCAGACTGTCGAGGCTGAGAATGACATCGTCTTTGCTTTGCGCCAGCGCAGTAAACCCCGCCTGTGTCAGGCCCGCCATGTCACCGCGTTGCAGGCGGCTCAGCGATTCGCCTTCGTTGAGATCATGCGCCGCCCAGAACGCTTTTTTGAAGGCGGCGTCGCGCTTGCGGCCCTGCCAGTTTTGCCAGAATTTGGAGAGGATCAGCATCCAGGTGACGACCGAAAAAATCAGCAGCACCGCCAGCGTGAGATTGACGGCAAAAGAGTCAGTAAAGAGGTTCATGTCGGAATTACCAGAGATTAAAGACGGCGGCAGCGCGACCTATGTGCTCATCGCTCACGCTGATTAACGGGTGTCAAACAGCACGGGGATTTTACCGCGCTTAACAATGTGACCCCAAGCTTAAGCGTTCAGCCCCGAGGCGACCATGGGAATTTTGGTTATGATGGCGCGATCCGCCACTCCCCGTTTTGCGCCATGCCGCACACCGCTGTCCTGCTGATTTCTTGCCCCGACCAGAAAGGTCTGGTGGCGGCCATTGCCGATTTCTTGCTGCAGCACGACGCGAACATCCTGCATGCCGACCAGCATCAGGACGCCGAGCTGAAGCTGTTTCTGATGCGGGTGGAATGGGATCTGGCCGGGTTCACCCTCGATCCCGCTGGATTTTCGACCGCATTTGAGCCGATTGCCACGCGTTTCGGCATGACCTGGCGACTCGCCGAATCAAGCCGCAAGCCCCGGCTTGCCGTGTTTGTGTCCAAGTTCGATCATTGTCTGGCCGATCTGCTGTATCGCTACCAGAGCGGCGAATTGCATTGCGAACTGCCCCTCATTTTGAGCAACCACGAAGACACACGCTGGCTGGCCGAGGCGTACCGCATTCCCTACCAGCACCTGGCCGTCATGAAAGACGCCAAGCACGAAGCCGAGCAGACGCAACTGGCGATCCTGCGCGACCAGCGCATCGATTTCATCGTGCTGGCGCGCTACATGCAGGTGCTGTCGCCGGAATTCATCCGCCACTTTCCCAACCGCATCATCAATATCCACCATTCGTTTTTGCCCGCGTTTCACGGTGCCAAGCCCTACCATCGTGCGTTTGAACGCGGCGTCAAACTCATCGGTGCCACCGCGCATTACGTCACCGACACCCTCGACGACGGCCCCATCATCGAGCAGGACGTGGCGCGCATCTCGCACCGCGACAACCTGGGCGACCTCATCAACAAGGGCGCTGATCTGGAAAAAGTCGTGCTGTCACGCGCGGTGAAATGGCATCTGGATAACCGCGTGCTGGTGTACGCTAACAAAACGGTCGTCTTCGATTGAGCTCCATGGACATTCTTGTGTTGTATTACAGCGCCCACGGCAGCGTGCGCGACATGGCGCAACTGATCGCGCGCGGGATCAACCAGACGGGCGCCGTCGCGCGTCTGCGCAGCGTACCGCCCGTTGCCCCGCGCACACAGGTAGCGGAACCGCCCGTGCCCGATGACGGCGCACCCTACGTCGAACTCGCCGATCTTGAACAATGTGCCGGACTCGCGCTCGGCTCACCGACCCGATTCGGCAACATGGCTGCGCCGCTCAAATACTTTCTCGATACGACCGGCGCGCTATGGGCCAAAGGTGCGCTGGCCGACAAACCGGCGGCCGTATTCACCTCCACCGCCAGCCTGCATGGGGGGCAGGAAACCACACTCACGTCGATGATGACCCCGCTGCTGCACCACGGCATGTTGATCGTTGGTCTGCCCTACACGCTGCCCGAACTCAGCACCACCAGCAGTGGCGGATCACCCTACGGTGCCAGCCATTGGGCCGGGCCGAACGACGACAAACCGCTGACGGATGAAGAACGCACCCTGTGTCTCGCCCTCGGCAAACGGCTCGCGGAAACCGCGATGAAGCTGACCGCATGAAACCGCTGCAACACCTTGCCAGCGTCAGCCTGATTGCACTAATTTTTCTCTGTCTGGCCTGGGAGCTGTGGCTCGCGCCGCTGCGCCCCGGCGGTTCCGCGCTCGTGTTCAAAGTGCTGCCGCTGCTGCTGCCGCTCATGGGCATACTCAAAGGCCGTCGCTACACCTACCAATGGGCGTCCATGCTCATCCTGCTGTATTTCAGCGAAGGCGTGGTGCGGGCGTGGAGCGATACGGGATTGTCGGCGCAGCTGGCGCTGGGTGAGATTGTGCTGTCGGTGGTGTTTTTCTTTGTGGCGATTTATTACGCGAGGTTGAGTGCGCCGTCGCGGATGGGGGGTGGGGTTAGTTGAGGGTGTTTGGCCGGGGGTAGCCCGGCGGCTAGTCACTTTCTTTGTCAATGCGACAAAGAAAGTGACCAAAGAAAACGCACCCCGACATCCCCGAAACCCCGGAAATCGAGCCTGCCGGGTGGGCGGCAAAGAACTCGCTCTGCTTTGATGTTTTGATTTTGTTTTTTGAAGCAGTGCTCAAACAGCTTTGCCGCTGATCCACCCGCCAGACTCGATTTCCGGCGGGGCTGAGAGGGGAGGAAGGTCAAAACCAGGGCTGCGGTGACTGGGCGTATGTGATTACTATTTGGGCTTCACACATCCGGCGCAATAATGATTGCGCCCTACACGAGCTATTTATTATGCTCTAGCTGTACTCTTGGGTTGACTTGTCGGGATTAGGAATGTCGATTAGAACGCATTATGACAATTTGCAGGTTTCACGAAATGCAAGTGATACTGTAATTCGAGCCGCATACAAAAGTCTCGTGCAAAAATATCACCCCGACAAAAATCCAGAATCCCGTGAAGAGGCTGAGAGGATTACACGCATTATCAACGAGGCATTTGAAGTTCTATCGAACCCAAAGTTAAAGAAAGAGCATGATGTGCGGATTGCTGCTAATGAAAATATAGCCGAGCCTCCTGACAGAAATGTCTCTCAGGAACCGCAGCAAGAGGTGGCTCAAAGACGAACCCAGGATCCCGATTTAAGAAAATGCTCAGTTGATTACTCTAAATTTATTAGGTCTTTACTGCTGTATTTTGGGGTTGTATTGATTGTGGTTGGGATTATAAAAATAATAGGGTTCTAATATAGCCATGCGCGAATAAATGGGGTCACCCATTGGCCGAAGCCCGTAGGGCGATGAGGCTATAGGCCGCTATCCGCCGCATGGGGGGGGCTGCATACGGCGGATAACGCGTGTAAGGCGTATTCGGTAGGGCGTCAATAAGCGAAGCGCATTGCGCCGAATGGGCGTCCCCAGCTCGCGTAGGGCGCATTAGCCGAAGGCGTAATGCGCCGGATGTGTGAAGCCCAAACAGTAATCGAAACGCCCAGTCACCGCCGCCCTGGTTTTGACCTTCCTCCCCTCTCAGCCCCGCCGGAAATTGAGTCTGTCGGGTGGATCAGCGGCAAAGCTGTTTGAGCCCCGCTCACAAAAATCAATCAAACATGACAAAAGCGGGGCGAGTTCTTTGCCGCCCACCCGGCGGGCTCGGTTTCCGGGGTTTCGGGGATCAGCGGGGTCGCCTTTTCTTTGGTTACTTTCTTTTGGCGAAGCAAAAGAAAGTGACTAGCCGCCGGGCTACCCCCGGCCAAACACCCTCAACCAAGCGAGCGCCTTCACTAACCGGCATACAGCGGATAAATAATCCCGCACGATAAAAAAACGCCCCGACTCAGCGGGGCGTTTTCACGAGGCCATATTTCACACCTGCGGGTGCGCGCGCTCCAGTTTGGAATCAAGCTTGTTCAGCGCGTGCAGATAGGCTTTGGCAGACGCCACCACGATGTCGGTGTCAGCCCCCTGGCCGTTGACGACCCGCCCATCTTTGGCGAGCCGCACAGTGACCTCGCCTTGTGAGTCCGTACCGCTGGTGATGTTGTTCACCGAATACAGCAGCAGGTCGGCACCACTCGACACCACGGATTCGAGCGCCTTGAAGGCTGCATCGACCGGGCCAGAGCCATCGCCCTGTGCCTGTTTTTCGGCACCTTCGTCAGTAAACACGAGCTGCGCGTGCGGCGTTTCACCGGTCTCGGAGCAGACTTTCATCGACACAAGTTTGAAGCGTTCACGGTCGGCGGCGTAGCCTTCGGTGCTGACCAGCGCCTGCAAGTCTTCGTCAAAAATCTCACGCTTCTTGTCGGCGAGTTCCTTGAATCGGGCGAACGCGGCATTGAGGCTTTCTTCGTTGTCCAGCACGATGCCGAGTTCGGCCAGTTTGCTGCGGAACGCGTTGCGCCCGGAGAGTTTGCCCAGGGTCAGGCGGTTGGCGTTCCAGCCCACGTCTTCGGCTCGCATGATTTCGTAGGTCTCGCGATGCTTGAGGACGCCGTCCTGGTGGATGCCGGATTCGTGCGCGAACGCATTCGCTCCGACGATGGCCTTGTTGGGCTGCACCGGGTAACCGGTGATGGTGGACACCAGTTTGGACGACGGCACAATCTGCGTCGCGTCGATGCGGCTGTCGCAGCTAAATACGTCCCGGCGGGTGCGCACGGCCATCACGATTTCTTCGAGCGACGCATTGCCCGCGCGCTCGCCGAGGCCGTTGATCGTGCATTCCACCTGACGCGCGCCGTTCATCACGGCAGACAGCGAGTTGGCGACGGCCATGCCGAGGTCGTTGTGGCAATGCGTGCTCCACACCACCTTGTTTGAATTCGGCACCCGCTCGATCAGCTGCTTCATGCGCTCGCCCCACAAGGCGGGAATGCTATAGCCGACGGTATCAGGCACGTTCAGCGTTTTGGCACCGGCCTTGATCACTTCGTCGAAAATGCGCACCAGAAAATCCATCTCCGAGCGCACCGCGTCTTCCGCAGAAAATTCCACATCGTCGGTGTATTCCAGTGCGAGCTTGACCGCCTTGACCGCCGCTTCGACCACCTGATCCGGCTGCATCCGCAGTTTCTTTTCCATGTGGATCGGGCTGGTGGCGATAAAGGTGTGGATGCGGCCGCCCGCTCGATTACCTCGGCTGGCTGGCTTGATCGCGCCCCCCGCCGCGTGGATATCGCGCTCGTTCGCTCGCGCCAGCGAACACACGGTGGAGCCCTGGATGGTTTCGGCAATCGCCCGAATGGCATCAGCATCCCCTGGGCTCGCGGCGGCAAAGCCCGCCTCAATCACGTCCACCCCCAGCTTTTCGAGTTGGCGCGCAATCCGCAATTTTTCGTCTTTGGTCATCGACGCGCCGGGGCTTTGTTCGCCATCGCGCAAGGTGGTGTCAAAAATAAACAAACGGTCATTCATGGCAGGCTCCATGGAGGGTCGGTATCGCGCGCTTCAAGCGCGCATGCCGACGCATTATAAAGTGGCTTGCCGCAAGACACTGCGGCGCGGGGTACAACAGGAAGGGGATGGATTATGTGCGCGCGCAGCGCAGCAGCCCGCTGAACAGAACGTTCAGGGTGCAGAAAAAATCGGAACGGGTAGATGGTTTAGACATGGTCTAAATTGTAACTATTTTTCGGTCTCTGGCAAGCACGGCAAAACCTCTTCAGATCGAGCCATGCTTCGCGTCAACGCTTAGCGCGATGACGCCGCTCCGCTCACCATAGCCACCGGGCTGACCACATCTCCACACTGCGCCCGGTGACGCAACACGTGATCCATCACCACGATCGCCATCAACGCTTCGGCGATGGGCGTAGCGCGAATGCCAACGCAGGGATCGTGGCGACCGTGGGTGACGACCTCGATCGGCTGGCCTGCACTGTCGATCGAGCGACCGGGCAGCCGCATGGATGACGTTGGTTTGATGGCGAGATGCACCACCAGAGGCTGGCCGCTGGAAATACCGCCCAGCACACCGCCCGCGTGATTGCTCAAAAAGCCCTCGGGGGTGATTTCATCGCGATGCTCGGTGCCTTTTTGACGGGCAGCCGCCATGCCGTCGCCGATTTCCACCCCCTTGACCGCGTTGAGCCCCATCATGGCGTGCGCGAGGTCGGCGTCGAGTTTGTCGTAGAGCGGTTCGCCCAAACCGACCGGCACGTTTTCCGCGACGACGGTAATTTTTGCGCCAACCGAATCGCCGGATTTTCGCAACTCGTCCATATACGTTTCGAGCGTCGGCACGATGGCGGCACTCGGTGAGAAAAATGCGTTGTTGCCCACCTCATCCCACGACTCAAACGGAAGATCAATCGGTCCGAGCGCGCTCATGTAGCCGCGAATAACGATGCCGTGTTTTTCCTTGAGCCACTTTTTGGCCACCGCTCCCGCGCCGACAATCGGCGCAGTCAGCCGCGCCGACGAACGCCCGCCGCCGCGCGGATCGCGGAAACCGTATTTTTGCGTGTAGGTGTAATCGGCGTGGCCGGGGCGAAACGTGTCAGCGATGTTGCCGTAGTCCTTGCTGCGCTGGTCTTCATTGCGGATCAACAGCGCGATAGGCGTGCCGGTGGTTTTGCCTTCATACAGACCAGAAAGAATTTCCACTGTGTCAGACTCGCGGCGTTGCGTGACATGGCGCGAAGTGCCGGGTTTGCGGCGGTCGAGATCGTGCTGAATATCCGCCTCGACAAGCCCCATGCCGGGGGGGCAGCCGTCGATCACACAGCCAATCGCCGGGCCGTGCGATTCGCCGAACACGGTGACACAGAAGAGTTTTCCGAGGGTGCTGCCAGACATGGGGAATACCGCCGCCAGAGTCGTTTGAATGGCCGAAAGTCTAGCACAGGCGCGGCTTTCCCCTGTCCTGCCTCAGGCGCGGCGGGGCTTGTCCTATACTCAAGACCCCATCCGATGAGGCAGCACCATGAACATTCCGCGACAGTTTGCTTCACTGGGCCAGCAACTCTGGCTCGACAATCTCTCGCGTAGTCTGATCCGCGACGGCACGCTGGCCAGATTGATCGCCGAAGACGGCATTTCAGGCGTCACCTCCAACCCGGCCATCTTCCAGAACGCACTCGCCAGCAGCCCGTATTACGCCGACGACATCGCCCGCCTGAAAACCAGCGAACCCGACGCCGAGCGCCGCTACGAAGCGCTGGTGATTCCGGACATCCAGGCAGCGTGCGATCTGCTGCTGCCCACTTACGAGGCCAGCGGCGGCAAGGGTGGCTACGTCAGCCTCGAAGTGGCGCCGCGCTGGGCCGATCTGACCACACGCACGGTTGACGAAGCGCAGCGCTTGTCTGCCGCGGTCAATCGCCCCAACCTGCTGGTCAAGATTCCAGGTACCCCCGAGGGCGTCGTCGCATTCGAAGCCCTTACCACGCTGGGTATCAACGTCAACGTCACGCTGCTGTTTTCAATCGGTCAAACCCAGGCAATTTTCGACGCCTACATACGCGGTCTTGCCGCACGCGCACGCACCGGTGCGAGTATCCGTCGAAACCGCGCCGTCGCCAGCGTGTTTCTCTCTCGCGTGGATACATTGATCGACACGCAACTGACCGCCATCGATACCCCCGAGGCGCTGGCGCTGCGCGGCAAGGCCGCGGTCGCCATGACCAGGCTCACCTACCAGCGCTATCTGCACACTTTCAACAGCCCCGCTTTCGCCGATCTGGCCGCACAAGGTGCCACTCCACAAACCCCGCTGTGGGCGAGCACCGGCGTCAAAAACCCGGACTACCCCGATCTGCTCTACGTCGAGCCGCTCATTGGCAAAGACACCATCAACACCCTGCCCGACAAAACCCTCGATGCCTTGCGCGACCATGGCCAGCCCGCCGCGCGTCTCACCGACAGCGTCGCAGACGCGCAGGCGCAATTCGATACGCTGGCGCGGTTGGGGATCGACATGGCGCAGGTCGGTGAAAGCTTGCAGGTGGAAGGCGTGAAACTGTTTGAAGCGGCGTTTCAAAAGCTGCTTACATAAAAAACCGGCGTTGGGTTCAACCCAAGGCCGGTGATGTGAAATCGCGGCGAACTAGCCCGCCGCGAGAATGCGCTTAGGGTCGGCAGGCGTTACTGCCCACGTCAAACCATTTGCTCGAACAAGCCGTGCTGTAAATCACCAGACGCGGCGTGCCGCCAGTTTCGGACGTCACGACTGCCGTGTCAGCGCCATCCTGCGAGGTGATGTTGGGTGGTGTCGCATGGCCAGACCACAAGTACGGCGCATGGACATCATGACCTTCACCATTCACGCGTGTAATGCTTCCGCCGCTACCTGTTTTGAGGTTATATGCGGCACCATCAGCATGAATCTTCCCGCCGTTACTGGATGACAAAGCGGTGATGTTGTTAGCCTCTGTGCTGAGCACGTCGATGCCCGTTCCATGGATATGAACTTCGGCTGAATCAAAAGACGTCACAGCCACCATGCCTGAAGAAGCAATGCCTGCACCGGAGATCGCTCGGATTACCGAACCATAAACATGCACCTCACCACCAGCCGCCCTGATAGGGGTGATCTGCGCGCCCGTAGCCGTGCCTGTAGCCGTTATTTCAGAACCAAAGAACCAAGATTCGTCGCATGCGTTGTAATAGCTGGTGGTCGAATTTGCAGCGCTGCGCGAGGTAATCTTGCTGTTAAACCAGTAATGCGAACCACGAGGAGTGGTTGGACACCCACCAGGTGTATCAAACCAAGCGTATCCAAGACCATCAATCTCAACGTTGTCCCAGAAAGTGCTACCCCCCAAGTTCTGAACCCCAAACAAATTTCCAGTATTTCGCAGCGTCATATCGCTAAAACGCATCTGTACACACCGGGTCGTACTGACCGGGCTACTCCCATTTTCGATCACGGTATTTTTCATTCCAGCGCCCTGCAAAGTAACGTAACCCGCATAATTGCTAACGCTACATCCAAATGTGCCCACAAATTTACCGGGGCCGATATCTACGAACAGGGGTTTTACCGCAGTTGGCTTGCGTGTATTCGATACCCACGTATTCAACGTCGGCAGACTGGTAAAACAGTTATGCAAAGCCACCCCGGCTTCCGTACACCCCCCATTCGCAGGATCGCGCAATTTCACAACCGGCGCATTGGCATCGATCACCGCAAGCGCCGCTGAACCATGGGTGAACGCCCCCAACACACACAGGGCACGCAGACAGGTTTTCATCTTCATCACATCCTCCTTTGGTTTGTAAAAGTTGAGACCTACTCGACTTACGCTCCGCACGCGGGCTGTCCGATTTCTAAGCGATGGACTGTTGTTTCCCACAAGGCGTTTATCCTCCCCCCCCCCCCCCGCAAGTCAAGTCCCTTCGTCCGCGACTAGCCAAAGCCAGCCCGGCTAATTTCAGGCATCATTCCGGGCTGTCCGTTCGCATTCGCGATTCTCTGACTAATCGATCTCACCAAGGAGTTTGCCCATGAAAGCCCGTGCCGCCGTAGCCTGGGAAGCCAAAAAACCGCTGTCGATTGAAGAGATCGACGTCGAAGGCCCGCGCGAGGGCGAGGTGCTGCTGCAAGTCGTCGCCTCCGGCGTGTGCCACACCGACGCGTTCACGCTCTCGGGCGACGACCCGGAAGGCGCGTTCCCCTGCGTGCTCGGCCACGAAGGCGGCTGCATCGTCGTCGAGTGCGGCCCCGGCGTCAAAACGCTGAAGCCCGGCGACCATGTGATTCCGCTCTATATTCCCGAGTGCGGCCACTGCGAATACTGCCATTCGCCGAAGACCAACCTGTGCCAGTCGATCGCCGCGACCGTGTGGACCGGCACCATGCCTGACAAGACCCGGCGATTCTCGAAGAACGGCTCGCCGATCTACCACTACATGGGCTGCTCGACTTTTTCCGAATACACCGTGGTGCCGGAAATTGCCTTGGCAAAAATCAACCCGGAAGCGCCCCTCGACAAGGTCTGCCTGCTCGGCTGCGGCGTGACGACTGGCATCGGCGCGGTGCTGAACACGGCGAAAGTCGAGGCGGGTTCGACCGTGGCCGTGTTCGGTCTCGGCGGGATCGGCCTCTCGTGCATTCAGGGCGCGGTGATGGCGCGCGCCAAGCGCATCCTCGCGATCGATCTCAACCCCGCGAAGTTCGAGATGGCGAAGATGCTCGGTGCGACCGATTTCCTGAATCCGCGCGACGTGGACGGCTCGGTGTCGGAGTACATCCGCGACCATTACAACGGCGGCGTCGATTACTCGTTCGAGTGCATCGGCAACGTGAACGTGATGCGCGACGCGCTCGAATGCACGCACATGGGCTGGGGCGTTTCGACCGTGATCGGCGTGGCGGGCGCGGGGCAGGAAATCCGCACGCGGCCGTTCAATCTGGTGGTCGGCCGCAGTTGGAAGGGCACCGCCTTCGGCGGCGTCAAAGGCCGCTCGCAGCTGCCGGGCTACGTGGAAAACTACCTGAACGGCAAGATCGTGCTCGACCCGCTGGTCACACACACCATGCCACTCGAAGACATCAACCGCGCCTTCGACCTGATGCACGAAGGCAAGAGCATCCGCTCGGTGATTATTTTTTAAGCGCCATGAACCGTATTGAAAAAATCAAAGAACACGGCGGCTGGCTGGAGCGCTGGCAGCACGCGTCGGACGCCTGCCATTGCACGATGACCTTCTCGATCTATCTGCCGCCGCAAGCCGCCACACAAAAACTGCCAGTGGTGTACTGGCTGTCGGGCCTGACCTGCACCGACGACAACGTGCGGGTAAAGGCCGGCGCGCAGCGTTATTGCGCCGAACTGGGGCTGATTCTGGTCATGCCCGACACCAGCCCGCGCGGCGATGATGTGCCTGACATGCCGGAGCGCTACGATCTCGGCCAGGGTGCGGGCTTCTACGTCGACGCCACGCAGGCGCCGTGGGCCACGCATTACCGGATGTACGACTACGTCACCCGCGAACTGCCCGCGCTGATCGAAGCCCATTTCCCGGTGATTCCCGGGCGTGCGAGCATCAGCGGCCATTCGATGGGCGGCCATGGTGCGCTGATTTGCGCACTGAAAAAACCCGGCAGGTATGCCTCGGTCTCCGCCTTCGCGCCCATCTGCAACCCGGTCATGTCACCCTGGGGGCAGGGCTGCTTCGGTGCCTACCTCGGCGATGATCGACAAACATGGGAAGCCTGGGATGCGACCTGTCTGGTGAAGGCCGGCGCGCCGCTGCCACCCGCACTGATCGACCACGGGACGGCGGACGAATTTCTGGCCGGGCAACTCCATCCACAGCACCTGCAAGCCGCTTGCACAGCACGCGGCATCCCGCTCACCTTGCGGATGCAGGACGGCTACGACCACAGCTACCACTTCATCGCCACGTTCATCGGCGAACATCTGGGTTTCCACGCGCGGGCGCTGTTGGGCTGAGACGCCCGAATCGATCAGCCGCTCACGAATCAAGATCCTGCGCGTCACCCAAGGTTTTCCCGCACGGCAACTTGTGCTCAAATCCCGATCTTCAAGCCGTTTGAACGCGGCCAGGAGCGGGACGGCATTCCACAATAATCATGAACATCACAGTCAGCGAACTCATCGTCCGGTATCTGGAACGACTGGGCATCAACCCTCTTTTCGGCATGCCCGGCGCGCATGTGCTGCCGATCTACGATTGTCTGCACGGCTCGTCGGTAAGGAGCCTGCTGGTAAAACATGAGCAGGGCGCGGCGTTCATGGCAGGTGGCTATGCTCGGGTATCGCGCCTGCCTTCCGCTTGTATTGCCACCTCGGGCCCGGGGGCGACCAATCTCATCACCGGCATTGCCAATGCTTATGCCGAACGCCTGCCTGTTCTGGCGATTACCGGCGAAACGTCCACGTATATTTTCGGCCGGGGCGGTTTGCAGGAAAGCTCGGGAGAAGGCGGCGCGATCGATCAGGGGGCGCTGTTTGCCAGCATCACGCGTTATCACAAACGCATCGAGCGCACGGATTATCTGGGACAAGTGTTGAACCAGGCCACGCAGGCACTGCTCGGTCGCGAACCCGGCCCGGTGCTGCTGTCGATTCCCTATAACGTGCAAAAAGAAAATGTGGATGACAGCGCACTTGATCAGGTTCACATTCCCGGTCGGGCGATCCATACGCCCACGCCAGCGCTCGAATTCGCCGACCTGCTACGAACGTCGCGCCACCCGGTCATCGTCGCCGGGTATGGCTGCATCCAGTCGGGTGCGCGCGAGGTGGTGTCAGCCCTCTCCGAGCGATACCACATCCCGGTCACCAGCAGTCTCAAGGCCAAGGGTGTCGTCGCCGAAGGCAGCCCGCTGTCACTCGGCTGCCTGGGGGTCACCTCGAATGGCGACGCCTACCGCTATCTCGCGGATCATGCCGATTTGTTGATCTTCCTCGGCGCAAGTTTCAACGAACGCACCAGTTATCTATGGGATGCCAAATTACTGGCGAACAAGAAACTGGCGCAAGTTGATCGTGACCCCGCCCAGATCGGCCGCGTGTTCCAGCCCGATGTGGCGATCAGCGGCGATATCCGCACGGTGCTGGAAGACGTGCTAGCAGCGCTGGAAGCCCAGCCCATGCCGCCGAAATCGCGTGCGCTGCTCGATCCGCATCAGACCGCGCGCGCGACACAACCCAATACCGTCCCGCACGAGTCGTTTCGTTTGATGCAGCAGTTTTTTAGCGGCCTCGCACAACGGTTCCCTCGCAACGCCCTCGTGTTCGACGACAACATCGTCTTCGCACAAAACTATTTCGACGTCTCCAGCCAGAACCATTATTTCCCCAACACCGGTATCTCCTCGCTCGGCCACGCGATTCCGGCGGCCCTCGGCGCCCGCTGCTTCGCGCCCGACAGCCCCACCTTCGCCATCCTCGGCGATGGCGGCTTTCAGATGTGCTGCATGGAAATCATGACCGCCGTGAATTACGACATCCCGCTCAACATCGTTGTCATCAACAACGGCACCATGAGCCTGATCCGCAAAAACCAGTTTCAGCTCTATGGCGAACGGTATATTGACTGTGATTTTGTTAACCCCGATTTCGCCCTGCTCGCGCAATCGTTTGGTATCAAACATATCCGCATTGACACCGAAGCTGACCTCGACCGTCTGTTCAGTGAAGCCGACCTGGTTGGCAGCATCAACCTCATCGAAATCCTGCTCGACAAGCAGGCTTTCCCGCGTTACGTGTCTGCGCGTTGAATGGCTTGATTAACCGCAGAGTGCGCTGAGGACGCTGAGGAAGGCTCAGGGTTAACTCTGCGTCCTCCGCGTACTCTGCGGTCAAAACACAAACGCCAATTCAGGCAGTACTGTGAATCAGAACCCGGCTCGCGCAAGATGCCCCCACTGGCAATCCGGTTGACGCTGCAAATCGGCTCTGCCACAGTCAGGCCACACTTCTCTGCCAACCGGATCACCCTCATGGACACTGCCAAACTTTATCAACAGCTCATCGAAAGTGCGGGCGAGGACGTGCAGCGCGACGGTCTGCTGAAAACCCCCGAGCGCGCGGCCAAGGCTTTTCAGTTTCTCACGCAGGGCTACACGCAGTCGCTAGACGAGGTGCTCAACGACGCCGTGTTCGACTCGGACAATAACGAAATGGTGATCGTCAAAGACATCGAGCTGTATTCGATGTGCGAACATCATCTGCTGCCGTTTGTCGGCAAGGCGCATGTGGCCTATCTGCCGCGCGGCAAGGTCATCGGTCTGTCAAAAATCGCGCGCATCACGGACATGTTCGCGCGTCGTCTGCAAATCCAGGAACAGCTCACGACCCAGATTGCCGAGGCCATCCAGACCGCCACGGGCGCGGCGGGTGTCGGTGTGGTCATTGAAGCGCAGCATTTCTGCATGATGATGCGCGGGGTGCAAAAACAGAATTCCTGGACGATCACCTCAATGATGCTCGGCGCGTTTCGCGACCATGACCGCACGCGGCAGGAGTTTCTCCAGTTGATTGCAAAGAAAAACTAGCTGCTCAAAATGGCACGGGCGAACCGAACGTCCGCGCCTCTCCCGTGAGCGGATGCGGCAGCGCAAGCTCACACGCGTGCAGGAGCAATCGTCCCGCCCGCGCCTGCACCTCCGGCGGCGCATACAGGCTGTCTCCCAGAATCGGATGTCCCAGCGCGCACAAGTGAACGCGCAACTGGTGTGAACGCCCGGTGACGGGTTCGAGTTCTACCCGCGTCGTGTCCTGATCGCTGTCATGGCCCAGCACGCGCCAACGTGTCTGGCTCGGCTTGCCCTGTTGATGATCGACTTTGCTCAGCGGACGGTTAGGCCAGTCGAGCCGCAGGGGTAGATCAATCGTGCCCCAGTCTTGCGCAGGCGGGTCCAGCCGTCCGGCGACCACGGCGATGTAGCGCTTATGGACTTGTCTTGCGGCAAACGCCTGGCTCAATGCACGCTGCGCAACCAGGCCGCGCGCCATCACCATCAAACCCGAGGTTGCCATATCGAGCCGATGCACGATGAGCGCGTCGGGATACTGCGCTTGCACCCGCGCACTCAGACAATCCTGTTTGTCGATGCCGCGTCCCGGCACGGCCAACAGACCGCTCGGCTTGTCGAATACGAGCAGGCTGTCGTCGGCGTAAACGGGTTTCACGCAGCCTGTGCGTCCGTTATCGATGCACCCGCCCGGTGGCGGGTTGCAAATCGCCACTCACGGCCACGCGCTCGTCAAACACGAAGCAATCGCCGTGATAGTGCGCGTCGCCGACGGTTTCAAAATATTTCAGAATGCCGCCTTCGAGTTGGTACACATGGTCAAGGCCAATGGCTTTCATGTGCAACGCGGCTTTTTCGCAGCGGATACCGCCCGTGCAGAAAGAGACGATGGTTTTGCCTGCGTAGGCTTCGCGATGTGCCGCAAGCTGCGACGGAAACTCACTGAAGACACCGATGCGGTAATCCACAGCCTGATCGAATGTCCCGGCATCGACTTCGTAGTCGTTGCGGGTATCGAGCATGAGCACGGGGCGCCCTTCGTCGTCGCATCCCCGGTCCAGCCAGTGTTTCAAGGTGGCCGCATCGACCGAAGGCGCGCGCCCGGCTTCAGGCCGGATGATCGGCATTTTCATGGTGATGATTTCTTTTTTCAGCCGCACGCGCATTTTGTGGAACGGCGCGGTGGCGGAAAGGCTTTCTTTCGGCTGCAAATCGGCAAAGCGCGGGTCGGACCGCAGGTGATCGACGATGGCGTCGATGGCTACGCGTGTGCCGGCAAGAAATACGTTGATCCCTTCGGAGGCGAGCAGGATGGTCCCGAGCAGCTCCAGCGCCTGGCAGCGCGCCAGCAGGTCGGCTCGCAGCGCGTCGCGATCGACGAGCGTGATGAATTTGTAGCAGGAAATATTAACGATGGACAAGACAAGGCTCCTTCTGTGCCCGGTATTATTCCATCTCCAGATCGAAAATCTCTTTGTCGGCTCACCCGCAGGGGGTAGGCCGTGGTTGTAAAGCCGACTAGTCGGCAACAACCACGCTCTCGCCTTGCCGTGCTACAGCACTGTCTACGGCTCACCTTCGCGAGCTTTCAACCTGGTGATGGAATTATCCTGAAAACCCTTGATGAACGCTTGCCCGGCCTTCGCTGCTTATGAGTCCTCGCCCCGCTGCCCCAAAACCCGAGCGCCCGCCGCTGGCCGATCCGCTCGCCGGTTTGCTGCGCCCCGGCCAGTCGATTGAGTTGCTGAAGGCACTGCACATTCTCACGCGCGACGGCAAGCTCAATCAGGACAGTCGTCGCAAACTGAAACAGGTCACGCACCTGTGCAATTTCATCGAGCCGCTGCTGAACGAGGTGCTGAGTCGGCAAGACACCCTGACGCTGGCCGATCATGGCGCAGGCAAGTCTTACCTCGGTTTTATTCTGTACGACCTGTTTCTGAAGGGTCGCGAGGGCGCGACCCTCTACGGCATCGAAACACGCGACGAACTGGTGGAAAAATCACGCGAACTGGCGGCGCGATTAGGCTTCCCGCGCATGCGCTTTATCAACGCAACCGTGGCGGAATCGACGGCATCCGAGCAACTGCCATCCACCATCGACATCGTCACCGCGCTGCACGCCTGCAACACGGCGACCGACGACGCGATTCAGTTCGCACTGGCCAAACAGGCACGGCATATCGTGCTGGTGCCTTGCTGCCAGGCCGAAGTGGCGGCGGTGCTGCGCAAACACAAGAACGCCTCCTTCGGCAAAACACCGCTGTCTGAAATCTGGCGGCACCCGATCCACACCCGTGAATTCGGCAGCCAGCTCACCAATGTGTTGCGCTGCCTGCAGCTCGAAGCCCATGGCTACCAGCTCAGCGTGACTGAACTGGTCGGCTGGGAGCATTCCATGAAGAACGAGTTGATCATCGCCACCCAGACCGGCACCCCGCGCGGCAATGCCCGCGAACGGCTTGAGCAGATTTTGCAGGAACTGAATTTGCAGGAACTGAAAGGCCGTTTCCTCGGCCAAACCGACTGAGATTTCCCTGACTCGGGAGGGCGCCATGCGCGGGATGCTTGTCGTATTGAGCGGTTTGGTGATGGCCGCAGGCTGCGCGTCACCCCAACTGCAAACCCGGGTTCGCCTGCTGCCGCCGACCGACGCCGCCGGCTTGGCCTGCGTCAACCAGTGTGATGGGCAGCTGAAACAATGCCAGTCCGAGTGCAAACAGCGCCAACAGGCTTGTACCCAAGCCCTGGATCCGCAGATCGAGGTGCGCCATGCCGACGCGCTGAAGCAATACGCGGCTGACCTGCAGCGCTATGCCATGGCGCTGCGACATGCCGAACTTCAAATGCGCCTCGAATGGCTGCACCGGCATCCCTTCCACCACCCACACGCTGACCTGTGGTGGGAACCCTGGCCCCGCTATGCCTTTCCTTACGCCGAGCCGATCCCGCCCAGCCGCGAGGCTATTCGGGCTGAACTGGAACAATCCGCCTGCCCGTCAGACTGCGGCTGCCTGCCTGCGTTTGATGCCTGTTTTACAGGATGTGGGGGTCAGCGCGTGAGCGAGACCGTGTGCGTGGCGAATTGTCAGGCGGACAAATAATTCAGCCTGGCGGTGATTGCAACTTAGCGAGCGCCACCGGCACGCTCTGCGTTTCGCTGTTGAGCCATATTTCGCCGTCCTGCACCATGCATTGCAGCCGCATGGTGCGCTCGGCCAGGGCAGCCAGTGCCTGCGTGGTGTCGGCCGGCAGCTGCAGCACGGTGAGGTTGGTAAAGCGGGTGAGTTTGCTGGCGATCTGCTTCCACCACACTTCGCAACCGCTGGCGTAGCAGAGCACGACAACCTGTTCGGCGCGGCTGCATGCACGACGGATGCGCGCGTCGTCGGGCTGACCGAGGTCGATCCAGAGGGTAATCTCGCCCGCGAGGTTTTTGACCCAGACTTCGGGTTCATCGACATCAAACAAGCCTTTGGTGAAGGCGATACCTTCCTGTGCATAGAGCGCATAGGCAAGCACCCGCGCCATCATGCGTTCGTCAGTTTCTGAAGGATGACGTGCGATGGTCAGCGCATGGTCGCCGTAACGGTGCTGATCCATGTCGGCAATTTGCAGTTCGGCTTTGTAGATGGTGGCTTTGAGTGCCATGTCAGGGTCTCGCTACAGTGAATCAGGACGTAAAAAAACCCCGGCGAACCGGGGTTTTTCACATCAGGTCGGAAAGATTACGACACGACCTGGATGTTGGAGGCTTGCTTGCCCTTGGGGCCAGTGGTCACTTCAAAGCTGACCTTCTGGTTTTCCTGCAGGGATTTGAAGCCGCTGGAGTTGATTGCGGAGAAATGTGCGAAGAGGTCTTCACCGCCGTTGTCCGGGGTAATAAAACCAAAACCTTTTGCATCATTGAACCACTTCACGGTACCCGTTTCCATCTTGTTTCCTATCTATCTAAAAAAATTGGGCGACATGCCCTATCGATCGAATTTCAAGGAAAACGCTTACCAGAGGTACGGCAATTTAGTGCTTGAATCCAACAGATGGCGCATTGATATCACAACCCGCCCCATTGTCATAGCATTTTTTTCAATTTTGCCCATCTGGCAACGGGCGTAATAACAACGTATTGCCCCGCTGGGTGAATTCCAGATGCTTCAGCACGCTCATGCCCAGCAGGATGAAATCGTCCCGCATCCCGGGATTCAGGCTGGCGCGCACGTCGCGCAGTGTAAAGGGGCCGAACGCCAGCGTATCGATGCGCGTGGCGTGCGTCGTTACCGTTCCATTGGCCGTGACGGACGACTGCGGCGCACCCGCCGTCAGTTGCAATGCGGCCGACAGATGCGCGGGCACGGAAACCAGCGTCGCGCCGGTGTCCAGCAGGAAGGTAACAGGGCGGCCATTGATTTCACCCGGAAAGACATAGTGGCCATCGTGGCCGCGTTGCAACACCAGCTCGCTGCCCGGCGCGACGCGTAGATCGCGATTGGGCTGATAGCGCGACTGAAGCGTGTTGTCGAAATACAGGTAGAGCACGCCAAGGATGGCGAGGCTAGCCAGCCATGCCATGCCGCGCCCAATCGAACGGTGCGGGTTGTGGGCAGATTGTTCAGGTTCAGACATGGTTTGCCAACAGCGCGGGAACACGCCGCCAGCATAGCCGATTTCCCGTATTGCGCCCGCGCGGGGGGCAGGTGCGAAATTAGTGTGAACAGCCCTAGTGACTCATACGTGGCTGGCTGAAGCGGCAGTGCGGCGCATCGCCGAACAACTCGCGCAGGTAACGCGTTTCGATATGGAGCAAACGCTCGTGGTCACCCGCTTCCAGGTAGATATCCGGGTAGGCCATCAGCGCATCGTCCCACACCATTTCCATGCCCCAGACATTGGGCAGCCCGGGCACGACGCCGGGCTCGCAGCCGGTGAACAGACCGGACATGCTGGCTTCGGTCGCGAGACTGAACTCGACGCCATGATCCAGCCCGAGTTTGCCGAGATGGACTTCCTGGCTGGCGGGAATCATCGCCACCATCTGGCAGCCCACGCCGTCGAGCACCACCCCTTTCGCCAGTCTATCCAGCGACAGTCCGGCCGCGTGCGCGGTCTGGGCGCTGGTCTGGCTGTGCGGGTGGGCGACGAGATCGAAAGGAATCAGATGCTGGTCGAGATAACGTTCCATGCGATGCAGTGCGTTCATGATCGGCTCCTGGTCGGGGGGATGGATTCACTATAGTCCACCCCGCCCGCATGAAAAGCCGTCACAACAGGGGTTTGAGCGGCAGCAACTGCCACAGCCGAACGTGCCCGCGCTTGGTCAGCGGGACGTACTGATCAGGGGACTCGGCGGCACTCCAGCTGTTTTCTGGGCGCATGTCGATCTCCATCAGCGTCTGCAGCTGTCTGGCCAGCCCTTCGTGATGCACTACGGCCCCGACTTCGGTGTTGAGGTTTTCCGAACGCGGATCGAAGTTGAACGTGCCGATGAACGCAATCCGGCCATCCACCACCATGCTTTTGGCATGAATCGCGAACACCGGCAGGGTGTCAGGCAGGTTGGCGCGCGAGATCAGCGACGCCCGGTTAGCAGGATCGGGTTTGTATTCGCGGATGTCGAGCCCCATTTTCAGCAATTTTTTGCGTTGATTGCGATAGCCGGAGAACGCCTGGATATTGTCGGTGGAAGCCAGCGAGTTGGTCAGGATTCGAACCTTGACGCCACGCGCGATGGCGGCCCTGAACAGCGCCATCGCCGAGTCAGACATCACCAGGTAGGGCGACTGGATCATGATGGCGGTCTTTGCCTCCGCCACCAGTTTTGCCAGGGCGGCCGTACTGCGCCCACCGCCGCCGAGGCTCCAGCGTTTGCCGTTCTTGCCCGGCAGGTCATGGATGAAATCGACGCGTCCCCAAGCCATTTCCCGTGCCAGACGGTCAAATGTCGTCGGAGTGGACTGGATCATCGCCCGCACGCCGGGCGAGAAATTCTCCGGCTTTGCTGCGTAATCATGCAGCTCACGATAAACCCGCTGAACCTCTGCGTCCCCCACCTTGACGTTCTTCTGCATCAGGCCCAGGCCATCGTAAAGCTGCTCGACAGCGACCGAAAGCGGACTTGCCCAGAACGTATCGAAATTGGCGCGCATGGCCTGCACCGCCTCACCCAACAGCAGGGTATCGCGATCGCGGAAGGTGTATTCGCGGTCGTAATCAAAATACTCGTCCGCCATGTTGCGCCCGCCCGTGATGCCCACCTTGCCATCGACGATGAAGGTCTTGTCGTGCATGCGCTGGTTCACCCCGCGAAAATCCGTCACCACATTCAGCAGGCGTTTATGCAACGGCGTGCCGACCTGATGCTTGGGGTTGTAGATGCGGATGTCGAGATTGGGATGTTTGGCGAGCGCCAGCAGGGATTTGTCCGGCGCTTCGATCAACAGATCGTCGACCAGCACGCGTACCTTGACCCCGCGTTCGGCTGCACGGAGCAAGGCCTCAGCGGCGAGGATGCCGATGTTGTCCGTGCTCCAGATGAAATACTGCACCTCAATGGTGTGCTGCGCCTGGTCGGCCAGCCAGGCGCGTGCTCGCAAGGCGGCTTCGCCCGTATCCAGCAGGGTCACACCGGTTTGGCCTGGGTGGGCGGTAATCTGCGTATCAATCAGCGCCATCGGCTGAACCGGTGCCTGCGCCCATGCGCCCAGTGCAAGCCAGATTCCCAGCGCGGCCACGCCTGCCTGCCAGCGCAATGTCATTTCGCCTCCCGATGCGCACCCAGCAACGCGCGCTTGAGATCGGCCTGCACGGGCTGGTCGCCCAGCCACACACTCAAGAGCGCGCGATAAAAATCGCTGCCGGGAATTGGTTTGCCGATGGGCTTGCCGTTCACCGTCAGCTGCGTCCCGGCGGCGGTGTCGTCCAGCGTATACACCGCGCCTTCGCGCGCTTCCCCCTGGCTACGGAGTTGCGCATCAAATTCCGCCAGTCGCGGTGCCAGCACGGCCAACTGTGCGTCGCCGACATTGGCCTCCAGCCCTTTGTGCAGCGCCTCGATGAAAGTGTCCGCCGACAGCGCACGCAGCATCGTCAGGTGAATCCGGCGTGGCGGAGCCGCTGCCAGCACGACGTCGGCCTGTTGATGGCGCATCGGTAAATAAAGCGCCGCCACATAGAGCTTGAACATGAAACGGCTGCGGACGCCCGCGCCGTTGAGATGCAGTGTGGTTTCTCCCACGCGCTGCGTCTCGGCCAGCTTCACCCCCGCCACATCGAGCGCCTGGGCAGGCTGCGAAACGACCAGCGCCAAGCTTAAAAAAATTGACATTGCGATGCGCATCACGGGTTCCCTGATTGAAGTCAACGCGGCCATCATACCTGCGCGCGTTTTCTTCTAAACTGTCTGTGTATACGCACACCCCGCCTGGAGCTCGCCATGATCCGACTGACTTTTTTGCTGAGCGTGTTGTTCACACTGATCTCGCCCGCCCGCGCCGATGAAGCGCTCGAAGTTATCGCGCTCCAGCACCGCACGGTCGACGAAGTGCTGCCCAGCTTGCAGCCCCTGCTGGAACCGGGTGGCGCGCTCACCGGGATGCACAACAACCTGATTCTGCGGGCGTCGAGTGCCAATCGGGCGCAGATCAAGCAAGCCTTGGCGGCACTCGATACGGCGGTACGGCAACTACGCATCAGCGTGCGACAAAGCCTCGATCAGCAGCACGACACGCGCGCGATGGATGGCTATGGCCGGATCGACACCGGGCGAATCAATGCTCAACTGCCACCACCGGAACGCACAGGTGCGCGGGTTGAAATCGGTAACGACCGCGCGCGCATCGGCATTCGCTTCGATGATCAGCATCTGGATGCCATCAGCCGGGTGAGTCAGCAGGTGCGTGTGGCCGATGGTGGGCGGACGTTGATTCACGCGGGGGTGGAATTGCCACTGACGCTGCGCGAAACCGTGGTGAGCCCCTACGGGCGCAGCGTGCGGGAACGCGTGGTGTATCAGCACGTCGGCAGCGGTTTTTATGCTGCACCACGCGTGGTGGGCGAGCGCGTCACACTCGACATTCATCCGGTGCAGCAAGCGTTTACAGCCACGCCCGGGGTGGTGGTGGGACAAGCGCTGCACACCTCGGTGAGCGGGCGCTTGGGCGAATGGATCGCGCTGGGTGACAGCAGCGAAGACGCATCACAGACGCAGCGCCGTCTGGCGGGTCAATCACGCCACCAGGCAACCCGCTCAAGCCAGGTGTGGCTCAAGGTCGAGGTGGTGGAATAAAAATCGACTGCGGATTTTTCTGGCGACATGAGCGGTCTATCGCGGTTTTCAGGATAATGCCGCCATGCCTCCCATCACGCTCGCCCTGATTGCTCTCAACGGCCTGATTTACGCGCTGAGCCAGCTCACCGGGCCCAGTATCGTGTTGGCGTTCGGGCTCTGGCCACCCGGCTCGGGTGCCCCATTCCATCTCTGGCAACTCGTCACCTACAGTTTTCTGCACGGTTCGCTGCTGCATCTGGTGTTCAATATGGTGGCGATCTGGATGTTCGGCTCGCAACTGGAGCGCCGCTGGAACGATCTGCGTTATCTGCTGACTTACCTGCTGGCCGTGGTGGTAGCCGCCATGGCGCAGATTGCGATCACCGGCTACATGATGCAGGCGCAAGGGCCGGTCATCGGCGCGTCGGGCGGTGTGTTTGGCCTGTTGCTGGCGTTTGCGCTGTATTTCCCCAACCGCAATATAACGATCCTGTTTTTGCCGTTTGAAATTCCCGCACGTAGATTCGTACTCGGCTACGGCCTGATCGAGCTGGCGCTGGGCGTGACGCAAACGACGGCGGGCGTGGCGCACTTTGCCCACCTGGGCGGTCTGTTCGGCGGCTGGCTGGCGGTGCAGTATTTTCGTGGGCGCGGCCTGTTCGGCGTGCGCTGATTGTTTCCTGTTTTCTGAACCCTATGTACTCCCTGCTCCGCCCGGCGCTGTTTGCGCTTGATCCTGAAACCGCTCACGGCGCGACGCTTGCCGGGCTGGATGTCGCCCATCGACTGGGGTTGCTGAACCTGCTACCGCAAACGCCAGGCACGCCCGTTCGGGTGATGGGACTGGATTTTCCCAATGCCGTAGGGCTGGCCGCCGGACTCGACAAGGATGGCGCACACATCAATGCGCTGGCCGCGCTGGGCTTCGGCTTTATCGAAATCGGCACCGTCACGCCACGCCCGCAGACAGGTAATCCGAAACCGCGCCTATTTCGCCTGCCGCAAGCCGACGCAATCATTAACCGCATGGGCTTCAACAACCGGGGCGTTGATAATCTGGTGCGCAACGTGCAGGCGAGCGGCTACACGGGCGTACTTGGAATCAACATCGGCAAAAACAAGGACACGCCCAACGAGCGCGCGGTCGACGACTACCTCGCCTGCCTTGACGCGGTCTATGTGCACGCCCGTTACGTCACGGTGAATATCTCGTCGCCCAACACACAAAATCTGCGCGAGCTGCAAAAAGATGAGGCACTGGATGCGCTGCTTTCCGCGCTCAAATTGCGGCAATCCGCGCTCGCCCAGCAGCACGGGAAATATGTCCCCCTCGCACTGAAAATTGCGCCCGATCTCGACGATGCGCAGATTGCCGCGATTGCAGCGCTGCTGATGGTGCATCGCATCGACGCCGTGATCGCCACCAACACCACACTGGCACGCAAGGCCGTAGCGGGCTTGCCGCACGCTGACGAGGTCGGCGGGCTATCGGGTGCACCCGTGCGCGGGGCGTCGAATCACGTCATTCGCGTGCTCGCTCACCACCTCAAGGGCGAGCTGCCCATCATCGGCGTGGGCGGTATCCTATGCGGAGCCAATGCGCAAGAAAAAATTACGGCGGGCGCATCGCTGGTTCAACTCTATTCCGGGCTGATTTATCGCGGCCCGGCGCTTATCCACGACTGTATTCAGGCGCTCACATGATCCGATTATTCACGCGCGTTGTTCCCCTGCTGGCTGCGGCGTGCTTCGCTCTCACTGCCTACGCGCAAGCGCCGGTTGCCACCGTCACGCATCTCGACCAACCCGGCCTCAGTGCCGATCAGCTCGGCGTGATTGTCAACGACGACGACTCGGACAGCGTCGCGATTGCGGCGTATTACCTGGAAAAACGCGGCATCCCCGCCGACAACCTGATCCACGTGCGCTTCAAGCCGGGGCGCACCACGTTGACACGCGAAGAATTTGTCAATCTCAAACGCAAGGTCGATCGCGTCACACCCAGGGCCGTGCAGGCTTATGCCCTCACTTGGGCGCAACCCTACCGGGTCGATTGCATGTCGATCACCACCGCGTTTGCGTTCGGTTTTGACGCCACGTTTTGCGCCGACAGCTGCAAGCCCACCCGCACCAGTCCCTACTTCAACAGCCACGTCGAGCGCCCGTTTGCCACCTATAAAATCCGCCCGACCATGAGCCTCGCTGCCGCCAGCGTGGCCGATGCCAAAAAACTGATCGACCGGGGTATCGCTTCCGACCGCAGCAATCCGGCAGGCACTGCGTATCTGCTCAGCACCAGTGACAAGGCACGCAACGTGCGTGCCTTCGGCTACGACACGGTACGCACTCAATTCCACCAGATCATCCCCACCGAAATCGTGCGCGCCAATCTGCTGGAAAACAAAACTGATGTGATGTTTTACTTCACCGGCCTCACCCACGTGACAGGACTGGATCGCAACACCTTTTTACCCGGCGCGATGGCCGATCACCTCACCTCAACCGGCGGCGTGCTGTTCGATGGCTCCCAGATGAGCGCGCTCGAATGGCTGAAAGCCGGTGCCACCGGCAGCTACGGCGCGGTGGTCGAGCCATGCAATTTCCAGTCAAAATTTCCTGTGCCCGGCCTCGTCATGGCGCATTACCTGCAAGGTGAAACCCTGATCGAGGCTTACTGGAAAAGCGTGCAGATGCCGGGGCAGGGCTTGTTCATCGGCGAACCGCTGGCGCGACCGTTTGCCGGGTTCACCAGTCAGCCGCACGACGGCGGCCTGACGCTGTCTGTCCGCGCGTTTGCCCCTGGCGCGTACCACCTGCGCGCAGCGCAATCGATGATGGGGCCGTATCGCACGGTAGGTCGTATGCAGATTGGCGCAGGAATGCGCGAGCTGAAGCTCGACCGGATCCCGCCACTTTATTATCGGTTTGAGCGTCGTGGCACCTCGGCTCCTTGATTCTTCTTCTGGACAACCCCACACATGAGTACAACCCCTCCCCACGAACCGGACGCCCAGCACGCCTCCCTCCCCGCGCTCGCGCTCGGTGCAATCGGCGTGGTGTTTGGGGATATCGGCACCAGTCCGCTATACGCGCTGAAAGAAGCTTTCAATGGCCCGCATGGTGCCGACATCAATCCCGCCAACATTCTCGGCGTGCTGTCGCTCATGCTGTGGTCGCTGATTTTGGTAGTGTCGCTGAAATATGTGCTCTTCATCATGCGTGCCCACAACAAGGGCGAGGGCGGCATCATGGCGCTGATCGCACTCACCCAGCGCTTGTTCCATGCCAACTCGCGGCGCAAATGGATGTTGCTCACACTGGGTCTGTTTGGTGCGGCGCTGTTTTATGGCGACAGCATGATTACACCCGCCATTTCCGTGCTGTCTGCGGTTGAGGGGCTGGAAGTCGCCGCGCCCGGTCTGCACGATTACGTTATTCCTATCGCCCTGAGCGTGCTGGTGGCGCTGTTCCTGATACAGCGCAAAGGCACTGCGCTGGTCGGCACCTTGTTTGGCCCGATCATGATTCTCTGGTTTGGCGTACTGGGACTGCTGGGCATACTCAGTATTGCCCAAACTCCCGCCGTGCTGGCGGCATTCAATCCGCTGCAAGGCATCGCCTACTTTCAGACTCACGGCATCACTGGCCTGATTATTCTCGGTGCAGTTGTGCTGGCTGTCACGGGTGGCGAAGCGCTGTATGCCGATATGGGTCACTTCGGTACGCGCCCGATCCGGCTTGCCTGGCTGGGATTTGTTTTCCCTGCCCTGGTACTCAACTATCTGGGGCAGGGCGCGCTGTTGCTACGGGAGTCGGCCACCGCCAAAAACCCTTTCTTCCTGATGGCCCCGGAATGGGCGCTCTACCCGATGATTGTTCTGGCCACGCTGGCAACCATCATCGCTTCACAAGCCGTCATCTCGGGCGCATTTTCCGTTACACGACAGGCCATACTGCTCGGCTATCTCCCGCGCATGCAGGTACGCCACACCTCCGATAACGCGATCGGACAAATCTATATCCCGTTCATCAACTGGGCGCTGCTGGCTGGCGTCGCCATGCTGATTCTCGGCTTCCAGTCCTCCAGCAAGCTCGCCTCGGCTTACGGCATCGCGGTCACCGGGACGATGGCGATTGACACCCTGCTGGCGTTCACCGTTGCCTGGGCACTGTGGAAATGGTCCTTGCCTGCCGTGCTGGCAGGGGCGACATTTTTTCTCATGATCGACCTCGCCTTCTTCGGTGCCAATGTGCCCAAGATTGTTCATGGCGGCTGGTTTCCCCTCGCCATCGGCCTCGCGGTATTCACCCTGCTCAGCACCTGGAAGCGCGGCCGCGAACTGATGTTTCAGCGGATGCAAAGCGACGATATCGAACTCGGCAGCTTCATCGAAGGCATTGCCGCTTTCGATCATCAACGGGTATCGGGCAATGCCATCTTTCTGCACGCCACAGGCAAAGGCGTGCCCCATGCTCTGCTGCACAATCTTTCGCACAACAAAGTACTGCACGAACGCGTCGTCATTCTGCGCGCGATCACCGAAGAAGTTCCTGCTATACCCGATGCCGAGCGCATTCGCCTGGACGATCTGGGGAATGGTTTTTACCGGCTGGAAATCCGTTTCGGTTTCCGCGAGGAACCCGACATTCCACAGGCACTAAAGCTCTGTCAGGCCAAAGGACTCAGTTTCCCCATGATGGAAACCACCTTCTTCCTGTCGCGCGAAACCCTGATCCCCACCAAAATCGCCGGTATGGCGCTATGGCGCGAAAATCTCTTTGCCACCATGGCGCAAAATGCTGAATCGGCCATGCGGTTTTTTAAACTCCCCGTCAACCGGGTTGTCGAGTTGGGCACGCAAATCGAGATATAAACCATGCATATCGGTGTTCCCCGCGAAATCAAGAACCACGAATACCGCGTTGCGCTGACGCCGGCAGGCGCAGGTGAGCTGATCCGTGCCGGCCATCGCGTCAGCGTCGAAACCAGCGCGGGCATCGGCGCGGGCTTTGCCGATGCGGCGTATCAAGCCGCAGGCGCAACCCTCGTCGCCAACGCGGCTGACGTCTGGACAGCCGAACTGGTCGTCAAGGTGAAGGAACCCCAACCCGAAGAAGTGGCGCAGCTGCGTCGCGACCAGCTGCTGTTTTGCTATCTGCACCTCGCCCCCGCGCCTGCACTCGCGCAGGCGTTGATCGCCAGCGGCGCGAATGCCATCGCCTATGAAACCGTCGCTGATGCCCACGGCGGTCTGCCCCTGCTGGCCCCCATGTCGGCGATTGCTGGCCGACTCGCGCCGCAAATGGGCGCACTCGGCCTGCACAAAACCCACGGCGGCAGCGGCGTGCTGGTGAGCGGTTTGCCAGGCGTACCGCCTGCGCACATCGTCATCCTCGGCGCGGGTATGGTCGGCATGAACGCAGCCCGCGTCGCTGTCGGGCTCGGCGCGCGCGTCACCCTGCTCGATCGCGTAGCCGACAAACTCAGTCAGGCCGAACAACACTTCGGCGCACAGATTGAAACCCGCTTCTCCACCCCCGACGCCCTCGCAGCCTGCTTCGCTGACGCCGACATCGTCATCGGTGCCGCACAAATTCCCGGTCGACACGCGCCCCGCCTGATTCCACGCGCACTACTGAAAACCCTGCGCCCCGGCAGCGTGCTAGTCGATGTCGCTATCGATCAGGGCGGCGTCGCCGACACCTCGCACCCCACCACCCACAGCGACCCGTTCTTCGTCGCCGAAGGCGTGGTGCATTACTGCGTCGCCAACATGCCCGGTGCCGTCGCGCGCACCGCTACCCTCGCCCTCACCCACGCCACCCTGCCGTATATCCAGGCACTCGCCGACCACGGCCTCGCCGCGCTCGAACGCGACGCCGGATTCGCCGCTGGCTTGCAGATACAGGCGGGTCACATCGTCCATGCCGGGCTGGCGGCGGATTTGCAACTGAGCTGACCACACAGCAGAGCACCGCTTGCAACGCCGCTGAACTTGCAGCACACTCGACCGCATAACAAGTACAACCGGCGCGGAGAAAAGCACATGCGAACCGGAACTCTTGAGCAAACTCGACGAACTCTATCGCCTGCACCGCCTGCTTGACGGACGACGAACAGGCATCGCGCGCACCGACCTGATCGGCTCGCATGGCTTCGCCCGCGCCACCCTCGCCCGCCTGATCGCCGACCTGCGCGACAAACTCGGCGCACCACTGGATCACGACCCCGAGCGCGGCGGCTATTTCTACAACACCGCTGATGGCCGCTTTGACCTGCCCGGCCTCTGGTTCAGCGCCGACGAACTGCTGGCGCTGGTCACCCTGAAACATCTGCTCGCTAACCTCGAACCCGGCCTGCTCGACGACCACCTGCGCCCCCTGCACGCCCGCATCGACCAACTGCTCGCCAGCCGCCACCTCGGCGCGGGCGAAGCCAAACAGCGCATCCGCCTGCTGGCCATGGCCGCACGATGCAAAAACTCGCGCCACTTTCAGGCCGTCGCCGGAGCCGTCCTGCAACGCCACCGGCTCCGCATCGACTATTACAACCGCGAACGCGACGAAACCACCCCCCGCGAAATCTCCCCGCAACGCCTCGCCCACTATCGCGACAACTGGTACCTCGACGCCTGGTGCCACGACAAAAAGGGGCTGCGCAGCTTCGCCGTCGAGTGCATCCGCGAAGTCACGCCGCTCGCAAAATCTGCCAAAACCGTCGCCGAATCCACGCTCAACCGCGAACTCGGCAGCAGCTACGGCATCTTTTCCGGCAGCCCCAAAGCCACCGCCGTCCTCGTCTTCACCGCCAAACGCGCCCGCTGGGTCGCGGAAGAAACCTGGCACCCACAACAGCTAAGCCGCTGGCTGGATGATGGCCGTTACGAACTGCGGATTCCGTATTCGGATGACCGCGAATTGATGATGGATGTCCTGAAATACGGCGCGGACGTGGAAGTGATCGCGCCAGGCGAATTGCGCGAAGCGGTTGAAAAAGCGCTTGGAGAGGCGGCAAGCCAGTATCGGCGCGGGAAAGCCGAAGGCTCAGGTTTTGAGCCTGGGGGCGAGTAGGATTCCCGTATTCACAAACAAACAATGAAAATGCCTGAGTCACTTCGCCCAATTGCCCATGCCGCCCAGAACCCAGATGGGAGCTGGCGCGACCCGCATGACCTCGCCGATCACTTGAAATGTGTTGCGGCGCTGGCTGCCGATCATGCCCGGCCATTCGGTGCGCACGACTGGGCGCACCTTGCAGGACTGTGGCACGACCTTGGGAAGTACCGCCCGCGCTTTCAGCACTACATCCGCAACGTCAGCGGTTTCGAGGCCGATGCGCACATCAAAGGTGAGGCAGGCAAAGCACCGCACTCGACAGCGGGCGCGATGTTGGCTTGTGATCGTTTTGATGCGGCGGGGCGGGTGTTGGCTCACCTCATCGCCGGGCATCATGCCGGGCTATATGACTGGAACTCTGCGCTTTCCAGCCTCGAATATCGCTTACAGCAAGAAGACAGCCGTAAAGAACTCAACGAAGCGCTAGCCGAAAACCCGCCAGCCGACATTCTTTACTACGGCGCATTCACCCCCGATCTACTCGCCATCCCCGGCGGGAAAGATGGTTTTGCCTTGTGGGTGCGGATGTTGTTCTCTTGCCTGATTGATGCCGACCGCCTCGACACTGAGGCTTACATGGATGAGGGCAAATCAGCGCAGCGCGGTGGCTGGCCGGATATACAGACCCTACTCGAACAGTTTGATGTTTTCATGGCAAGCAAGACGACCGCCACCGACCCCACGCCGGTCAACCAGTTGCGTGCCGACATCCTGCGCCAGTGCCGCGCCAAAGCCACCGATGCCTCCGGCCTGTTCTCGCTCACCGTGCCTACCGGAGGCGGAAAAACACTTTCCAGCATGGCTTTCGCGCTGGAACATGCGAAACGCTATCACAAGCGCCGCATCATTTATGTCATCCCCTACACCAGCATCATCGAGCAGACTGCCGATACCTTCCGGGACATCTTTGGCGATGCGGTAATCGAGCACCACAGCAACGCCGAAACCGACCCCGATAAGGAGAACCACAAAAGCCACCTTGCCTGCGAAAACTGGGACGCGCCAATTGTCGTCACCACCAACGTACAATTTTTCGAATCGTTGTTTGCCGCAAAGACATCGCGCTGCCGCAAGCTGCACAACATCGTCGATAGCGTCGTGGTGCTGGACGAGGCGCAATTGCTGCCGGCGGAATTCCTGCAACCTATTCTCGACGTGCTGAACCTGTTGACGCAGCACTACGGCGTCACCGTGGTGCTCTCCACCGCTACCCAGCCGGCTTTAGCCACGCGCGAGTATTTCGATGCCAAAAACAACATGCGCGGTTTGGAGAATGTCCGTGAAATCATGGACGACCCGGATGCGCTCTATGCCCAACTGGAACGGGTCAAAGTACGCCTGCCCGCAGACTGGAACACGCCGACAAGTTGGGATGCACTGGCCGACGAGATCAAGCAGCACGATTCCGTACTTACTATTGTCAACCGCCGCAAGGATGCTCGCGAACTCTGGGATTTGATGCCGGAAAGCACGCTGCACCTTTCCGCGCTGATGTGCGGCGAGCATCGCTCGCAGATCATTCAACAGATCAAAGCACGCCTCAAGAATGGCATTCTTACTCGCGTTGTCAGCACCCAGCTAGTCGAAGCCGGGGTCGATGTAGACTTCCCCGTGGTCTATCGTGCATTAGCCGGGCTGGATTCGATTGCCCAAGCCGCCGGGCGTTGCAACCGGGAAGGCCGGATAGACAAAGGCGAAGTCGTGGTGTTCGTGCCGCCAAAACCTGCACCACCCGGCTTGTTGCGTAAAGGTGAAGACGCTTGCCGCAGCGTACTCTACGCTTATCCCGGTCAGCCACTGGACCGCGCTTTATTCGGCAAATATTTTGAAAAGCTATATCAAGCCTGCGATCTGGACGCACAGGACATATGCACGCTGCTTAAGGTTGATGGACAAACTCTCGCCGTCAACTTCCGCACAGCAGCCGAAAAATTCAAACTCATCCAAGATGAAGACAGTACGCCTGTCATTGTCCGCTATTGCGGTGAGTGTGGCCGCGACGATAGCGTGATCGTGTTACTGAAAAAACTAAACACAGAAGGGCCAAAGCGCTGGCTAATGCGAAAACTCCAGCGTTACACCGTCACCATCCATAGCCGGGAAGCCTTAAAGCTGCTGTCACAAGGCGACATAGAGGAAGTGATCCCCGGCTTGTACGTTCAGGTCAGCGACTGGCTCTACCATCCTGATCTTGGACTCAACCCAGACGGCTTGCCGCCAAAGCCCACCAACTGCATCGTATAAGGGGGAATATTGAAAACCTACTGTCTTGAACTCAGCGGCGACTATGCCTGCTTCACCCGCCCGGAAATGAAAGTCGAGCGCGTGAGCTACGACGTGATGACGCCCTCCGCCGCGCGCGCCTGCTTCGAAGCTATTCTGTGGAAACCCGCCATCCGTTGGCATATCCGCAAGATTGAAGTGCTGAAGCCGATCCGCTGGATCAACCTACGGCGCAACGAAGTCGCCAGCGTGGTGTCCACCCGCAACGTCGAAACCGCGATGAAAAACGGCACGGGAACGCTCGGGATCAACATCGAAGATGATCGCCAGCAACGCGCCGGACTGTTTCTGCGCGATGTAGCCTACCGCGTCCATGCCGACCTCGAAGTGCTGCCCAACGCCGCACCGGACAACACCCCAATGAAGTTTCAGGAAATGTTCGAGCGCCGTGCCAACCGTGGGCAATGCGTCAACCAGCCTTATCTCGGCTGCCGTGAATTTGCTGCGTACTTTCGCCTGGTCACTGACCCCGCCGCAGAGCCTGCACCGATAAATGAAACCCGCGAACTGGGCTTCATGCTGCACGACCTGGATTTCACCCACCCTGCCGACCCCGCGCCACGCTTCTTTCGCGCGCGGCTGGAAAACGGCGCAGTGAATGTGCCGGCTTGGGATAGCGCGGAGGTACGGGGATGATTCTGCAAGCGCTCAAGAGTTATTACGACCGTGCCAATCTTGCTCCACCGGGATGGGAATACAAGGAAATCCCATTTGTTATTATTTTAGATCGTGAAGGCAATTTTGTCCGACTCGAAAACAAAACCAGCGATGAGAACCGCCGCGGAAAGCCGATTCTCGTGCCTCAGTCTGAAATACGCTCAGGGAAAAATGCTTGGCAGAAACCCAATCTATTGTGGGATCACTACGGCTTTGTTCTTGGGCAAGCCAAACGGAAGCCGAATGGCGAGCCAGACCCGTTGGATTCACCTGAGAAAGCCGCTAAACAACTTGGTGCTTTTGCAGGTCGGATCAACACATTGGCATCTTTGTTTCCAAACTCCATTGGTCTAGCTGCGGTGCAGCAGTTCTACCAGCGTGGTGAGTATGACAACGTCATAAGTGACCCTGTTTCTATTGAGTTATTCAAAATTCCTGGTGCAAATCTGACTTTCACTCTTGTCGATCAGGTTGAACCCGTGTTGCACGAAGAATGGGTTTCTACATACCTTAATAATGCCCAGGCCCAGTCTGATGGTGAAAGTGCAGAGAATGACAGTGGCGATGAAGCCCCCATTGGTATCTGTCTTGTTACAGGAGAAAAAGGCGCTATCGCCAGACTGCATCCAAAAACCAAAGGGGTTTGCGATAAGCCAGCCGCACTGTCTGCGGCAAATACAGGTGCATTTCCAGCAGTCTCCTCCTACGGTAAAGAACAAGGGTACAACTTCCCTATTGGAAAACCCGCCACTTTCGCCTATACAACCGCACTCAACCACCTGCTCGCGCGCGACTCGCGTCAGCGCATCCAGGTAGGCGATGCCTCCACTGTGTTCTGGGCAGAACAAGCCAACGATCTGGAAACCGCGCTGCCCGATCTATTTGGTGAACCGCCCAAGGACGACCCCAACCGAGGCACGGATGCCTTGAAGGTGTTGTATCAAGCGGTGCAGGCCGGCAAGTTCACGAAAGGCTCGGCCAACGACCGCTTCCATGTTTTAGGACTCGCGCCCAACGCCGCCCGCATCTCCATCCGCTTCTGGGAAACAGCGACCGCGCTGGATTTGGCGAAACGTATCGCCGTTCATTTCGACGACATCAAAATCGCCCGTGCGCCGCACGACCCAGAGCATTTATCGTTGTTCCGGTTGCTCACCTCGCTGGCGGTGCAAGGCAAGGCCGACAACATCCCGCCCAATCTTGGCGGCGAAGTCATGCGTGCGATTCTTGAAGGGCTGCCCTATCCCGCGCCCTTGCTTAATCTAGCCGTACAGCGTTGCCGGGCGGAACAGAAACCCACCTACGCCCGCGCCGCCGTCATCAAGGCCTCGCTCAACCGTCTCATTCGCCGCACCCACAATGAAAAGGAGTTTATGGTTATGCTCGACCCAACCAACATGCGCCCGGCCTACTTGCTGGGGCGGCTATTTGCCGCGCTGGAAAAAATCCAGGAAGAAGCCAGTCAAAACCTCAACGCCACTATCCGTGACCGTTACTACGGCGCGGCGTCCAGCACACCCGTCGCGGTGTTCACCACGCTGTTACGTTTGCATAACCACCATCTTGGCAAGTTATCCAAAGGTCGTGCGGTGCAGATGGAACGGCTCGTTGGCGAAATCATGGGCGGGCTGAATGACTTCCCGCGCATCCTCACCTTGCCCGAGCAAGGCCGCTTCGCGCTTGGCTACTACCATCAGCGTCAGAATTTCTTCACCAAGTCCGAAACCACCAACACCTCCGAGGGAGAATCAAAATGAGCCTGACTAACCGCTATGACTTCGTGCTGCTGTTCGACGTGAAAGACGGCAACCCCAACGGCGACCCTGATGCAGGCAACTTGCCGCGTATGGATGCAGAGACCGGCCACGGGCTAATGACAGACGTGTCCTTGAAACGCAAGGTTCGCAACTTTGTTGGCATGGCGAAGAGCGAACAACCGCCCTATGAAATCTATGTGAAGGAAAAAGCCATCCTCAACAACCAGCACAAGCGCGCTTATGTTGGCATTGGGCGCGAAGAGCTGCTCGCGGGCGATGACAAAAAACGCAAAGGCGGCGATGCAGTGGATGATGCGCGCCAGTGGATGTGCCGCAACTTCTTCGACGTGCGCACCTTCGGCGCGGTCATGTCCACCGGCATCAACTGCGGCCAAGTGCGCGGCCCAGTACAACTAACCTTCGCCCGTTCGATAGACCCCATCATCGCGCAGGAACATTCCATCACACGCATGGCCGTCGCGACCGAGGCAGAAGCCGAAAAGCAGGACGGCGACAACCGCACCATGGGCCGCAAGCACACCGTGCCTTATGGGCTTTACATGGCACACGGCTTTGTTTCCAGTTTTTTCGCCAAGCAAACCGGCTTTTCCGAAGGCGATCTGGAATTGCTCTGGCAGGCGCTTTCCCAAATGTTCGAACACGACCGCTCCGCCGCACGCGGCGAAATGGCGACGCGTGGATTGTTCGTTTTCAAACACGAATCGGAACTGGGCAACGCTCCGGCACATGCGCTGTTTGAACGGATTCAGGCGCACTTGAAAGACGGCGTAACTGTGCCGCGCAACTTTGCGGATTACGAAGTCGAAGTGGACGAGGCTGCGATGCCGCCAGGGGTTACACTTCTTCGTAAAGTTTGAGGAAAAATCACCATGAGCGAAATCCATTTCATCGTTGAAGAAGCACCAGAAGGCGGGTATGTTGCGCGGGCTGTCGGCGCGGATATCGTGACCGAGGCCGACGATCTGCCCGGCCTGCATGCCCAGGTCCGCGATGCGGTGCATTGCCATTTTGATGACGGAAAATTGCCAGGCCTGATCCGCCTGCATATCACCCGTGAAGAAGTGCTGGCGGCATGAGAGTGCCGCGTGATTTGTCCGGACCTGATCTGGCCAAACGCCCGGGCGGCTTGGATACAGCGTCACGCGCCAGACGGGTAGCCACATGCGGCTGACCAGCGCCACGCGGGGCGAGCATCACATCACTATCCCCAACCACGACCCCTTACGGATTGGCACGCTGGCGGCGATTCTGGATAGCGTGGCCGAGCATCATGGCTTAACGCGGGATGCCTTGCTGCAACAGTTGCTGGGGTAAACCGTGGCGGATGACGCGGATGCCCCGATTCCCCTCTCCGCGCTTCAGCACTGGGTGTATTGCCCGCGCCAGTGCGGCCTGATTCATCTGGAGCAGGCGTTCGCCGACAACATCCACACGGCGCGTGGGCAGGCGGTGCACCATCTGGTCGATACGCCGGGCTACGAAATCAAGTCGGGCGTGCGAGTGGAGCGCGCCTTGCCGCTGTGGAGCGACCGCCTCAACCTCATCGGCAAGGCCGATCTGGTCGAGTTCCACCCTGACGGCTGCATCTATCCGGTGGAATTCAAGCACGGCGCCAAACGACAAAAACAGCATGACGACATTCAGCTTGCCGCGCAGGCGATGTGTCTGGAAGACATGCTTGACCGCCCCGTCAGCCACGGCGCAATCTTCCACGCCAGTAGCCACCGGCGGCGCGAGGTGGCGATCACGCCCGCGCTGCGCGAGCTGGTTGTGGCAACCGCCAATGCAATCCACGCCATGCTCGCCTCCGGCACGCTGCCGCCGCCGGTGAACGACGCACGCTGCAAGGAATGTTCGCTGAAAGCAATTTGCCAGCCCGAGGCGCTGGCCGAGCGTGCGCGGCTGCGCCGTTTGCGCGGGGAGTTGTTTAATGCGGCGGAATAACCATCCCGAACATCGCCATC
>JBEBIA010000009.1:0-102412 GCA_040080645.1 Thiobacillus sp.
ATTCGGCGGAGGTGACGGTTTCTGTAGGCCAAATCAACCAGGAACGGAAAAAACCATGCCAGATACGCCATTTCTCAAGCTTGCGCGCACCTGCGCCGCCTGGGGCACGCCCGCTTTTGGCGATACCTTCAAGGCCGAAGTCGCCCAGCTGGACGCTGCCTGCCTGCCGTTGCAGCAAGGCTTGAAAAGCACCAGCTCAGTCGCCGACGAACCGTTTAGCGTGCTGCTGATGAGCGCAGTGGAAGCGGGCGGGTATCTGCGGGTGAAAGCCGGAATCTGTTACGCAGGCATTACGGGTGGATGCAGCTGCGCCGACGACCCCACCCCGCTCGACTCACAACCGGAATACTGCGAACTGTGGTTTGAGATCGATCGGCAGAGTGGAGTGGCTCGGGTGGAGTTGGTAGCGGAGGCGTGATCTCGTAGATGCGGCAATGCGAGGTTCGCATAGACCGCAAAAAAGGATATTCAGCGCGGTATGACGGGTAGCAGAACGTATGACGCTGTGCCGGGCGCGTGAAATACCGTTTGATCCGCTGAGACAGGGCTGATTTCAGTTGCAATCGTGCGACCCGTATTGGGGTTGCGGTCATAGCGGGGGAAATTACTGCTGCTGATTTCGACGCGGATGCGGTGACCTTTGCGGAACAGGTAACTAGTCGGCCATATTTCAATTTCGATCCGGGTTGCTTGCGTGTTTTGGCGCTCGGCATCCGTGTAATGTCGGCGCAGTATTCCGTCGGACACGTTATAGGCTTGCCCGTCCGGATAAACGTCCACAAGCTTGACCGTGAAATCTGTGCTGGGCGCGGAGGTGTTTACGAATAACCCGGCCTTGATTTGCCCCGTCACTTCCCTATCGGTTTGCAGCGGATCGGTGGAGTAAACGAGCACGTCGCTGCGTTCCTCTACCCCGTTTTGTTGATGCATCCCGGCGCGAGGCCCTAGCATTGCGCCGCCGCGTGTGGGTGTCGGAGACAAAGGGTCGTAGCGATATTGGTCGGCGGGCTCGGGCTTGTCCGGTGGCGATGCCGAGAGTTTTCCGTCGCCTGCTGCGGTGTTGGCGTGGCCTTGGCTGCGCAGATAGTAGGGGGTGAAGACGGTTCGTTTGAGCGGCCATTCCTGCTCATCGCGCCATGTGTTTTCGCCCTGGATAAAGAGGCGGACGGGCGTTTGCCAGCGCGGTTCAAGCGGATCGCCACGCAGAGTGTGATCAAACCAGGCGATAGTGGGTTCGAGGCTCGCCACGCGATAACTGCCGCCCTCACTGCCATCCGGAAACCGGATCGGATCGGCATGCGTCCAGGGGCCGATTATCAGGCGGGAACCCTTTGCGACTTTTGGCGCGGCGTATTGCTGGATATCCTCGAAATCGCGCAGCTGCGTGGGCAAGAATGGGTCGCTCCAGCCCGCCATCAGTAACACGGGGGCTTTGAGCGTGCGTGCGCGCTGTTCGCCATCGACGGATTGCCAATAATCGTCTTTGTCCGTATGCAGCGCCCAGTCGTTAAAAAAGGGGATTTCTCCTACGGCTCGATTGTCTGCCTCAATGAGCGGAAAGCTGTTAAATCCGCGTTCGAGATCGTCGAACGAGGGATCGACATCCGCGCTGCCGTGACTGCGAGCGGCCCAAAATAACGCTGATTCAAGCGAAAACGCACCGCCGGGATGAAACATGCCGTAGAAATTCGTGCTCGCAATCTGAATGAGTAAGACTGACGGCCCGGGGGATTCCTGGTCGGCTAAAACCCATTCCGTATGGCCGAACGCCGAGCCGCCCCACATGCCCAGACGCCCATCGAACCAGGACTGCTGCGATAGCCAATGCAGTGTTTCGATTCCATCTTGCCGTTCGTTGCGCAAAGGGTAGAACGTTCCCCCTGACTTGTACCGGCCCCGCGTTCCCTGAATCGCCACGTTGTAACCACGGCTCGCCCAAAAGTGGCCAATGACATCAGCCGTCAAATTGTTTTTCCATGTTTGGGTGAACGGTATCCGAACCAGTATGGTCGGGAATTTCCCGGCTGCTGCAGGACGATAAATATTTGCGACCAGATTGACGCCATCCGAGGTGGTCATGACCGCATCGTGATCCCTGGATACCGGGTATTCGCTGACCCGAATCCCCTCCTTGGGTAATACGAATGAGCTGACAAGACTCTGGCAGCCGGACAGCGTCAGGCCGACAAGCAGCATGGCCAACGGCATTTTTATCTTCACGGGAAATTTCATCGGGTAGTTGAGCCAAGATAGCGCTCGGTCAGATCGGGCAGGGGTGACAGACCCCATCCGGATGCGCGGCCAAGCGATGACTGGATGTCGAGCCCCCCTTTGGCGCCAAACACGAGTTCTGGCTGAAAGGCGTCGGATTCCAGTAGCAGGGTGCCGAACGCGCCTTCCTGCGCAAGCAGAATGTCGCGCGCGGCTTGCGCCACGACCAGAGCCGCACGCGTAAGCAGGCTGGTTTCACCTACTTGAGCACCGACAATCATGCTCAGCCCACGTTGTCGGCAAAAGTCCACTACCTTGAGCGAGCGCAACAGACCGCCCATTTTCGACACGCGGAGATTCACGATCCATTGTTCCGCTGTTCCCGGAAGCTGTGCGATCTGGCTTTCGCGGGTGAGGCTCTCGTCCAGAATGATTCGGGTCGATAGAGACTTGGCCAGCGAGGCCAGGCTACCGAACTGACCTGCCTGCAACGGTTCCTCAATGGCGAAAAATGGGTAATCAAGCGCTTCGAGATAGGCGTGCGCCACGCCGGGATCGGTCCAAAGATTATTGGCATCGGCCCGAACCTGGGCGGGCGAAATTCCTGTGGATCGCAAGAGGGCAACATTCTCGCGATCATGATCGATATTCCCTGAAAGCTTGATTTTGGAATCGCGGATTCCCAGCTGCTGGTAGCGGCGCAGAGTTTCCGCGAATTGTTTTGCGCCAGTAGCTCCCAGCACAGCGCTATAGATAAACGGCCCTGTCAGCCGGGGTAGTCCAAGCAGAGCTTCCACGGGCTGGCTATGCTGTCGCGCGAGCAGGTCGAGCAGCGCCAACTCAATGGTGCACCACGCCGCCGGGTTTTGATCGATGTCGTGCTGGTGAGACTGGCTCCACTGCCGCAGGCCGGGCAAGTCGGTCGCGCAGGCCGCGATGCTGTCGCGGAATTGCTCAAAAAATATGGCGATACTTGCTTCGGTTTCGCCAGTCACATAGTCGCGCGGACATCCCTCGCCGTAGCCAGTCAGCCCATTATCCGAGTGCGCGGATACCAAAACGCTTTGCGTCACACTGCGCTCGGCGGAGGCGTGCTTGAAGGTAGTCCGGAACGGGATACGCAAGGTCTCCAGGGACAGATTCGTGATTTTCATGCGGGAGATTCCGGGACGAATTGCGGTGAGAAATCGAAATCAATATCGTCCTTGTAAGCCAGGCACTGGACTTTGAATTGCCCGTCCTTTTGTCCCTGCGCTACCTTGTGCGCCCGAAACAGGCTGGCGCTTCCCGGTTTGAGTGCGTGCACGCACAAGGCTTTGAGACGACCGCTGGCGCGTTTCTGCTTGTACTCGTCGTTTTGTCGGCACAGGCAGGCGTCGAGCAGCGCGGCCAGTTCCTGCGGAGACTGCGCGAGGAGGCCGCTGGCTTCGAAATAAAATTCGTAATGTCCGGCAACCCGGTCGGCGAGGGCGATATAAAACGGTATTTCGAGTGCGTAGCGAGCCACCAGCTCTGCGGTCGCCTGGGTCACCTGTTTCTCGTAAAGCTTCTCGCCGGTGATGTTGGTCACGCCCCGGCCTTTCTGCAGGAATTCGAGCAGCGGTACCTTGTTCCGGTGCCCGGCCACTTTGACGATGTCGTTCATGTCGTAGCGATAGAGCCCGCCCGTGGTCGTGACAAAAAGGTAATACTCGTTTTCTTCCTTCAGGCGATCCAGAGTCAGAAACTCGGGCCGCTTCTCGTCCCAAAGGGTGCGTTCGACAAATTCGAAAAAATAATCCGTGAAAATGGGCAGGCCAGAACGGGTCTCCACGCTGTCCGTGAGAGTGATCCGGCATTCGCTCGCTAGCAAACCCAAATCCATGGTCACTGCCAACTCGGGCAATTGCGCCTTGATCGCTTGATATGGAATACGGCAATTGCCGCCAGTCCAGGTCGCCATCAGTGAAACATGCGGCCAAAGGTCGCGAATGGTGAGCCGCTCTCTTGCTGCGAAGAGCGCCCTCAACTCGACGGCTCTTGGCTGGTTGGGCCGAAGCTTACGCCTGATCGATTTAGCGACATGATCTGGGAGCGGGTGTGCCGCAATCCACTGTCCGGTCCCGATGCTCGCCAGCAAGGCATCCCGATGCGTATGCACCAGCTCCATCAGAAGCACAATAGTTGAGGGATTGGCTGTGGCGATATAAGTGATGTCTCGCTCGGCCAGTGCCAGGCGAAGGATCAGCAGATACTTGGTCAGGTGATCCTGAATTTCGAACACCTCGGGCGGAAGGATGAACTTTCGTTTCATCGGCCAGGGCAGCCTGTCGTACATCACGCCGGAGATCGCACCGATCGTTTTGCCGGTTGCGGTTTGTGCCTCTTTCGCGGCGCCCGTGATGCCGAGCAGAACGCCCCTGAACGCCTGCGGACAAGCGCGGTATTGCAGAAACCCAGCCAGGGCTTGTTGGCGCTGGATCTGTTTCATCATCGTGGACGTGACGGGCAAGTGTTTTGCAGCACCCGTGGTGCCGCTGGTCTGGGCGTAAAACGTGGCCGTTTCCGCCGTGATGGCTGGGTTGCCCGTATTTTCCTGCGTGTCGATATAGGGACGCAGGCTGTCGTAAGTTTGTACAGGGCACAGACGCTGAAAATCCGCGATGGTATTGATCTCGGCAAAGTAATGCGCCTGGCCGAATGCCGTGTTCCGGTTTTGTCGCAGGATTCTGTGCAACACCCGTTCCTGAATCTCGGCCACGCTCCAGCTGGCTTGTTCCAGTTTTCGCCAGCTTGTGCGATTGATGTGGGCGAAACCAAGCCAGAGCGGAATATTCATGACCGCCTGCCGTAGCGAAGGTACAAATACTTCCTGGCTTTCGAGGTTTTTAATGAACGGCCCGAGTAATTGCTGGCTGAAGTGCTTGGGATAGCGGTCGTTCTGAATGCCTGCCCGTTCCATGCTGCGGCCATGCGGGCGGTAGTAGGTGCCGAAAACGATATCCCAGAGAATGGTGGTGTTGCTGAAGTTGTGGTTGGCTTCTACCAGCGTCTTCGAGTGATGCCAGCGGTGCAGCTCGGCCGTGCTGAACAGATAGCTCAGCAGGCCGAATCGCAGATAAACGTTGCTGTGCTGGTAAAAACCATTGACGGCATAGCAGACGAAATAGAATGCCAGCACGTATTCGTTCACGCCGAGCAGAATGAATGGAATGGAGTCGAAGCAAAAATGCAGCACTTTTTCCAGGGGATGGAAGCGGGCGGTGTTGAGCCAGTAAAGCTTGTCGGGCGAATGATGCACCGCGTGCAGTCGCCAGAGCACAGGATTGGTGTGCGCAAAGCGATGCAGCCAGTAGCGCATCAGATCAACCAGCAAGACCATCAACAGGCCCTGGGCGAGCAGCGGCCAGTGATGCGGCCACAATGAGGAATGCAAATAAGGCTGCGTCAGATTGCTCAGCCCCAGCACCACCAGCAGGGCCAGCAGTGGCGGCATTGCGATCTGGATTACAAAGGTATAGAGCGCATCGGTGAACCACTCGCTCCAGTCCGGCCGCCAATCTCGGCGGTGCGGTGAAATGCGTTCCAGCACGGGAAGGATTAGGGCAGCACAGACAATTACCGGCAAATAGGCGCTCACCCATTTCGGCTGTCCGTGCGCGCTTGCCCAGACGAATGCCGTGATGGCGAACAGGAGCGAGGCGGGATAGGCGACTACGGCGATTGCCTCTTGCCAGAAGGGGCGAGAGTTCAGAGTCATGTCAGTGGATGCGTTCCTGTTCATGGTCATGATGCGCTTCGGATATGGAAATGGCCCACGACGAGCAAATAGCCCGACAGCACAAAATGGAACAGAGTCGGCAAATAGCTGTGAAACCAGTGATGGACGGACAGACCTAGCAAGCCAATCGACATGCGTGCGAGCATGACAAGGAAATAGATCAGCCCGGCGACGAAAAACAGCCAGCCTCGTCTGCGGTTTGGTTGGGTTCGGTGAGTCGCGATACCGCGCAGGAGCCAGGCGTAGATCGCTATGATCGCTATCTGCGAAGCCAGCAAGACTTCGTAGGGTAGGGTGTCGCTGTGCCATGCTTCAAAGGGCGGCAGAGAAGCGAGCTCCAGGTAACGCTGCAACAATTGCGCCGCCACCCGAAAGCAAAACAGCGCCAGCAGAATGGACAGGGTGGCAACGTGATAACGCCGAAGGAGCCGGGTTGGTTCTGTCATAGCCAAATGAGGTGCTTGTTGGCACTGGCGCAGTGTGTGCAAATCATGGTGTGGGCAGTCATTACCGAGTCCTGACAGCAGAAATGTAACATTTGCCAAAATGCCTTGGCTAACCAATACCTGAATGAGACCGTTTAATAAACCACAAGCGCAGCGTAGTTGACATATGAATTCGCTGCGCTCCAGCAGGCAATAAAAACCACTTGTAGCAGGGTTGATTTTCGGTCTTCGGGGGCTATAACAATATTCCCTGTAAGTGAGGTGAAAATCATGGAAATCAGGACACTCAGGAATGGCGGTAAATCCTCTCTCAAGGAAGTTGCGATGGCCTGGAGGAAAGAAGACCATCACTTCCACTGGAGTGAGTTCGAGTCGGATAAGCATATGGTGGAGCTTGCTCAAAAGCTGCACGACGCCGAGTTACATTCGGAGCCGGTTATCCAGAATCCACAGAAGGTGCATTGAAGGTATCTCCCCGCAAACGCACGGTTGTCTGGCGCACGGCATCACCTACACTGAAACCATCTCATATTGATTCAGGAGGGTGCTATGGATCACACGCACCTGACCCCGGCGGGGGGTGTGGTTGCCCGCTGCGATGACGAACCGTCGTGCACGCTGGTGCAGTGTGCGGTCTGTCTGACGGAGATTCCACCCGACGCCAGTGTCTCCGCCGATGTGCTTGATACGATCCAGCATTTTTGCGGGCTGGAATGTCTGTCGGCCTGGCGGGCAAGGCAGTCGTCGCCAAGCGCGTGAGCGGCGTGATCGGCTAAAATAGCGCCTTTGCCTGTTCGCAAAGACGCACATGTCTTCCATTGTTTCGCGCGCTGGCAGCGCAGCGCTGTCACCTTTCCGCATCGATAAAATCCGCCAAGAGGCTAGCCGTTTCGGGCTGGCGCTGGGCGCGATTGAGGCGTGTTACTGGCATTTCCTTGAACTCGACGGTGCGCTGGATGCCGCTGCCGAGCGTCAGCTTGATCTGACGCTGGCGTATGGCGCGCCGACAGACCGACCTGTTGCCGGCGCGGTGCAGGTGCTGGTGACGCCGCGCCCGGGCACGATTTCACCCTGGTCGTCCAAGGCCACCGATATTCTCAAAAACAGTGGTCTCCATGCGCTGTGCCGCATTGAGCGTGGGGTGGCGTATCGGCTGTTTGACGCAGCGGGAAAACCGCTCTGCGAGGCATCGTTACAGAAAATGCTCCCGCTATTGCACGACCGCATGACCGAGGCGGTGCTACCCACCCTCGAAGCTGCTGAGGCGCTGTTCCTTCATGTGCCGCCACGCGATCTGATGTCTGTGGACGTGCTGGTCGGCGGTCGTGCTGCGCTGGTCGCGGCCAACCGCGATCTTGGTCTGGCCTTGTCGGACGACGAGGTCGATTACCTGGTCGAGAATTTCACTCGCATCGGGCGCAATCCGACTGACGTGGAATTGATGATGTTCGCGCAGGCCAATTCCGAGCACTGCCGCCACAAGATTTTCAACGCCGATTGGGTGATCGACGGCAAGCCCGAAGCCAAGTCGCTGTTCGGCATGATCCGCGACACCCACGCCGCGCATCCGGCGGGCACGGTGGTGGCGTATTCAGATAATTCGTCTGTGATTGAAGGCGCGCAGATCGAGCGCTTTTATCCACGCGGCGACGGCAGTTACGCCTACAGCAGCGAGCTCACGCATGTGTTGATGAAGGTGGAAACGCACAACCACCCGACCGCGATTTCGCCGTTTGCGGGCGCGGCCACCGGCAGCGGCGGCGAGATTCGCGATGAGGGCGCGACCGGCACCGGCTCCAAACCCAAGGCGGGCTTGTGCGGATTTTCGGTGTCGAACCTGAATATTCCCGACGCCATCCAGCCGTGGGAAAGCGCGCCGTACGGCAAGCCCGAGCGCATCGTCACGCCGCTCGCGATCATGCTCGAAGGCCCGATAGGCGCGGCGGCGTTCAACAACGAATTTGGCCGCCCCAACCTGGCGGGCTATTTCCGCAGCTTTGAAGAAACCGTGGCCGGGCAGCGGCGCGGCTACCACAAGCCGATCATGCTGGCGGGCGGTGTCGGCAGCATCCGTGACGATCATGTACAGAAGAAAATGCTGCCCGCAGGCACGCTGCTGATTCAGTTGGGCGGCCCTGGCATGTTGATCGGGCTGGGGGGCGGCGCAGCATCGTCGATGGACACCGGCAGCAACGCGGCGAATCTGGATTTCGATTCGGTGCAGCGCGGCAACCCCGAAATGGAGCGGCGCGCGCAGGAAGTCATCGACCGCTGCTGGCAGCTGGGTGTCAACAACCCGATTTTGAGCATCCACGATGTCGGCGCGGGTGGCCTGTCGAACGCCTTGCCCGAACTGGTGCACGGTGGCGGCAAGGGCGGGCGTTTCGAGTTGCGCGCTGCGCCGTCAGAAGAGTCCGGCATGTCGCCGCGCGAAATCTGGTGCAACGAGGCGCAAGAGCGCTACGTGCTGGCGATTCCGCCGGATCGCATCGGCGACTTCCGCGCCATGTGCGAGCGCGAGCGCTGCCCGTTTGCCGTGCTGGGCGAGGCGACGGCAGAAAACCATCTGCTCGTCACCGATAGCCATTTCCAGAACGCGCCAGTGGACGTCAGCCTCGACGTGATTCTCGGCAAGCCGCCAAAAATGACGCGCGATGTCGTGCATCAAGCGGCCACGCCCGCGCCGCTGGTGCTCGACGGCATCGACCTGAAAGACGCGGTGTATCGCGTGCTGGCGATGCCCGGCGTGGCGTCAAAAATGTTCCTGATTTCCATCGGCGACCGCAGCGTCGGCGGCTTGACCGCGCGCGACCAGTGCGTCGGCCCGTGGCAGATTCCGGTGGCCGATTGCGCGATCACGCTGGCGGGCTACCAGACGACGCAGGGCGAGGTGTTTTCCATTGGTGAAAAAGCGCCGCTGGCGCTGATCGATGCGCCTGCATCGGGGCGCATGGCCATCGTCGAGGCGATTACCAATCTCGCTGCGGCGCGCGTGGAGGGTTTGGGCAATGTGAAACTGTCGGCCAACTGGATGGCACCGGCGGGGCATCCCGGCGAAGACGCCGCGCTGTTCGATACGGTTGCGGCGGTCTCGAATTATTGTCAGGCGCTGGGTATTTCCATCCCGGTCGGCAAGGATTCGATGAGCATGAAATCCGTGTGGCAGGACGGCGATGAGAAAAAAGCCGTGACTTCGCCGGTCTCGCTGGTGATTTCGGCGTTTGCCAATACGCCCGACGCGACCGCACACCTCACACCCCAGCTGCGCACCGATGCTGGCGACACCGATCTGATTCTGATCGACCTTGGGCTGGGCAAAAATCGCCTCGGCGCGTCGAGCTTCGCGCAGGCATACAAACAGGTTGGCGACCATTGCCCGGATGCGCCTGCGGCCGCCGTGCTGAATGCTTTTTTCAACACCGTGCAGACGCTGAATGCCGAGGGTAAATTGCTGGCGTATCACGACCGCAGCGACGGCGGGTTGTTTGTCGCGTTGGTCGAAATGGCGTTTGCCGGCCATTGCGGCGTGGAGTTGGATGTCGACGAGCTGTGCCTCGACCAGATTCGCCATGAAGTTGAAGACGAGGGGCAGCCTGAGCCCGAGCAGCTCACCGAAGGCGATATGTCGCAGCGCATATTCAACGTGCTCTTCAACGAAGAGGCGGGCGCGGTGTTACAGGTACGGCGCAGCGATACGCAGGCGGTGATGCAGGCGTTCATGGCGGCTGATTTGCGCGGCGAGTTTCACGTGATCGGGCGGTTGAACACAAACGACCGCGTGCGCATTTTGCGCGAAGGGATGGCGCATTTCGACGAAGCGCGCATTGACCTGCAAACCGCGTGGGCGCGCACCAGTTACGCAATGGCGAAGCTGCGCGACAATCCCGCGTGCGCCGCGCAGGAATTCGCGGCCCATGCCGATGCCGCCGACCCCGGCCTGCGCTACGCGCTGCGTTTCGACGCGCAGGAGAACATCGCCGCGCCCTTCATCGCCAGCGGCAAGCGGCCGCGCGTGGCGGTGCTGCGCGAGCAGGGCGTCAACGGTCAGGTCGAAATGGCCGCCGCGTTCGACGCCGCCGGGTTTGCCGCAGTCGATGTGCACATGAGCGATATTTTGTCGGGTCGCGTGAGCCTCGGCGATTTCGCGGGTCTGGCCGCGTGCGGCGGCTTCAGCTACGGCGACGTGCTGGGCGCGGGTGGCGGCTGGGCCAAGTCGATCCTGTTCAATCCGCGCGCGAGCGACCAGTTCGCAGCATTTTTCCAGCGCGCCGACACGTTTGCGCTGGGCGTGTGCAATGGCTGCCAGATGATGAGCCAGCTGCACGATCTGATTCCCGGCGCGGCGGCCTGGCCGCGCTTCGAGCGCAACCTTTCCGAGCAGTTCGAGGCGCGCTTTGCCCAGGTTGAAGTGCTGGCGTCGCCGTCGCTGTTTTTTGCCGATATGGCAGGGTCGATGATGCCGATTGTGGTGTCGCATGGAGAGGGTCGCGTGGTTTTCCGTGATCCGACTCACGCAGCCCAGGCGCTCGCCACGCTGCGCTATGTCGATCATCGTGGCGCGGCTACCGAAATCTACCCGGCGAATCCCAATGGTTCGGCTGGTGGCTTGACGGGATTTACCACCGACGATGGCCGCTTCAGTATCCTGATGCCGCATCCCGAGCGCGTGTTCCGCGCAGCGCAGCTGTCGTGGAAACCCGATTCGCTCACCGGCGACAGCCCCTGGCTACGGATGTTCCGCAACGCGCGGTGGGCGCTTGGGTGATGCTGCTGGTCTATGAGAAAATGGCAGGCTTTGCAGTAGCCAGACTTAATTGTTGGGGCTGCCATTCCTCAAGCCGGATGTCGCCATGAACGCACCAGAAAATCTGTTGACCGATGACCACCTGCGCGCGCAGGTCAAGCTGCTGGGCACGCTGCTGGGACAGGTGCTGGTGCAGTTTGCGGGCGCCGACGTGCTGGAAGCGGTGGAGACCCTGCGGCGCGGGTTTGCCGAGTTGCAGCAGAAGGAAGATCAGCAGCGCCGCAGTGAGCTGATGGCGCTGATCGATGCCATGCCCGCCGACAAGGTTGAGCTGGTGGTGCGCGCGTTTTCCAGTTATTTCATGCTGGTCAATGTGGCGGAAGAGAGTTTTGCGCATCGCAACCGCCGCCGCATGTTGTCGCACGGCATGTCGCTTTGGAATGGTTCGTTCGACCGCACGCTGGAAGACCTGAAAACCCAGGGGCTGGATGCAACCGCCTTGCAGGCCATGGTGAACCGGCTGCATTTTGCACCGGTATTTACCGCCCATCCGACAGAAGCGCGTCGCCGCGCCGTGATGGAAGGCGTGCGCCGCGTGTTCCTGATTTGCGATGCGTTGTATAGCCCCACGTTGGGAGTGAACGATCAGCGCGAGCTGGAAACCGAACTGGCCGCCGAAATTCAAGTGTTGTGGCGCACCGACGAATTGCGCAGTGCCAAACTGGAAGTCCGCGATGAAGTCCGCAATGGCCTGTATTACGTGCGCGAAAGTTTGTTCGAGGCCGTGCCCAAGGCTTACCACTATTTGGAAAAGGCGATCCGCAAGCATTATGGTGTGGATGCCAATGGCGATGCCGTGATTGAAGTGCCGAGTTTCATCCGTTTTGGTTCATGGATCGGCGGCGACCGAGACGGCAATCCGTTTGTGACGGCGGATGTCACCGAATGGACCGTGCACACCCACATGCAGGCGGCGTTGACTGAATACCGTAAGCGTGTGCTTGAACTGCGTCAGACCCTGACGCACAGCATTGGCTGGTGCACGCCGTCCGAGCCTTTCATGGCGCGCCTCACCGAATATGAAGATGCGTATGGCGAGCAGGTGTTCCGGGGCACGGCAGTGCAGATTTACAGCCGAGAACCCTATCGCCGCATGGCTGCGCTGATGCTGGCGCGAATCGACGCCAATCTGTCGTATGTGCATCAGTGTCTGGCCGATGTGCCGAGCTTTGTGTCGCAGCTGGCGTATGAAAACGCGGCGGCTTTCCTGGCCGACCTGTATTTGCTGCGCGACTCGCTGATCAGCCACGGTGACCGGCTGGTGGCGCAGCAGGATATCCAGCCGTTGATCCGGCTGGTGGAAAGCTTTGGCTTCCATTTGCTGCAACTGGATATCCGCCAGGAATCGACGGTGCACACGCGCACGGTGGCGGGCGTTTTGCAGCAGATTGATCCGGATTTCGATTATCTGGCGGCGATTGAAGACGAACGGCAGCAACGTCTGGCGGCCTGGATCGGTCACATTGACCCGATTGCCATCAACGACACCGCCCTCGACGACGAGGCGCGCGAAGCGCTTGCCGTGTTCCGTCGCATGGCCAAGTTGCAGGCCGAAGTGGGTGATGAAGTCTTTGGCGCCTACGTGATTTCGATGACGCATAGCGCGTCGCATGTGATGGAAGTCATGTTGCTGGCGCGCCTCGTCGGCCTGTGCGGGCATAGCGGCCGCGACTGGTTTTGCCGCATTCTGGTCGCACCGCTGTTTGAGACAGTAGAAGACTTGCAGCACAGCGAAGCGATTCTCGACCAGCTATTATCGAACAAGGTGTATCGCGCACTCATCACCGCCAACGGTAACCGGCAGGAGGTCATGCTCGGCTATTCCGATTCGTGCAAGGACGGCGGTATTCTCGCATCGAACTGGAATCTGTATCAGGCACAACTTTCCATCATTGCGCTAACCCAGCATCACGGCATCGAATGCCGTTTGTTTCACGGTCGCGGCGGCACGGTGGGTCGTGGTGGTGGCCCGACGCACGATGCCATCCTGTCGCAACCCCCCGGCACGGTGAACGGCGAAATCAAGTTCACCGAACAGGGCGAGATGCTGTATTACAAATACAGCAATCCGGAAACCGCCAATTACGAAATCGGCATGGGCGTCACCGGCCTGCTCAAGGCCAGCGCCACCGCGCTGGCGCACAGCGAAGTGCGCTACCCGCAGGTCTATCTCGACTGGATGAGCGACATGGCGGCGGCAGGCGAAACCGCCTACCGGGCGCTGATCGCCACCCCGGGCTTTATCGATTATTTTTATGAAAGCACACCGGTTACGGAAATCGGCTTGCTCAACATTGGCAGCCGGCCGTCGCACCGCAAAAAGGCTGACCGCTCGCTCGCCTCGATTCGCGCGATTCCATGGGTGTTCGGCTGGGCGCAGTCGCGCCACACCTTGCCCGCCTGGTTCGGTATCGGTAGCGCGCTCAAGGGTTTCATCTCCAGCCAGCCGGATGGCCTGACGCAGTTGCAGGCGATGTACCGTGAATGGCCCTTCTTCCGCGCGCTGCTGTCCAATGTGCAAATGGCGCTGACCAAGGCCGACATGGAAATCGCCGAAGAATATTCGCGGCTGTGCGATCACAACAACACCCCTGCCGTGTACCGCATGATTGCCGACGAATACGTACTCACGGTCGCGTGTGTCAAACAGGTCGCGCAGATTCAGTCGCTGCTTGAAGACAATCAGCAACTTGCGCTGTCGATTTCGCGCCGCCGTCCCTACATCGATCCGATCAACCACATTCAGGTTCGGATGCTCAAACGCTACCGCACCGACAGCGTGTGGGAGGCCGAAAAGGAAAGCTGGCTGACGCCGCTCAAGCGTTCGATCAACGCGATTGCGGCCGGGATGCGCAATACCGGCTAGATTCGGCAGATGGACGAGCCTGTAATTACCCCCTCTGCGCCGCCGCCCGTCACGCGGCGCGACCTCATCATCTCACTGATCTTTAATGGCCTGCTGGTAGTTCTTGCCGGGGGCTTGGCGCTCTATGCGTTCATGCTCAATTTTGATCTAGGCGATGTCAAGCGGCGGCTTTCAAAAGAAGTCGAAGCCCACCAGCAAACCACCCGTTACCTCACTGAGGCGCGCAACCAGGTCATCCATAGCCAGCGCGAAATCGAGCAGCTCAAAGCGCAGCTTAGCTATAAGGAAACCGACTACCTCACCGCGACCTCGGGTAAACCCGCGCTACCTGTCGTGATTGGTTTTCGGGAATCATTCCTGGGTAAGGGCTTGGTCGCCAAGCTGGAAAACACTAGCGATCGCTACCTCACCCTTCAGCTTTCTGTTCGCAACCCCACCCTGTCCGACGCGCGACGCTTCAAGCTCGACATCCAGCCTCACGCCGACATCAGCTTTGGCCATCTGGAGGGGTGGCAGTTTGCTTCGGGCGATGAAATCACTGTCTACCACGATGATTTTGCAGTGGCGCGGTTGACCGTGCCCTGAAGACCCGAATTGACAGGCGGCTGAGTTTTGATTCATATAGGATATAAATATCTTGTTATTGTGTAAATAATGCAAGCTGACCGCTTACTGCTGCAAAAATATAGCGTCCCGGGGCCGCGTTATACCTCCTATCCCACGGCACCGTATTTCGATACGGGCTTTGTCGAGTCAGACTGGACGCAGGCGCTGGCAAGGTCTTCAGCGGAGCGTGAATTGTCGCTGTACGTGCATATCCCGTTTTGCGATTCGCTTTGCTACTACTGCGGCTGCAATATGGTGGCGACGCACGATTACCATAAAACAACGCCGTACCTGGCCGCGCTGGAGCGCGAGATGGCAGCGGTAGCGGCACGCATTGATACCACTCGTCGGGTGCGTCAATTACACTGGGGCGGCGGCACGCCAACCTATCTCAAGCCGGACGATATTCGTCGACTGATGACGCGGATGCGTGCGTATTTCTCGATAGCGCCCGACGCTGAAATCAGCTGCGAGGTCGATCCGCGCGATTTGACGCGCGCGCACCTGGAAGCCTTACGTGAATCAGGTTTCAATCGGCTGTCATTTGGTGTGCAGGACATGGATCCGGCGGTGCAGCAGGCGGTCAATCGTGTTCAGTCCGAGGCATTGATTGAGCAGGTGCTAGGCTGGTCGCGCGAGCTGGGATTTACCAGCATCAATCTGGATTTGATCGTGGGCTTGCCGAAGCAGACAGTCGCGAGTTTTAGTCAGACGCTGGAGCGGGTTAGCCACTGGGCACCGGATCGGCTGGCTGTTTTTGCGTATGCCCATGTGCCCTGGCTGAAAAAACACCAGCGCCTGATTCGCGAATCCGACTTGCCTGATGCAGCAACGCGTCTAGGTTTGCAGCAGGCCGTGAGCGAAGCCCTAAGCGCCGCATGCTACGTCAATATCGGCCTTGACCATTTTGCGAGACCCGATGACGAGCTGGTGCGCGCACAGCAAAACAAGACGCTCTGGCGCAATTTCCAGGGCTACACCACGCAGAAGGATTGCGACATTCTCGCCTTCGGTGCGTCGAGCATCAGCCAGACAGCCGACGTGTATATGCAGAACGAAAAAAACCTCAAGCGCTATCAGGAACGGGTCATGGCAACCGGCTTTGCGGTCGAGCGCGGCCTTGTGCTGACGCGTGACGATCAGATACGGCGTGACGCGATTACCCGCGTGATGTGCGATCTCGAGTTGGACTATGCGGCATTCAGCCAGGAATGGGACATCGTGTTCAGCGACTATTTTGTTGACGCATTGAACGATCTGCGACCGCTCGCTGACGATGGGCTGGTAGAGATCAAACCCGGGCGGATCTGTGTGACCTCCAGTGGACGCCTTTTCCTGCGCAATATCGGAATGTGCTTCGATCAATATCTGAAGCGGGCAAGTCACGATCAACCGCGCTATTCGCGCACTGCGTAGACCGGGTTCTCAACAGCAGCCGCTACCATTGTCCCGCTTGGGGCACCCTTCGGGCCGATTGCGCGGGGGCAGCGGGCAGCGGTTGATTTCGTCAGCACCGCGCTGGAAGTAGCAGGTCAACATGCTGGAGGCAATGCCGAGCAGCCAGAACACGAAAAATCCCACGGTATAAGCGGCGATGCGGTGCTCGATCAGCGGCTCGCCGCGATACACGATTTCCAGTGGATCAAAAAGCGTGGTGAACAGGATGTCGGCCACGCCTGCGACAAGGAAGGACGGCCACAGGATATGGATCAGGCGTTGCATCATGGCGTGCTCCTCGCGTGGGTCGGCATCATTCTTCCGGATTGTTCATTTTCCGCTTGAGCCAGGCGGACAGAAAAAATCCCATGCCAATAATAAAAAGAATGGTGAACAGGCTCAAGAGGCCGATGCCACTGGTGAATAACAGATCGAGTACGACGTCCATTTCAGTCTCCCTGATGGGGTTGAACAAGCGATGGGGATGCCACCAGCGCGACAGGCTGGTCGAACGGGGTGTGTACGACGCCGGACAGGCGCCAGGTGGAGCGGTCGTCAACCAGCTGCGCGTGCCATTTGCCGACAGGCATGTCGGGCATCGCCGCGCGGTAGTGTCCTGCGCCAGCGTGATGAAGCGTAAGCGACTGATCGCTACCCTGGTGCGTCGGGTGGGCGAGGCTCAGTGTTATCTGGTCGGGGACAGACTTCATGCGCCCGGTGAGTGTCAGAGTCAGTGAGCCATCTCCGGCTTGCAGGGTAGCGGCGAGCCCCAAGGCGCGTGCTGCGTCGTCGCGGGCCAGGGTCTGGTTAATCGCCAATCCGGCCTTGTAGTAATCGCCGACTACCAGACCATCGTAGTGGGTGGCGGCGATCCAGACGGTCGCCAGCCCGGCGATCACGGCGGTAGCGGGCAGGCTCATTAAAAACCAGGGCCAGGGTTCGCGATACCAGGGCTTGCTTGCAATTGAGTTCATGGCGCGATTCCTCATGGTTACCGGTTGAAGAATTTGGTGGAAACATCCGACTGGATGCGCGGGTTGTCGGTGGCCTGGATCGTGAAAGTCACTTCGATCGAGCGGCCTTTCAGGTCTACCGGATCAGCAACCAGACTGACGGGGACATCAACGGTCTGCAAGGGGTCGGCCATGATGTCCGGCATGTCCGGGTTGGCAGTGATGACGCGTAACCCGGCGATGCCCTGAGCGTTGATTGTGTAGCGATGTGGCCGACTATCCTTGTTGATGAGTTGCAGACGATAAACGTTTTCGATCAGGCCCTCGTCGGTTTCCTTTGAGAGCGACGCGCGGTCGCGTACGACATCGACGCGCAACGGCACGCGGGTGGCGAGGCTGTAGACGAAGGCAGCAGAAATCACGGTCAACAGGGTGGTGTAGATGATCGTGCGCGGTCGCAGGACATGTCCGAGTATGTTGCTGTCTGGATATTTTCCCTTCACCACGTTTTCGGTGGTGTAGCGGATCAGCCCGCGCGGGTAGCCCATCTTGTCCATGATCTGGTCACAGCCGTCGATACAGGCCGCGCAACCAATACATTCATATTGCAAGCCATTGCGGATGTCGATGCCGGTGGGGCAGACCTGTACGCACACGTTACAATCGACGCAGGCTCCCATACCCTGCGCCTGGTAATCAGCCTTTTTGCTGCGTGCCCCGCGCGGTTCGCCGCGTGAGGTGTCGTAGGTGACCGTCAGCGTATCGGAGTCGAACATGACGCTCTGGAAACGCGCATAGGGACACATGTATTTGCAGACCTGTTCGCGCATGAAACCGGCGTTGCCCCAGGTGGCAAAGGCGTAAAAGAAGATCCAGAAGGTTTCCCACGGCCCCAGCGTGGCGCTGACAAATTCGCGTGCCAGTTCGATGATCGGGGTGAAATAGCCGACGAAGGTAAAGCCGGTCCACAGCGCAATCACGAACCAGACCGCGTGCTTCAATCCGCGCTTTTTCAGCTTGGTGGCATTCCACGGCGACTTGTCGAGTTTTTTGCGCGCGACGTGGTCGCCTTCCAGCCAGCTTTCCACCCACATGAATATTTGGGTGTACACGGTTTGCGGGCAGGCATAGCCGCACCACAAGCGTCCGGCCACGGCAGTGAAGAGGAACAGCGCCAGCGCCGCCAGCACGAGAAGGCCGGTGAGGTATATGAAGTCCTGCGGCCAGAATACCAGGCCGAAGATGTAGAACTTGCGTGCAGCAAGATCGAATAGCACCGCCTGGCGGTTATCCCATTGCAGCCAGGGCAGGCCGTAGTACAGCGCTTGCGTGAGCAGCACTAGTGCCACGCGCCAGTTGGCGAATACGCCATGCACCGCGCGGGTCTGGATCGTTTGCCGGATCGCGTAGAGCTGCTGTTCGATTGGGGCCTCGGAGGAGGTGGCTTGCTGTTTGTCTGTCACTGCATGGTTCCGTGAGAATCTGAGCTGCTTGAACGCACTGGCTATGCAATGCGTTCAAGCAGCCCGCCGGACAATCCGGCGAGCATGGGATTGCTTACTGTGCGCGGGACAGCCCGTATACGTAAGCGGTCAACAGGTGGAGCTTGGCTTCCTTGTTGGAGGTGGTGCCGAGCGTTTGCACCATGGTGGGCATGGCCCCGTTACGTCCTTTCGCGATCGTCTCGATGATGGCGGCTTCGCTGCCGCCATACAGCCAGACCTTGTCGGTCAGGTTGGGCGCACCCATCGCAGCCATCCCGGTACCCTCTGGCATATGGCAGGCGGCACAGTTGTCGGCAAATTTTTGCTTGCCCGCATTCGCCTGGGTGGCATCGTGCTTGCGACCCGAAAGCGACAGCACGTAGTTCGCTACTTCCTTCGTCCCCTGCGGGCCCAATGCCTCGCCCAATGCAGGCATGACTCCGGCACGGCCGTCGGTGATGGTGGCCTGAATCGTGGCGGGATCGCCGCCGTACAACCAGTCGTGATCGGTGAGGTTGGGGAAACCTTTGGCGCCTGCGGCATCCGAACCGTGACATTGCGAGCAATAGGTCAGGAACAGGTTTTTACCGATGGCGCGCGCTTTGGGATCGGCTGCGACAGTGGCGACATCCTGTTTCATGAACCCCGCGTAGACCGGCTGGAATTTGGCTTCTGCGGCTTTCACTTCGGCCTCGTATTCCTTCAACTGGGTCCAGCCCAGCATGCCTGCGAAGTTGCCCAGGCCCGGCCACAGCGCGAGATAGGCAAGTGCAAAGACCAACGTGCCGTAAAACAAGCCCAGCCACCAGCGCGGCAGCGGATTGTTCAGATCCTGTAAATCGCCGTCCCAGCTGTGTTCCATGAGCTCGGCTTTTTCGCCCGGCGCGAGTTTGCGGGTGGTCTGGGATTTCAGAAATACCCAGGTGCCGATGATGCTCACCAGGGTGAGCACACTGATATAAATCGGCCAGAAGCCGCTGGTGAAATCGCTCATTGCTTGTCTCCTTTTACGGATGTCGGGTGGGCGTCATCTTCATCAAATGGCAGCCGAGCCGCCTGCTCAAAAAGCGGCTGGTTATCTTTGCTGTAAGCCCACCAGACGATGCCGATGAACACTGCGATGAAAACGATAGTGATGATGCCGCTGATGATTCCGCTATCCATGGTGTTCTCCTGGCTGTCTTATTTGCCGATCAGGACGTGGTGTGAGTCGAGCGAGTCATGCTGGATTTTTTCCGGCTGGCTGGCGCGGGTCCCACGATCTGTCCACCAGACGCAACTGATGAAGGACGCGATGAGAATCCAGATGATGACGCTATTGAAAAAGATGCTATCCATGATGGGACTCCTCAGTTTTTCGGGGCGTGCGTGCCCAGCACCTGGAGATAGGCGACAACCGCATCCATCTCCGTTTTACCGTCCAGTTCGGCAGGCGCACCAGTGATTTCCTGTTCGGTGTAGCCGTGGCCAACAAGGTTCAGCGTGCGCATCTTGCTCTGGATCGCGCCATCCATGAGCGGGCGGTCGAGCCAGGGATAGGCGGGCATGTTGGATTCCGGCACCACATCGCGCGGGTTCATCAGGTGAGCGACGTGCCAGGCGTCGGAATATCGGCCGCCTACACGCTGCAAATCCGGGCCGGTGCGCTTGGAGCCCCACAGGAAGGGGCGGTCATAGACGAATTCGCCTGCGACCGAATAATGGCCATAGCGCTCGGTTTCGGCACGGAAGGGGCGCACCATCTGCGAGTGGCAACCGACACAGCCTTCGCGAATGTAGATATCGCGGCCCGACAGTTGCAGCGCAGTGTAGGGCTTGAGACCTGCCACCGCCGTGGTGGTCGAAGTCTGGAAGAACAGCGGCACGATCTGCACCAGTCCGCCCACGCTGACAATGAGGATGGTCAGCACGATCAGCAGGCCGAGGTTCTTTTCAATCGTTTCATGTGAAATCATGAAGGGCTCCTTAGGCGTGAACTGCGCTTGGAATGATGGCGTCATTGACGACGCGACCAGCACGTACGGTCTGCCATACGTTCCAGGCCATCATCAACATGCCGCTGAAGAACATTGCACCACCGAGCAGGCGAATGCCATAGAACGGGTACATGGTGTTGAGTACCTGGGCGAAGCTGTAAGTCAGCGTTCCGTCGGCGTTCGCTGCGCGCCACATCAGGCCTTGCGCTACGCCGGCGATCCACATCGAGGCGATATACAACACGACGCCAATGGTGGAGAGCCAGAAATGCCATTCGATGAGCTTGGTGCTGAACATCGATTCGCGGCCGAACAGGCGCGGGATCAGGTAGTACATGGAGCCGATGGTAATCATCGCCACCCAGCCCAGCGCGCCTGAGTGCACGTGGCCGATAGTCCACTCGGTGTAGTGCGATAGCGCGTTCACCGTTTTGATCGACATCATCGGGCCTTCGAAGGTGGACATGCCGTAGAACGACAGCGCGGTCACCATGAATTTGAGGATCGGGTCGGTGCGCAGTTTGTGCCACGCGCCCGACATCGTCATGATGCCGTTCATCATGCCGCCCCAGCTCGGTGCCAGCAGCATCAGCGAGAACACCATGCCGAGCGATTGCGCCCAGTCCGGCAGCGCGGTGTATTGCAGATGGTGCGGCCCCGCCCACATGTAGATGAAGTTGAGTGACCAGAAGTGGACGACCGACAGGCGATACGAATAGATCGGCCGACCGGCCTGCTTGGGAATGAAGTAATACATCATGCCGAGGAAGGCCGTGGTGAGGAAAAAACCCACCGCGTTATGGCCGTACCACCACTGCACCATCGCATCCTGCACCCCGGCGTAGGCCGAGTAGGACTTGGTCAGCGTCACCGGCAGGGCGGCGCTGTTCACCAGATGCAGCATCGCAATCACCAGAATGTAGGCACCGAAGAACCAGTTAGAAACGTAAATGTGCTTCGTCTTGCGCTTGATGATGGTGCCAAAAAACACCAGCGCGTAGGACACCCACACCACCGTGATCAGCAGGTCGATTGGCCATTCCAGCTCGGCGTATTCCTTGCTGCTGGTGTAGCCCAGCGGCAGGGTGATGGCGGCCAGTACGATCACCAATGTCCAGCCCCAGAAGGTAAAGGCCGCTAGCTTTTCCGCCCAGAGCCGCACCTGGCAGGTACGCTGCACGATGTAGTACGAGACGGCAAACATGGCCGACCCACCAAATGCAAAAATCACCGCATTGGTATGAAGCGGACGCAGGCGGCCATACGACAGCCATTCGATCCCAAAAGTTAAGTCTGGCCAGATCAGTTGCGCGGCGAGGATAACCCCGACCAGCATCCCGACGATCCCCCACACCACCGTCATGATGGCGAACTGGCGGACGACTTTGTAGTTGTAGGTTGTCGCTTCCATACACATCTCCCGTGTTTATTGACCGGATTCCTGGCTGAAAAATAGGTTAATCAACAGGAATACAAGACCAATATATCTGAATATATGATAATTTGTCAACTCGCTCTGCAAGACGGCAAACCGTCGTGCATGGTGTCCAGTGTCTCTGTCAGGGGTTCAGGTTAATAAACCCGCATTCATCCACTTTCAACAGGAAATCGCCATGACGCCACCCCCAACTTTCACCTTGCGTGGCCAGTCTCTACTGCCTGTGGTGCAGGGGGGAATGGGCGTGGGCATTTCAGCCAATCGTCTGGCGGGCACCGTGGCGGGTGCAGGCGCGATGGGCACCATCGCCAGCATTGACCTGCGTCATCATCATGCTGACTTGTCCGCACAAGCCCTTCATTGCCGGGACAAGGAGGTTTTGAATCGATTGAATCTGATTGCGCTGGATCGTGAGATCAGGGCGGCGCTGGAGCTGGCAGCCGGGCGCGGAGTGGTTGCAGTCAATGTGATGAAGGCTGTTAGTGCGCATCCGGCTTATGTGCAGCAGGCCTGTGACTCAGGGGCGCAGGCCATTGTCATGGGTGCTGGATTGCCGCTGGACTTGCCAGAGCTGACAGAGGATTACCCCGGTGTCGCGTTGATTCCGATTTTGTCGGACGCGCGCGGCGTGGCTATCGTGCTGAAGAAGTGGGCAAAAAAAGGCCGTTTGCCGGATGCCATTGTGCTGGAACATCCGCTGTATGCGGGGGGGCATCTTGGTGCGCCGAATCCGGCAGATCTGATCCATGTGAAATTTAATTTTGCCGAGGCCTTGCCGGGGGTTTTCAAGGTGTTCGACGAGCTGGGCATTGTGCGCGGGCAGATTCCCATCATCGTCGGTGGCGGCATCAACAGCCACGAAAAATTGCGGGATGCACTCGCGCTGGGGGCGAGTGCGGTGCAGCTCGGTACGCCGTTTGCTGTCACCGAGGAGGGCGATGCCCATCCCAATTTCAAACGCGTGCTGGCCGATGCGCGGCCAGAAGATATCGTCACCTTCATGAGCGTGGCGGGCTTGCCTGCGCGTGCGGTGAATACGCCGTGGCTGGCCAATTACCTGAAGCGCGAAAGCAAAATGCAGGCGTGCGCCAAGGCTGACCCCAAGCGCTGCGCCATCGGCCTGCATTGCCTGACCCACTGCGGTCTGCGCGACGGCCTCGTCCATGCCGGGCAATTTTGTATTGATGCGCAACTGGTCGCCGCGCTGAAAGGCGACGTCAACAAAGGACTGTTTTTTCGCGGTTCAGAGGCGCTGCCGTTTGGGCGCGAAATACGCCCTGTCAGGGATTTAATCGCGCTGTTACTGGGGGACCTCGCCATAGCCCGCTAGTCCGGGTCGTGTGGCGGGGGCTCAGGTTGCGGCGGACTGTCATCGTCCATGATGACGCTGTGTCCCGGGCCTTCAAGGTCATCGAACTGACCGTTTTTGGCTGCCCATAGCATGATCCAGGCGATGACGCCCACGAGCAGCAGGCTGACGGGGATGAGCAGGATCAGGATGTCCATCAGGCTAGCCGCCGGGTGCAGAGCTAGAGGCCGGTTGTTTGAATCCGGATAGCCGCAACGCATTTAATACGACGACCAACGAACTGACCGACATGCCGATACCCGCCAGCCATGGTGTGACATAACCCAGCGCGGCAGCGGGAATGGCAACGAGGTTGTAGGCGAGTGCCCAGCCCAGATTCTGGCGGATGATGCGTCGGGTTTGGCGGGCGAGGGCGACGCCGTCGGCGAGCGGCATGAGGCGGTTGCCCAGCATGACCATGTCGGCAGCGGCTTGCGCAACGTCGGTTCCCTCGCTCATGGCGATGGACACTTGCGCACCCGCGAGCACGGGTGCGTCGTTGATGCCGTCGCCCACCATGGCGACGATCCGTCCCTGCTGTTGCAAGGCTTTGACGTAGTCCAGTTTGTCTTCGGGCAGGGCGCTGGCGCGCCAGTCTGCGATGCTGAGCGCGCGAGCCGTGGCGCTGACCGCAGCTTCTGCATCGCCCGACAGCAAGTGCAGCCGCACGCCCTGTTGGCGCAGGGCAGCGAGTGCAGCGGTCACATCGACGCGCGGGGTGTCGGCCAGCGCGAACCAGGCGATGAGTGCACCGTTTTCGGCCAGCGCGACCCAGCTAGCACTCTCTGCCGCGCTTGGAGGGAGCGTATTCGCAGCGGCAAAACGCGGTGCGCCGAGGCGGTAGCGATGGCCGTTGAGCGTGCCTTCGACGCCTTGTCCGGGCAGGTTGCGGAGATCGCAGGCCGTGAAAGGGGGGGCAGCAATATCGGCTTGCAGGGCGCGTGCAATCGGGTGTTCGGAACCCGCTTCGAGTGCCGCTGCGAGCGCGCGCACCGTTTCGATGCTGAGTCCGGCTAGTGGTATGACGCGATTCACCGACAGACGTCCCTGCGTCAGCGTGCCGGTTTTGTCGAACACCAGATCGGTTGCGCGCGCGAGAGTTTCCAGCGCATGGCCGCGTGTGGTGAGCAGCCCCAGCCGCGTGAGTCGCCCGGTGGCCGTGGTGAGCGCGGCGGGGGTCGCCAGCCCGAGTGCGCAGGGGCAGGTGACCACCAGAATCGACACTACTATCCACAGCACTTTTGCAGGGTCGATGACATACCAGGTCGCGCCCACCAGCACGGTAATCAGCAGCAGCAAACCCACGAACCAGGCCGCCGCGCGATCAGCCAGCTGGCCGATGCGCGGCTTCTCACTCTGCGCGCGGTCGAGCAACCGCACAATAGCGGCGAGCTGCGTGTCGGCACCGAGCTTGTCGACACGCACGATGAGCGGGCTGGCTTGATTGAGGCTACCGCCGACGACGCGCGCGTGGAGGGATTTGGAGACCGGCAGTGATTCGCCAGTGAGCATGGCTTCGCTCACCGCACTGTCGCCCTCGATCACCACGCCGTCGGCGGGCAGAGTTTCGCCGGGCCGCACCAGCACGACATCGCCCACCACGAGACGGGCAACCGGTATGGTCTCTTCGTCGCGCGCAGGGTAATGCGGCAGCCGCGTGGTGGCAGCGGGGATGAGCTTGACGAGTTCTTCCACTGCAGCACCAGCGCGGCGGCGTGCGTTCATTTCGAGAAAGCGCCCCGTGAGCAGCAAAAAAACGAACATGGTGACCGAGTCGTAATACACCTCGCCGTGGCCGGAGAACGTGGCGTAGAGACTGGCGATAAAAGCCGTGCCAATGCCTAGTGCGACAGGCACGTCCATGCCAAGCGTGCGGCGTTTCAGATCACGCCAGGCACCGATGAAAAACGGCCAGGCCGAATATCCCACTACTGGAATGGTGAGCACCAGACTCGCCCAGCGCATCAAGAGCCGAATGTCATCGGTCATGTCGCTGGCGATATAGGTCGGCAGGGCGTACATCATCACCTGCATCATGCCGAGCCCGGCAATCGCCAGCCGTTTGATCGCGGTGTTGCGCTCGCGTTTAAAAAGGTCGTCGGAGCGACCGGGATCGAAAGGGTGTGCGATATAGCCGATGTCGGAGACGGCTTTCAGAATCGCCGAGAGCAGGATGCGGTCGTTATCCCAGCGCACCCGTGCGCGTCGCGTCGCATAGTTGATTTCCACCGACAGCACGCCGGGCAGCGCGGCGATATGCCGTTCGTTCAGCCAGATGCATGCCGCGCAGACAATGTTTTCCAGGATCAGCGCGGCCTCGCGTATGTTCTCGGTCTCTTCCCGCACGAAGCTTTCCTGAATTTCGGGTAGGTCATATAAGCCGAGTTGGGCGAGTTCAGCTTCTGCCGCCTGCGGCGAGGCGGGCAGCGCCGTGCGATGTGCGTAATACGCACCTTGCCCGCTGTCGATGATGGTTTGCGCGACGGCCTGGCAGCCCCGGCAGCAGGTGGCGCGTTCCACGTGCTGGTACTGGATCGGGTAATTCGCGTTGCCAGGCACCGGCAGGCCACAATGAAAGCAGCCCAAAAAATCGGGGGCGTCCATGAGTGGAAGAGAGTCACTCATGAAGCGCCCCCTAGGAGGGGAAGTACCCACCTGCCAGCCGGGAGAGACGGTCGGCAGGTTACTGCACGGAACAGGGCAGGATCAGAAACGGAATCCGTACCCAATGCCCCAAACGACAGGATTGATGTCGAGATCGGTAACCTTGGCACCCGCAGCCGTTTTGACTGTGGTGTCGATCCAGATTTTCTTGACGTCGAGGTTGATGTAGCCATTTTTGGTGACCGCAATATCCACGCCGGCCTGCAAGGCACCGCCGAAGCTGCTGCTGTCCACTTTAAGGGTGGGCAAATCGACATTATAGAAGCGGGTGTAGTTGATCCCGGCGCCGACATACGGTTTGATCGTTTCGGTCGCATTGAAATGGTATTGCGCAGTCAGGGTGGGCGGCAAGTGATTGAGCTTGCCCAGGCTGACGCCGTTCAGTGTGACTTCGTGGCGAGCCGTGGCCAGTATCAGTTCAACACCGATGTTGGGCGTAACGAAATAGGTGAAATCGACCTCAGGAACCCACTCGTCGGAGACATCCACACCTGCCAGGCTGGAAGATTTAACGTCCGGCATGATGTCAATGGCACGCACGCGCATCATCCAGTTTTCCGCCATGGCGGCGGTGGGCAGGGCGGCTATCAGGGCTGCGGCGATCAGGGTGGATTTCATGTCTTGGCCTAACATAAGTATTGAAGATATGCAAATCCTAATATAAATACTTGATCTTGGCAAGTGGCTCGCATCTAGTACTATCCGACCATGCGTGACGCTGTCCCGAAAATTCTCCGGTTTCCTTCCGTGGAAACCGCATTGACCGACCCCAACGGCCTGCTGGCATCGGGTGGCGATCTTTCGATGGCGGTACTGCTGGAGGCGTACCGCCACGGCATTTTTCCCTGGTTCAATCCCGGCGAACCGATTCTATGGTGGAGCCCCGACCCGCGTATGGTGCTCGAGCCGGGGGCGATTCGGGTGACTCGTTCACTCGCCAGACGGCTACGCAATGGTGGATTCGAACTGCGGGTCGATAGCGCGTTTGTCGAGGTCATGAGTGCCTGTGCTGGGCCGAGAGACGGTGCGGCGGGCACCTGGATTTCTCCCGCAATGGTGGCGGCCTATCTGCGGCTGCATCAGGCTGGCTATGCGCATTCGATCGAAACCTGGCACGAGGGGCAGTTGGTGGGGGGGCTTTATGGCGTGGCGATTGGCCGCATGTTCTATGGCGAATCGATGTTTAGCCGCGAGCCAGACGCCTCGAAGGTGGCGCTGGTGCGCCTGTGCCGCCAACTACAGCGCTGGCAGTTCGGCTTGATCGATTGCCAGATGGAAACGCCGCATCTGGCTAGCTTGGGCGCACGTAACCTGCCGCGCGCGGAATTCTGTGAGCGTGTCGCGGAATTGGTAAACTTGCCGCACTTGTCTGGCACCTGGACGTTTGATGCACCCGACTGAACCGCCTTTCCAGCGCATCCAGTTTTATCTGACCGCACCTTACGATTGCAGTTACCTGCCCGGGCGGCGCTCGCGCTCGCAAGTCGCCACGCCCACCCATCTGATCGACACCCATGCCTACACGGCTTTGATCCGCGCGGGTTTTCGTCGCAGCGGCCAGTTTACCTATCGCCCGCATTGCGAGGCGTGCAAGGCCTGTGTGCCAGCGCGGGTGCGCGTCAGCGATTTTGTACCCAATCGCACCCAGCGTCGCTGCGAGAAGCGCAACCGCCATTTGGCCGCGCGATTTTTACCGCTGGATTTCAAAGACGAACATTTCGATCTGTACCGACGCTATCAAGCCGCGCGCCACGTCGGCGGCGGCATGGACCGCGATGATGCCGATCAATACCGGCAGTTTTTGCTGTCGTCCAATGTGGATAGCGTGCTGGTCGAGTTTCGCGACGGCGACACGCTTGTGATGGTCTCGGTACTCGATCAGGTAGAAGATGGCTTGTCTGCGGTGTACACCTTTTTTGACCCCGCACGTGAGCAGGAGAGCCTCGGTGTGTATGGGGTGTTGTGGCAAATCGAACTCGCACGACGTCTGGATCTACCGTATCTCTACCTGGGTTACTGGATCGCCGAGAGCCGGAAAATGGCCTACAAGCGACAATATCAACCTCTCGAAGGTTTGATCGACGGATGCTGGCAAGCAGTCGTTTGAACACCGCTTTGAACGCGGCTCTGTTGGGCTGTGCGCTCGTGTTATCGGGCTGCGCGCTCACGGTGAGCGACCCTCGCGCCCTGACGCCGATTGAGGGATTCATACCGCTCGCTGCCGACGCGCGGGTGTGGGTCGAGCCAGGGCATGAAGCCTACGCCGGGCGCGTGGCCGCCGCTTTGCCTGCGTCCATTATGCAGGTTGAGGCAGCGCACTACTTGCCCTTTTCGCATCCGCCGCGCGTGTATGTGTGCGGCACCGAGGTCTGTTTCAAGCGTTACGTGCTCACGCCCAAACTCTCGGCAGCAGTCGTGCCTGATAACCGCCTGATTCTCTCGCCCAATCTCGACGTCAAGGAACGCCAGCGTCTGCCTGCGCTGTTGACGCACGAACTCGCCCATCTGCATCTGGGCCAGCGTATCGGCCACTATCACAGCACCTTGCCGGTGTGGTTTCACGAAGGCTGGGCGTCGCTCACTGCGGAGGGCGGCGGCGCAGAATTCACCACCGACGCCAAGGTATTTGAGGCCATACGCGGGGGGCGGCGCGTCAATCTCGGGTTGCGCGATACGCCCGGCATGCGTCATCGCGCGGCCTCGTCCAACCTGAATATTTTCGAGTTTTACCGGCAATCCATGCTGGCCGTCGGCTGGCTCAAGGCGCAAGACCCCGTGCGCTTCCGCCAGCTGGTGCTGGCCGTGCAGGACAACGCCGATTTTGAAATCGCTTTCTGGGCGATTTACGGCCAGGCGCCTTCTACCCAGCTCGCGGGATTTTTCGATAGCGTTCTAAGCGATAATCAGCTAGTACAAGCTGCCCCCGCACGCCCCTGAATCCAAGCTCATCATGACACCTTATCTCGATCTCATGCGTCACGTGCTCGAACACGGCACACCAAAATCCGACCGCACCGGCACCGGCACGCTGTCGGTATTTGGCTGGCAAATGCGTTACAACTTGGCGGAGGGTTTCCCGTTGGTGACCACTAAAAAATGCCACCTGCGCTCGATCATTCACGAGTTGCTGTGGTTTTTGCAAGGCGACACCAATATCAAGTATCTGAAGGACAACGGCGTCAGCATATGGGACGAGTGGGCGGACGAAAACGGCAACCTTGGCCCCGTGTACGGTCACCAGTGGCGCAGCTGGCCCAGGCCGGACGGCAGCACCATCGATCAGATCAGTGAGGTGGTGAATACACTCAAAACCAATCCCGATTCGCGCCGCATTATCGTCTCGGCCTGGAATGTGGCTGACCTTGACCGGATGGCGCTCGCGCCCTGTCACGCGTTTTTTCAGTTTTACGTTGCGGATGGCAAATTGAGCTGCCAGCTGTATCAGCGTAGCGCCGATATCTTTCTTGGGGTGCCGTTCAACATTGCCAGCTACGCGCTGCTCACCCTGATGATGGCGCAGGTCACGGGTCTCAAGCCCGGCGATTTCGTCCACACGCTGGGCGACGCGCATCTGTACTCCAACCATCTCGAACAGGCGCGTGAACAGTTGAGCCGAACCCCACGCGCGCTACCGACCATGACGCTGAATCCGCAGGTGAACGACCTTTTCGCGTTTCGTTTCGAGGATTTCACGTTGACGGGCTACGATCCCCATCCCGCCATCAAAGCGCCCGTCGCGGTGTGAGTGTTCGGATGCCAACGCCCTCTTCCCCACGGATCAGCGTCATCGCCGCGCTCGCCAAAAACCGCGTGATCGGAATCGAAAACCGCCTGCCCTGGCGTTTGCCAGAAGACCTTGCCCACTTCAAGGCGCTCACCCTTGCCCACCCGATTTTGATGGGGCGCAAAACCTTCGAGTCGCTCGGTCGCCCGCTGCCTGGGCGCACCAACATCGTCATCACCCGTAATCCCGATTACGCGCCCGACGGCTGTCGGGTGGCGGACTCGATCCCTGCCGCCATCGCTTTGTGTCAGGATGCTGACGAGGTGTTTTTCATCGGGGGTGCCGAGTTGTATGCCCAGGTCATCCCGCTCGCAGACCGTCTGTATTTAACTGAAGTCGATATCGAAGCCGAGGGCGACGCCTGGTTTCCCGATTTCGACCGCAGTGCCTTTAGCGAACACTCGCGTGTGCCGCACATTGGTGAGAAAGGCGATGTGCTGACGTTTGATTTTGTGGTGCTTGAGCGGGTTTAAGCACGGCGTGTCCGTCGTCTTCTTCAGACCCAATACGGATCAACCAGCCTGCATCAAATGCAGGGTCATCCGCTCGTAATCCGCCAATGGCAGCGCTTCGGCACGTAGTCCGGCATCAATTTCCAGCGCAGCAAAATCATCCGCCTTGAGCAAACTACCGAGGGTGTTGCGCAGCGTTTTGCGGCGCTGCGAAAACGCGGTCTGCACAACGCGGGCGAACAGGGCTTCATCCAGCACGACGATCTCGGCGGCAAGTTTGGGAATCAGGCGCACGACAGCGGAGTCTACTTTGGGCGGCGGGTCGAAGGCGGTGGGGGGCACGTTGAGCAACCATTCCAGGTGAAAGCGGCGTTGCAGCATAAGGGTGAGCCGCCCGTAGTCATTGGTGGCAGGTTCGGCGACCATGCGCTCGACGACTTCTTTTTGCAGCATGAAGGTCATGTCGCGAATCTGCGCAGCAAAATCCATCAGGTGAAACAGCAGCGGGGTGGAGATGTTGTAAGGCAGGTTGCCGAGGATGCGCAACTCGCGGCCCAATGCGCTGAAATCGAATTTGAGTGCGTCGCCCGCGTGGATGGTGAGTCGCTCGGGCGGCCAGGCTTTGCGCAAGCGGGCGACGATATCGCGGTCGAGTTCAACGACGTGAAGCTGGGACAGTCGTTCGAGCAGCGGGCGCGTGAGCGCGCCGAGCCCGGGGCCGATTTCGACGACGGTGTCGCCCGGCTGCGGATGCACGGCGTTGACGATGGCGTGGATGATGCTGTCGTCGATGAGGAAATTCTGGCCGAAGCGTTTGCGCGGGATATGCATTCAGCAGTGACCTTGAGGCGACGCGCTGCACGCCATGTCTAGCGCCATGTTGATCGCTGCGAGCAGACTGCCGACGTCGGCGCGACCGCTACCCGCCAGGTCGAGCGCGGTGCCGTGATCGACCGAGGTACGGATGAACGGCAAGCCCAGGGTGACGTTGACGCCCGCGCCGAAGCTGGCGTATTTGAGCACGGGCAAGCCCTGGTCGTGGTACATCGCTAGCACGGCGTCGCAGGCTTCATGGCGAATGCGCGAAAACAGGGTGTCGGCGGGCAGGGGGCCGATCAGGTCGATGCCGTCGCCGCGCAAGCGTTGCAGCACCGGTGAGAGGATGTCGATTTCTTCGCGCCCGAGATGGCCGGATTCGCCCGCGTGAGGGTTGAGTCCGGCCACCAGAATGCGCGGGTGGCTGAGGCCGAATTTGAGGTGCAGGTCGGCGTGCAAAATGCGGATGACGTCTTCCAGCAGCGCAGGCGTGATGGCGTCGGCCACGTCGCGTAGCGGCAAATGGGTGGTCGCTAGCGCCACCCGCAGGCCGCCCCCTGCAAGCATCATCACGACTTTTTGCGTGTGGCTGTGGTCGGCGAGATATTCGGTGTGGCCGGTGAACACGAATCCGGCGTCGTTGATGATGCCTTTATGCACTGGCGCGGTCACCATGGCGGCATACGCACCGTTCAAACACCCCGCTAGCGCGGCATCGAGCAGCGCCAGCACGTGTGCGCTATTGCGGTCGTCGAGCTGGCCCGGGGTGACGGCGACGGCGGCGGGAATGTGCCGCACATGCAGCGCGCCGACCTGATGCGCGGGGATAGTGTCAGTCGTGATGAAATTGACGTGGAGATCAAGCTGCCGGGCGCGGGCGCACAAGACATCGATATCCCCCAGCACCGACAGGCGGCAGGGCAGCGGGTGATGCGACAGCGCGATGCAGAGATCCGCGCCGATGCCAGCAGGTTCGCCCGCAGTCAAGGCGATGGCAGGCAGATTCACGCTGGGTTAAACCTGGAAACCGCAGTTGAACGCGCCCGAGGGTGCGTCTGATCGGGTGACTGCCGCGAAGCAACGACGCGGCAGGCCGGGGCCTGCAAGGAGGCGCGACAAAGGCAGGCGCATGAACAGGCGTACCAGCGGGTGCGTAACGGATTCACTCGCGCGATGAACATTATCGAAGGCATAAAATTCAGGATTCATTCAGCACCCATCAAGGCGACAAGTGGTCAACTGCGGTTTCCAGGTTTTAATCGACTGAACGCAGCTCGACATAGGCAGAGTCGCGTATCTGCCGTACCCAGTCCTGAAAAGCTTCATCACCCTTGCGTTCGCGCAACGCCTGACGCGCCAGCAGTTTCTGGCGCTCCTGCGTGACATCCTGGTCACGACGTTCCAGTACCTGGATCAGGTGCAGGCCGAACGGCGACTGCACTGGGGCGCTCACCTCGTTGGGCTTCAAGGCATTCATGGCTTTCTCGAAATCGGGCACGGTGTCGCCGGGGTTGACCCAGCCGAGGTCGCCGCCTTTGGCAGCGCTGGCGTCGTCGGAGTGCAGGCGCGCGAGTTCGTCGAATTTTGTACCGTTGTCGATGCGCTCCTTGAGTTGCAGCAGCCGCGTGCGGGCATCCGATTCGGAGGTGATCTCGTTGGTCTTGATGAGAATATGGCGTGCGCGGGTTTGCGTCACATTGAGCGCCACATCCAGCCCGCGCTTGTCGTTGATCTTGAGAATATGAAAGCCGTTGGGGCTTTTAATCAACGGCGCGGTTTCGCCCGGTTTCAGCGGTTTCAGCGCATCGGCAAACATGGCTGGCATCTTGCCACTGGGGCGCCAGCCAAACGCGCCGCCTTGCAGGGCATTGGGGGCATCGGAATAGCTGGCCGAGAGCTGGCCGAAATCCGCCCCCTTGGCGAGCTCGGCGAGTATGTCTTCGGCACGGGCACGGCGTGCCTGAATCTGCTCGGGCGACGCGTTCTCCGGCACGGTGATGAGGATGTGGTTGAAGTTGTATTCGGTTTCCGCGCCTTGCTGCGACTGGGTTTGCAGGTAGCCTTCGATTTCAGAATCGCTGATCGAGAGGCGGTTGTCCACGTCGCGTTCGCGCGCGCGGGCGATCAGGATTTCATTGCGGATCGTGGTGCGCATCCGGTCGAGACTCTGACCGTCTTTTTCCATCGCGGCCTTGAGTTCGTCGAGCGTCAGTTTGTTTTGCGTGGCGATGCGTTGCAGGGTGCGCTCAATTTGCACGGGATCGACCCGCACGCCGGTATTGCGGGCGTGTTGTTGCAGCGCAAGCTCGGTCACCATGCGCTCGAGCAGCTGTTTTTCGAGCACCGCGCGGGGCGGCAACGGCGTGTTCTGACGCGTCAGGCTTTGCTGTACTTCGTCGTAGCGACGCTTGAGCTCCTGACGCGTAATGATTTCGTCGTTGACGACCGCGACGATATGGTCGAGCGGTGCAACCGCAGCGTGGGCAGTGGGCAGTGCGGCGCAGGCGAGTAGCGCCAGCGGAAGAAGCCAATCAAGGCGTAGAGGTGATTTCATTGCTAGTCCTGTATCCGGGAACACTTTGTTTCAACACATCGAGCGGGTTGGAGCCGAGTCGCCCCAAACCGTTCAGTTCAAGCTGGAAAAACAGCGCATCGGTCGATTGATTTTCCTTGGTGGCGAGGCGCTGGAACACCCCGCGCAGCGCCCAGCAGCCGCCGTTGTATTCCAGTCCGGCCAGACCTTCCACCAGTTTGTCGTCCTGGAACGAATAGTTGTAGCGGAACATGCCGTACCAGCGTTCAGCCAGCGGCCACTGGCCAGACAAATCAATCTGCTCGGTGGTCTGGTCAATGAAGCGGTAACCAAAGTTCAGCGCCTGACCCGGCCCCGGGCGGTACGATGCGCCGAGATTCTGCCGGATAGTCGTGCCGTTCTGGGTATCGAACTGCCAGGCGGCGTTGACGCGCCAGTCTTCGGTGATCTGGCCGCTCACCGCCGCGAGCAGGTCGGTTGCGCTGCTGGTGCGCGGGGCGACGCCCGGCAGGGTGACTTGCTGCGCGCTGAAATAATAACGCTGGCCGAGGGTGATCTGAAGCCGTTCGATGCCGCTGTCGGCTTCGACGAAGCGGCTGGTGGCGGCGAGCGTCAGCTGGTTGGCGTCATTGATGCGGTCGCCGCCGATGAACTGGTTTTCGGTGAACATCTGCGCATAGCTAAAATCGAGCGCCGCCGTGTCGAATACCGGAATGGCGCTCTGGTCGCGTAGCGGGGCATACACGTAATACACGCGCGGCTCCAGCGTTTGCTGATAGCGCTCGCCGCTAAAGGCAAACGGACGTTCGAATACCACGCCGCTATCCACGCTGAGGATGGGCAGGTTGCGCGAAACTTTTTGCTTGGCCGCGCTGTCGTCGAGCGCGTAATAGCTGCTGTGCCAGCCGATCTGGGGAGTGATGAAACCATAGGTATTGGTGAGCGGCAGCCGCAGCGTGGGATAGGCCAGCACGCGTGTACCTTCGGTGAGCGAAGGATGGGCGAAGCGGGTGGCTTCAGTGTCCAGATTGAATTCGAGTTGGGTCCCCAGCTTGCGATTCATGCCGAAACGCGCCTGCGGCAGTTGATCGTAGGGCTCCAGAATCGTCGCCGCAGTGGAGTCCTGCAAGGTCTGAAAACTTTGCGCACGGACTTCCGCAGTCCAGTCGGTGCCTGCTGTGCGCAACCAGAGTTCGCGGTTGAGGTGGGTTTGCGAGGTGACGGCCGTCAGATTGGATAAATCGCGAAAGTAATCGTCGTCCGATACCCGGTTAAAAGATATTCCGGCCTCGGTTTGATCGTTCAGGCGGTAGGTGTTGTTCAGTAGCACATTCCAGCGTGTGCGATTGGACTCATTGTCGTTGGGCAAATACTCCAGCCGGTTGGTGCCTACGGCTTCATCGATCAGATAGCGGAACTCGCCGCCCAGCTGGATGCCGCGTTTGGAGAGCAGGCGCGGATACAGGGTGGCATCGTAATGGGGCGCGAGGTTGAAGTAATACGGCATCAGGATGTCGAGGCCGCTGCGCTCGGTGGTGCCAAACGTCGGGGCGAGCAGACCGGTTTTGCGTTCGTTGTTGAGCGCAAAGTCCATCCACGGCGTGTAGAGAATCGGCACGCCCAGAAAGCGCAACTGCGCATTGCGTGCCGTGCCGACCTGCCGTCCCTGGTCGATATCGAGCTTGTCCACCTTGAGAAACCAGTCGTCGTTATCGACCGGGCAGGTGGTGTAGGTCGCGTCGGCCATTTTGAAACGATTTTCGTCGATAAAATCGATACGCTCGGCCTGGCCGCGTCCGTTTTGCGCGGGGAACTGATACACCGGACGAATCAATTCGCCGCTGTAATCGCTCATATTGAGTTTTAGCGAGTCACCCTGCACCCGCAATGCAGCCTGCTCCAGCTGCACCTGGCCGCGCGCCTCAATGCTGTCGAGCGCGGTGTCCGCACGCAGCCAGTCTGCACGGAACACCAGACCCGCCTGACGCGCTTCAACCTGTCCGCTGGCTTCTACGATGTCAGGCGCAGTGGATTCGATCTTGTCTGCCGACAAAAACAGCGGCCCGGCCTTGCCCGCCACGGCTGAACCGCCGAGTTCGACATCCTTTTTAAGCGCGAGCCCTTCTGCCGCCACCGACAAAGCGGTGAACGACAACACAAGAAAAGCAAGGCCGGGCAGTTTGAACAAGCGAGGTAAAATCCGGGTGATTAATTGAAAGCCTTATTCGGAGCGACTGGTCGTGGAACGTTTGCAAGCATTACAACATTGGGCCAGCCGCGTGCTGGGCGTGGATGTGCCGGACATTGCCCCGGCGTCGGCGGATGCCAGCTTTCGCCGTTATTTTCGCGCCACTACCCAAGGCCGCAATTATATCGTGATGGATGCCCCCCCGGCACACGAGGATTGCCGCCCCTTTATTGCCGTGGCGACACTGTTTGGCGAAGCGGGCGTGCATGTGCCACAGGTGCTGGCGCATGACCTCGAACAGGGCTTTCTGCTGCTGACCGATCTGGGCAGCACCACTTACCTGTCGGCCTTGAGCGAGGCGGCGTTCAACCCGGACACCGCCCGCGAGCTCTACCTGGCGTCCAACGACGCGTTGATTCAAATCCAGCAGGCGAGCCGCCCCGGCGTGCTGCCCGATTACGACCGCGCCTTGCTCACCCGCGAGCTGATGCTGTTTCCGGAATGGTATGTGGGCAAACATTTAGGCGTTGCGTTGAACGACAGCCAGACAGCGACGCTGAATACTGTTTTCGAGCGCATTCTTGGCAATACCCTTGCCCAGCCGCAAGTGTATGTACATCGCGACTGGCATTCGCGCAACCTCATGGTGAGCGACCCCAATCCCGGTATCCTCGATTTTCAGGATGCCGTCTACGGTCCCATCACCTATGACCTCGCCTCGATTTACCGCGACGCCTACGTCCAGTGGGACGAAGAGCAGCAGCTCGACTGGGTGATTCGCTATTGGGAAAAAGCCCGCGCCGCCCGCTTGCCGGTGCGCGAAGACTTCGGCGATTTCTGGCGTGATTTTGAATGGATGGGTGCGCAGCGGCATATCAAAGTGCTCGGCATTTTTGCGCGCCTGTATCACCGCGACGGCAAGGATGGCTACCTCAAAGACATGCCGCTGGTGATGCATTACCTGCGCCGTGTGTGCGAACGCTACATCGAACTCAAATCGCTCTTGATATTGCTGGATGCACTGGAAGACAAACAACCGCAAGTGGGATACACCTTTTAGCCGGTTTCAATACTGCACCACCACCGGATCCAGGCTGCGCCATAAATACCAGGTCGCTACCGTGCGCCAAGGCGCGTGGCGCGCGCCGCGTTCGCGCAGCGCTTGGGGCGTAGGGCGCACACCGTCCAGATAATGCAGCGCCACCGCTTTTTGCAGGCCGATATCGTCCACCGGCCAGACGTCGGGGCGACGCAGATTGAAAATCAGGAACATCTCCGCTGTCCAGCGGCCAATACCCCGCACGTCCATGAGCTCGGCGATCACTGTTTCGTCGTCGCGCCTTTTCCAGCGCGCGGGCTGGATGCGTTCGTCGATGAAATGCCCGGCGAGATCGATCAGGTATTCGGCCTTGCGGCGCGACAGGCCACAGGCGGCGAGCGAATCCGGGTCGATCGCGGCGATACGTTCGGGCACCACGGTGTTGGCCAGCGCCTCGAAGCGCGCCCAGATACTGTCGGCGGCTTTCACCGAAATTTGCTGGCCGACGATAGCGCGCGCCAGAGTCTGAAACGGATCGCCGCGCGTGCCTAGCACGCAGTCCGGAAAGCGTGCGATGAGCGCTGCCATCACCGGATCGGCGGCAGCGAGTTCGACACAGGTTGTGTGCCAGTAGGCGGGAGCACTCACAGCAAAATAATGTCGTACTGCTCCTGCGGATACGCGGTTTCAACTTGCAGCGACACGGGTTTGCCGATGAAGTCGATGAGCTGGGCGAGGCTGCCGGATTCTTCGTCGAGGAAAAGGTCGATGACGCTTTGCGAGGCGACAATGCGGTATTCGCGTGCATCGAACTGGCGGGCTTCGCGGAGAATTTCGCGGAGTACGTCGTAGCAGACAGTTTGCGCGGTCTTGATTTCGCCGCGTCCGGCGCAGGTGGGGCAGGGTTCGCACAGCACGTGGGCGAGCGATTCTCGGGTGCGCTTGCGGGTCAGTTCCACCAGCCCCAGCGCGGAGAAGCCGCTGACGCTGGTGCGGGTGGGGTCGCGCGCGAGGGCTTTTTTCAGTTCGGTGAGCACAGCGTCCTGGTGCTCGGGGTTATCCATGTCGATGAAGTCGATGATGATGATGCCGCCGAGGTTGCGCAGGCGCAGCTGGCGCGCGATGGACTGCGCGGCTTCGAGGTTGGTTTTAAAAATGGTGTCGTCGAAATTGCGCGCGCCGACGAAGCCACCGGTATTGACGTCGACGGTGGTGAGCGCCTCGGTCTGGTCAATGATGAGGTAGCCGCCGGATTTCAGATCGACACGCCGCCCGAGCGCCTTGGCGATTTCATCTTCGATGGAATACAGATCGAACAGCGGGCGGTCGGCACCGTAGTGCAGCAGTTTTTCGGCCACGGGCTGGGTGTAGTTGAGCGCGAAATCGAGCATGCGCTGGTAGGTTTCGCGCGAATCGACCTGGATGCGGCTGGTGTCTGCGTTGACGAAATCGCGTAGCACGCGGGTAGCCAGATCGAGATCTTGATACAGCAGGCAGGGTGCGCTGCACTGGCCGCGTGCCTGAATGCTCGCCCACAGGCGTCGCAGGTAGTTGATGTCGGCCTCGATCTCGGCGTCTTCGGCTGTTTCGGCCATGGTGCGCACGATAAATCCACCACTGGCGTCGGCGGGCATGAGCTGGTGTAGCTTTTGGCGGAGTTGCTCACGCTCTTCTTCGCCTTCGATTTTTTGCGAGATACCGATGTGGGTTTCTTGCGGCAAAAACACGAGGTAGCGCCCGGCAAAGCTGATTTGGGTGGAGAGCCGCGCGCCTTTGGTGCCGAGTGGATCCTTGATGACCTGCACCATCAGCGGCTGGCCTTCGTGGAGGATTTGCTCAATCGGGCGATCCGGCTCGTTGCCGTGGCGCTCGGACCAGATATCGGCCACGTGTAAAAACGCAGCGCGCTCAAGTCCCACATCAATAAACGCCGATTGCATCCCCGGCAACACGCGCACCACCTTGCCCATGTAGATGTTGCTCACCAGACCGTGGCACTGTGCGCGTTCGATGTGTAGTTCCTGCACTGCACCCAGATGCATCACCGCGACCCGTGTTTCCTGCGGGGTGACGTTGACAAGAATTTCTTCGTTCATGGCGGCCGACTTTCAATGCTTGAATCAGAACCGGTCTGGGTGTGTGCCGTGTATACAGCAGGCAAACCGGTTTTGATTGAAGCCTCGCAGTGTGGGGCGGTTGTTGCACTCCGGTTACCCGATGCCGCTCAGATCGTCAGTCAGAATTGCCTGAGCAACACCGCTGTATCGTATAACGGCAATCCCATGATGCCGCTGTAGCTGCCATCGATATGCTCGACAAATGCGCCTGCCCGGCCTTGTATGGCATACCCCCCGGCTTTGCCGGAAAACTCGCCGCTGTCGAGATAGCGCACGGTCTGGTTGGGATCGAGTACGCCGAAATGGACTTCACTCGATGACAGCCGAAGTTCCAGCCGCGATTCGTAGGTCACCGCCACGGCGGTATGCACCCAGTGCATCCGTCCGGACAACTGCGTCAACATCGCTTGTGCATGCGCACGGTCGAGCGGTTTGCCTAAAATTTGACCTTCGATTTCAATCACGGTGTCTGCCCCCAAAACAGGCTGGCGTAACAGCCGCCGACCTTCCACCGCGCGCCAGCCAGATTGGGCTTTTTCGGTTGCCATGCGCGTGGCGAAGGCCGCTGCACTTTCTTCGGCGTTGGCTATTTCGATCACGTCCGAACGTCCGGGCGCGGCGCGCAGGGGCAGCATGTCGAACGCGACATTGATCTGTTGGAGTAGCTCGCGACGGCGCGGTGATTGAGAGGCAAGGTAAATACGTTTTTCAGGGGCTTGAGCCATGGTTAATCCCGGTGGTAAGGGTGGCCTTTCAAAATGCACAGGGCGCGGTAGAGCTGTTCAGTCAGCATCACGCGCGCTAGCGCGTGGGGCAGGGTCAGTTTCGACAGCCCCAAGGTTTTGTGCGCGCGCGCTTTGAGACTGTCGTCCAGCCCGTCTGCACCGCCAATGATAAACGCGGGGACGATGCTTTCGTTCATCCAGCCTTGCAACCAGCCAGCGAGTTCGCGGGTGGTGGGTTGCGCACCGCGTTCATCCAGCACGATCAGCGCCGCGTTGGCGGGCAGGGCTGCGCGTATCCGTTCGGCTTCAAGCTGCCGGGCTTTTGCACCGTCCTCGCCCGCCACGCGGTGGCCAGGTTTGATCTCTGTGAGCATGAGTGGCCAGTCTGGCGGCATCCGCCGTGCGTAGTCGTCTACGCCTGCCGTGATCCAGCCGGGCATTTTGTGACCGACGGCGATGACGTGCAGCTTCATTCAGAAAACCTGAATCGGGCGACACTCAGGCCGGTGGAATCAGATGGCGGGCACGCGCGGCTTCGCCCGCTCCCCAGAGTTCTTCCAGGTTGTAATGCGCGCGTACCGTGGGTTGCATCAGGTGGACGATGACTTCGCCCAGATCGAGCAGCACCCATTCGCCGCTGCCTTCACCCTCGGTGTTGCCGACGTATTCGCCCGCCTCTTTCATTTTCACCCGCACGTTATCCGCCAGCGCACGTGTCTGGCGGTTGGAGGTGCCACTGGCAATCACCATGCGTTCGAACAGCGAGGTGAGTTTGCCGGTGTCGAGCACGGCGATGTCTTGCGCCTTCACGTCTTCAAGGGCGGCAATGATGAGTTTGATTTTGGCTTCGATATTCATGAGGAGGGATAGAGTTGGTGTTCGTCAATGTAAGCGCGTACCGGATCCGGCAGCAAATAGCGGGCGCTGCGGTTATGCGCCAGCTGCGCCCGGATAAGGGTGGCAGAAATCGTCAGCGGCGTCATGTCGAGAAAACGCACCGCTTGCGTGGTGGTTTGCTTCATCACTTCGCCGCGTAAGGGTTCGGTCAGGGTGTCCACAGACAACGCCGCGCCGGGGCGGCTCGCGACAGCAAGTTGCGCCAGCGTGAACAGCGATTGCCAGCGATGCCAGCCCGGCAAACCGAGAAACGCATCCGCACCGAGCAATAAAAAAAGCGGCTGCGCCTCACCAAATTCGGCGCGCAAGGCTTCAAGCGTCTCGACAGTATAAGACGGTGTCGGCTTTTCCAGCTCGCGAGTGTCCAGTACAAAGCGCGGATTACCTGCAATTGCCCGCTGCACCATGGCCGTCCGATGGTGCGCGGCCGTACGCGGTGCGGCGCGATGCGGCGGCTGCCCGGCAGGCATGAAACGCACCTGGCTCAAGTGTAAGGCGTCGGCCATTTCTTCCGCCAGCCGCAAATGGCCGAAATGGATCGGGTCGAAAGTGCCGCCGAAAATGCCGATGGGGGACAGGCTCACCCGCGCACGTGTCCGTCACCGAGCACGACCCATTTCTGGCTGGTCAGTCCTTCCAGCCCGACCGGGCCGCGCGCGTGGATCTTGTCGGTGGAAATGCCGATTTCCGCGCCGAGGCCGTATTCGAATCCGTCGGCAAAACGCGTCGAGGCATTCACCACCACGCTGGCCGAATCGACCTCGCGCAGAAAGCGCCGGGCGCGGCCGTAGTCCTCGGTAACGATGGCGTCGGTGTGCTGCGAGCCGTGGGTGTTGATGTGCATCATCGCTTCGTCGAGGTCGGCGACGACTTTTACCGCAATGATCGGGCCGAGGTATTCCTCGAACCAGTCGGCCTCGGTGGCGGCAACCAGTTTTTCAGGGGCGACGCCCGCCGCTTTCAGGATCGCCAGCGCTTCGGCGCAGCCGCGCATTTCCACGCCTTTACCCGCGAGCATCTTGCCAATGTCCGGCAGCGCGGTCGCCGCGACACCGCGCGCCACCAGCAGCGATTCGGTGGTGTTGCAGGTGCCGTAGCGCTGGGTCTTGGCGTTCTCGACGATCTTCAGCGCCTTCGCCAGATCGGCGCGGTCGTCCACATACACATGGCAATTGCCGTGCAGGTGCTTGATCACCGGCACGCGCGCCTCGCCGGTGATGCGCGCGATCAGCCCCTTGCCGCCACGCGGCACAATCACATCGACGTAATCCTTCATGGTGATGAGCTCGCCCACCGCCGCGCGGTCGGTGGTTTCGATCACCTGCACCACGAATTCCGGCAATCCGGCAGCCGCCAGCCCTTCGCGCACGCAAACCGCCACCGCCTGATTGGAATGCAGCGCTTCGGAACCGCCGCGCAAAATCGCCGCGTTGCCAGACTTCAGGCACAGCCCCGCCGCGTCCGCCGTCACGTTGGGGCGCGCCTCGTAGATGATGCCGATGACGCCGAGCGGCACCCGCATCTTGCCGACCTGGATGCCGGACGGGCGGAATTTCAGGCCGTCGATTTCGCCCACCGGATCGGGCAACGCAGCGATTTGCTCCAGTCCTTCGGCCATGCCCGCGATGCTTTTTTCGTTGATTTGCAGGCGGTCGAGCAGCGCGGCGTCGAGCCCGCTGGCGCGCGCATGTTCCATGTCCTGCGCGTTGGCCGCCAGCAGTTTGGCCGCGTCGCGACGAATCGCTGCCGCCATCGCCAGCAGCGCGCGATTTTTCTGATTGGTGTCGGCGCGGGCAATCGCGCGCGAAGCCTCGCGCGCCTGCTTGCCCACCGTCTGCATGTATTGTTTAACGTCCATCATCGTTTACTCGGTTGATTGGGTGGCGCCGCCAGTGCCAACCCCATGCCCTGCAAGGTTTCCCAGGCGTCGCCGGTGCGATCGAGGCCTTTGGCCTGGCGGTCGATCAAGGCCAGTGTGAGCAGGGCGGATTCGACCTGCGCCAGGCTCAATCGTTGCACCGCGCGCTCGATCAGGGGTAGGCGCTGTTTGTCCCGACCCCACACGCTGCGGGTGACGCTGTGCCAGGATTCGCCGCCCGCCACGGCAGATTTTAGCCGGTAGAGCAGCTGCACCGCCGAACTGATTTGCCACAGCAGCGCGGGGATGACTTCGCCCGCCGCCTTGAGGTCGGCGAGGGTGTGCGCGAAGCGGGCGGCATCGCCTGCGTAGAGGGCGTCGGGCAGGCTGTCGGCTTCGAGCCGGCTGACATCGACCACGGCATTTTCAACGTCGGCAAGCGTCACGCTTCCGGCGGGCAACAGCAAGGCCAGTTTGTCGATCTCCTGCTGCGCGGCCAGTAAATTGCCCTCGACCTGTTCGGCCAGAAATGCCAGCGCGTCGCGGTCGGCGCGCAAGCCCTGTTTGGTCAGTCGCCGGTCGATCCAGCCGGGCAGGGCAGCGCGGTCGATGGGTTTGGTTTCGACCACCACGCCGGATTTCGCCAGCGCGGCAAACCAGCGGCTTTGCATCGTTTTCCATTCGATGCCGGGCAGGCTGACGAGCGTGAGGGTGTCGCCGGGCAGCTTGGCGGCGTAGGCTTCCAGCGCCTTGGCACCGTCGATGCCGGGCTTGCCTGAGGGCACGCGAATTTCGGTCAGGCGTTTTTCCGCGAACAGCGAGAGGGTGTCGCCGCTGGACGACAGCACCTGCCAGTTGGCGCGCCCGATGAAGGTATGCACCACGCGCTCAGTGTGCCCGGCGGCGCGGGCGGCGGCGCGGATGGCGTCTTCGGCCTCCAGCGCGCCGAGCGGCTCGTCGCCCACCACGATGTAGAGCGGCGCAAGGCCGCGCGCCAGCTGCTCGGGCAGGCGGTCGGCCGCGAGGTTCATCCGCCGTTTCCGGGTTTGATACTGCGTAGACGGCGCAGGATCTGCGTTGCCGCGTCGTCTTCCATACTGCGATACAGCAGGGTTTCTTCAGCCGATTTGGCGAGTACCTGCGCGTCGTCGTAAGTGAAATCGCGCGTCAGTTCGATGGTTTCAGGTGCGGCCAGTACGCGCTCGTCGTTGCCGTTGACCGAAAATTTCAGCCGATACGTCAGCCGGTACTCCGTCACGCGACCGGCACCGGACAGCGACAGAATCGTCTTGATGCGATCCTCCGGGGCCAGCTTCAGCACCGCCATCGCCTCGTTCGTCGAGGCGGTCAGGCGCATCCGCCGGTCGCTGCCGAGCGTGTTGCGCAGGCGTTGTGCTGCCGCATGGCCGCCGGGCGCGTCGATAAAAAGCGCGTTAAACGGAATCGCGTCCAGGCGGCGCAGCTCGAAGCCGCAGCCTGCCAGGAGCGCCGCCGGGAGAGTGGTCAGGAATACGCGCCGGTTCATACGACGATATTAACCAAACGCCCGGGCACCACCACCACTTTTTTCGGCGGCTGGCCTTCGAGGTATTTCTGCACGGCCTCGCTGGTCAGCGCGATGGCTTCGATGGCGGCTTTGTCCGCAGCGGCGGGCACACGCATCTGGCCGCGCAGTTTGCCGTTGACCTGAATCATGAGTTCGATTTCGTCCTGCACCAGTGCAGTCTCGTCTACCGTCGGCCAGACGAGCGCCGCGCCCGGCTTGAGTTCGGCGTAGAGCGCTTCGCACACGTGTGGCACGATGGGCGCGAGCAGCGCGCACACGGTCTCGAGCGTTTCCTGTCGCACACTGCGCGTGGTGGCGTCGTCGCCTTCCAGCTTGGCCAGCGCGTTCATCAGCTCCATGTTGGCCGCAATCGCGGTGTTGAACTGTTTGCGTCGCGCGATATCGTCGCTGACTTTCTGAATTGTCTGGTGCAATTGCCGACGCAGCGTTTTTGCCGCCTCCGGCAGTTCGCCGCGTGCATAGGCCGCTACCACGCCGCCCTGCACATGCTCGTAGGCCATTTTCCACAGGCGCTTCAAAAACCGGTGCGCGCCCTCCACCCCCGCGTCCGACCATTCCAGACTTTGCTCCGGCGGCGCAGCAAACATCGTGAACAGGCGTGCTGTGTCTGCGCCGTACAAATCAATCAGCGCTTGCGGATCGACGCCGTTGTTCTTCGACTTCGACATTTTTTCGATGCCGCCGATGATCACCGGCTGGCTGTCGGTTTTGCAGGTGGCGACGCCGTCGCGGGTCTCGACATCCGCCGGGTTGAACCAGGTTTTCTTGCCGCTGGCGTCTTCACGATAGAACGTGTCGGCGATCACCATGCCCTGCGTCAGTAGGTTCTTGAAGGGCTCGTCACTCGACACCAGCCCCTCGTCGCGCATCAGCTTGTGGAAGAAGCGCGCGTACAGCAAATGCAGAATCGCGTGCTCGATGCCGCCGATGTACTGGTCAACCGGAAGCCATTGATTCGCGCGTGCGTCCAGCATCCCGCCGTCAAAACTCGGGCAGGCGTAGCGTGCGTAATACCACGATGACTCGACGAAAGTGTCCATCGTGTCGGTCTCGCGACGAGCGGGCTTGCCGCACTTGGGGCAAGTGCAGTCGATGAAGTCGGCGCGTTTGTTAAGCGGATTGCCGGCGCCGTCTGGCACCACGTCTTCGGGCAGCACCACTGGCAATTGCTCGGCGGGCACGGGTACGTCACCGCAGGTATCGCAATGGATGATCGGGATCGGGCAGCCCCAGTAACGCTGGCGCGAAATGCCCCAGTCGCGCAGGCGGAATTGGGTTTTCTTTTCGCCGAGGTCCTTGGCAGCGAGGTCGGCGGCAATGGTGTCGACCGCTGCTTCGTAGCCGAGGCCGTCGTATTTGCCAGAGTTAATGCAAATACCTAATTTTGTGTCGTAACCATCGTGCCAGCGATCAGTAGAGTATTTATTTGTACTGAGGAAATTCTTTAGTTTCTCTATATCTTCACTGGTCAAAGGCTGGTCACCATTTTTCCCAGTCGCAAGCGCTTTGCGCGCATCAACTATCGCTATGTGATCAATAACCTGTTTGATCGGCAGGTTGTACTTCTGCGCGAAACCGAAATCCCGCTCGTCGTGTGCCGGCACCGCCATCACCGCGCCTTCGCCGTAGCTCATCAGCACGTAATTACCGACCCACACCGGGACTGCTTCGCCGGTGAGCGGATGGATGACGGTCAGCCCAGTGTCCATGCCCTTCTTTTCCATCGTTGCCATGTCGGCTTCGGCGACGCTGCCCTGCTTGCATTCGGCGATGAAGGCGGCGAGCGCGGGGTTGTTTTCAGCCGCGCGGGTAGCCAGCGGATGCTCGGCGGCGACGGCGACGAAGGTCACACCCATGAGGGTGTCGGCGCGCGTCGTAAAAACCCAGAGAAGCTCGTCGGCATCCGGAGCCTTGAACGCCAGCCGCACGCCGACGCTCTTGCCGATCCAGTTGGCCTGCATGGTTTTCACCCGCTCCGGCCAGCCGGGTAGCGTATCGAGACCCGTCAGCAGCTCGTCCGCATATTGCGTGATGCGGAAGAAATACATCGGAATCTCGCGCTTTTCCACTAGCGCGCCGGAGCGCCAGCCGCGCCCGTCAATCACCTGCTCGTTGGCGAGCACGGTCTGGTCGACCGGATCCCAGTTCACCGTCGCCATCTTTTTGTAGATCACGCCTTTTTCGAACAGGCGGGTGAACAGCCATTGTTCCCAGCGGTAGTAATCCGGTTTGCAGGTGGCGAGTTCGCGATCCCAGTCAATCGCCAGCCCCAGCGCTTTCAGCTGCGTGCGCATGTGGTCGATGTTGGCGTAGGTCCAGGCGGCGGGCGGAACGTTGTTGGCGATGGCCGCGTTTTCTGCAGGCAATCCAAAAGCGTCCCAGCCCATCGGCTGCATCACATTGAAGCCGCGCATGGCGTGGTAGCGCGCCAGCAAGTCGCCGATGGTGTAGTTGCGCACATGGCCCATGTGCAGCTTGCCCGACGGGTAGGGGAACATCGACAGGCAGTAATAGCGCGGGCGCGGATCGTGGTCGGCGGCGGCGAATGCCCGGGTGTTGGCCCAGCGCGTTTGCGCGGCGGCTTCGATTTCCTGGAAAGTGTATTTTTCTTGCATGGTATGGTCGGTAAAGTGGCCACCCGCAAGGAGCGGAAGCGCAGGCCGCAATTATACCCAGTGCCTTTGAGGCTACCGGCTTGTTCAATTGGAAGGAGAGGTAATGTCGATGCGGATGGGATGGCTCATGCTGATTGCGCTGCTGGCGGGAGGCTCGCCCGCTTCGGCAGACAACGCACCGGTCACGGCTGAAACGGCGGAGGTGCTGCGGCAGATTGAAGCCGCCCCGCGTCGCGGACTCTTGTACGAAATCAGCAAAAATGGCCAGACCGGCTGGCTGTTCGGCACACTCCATGTCGGCAAATCAGATTTTTTTCCGCTCGAACGCGTCGTCACGCAAGCCGTCGCCCAGGCGAGTGAACTGATGGTCGAAGCCGATCTCTCGCAACCCGAAGGCATCGCCGCCAGCGTGCAGCGTTACGCGCTTTTGCCGCAGACTCAGAGACTCGACAGCCTGCTGTCTACTTCCCTGAAACAGCGCCTGAATGTGCAAGCCGACGCGCTCAGCCTACCGCGCGACAATCTCCAGCCATTCAAACCCTGGATGGCCGGGCTGACGCTGGTAATGGCCGCCATCCACCAAAGCGGCTACGACAGCGCCTACGCCAGCGATGGATTTTTGATCGGGCTGGCCAAAGGGCTGGAAAAACCCATCGTCGAACTCGAAGGCATGGCGTTTCAGCTCAAACTGTTTGATGACATCCCGCGCAAAGATCAGCTGGTATTCCTGAGTGAAACCCTCACCCAGCTAGAAAAAGGCACCACGACAGCAGACACCCGGGAGCTGGTAAACGCCTGGCTGGCCAGTGATGCGAAAACGCTGCATCAGCTATCGCAAAAATCCCTGCGTGACAGCCCGCGCTCGGCACGCTGGATGCAGCAAAAACTGTTCACCGAACGCAATCAGCGCATGGCGCAAAAAATCGAGCAGCGTTTGGCAGAGGGTCATGCCCCCTTCATTGCCGTGGGTGCCCTGCACCTCACCGGGCGCGACGGCTTGCCCGCCCTGCTGAAAAAGCGCGGCTATCGGGTCAACAGCCTGTATCCGTAGCGCGCAGCGGGCGTTCACCTTGCCGGAAACGCCCCGCTTGCGCCATAATGTGCGGCTTCTGTCGTCGCACACATTCGTGTTCGACCCTTGCCGGGATGGCGGAATCGGTAGACGCAGCGGATTCAAAATCCGCCGGTGGTAACACTGTGGGGGTTCGAGTCCCCCTCCCGGCACCAATTAATTCAATGAGTTAGCGAGAGTAATCGTGTCAGTCCAGGCGCCTGTTTTTTCGTGGCCGCGACGATCACGTTGAACAGTCAGCCAGACTCAGCCGCCGCTTAGCGCCTGAAAGATAAACACTGTCCCGTCATCGGGCACCTGGTCGGAAAGTGACTTTCTGTCGATCACGACCGTCTCATTGATGCTGAGATTCACGTGCCGTCGCAGCGCGCCCTGTTCGTCAAGTACGTAATCGGTAAAGCCCGGCGCGATGGCGTTGACCGCGCGCAACACTTCGGCGACCGAACCGGCGGGTACGGTGATCGTCTGGTTCTCCAGTTGCGGAAAAAACCGGTAAAGATGCCGCGTGATCTGAACGACAGGCATGGCTTCAGCCAAATCGCACGGAATAAATCGGCGGGAAATGGTTGCCGAGGCATTGCCAGGATTCGCCCCGGTCTTCCGACACGTAGGCGTTCCCGGTCGAACTGCCGAAACACAAACGGTCACCCGCCACATCGAGGCCATGCCGCAACACGATGTCGTAAGCATGCGCCTGCGGCAGTCCTTTGCGAAAAGCCTGCCAGGACTGCCCGCCGTCACGCGTCCGCGCCACGAACAGACCACCGTCAATCGCCATGCGCGCCGAGTCTGCGCGGGCAGGCACCACCCACGCGGTGCGCCCGTCCTTGGCATCGGCTGCAATGGGGAAACCGAAATGCACGCCTGACGTCGGCACGCTGACTTTTTTCCAGTGCTGCGCTGCGTCGTCGCTGTAAAAAACGCCGCAGTGATTTTGCTGCCAGAGATGATCCGGCTGCGCCGGACACGCGGTTACGAAATGCGGATCGTGCCCCCACTCGGACTCGGGTTCCGGCATGTAATCGTTCAGCACGCCGCGATTGCGGCTCGCCCAGGTTCTGCCGCCGTCCGTCGATTCGATCACCCCGGCGGTCGATACCGCAACCCGCACGTGATCCGCATTGCGCGGATCCACCATGATCGAATGAATGCCCGGTTCGAACACGCCGTAGTCAATGCTCGCAGGCGTGCCATGCCAGCGGTTTTCCGACGTCGCATCGCCCGCGAACAAGTCACCACCGCGACTCTCGTGGTTCCACAGCGGCCGGTTGAGTTCCCAGCTATCACCGCCGTCATCGCTGATAAACAGGCCCCCGGGAATCGTCCCCGCATAAATCCGCCCCGGCTGGTTGGCCGGGCCAAACGCCATCGCCCAGATTTTGAGCACACTGGCATTCGCGTACTCCGGCTGAGCCGAGGGTGCAGCCGGGTCGAAATCCGGCGTCGGCAGCACCTTGACGATATAGCGTGCGCCCTCAGGGTATTTCAGCGACGTCACATCCTCCCAGCTCACGCCGCCATCTCGCGAACGCGCCAGCTTCGGTCCCCAGTGACCATGATCCAGACTCGCCCACAGCGTACCGTCACGCGGATCGCGCGCCGCGTAGCACACGGGAATCCCCGCCTGCTCAATGGGGCGGGGTCGCCAGCCTGAGCCGGTACGGTCGAGGATGACGATGCCCTTGCGGGTGCCGAGAAGAATCATGTCTGACCCCATTTGACCCCATTTATTCCTTTTGGCGCGTCCCGCTTGACCGCAGTGTTAGGGGTTTTAAGTGAGCGGAGTTCATACAGGTAGTCACGAGCCACTTGAAAAAAGTAAACACGAACGTTTTCTTGGATTCTTTTGTTATGTTTTTTTGTAATTAAATATGCGCTTGCTACAAGTAAAACAAACCAAAAATAAATTGGCAGGATTGATACTGACAAGCAAACCAAAGCGAAGGACGATGCCTCGAATAATGTTGGAGACTGGCTAGAAGTCCCTCGTTTTTCATATTCTCGAACAAGCCAGAAAACCGAAACGAAAAACAAAATTCCAATGAAGATGCTGACGGCTCCAATAGCAGCAATAATTGGCTTGTCGCTAAACAAAGATGAAATTCCACTAGAGGTCAGAATTCCTCCACCAGCAAGCGCGCCATAAACACCATGCAGTGCTCGACTCATCACAGTAGCTAGACGCCGCCGTATTTCCTCACAGTGAAATTGCTTGAGATGCTTGGCTAACAAGTGCTACCCCTAACGTTGAAGTTCAGCGGGCCGCGCGCTTTTGCGCGGTCCGCTGCAACGCCTTGTTAGCCGGAAAAACGTTTAATACAGCACTGCATACTTGATAAGCCTCGAATTTGTTATTGACCCACAATAGGTCGTGGCTGCTATCTGACGTTGTGAGCACAACCTTATAGGAAGTCATTGAGAATCCGTGAAACTGTGAAAACGTGGGAACCACCTGAACGTCCTTGCAGTTGGCCAACTCAAATGTTTTGTTCTTGTTGGGCCACAGCGGGGGGATGTTTGACGTAGAGATGTTGCCATCTTTAACTTCAACTGTTGTATGTGTCAGCAGCCATATAACAGCGACGTAGGACAGAAAGGCTAGGGGCGCTACAAAAATGACCAGCCAACTTTCACCGGGTGCAAGTGCAAAGTGCAAAAACAGTGCTGCTGCACCGACCGCGGAAATGGCACTCCATAAATTGCTCCAACCAAAACCATTGGTTCTAGCGATCACCTTATCCATTTTCTTTGTGCTGTTCTTCTTCAATCGTGCGGCCTGATTTTGGAAATGGCTAACGTAGAAGTGAGGGGCGGCCGGAGCGAAGCGTAGGGAACCAAAAGCGCAGCTTTTGGCCGTCCCTCTCGACTGCCGGGTTAGACGGCGGATCAGTGGAGAAGCTCATTAAGCTTTTCTTCTACCACTGCAAAGATTGGCTCAAAGAATCCAGCGCTTCTAGTTTCAATTCGCTTTTCAACTGCCGCAATTGGATAGATCGTGAGACCAATGGCGCGGTTTGAAACCGCCAAAGTTGGCTCTTCACCATTAGCTCGTGCTACTAACAAAACCATTTGTTTTTGAACCTGAAGCAAGTAGGCAAATGTGGAACCAAGCACTGTTGCAATAGACTTTTCGTCGGTCTTCTCTGGTAGGGAATCCCCAAGCCATTTTATGAACAGTTGGTCGAGAACTCGTGGCGATATACCCTGCTCTGACTGCCCAGGAAGGTAACGATCTAGTAAGAAGTGGACTTCCGATACGCGAGCCATGACGCGCTCATTCTCTGTGTCCGATAATTCGCGGAACGATGTTTCGCCAGATTCACGGCTATCCTCAGAATACTGAAATAGTCCATCTTTTGTAGTTCGTAAGTTCATGTCTTCGATAATTTCAGAGAGGGAGATTTGTAAGCCGTCTAACGTTCAAGGTAAGGGGCGCGCCGCTTGCGGCGCGTCCCAGCGACCGAAGGGAGCGAACTTGACCGCAGGGTTAGGCGAGTTATTTTCCACTTTTCGGCACCCCCTTTCCCTCCTGCCTAAGCGGCCTTAGTTTTTCCGCCAACTTTTTACAATCGGCTAAGGTTTTTGTAAAAATGAAATTGGTTTTGAGACGGCTTGAGTCGCAATTTAAATAAATGCCGTTTCCATTGTCGAATGGTTCTGAAAAGCAACCATTGAATTTTTTCACCATCCGCTCAGGCGTGTAAGTTATTCCCTGATCTACCAATGGTGTGGCGCATGTGAGTTCGCGGTAGTTAAGAACCCACCACTCGTCAGCGTAAGCGTAAGTGCTTAAAGCCAGCAGCGTAGTGAATAGAGAGATCGTTCTTATTAAACGCATGGGAGTGATCGCCTAACGTTAAATAGCCGTCACGTGACGGAATAAAAGATTATCCGGCATGTCGGATAATCTTGCTTCATGCGGTAAGCCTTTGATCTGAAAAGCCACGATGTCGGATAACACCTGTGTCCTGTCGGGCCATGCCATTCACCGCCCCTCCCCCCGCCCCCCCGGCGCGACCCGATGCTCCACCGCGAACACCGCAGCTTCCACCCGCGAAGACAGATTCAACTTGGCGAGGATATGCCGCACATGCAGTTTGACGGTGTCGTGGCTGATGTCGAGGGTGCGGGCGATGGCCTTGTTGGATTCGCCGCGCGACAGGTGGGTGAGGATTTCACGTTCGCGCGGGGTGAGGGCGTCGAGCAATGAACTCGCGTCCTGGCCTTTCTGGTCATAGAGTTTGACGAGTTTGGCGGTCATGGCGGGGGCGACGACGGTTTCGCCGCGCTGGGCGCGCAGCACGGCATCGACGACTTCGTCGGGTTCCATACTCTTGAGCAGATAGCCGTTGGCACCGGCACGCAGGGCACGGGCGAGGTCGTCTTCGGCTTCGGAGAGGGTGAGGATGAGTACGGGCAGGGCGTGGCCGTCGGCGCGCAGTTGCTGCATGAGGGTGATGCCGTCGGTGCCGGGCATGTTGAGGTCGAGGATGAGCACGTCGGGGCGGTGCGCCTTGAGCAGCATGGCGACTTCGTCGGGCTTGCCGGTAAACGCGGTGACTTCGATGCTGCCGCTTTGTTCGAGCAGTTCGGCCAGGCCTTTGCGAAACAGGGTGTGGTCGTCAACGAGGATGATGCGGGTTTTGAGGCTCATGCGGTTGCGGATTAGCTGTGGTTGGAGGTGCGCTGTGGGAATACGAGGCGAATGACGGTGCCGCCCGCCGGGCGCGATTCGACGCTGAGTTTGCCTTCGAGCCGGGCGGCGCGCTCACGCATGATGGTGAGGCCGAAGCTTTTGCCCATGGTCGAGGATTCGTCGTGTTTCTTCTGCACGCCGACGCCGTCGTCGGCCACGTTGACGATGTACTGGCCGTCTTCGAGGTCGAAGGTGATGACGACATGCCGCGCTCGCGCGTGTTTGGCGATGTTGTACAGGGATTCCTGGATAATGTGAAAGACCTGGATTTCTTCGTCAGGCGTGAGCGACACGTCTTGCACCAGGTTGAGAAAATCCACGTCGGCGTTGGCTTTCTTGCGAAAGCTTTTGGCGAGTTCCTGAATCGCGGGGACGAGGCCGCGCGGGTTGATGCGGTCGCGATATTGCGTGATGAGATCGCGTAGATCGGCGTAGGCGAGATCGACGGCTTCTTCGACATCTTCCAGATAGCGGTTGGCCTTGGGGTAGTCCTCGGACTTCATCGCGCCGGAGAGCACATTGAGCCGCATCTTGGCGTAGGCCAGTGTCTGCGCGAGCGAATCGTGAATCTGGTTGGCCAGCATCTGGCGTTCGTTCATCAGCGAAATGCGCATGTTCTCGCGGGTGAGGCGCGCGTTTTCCAGCGCGATGCCGAGATGCTCGCTGATCGAGCGGAACAGCAGGCGAACGTCTTCGGGCACGCTGTGGTTTTCGTCGAGAAACAGGTTGTACACGCCCATCACCTGATTTTTGTGCATCAGTGGCACGGCGACGACGGTGTGGCAGCCACTGCTGAAATAGGCGTCGTTGGCCTGGCGTTTGCAAAACGCGACGTTGTTCCAGCTGCTGACGGTGACTTCGCGCGCAGCCTTGCCGCACACGCCGCAATCGACGCTCACTAGCGCTTCGTGTTCCACCAGCTCGGGCGGCAGGCCCAGCGAACCGATCAGCCGCAGGTGCGTGCGGTCGTCGGTGATGACGCGTACCGCGCCCGCCTGCGCGCCTGCGAGGCGAATCATGGTCGAGAGAAACCGCCCCAGCAGCTGTTCGACGTTGGCGTCGGTCGACAGGCTGGTGGTGATTTCGGACAACACCCGCAAGGCAGGAATGCTGACGTTGCCGGAGTCGGTCGGCGTGTGCTGGATCAGAGGGGCGACGGTAGGGGTTGCCATGGCTTCAGCATATCATCCTAAAAACCACAGTTGACCGCTTGTCACCTTGAAAATGCCGCATGACCAATGGATTTTGTGCCTTCAATCACGTTTGCCAATTGGGTGAGTCTGCTACGCACCCGCTGGTACGCCCGGTCGTGCGCCTGCCTTTGTACCCGCAAGGGGTAGGCCGGATTCGTAAAGCCGCTGAAGCGGCAACGACTCCGCTCTCGCGCCTCGTTGCTTCGCGGCAGTCACCCGCCCAGACGCACCATCGGGCGCGCCCAACTGTGGTTTTTAGGATCTTTGCCGCCGCTCGGCTCAGAGCGCGGCAGGGGCGGCTGGGGCGGGCGTGCCCGGTGTCGCCGGTGCGGGCATCGGCACGATCACATTCGGTTCGAGGTCTTCGGGGAACCCGCCTTGCGTCGGCGCGGGCTGCTTGACCGGGGGATCGGCCTGGCTGGTGGCTCCGTCGGGTTTTTCTTTGGTGGCCGCGCGTGCGGGCAGGGGGGCGGCCACCGGTGTGGCATCCACTGGCGTTTCGGGCGCTGTGGGGACGGGCAGCGCTGGCGGCGCGGGATACAGATGAGGGTTCAGTTGCGGCAACAGGGTTTTCAGCATTTGCGCCGTGATCGCGCTGGTAAAGCCAAACTGCCCGGCTTGCAGGCCCGGCACCAGCGCGGTGAGGGTGCCGAAATAACGGTCGCCCAGATAAAAGACAAACGTGGCGGTGCGGTTGACGACGCGCGATTCGAGTAGCTGGCCGCCTTTGCCGTAGCGCTCGAAACGGTGGTCGCCGGTGCCGGTTTTGCCGCCGATGAGGATGGGCTGACCGTTGGCGTCTTTGAGCGCGCCCGCCAGCCGCCCTGCGGTACCGCCCTCGACCACACCGGCCAGGGCGCGCCGCACGGTCTGCGCGACTTCGGCGGGCATCACGCGCTCGCCTTTGGGCGCGCGCATCGAGAGCCGGGTGTCGTAGGGCGTGTTAGCCGCGAAATGCAGGCGCGTGAGGCTGACCATGGGCAGCCTCACGCCGTCGTTCACGAGAATGCTCATCAGTTCAGCGAGTGCCGCCGGGCGGTCGCCCGAGCTGCCGATTGACGTGGCGTAGGACGGCGTGATGTTGTCGAAGGGGTAACCGACACGTTTCCAGTCCACCAGCAAGCGGTCGAACGCTTCCACTTCGAGCAGCGACTGGATACGGATGTCCTGCGCATTTTTGCGACTGGTCTTGAATAGCCAGTGATAGACCTCGCGGCGCACGTCAGCACCTTGCCGATCCAGCTCGGCGAGCGGGGTTTTGGGTGCGGCGCGCAAGGTTTTCACCAGCCACAGTTCCAGCGGGTGAATCTGCGTCACGTAGCCCCGGTCGGCGAGGTTGTAGGCTTCCGGCGCGTGGGTTCTGTACATCGATTCGAGCACGCCCGGCGCGAGGCTCGCGCTGGCAGGAATCTGCTGGCGCAGCGCAGCGGTGTAGGTCTCCAGCGAGGCCTGCGGTTCGAGATAACGGTATACCGACGTGAAGCGACGGGCGTTGCCGCGTGTGCGGGTGTACAGGTCGTCTGCCATCTGGGTGGCGTTGTGCGCTTTGTGGCGTTGATAAAAACGCTGGGTGAACACCCGACTTTCCTGATCGACGAAGCGCATCAAATAGGTTTCGCGTAGCGGGTTGGCAGTGTCGTCGAGGATACGTGCGGCCGCGCCGGGCGTGGCGCTGGCGTAATGGCGAACGATGTCGCGCATCATGCGGATGTACACGAGGTTGACCGAATTTTTGGTCGCCTCCCAGACGTCCATGATGCGGCCATTGTCCTTGCTGTCGAAGTTGGCGAAGTTGTGCAGCCCGCCGCCGGTGAAAAAGGTTTCCGGCGACGCGGAGTAACGTCGGCTCATGGCACCATTCATCAGGTCGCCAAGGGCGATTTTGGGTTGCTGCAACAACGTGGCCGCGACCCATTGCGCCAGTGCATCACGCTGCGGCTGGGCTTTTTGCTTGAGCGCTGCGGCGTCGAGCTGGCGGTAGTTGTGATGCAGGCGCGCGATGATTTCCAGATACGTCACCAGCGTGCGCAGTTTGGCGGTGGAACCGAGATCGAGCCGCGCCTGACTATTGATGTCGAACGGCTGATTGAGATTGTCGGCCTGGATGCGCAGCAGGTTGCCGCGCGGCGTTTTCTCATACAGCGTGAAACTGTAAATCACGCTGGCCAGCGGGTTACCGGGTTGCAGCAAACGATGTCCCACCAAGCCGGACGCGGTCGCGGCGTCGAGCGTCGCCAGGCTCTGCACATACTGGCTGACGAGGGTTTGAGCGGACTGGTTGATGGTGGTATCGACCTTGAGGTCGATCCGGTCGAGGTCGTAGAGCCGTGATTCGCCCAGCAATTTTGCAAGCCGGATACGTTGTGCATTGGTGGCTTTTTGATCGACAAAACGCGGCGGCGGCGGGTCGATGCGCTCGCGGGTGCTGCGCAATTTGACGTTTTTGGCGCGGTTGGCGAGCTCGCGCGGAATCAGTTTGGCGTTGGCGAGCAGGTCGAGGTGGTCGTCGGTCGCGGCATCGAGCGCTTTGCGGTTGGCCGCGAGGTAATACGAGGGGCGGCGTTCGGCCACGATCAGCGAGAGCACATGCTTGAGCGCGCTGGCATAGGCGGTGTCGTGATAGCCCGGCTTGCCCGACAGCGTGCGGTTGACCTCGGCGAAATCGAGGCCGTACCAGGCCCACAGGCCGTCGCCTACGCCGTTGACTTCGCCGAAGCGCGGCGCAGCTGCGAGCGGCACGGTGTTGAGATACGCCATCACGGTTTTGCGGCGCATGGCCAGCGTATTAGGGCCGTCGAGATAGGCGCGCAGGCTGGCCGTTCCCATCTGGCGCAGTTTTTCGCCCATGCTCGAGGTCAATCCTTCGGGCGAGTGGCGGTATTTTTCGATTTGCGTCGGGAGCGTGCTGCCACCCGGTACGTTGCGGTTGGGGTCAATAAAACTGATGCCTTTTTCCAGCAGCGCCTGCGCGAGGCGATCCCATTCCACTGCCGGGTTGCGCGTGGGGAATTGCTCGGTGAGCAGCTCGCGGTTTTCGATATACAGCAGCGCATTGACGAGTATCGGTGGTATGGCGTCGAAGCGGCGATAGACGCGCGAGGGATGCTGTCCCTGATACAGCAGTTTGCTGTCGCTGCCGGTGAGCGTCAGCCCGGCCTGGTCTTTTTCGTGATACGGCAAAAACAATCCCAGATCATTGACGCGTTCCATCTGTGCGCTGATCCGCGCCTGCGCGTCGATCTGCCAGCCCACTTGGTCGAGACGGGCGAAGTATTCAGGCAGCTTGCTGTAACCAAGCCGTACGTCATACGGGCCGTTGCCCGGGTAGCGAATCCGCTTGGAGGGTTCCGGGCGAATCTGCCAGGTCATTTTTTGTGCGGTTCTGGTGAGGTACTTCGCTTCCAGCGCCGATGACATCAGCTCCCAGGCGACGAATGCGATGACGGCCAGTAGCAGCAAAAAAATGCCGAGGCCAATGAGAATGCGACGTGGGACTTTATTCATTTCAGAGCCGGGTTCGTATTAAACCCACACACGTGCAGTCAGAAATTCGCTGTAGAGCTGCGCTTCTGGCGTGCCGGGTTCGGGATGCCAGTCGTAGCGCCACTTCACGATGGGCGGCAGCGACATCAGGATAGATTCGGTGCGGCCGCCCGATTGCAGGCCAAACAGCGTGCCGCGATCGAACACCAGATTGAATTCAACGTAGCGACCGCGCCGGTAGGCCTGAAAATCGCGCTCGCGTTCGCCGTAGTCGTGCGTCTTGCGGCGTTCGAGAATCGGCAGATAAGCAGTGAGAAAAGCGTCGCCGACCGAGCGGGTCATGGCGAAGGCGTGGTCGAAACCGCCTTCGGCAAAGTCGTCGAAGAACACGCCACCGATGCCGCGCGGTTCGTTGCGATGTTTGAGGAAAAAATAGCGGTCGCACCAGTCCTTGAAACGCGGATGCAGCTCAGCGCCAAAAGGATCGAGCGCGGCTTTGCAGGTGGCGTGGAAATGGCGCGCGTCGTCCTCAAAACCGTAGTAGGGCGTGAGATCCATGCCGCCGCCGAACCACCATACCGGCGCTTCGCCATCTTTGAGCGCGACAAAACAGCGCACGTTCATGTGTACCGTGGGTGCGTAGGGATTGCGCGGATGCATCACCAGCGAAACGCCCATCGCCTCCCAGCGGCGTCCCGCCAGCTCTGGGCGGTGCGCGCTGGCGGACGGGGGTAGCCTCTCGCCAAGTACGTGCGAGAAATTGACGCCGCCGCGCTCGAATACCTGGCCTTCTTCGATCAGGCGCGAAATCCCGCCGCCGCCTTCGGGACGGTCCCAGGCGTCAGTGCGGAAGGCTTGCCCGTCGGCGGCTTCGAGTGCGGCCACAATGCGAGCCTGTAAATCGAAGAGCCAGGTTTTGACGGCAGCAATATCAGGGACGGCAGCAGACATCAGGGACGAAGAATCTTTCCGGTAGCAAGGTCAATCAGGGTGGACGGGCGACGTCGCTGGCCGATGCGGCCCTCCAGCGTGCGCACTCGCGCGCCAAATATTCTGCGGCATTGTGCCGCAGTTTTCGCCGGTGGGTGACCGGTTTTATTGGCACTGGTCGAAACCAGCGCCATGCCGAGCGTGCGGCACAGCCGTGCCGCGTCGGGATGCGCCGTGACGCGCACCGCGAGGGTGTCGCGCCCGCCGGTGAGCAGCGGTGAACAGCGGGCGGCGGCGGGCAAGACCCAGGTGGTCGGCCCCGGCCAGCGCTGCTGTACGCGCGCGTGGTCGGCGGGTGAGAGCGGGCGAATGAAGGGACGCAGGCGGGCGAGGCGATCCGCAATCAGCAGCATGCCCTTGCGGCTGTCGCGCCCCTTGAGGCGGATGAGTTGACGCAGCGCGTGGGCGTTGCGCGGATCGCAGCCGAGGCCGTAGCAGGATTCGGTGGGATAGGCGATCAGGCCGCCGCGCCGCAGATGTGCGCGCAGAAGATGTGGATATAGCGAAACCGCATCGCCATTCGCCGTGCCCGGATTCACTTTTTCCGGTCGATCGCGCGCCAGCCGATGTCGCGGCGGTATTGCATGCCGTCGAAGCGAATTGCGGCAACGGCTTCATACGCACGGTTCTGCGCCATGCGCACGCTGTCGCCCAACGCGGTGACGGCGAGCACGCGACCGCCGCTGACGACGGTCTGGCCGTCGTGTTTGGTCGTGCCAGCGTGGAACACATGCAGGTCGTCTGCCGCCGCAGGCAGCGCGCCAATGGCCGCGCCTTTCTGCGGGGCATCGGGGTAGCCCTTGGCGGCGAGCACCACGGCGAGCGCAGTGCGGCGATCCCACTCGGCGTCCACCTGATCGAGCGTGCCGTCGATGGCCGCGTCCATCAGCGTTGTCAGATCGGACTTCAGCCGCATCATGATCGGCTGGGTTTCCGGGTCGCCCATGCGGCAGTTGAATTCGAGCACCTTGGGTACACCGTCGGTGCCTAGCATGATGCCCGCGTACAAGAAGCCGGTGTAGCGGATGCCGTCTGCGGCCATGCCTTCGATGGTGGGATGAATCACCTCGCGCATGATGCGCGCGTTAAGTTCGGGGGTGACCACCGGCGCGGGCGAATACGCGCCCATGCCGCCGGTGTTGGGCCCGCTGTCGCCGTCGCCTAGGCGTTTGTGATCCTGACTCGATGCCAGTGCCAGCACATGCTCACCATCGACCATGACGATAAAGCTGGCTTCTTCGCCGAGCAGGCATTCCTCGATTACCACGCGATGTCCGGCTTCGCCCATGCTGTTGCCCGCCAGCATCGCGTCCACCGCCGCGTGCGCTTCGGCTGCCGTGGTGGCGACGACCACGCCCTTGCCCGCCGCCAGTCCGTCGGCTTTCACCACGATGGGCGCGCCCTGCGCGTCGATGTAAGCGTGCGCGGCGGCGGCATCGGTAAAAGTGCCGAAGGCCGCAGTGGGAATGCCGTGACGCGCCATGAACTGCTTGGCGAAATCCTTCGAGCTTTCCAGCTGCGCCGCTGCTTGGGTGGGGCCAAATATTTTCAACCCGGCCGCGCGGAAGGCATCGACGACGCCCGCCGCCAGCGGCGCTTCGGGGCCGACCACGGTGAAGGCGATGTCGAGCTCGCGGCGCACGAATTCGACCAGCGACGGAATTGCGGTGATCGGCAGATTGACCAGACCGTCTTCTGTCGCCGTGCCACCGTTGCCGGGCGCGACAAAGACTTGCGAAACGCGGGGGGATTGCGCGAGTTTCCAGGCTAGCGCGTGTTCGCGTCCGCCGGAGCCGATGACGAGGATTTTCATGGTTTTTTTACTGAAAGGTGGCTTTGAGCCAATCGATAAACTCTGCTGCCGGACTCAATGACAAATCCAAAGCGCCATGCCCAATCAAATTGCTGAGTGACGTGCCAGGCGGTTTTTGCCATGCTCGCCAGGTAGCAATATTCGCTTTGGTTGTGTGCAGCGCCGGGTTAAATAATTTGGTGGGCAAGTGGCTGACAGTGTGTTGTGCGTGAGCTAGTAGAGTTTGCTGATCCAAACCCTTTACCAAGAGGGTGACAAAATCCTCCAGCATCCCGTCATTTTGGTGATCGGGCATCACCCACAGCCCTATTAGAGGAAGTCCGTTCGAATTCTGAAAAATTTCACCCATCGACAGCCCAGACAATGCGGGCTGCCATCCATGCCGTGCCAATATTGTCACAACTTGATTCCGTCGAACCGAGAAACCGAAATCGCATGACGGATCACCGGTTTTATGGTCGGCATCCAGAACCACACCCAAGGCTTCAGGGCCGTCTGCCTCGAATAGTTTGTTTATTTGAAGTTCAAGTGCGGTAAGTAAATTATCGACACCATTTCTTTTGATCTTGTCTGAAGAGTCGCGTGGCGTTTTTGGCTCAATTCGCACATTCTGAAGACCTGTTTGTTTCAAAGCGGCATTGAAGAAATCACGATCATCCGTGCCCTCGACCAGCAAAACTTTTCCAGGCATTAGCGCACTTCCATCTCTGTTTCAGATGCAAACGCCAGCTGACCCTCTGAGTACGTTGTCGCGATAATTTTTCCTTCGTCACTAGCATTTCGGCTGCGTGAGAGCTTGAAAAGCACCCCATCGTCTGGATGCTTTTGTGCTGCCTGAACAAAGCTTTTGATGCAGTCCTGGCTGTGGGTCGTTGCAAAAATCTGGATGTCCAATTCTGCCGCAAGCTCAAATACCATTTTCCAGACAGCTTCTTGCACGCCGTAATACAGGCCATTTTCAAACTCATCAATGAGCAGAAAACCGCCTTGTGCCGGAAGTATGGCGAGCACGAGCTGGAGTACCCGTAACATTCCGTCGCCCATGCTGTTGAGCGGGATTCGCTCGTCAGAGCCTTCCAGCTTGACGACGGGAATACGTACTTCAGTACGACGCATGTTTGTAGAAGGGGTTGCCATCGGGGCTTTAATGAAAGCCATGCCGCGTAACTTGGGCTCAATCAGCTGCATGGCAGCAAGTACTTTGTCCTCGAATGAGGTTAAAGAAACCCTATCCCATAAATCAGACAAATCTGACTGAGGAATGAAGTGCGTCGGGATAAGGCTGCAAGGAATCTCAGAAATTACACCGGCGTCCCAAATTGTATGGCGCATGCGGGAACGCATGGAATCAAATTCAATAAATGATGAGCGCGTAATGGTGGGGTTCTGGCCATTTGAAATCCGCAACGCTTGGCCAACGCCATCGGCAGCTAATCCACTGGCATCTGCTTTGCTGACAGGGATGCGTTTGACACGATGCTCGAAAAGTTCACCGTCTTCGTCACGCGCCTCTTCAGACTCTGTCCTGAAAAATATATGCTCAATCTTTAACAAATCAGAATCTGCTTCCCCGATTCGTATGGCGGAGTCATCAATTAAGGGAAAGCGCCTGTCAGGAAATAAATATTTCAAACCATTCGCAACCAATTCTTCACTTAATCCAGCCGAATCGGATTCGAGCAAGGCTGTTTCGTCGTGATCGGTCAGGATTGACACCAACAAGCGTGGGTTCCCCCTCGCGGCAAGAATTCGGATCGCTTCTAAAACAGTGCTCTTCCCCGAATTGTTTCGACCCACGATCAAGTTCACCCTTCCCAGAGAAGGAACTTGAAAATCATCAAGCATCCGGAAATTTCGAATTCGCAGGCTTTTTAATCGCATATCGATTCCTTTACTGGAGTTTCGTACTCAAGTTCAATGCCGGAAATGCCGCGTACCCGTAAACACCATCGCGATGCCGTGTTCATTCGCTGCGGCGATGACTTCGTCGTCGCGCATTGAACCCCCGGGCTGAATCACGGCTTTGATACCCGCTGCGGCGGCGTTGTCGAGGCCATCGCGGAAGGGGAAGAAGGCATCGCTCGCCATGACCGACCCGGGTACGACGAGACCCGCCTGTTCGGCCTTGATGCCTGCAATACGCGCGGAGTTGACGCGGCTCATTTGACCAGCACCGACGCCGATGGTCATGCAGTCTTTGGCATAAACAATGGCGTTGGACTTGACGAACTTGGCGACGCGCCAGGCGAACAGCAGGTCGGTCATTTCCTGTTCGGTCGGCGCACGAGCGGTGACGACTTTCAGTTCGCCGTGCAGCAGGATGTCGGCATCCTGCACCAGCAGGCCACCGGCGACGCGCTTCATGTCCATCTGCGCGACCGCACCCGACCACGCGCCGCATTCCAGCAGGCGCACGTTCTTCTTCGCGGCGACAGCTTCGCTCGCTTCGGGGCTCACTTCGGGGGCGATGATGACTTCGACGAACTGGCTCTCGACGATGGCGGCAGCGGTTGCGCCGTCGAGTTTGCCGTTGAAGGCGATGATGCCGCCGAAGGCCGATTCGGGATCGGTTGCATAGGCGCGGTTGTAGGCGTCCAGTAAATCCTTGCCATACGCGACGCCGCAGGGATTGGCGTGCTTGACGATGACGCACGCGGGCGCGGTGTCGAACGTCTTGACGCATTCGAGCGCGGCATCGGTGTCGGCGATATTGTTGTAGCTGAGTTCCTTGCCCTGAATCTGGCGCGCGGTGGCGATGGTGCCGGCGGGTGCGTGGGCTTCGACGTAGAACGCGCCGTTCTGATGCGGGTTTTCGCCGTAACGGCAGGTTTGCGCACGGGTGAAATTCAGGTTGAGCTTTTCGCCGAACGTTTCTTTTTCGCCAGCGTCGTTCAACGCGGTGAGGTAGTTGCTGATCGCACTGTCGTATTCGGCAGTGTGGGAAAACGCCTTTTTCGCCAGGCCGAAGCGGGTGGTATCCGTCAGCACACCGCTGTGGGTTTGCATTTCGGCAACCAGCTTCGGATAGTCCACCGGGTCGGTGACGATGGCGACGAAGCGGTAGTTCTTGGCGCTGGAGCGCACCATCGCCGGGCCGCCGATGTCGATGTTCTCGATCGCGTCGTCGAGCGTGTGCGGCTTCGAGATTGTCTGTACAAACGGATAGAGATTCACGCACACCAGATCGATGTTGGGAATGCCGTGCTGCTGCATGGTCGCCACGTGGTCGGCGAGATCGCGTCGCCCGAGAATGCCGCCGTGGACTTTCGGGTGCAGCGTTTTCACGCGACCATCGAGCATTTCCGGAAAGCCGGTGTAGTCACTGACGTCGATCACGCTCAAACCCGCATCGCGCAGTGATTTGGCAGTACCGCCGGTGGAGAGGAGTTCGACGCCCTGGGCGGCAAGCGCGCGGGCAAAATCGACGAGGCCGGTTTTATCGGAAACCGAAAGCAGAGCGCGCTGGATTTTCATGGAGCAATATCAGTAAGCGGAGAGGAAAACCGGACTGTTGCGGCACGCGGCCGATTCAGTCGGAGAGGTCGTATTCGCGCAATTTCTTGCGCAGAGTGTTGCGATTGATGCCGAGCATCTCGGACGCGCGGGTCTGGTTGCCTTCTGCGCGATCCAGAATGTATACCAGCAGCGGTTTTTCCATGGCGGAAAGCACCATGCTGTAAATCTCGCTCGGCGTTTCCCCGTCGAGATCCTTGAAATAGCGGTTGAGCGACCGCCGCATACAGGCGGCGATTTCTGTTTCTTCAATCATGGTGTTCCCTTGTTCGGGCGTTGCACCCGTATCCCTTTATGCTGCTAGTCGCGAGGCGTCCGGCAGGTCTTGCTCATCGTTGTGTTGCGGACTGCTTTCGTAACGCAGGCGGCGATCAGCGCGCGCAGCCTGGGCAAAATAATCGTTTACAACCGTAAGCTGTTCGTTCACCGAATCAAGCTGGTTCATGGTGTGGCGGAAGGCACTGCTGCCAATCAGCCCCCGGGTGTACCAGGAAATATGCTTGCGCGCGACGCGCACGCCGGTGACCTCGCCATAAAACGCGTAGAGGTCGTGAATATGTTCCAGCAGCACGGCATGGATCTCGGCCACTTCGGGTTGCGGCATGTGTTCGCCGGTATCGAGGTAATGCTCGATTTCGCGAAAAATCCAGGGCCGCCCCTGCGCGGCGCGGCCGATCATCACCGCGTCGGCACCGGTGTATTCAAAAACGAATCGCGCTTTCTCGGGCGAAGTGATGTCGCCGTTGGCGATCACCGGGATGCGGGCTTCTGCCTTGACTGCCTTGATCGTGTCGTACTCGGCTTCGCCCGTGTAAGCGCAGGCGCGCGTGCGGCCGTGCATCGCCAGCGCCTGCACCCCGGCGTTTTCGGCAATTTTCAGAATGGTCAGCGCGTTGCGGTGCTCGCGATCCCAGCCGGTGCGAATTTTCAGCGTGACGGGGACCTCGGGGACGGCTTTGACGACGGAATCCAGAATGCGGCCGACCAGCGCCTCGTCCTGCAACAGCGCGGAGCCCGCCATCACGTTGCACACTTTTTTGGCCGGACAGCCCATATTGATATCGATGATCTGCGCCCCGCGTTCGACATTGTGCCGTGCGGCCTCCGCCATCATCTGCGGGTCGGCGCCCGCGATCTGCACGCTGATCGGGTCAACCTCGCCGTCATGGTTGGCGCGCCGCGCCGTCTTGGCCGAGCCGTACAGCAGTGAGTTCGACGTCACCATCTCGGACACCGCCATGCCTGCGCCCAGCTTCTTGCAGAGCTGGCGAAAAGGCCGGTCGGTCACGCCCGCCATGGGGGCGACGACCAGCCGGTTTTTGAGAAGGTGGGAGCCGATACGCATAAGAAGGTGCATTTTACTCTGCCCGCCGCAGCCGACCAAGCTGAAAAATTTACATTTTTTATCTTGGGCTTGGCCGCTTAGACTACTACCATCAGGCCAGCCCGCAGCCGGGTGTTTTTTAACTACACAAGGGAGCATGAAATGAGCTTTGCATCTGAATTCAAGGAATTTGCCGTCAAGGGCAACGCGATGGATCTGGCCGTCGGTGTCATCATCGGTGCCGCCTTCGGCAAGATTGTTGATTCGATCGTGGGCGATCTCATCATGCCGATCGTGGGCGCGATCTTTGGCGGGCTGGATTTTTCCAACATGTTTATCGCCCTTGCAGAGGTTCCTGCAGGCGTCGCCATGACCCTGGCTGAAGTCAAAAAAGCCGGTGTGCCCGTGTTTGCCTACGGCAACTTTATTACCATCCTGATCAATTTCCTGATTCTGGCGTTCATTGTCTTCATGCTCGTGCGTCAGATCAATAAACTGAAAAAAGCCGAACCCGCGCCCGCGCCAGCAGCCCCGCCTGAAGACGTGGTGCTGCTGCGCGAAATTCGCGATAGCCTGCGCAAGTAAGCCAGCGCATCCCGCGAAAACGGACACTTGGCGGTGTCCGTTTTTTTTATGGGTAAACCAAACTCGAGGATGAAGGTGCGTCTCGCTGCACAAGGCCAGCTCCCATGGTTTAAGGTGGGTGAGGCATGGTAGTTGCGGTGATCGCGCCCCGACGCTAGACTTAGTCCGTCAGTTAGTCCACAGGGCTGTGCCATGACCATTACTGTTAACGTTCACGAAGCTAAAACCCAGTTTTCCCGCCTGCTCGAACAGGCGCACGCTGGCCAGGAAATCATCCTGTCCAAAGCCGGTAAGCCCTATGCGCGCATGATGCCGCTGACTCAGCAGAACGCGCCCAAGCGTATGCCCGGGCGACTGGCCGGGCTTATCGACAAAGCCTTTTTCGAGCCGCTACCAGAAGACGAACTCAAGGCTTGGGAAAAGTCTTGAAACTCTTGCTCGACACCCATGCCCTGCTGTGGTGGTGGACTGACGATTCCCGTCTTTCCAACGCAGCCCGACAAGCTATCGCTGACGAGGGCAATCAGATCTTGGTGAGCGCGGCGAGCGCATGGGAAATCGCCACTAAATTCCGTTTGGGCAAACTACCGCACGGCGCGCAGGCACGAGAACGTTTCAACGAACTGGTCGAAGCGGACGGATTCGAGCATTTGCCGATCAGCTTTCTGCATAGCCTCAAGGCGGGAGCTTATTCCAATGAACATCGCGATCCCTTCGACCGTATGTTGGCCGCGCAGGCAGAGTTGGAGAAAGCCGTGCTGGTAACGCTCGACCCGGTGTTTGCGGGGTTTCAGTGCAAGCTGTTGTGGTGAGGGCGAGTAGGATGCTGCCCCTGTCTTACACGGACCAACCCAAAAAGGGTTATTAAGTGTTTAAGGCATTAGAAGAACTCAAAGAATCAAGCGTTGCGCTTCAAGGGGCTTGCTCCGGAGTGTATTTCTTGTTTCATGAAAATGAACTTGTATACATCGGCCAAGGTTGGAATTGCCTGCTCCGTATTGCGGAACATACCCGAAAGGATTCCGAAAAAATTTTTGATCGCTGGAGTTATCTTCCGATCAATGGAGAAGCCGAACGAAAAGAGCTTGAGCGGGAACTTGTTAAATCCTACAAGCCAAAATACAACCGGAAGTTGATTTGATTGCGCGTGTTGGGTAGATGAGGCCATAGGCCACTATTCGCTGGATGTGAAATATCCATGCGTCCTAACAAATTTTTATCAGGTTATTGAATGGGTAATAAACCGCCATGAGAACCGCCATGATCCTCGCCGCCGGTCGCGGCGAGCGCATGCGCCCGCTCACCGACCATACGCCCAAGCCCTTATTGCAGGTGGGCGGCAAGCCGCTGATCGTCTGGCATATCGAGCGGCTGCGTGCGGTAGGGTTTGTGCGCATCGTCATCAATCACGCGCATCTCGGGCAGCAGATCGAGGCGGCTTTGGGCGATGGCGCGGCGCAGGGCGTGTCGATTGCCTATTCGCGCGAAGTCAGCGCGCTGGAAACCGCTGGCGGCATTGCCACCGCGCTGCCGCTGATCGAGACCGAAACATTCGCCGTGGTCAACGGCGATATTTATTGCGACTATGATTTCGACCGCCTCGCCGAGCCCATGGCGCGACTGGCGACGGGGCGCGACCGGGCGCATCTGGTGTTGGTCGATAATCCGCCGCATCACCTCAAGGGCGATTTCGTGCTGGAAACCGGGCGGATTCCGGCCGCCCCGGTCACGGCTTCTCCCCTCACTTTTTCTGGCATCGGTGTCTACCACCGTGCGTTATTCGCGCATACCCCCGCACATGAAAAAGCGCCCTTGGCACCGCTGTTGCGCGCCGCCATCGCGGATAATCGCGTGAGCGGCGAACATTTCGCCGGCCGCTGGGTCGATGTGGGAACGCCCGAGCGATTGCAGCACCTCGATGAAAGTCTGCGTAACCATGCCTGATTCCATGATGACCGATGTCACCCGCTTTGCCGCCCGTCGTGCCCACCTCGCCACCTGGCTGGGTGATGGCGTGGCAGTGATCGCCACCGCGCCGGAGGCGGCGCGCAACCGCGATACGCATTATCCCTATCGTTTCGACAGCTATTTCTATCACCTCACTGGCTTTACCGAGCCGGAGGCGGTGCTGGTCGTGGTGGGCGGTGCTGTGCCGCAGTCGATTCTGTTTTGCCGCGACAAGGACGAGACGCGCGAGATATGGGATGGGTTTCGATACGGCCCGGTAGCAGCGCAAGACACCTTCGGTTTTGATGCGGCGTACAGCGTGAGCGAACTCGATGCACGCCTGCCTGAGCTGCTGGGTAACCGCGCACGGCTGGCATATGCGCTGGGGCTGGATGCGGCCTGGGACGCGCGCATGATCGGCTGGCTCAACGCGGTGCGTGCGAAGGCGCGGCAGGGCGTGACGGCACCGGGCGAGCTGCTTGACGTGCGTGCCGTGCTCGACGAAATGCGCTTGCATAAGGACGCAGCGGAGATCGACACGATGCGCCGCTCGGCGCTAATTGCCTCGGACGCGCACCGTCGCGCGATGCGCGCGACGCGTCCGGGTCGCCATGAATACGAAGTTGAAGCGGAAATTCTGCACGCGTTTTATGCCGCCGGTGCACAGGCACCTGCGTATCAGTCGATAGTCGCGGGCGGGGCGAACGCCTGCGTGCTGCATTACGTCACCAATCGCGATGTGCTGCGCGAGGGTGGTTTGCTGCTGATCGACGCAGGCTGTGAGCTGGATGGCTACGCGTCGGACATTACTCGCACGTTTCCGGTGAGCGGTAAATTCAGCGCTGCGCAAAAAGATGCCTATGAAATTGTGCTCGCTGCGCAAGCAGCGGCTATCGCCGTGACCCAGCCCGGTGCGACCTGGATTGCGCCACACGATGCGGCAGTGCGCGTGCTGACACAAGGTATGGTTGATCTCGGCTTGCTGTCAGGCGAAGTCGATGGCCTGATCGAATCGAACGCCTACAGCCGGTTTTACATGCACCGCACCGGCCACTGGCTCGGCCTCGATGTGCACGATGCAGGCGAATACAAGCTTAAGGGCGAATGGCGCGCCTTGCAGCCCGGCATGACGCTGACCGTTGAGCCCGGCCTTTACATCCGCCCGGCGGACGACGTACCCGAGGCGTTGTGGAATATCGGCATCCGCATTGAAGACGACGTGGCGGTGACCGCGACGGGGTGTGAAGTGCTGACCACGCCGCCCAAAACCGTGGACGACATCGAAGCGTGGATGCGCGGCTGAATCCGCCCGTCATCGTCGGTGCTGGGCCGGTCGGCGCGGTGTGCGCGCTGGCGCTGGCGCAGCAGGGCATCACTGCGCGCGTGCTGGAAGCGCAGCCCGAGACGGTGCGCGGCGACAGTCGCACTTTGGCGCTCTCGCATGGGTCGCAACTGATTCTGGCGTGGCTCGGCGTATGGGACGCGCTGGCCGAGGTGACGCCGATTACCCGCATTCATATTTCGCAGCGCGGCGCGTTCGGAGTGGCACGTTTGTCGGCAGATGAAGTCGGCGTGCCTGCGCTGGGCTACGTGCTGTCCTACGCCACGCTGGCAGCGGCATTGAAGCAGGCGCTGAGCGACGCAGGGGTCGCAGTTGAATATGGCGTGGCGGTTGAGCGTATTGCGCCGGATTCATCGCTGGCAAGCCTGCACACGACACGCGGTGAAGTCACGACGCCGCTCGCGGTAGTGGCCGACGGCGGTCGTGGCAGTTTCGCCCCCACACCCAAATACCAACACGATTACGCGCAGCAGGCGGTGGTGTGTGATGTGCAGACCGAGCTGCCGCACGCGCAGCAGGCGTATGAACGATTCACTCCGGATGGCCCGGCCGCCCTGCTCCCAAAAGGCGACCATTACGCACTGGTGTGGACAGCCGACAACGCCGATGCCGAGCGCATTGCCGCGATGGACGACAATGCCTTTCTGGCTGCGCTCTATCAACATTTTGGCGGGCGACAAGGGCGTTTTCTCGCCGCCAGCCCACGCAAAACCTTTCCGCTCAGCCTGGCCTACACCGGCTGCGAAGCCGCCGCTCGCGTGGTGCGTATTGGTAATGCCGCGCAGACCTTGCACCCCGTCGCAGGGCAAGGCTTCAATATCGGTCTGCGTGATGCGTGGGAACTGGCGGCGCTGTGCGGCGAGTCGCCGGAGGCCCTCGGTAGCGATGCGATGCTCACCGCTTACGCGCGGGGTCGCCGCGCAGATGTCATCGGCGGCTTGGGCTTTACCGATTTTCTGGTGCGCACGTTTTCCAACGATCTTTTGCCGATCCGCCACGCGCGCGGGCTCGGGCTGTTTGCGCTCGAAGCGCTGCCGTCGCTCAAGACTTTTGTGGCGCGGCGCATGATGTTTGGTGCGCGTGGATGAGCGCCGAACGCTATCAAGTCGTCATCGTGGGCGCCGGACTGGTGGGCGCGGCGACCGCGCTGGCTCTGGGGCGGCAGGGGCTGCGCGTCGCGCTGGTTGAACGCACACCGCCAGTCTTGTCCGATGCCACCTGGGACACCCGCATCTACGCCATCAGCCCGTCGAGCCAGCGCTTTCTCACCGGGATCGGTGCGTGGCAGCACCTCGATCTGGCGCGCGTACAGCCAGTGACCCGCATGGATGTGGCGGGCGACACGACCGGCACGCTGCGGCTCGACGCCTATGCATCCGGCACCTCGCATCTTGCGACCATTGTCGAAAGCGGTCGCCTGCAACACGCCCTGTGGCAGGCGATTGCCGCTGACGGCAGCGTGGACGTGCAGTGTCCGGCGGCAATCAGCACACTCGATCGTGACGGCAATGACACGTACCTCACGCTCGCCGATGGCCGCACGCTGGTGACCCAACTGGTGGTGGGTGCTGACGGCGCGCATTCGCGTATTCGAGACTGGGCGGGGCTGGCGGCAACTGTCACGCCGTATGGCCAGCATGGCGTGGTGGCCAATTTTGATTGCGAACGACCCCATCGCGGCACGGCTTTCCAGTGGTTTTTCGAGGGCGATATTCTGGCCTGGCTGCCTTTGCCGGGAACCCGGATGTCGATGGTCTGGTCAACTGCGTCAGCCCAGGCCGATAGGCTGTTGTCGCTTGATTCAGCAGCGCTTTGTGCCCGCGTGCGCGACGCCGGACACGCGCGCCTGGGCGAGCTGGGGTTGCTCACACTTGCAGCGGCGTTTCCACTGAATCTGCTGAAGGTGGATGTAGCGGTGGCACCAGGCGTTGCGCTGATTGGGGATGCGGCGCACGGGGTGCACCCATTGGCAGGGCAGGGCGTGAACCTGGGATTTGGCGATGCGGAGGCGCTTGTTGCTGTGCTGGTGGCGCATCGCCGCACACGCTGCGGTGATCTGCGTGTGTTACAAAGCTATGCGCGTGCGCGCGCCGAGCCGGTTGCGCGAATGCAGGCGCTGACGCATGGCCTGCATCACCTGTTTGCCGATGCGCGTGCCAGTCGCGTGCGGAATGGGGGTATGAGTTTGCTGGATCGAATGTCGCCCTTGAAGGCGGCACTGATACGTGAGGCCATGGCCTGAAGAGTCGTTTTTTTATTTAACCGGAGTATTTTCATGAAATTGATTTCCCTGGCGCTGGCCGCCACCCTGATGCTCAGCGCGGCAGCACACGCGAACGAAGCAACTATCCGCAAGGCGCTGATGCAACAGTTCCCCGGTGCGAAAATCAGCACGGTGAAAGCCACGCCTTATAGCGGCCTGTTCGAGGTCGATCTCGATGGTCAGCTGGTGTATGCGGATGCCAAAGGCCAGTACATTTTCAGCGGCGACGTGATTGAATTGAAAACCCGCCGCAATCTCACGCAGGCGCGACAAAACCAGTTGCAGGCAATCAAGTTCGACACGCTGCCATTTCAGTACGCGATCAAAACGGTGAAGGGCAATGGCTCGCGCAAGCTGGCAGTGTTTTCGGATGTTGATTGCCCGTACTGCCGCAAGTTCGAAGCCGAGCTGGCCAAGGTGGATAACATCACCATTTACACGTTCGTGCACCCGATTGAGGGCTTGCATCCCAAGGCCGTGCAAACTTCCAAACAAATCTGGTGCGCACCTGATCGCAACAAAGCCTGGGACGAGTACATCAGCAAGAACACGATCCCCAACAACGATGGCAAGTGCGATAACCCGATCGATGAAACTATGGCACTGGGCAGCAAGCTGCGGGTGAATGGCACCCCCACGCTGTTTTTCACCAATGGCCAGCGCGTGCCTGGTATGGTGCCCGCCGCCCAGCTGGAGAAGATGCTCGCCGCGTCGAAATGAGCGCTGATTTCTGGAATGCGCGCTATGCCACCCCCGACTATATTTTTGGTACTGCGCCGAACCAGTTTTTAGCCAGTCAGCAGGCACGCATACAGCCGGGAATGCGTGCGCTTGCGCTCGCCGACGGCGAAGGCCGTAACGGCGTCTGGTTGGCGCAGCAAGGGGCGATGGTTCATGCGCTGGATGTTTCCAGTCTGGCGCTCGACAAGGCGCGCAAGCTTGCGGCCGAGCGCGGGGTTAGCGTTGAGTTTGAGCTGGCGGATATGCTGAACTGGACGTGGCCAGAAGCTGCCTATGATCTAGTCGCAGCCATTTTCATCCAGTTTGCGCCGCCCCCCGAACGTGATCGCATCATTGAGGGTATCCGCCGGACGCTCAAACCCGGTGGCACGCTGGTGCTTCAGGGTTACACACCGAGACAGCTCGAATTCGCCACTGGGGGACCGGGGAATCCCGCCAACATGTACACCGTTGAAGGGCTGCGAGCCTGGTTTGGTGACTGGGATATCGTGCATCTGGATGAACACGATGCGTTCATCAGTGAAGGAACGCATCACCACGGGATGTCAGCCTTGATTGATCTGGTGGCGATTAAACCCGGCTGACCTTGATTCACTGCCTCAAATATTCCGACACGAGCTCGTTGTCCATGGCACTGACACCGCCTAGCCCCAAGCCGAACATGCACAACGCCTGTAGCAGGGCATGGCGAATCGGGTGCGACAGGGTGGCCGGCGGTGCGGGAAGATCCGGGGTAAAAATCCGGTTTGAGATCATCATGAGCGTTCTCCATTAAGGGTGATTCACCCGCCTGTTTCTACAGGACGGGCGAGGGATTCATCAGGCGAGATCGTAACGATCCAGATTCATGACCTTGTTCCAGATGGCCACGAAGTCCTTGACGAATTTGGCCTGCGCGTCGGCACACGCATACTCTTCCGCAATTGCACGCAGCTGCGAATTCGCACCGAACACCAGATCGACCCGGGTCGCAGTCCACTTTTTCGCACCGGTCTTGCGATCAACGCCGTCGAAGGTATCCGCGTCGGCCGAGGCCGGCTTCCACTCTGTCGCCATATCCAGCAAATTGATGAAGAAGTCGTTGCTGAGCGTACCTGGACGCGTGGTGAACACGCCATGTTGCGACCCGCCGACGTTGATGTTGATCGCACGCAAGCCGCCCAGCAGCACGGTCAGTTCCGGTGCCGAAAGCGTCAGCAACTGCGCCTTGTCGAGCATCAGTTCTTCGGATGACACGGTGTACTTCGTCTTCTGATAATTGCGGAAAGCATCAGCAAACGGTTCGAGCACCGAGAACGATTCCACATCGGTCTGTTCCTGCGTGCTATCGGTGCGCCCCGGCGTGAACGGAACGGTGACGTTCTGCCCGGCGTTCTTAGCTGCCTGTTCGACACCAGCGCAACCGGCCAGCACGATCAGGTCAGCCATCGATACTTTCTTGCCACCTGCGTTGAACTCACTCTGGATGCCTTCGAGCTTGCCCACTACCTTGACGAGCTGTGCGGGCTGATTGGCCGCCCAGTCTTTCTGCGGAGCCAGACGAATTCGTGCGCCGTTTGCGCCACCGCGTTTGTCCGAGCCACGGAAGGACGCAGCGGAAGCCCAGGCGGTGCCGACCAGTTCGGAGACCGACAGCCCCGAAGCCAATACTTTGGCTTTGAGTGCCGCTACGTCGGCATCGCTGATAGCCGTGCCGCTGGCTGCCGGGATCGGGTCTTGCCAGATCAGGTCTTCCTGCGGCACTTCAGCACCGAGGTAACGTGATTTCGGGCCCATATCGCGATGCGTCAGCTTGAACCAGGCGCGTGCGAATGCGTCAGCGAATTCGTCCGGATTCTGGTGGAAGTGACGGGCGATTTTCTCGTATGCCGGATCCATGCGCATTGCCATGTCGGCAGCGGTCATGATGATCGCTACTTTCTTGCCCGCGTCGTGTGCCGCCGGAGCCATGTTGCTGTCGTTGGCTACTTTCGGTGTCCACTGATTGGCACCCGCCGGGCTCTTGGAGAGCACCCATTCGTTGCCGAACAGCACGTCGAGGTAGCTCATGTCCCATTTGATCGGAGTCGGGGTCCACGAACCTTCCAGGCCGCTGCCGATCTGGTCGCCGCCTTTGCCGCTGCCGTGGGCGTTTTTCCAGCCCAGCCCCTGTTGCTCGATCGGTGCCGCTTCGGGTTCTGCGCCCACCAGTTTGGCATCACCTGCGCCGTGGCATTTGCCGAAGGTGTGACCACCACAGGTCAGCGCGACGGTTTCATAGTCATTCATCGCCATGCGCTCAAAGGTCTCGCGCACGTCGCGGCCGGAGGCGACCGGGTCGGGGTTGCCACCGGGGCCTTCCGGGTTGACATAGATCAGACCCATCTGCACCGCAGCGAGCGGGTTTTCCAGATCGCGTTCGCCGCTGTAACGTGCCTTGTCGTCGAGCCACTTCTGCTCGTTGCCCCAGTACACGTCGATTTCCGGCGCGAACACGTCTTCACGGCCACCGGCGAAGCCGAAGGTCTTGAAGCCCATCGATTCGAGCGCGACGTTGCCGGTCAGCACCAGCAGATCAGCCCAGGAGATTTTTTTGCCGTATTTCTGCTTGATAGGCCACAGCAGGCGACGCGCCTTATCGAGGTTGACGTTGTCGGGCCAGCTGTTGAGCGGCGCAAAACGCTGGTTGCCGTGTCCGGCACCACCACGGCCATCGCCGGTGCGATAGGTGCCGGCTGCGTGCCAGGCCATGCGGATGAAGAAGGGCCCATAATGACCATAGTCGGCCGGCCACCAATCCTGCGAGTCGGTCATCAGCGCGGTGAGGTCTTTCTTGACCGCGGCGAGGTCGAGTTTCTTGAATTCTTCGGCGTAGTTGAAGCCGTTGCCCATCGGGCTAGTTTCGGGGGAGTGCTGGTGCAGGATTTCGAGCGGCAACTGATTAGGCCACCAGTCGCGATTCGAGCTACCGCTCCCTACTTTGTGTACAAACGGACATTTGCTTTCTGACATGATGTGCTCCAATCGTTAGTCGGCTCCACAGCGGAGTAATGGCATTAGAGGCCTGTAGCCTAAATTTGTACAATGAATAGTCTAGAATGATCCGATTGATAAAATCGAATATCACGAAATGACTCTGCAAGAGCTGAAATACCTGGTGGCGCTGGCCGATCATGGCCATTTTGGCAAGGCGGCTGAAGCCTGCTGCATTACGCAATCCACCCTTTCGACACAGATCAAGAAACTGGAAGAATTTCTCGGGGTGGTGCTTTTTGACCGCAGTCTGAAGCGCGTCACGCCGACACCAACCGGCAAGGAAATTCTTGCCGCCGCTCGTCGTATCGTCGAAGAAACCGAGCGTATCCGTGAGTTGTCCAGACACGCACAAAACCCGATGGCACGCACCCTGAACCTGGGGGTGATCCCGACGCTGGGGCCGTATTACCTGCCACATGCGCTGACGCTGATCCACAAAAAACACCCTGATTTGAGACTGCTGCTGCGCGAAGAGCTGACGCCGCTGATTCTCGACCACCTGGCGGATGGCCAGCTCGACGCTGGCCTGCTCGCGTTGCCGGTGACCGACGACAGCTTGCGCGTGGAGCCATTGTTTGTCGAGCCGTTTTATGCGGCGCTGCCTGCAGGGCATCGTCTTGCCGAGCGCGAAAGTGTCGGAGTACCGGACATCATGGGTGAGAAACTTTTGCTGCTGGACGAAGGCCACTGTCTGCGCGATCAGGCGCTTGATGTATGCGGTACGGGCTCACGCGGGCGTGAAGAAGTTCGCGCCACCAGTCTGGAAACGCTGCGACAGATGGTGGGGATGGGCTTGGGCGTGACGCTGCTGCCTGCCCTGTCGATCGATGCAGGGCCACGCGTCAGCAAAAAATCCGTTGAAGTGCGTGCATTCAAGCGGCCTGTGCCGGGACGTACGATTGGTCTGGTTTGGCGACGCCGGGCACCGTTCCCTGAAACCTTTGAGAGGTTGTCCGCGACACTGAAGGCAGGTTTACCAGCCGGCGTGGTGGCGATCAAGTCGTGAGCAAACTTAGCCCCGTACTTTGAGGTAGGCCTCCAGCAGGCGACTATGCATTGCACTGCCTTCAAAATTTTTGCCGAGTGGGGTCAGTCCAAAAAACCGTTCATCCTGATTGAATAGCGCAAAGGCTTGCGTCAGCGTCTCGCGGCCATACATCAAGGCTAGTGATGATTCGAACGGATTCGGATCGTTGAGTCGCACGAGGTCGGCGATGCAGCGATAGACCTTGAGCCGCGCTTCACTGCGCTGACCGTATTGCGCGATCCAGGTGCAGCCTTCGAGGATGGCGTCATCATCGCCAAGCGCCAGCGCGAGCAGCAGTTTGATTTCACCGACGCGGATATCTGTCCAGGCGGAGTCGGCATCAGGCGCGAGACCGATCAGTACGGTCACCAGACGGTCGTCTGCGAGTTCGAGATCGTCGATCAAATCCAGCAACTCGGCACATTCATCGTCGCTCAGCTCGGGCAGACGCGCGAGCGCAGGCCGGATGAGGTTGCCGACGCTGTTGTTCTCGAATTCGAGTTCTTCGACCGGGTAAATCTCCGATACGCCGGGCACGAGGATGCGACAGGCATAGACGCCCAGATGGGTGAAGTCGGCGATATACAGTTCACGGCCTTCCGCGTGTAGCGTCTCCACCGACCAGCAGTAATCTTCCTCGGTGGTCGTGCCGAAATTCCAGTCGACGAAATCGAAATCGGGCGTGTCGCGCAGAAACTGCCAGGAGATCACGCCGCTGGAATCGACGAAGTGGATTTCCAGATTTTGCGGGTCGGCAATTTCGCTTTGATCGAAGCCGGGCGCGGGGAAGCCTTCCAGCGTGTCGAGCGCGCGGCCTTGCAGCAACTCGGTCAGCGCGCGTTCGAGCGCGACTTCGAAGCGTGGGTGTGCGCCAAAGCTGGCGAAGCAGCCCTGATCGCGCGGATGCAACAGCGTGACGTTCATCACCGGATATTTGCCACCGAGCGACGCGTCTTTCACCACGATGCCGAAACCCGCTTCGCGCAGGCCGCGTATGCCTGCTGCGATCTTGGGATAACGGTTGATGACCGCTTCAGGCACGTCGGGGAGGCAGATGCCTTCCTCAATGATGCGAAACTTGATGTGGCGTTCGAAGATTTCGGCCAGCGCCTGCGTGCGCGCTTCCATCAGCGTGTTGCCCGCCGACATGCCATTGCTGACAAACAGATTGCCGATCAAATTGACCGGGAAATAGGCTGTTTCGCCGTCGGCCAGTCGCTGGTAGGGAATCGCGCAGATGCCGCGTTCGATGTTGCCGGAATTCAGATCGATCAACTGATCGGCGCGCACGCCATCGTCCGGGTTGTAATGCGCTTGCAGCGCAGGTGTCAGCAATCCGTTCGGCCAGACGTCGCCCACGTCGAACCAGCGTTCGTCCGGGTGGTGAACATAAGCGCGGGTAGCAATCGTTTCACCGAGATAAAAATGCGTCCAGAAATAATTGGTCGAGAGTCGCTCGAAATATTCGCCCAACGCACTTGCCCTCGCCGCCAGCTCGGTCGCCCCCTTGCCGTTGGTGAACAGAATCGGACAGTCGCGGTCGCGAATGTGCACCGACCACACGCCTTCCACTGGATTGAGCCAGGAGCGTTCCTCGATGTGGAAACCGATCGCCTCCAGTTTGGCTTGCAGGGTGGCGATGGAGGCTTCGAGCGAAGCGTCTTTGCCGGGGATGAAGTGTTCGGTGGCGGGCATAGAAAGAGAAGTCTGGATTTAAAGTTGGCTAAGGAGGAGGGCAAGGGGTAATTGATGCTGGGCGCGGCCTGAATCCTGGTGAGGTCGATGTGATGACGGGATGATGTGTGCAGCAGCATCCCCGTAGTCTTGAGGCGGGTCAAGTCGGAGCAGCCGGGTGCGGCGTAAGATACGTAAAAAATGATCCCCTGCGGCATGAGATTCTCATATGTTGTTTAACTCTTACGCTTTTTTGCTGATTTATCTACCGATCACCGTCTGGATGTTTTTTCGGATTGGAACGCGATCCGCTCGTGCAGCGGCTGCCTGGCTCGCCCTTGCATCGCTGTTTTTCTACGGGTACTGGAACCCCGTCTATGTCGGCTTGTTGCTAACCTCCATTCTGTTTAATTATGCAGTGGGGCTGGCGTTGGCGCGCGCGCATAGTGATGGTGCGGTCAAACGACGCAATCTGTTGTTGATGCTGGGGGTGGGAGCAGACCTGGCGTTGCTGGGGTATTACAAATACGCCAATTTCTTTATTGATTCGGCTAACCAGCTATTGGGCACAGAGGTGAGCACGGATTCGATTTTGCTGCCACTAGGCATTTCGTTTTTTACGTTTACCCAGATCGCTTTTCTAGTGGACACCTGGGCAGGCAAGGTCAAGGAATACAACTTCATTCACTATCTGCTGTTTGTAACGTATTTCCCCCATTTGATCGCAGGCCCGGTGTTGCATCACAGAGAAATGATGCCGCAGTTTGCTCGTCCCGAAACCTATCGGCTTTCGTGGGATAACGTCACCATTGGCACGACCATTTTTGCGCTCGGGCTATTTAAGAAAGCGGTGCTGGCAGATGGTGTGGCGCCTTACTCTAATGAGGCGTTTTCGGCGGCGGACGCGGGCGAGCAACTGGATTTCTTCGCTGCCTGGGGCGGCGCGCTTGCCTATACGGCCCAACTGTATTTTGATTTTTCGGGTTATTCCGACATGGCGATTGGACTGTCGCGGCTGTTCGGCATTGTTTTGCCGCTTAATTTCAATTCGCCCTATAAAGCGCGCAACATGATTGAGTTCTGGCGTAGCTGGCACATGACGCTGTCGCGTTTTCTACGCGACTATCTCTACATTCCGCTAGGAGGAAGCTACAAAGGCCGGGTGCGACGCTATGGCAATCTGATCGTGACCATGTTGCTGGGCGGCTTGTGGCACGGAGCATCCTGGAATTTTGTGTTGTGGGGCGGATTGCATGGCTTGTATCTTGCGATCAACCATGCGTGGCGCGCCTCAAGGCAACATTTGTTTCCCGGTGCTGCGGTACCGGGCGTGATGGAAGTACGGGCGGGGTGGTTGTTGACCTTCATCGCTGTCGTCGTCGGGTGGGTGTTTTTCCGTGCATTAACGCTGGAGGGCGCGCTCAATATGCTGGGTGGAATGGCGGGTTTGCATGGTGTGCAACTGCCTGTGGCTTTTGCGCCTCTGCTGGGAGGTTTGGGGGATCAATTACAAGTTCTTGGAGTGCGTTTTGGTCTCGGCGGCGGCGCGCATTTTGTGCTGACCTGGGCGTGGACGCTGCCCTTGCTGGCGATTGCTTTCTGGTTGCCCAACACCCAGGAATTCATGCGGCACTATCAGCCCGGACTGGATTTTGACGCTGTTTCCGCGCGCGCGGGATGGGTGTGGCATCCCCGTCTGCCGTGGGCAGTCGCGATCGCTTGTCTGGCGGCGGCAGGTGGACTGTCGCTGTCGGGCGCGAGCGAATTTCTTTATTACCAATTCTGATATGGCACGTTATCTCGGCTTCATGGGGTTCGCAGTGGCGATGTTATTCATTGTCGTTGCGGGAGTGAATTGGGTTGTTGATCCCTACGGCGTGTATCGGGATTACAGCCTTGATGACTGGAAGCCCCATGCGGCGACGCAAGGGGCGCTGGTTAAACCTTATCAGGTGCTGCGTGCGGCTCCCCGGACGCTGGTATTGGGGAACTCGCGTGCAGAAGTCGGGTTTGATCCACAAGACGCCGCCTGGCTTGCCAGTGAACAGCCCGTCTATAACTTGGCTTTGCCGGGTACAGGCGTACGTGCCGCGCGCCGTTTGCTGGAGCACACAGTGTCACGTCACGCCATCAAACGGGTGGTGCTGGGTGTCGATTTCATGGATTTTCTAGTGCAACCCTCCGGCCAGTTTCTGGAGCCCGAGTTGTCCGGGCGTTTGCTGCTTGCCCCTGATGGAGGACTCAATACCTATCGGCGTTTGAGCATGCTGAAAGATGGTGCGTCTACCCTGATATCGCTGGATGCGCTGATTCATAGTCTGGACACGTTGAGACAGCACCAAAAAAGTGGTGTTGCTCACTTGACCTCATCTGGCTTCAATCCCATGCATGACTATGGGCGGATGGCGCGTGCCGATGGCTACTACGCGCTATTTCGTCAGCGAGATGTAGAAAATCTGCAAGCCTATCAACAGCGTCCCAGGCATCTTTTCCACGCGGGGACGGCTACATCGCCGCCACTCGACGATGTGGCCGCAATCATGCAGTTGGCAAAGCAGCATGGTATTCAGATCGATCTGGTGATTTATCCCTACCATGCGCACTTGCTGGAGATTTTCCAGTTGAGCGGCCTGTGGAATGTGTTTGAAGACTGGAAGCGAGCGCTGGTGATCCGGGTGGAAAGCGTCGGCGATGCGCGCGTCAATTTATGGGATTTCAGTGGCTATCATCCGTACGCGACCGAAGCCGTTCCTGCGCCGGGTGACCGTACCACAGCGGTACGCTGGTATTGGGAGGCGGGGCACTTCAAGGCAGCCTTGGGACATCAGGTGCTTGATCAACTGAAGACCCCTGATTCAAACGGCTTTGGGATTAAATTGACCCCGGACAATCTGGAGGCACAGCTTGAACGACAGCGGGAAGCTGGGGCGATTTATCGTGCGTCACCATCTGCTGCATTGGCTGAGTTGATCGCTACGTCGCGTTAGTCGGCGTGTTGCTGACATCATTGAATCTGACCCTGCACTTATAACCCCAGCAGCCAGTTCAGCTCAGTTTCGCTGAACCCTGCTGCGCGCCGTGCGGGCAAATTAAACGGGGGTTTGGGTGACGGTGCGTCGTACTCCGTCAGCAAAGCGCGAAAAGTTTCTTCCGGCTCAATCCCGCGTGCAGCACACAAATAGTTGAACCAGCGGCCACCGATGGCGACGTGGCCGATTTCGTCACGCTCGATGGTTGCGAGGATGTCGATCAGGTGGCTGTCGCCTGTGCCCCGAAGCTTTTCGACAATGAGGGGCGTAGCGTCGAGGCCGCGTGCTTCGAGTACGCGCGGCACCAGCGCCATGCGTACCAGGGGATCGTGGGCAGTTTTGAGCGCCATGTCCCATAAGCCGTCGTGCGCAGGGAAGTCACCGTAGTGGTAGCCGAGCGAAATCAGGTGCGTATTGAGCAATTCGAAGTGCTGGGCTTCTTCATCGGCGACTTGTAGCCAGTCGGCGTAGTAATCGACTGGCTGGTGGGCGAAGCGATGCGCGGCGTCGAGTGCGAGGTTGATGGCGTTGAATTCGATATGAGCCAGTGCATGCACCAGCGCCGCGCGCCCTGTCTCGGTGTCCATGCGGCGACGCGGAGTGTGCTGGGGTGATACGAGGACAGGCGTGTCGGGGCGACCGGGTGTTTCGATAGGGGTGCGGGTTGTGGCTGTGTCGGGATCGATGCATCCGGTCAGCCAGTCGGCGCGCAGGGCATGAACCTGAGTGGCTTTATCGATGGGGTGGGTCGTGCATAAGCACGTGCCCAGGCGCGCCGTTAACGGCGATCTACCCATCGCAGGCTCAGGAGTGCAATGGCGAGAAAAATCAGTAAGGGCAGGCTCGACACCAGCAGCGTGGGCCAGTTGTTGAGCAGGCCAAGATGGCCAAACAGACGCGACAGCAAATGAAAGCCGAGCCCGGCCAGAATGCCGATGAACACTTTGCCGCTTGCGCCGCCGCCGCGAGGATTTTGCAGGGCAAACGGGATGGCCAGCAGCATCATCACTGGAATCGCCAGAGGGCTGATAAATTTCGACCACAATGCGAGTTCGTAGCGTGCGGATGTCTGGCCGTTGTCCTGAAGATGTGACACATAGCGCCACAGGGTGCGGGCGGACATTTTTTCGGGGGCGATCAGCAGCACCGAGAGGATGTCGGGGGTGAGCACTGTGCGCCAAGGCTGACGCGCGGTGGAGGCCGCAGAGACGCCACTGGCATCGAAACGGGTTTCGGTCACGTCCTGCAATTCCCAGCGCTGATCGCCGCGCCACACCGCTTGCTGTGCGGCGTGTACGGTGCGCAGGGCACCGTCAGCATCAAAGCCATAAATCTCGATGCCCCGCATACTGCTGTCTGGCATGACTTCACGGACGTTGATGAAATCGCCGTTATCCTTGACCCACAGGCCGGAGCGAAACTGTTGCGCGACGACCGAGCGGGTGGCCGAGAGTTTGTAGCGTTGTGCGGCTTGCTCGGACCAAGGCGCGACGTATTCGCCCAGCACCAGCGTGAGCAACGATAACAGCAGGCCGAGACCGGCAAAAATACCGGCGATGCGCCCGTTCGACAGCCCCGAGACGCGCATCACCGCGTACTCGGAATTGCCGACAAGTTTGGACAGCCCGAACAGCGTGCCGATCAGGGCCGCTACCGGCAGGATTTCTACCAGATGCCCGGGCAGATTGAGCGCCACCACCACAAACAATTGCCCCATGCCGTAGCTGTTGCGCCCCAGGCTACCCAGTTCCTGGATCACGTCGAAAAATGCAAACAGTACCAACAGTCCGAGCAACACAAATGCGGCGGCTGCCAGCACTTCGCGAGCTAAGTAACGCGTCAGCAGATTCATGCTGGACTCCTGCGCCAGCCGTGTGGACGTGTGCGCAGCACAAACAGCAGAGCCGCAACGGCGGCCATCAGCAGATGCACCGACAGCATACCCAGCCAGGGGTCGAGTTTGTCTTGTGCAACCCAGGCTTGGGCAAGAGAGATCAGATTGTTGTAGATGAAATACAGCAACAGCGCGATCAGCAGGCCATACGAGCGCCGCGCACGGGTGTTGACGAAGCTCAGTGGAATCGCCATCACCGCCAGTATTAACGCGCTGATTGGCACGCCTAGCCGCCAAAGCAGCTCGGCGTGGGCGGGCGCGGAATCGTCGCCCAGCAATCGGCCAGGCGATGCCTGTCGCAACGTGGTTTCGCGCGCGCCGATTTCAGCGGGATCCAGTCGCATCCAGTAGCGTTTGAACTGCACGATGCGGTAATCGAGTTGCCCGGGCACGCCTTCGTAACGCCGCCCGTCCTTGAACACCAGATAGCGCGAGCCATCTTCCAGCTGCGAATACTGGCCTTCGTTCGCGACGATCAGTCCCAGCTGTCCATCGACACGCGACTGCATGAATATTTTGCGCACCACGCCGGTCAGGGGGTTAAGCGATTCGACGAAATACACGCGCTGGCCATTGCTGGTTTCGGCGAACAGGCCGGGGCTAATCAGACTGGTTTCGCTGCGGCTTTTGAGTTCGTGCCGGTAGTCGTTTTTCTTGGCCTGCATCCAGGGATTCAGCACCATGGTGAGCAACAGGATAATGAGCGAAAACGGTACGGCGAAGCTCAATACCGGGCGCAGCCATTGCCTCAGCGACAGGCCGGCGTTGAACCAGATGACCATTTCGCTATCGCGCCACATGCGCGAAAACGGCAGCAACACACCGGCGAACAGCGCAATCGTCATCAACACAGGCAAAAAATACAGCAGCGAAAATCCGAGAAAAGCGAATACCGCTTCGTTTGCCAGTTCCCCGCGCGCCACATCCCCGAGCAGGCGAATGAACAACACCACCAGCGCAATCGCGATCAGCACCGTTAAAACGGCGGCGGTGGTCAGCCCCAGTTCACGGGTTAGCGCGCGGCGATACAGCATGAAATCGCGGAGTCAGGCGGGAAGGACTTTTGACAATCGTTGACGCCTGCGCCAATAATCGCCCAACCCCCTCCGGTATTTTTTTGAGCACAGACGTTGAGCACAGACATGGAAAACAAGACAATCGACCTCGAATTTAGCATAAAAAGCGGCGCACTCGATAAGCAGCGCAGCGCCTGTCTGGTGGTGGGCGTCTTTGAGCAACGCAAACTATCCGCCCCTGCTCAGGCGATCGACGATGCCAGCGGCGGCCATTTGTCCGGCATCCTCCGCAGCGGCGATATGGAAGGCAAAACGGGCGGCACGCTGCTGCTGCACAGTGTGCCGGGTTTGCTGGCTGAGCGTGTGTTGCTGGTGGGGCTGGGCAAGCCAGGCGAATTCAATGAAAAAACCTATCGCGATGCCATCGGCCACGCCGTCAAGGCGCTGCGTGACGGCGGCGCGATGGATGCGGTCATGACGCTGACCGAGCTTGCGGTCGGCTCGCGCAACACGGGCTGGAACGTCGAGCAGGCGGTGACCTGTGCCTACGAGATGCTGTATCGTTTTGATGTGCTGAAAAGCAAAGCCACCGAGCCCAAGCGCCCGCTCAAAAAACTGGTCTTCACCGTGGCGCAGCGCAGCGAGATGAAACCCGCCGAAGCCGGGTTGGCGCATGGTCTGGCGATTGCCCACGGCATCGAGCTGGCGAAAAATCTAGGTAATCTGCCGTCCAATTACTGCACGCCTGATCACCTCGCCAAACAGGCTAAGGCGCTCGCCAAGCAGTTTGGTTTTGGCTGCGAGGTGCTCGACGAAAAAGCCTGCGAAAAACTTGGCATGGGATCGTTTCTGTCGGTGGGTAAGGGCAGCGACAAGCCGCCGCGTTTCATGGTGCTCAAACACCTGGGCGGCAAAAAAGGCGCGAAACCGGTTGTGTTGGTGGGCAAAGCCATCACGTTTGATGCGGGTGGTATCTCACTCAAACCCGCTGGTGAAATGGACGAGATGAATTACGACATGAGCGGCGGCGGTGCCGTGCTGGGGACGTTCCGCGCCCTCGGCGAAATGGAGTTGCCGCTGAATGTCATCGGCATCATTCCCTCTTGCGAAAACATGCCCGATGCGCGCGCCAACAAGCCGGGCGATATCGTCACGTCGATGTCCGGCCAGACCATCGAAATCCTCAACACCGATGCCGAAGGTCGCCTGATTTTGTGCGACGCGCTCACCTATGCCGAACGGTTCGACCCGGCAGCCGTGATCGATCTCGCCACCCTGACCGGCGCGTGTGTCATCGCACTCGGCGCGCATCCCAGCGCGCTGTTCAGCAACCATGATCCGCTCGCGCGCGATATTGAAGCCGCCGCCGACACCGCCTGGGATCGCGTCTGGCGGATGCCGCTGTGGGACGACTATCAGGATCAGCTCAAAAGCAGCCTCGCCGACATGGCCAATATCGGCGGACGTCCCGGGGGTTCGATTACCGCTGCGTGTTTCCTGTCGCGGTTCACCAAGAAATATCACTGGGCGCATCTCGACATCGCGGGTACGGCCTGGAAAGGCGGACGCGACAAAGGTTCGACCGGTCGCCCGGTCAGCCTGCTGGTGCATTTTTTGTTGCAGCGCGCTAAATAAACCAGCCGGGCAGCGTGACCGAAATCAGCTTTTATACCTTTGCGGCTGACCGCCTGGAAGTGGCTCGGCGTCTGGCAGCCAAAGCCTGGTCGCAAGGACATCAGGTGATGCTGTATGCGCCGGATGCGACCATTGCGCACGCGATCGATCAACTGCTGTGGACGACCCCTGCTTTGGGATTCGTGCCGCATTGCCGGGACGACGATGCGCTGGCGGCTGAGACGCCGGTATTGATTGGGACGAATGCCGATGCGCTCGCCCGCGCCGATGTACTCATCAACCTGCATCACGAATGGCCATCCGCGTTTGCGCGCTTTGAGCGTGTGCTGGAAATTGTCAGCGAAGACGCTGCCGATCGCGAGCAGGCGCGCCTCCGCTACCGTTTCTATCAGGCGCGTGGCTATGCGCTGCACACCCACGACCTTCGTCCCTCTGCGGGCTAGGAGCATACGATGAGCGATTCGCTGTTATCCAAAATGGATGCCCTGATGAACAAGCATCGCGGTGAAGCCGACCCGCAGCCGTCTGCGCCACCCGCATCGGCCTGGCTGCCAGTGCTGACCGACGTGCTGGTTGTCGGCACGCCGCCTGTGCCTGTGCGTCCCGCTTTCGCCACGAATACGATGCCGCTTGTCGAACCGCGCGTGACGCCGCCTGCGCCCGCCGGAATCGAAGCGGTTGCGGTGAGCGATACGCTCGCTGAGCAATTGATGAGCGAACTTGCGCCCCGCCTGTCCGAAGTGATGGAAAAACAGGTCGCTGCCGAACTGCGAAAAAATCTCGATCAGACTGTCTCCGTCCTGTTGTCCCAGCTTGACGTCAACATGCGCGAAATCGTGCGCGATGCCGTCAGGGAAAAGCTCAAAACGCCCCCCGAGTCTTCAAAGTAATTTTCAGACTTCGATACGCACCAATTTGCGGCGAAGGATGCCTGCTGTGCACCGCCAGCGCGCGCAAGGGTCGTGGCTGATGTGGCGGCGCGACAGCAAGTGACTGAAATCATTATGAAACCATTCCCTGGCACAAACCCTGCTGACTGATTCGGCAAGGCGTTGTCCTGACTACTGTTCCCCTCGCTTATCGTAAAGGAATGAGTACGCCGGGTCTTGCCCGCGTTGCGGCATGGGCTGCGCGATTTTTTCAGGGGCACTGAATTTCATGAGCTATGCCAGATTGATTCGTCAGATTGAAATTGGCGATGGGCTGGGCTACGTCGATGCGCATGACCTGGGTGCTGCGCTGTTCGATGGTGGCGTGCCGGAGTTGGAGACAGCGGCTTTTCTGGTCGCGTTGAACCAGCACGATCCCGGCCTTGACGCCTGGCTGGGCCTGCACGCGGCACTGGCCGAGCGTTTGCCCGGCCTGATCGCACCGCCTAGTGCATTCCGAGCCGTGGTGTTACCGGCTTATCACGGCGTGCGGGCACATCCGCATCTCACACCGCTGCTGGCCTTGTTGCTCAGAAGTTTCAATATTCCGGTACTGATCCATGGCGTGCTCGAAGGCGGGGGCGGAACTGCGGCGGCCTATGTCTTTCGGGAACTCGGCATTCAGCCGAGCCTGACGTCCTCGCAGGTCAACACCGCGCTTGCCGAAGAAGGGATCGCGTTTGCGCCTGTTGCATTGCTGAGCCCGGGGCTGGCTTCTTTGCTGTCACTGCGTTCGCGCCTGGGCATCGACGGCTGGGTGACGCGGCTGGCGGCGCTGGCCGATGTGCTGGGGCCGCACTCGGTGCGCGTCACGCCCGTGAAGACGCCGGGTGAGATTTTCTCCACGCAAGCGGTGCTGGAAGCGCTCGGCGGGCGCGCGGTGCTGTTGCAGGGTTACGAAGGCGAAGCCTTCGCCGACCCTGCGATGCGTCCGGACATGGCGCTGATTCAAGACGGTCAGACGCTACGTGTATACGAAGCGCAATCAGCCCCGATGCCGACAGGCAGCTTGCCTGGAATCGATGCGCGCAGTACAGGCGCATGGATCACACAGATTTTGCATGGTGCGCAGCCCCTCCCACTGCCGATTCGGAACCAGCTTGCTGTGTGTCTTTACGCGGCGGGCTACACCGATGATTTGAACCAGGCACGCGCCATTACTGCGATCAATGGTTTCGGCCGCGTGGCCGCATAGTGCGTGGTGCACGCCATGAGAATGGGCACCAAGATGGTGCGAGATTATGGGAGGTGATGGTGAGGGTAAGTTAAAAAACAAAACGAAAACAAAGCAGTACACGCAGTGTGTTGGATTGGCACAGCCATTGCTTTAACCCACTCAACGGACCAGATGCTACGCGTGTCTTGGTCATCACTTTTTGATTCCTGTTTGGAGTGGTGAGATGGATACAAACATGCCTCGCGCATCGGATTCCCGATTGAAGCTCGTGATGGTCGGTAACGGCATGGCGGGCATGCGCACGCTGGAAGAGTTGCTGAAGTCGGCACCCGATCTATACGACGTTACCGTGTTCGGCGACGAGCCGCACCCCAACTACAACCGTATCATGCTGTCCCCAGTGCTGGCGGGCGAGCAGACGGTCGAGCAGATCGTGCTCAATAGCCGCGACTGGTATGCGCAGAATGGCATCACACTGCACACTGGCAAGAAAGTGGCGAAGATCAACCGCCAGGCGCGCACGGTCGAGACGGACGATGGCATGAAAGCTTCCTATGACCGGCTGTTGCTGGCGACGGGTTCCAAACCATTCATCCTGCCGGTTCCGGGTGCCGATCTGCCCGGCGTAATCGGTTTCCGCGATATCGCCGACGTCGATGCCATGATCCGGGCGTCGTCCGAGCACAAACACGCGGTCGTCATTGGCGGCGGCTTGCTCGGGCTGGAGGCTGCCAACGGCCTGAAGTTGCGCGGCATGGACGTCAGTGTGGTGCACATTGGCGCGTGGTTGCTGGAGCGGCAACTGGACGAACCGGCCGCGCGCCTGCTGCAAAAAAATCTGGAAGAAAAAGGACTCAAGTTTCTGCTGCAGAAACACACTGCCGAGCTGGTGCGTGGCGAGAGCGGGCGCGTGTGTGCTGTAACGTTCAAGGATGGTGAAACCATTCCCGCCGATCTGGTGGTGATGGCTGTCGGCATTCGACCCAACACCGAGCTGGCCGAATCCGCAGGTCTGCACTGCCATCGCGGCCTCGTCGTCAACGACACCTTGCAGACGTTCGATCCGCGCATCTACGCCGTCGGCGAATGCGTCAGCCATCGCGGCATCGCCTACGGGCTGGTGGCCCCCTTGTTCGAGCAAGCCAAAGTGTGCGCCAACCATCTGGCCGAGCATGGCGTGGCACGTTACCAGGGTTCGCTGACCTCGACCAAGCTCAAGGTCACCGGCATCGACCTGTTTTCGGCAGGCGATTTTATCGGCGCGCCGGACACCGAATCGCTGGTGTTCTCGGATGCGGCTGCCGGAACTTACAAAAAGCTGGTCATCAAGGACAACAAGCTGGTAGGCGCCTGTATTTATGGCGACACGCTCGACGGTGCCTGGTATTTCGATCTGCTGCGCGAAGGCACGGACATCGCCCAGTTCCGCAAAACCCTCCTGTTCGGCCAGCACCACCTTGGCGACTCCGGCCACGGTCCCGCAGAGCGGGTCGCGGCCTTGCCTGCTACAGCAGAGATATGCGGCTGCAACGGCGTGTGCAAAGGCGATATCGTCAAAGCCATTCGCGACAATAAATTGTTCACGCTGGAAGATGTGCGCGCCTATACCAAGGCATCGGCCTCCTGCGGATCCTGCACCGGGCTGGTAGAGGCTGTGCTGGCGCATACAGTCGGTGGCGATTACTCCACCGCGCCCAGCAAAAAACCCCTGTGCAAATGCACCGAGCACAGCCACGACGACGTCATCGCTGTCATCCGTGATCAGAAACTCAAATCCATGGACGCGGTATTCCAGACGCTGGAATGGAAAACCCCGGACGGTTGCGCCAGCTGTCGCCCGGCGCTGAACTACTACCTGCTAGCGCGCTGGCCGGGTGAATATGTGGACGATGCCCAGTCACGCTTCATCAACGAACGCGCCCACGGCAATATCCAGAAAGACGGCAGCTTCTCGGTGGTGCCACGCATGTGGGGCGGCCTGACCAACCCCAGCGAATTGCGTGCTATCGCCGACGTGGCCGACAAATATCAGGTGCCGGAAGTGAAGGTGACTGGCGGCCAGCGCATCGACCTGTTTGGCATCAAGAAGGAAGACCTGCCCGCCGTTTGGAAAGACTTGTCGGACGCCGGTTTCGTTTCGGGTCATGCCTACGGCAAGGCTTTGCGCACGGTGAAAACCTGCGTCGGTTCGCAGTGGTGTCGCTTCGGCACGCAGGATTCGACCGGGCTGGGGGTGAAGCTCGAACGCATGACCTGGGGCTCGTGGATGCCGCATAAATACAAACTTGCCGTGTCCGGCTGCCCGCGCAATTGCGCCGAAGCCACCATCAAGGATTTCGGCGTCGTCTGTGTCGATTCCGGTTACGAGCTGCACGTAGGTGGCAACGGCGGCATCAAGGTGCGCGTCACCGATCTGTTGTGCCGGGTAGAAACCGAGGCGGAAGTCATGGAGTATTGCGGCGCATTTACCCAGCTTTACCGCGAAGAAGCGCATTACCTGGAACGCACCGCGCCCTGGGTCGAACGGGTGGGCCTCGCTCACATCAAGGCCAAAGTGGTGGACGACGCCGAAGGCCGTCTCGCACTGCACGAGCGCTTCATCTATGGCCAGCAGTTTGCCCAGATCGACCCCTGGAAAGAACGTGCCGAAGGCAGCGAAGCCCGCGAATTCCAGCCCATCCGCATCACCGCATGAAGGACGCAGACATGAAAGACTGGATAGCCATTACCCGTTTCGACGACGTCCCCCGGCAAGGTTCACGGGTGGTCGAACTTGCACACAACGATAAGCTGAATCGCATCGCAGTGTTCCGTACGATCAGCGATGAAGTTTTCGCCGTGCTGGATAAGTGCCCACACCGTGGCGGCCCCTTGTCGGAAGGCATCGTCCATGGCGGGCGCGTCACTTGCCCTTTGCATAGCTGGAAAATCGACCTCGCCACCGGCGAGGCCGTATTACCCGACAAAGGTTGCGTTCGCGCTTATGCCACCAAGGTGGAAGACGGCCAGATTTACCTGCGTCTGGCTTGAGGGGATCGCTATGCTGTTCGGACGCAACAAAAAGAATCCCATCAAGATTGCCGACAAGGGCGTGACGGAATGGAAATACGCCGCCTGCGGCTATTGCTCCACGGGTTGTTCCATCGAGGTGGGGTTGAATGCGGCAGGCACGCCGGTGGCTTCGCGCGGCGTGGCCGATGCCGACGTCAACCGGGGCAAGCTGTGTTTGAAAGGCATTTTCGAGCATGAGTTGTTCACCTCTGCCGGGCGTGGCACTCAGCCGCTCATGCGCGATCACTGGCACGAGGACTGGCAACCCGCCAGTTGGGACAGCGCGCTTGACAAACTGCATGACGAAATTCGTCGCGTGCAGGAAAAGCACGGCCCCGATTCCTTCGCCATCATCTCCACCGGGCAGATGCTGACCGAGGAGTTTTACACCCTGGGCAAGCTCACGCGCGGACTGATCGGCACTAACAATTACGACGGCAACACCACCCTGTGCATGTCGTCCGCCGTGTCCGGCTACAAGCGCTCATTCGGCTCGGACGGCCCGCCCGGTTGCTACGACGACTTTGATAACACCGACTGTCTGATCGCCTGGGGTTCCAACCTTCCCGAGCAGCATCCGATCATTTACTGGCGCATGAAAGAGGCGCAGGAGAAGCGCGGCTTTGCCCTCATCGTCGTCGATCCGCGCGTGACCATGCTGGCGCAGAACGCGAACATCCATCTGACCATCACCCCCGGCACCGACGTGGTGCTGATGAACGCGATGATGCATGTGATCTTCAAGGAGAATCTGCACGACCAGCGTTATATCGACGCCAACACCAACGGCATCGACGCCCTGCGCGCGGAAGTGGAAAAATACGATCCGGTCACCGCTTCAAAAATTTGCGGCATCGACGAGGACACCATTCGCGTGGTGGCGCGCACCTTCGCCAAATCGAAAGCCGCGATGCAGATCTGGACCATGGGGATCAACCAATCCACGCATGGCTCCGACGGCGTGGTCGGCATCAACAACCTGGCGCTCATTACCGGCAACATCGGCAGGCCGGGCGGCACCAGTTTGTCCATCACCGGCCAGTGCAACGCCATGGGCACGCGCGAGTGGTCGTCGTGCTCGGGTCTGCCCAACTACCGGGTTCTGGAAAACCCGGAACACCGCGAGGAAATCGCGAAATTCTGGAACGTCGATCCGGAATTTTTTCCGAAGAAACGCGGCATGTACCAGACCGATATCTATCAGGCGATGGAAGCCGGGCAGATCAAAGGCTTGTGGCTGATCGCCACCAATCCCATGTCTTCGCTGCCCAATACCGCGCGCATTCGCCGCGCCATGGAACAGCTCGAATTCTGCTGCGTGCAGGATTGCTACGAGGACACCGAAAGCGCGCAATACGCCCACATGTACCTGCCCGCCGGTACCTGGGCAGAAAAAGACGGCGTGATGACCAACACCGAGCGGCGCATCAACCGGGTGAAACCCGTTACCCTGCCGCCCGGCGAGGCCAAACCTGATTTATGGATTTTCAATCGTGTGGCGGAGCGTTTCAACCGGGATGGCAAGGTGACGTTCCCGGAAAAAGCGGGCGATATTTTTCTGGAAATGGGCGAGTTGTCCAAAGGCCGCCTCGCTGATATTTCCGGCATGGATCATGAACTGCTGGAACAGAATCGCGGCGTGCAATGGCCCTACACCGCCGAACAGAAAGCGCGCGGCGAAGCCCCGCCCAAAGGCGGCAAGCGGCTCTACACCGTGGACGGTACGTTCAGTTACCCGGATGGTCGCGCCAAGCTCATCCCGCTGCCCTTCATCGACAACAACGAAGTTCCCGATGAGCTGTTTCCGATCTGGCTCAACACCGGGCGGCTGATCGAGCACTGGCATGGCCGCACCAAGACCGGCAAGCTGGGTAACAACAACAAGTTCAGTCCGATTCCGTTCATCGAGATCAACCCGGCGCTGGCGGATGAACTCGGCATCGCGCGCGGTGAATACGTGCGCATGGTGTCGCGGCGCGGCGATGCCATCGCGATGGCGCAGCCGACGCAGCGCGTACCGAAAAACATGGTATTCCTGCCGTTCCATTTCCACGACTGCGCCAATCGATTGACCCTCGGCCTGCTCGATCCGCATTCGCGCCAGCCCGCCTACAAGCAGTCGGCGATCCGCATCGAGAAAATCGAAGACCAGACAGCGGCGGCAAAGCTGTCGATGGAAATGCGCAAGTTTTAAAGAGAAGAGACATGTTCCCAAGACGCTCCAACGAACCTGATTACGCGCTGCTTAATGACCCCAGCAGCCAGGCTGCGAACTGCTATGGGCAGCCCATCGAAACCGTGCCGACGGGCGATGTGCTGCGCGATCGAAGCCTCAACATCAACGGCGACGCGGCCATCGGTGCCAATCCCAATCGTTACAAGCAGCACGGCTTTTATTTCAACGCCGACAACTGCATCGCTTGCCACGCCTGCGAATCCGCCTGCTCGGAAAAGAACGACGTGCCGCCGCACCTGGCGTTCCGCTCGGTCGGTTTCGTGGAGGGCGGCACTTACCCTAATATGCAGCGCCTCAATATTTCCATGGCCTGCAACCACTGCGACGACCCGGTGTGTCTGAAAGGTTGCCCCACGCGCGCCTATACCAAATTCGCCGAATACGGCGCAGTGTTGCAGGATCCAGACATCTGTTTCGGCTGCGGTTACTGCACCTGGGTCTGCCCCTACAACGCGCCGCAGCTTGATCCGGTCAAGGGCGAGGTCAGCAAATGCAATATGTGCGTGGATCGGCTTGAAGTCGGCTTGAAGCCCGCGTGCGTCTCGGCGTGTCTCGGTAAGGCGCTGGATTTCGGCGTGATCGAAAACATTCCCGAAGGCCGCGAGCAAGCCAAGGTGGAGATTCCCGGATTCCCGCGCTCCGACATCACCCATCCCAATATCCGCTTTCAGCAAACGCGCGTCACCCAGCGCGACATGTTGCGGCTGGACAGCACGCCGCTGAAATATCACAAGAACGAGCAGGGTGAGTTCAAACCCACGCTCGATCCCAAGCATGGCTTTACGCGCCAATGGAATCTGAAAAAACTGCTCGGTTCGCACGAGAATGCGCACGTCGCATTCACGCTGGCGGCGCAAACCGTGATGGGCGCTTTCGTGATGTTGCTGCTGCCGGGTTTCGACGCGCTCAACACAGTGATTTCCCTCCTGATCATGCTGGCGCTGATGAGTTTCGGCCTGTTCAAACTCAATATGCACCTGGGCAAGCCGCATCGCTTTTATCGTGGTTTCAACAACTGGCGGCTGTCGCCGGTGAGCCGCGAGATTGCCGGCGTGTCGCTGTTTTTCGGTGGACTGGCGGGCGTGAGCTTCTTCACCCTGTTCCCCAGTTTCCCGTTTGCCGCATGGCTCAAATCTGCCGCCATCGTGGCCGGGCTGGTTGGGTTGGGCGTTGGCGGCTACTACATGTACAAGCTCTACCGCATCAAGGCGCGGCCTTACTGGGATCACTGGCAGACGGGTTCCAGCTTCGTCGGCACGGGGCTGACACTGGGCGGCCTGTTGCTGGGATTGCTCGCACTGGGGCAGGGTATCCTGACGCCCGCGCTGGCCAGCACGCTGGGGTTCTGCATGGCAGCCGGGCTGGCGCTCGAAGGTGTCGGCCTGCTGGCGCATGCACGCGATTTGACGGCACGCGGTGACGAAGGCGCGGCTTCGCACTACGAACAAACTACGACCTACGGCCACGCCTATCTTCTGCGCAACGGCCTGCTCGCGCTGTCCCTGTTGCTGGCGATGGCGCTGGCAGTGAGCGGCCAAAGTGCTCTGCTGGTTTTGCTTGTGCCGCTTGCACTCGCCGCTGCTATTCTCGGGCGCGCGCTGTTCTACGTGCTGGTGATTCCGACCACCATGCCCGGCGCGTTCTTCTGGCGCAACAAGGGCTTTGTCGAACATGCCCGCGAAAGCGGCCTGGCCAATATGCCTCAACTCGGCGTGCTGCCCGAGACTCATTAACCTTCAACCGTGTATCGATCATGAACAAGGACTTCTGGAAATCCGGGCACACGCCCACGCTGTTATCTGCCTTCCTGTATTTCGATATCGCCTTCATGGTGTGGGTGATGCTTGGCCCGCTGGGGGTGCAGATCGCGCAAAGCCTGGGGCTGAGCGCCGCGCAAAAGGGCATGATGGTGGCCACCCCCGTGCTGGCGGGTGCGCTGCTGCGACTGGTCATGGGGGTGCTGGTCGATCATCTGAAACCCAAAATGGCCGGCCTGATCGGCCAGCTCGTCGTGATCGGCGCGCTGAGCTGGGCCTGGCTTGCGGGCATCCACAGTTATCGCGAAGTGCTGGTGCTCGGCGTGCTGCTGGGTTTTGCAGGCGCAGCGTTCGCCGTGGCGCTGCCGCTGGCGTCGCGCTGGTATCCGCCGCAGCATCAGGGCACCGCGTTGGGTATCGCCGGTGCCGGTAATTCCGGCACGGTGTTCGCCGCGCTGTTTGCGCCGGGGTTGGCGGTAGCGTTCGGATGGAGCAATGTCTTCGGCCTGGCCTTGATCCCGGTGGGGGTCGCGTTCCTGGTTTATCTCGTGTTTGCCAAGGATGCGCCCGACTGCCCGCCGCCCAAATCGCTCAGTCAATATCTGAACGTGCTGCGCGACCGCGATGCCTGGTGGTTCATGTTTTTCTATTTCGTCACCTTCGGCGGCTTCGTTGGTCTGGCGTCGTCGCTCACGATTTATTTCAACGACCAGTACGGCATGACGCCGGTGACAGCGGGCTACTTCACCGCCGCCTGCGTGTTCGCCGGTTCGCTGGTGCGTCCCATGGGCGGTGCGCTCGCAGATCGCATCGGCGGGATTCGCACTTTGCTCGTGGTGTACGCTGTCGCCTGTGTCATGCTCGTGGTGGTCAGCTTTGGCGCTGACAAGCCCTTGACTGCACTGGCCGGATTCATGGCAGCCATGGCGACGCTGGGCTTCGGTAACGGCGCGGTGTTCCAGCTGGTGCCCCAGCGTTTCCGCAAGGAAATCGGCGTCATGACCGGCCTGGTCGGCATGGCGGGCGGCGTCGGTGGGTTCTATCTTGCAGCGAGCCTCGGCTACATCAAGGGGCGCACGGGCGATTACCAGATTGGGCTGCTGATTTTTGCCGGACTGTGTCTGGTCGCGCTGGGCGGGTTGTCGGTGGTGAAGCAGCGCTGGCGGACAACCTGGGGCGCGGCGGCTATTTCCGGTGCAAAAGTCTGACGAGAAGATGATTTCCGTAATTTTTACCGCAGAGTACGCAGAGGGCGCAGAGTCGAACCTGAGTTTTCCTCCGCGTTCTCCGCGTACTCTGCGGTTAATCAGGTTGTTCAGCAGGATTCAAACTGTTTATTTGGCGCGCTGGCTGTCTGAAGGGAAGCTGCTTTATTTGACCGCAGAGTACGCAGAGAACGCGGAGTCAAACCGGAATCTTCCTCTGCGTACTCCGCGTACTCTGCGGTTAATCAGAAGCCGCCCCCTATAATCTGCCCGACCCACCCCTCCGTTCCCAGTCATGACCCTGCAACTCGAATTCGGCTACGCGACGGCCACCGGGCCGCGCGAGCGCAACGAAGACTACGGTGGCTATACCGAGCCTGCCGATGCCCGGCTGGCGGCGGCCAAGGGCATGCTCGCGGCGGTGGCCGACGGCGTGTCGGGCGGGGTGCATGGACGCGAGGCCGCCGAGACGGCGATTCGCAATCTGCTGACCGATTACTACGCCACGCCGGATACCTGGGAAACGCCGCATGCACTCGGCACGGTACTGTCGGCGATCAACCGCTGGCTGGTGGGGCAGACCGCGTCGCGCCACGAGGCGGGCGGCATGGCCACCACACTCACCAGCCTGGTGCTGCGCGGACGCCGCTTTCACTACGCCCATGTTGGCGATACGCGCCTGTACCGGCTGCGCGGCGAGTCACTCGACCAGCTGACCCGCGACCACGTCTGGGAAACGCCCGGCATGTCGCATGTGCTGAAGCGCGCGCTGGGACTGGACACCCACGTGCTGCCGGATTTTGGTGACGGCGAACTCCAGGCGGGTGATGTTTTCGTGATCGTGTGCGACGGCGTCTGGGAACCGCTGGGGCAGTTGGAGTTGCACCGACTGCTCCGTCTCCACGCATCCGCATCCGTGGTCGCCACCGCACTGGTTGAAGCTGCGCATACGCGTGGCGGACAGGATAATGCCACCGCGTTGGTGGTGCGGGTGCAGGCATTGGGCGACGCCGATGAAGCGCTACCCGATGCGCGCGACTTGCCGCTGCCGGGCAAGCTCGCGCCCGGTGCGCGGCTCGACGATTTCATCATCGAAGCCGAATTGCACAGCGGACGCGACACCCTGCTGTACCGGGCGCGACATGAAACCACCGGCCAGCGCTGGGCGCTGAAAACCCTGCAACCCATCTTGGGCGGCGACACCGACGCAGCCTGCCGCCTTCTGGCAGAAGAGTGGTTCCTGAAGCGCGTGCATTCGCATTATTTTCCCGACGTGCTGCCGCTGCCCGGGCGCAATTTCCTCTATTTTGCCGTGCGTTATTTTGAAGGTTCGAGTCTGCAACAGAAACTCGATGCGGGCGTGCATTTCTCGCCGGTCGAAACTGTCACGCTCGCCATCCGAGTACTCAAGGGGCTGTCCGCGCTGCATCGGCTCGACATCGTTCACCGCGATCTCAAACCGGCTAACCTGCACGTGGATGCCGATGGCAAGTTGCGACTTCTCGACCTCGGCGTGGCGCGCTGTCCCACGCTTGATGCGCGCGAAGAAAACGCCCAGCCCGGCACGCCGAGTTACATGGCACCCGAACTGTTCGAGGGCAGCGAGGCCAGTGCGCGCACCGACCTCTATGCGCTGGGCGTCACGCTCTATCATCTGCTCACGCGCAAATATCCCTACGGTGAAATCGAGCCGTTCCAGTATCCCAAATTTGGCGAACCGGTTCCCCCTGTGCGCTTTCGTCCCGACCTGCCACCCTGGCTGGAAAGTGTCTTGCTCAAGGCGGTTGCACGCGATCCTGCGCAGCGATTCGAGACCGCCGAGGAAATGTTGTTGGCGCTTGAACGTGGCGAAGCCAATCCGCTGCTGCGCCGCCGTACGCCACTGATCGAGCGTTCAGCAGCAGGCGCATGGCCGCTGGTGGCGGGGGTCTCGCTCATATTCAATCTATTGCTTGTTTACCTGTTGCTGGTGAGTTGACGGGGTTTTTGCGGATACGGAATCAATACGTGCTGAACCAGCGCGCATAAGACGAGTTCAGGAACTCTTGGGCGTGCAGGTAGTGGCTGCCGTCGCAGGAAAAATTCAGCCCGACCAGGCCGTTGATGAGGTTGAGCGAACCCGAGCGCAGATACAGCTGTTCATCCGAAAACCGCAGGATGCGGAACATTTCCAGTACCTCGCGAATCTGGTGGGGTTCGACGACGGCTTCGCCCGGATACTGCGTCGGCGGGCAATCGTGGCAGGGTGTGGTGGTCAGCAGTTCGTCCACCGACAACACGCGATAGCGGCAAGGGTCGGTGTGCAGCCACAGCGTGGCGCGGCTGCTGGAGAAATGCAGCTTGGCGTGGAATACACCATGATGGCGCATCAGTTTTTCGACCTGGGCGAAGGTCTCGTCGAACTGGTCGTCCATTGCCGAACGCGCCCGACATTGCGCAAACAAGCCCTCCCGGATCGCCGGGTCACCGCGATATTGCCGCCAGTAGGAATCGGGGTCGGGGGGCATGTTCGTGAGTTACGCGGCCTCCTTCGGCCGCATCTGACGGCTGTAGAGGAATTCCAGCACTTCGCTGCGCAGCGCGTGGTACTTCGGATCGTGCGCGAGTTGCAGGCGTTCGCGCGGACGCGGTAGATCGACGGTGAGAATCTCGCCGATGGTCGCGGCCGGGCCGTTGGTCATCATCACGATGCGGTCGGACAACAGCACGGCTTCATCGACGTCATGGGTGACCATGATGACGGTGCTCTTCGTTGCCGCGACAATCTTCATCAGTTCGTCTTGCAGATGGGCGCGGGTCAGCGCGTCGAGCGCGCCGAAGGGTTCGTCCAGCAGCAGCACTTTCGGCTCCATGGCCAGCGCGCGGGCGATGCCGACGCGCTGTTTCATGCCGCCCGAGATTTCACCCGGCAACTTGTTTGCGGCATGAGTCAGACCGACCAGTTCCAGCACGGCGCTGGTGCGCGCCTTGAGCTGGGCTTTCGTCTCGCTGCAGCCGAACACTTTCTCCACCGCGAGGTAGACGTTCTCGAATGCGGTCAGCCAGGGGAGTAGCGAGTGGTTCTGGAACACCACGCCTCGTTCCGGCCCCGGGCCCTTGATCTCCTTGTTGGCGAGCAACAGCACGCCATCGGTGGCGTCGAGCAGCCCGGCCACCAGATTCAGCAGGGTGGATTTGCCGCATCCCGAGTGACCGATCAGCGCGATGAACTCGCCCTGATCGATGTTGAGATTAATGTCGGTAAGGGCAGTGAACTTGCCCTTCTTGGTGTTGAACACCATCGACGCGTTTTCGATTTGGACGTAGCTTTGCATGTCTGTGCTCCCGGTCAGTCGTAGCTGAAACGTTTGGCCAGCAGCATCAGTCCCTGCTCCAGCAGCAGGCCGACAATACCGACGACGAAGATGGCGATGATGATGTGGGCGACGTTGAGATTGTTCCATTCGTCCCACACCCAGAAACCGATACCGACACCGCCAGTGAGCATTTCTGCCGCGACGATCACCAACCAGGCCACACCGATCGACAGCCGCACACCGGTCAGCACATAAGGCAGCACAGCGGGGAACAGGATCTTGGTGAACACCTTGAACTCCGACAGATTCAGCACGCGTGCCACGTTCATGTAGTCCTGCGGGATGCGCTGCACGCCAGCAGCGGTGTTGAGCACCATCGGCCAGATGCTGGAGATGAAAATCACCCAGATCGAGGCCGGTTCGGCCTTTTGCAGCACCAGCAGACCGATCGGCAACCAGGCCAGCGGTGACACCGGACGCAAGATGCTGATGATGGGCGACATCATCTGGTTGAGAAACTGGAAACGGCCGATCATGAAGCCGAGCGGAATTCCGATGATCGCGGCCGCACCGAAGCCAAGGCCAACGCGATATAGCGAGTTGAGGATGTTCCAGCCGATGCCCATGTCGTTGGGGCCGTTGTTGTAGAACGGGTCGGAAAACAGCACCACCGCCGCGCCCCAGGTTTCGACCGGGCCGGGAATGGATTTGTTGGTGTTGGCGACCAGCGCCCACAGCGCAACGAAAAACAAAATGCCAAGCAGCGGCGGGAAGGCGGCCTTGGCTAGATTCAACACACCTTCGATGAAGCGCTTGCCCGTTTCGGTTTCGAGCAGCGGCGTACGTCGTGCCGTGGGCATGGGATCATTGCTGGGCTCAAGCGCCAGGGTTTCGGGTGCATTCATGATTTCTTTCAGACTTCGATCATTTATTGTGACGGCGTTCATACAGACTCTCCTTCCGCCCCGGCCCATGCCGGGGCGCGTGTATTAATTAAGCCTTGATCTTGAAACCATCGGCGTAAGCCTTCGGATTCTTGCCGTCCCACACCACGCCATCAATCAACTTGCTCGTGCGCATGTCGGACTTCGGCAGCGGCGTCTTGGTCATCGCGGCGGCGGCTTTGTAGATGTCGATGCGGTTGACCTTCTTCGCCACGGTCAGATAGTCGGGGTGATCCTTCAGCAGACCCCAGCGCTTGTGCTGGGTGAGGAACCACATGCCGTCCGACAGATACGGAAAGCCCACGATGCCGTTGTTGTAGAACTTCATGTAATTGGGGTCGGACCATTTCTTGCCATTGCCGTTGTCGTACTGGCCGAGCATACGGTCCTCGATCGAGTCGAAGTCGGTGTTGACATAGGATTTAGCCGAGATCACCTTGGCGACTTCGGAGCGGTTCTTCATGTCGTCGATGTACTTCGATGCGTCGAGAATCGCGGCAACCATCGCACGTGCCGTGTTCGGATACTGTTCGACGAAAGCCGCAGTGGTGCCGAGCACCTTTTCCGGATGGTCTTTCCAGATGGCTTGCGTGGTGGTCGCGGTGAAGCCGATGTTGTCGCGGATCGCGCGCGCGTTCCACGGTTCGCCCACGCAATAGCCATCCATGTTGTCGACGCGCATGTTGGCGACCATCTGCGGCGGCGGCACCGTGATCACCTTGGCCTGGGTGAAGGGGTTGATGCCGTAAGTCGCCAGCCAGTAGTACAGCCACATCGCGTGGGTGCCGGTGGGGAAGGTCTGGGCGAAGGTGTATTCCTTCGGTTCGGCAGCGATGAGCTTGGCAAGTGAGGCACCGTCGGTTACGCCCTTGGCTTTAAGTTGATTCGACAGTGTGATCGCCTGGCCGTTGTGGTTCAGGTTGGCCAGCACAGCCATGTCCTTCTTCGGCCCGCCGATACCCATCTGCACGCCGTAGATCAAGCCATACAGCACGTGCGCCGCATCGAGTTCGCCGTTCACCAGTTTGTCTCGCACCGCCGCCCACGAGGCCTCCTTGGTCGGCGTGATGGTGAGGCCGTATTTCTTGTCGAAACCCTTCACCGAAGCCATCACCACCGACGCGCAGTCGGTCAGCGGAATGAAGCCGATGTTGAGGTTGGGTTTTTCCGGGGCATCTGAACCGGCGGCCCAGGCCCCTTGGCGCACGCCAGGTGGCACCAGTGCCATGAGCGCCGCAGCGACGGAAACGCCAGTGGTCTTTTTCATGAAATCGCGTTTGCTCTGGTCCAACGGTTGGGTTTTGTCGAGGGTGTCGCTCACGGTGTGGTCTCCAAATAAAAAAAGCGTCGCCTTCAGGGCGGACGCCTTTGTCCAGTAAAAATTTTGACGCTCACGCTGAAAGCCACATCGTTGCGACTATTCAGTTATGGAGATAGCAACCGCTGTGCCAGGTCTGTGGAAACCCCGTGTTTATTGGCTTTGCGCGGATGTTGTCGTCAGGAGCGGGGGTTGTGCCGCGCTGTCATGCACTTAATGTGTGCATGATCGACGGGCGGTGCACCAATCACGCCGACTTTTGCAGTACCTGCCGTGCGATGTCGGCGAGCTTCAATCCGCGATCCATCGCCGCACGGCGCATTTCGCGATAGACCTCGGGCTCTGACGCACCGGTCTGCTTGATGAGCAAGGCTTTCGCCTGGTCGATCAACTTGCGCTCGCTGAGTTCAAGCCGGGTTTGTTCAAGTTGGTCGTGCAAGGCCTGAAACGCCTCGAAGCGCGACACTGCCACATCGAGAATCGGACGAATGCGGGCCGGGTCGAGTCCGTCGACCACGTAAGACGTGACCCCCGCCTGCGTCGCGGCACGAATAGCCTCCGGACTGCCATCATCCGTGAACATCACGATCGGGCGCGGACAATCCTGGTTCGCCACACAGATATGCTCCAGCGTGTCGCGGTCGGGCGAGTCCTGCGCAATGATCACCACGTCGGGACGCAAAGACTGAATCTGCACATCCAGGCTGCGTGCGGAGTTCAGGGTGGCTGCAACCTCGCAGCCCGCCGCTTCCAGCGCGGGCAAGAGCATCGCTAGCCGCTCGGGCTGGTTCTCTACGATCAGTATTCTCATGTTGTTCTCAATATGGATGTGGGCGCCCCGAAAAAAAGCGGCCTCCAAGGAGGCCGCAGGATCGGAGGAGACTGCCGAGCATTTGGGCCTTGCGGATTACATGCTCAATTAGTCATAAGCAGCTTGCGTGCCAGGAAATAAATCCCATATGAATCAAATACAAATGGGGTTTTAATGGCCCGGATGCCACGCGGAAAATGAACAGTTGTGGTGCGCAGAGGCGGCAGAAGGTCTCAAAATGGCGCGTTCGATATGTCGCTTGTTCGGCCTTTGCAGTCAGTCACGCCGCCCACAACCGGACACTCATCAATGTCCGCTTACAAAGATGCCGAATCGTCGCTTTCGACCCTAAGGGCCAAGTTGCGTTTTCCAAGCTGTCACGTGCCAGTTACAGAACCCCCCACACGCGAATTCAATCCGAACCCGAACGATTTAATTCTTTCTCAATGAGCCTGCAGTACTCTTCGACGGCCAAGAGGAAAACCTCTTGGATGCCCCATTGTTCCTGCGTCGCATTTAACCAGGAAACCATCTGGTCAATTTGATTGGGCGTGTAGTGCTTCGCGTTCCACAGCATGCCGAAGGACTGAGGCGTGACGCCGTCAAGAATCCAGATTTCCATGATGCCTTTGGTCGCTTCGTCTGGCCGATCTTTATGCCCCCACAAGACATCCTTTGAGACGCTGCGGAGTTCGCTGTGCCGGAGATGAACCTCCAAGTTTCGCAATTCTCGGAAAAGATGAAGAAGCGGGTTTGAACCGCCCCGGGTTTCGTGGAGGCCATTTGGTTTAAGTGCAGGCCGTTGACTCGGCCTGTTCGGCGAGTTGCCTGTAGTAGTTTGCCTCAGCTTCG
>JBEBIA010000042.1:0-5534 GCA_040080645.1 Thiobacillus sp.
GTGGTGGGGGCGGCGGCGGAGGAGGCGGTGGTGGTGGAATGAACCAGGTCTGCTTGGGGAACAGATTAGTGCTGGCCACCAGCAACCGCGCCGCATGTTCATCCTGGCGGACGTCAGGATGCGATAGGGAGGCGGCGGGCGAGGCCAGCGTGGGTGCCTCGGCGGGGGGCGAAGCGCTCGGGCGCGCTTCTTTGGCGACTTCTACCAGATCGTCGGCGGGGTCTTCTTGCAGCGCCAGCCAGCCCGACCAGGCGAGCGCGCCCACCAGCGCGGCAAACATCAGCGTGCGGCGGCGGGCGTCGTTCATGGTGCGGTCTCCACAAACAGGCTGAAGCGTAATTCAGCATCTAGCGTGGTGTCTTCGATGCGTTCGCGTTTGAGTTTGATTTCATCCAGCACCAGATTGGGCAGACGCTCTAGTGCGGCGGCAGCGAACGCGTGCAGCGCAGAAAAATCGGCTTCCAGCGGCAATACGAATTGCCAGCGGGCGAGCGAAGAATTCGTGATTTTGTTGACGCTATAGGTGCCGCGTGCAAGCTCGAAACCATGGGCGCGCGCGAGCTGTTCGAGTTCGCCGAGTGCCGGGGCAGCGGAGCTGTCGGGGGGCAGTGCAGCGAGCGGGTCGGCTGCGACGACGGGTTGCTGAATGGCCGCCGGTTTTTGTGCGGCGAGGCGCAGCGAGGTGAGCTGCACCTGCTGCGCGTGAGTCTGCTGTTTAAGTGGCTGGACTTGGGTGAGCCACCCTGCCAACGCCACGACCAGCAACGCCAGCCCCACCAGCCCGGTGACACCGAGACGGCGCGCCCATTGATGCGCCAGCCAGAGCAGCGTATTCATGCGCGCCACTCCAGACTAATGTGGAAGCGCACCGGTTTTTCGTTGCTGTCGTCGCGGATTTCGTGTTGCGTCAAGGCGGCGCGCACGGTGTCGGGCTGCTGTTGCAAGGCTTCGACAAAGGCAACGGCATCCGCCAGTCGGCGCGCTTCGGCCACCAGTTTGAGTTGACGTTTGGCCTGGTTGGCATCGAACGAAAGCAGCGCGATTTTATCGCTGCGGGCTGCGTTGATCGCGTCGAAGGCGGGCTGCCAGCGGGCGCTTAATTGAGCCGCAATGTGATCGTGTGCCGTGCGCGCGGCAGACTCGCGGCGCGACGCAGTGCGGGTCGGCGCGAGGGGCTGTTGCAGTTCGCTGAGGGTCTGACCCACGCGGATGGCTTCAGTACGCGTTTGCCACCAGGCGTTGATCGCTGCCAGTATGGCCAGCGTGCCGACGAGTAACAGCACGATACCGGGCACGCTGAAGCGGCGGGGCGTAGTAGCAAAATCGAGATCGAGTCGCGCCATGGTATGAGTTTATAAGTGTGTCAGTGCCGCTGCGCCGCGTGCCTGGGCAGTGTGTGGCAGGGTGTCCCAGCGCCAGCCGGTGGTGGCGACGCTACTGACTGCGCCGACACCGATAGGTTGCAAATAGACATGACGTTCGATGGGCATGGCCGCGCACTCGGCTTCGCGCGCGATCCATTCTGGCAGGGTGGCGTGCCAGTCGGAGCCGATGGGCTGCGCGGCGAGGTGCTGCCAGACACCACCAATGGCCCCCATTAACGTGACCCAGCCGGGCTCGACGCCCACCCACCAGCCGTTGAAGCGGGCGGGGAGTGCCTGCACCGCACGACTGGCAAGTGGGGTGATGGTGAGCGTGCGTGCGCCGTGGCGGGTGAGCAGGGCTTCGAGGGTTTTCAGCGATTCCGCTTCGATGGCGGCGCCGACCAGCCCGGCGTGGGGTGGTTGACTGTGTACGGCGATGCGCCAGCTACGTGCTTCCGCACCATAGATATCGTGCAGGCTTGCTGCGACGAGCGCGGTTTCTTCCACACGGCTGAGCGCCTTGCCGGGTGGCAGGGTGAGATGCTGTCGAACGAAGTGCTGCGACAGGATGACATCCACGCGTGGCCGATGCCAGCTGGCATCGGCCAGTGCTTCGTCGAGTAGCGGCAGCAACGAAACGAGCGTGCGTTCGGCGCTGGTCAACACGCGCGTCTGTTCGCCGCATTGCAGGGCGACCTCGCCGGGGGTCAAGGCGATATGCAGGGAATCAGCCGACCAGCGTGACACGATTGATCTCCTCGAGTGTGGTGTCGCCGGACTTCACCAGTGCGAGCGCGGCTTCGCGCAGGCTATGGGTGCCGCCGCGCACGGCGGCGTCCTTGATTTGTCCGATGGGTGCACGGGCGACGATGAGTTCGCGCAGTTCGTCGGTGAGCAGCAGAATTTCTGCCACCGCGCGGCGGCCTTTGTAGCCGCTGCCGCGGCAATGGCCACAACCGCTGCCCTGACGGAAATTGAAATCGCGGGTTTTGTCGGCGGTGAGTCCGGACAGTTCAAGCAATTCGGCAGACGGCACGACTGGCGCGGCGCAATGCGGGCAGGTCATGCGCAGCAGGCGCTGCGCGACGATACCGTTGAGCGCCGACACGAAACTGTAGGGATCGACGCCCATGTGGATGAAACGGCCAATCACGTCAAACACGTTGTTGGCGTGAACCGTGGTGAACACGAGGTGGCCGGTGAGCGCGGACTGCACGGCAATCTGCGCGGTGTCGGCGTCGCGGATTTCACCGACCATGATCTTGTCCGGGTCGTGGCGTAAAATCGAGCGCAGGCCGCGTGCGAAGGTGAGACCTTTTTTCTCGTTGACCGGAATCTGCAACACCCCGGGCAACTGGTATTCGACCGGGTCTTCGATGGTGATGATCTTGTCACGACCGTGGTTGATTTCGCTGATCGCCGCATACAGCGTGGTGGTTTTACCAGAACCGGTCGGGCCGGTCACGAGCAACATGCCGTAGGGTTCGGCAGCGAGCTTGCGGATACGTGCCAGCGGCGCGCCCGTGTAGCCCAGGCCTTCGAGGGTGAGGCCGCGCAGTTCCTCGGACAGCGCCTGGCGGTCGAGGATGCGCAGCACGGCGTCTTCGCCAAATACGCTCGGCATGATCGATACCCTCACATCGACTTCGCGCCCCTGCATGGCGACCTTGAAGCGACCGTCCTGCGGCACGCGGCGTTCGGCGATATCAAGCTCGGCCATCACCTTGATGCGCGATACAGCCTGCTCGGCGGTTTCCACACCGGGCACTTGTGCAATGTGTGAGAGCACACCGTCGATACGGTATTTCACCGTGAGGCCACGCGGATCAGTTTCGAGGTGGATGTCGGATGCACCTGCCTTGAGCGCGTCATACAGTGTCGAGCGCACCAACCGCACCACCGGGCTGGCATCTTCTGCAATGCTGGCGAACGAGAGTGACTCGGCACCGGAGTCCAGCGCACTCGACACCGCGCCGTCGCCGACGCCTTCCATCGCGTGCAGCCCTTCTTCGTGGCGCGCGAGTAGCGCGGCCAGATCAGCGGGATGAGCCAGCGCTGTTTTGAAGGGCGCGTCGAGTACATGCGCAGCGTAGGCACGGGCGGCGCTGTCCCACGGATCAATCAGCAGCAGCCAGAGCTGGTCGGCGTCATCGCGTGCGGCCACGCAATGACGGCGCGCGGCCTCATTGAAATGCAGGCGGGTGAAATCGACCTTGAGCGCATTGAGCGCAGCCATATCAAATGCGGGCTGGTGGCTATGCGTTGCCAGCCATTGCAGGCTGTCGCTGGCGTTGACATTGAACTGCTCCTGCACGCGCTGCATCACAGGTTGGCCTGCTGCACGCGCGTCAGCACGCAGCGACGCGAGGCTGGCTGGCGTGAGCGTTGCGGGCAAGGCACTCACTGGATCGACCCTGCGAGTTCAAAAATCGGCATATACAACAGCACCACAATCAGACCTATCGTCAAACCAATAAACACCATCAATAACGGCTCAAACAGCCGGGTAAACCAGTCTACCCAGCGCGCCATTTCTTCATCGTGAAAAATCGCGATGCGATCCATCATTTCGCCCATGCGTCCGCTTTTTTCGCCAACGCGGAGCAAGCGCGCGGCTACCGGCGTGGTGAGCTCGCCGCGTGCAAACGCGCTGGAGATGGATTCCCCCCGCCGCAAGGCGTCAATAGTAATCGATGCGCCGCCGCGCAGATGCGCCGATAGCAGCCCCGACACCATATCCAGCGCCGAAACAATGGGAATGCCCCCCGATAGCAACATGCCGAGGCTGCGGTAAAAACGCGCCAATTCGAACGTACGCAAGTGTTCGCCGATGGCCGGGGTGCGCCAGGCGAGGCGGGTCAAAGCAGCGCGGGTCGTGGGTTGGGTGAGTGCCGTAATCAGTGCAATGATGGCCAGCAAAGCACCGAGACCGATCCAGATGCCGTGCGCCTGCACGGCCTCGCCCCAGCCTAACAGCGCGCGCGACATCCAGGGCAAATCCTGCCCGGCATCGGCGTAGACGGTAGCAAAGCGCGGCACCACGTAGCCCAGCAAAAAACCGATCACCAGCGTGCCTACGCCGATCAGCAAAATGGGATAGATCGAGGCCGAGAGCACCTTCTTCTTGATGGTGTCGATCTGGTTTTGATAAGCCACATAGCGGGTGAGGGCGGGCGAGAGGTCGCCCGTGCTTTCAGCTGCACGCACCGTGGCGGCGTAGAGCGCAGGGAAAGTTTCCGCCTGTGCACCGAGCGCCGCCGAAAACGGACGGCCTTCACGCATGGTGGTGAGCAGACGCTCGATCAGCTGTCGCGATTCAGGCCGGTGTTCTTTTTCAGCCAGGGTTTCCAGCGCCTCGGTGAGTGTGAGGCCGGCGTCCAGTAGCGCAATCAGTTCCTGGGTAAACAGCAGCAAGGGAAAACGGCTGCGTTTGGCCGTAAACCAGCCGCCGCGTTCGGCCACAATCGATAACACCTGCGCGCCTTCACGTTGCATGCGCGACGTGACTTCGGCTTCGTCGAGCGCTTCCAGCGTCAGGGCGGTGACACCGACACCGGGGCGCAGGGCTTTAACACGGTAGCGCATTACCAGTTATTGACGTCCGCACCATCGCCACTGCCGCCGGGCTGACCGTCGCGACCCAGGGAGAAAATATCGACATCGCTGTGATCGCCCGGCATTTTGTACTGATAGGGTTTGCCCCAAGGATCATTCGGCACCGCTTTTTTGAGATAAGGGCCGTCCCAGCGGGGTTCGTCGGCGGGCTTGGCATTGAGCGCAGCCAACCCCTGCTCGTTGCTGGGGTAGTGGCCGGTATCGATACGGTACTGGTCGAGCGCTTTTTCCAGACCATCAATCTGCGCACGAGCCGTTTTGACTTCGGACTTGCCGACCTGGGAAAAATATTTTGGCGCGACGTAGCCCGCCAGTAGCCCGAGAATCACCAACACGACTAGCAGTTCGAGCAGGGTGAAGCCCCGGTGCTGGCTGGGGCGGGGGGTGTTTTGTCGTTCTAACTGCACGAATGGGTTCTCCATGGGGTAAGCCAGATTCTTAACGGAAAAAACAGGGAATTCTGTGATTTGTCCTCGGGAATGCAGGCAATGCTGACAGGAATAATCAAGAATAGACTTTAACACAGTGATATTACAGGAGAGTCTGGATTGGGTG
>JBEBIA010000043.1:0-5387 GCA_040080645.1 Thiobacillus sp.
GTCGTGCGGGTGGGCGGGGGCGAAGATGATTTGCGCTATCGAGTCACGCTCTCGTCGCAAGCGCGTGATCGTTTTGAGCAGGACGTGATTGACAATGGCCAGTCAGACCGCCTCCACGAAAAAACCCGCACCCGGGTGTTGAATGGCCGCATCGATTACCGGCTATCGGCAACCGACGAAGTGTCGGCGCAGTTGGGGCTGAGTGCGGGCGATTGGGGTTCGGGGCGTTCCTCTCACCCGATAGAGCCATCTCGGCAAGATGCTTCCGCCCAATTTGCGCAGATCAAATTCCGTCGCACGCTCAATGCCGACGACGAGTGGATGGCGCAGGCGTATTACAGCCGGAATAATGTAGAGGCTCCGAATTTTCTGAATACAGGAGTAGGAGCGGTGGATGCGGCGATTGACCTGCTGCAAACGCGCACCAATCTGGAATTCCAGCTGAATCGTCGGGTGGCCGCCGACTGGCGGATGTCGCTGGGCGCAGAGTGGCGGCATGAATCTGCCACCAGCGCGCGCTATTTTAATTCCACTGCGCCGCGCGAAGGCGCGCTGGCTCGAGGTTTTCTCAATCTGGAATGGCGGGCGCATCCCGATTGGCTGATTCAAGGCGGCGCCATGCTGGAGCACCACTACTTCACTGGCACCGACCTGTCGCCGCGCGTGGCGGTCAATTACACGCTGGCAGAGGGACATACCCTGCGCTTCAACCTGTCGCAGGCGTATCGCTCGCCGACGTTTTTCGAGCAGGATGGCAACTTGGCCTACCGCACGACCACGGGCATTTTGCTGAATCAAATTTTGCTCCCGGCCTCTGCTTCACTGAAACCTGAACGCATCCTGTCGCGCGAAATCGGCTATGTCGGGCGGCAGGCTGCGTGGGGAATACAATGGGATATCAAGCTGTTTCGCGACCGTATCGACAACACGCTGGATACCGACGGGAGTCCAGCACGATTTGAAAACACCGGTGCGTTCCAGGTGCAGGGGGGCGATATACAGCTGAGCTGGCAGCCCGTGCGCGATCTGCAATTTAACGCGCAATTTGCCCGTGTCATGATCGAAGGCAATCCCGATCTGGACGAGGACATTCCGAAATCCGCTCCCCGTAATCTGTTCAGTTTGCTGGCACGGTATGAGTTGGGTCAGGGCTGGTCGGCCAGCGCAGGCGTGTATCGTAGCGGGCGGATGTACTGGCTGTCCGATGGTGACGTGACGCAAGCCTATACCCGGGTCGATGCGCGCCTCGCGCGCCGCTGGACATGGCAGGGGCACGAGGTGGAGGCGGCACTGGTGGGACAGAACCTGGGTGAGGACTACACCGAGTTTCGGGTTCAAAACGTCTTCAGCCAGCGCGTGTACGGCAGCCTGCGCGTCGGCTGGTAGGGTTCCGATGCGGGCGGCGCGTAGCCTGCCTTGGGTATAATCTCCCGCTTGCCAAGTTCGCAATGCCATAGACGGGCTGGCTCGGGGGATACCACATGCACTTGAATACAAGGCGACGAGGATGGCTCGCGCTGGCAGCTTTTTTGGCCTCGATGCCCGCTCTGGGTGCGATCAGCGAAGCCGATTTTCTGGATGAACTCCCCGTGGTGTTATCGGCATCGCGTCTCTCGCAACCAGTGAGTGAAGCGCCTGCGGCGGTGACGGTGATTGATCGGGCGATGATCCGTGCGTCAGGATTCCGTGACATTCCGGAATTGCTCAGGCTGGTGCCGGGGTTCGCGGTGGCGTACACCGGAGACAATACCTGGACAGCGGGCTACCACGGTCTGGCCGATGCCTATTCGCGTCGGTTTCAGGTGCTGGTAGACGGACGCTCCATCTATAGCCCGCATTACGGCACGGTGTACTGGACGGATCTGCCCCTGTCAATCGACGACATCGAACGTATTGAAGTGGTGCGTGGCCCCAATGCGGCGATTCATGGCGCAAACGCCTTTGTTGCCGTCATCAACATCATCACCCAGGCGGCGGCGCAGGTGCCGGGCCGCTTTGTGTCTGTGCAGGTGGGCGAGCAGGGGCAGCAGGGTCTTACCCTGCGTCAGGGCGGTGGCTCGGGCAATATACGCTACCGCGTGACGGCGTCAGCACAGGGCCGAGATCGTTTCGAACACGATATCAGGGACAAAACCGTCGCGAGCAAAGATAACGGCGAATATTTCGAGGCGAGCGATACGTATTTTCTCAATGGCCGCATGGACTGGCAGTTGTCAGCCGATTCCGATGTCATGGCGCAAATCGGCATGTCGCGTGGCGACTGGAAAGGCGGGAGCCGGACAGACAATGCCCGTTCAGTTCTCGAACCGATTGATCAGGATTCCAGTGCCCTGTATTTGCAGTTGGCTTTCCACAAGGTCGAGTCGGCGCAGCGCGAATGGCGCTTGCAGTTCTATCACACGCAAAACCGCTTTGATGCTGACACGGTCGCCAATCTGGGCGGCAATGTGGTAGTTGACCAGTCTCTCTCGCAGACGCGCAGCAATATCGAGTTGCAGGTGAATGAGCAATGGTTACCTAACCTGCGTGCTGTGTGGGGCGGCGAGTTGAGGCAAGAGACGGTCAAAAGCCCGCAAAACTACAATACGAAATCCACCCAGCATGGCGAGCTGGCGCGTGTCTTTGGTAATCTGGAATGGCGTGCCGGCGAACATATTCTGCTTCAGGGCGGTGCCATGCTGGAGCATCACTATTTCACGGGTATGGATGTATCGCCGCGATTGGCTGCCAATTTCACACTGGCGCCCGGGCATGTGGTGCGTCTGGGCGTATCGCGTGCCTATCGTTCTCCGACATTCTTTGAAGAATCCGGCAACCAGACATTTTTCCATGACACAGGTGCGTTGGCCGATGTGTTCACCGTGCCGTCGGTTGGTCTGGCACCGTAACGTATCCTGTCGCGCGAAATAGGCTACGTCGGCTATTGGCGACCAGTTCACCTCGATTTCGATGTGCGTCTGTACAAGGATGATATTGCCGACTTTATCGGTCAGCAAAAAGCGGATTACGCCGTTGACCCCGGCATTAACGGATTCAGCGGCAATGAATTCAGATACGAAAATCTGGGCAGTGTCCGCACCCGGGGTGGTGAACTACAGTTGCGTTGGCGGCCGACCGACTCACTGGATATCAGCGCGCACTATGCCCGCGTATTTCTGGAAGCGGATACCCGGCGAGAGAACTACAACGTGGATATTCCTCACTCGGCTCCCCGCAATAGCGGGGGCGTGCTGGCGAATTACCGCTTGGCAGACGGCTGGGAGGCAAGCCTGGGTGTCTGGCGAACTGAGCGCATGATCTGGCTGACCGAGGGCGACGTGACCCAGGCGTATACCCGGGTCGATGCGCGCCTGGCGCGCCGCTGGCGCTGGCAGGGGGTTGAGCTTGAAGCCAGCCTGACCGGCCAGAATCTGGGTGATGACCATGAAGAATTCCGCTATACCAATATCTTCAGCCGCCGTGTCTCTGGCAGCCTGAATCTGGCCTGGTAACGGTCTTTCGGTACCTGTGCCGGGCAGTTTCGGTACTTGTGCCCCGTGGTGGGTACTTGTGCCCCGCAGGGGTATAATTCAGCAACTTGTTGATTATCGGAGAGTTTCATGCCGATCTATGCCTATAAATGTGCATCCTGCGGTTTTGCGCAGGATGAGATGCAAAAAATCTCGGATGCGCCCTTGAGCGTGTGCCCTTCCTGTGGCAAGGCGGATTACGCCAAGCAGTTGACCGCAGCGGGCTTTGCCTTGAAGGGGTCGGGTTGGTACGCCACCGATTTCAAGGACAACGGCAAACCTGCCACCCCGGCCGCCGAAAGTAAAACCGAGGCAGCACCGTCGCATGCATGCGGTACGGGCGCTTGTCCCGCGTGTAACTGAGGGCCGAGTTCGTTCGTGAGGCGGGCGGTGCGAGCCGCCCGCTTCTTGTTTTGATCAATCCAATTTTATGAAGCGCTATTTCATCACCGGTCTGTTGATCTGGGTGCCGCTCGGCATCACGCTGTGGGTGCTCGATCTCTTGATCAGCAGCATGGATCAGAGCCTGACCGTGTTGCCCGCTCAGTGGCAGCCGGAGGCGCTGCTTGGCGTGCGGATTCCCGGGCTGGGGGTGATTCTCACGCTGGTGGTGATTGTGCTTACCGGTGTGTTTGCCGCCAATTTTTTTGGCCAGAAACTGATCGACTGGACGGAAGCGCTGGTGGCGCGCATTCCCGTGGTGAAATCGATTTACGGCAGCGTCAAGCAGGTGTCCGACACGCTGCTGTCGGGCAATGGCCACGCCTTCCGCAAGGTGCTGCTGGTGCGCTACCCGCATCCGCAGGCGTGGTCGCTGGCGTTCCAGACCAATGTGCCGGATGCGGTGGCGCGGACATTGCCGGACGAGCATGTGGCGGTGTTCATTCCCACCACACCGAGTCCGGTCAACGGGTTTTATTTTTATGTCAAAAAGAGCGAAGTCATCGAGCTGGATATCCCGGTTGATCGCGCGCTCAAATATATTATTTCCATGGGCGTCGCCTCGGGCGAATCCAGACCAGGTATTCAATAGGACAGCATGATGCGGACTCATTACTGCGGCGCGGTCAGCGCCGATGACATTGGCAAAACCGTTACGATTTGCGGCTGGGCACACCGGCGGCGCGACCATGGCGGTGTGATTTTCATCGACCTGCGCGACCGCGAAGGCATGATGCAGGTGGTGATCGACCCCGACACGCCGGAAGCGTTCAAGCTGGCCGAAGACGTGCGTTCCGAGTTTGTGCTGAAGATCGAAGGGCTGGTGCGCGCCCGCCCGGCGGGGACGGAAAACCCCAACATGCCGACCGGCATGGTCGAGATGCTGACGCGCAATCTGGAAGTGCTGAACGCTTCGCTGACGCCGCCGTTCCAGATCGACGACGACAATATCAACGAGAACATTCGCCTGCAGTATCGCTATCTCGACCTGCGTCGCGAGCCGATGCAGCGCAACCTCAAGCTGCGCTATCGCGTGTCGAAAATCATGCGCGATTATCTCGACGCGCACGGCTTCATGGAAGTCGAAACGCCGATGCTGACGCGCAGCACGCCCGAAGGCGCGCGCGATTATCTGGTGCCGAGCCGGGTGCATGACGGCATGTTTTACGCGCTGCCGCAAAGCCCGCAGCTGTTCAAACAGCTGCTGATGGTGGCCGGTGTCGACCGCTATTTCCAGATCACCAAATGCTTCCGCGACGAGGACCTGCGCGCCGACCGCCAGCCCGAATTCACACAAGTGGATTTGGAAACGTCCTTCCTCGGCGAAGAAGCCATCATGGGCTTGGTCGAAGGCATGATCCGCGACATGCTGCACAAAGCGCAGGGCGTGGAATTTGCCGACGCCTTCCCGCGCATGACTTATCACGAAGCGATGAA
>JBEBIA010000028.1:0-21132 GCA_040080645.1 Thiobacillus sp.
AACCCCTGCCGCCCCCCCAACCACCGCTCCACATGCCGCGCCGCAATATCGGGATGCGTTCCCAAACAACGCTGCGCAAAATCGCGCGCCCGTTCCAGCAGTTCGACATCCCGCTCCAGATCAGCAAACCGCAACATCGGCAATCCACTCTGCCGATGCCCCAATAATTCCCCCGGCCCGCGCAGCAGCAAATCCTGCCTCGCGATTTCAAACCCGTCGGTCGATTCGAATATCACTTTCAACCGCGCCCGCGCCAGTTCCGATAGTGGCGTCTCATACAGCAGCACGCACACCGATTCGCGGCTGCCGCGCCCGACGCGGCCACGCAGTTGATGCAGCTGCGCCAGCCCCATGCGTTCGGCGTGTTCGATCACCATCAGCGCGGCGTTGGGGACATCGACGCCGACTTCGATCACGGTGGTGGCGACCAGCAGGTGAATGGTGCCGGCCTGAAAAGCCGCCATCACCGCCTGTTTTTCCGCTGGCTTGAGACGGCCATGCACCAGACCGATATTGAGTTCGGGCAGTTGTGCGGTGAGCGTGGCGTGGGTGTCTTCGGCGGTTTGCAGTTGCAGGGTTTCCGATTCTTCGATCAGCGGGCATACCCAGTAGGTTTGCCCGCCGCCGAGGCAGGATTCGCGCACGCGCGCGAGCACGTCGTCGCGCCGCGCGGCACTCACCAGTTTGGTGACGATGGGGGTGCGTCCCGGCGGTAGCTGGTCGATGGTGGAGACGTCGAGGTCGGCGAAGAAGCTCATCGCCAGCGTGCGCGGAATCGGCGTCGCGCTCATCATCAGCTGATGCGGTTCGCTGCCTTTTTGCATGAGCGCGAGGCGCTGACCGACGCCGAAGCGGTGCTGTTCATCGACCACCACCAGCCCCAGATTTTTGAAGCTGCCCGCTTCCTGAAACAGCGCGTGGGTGCCGAACACGACCTCGGCTTCGCCCGCCGCGACCGCCTGCCAGGCGGCAGTGCGCGTGGTTTTTCGCTGACTGCCAGTGATCCAGGCGCAACGCAGGCCGAGCGATTCGAACAGCGGCGTGAGTTTCTTCGCGTGTTGCTCGGCGAGGATTTCGGTCGGTGCCATGAACGCCGCCTGCAAGCCGTTTTCCACCGCCTGCAAACACGCCAGCGCGGCGACCACGGTTTTGCCGCTGCCGACATCGCCCTGTAATAGACGCCGCATCGGATGCATCTGGGCGAGGTCGTGGCTGATTTCATGCCAGACGCGTTGTTGCGCGGCGGTGAGCGCAAACGGTAGCGCGGCGAGAAACGCAGCGGTCAATCGCTGCTGCGCGGGCAGGGGCTGTGTGGTCAGCAACCGCCGTTGCGCGCGCGCAGCCGCCAGCGACAATTGCTGCGCCAGCAGCTCGTCAAACGCCAGCCGTTGCCAGGCGGGATGACGGTGCGTTTCCAGTTCCGCCATCGCCGCATCGCACGGTGGCTGGTGCAGCAGGCGGATGCTGGTATCCAGCGCGGGCAGCCTCAGCTCAGCGAGCCAGGTAGCAGGCAGCGTGTCTTCGATGGGGGCCTCGAGCGCGCGTGCGACGACTTTACGCAAACTCGCCTGCCCCAGCCCGGCGGTGGTGGGATACACCGGCGTCAGGCCGCTTGGCAGTGGCGTGTCGTCCCCCGCTTTGACGAAACGCGGGTGCACCATCTCCAGTCCGAGAAAACCGCCGCGCACTTCGCCAACGAAGCGAAACGTCTCGCCCGGCTGAAACAGTTTGGTGTGGCTGGGATAGAAATGCAGGAAGCGGATGCCGAGCGTGCCACCTTCCGCGTCTTCTATCGTCAGGGTCAACATGCGGCGCGGCCGGTAGGCAATCGCGGCGTCTTTCACCGTCGCCTGCACCTGTGCGCTTGCGCCGGGTAGGAGGTCGCGGATTGGTGTGATGCGGGTTTCGTCTTCCCAGCGCAGCGGCACATGCAACACCAGGTCAGCGTCGCGGGTGAGACCGAGTTTGGCGAGTTTGACAGCGAGCGCCGGGCTGACGGGAAAGGAAAACGGCGACGTTGCTTTCAGGCGTGGTGGCATATGAAAGCCTGTTGAACCGTAGAGGCGCGGAGGGCGCAGAGGGGAAAATCGTGACTCAGGGCTGATCGCTTACAGGATGAATGCCAGGGAGGTCTCAATTGCTTTTTCTCTGCGTCCTCCGCGTCTCTGCGGTGAATGCTTTAATCGATCACCATTACCGCGTCGGCTTCGACCAATGCGCCACGTGGCAGCGCCGAAACGCCGACGGCTGCACGCGCCGGGTAGGGTTCGCTGAAATACTGCGCCATGGTTTCGTTGACCTTGGGGAAATGCGTCAAATCAGTGAGGAACACATTGAGTTTGACCACATCGGCGAGCGAGCCGCCCGCTGCGGTGGCGACGGCGGCGAGGTTTTTGAAGACTTGGTGAATCTGTGCGTCAATCCCTTCGACCATTTGCATGGTGGCCGGGTCGAGTCCGATCTGGCCGGAGAGATATACCGTGCCGCCCACATTGACAGCTTGCGAGTAAGTGCCGATTGCGGCGGGGGCATTGGGAGTCGAGACGATCTGCTTGTTCATGTGCGATTTCCTGGTGGTTATTGGGTGAGTCCGGCGCGTCCGTCTTTCTTGCCCTTGATGCGGAAAATCCGCACCACCTCGGGCAGCTGACGCAGTGTACGCATCACGCGGGCGAGGTGCATCCGGTTTTCTACCTGTAAGGTGAAGAAGAGAATGGTGTAAGGGCTGCCGTCTTCTTCTTCCATCGAGACATTGCCGATATTGGAGCCTTGCTCGGCAATGGCGGACGCGACTTTGGCGAGCACGCCGCGCTGGTTGCCGACGACGACCTTGATCAGCACGTCGAACAGGCGACCTGGCTCGGCTTCCCATTCCACGTCGAGCCATTTGTCGGGATCGGTGCGAAAAGAGCGGATCGACGGGCAGTCGTGGGTGTGAATGATGAGGCCGCGATCTTTGTGAATGAAACCGAGAATCGGGTCGCCGGGGATGGGGTGGCAGCATTGAGAGAGTTCAACGGCGATGCCTTCCGAGCCCCGGATGCTGATGGCGTGCGGGTGCGCCGGTGCGCCGGTTTTGTCGCCCTGCATGTGCAGCAGTTGATGGGCGACGACTAGCGGAAGCTTATTGCCCAGCCCCACCGTGGTGTAGAGCTCCTGCCGTGATTTCATGCCGTAATCCCTGTACAGGCGTTCCCACACAGCGGCCTCGGGCAAGGGCGCATCCGGATTGAGCGCGGCAAGGGCATTGTGCAGCAGGCGCTCGCCGAGCGCGGCGGCTTCCTGGACGCGTGCATTGCGCAGGTAATTGCGGATATGTGAACGTGCCCGACCGGTGACGACAAAGTTCAGCCAGGCCGCATTGGGCGTGGCATTGGCCGAGGTGAGAATTTCAACATGATCGCCGTTGCGCAGTTGGGTGCGCAGCGGCATCAATTCGTGGTTGATCTTGACGGCAACGCAGTGCCGCCCCACATCGGTATGCACGGCAAAGCCGAAATCGACCGCTGTAGCACCACGCGCCAGCGACATGATTTTGCCCTTGGGCGTAAACACGTACACCTCGTCGGGAAACAGATCGACCTTGATGTGTTCGAGAAATTCGGGGGAGTCGCCGTGGTCGGCGTGAATATCGAGCAGCGATTGGAGCCAGCGGTGGGTGCGTGCCTGCACTTCGTTGAGCGCGGCGTCGGCAGATTTATACATCCAGTGTGAGGCGACGCCCGATTCCGCCAGCCGGTTCATGTCTGCGGTACGGATTTGCACTTCGATGGGCGTGCCGTGAGGCCCGAAGAGAATCGAATGCAGCGCCTGGTAACCATTGGCCTTGGGGATCGCAATGTAATCCTTGAATTTGCCGGGGATGGGTTTATATAAGGCGTGCAGCGCGCCGAGCGTCATGTAGCAGGTGGGCTGATCATGCACCACCACACGAAAACCATAAATGTCGAAGACTTCGGAAAACGCGAGATTCTTCTCCTGCATTTTGCGATAGATGCTGTAGAGGTGTTTTTCGCGTCCACTGATAGTGGCGTCGATGCTCGTGCGATCCAGCTTGTCCTGGATGGCGACCTTGACGCGTTCGACCAGCTCACGCCGGTTGCCGCGCGCAACCTTGACGGCCTTGGAGAGGACTTGATAGCGGTTGGGATGGCTGTAGCGAAAGCCGAGGTCTTCGAGTTCCTGATACACCGAGTGCAGCCCCAGCCGGTTGGCAATCGGTGCGTAGATATCGAGCGTTTCGGTCGCAATACGGCGGCGCTTGTCGGCGGGCATCGCGTCCATGGTGTGCATGTTGTGCAGGCGGTCGGCCAGTTTGACGAGGATCACCCGCACGTCGCGCGCCATCGCCAGCAGCATTTTGCGGAAATTTTCCGCCTGCGCATGTTGTTCGGTTTCAAACGCCAGTTTGTCGAGTTTGGAAACACCTTCTACCAGCATTGCCACCGGCTTGCCGAAACGCACTTCGATCTCGTGTGCCGTGGCAGGGGTATCTTCAACTACGTCGTGCAATAGCGCGGCGCATAGCGTCTGCGCGTCCATATGCCAGCTCGCCAGAATGGCAGTGACGGCCAGTGGATGAGAAATATAGGGTTCGCCGCTTTTGCGATATTGCCCTTCGTGGGCGGCGCGGCTGTATTCGTAGGCGACTTCGATGTGGCCGACATCGGTCTCATCGAGATAACCGAGGGCAGGGCGCAGCGAATTAAATTCGTGTGTGAGGGCTGGCGCGTGCACCAGCCCTGCCCCGGAATCGGGGGGCAGGGAGGAGACTACAGCAGGATCAGGCGCGGCCCCGGTTGAGGATTTCACGCCCCACCTTTCCGGCTGCAATTTCGCGCAGTGCTGTCACGATGGGTTTGTCTTTCGACTCCACCATGGGCTGTGAGCCTTGTGCCAGCTGGCGCGCGCGGTACGTCACTGCAAGCGTCAGCTCGAAGCGGTTAGTGATTTTGTCGATACAGTCGTCAACGGTGATGCGAGCCATGCTAATCCTTCGGTTAATTGCTTAAGTGCGGCGAAATGCTTCGAACAGTGACGCATGTTGCACAAATTGGCGCGCTGCGAGCAGACGGATGCTGCGCGTGACGGCCTGTAAATCCAGCAAGGCTACGTCGAAGTCATCGTTGACAATTATATAGTCGAACGCCTCCGCATGAGCGACATCGCTGGCGGCTGCGGCGAGTCGGCCTTCGATGATCTCGGCGCTGTCCTGGCCGCGCCCGGTGAGGCGGGTGCGCAGGGCGTTGAAGGAGGGCGGCAAAATGAAGATCGACGTGGCGTGCGTAAAGTACTGTTTGACCTGTGCTGCGCCCTGCCAGTCGATTTCGAGCAGGACGTCGCGTCCGTCGGCCAGGTTGCGGGCGATGCTGCCTTTCGACGTGCCGTAAAAATTGCCGTAGACCTCGGCGTGTTCGAGAAACTCGCCCTGCGCCAGCAGGCTTTCAAAGCGTTCGCGGCTGACAAAATGGTAGTCGCGGCCATCGGTTTCGCCGGGGCGGGGCGCGCGGGTGGTGTAAGACACCGAGAGCTGAATGCCGGGGTCGGCCTTGAGCAGGGCTTTGACCAGGCTGGTTTTGCCTGCGCCCGAGGGCGCGCTGACGATGTAGAGCACACCCTGGTGGGAAGTGGGATTCATGGGGTTTCCTTCGGGTTATTCAATGTTTTGCACCTGCTCGCGCATTTGTTCGATCAGCACCTTGAGTTCGAGCGAGACGCGCGAGGTTTCGGCAGCAGCGGATTTTGAACCGAGCGTATTGGCTTCGCGGTGCAATTCCTGCATCAGGAAATCCAGCCGTTTGCCCACTGCGCCGGGCTGGTCGAGCACCCGGTGGACTTCGTTAAAGTGCGTGGCGAGCCGTGCCAGTTCCTCGTCGATGTCGAGTTTTTGCGCCAGCAGGGCGATTTCCTGGGCGAGCCGTTCATGGCCCGTTTCGCCCAGCACGGCGTTGAGCCGGTCGGCGAGTTTGTCGCGTTGCGCCTGAATCAAGCCCGGTAGCTGCGGGCGCAGGGCGCTAACCTCGGTTTCGGCAGCGGCGAGCCGGGCGAGAATATGCTGGCGCAGCACCGCGCCTTCGCGCAGCCGGGTCTGGGTTAATTCTTCCAGCGCGGCGTTGAGGCCGTCCAGCGTGTGGCGGGCGATTTCCTCGGGGGAGGCAGAGGCACTGCTGACGACGCCCGGCCAGCGCAGAATTTCACCACTGGTGAGCGGTGGACAGTCAGGCAGGCGGGCATGAATCCGCGCCTGCCAGCCTGCCAGCTGCTCAAGAATCGCGGGATTCAAGCCGTTATCCTGCGTGGCGGTGCTGGCTGGGACAATACCGATGCGACATTCGACCTTGCCCCGAACCAAGCGCTGGCTGATGAGATCGCGTATTTGCGGCTCTAGTGCGCGGACTTCGTCGGCCAGCCGGAAATGTAATTCAAGGTAACGCTGGTTGACGCTTCGCAGATCAAGCGTGATGCTGGCGTAGGGCAAGTGAAGCGTGCGGGCGGCAAACCCGGTCATGCTGGCGGTCATGGGTGTGGGTTCATGTGGGTTAAGTGGTAACCGGCACAGCGCCGGGACAGGCAAAGATAATAGACGTTCGACTATGGCGACTCAACCCAACCAGGCTTTGCCCAACGGCTACCGGCTAAATGAATACACCATTGTCCGCAAGATTGGCGGTGGCGGTTTCAGCATGGTGTACTTGGCGCGCGACGGCGGCAATCAGGCGGTTGCGATCAAGGAATACCTGCCCGGTGCCTTGGTGTTGCGCACCGAAGGCTCGCTCATCGTGCATGCCAGTTCGACTGAAAACAATAATATTTTCCGTCACGGCATGAAGTGTTTTTTCGAAGAAGGCCGGGCGCTGGCGCGAATCGAACATCCCAACGTGATTCGCGTGACCAATTTTTTTCGCGCCAACGACACCGTCTACATGGTGATGCGCTTTGAGCGCGGTAAAACGCTGCAACAGCATATTCAGGCCAATCGCGGCAATATTCGCGAAAGTTTCATCCGCCGCGTATTTGCCCAGCTGATGACCGGCCTGCGCGAAGTGCATACCCACAAGCTGCTGCATCTGGATATCAAGCCGTCGAATTTGTATATCCGCCTGGACGGCTCGCCAGTGCTGATCGATTTCGGTGCTGCCCGGCAAACGCTGACGCAGGATGAAACCAAACTGCAACCCATGTACACCCCCGGTTTTGCCGCGCCTGAGCAGTATCACAACCGCGAGCGGCTGGGGCCCTGGACGGATGTCTACAGCGTGGGCGCGAGTCTGTACGCATGCCTGGCCGGCTTCCCGCCGCAGGCCGCTGATGCCCGGCTGCTCAACGATAAGCTCGCTTCGGCGAAAGCCACCTGGCATGGTCTGTATTCCGATCAGCTGCTGGAGATTATTGACCAGTGCCTTAAGCTCAATTACATGGAACGGCCGCAAAGCGTGTACAGCCTGCAAAAAGTGTTGCTTGATCGCAGCGCCATGGAACCGCCACGCCGCTCATTGCTCTCCACCCTCAAGCGCTCACTGGGGCGCGAATTGTTTTAAACTGCCGCCATGAAATTTACGATCTACCAAGCATCCCGACAGGGCGGGCGCAAAAACAATCAGGATCGCGTGGCCTATTCCTATAGCCGGGATGCCTTGTTAATGGTGGTTGCCGATGGGATGGGTGGGCATATGCATGGTGAGATCGCCGCACAGATTGCGGTGCAGACGCTCACCGAGCAATTCCAGCAATTGGCCAAGCCGCGCCTTGGTGATCCGCTGGCGTTTCTTGCCGACGCCACCACGCGTGCGCACTACGCGATCAATGATTACGCCGTCGAAAATGATCTGCTTGAAATTCCTCACACCACCTGCGTGGCGGCGCTGATTCAGGATAGTACTGCCTACTGGGCGCATGTCGGCGATTCGCGTTTATATGTGTTCAGCGACGGCAATCTGATCGCACGCACCGAAGATCACACTGCGGTGGCACAACTCGTGCGCGACGGCATCATCTCTGAAGAAGAAGCGGGAGTGCATCCCGACCGCAATAAGGTTGCCAACTGCCTGGGCGGTTACATGATTCCCGAGGTGGAATGCTGCGCACCGATTCCGCTGGCCGACGCGGATACGCTGCTGTTGTGTACCGATGGGATATGGGGTTCAGTCAATATCCCGGAAGTTTCCGCGATCCTCCATGCCTACTCGCTGGAAGACGCTGTGCGTCATCTCATGGATCACGCCGAGTTTCGCGGCGGTGAACACGGTGATAACCTCAGCCTCGTCGCCATGACCTGGGGCGAAGCCCGCCTGCCCAGCAAAGATGCAATTTCCACGCTGGCGCTACCGGATGGCGGTGTCACCACGCAGATCAATGCCCATCATCCTTTGCACAACACCCCCGCCGTCACTGATGATGAAATCGAGCGTGCGATCGCCGAGATTCAGGAAGCCATCCAGAAGATTTCTGTCAAATAGCGGCGGGTTTTGTCTAGTTTCCCGCTACCGTCATCCGGTCGATCAGGATCGACCCGACCTGTTTGCTGCCGCGTCGTTCGACATCGTTGCCGATCGCGACAATGCCTTTGAACATGTCGGCCAGATTGCCCGCGATGGTGATTTCTTCGACGGGATATTGAATCTCGCCGTTCTCCACCCAGAAGCCCGCCGCGCCGCGTGAATAATCGCCGGTGACCATGTTGGCACCGTGACCGAGCAACTCGGTGACCAGGAGTCCGGTGCCCATCTCACGCAGCAGGCCGGCAAGATCGAGGTCGCCGTGCGAGACGATGAGGTTGTGGCTGCCACCCGCGTTGCCCGTCGTCGTCATGCCGAGTTTTTTGGCGGAGTAGGTGGACAGGAAATAGCCTTCGACTGTGCCGTTTTTCACGATGTCTCGCTCCCGGCAGGCGACGCCTTCCGAGTCGAACGGCGCGCTGCCAAATCCACCACGCAGTAGCGGCAGTTCGCGGATCTGAACATGCGGCGCGAAGACGGTTTTGCCGAGGCTGTCGAGCAGGAAGGACGATTGGCGATACAGGCTGCCGCCCGAGACTGCGGCGACGTAATTGCCGATCAGCCCAGTGGCGAGTTGCGCTTCGAACACGACCGGGCAGGTGCGGGTGTCGAGTTTGCGACCATTCAACCGCCGCACAGTGCGTTCTCCGGCGATGCGCCCCACCGTCTCAGGTGCGTCGAGGTCGTTGCCGTTGCGCGCACTGCTGTACCAGTAATCGCGCTGCATTCCGCCTGCATCTTCGCCGATGACCGCGACCGAGATGCCGTGGCGCGAACCGGCGTAGCCGTTGCAGAAGCCGAGGCTGTTGGCAAAAATGAAATGCGAGGTGTGGGTGGAGACCCCCGCGCCTTCGGAGTTGGTCAGCCGCTTGTCGACGGCCAGCGCTGTGGCTTCGCAGGTGCGGGCACGTTCGGCGGCCTCTTCCACCGTCAGCGTCCAGGGGTGATAGAGGTCGAGGTCGGGCGACTCGGTGGCGAGGCGGTCGGTGTCAGGCAGCCCGGCGCAATCGTCTTCGGCGGTGTAGCGGGCAATGGTGAGCGCCTTGTCGACAGCACTTTTCAGCGCGGCTTCCGATAAGTCCGAGGTCGAGGCGTGGCCGCGCCGCTGGCCGACGTAGACCGTCACGCCCGCACCTTTGTCCTTGTTGTATTCGATGGTTTCGATTTCCCCCTGACGTACCGAGACGTTTTGCCCGATGCCTTCAGACATTTCGGTGTCGGCAGCGGTCGCGCCGTTTTTCATGGCGTGGTCGATCACGGTTTGCGACAGGCTGATGAGCTGGTCGCGGGTGTAGCTGAATTGGGAGCGGGACATATCGGCGGGGACAATGAATCGTTAAAAAAGGGGGAAACGCGGGTACGTTTTGATAAGCCAGAAACTACAATGACGATCATAACAGCAACCGAAAGCCCCACCGTGCGCCTGATCGACCCCGATGCCGAACTGGAATTCGACCCTGACGAGGTCTACAGCGGCCCCAGTAAAAGCCAGGTCAAACGTGAAGTCGAAGCCTTGCAGGCGCTGGGCGAAGAACTGGTCAAGCTGCCCGCTGCGCAATTCAAGCGCATTGAGCTACCCGAAGACTTGCGCACAGCAGTCGCCGACTGCCGAAAAATTACCCAAAACGGCGCGTTGCGGCGGCAGAAGCAATATATCGGCAAGCTGATGCGCAGCATCGACCCCGCGCCCATTCAAGCCCAGCTCGACGTGTTCAACGGCGTATCGGCGGCTGAAAATCTCAAGCTGCACCAGGCCGAAAAATGGCGCGACAAACTCATGGCTGACAACGAGGCGCTGACCCTGTTTCTCAATGCGCACCCCGAGGCCGACGCGACCCATTTGCGGCAACTGATTCGCAATGCGCGTGACGAAGCCGCGCGCAGCAAGCCACCGAAAGCGTTTCGCGAATTATTTAAGCTGATCCGAGAGGTGCAGGCGGCGCAGGCGCAAAACACTTGAGCCGCTGTAACGCGAACTGGATGTCAGGGATAGCCAGGGACATGAGATGTTGAGTCGTCTTGCCAAAATTGCGTTGAGCCTGCCGTTTTTGGTGGCTGCCGGGCTGTTCGCGTTCTATCTGGTATTCGGGTTTTTCCTCGTCAACCCGCTGGCGCAAAAGCTCCTGCCCTGGGTGGGTGAAAACAAGCTGGCCAGTCGACTGTCGGCACAGCAGGTCAGCTTTAATCCACTCACACTAGAAGCGACAGTGAGCGGCCTCAAACTGGCCGAGAAAAATGGCGCGCCGCTGGCCGCATTCGATCGACTGTATGTGAATGTGGACACCACCGGACTCTTGCGCTGGGCCTGGCGGATACAGGACATCCAGCTGGATCGTCCGCAGGCAAACTACAGTATCCAGCCGGGCGGAAAGGCCAACTGGTCGGCCTTGCTGGCCAAACTCAATGAAGATAAAGAGCCCCCTTCCGACAGTCTTGCGCGGGTGTTGATTGAACACCTCAAAATCAGCGGGGGCGATCTGCGCTATCGCGATGCCAACCGTCCGGGCAAGCCGTTTACGCTCGCGTTGTCCCCCTTGGGGATTGAGCTCGACGGCCTGTCGACGCTGCCCGAGGATCGTGGCGATTACCTGATTGCCGCCAAGTTGCCGGAGCAGGGCGGCACGCTCAAATGGAAGGGCGACGTGGGTCTGAACCCGGTGGCGTCGCAAGGCGAGCTGGGGCTGGAGGGTGTGCGGCTAGCCAACCTGCTGCGCGCGATCAAAAGCCCGCGCAATTTTGATCTGCCCTCGGGTACGCTTGGCGCAGGGCTGCGTTACCGGTTTGCCATGGTGCGTAACAAGGGCGGAGACGATGCGCCTTGGTTGCACATCCAGGGCGCGAACCTGCTGCTGCAAGACCTCGCGTTGGCACCTCAGGGTGGCGGCCAGCCTGTACTGGCGCTGAAAGAAGCGCGGCTGAGTAATGCCGAAATGGATTTGTCCAAACACCAGCTCAGCGTGGCCAGCGTGCGTTTGGCAGGTGCGAACCTTACCGCTACGCGTGCAGCAAATGGCACACTCGACTGGCAAACGTTGTTCTCCAGCGATGCCGCGCCCGCGCCCGAAACCCCCGCCCAAGCCACCGCACCCGCTTCAGCATCGTCCGATGCGCACTGGAAAATAGGCGTGCGCGAAATCAAGCTGGTCGACTGGTCGGTGCAGTTAACGGATCGCGGGTTTGCAACCCCGCTCAGCGTCACGGCGGAAGGTTTTAACCTCGATGCGGCATTGCAGGGCGAGCTGAGTGCAATCCCGGCAATCGCCATCAGTCCGATCCATGCCACGCTGGGATTGGTGCAGGTGAGATCGGGCACGCAAACCGTGGCGAGCCTCGCGCGCACCGCGCTGGTGAATGCCGGACTGACTCTGTCCGACAAGCAGCTCAGCATCGATGCCATTGAATTGAGTGGCCTCAAAACCCGCGTCATGCTGGATAAAAACAAGCAGCTCAACTGGGCGACTATTCTCAAAAAAACTGCCACAGCGCCGACCGTGACGACCGCTCGCCCGGATACCTCACCCGCATTGAATCTGAAGCTTGCACGCCTGAGCCTCGATGGCATCGAGGTAGGCATCACCGATCAGTCGCTCTCCTCGCCCGTGCAGCTTGATCTGGCGCAGGGTTTTGTCACGCTGAGCAACCTGAGTCTCGACATGCAGCTGGCCGTGCCGCTGAAGGCGGGTTTTGCATTCAAGCAGGGCGGGCGCTTTGATGCCAACGGCGCGGTCACCCCCGGCAGCGCGTCGGGCAAGCTTGACCTCAAACTCGCCGGTTTGCGGCTCAATCCGTTTGCGCCCTATGTCAACCAGTTCGCCAAACTCCGGCTGCGTTCGGGGGCGCTATCGTCGCGCGGCAAGCTGGTGTTTTCGCAGGCCAAATCGGGTCTGAAGCTCGATTACGACGGCGGCTTTTCGGTGGACGATCTCGCCATCACCGAAGAAGAAACCGACGAGGCTTTTCTTGGTTGGAAAAAACTCGCGTCAGACAGCCTTGAGTTTTCGCTCGCGCCCAAGCGTCTGCACATGGCCGAGTTGGTGGCGCAGAATCCCTTCGGCAAGCTCATCATTTTTGAAGACAAAACACTCAACTTCAAACGCATGGTGCGCACGTCCCCTGTTCAGGCTGAAACCCCTCCACCCGCAGTGGCCCAGCCCGCCGCCGAACCCGCGTTTCCGCTCGCCATCGCACGGCTCCGCATTGTGGACGCCAACGCCGAATTCGCCGATCTCTCGCTTACACCGCAATTCGGCACGCGTATGCATGGCTTGTCAGGCGTGATCACTGGCTTGTCGAGCGACTCTGCGACCACCGCGCAGGTCGAGCTGGATGGCAAAGTCGATGAATTCGGCTCAGCGCGCGTGCGTGGGTCGGTGCAGCCGTTTCAAGCCACCGAATTCACCGACTTGAAGGTGATTTTTCGCAACCTCGAAATGGCCAACATGACGCCGTATTCCGGCAAGTTTGCCGGGCGGCGTATTGACTCCGGCAAGCTGTCGGTCGATCTCGAATACAAGATCAAACAGCGCCAGCTCGCCGGCGAAAATAAATTCATCCTCAACAAACTGAAGCTCGGCGAGCGCGTGGATAGCCCTGATGCGATGAAGCTGCCGTTGGATCTGGCGATTGCCCTGCTGGAAGACAGCAATGGCATCATCGACCTCGATCTGCCCATCTCCGGCAGCCTCGACGATCCGCAATTCAGCTATGGCCGCATCGTCTGGAAAGCGATCGTCAACGTGCTCACCAAGCTGGTCACCGCGCCGTTCCGCGCACTCGGTAAACTGCTCGGCGCGGGTTCAGACAAAATGGAAGCCGTGACATTCGACCCCGGCAGCGCCCAGCTGCTGCCACCCGAACAGGAAAAACTCAAAACCCTCGCCGACGCCTTGAGCAAACGTCCTGTGCTCACGCTCACACTCGAACCCGGGTTTGACCCCGAAGCAGATCGCCGCGCCCTGCAAGAACTCGCCGTGCGCAGCGAAGCCGCCCGTGTAGCAGGCATCAAACTCGCGCCGAATGAAGCGCCCGGCCCGGTGGACGTCAACGTGTACAAGGTTCAGACCTGGCTGGAAGACCAATACGTCGAGCGTGCCGGTAAAGCCGACTATCAAACCCTGCGCGCCCGCTTCAAGGAAAAAAATCTCACAAGCGCGGTGACAGACAATGAAACCGTCGAACGCCTGGCGCGCCGCTTCAAAACCCGTGACCCCGGTGTTGTCTCGGCCCTGCATACCGAACTGCTTGAACAACTCACGCAAAAAACCGTGATCGACGACGCCGCGCTCAAACAGCTCGCGCAAGCGCGCGGTCAGGCCATGCGCGAAGGGCTGCTTCAATACGGCCTGGGAGCCGGGCGGATCAGTGTCGCAGCCCCCACGCAGCACACGGCCAAAGACAAACAGGTGGGGAGCAAATTGAGCCTGGGAGCGGGCAAAGTGGTCGCGCCGGGCGAGGTGCCCGCGCGCTAGTCAGGCCTGGCGCGCAGCCGCTGCCAATTCGCGATAACGAAAACATTCCACCGTATGGTCGTTGACCATGCCGGTGGCCTGCATGTGGGCGTACACGATCGTGGAGCCAACAAACTTGAACCCGCGCTTTTTCAAATCTTTGCTGATCGTGTCGGATAGCAAGGTGCTGGAAGGGACTTCGCCCATATCCTTTCTGGCGTGGTCGATAGGGTGCCCGTCCACAAATCCCCAGAAATACGCGTCCAACCCGCCGACGGTTTCGCGCAGCGCGAGTGTCGCGCGTGCGTTGGTGATCGTCGATTCAATTTTCAGGCGGTTGCGCACGATACCGGTGTCTGCCATCAAGCGCGCCACGTCCGCTTCGGTATAGCGCGCGATGCGTTCCACTTCAAAGTCATCAAATGCACGCCGATACCCCGCGCGTTTTTTCAGAATCGTTAGCCACGATAGTCCCGCTTGCGCGCCTTCCAGCGTCAGAAATTCGAACAGCGCGCGCTCGTCGTGCAGGGGCACGCCCCATTCCTCGTCGTGGTAGGCGCAGTAGAGTGGATCGGTGCCGCACCAGGTGCAGCGGAGTTTAGATGGCATGTTGGTTATCGACACCCGCTATTTCACGCGTATTCCACTCTAAAACGGCCAGCCATTCCAATTCAAGCCCGTCACCGATTCCAGTCAAAATTCGCCAAATGAAACAACCGCTTCATCTAGCCGTCGAATGTCTCATGGTTGCCAAGGAGCGACCGTTCGAGCTGGACGGCAGCAGGTCGGCCTGAGCGGACTGTCATGGGGGCGATAGTGGCAGTCTGTTTTGCGGGCGAAGCTGACGTCCTTAATAGATATACACGAGGGTCGATTTGTACGAACGGTGAATATTGTTCTGCAAGATTTCGTCGCGCTTGTAAAAAAAGTAAGGATGCGCGGTTCGGAAAAAAGCTTGTTTTTTTCAAATTAAACAATATTATCAACAATTGTTTGTTGATATTTATATTTAATTGAGGTTTTTGGTGCTCCACAATTACGCTTTCTCCAATTTCCAGTCGTTCCGTGAGCAGACCGAGGTTGATCTGACCATCGGCCGCAAAACGGTCTTGACTGACTGGATGACCGAGGCCGAGACAGGCGAGCGTGTATCCAAGCTGATGGCTGTAATCGGCCCCAATGGCAGCGGCAAGACAGCCTTGCTAAAGCCAGTGGCTTTCATTGCTTGGTTTATCAGTCAGTCTTTCCAGCAGCCTCCTGAAGCCAGCATCCCGGTTACGCCTCACTTTTCTGCTTCAAATGAGCCTAGCGAGTTCGAAGCGACAGTGGATTTTGACGGCAAGCTTTGGCGCTATGTTTTGCGCTGCACGCCCGAACGTGTATTGCATGAGGCGCTCTATCAAAAACGCGAGCGTTTCGGCTATGTCTTCGTTCGGGACTGGGATGCAGGATCAAAATCCTATGTAGTGAAGCAGCAGGATTTTGGTTTGCCGGCGCAGGAAGCACGTAGAGTGCGTCCGAATGTGTCACTGATCGCATGGGCTGCGCAGTTTGGGGTGTCGCTGGCCACGCGAATGGCGGCGGCCTATGTCGTTACCAATGTGAATGTGCTTGGCCGTATTCCTATGGGCGATCTGGCTGTTCAGGTGGCTGCGCAGTATTTCTTTTCACACCCCGAGCAACGCAAGCACATGGATACATTGTTGTCATCCTGGGACTTGGGGCTGAGTGGCATTGACTTGCAGGAAATAGTGGTTCCTAACGCACAGCAACCAGACAAACCTCCGCAAAAAGTATGGTTGCCTTTAGGCATACACCGGAGCCGCGGTACGGAATTTCATCTGCCCTTCGCTCTGGAATCTAGCGGCACCCAAGGGGCTTTCGTTTTACTGGCACGACTGCTGGAGACTCTGGATATCGGCGGCCTAGCGCTCATCGACGAATTCGAGAACGACCTGCATCCGCATATGCTGGAACCGATTCTTGATCTGTTTGCGAATCCGGCCACGAATCCCCATCAGGCACAGCTTGTATTTACCTGCCACGCCATTGAGGTGCTGAATCTCATCCACAAATCGCAGGTGGTGCTGGTGCAGAAGAATGTAGATTGCGAGAGCACGGCAAGCCGCATGGATGCGGTGGAAGGTATACGCAACGACGATAATTTTTACGCCAAATATATGGCGGGTGCTTACGGCGCTGTGCCGGTTTTTGACTAACCCAGCATGGCAATCTGGAAAGCGCAGCGTACCTTGCTGATTGTGGGCGAGGGCTACCACGAAGAGGCGTTCCTTAATCATGTAAAGCAGTTGTATGCTCCACGTGGTTGTGGTCTGTCTGTAACGGTCAAGAACGCTCACGGCAAGGGGGCGAAGCATGTGATCGACTGGACAATCCGACAGATCGCCAACACGGCTTACGACTCAGTCGCCGCGATGCTGGACACTGATACGGACTGGACAGCGGCTGTGGACAAGCAGGCGAAAGCCAAGAAAATCAGGGTTCTGGCGTCAGAGCCTTGCTTCGATGCCGTAATGCTGCGGCTCTTAGGGAAAAACCCGGTTGGCGAAGCTAAGGCATTGAAAAAGCATCTGGCCCCCTACGTCAACGACGATCCCACCATGCGCCAGAACTATGCGGCACATTTCGGGCCCGAGTGTCTTGAGGCCGGCCGTGCAAATGAACCATCGATCGATACTTTACTTAAGCTACTGGGGTACTAACCAGTAATCAGGCTGGTTTTGCATCGCATCGGGGCTAGGTCTTTTAAAACAACATTTCCCCGTCAGTACAGACCGACCCCCGTGCTTATCTTTGAACGTCAACTTTGGCCAGAAAATCAGACTGTCACTATTGCCCCCATAACAGTCCGCTTCGGCCGACCTGCTGCCGTCCAGGTCGGCCAGCTCGACCGACCGCTCCTTGGCAGCCATGAGACATTCGACGGCTAGATGAAGCAGTTGTTTCATATGGCGGTATGACTGGAATCAGTGGCGGGTTTGAATTGGAACGGGTGGCGGAATTCACTGGAATATGCATGTTTCACGCGTAGAGGCTCAGTATCCGGATTCATTTGGCACATACCACCGGTTCCCCCAACGCCGCCAGAAACGCCGTCACCGCGCCCACGCGTCGCGCCATATCCGGCAGCGGCGTATTCAGTTTCAGCCGATCCGGCCCCGCCAGTTTGTAGCCTGCCTTGCCCTGAATCAGCGCAATGATCCTGACCGGATCAATCGGCGGATTGGGCGCGAACTGCACGCTCATGCCCTCGCCGGATACGTCGAGTTTGACGATGCCGTAGGGGCGCGTTGTCATACGCAGGCGGTGCACGGCGAGCAGCGCGCGCGCGGTGTCGGGCAGCTCGCCAAAGCGATCCGTCAGTTCTTCCTGCATCAGGGTCAGATCATCCGGGGCGTTGCAGCTGGCCAGGCGTTTGTACAGCACCAGCCGCTCGTGTACATCGGGGCAATAGTCGGTCGGCAGCAACGCGGGCAGATGCAGATTGATTTCCGACACCACGCCGAGCGGCTGGCTCATGTCGGGTTCTTTGCCTGCCTTGAGGCTGGCGACGGCGCTGGTGAGCATGTCGTTGTAAAGCGAGAAGCCAACTTCGAGAATGTCGCCGCTTTGCTTGTCGCCCAGCACTTCGCCCATGCCGCGAATTTCCATGTCCTGCATCGCCAGGTGGAAGCCGGAGCCGAGTTCTTCCATCAGCTGGATGGCTTCGAGGCGTTTTTTCGCCTGCGCGGTGAGCGTGCGGTCTTCTTCCACCAGCAGGTAGGCGAACGCTTGATGGTGTGAACGCCCGACGCGGCCACGTAACTGATGCAGCTGCGCGAGGCCGAATTTATCGGCGCGGTTAATCAGAATAGTGTTGGCGGTCGGGATGTCGATGCCGGTTTCGATGATGGTGGTGCACAGCAATACGTCGTAGCGCTGCTGGTAAAAATCGCGGATGACCTGTTCCAGCTCGCGCTCGCCCATCTGGCCGTGGCCGACGCGGATACGGGCTTCGGGCAGCAATTTTTCCAGCGTTTCGCGCATGTTTTCAATCGTGCTGACTTCGTTGTGCAGGAAGTACACCTGGCCACCGCGCTTCAATTCGCGCAGCACTGCCTCGCGGATCAGGCCACCGGAGAAGGGCTGGACGAAGGTTTTGATCGCCAGGCGTTTTTGCGGCGCGGTGGCGATTACCGAGAAATCGCGGATGCCTTCGAGCGACATGGCGAGCGTGCGCGGAATCGGTGTCGCGGTCAGCGTGAGCACATCGACCTCGGCACGCAGCGCTTTCAGCTGCTCTTTTTGCCGCACGCCGAAACGGTGTTCCTCGTCGAGGATCACCAGACCCAGGCGTGCAAATTTCACGTCTTTTTGAATCAGCCGGTGGGTGCCGATGACGATGTCGAGCTTGCCGTCCGCGAGCGCCTGCAAGGCCTCGGCCTGCTCCTTCGGCGTGCGGAAGCGCGACAACTCGGCGAGTTTGATCGGCCACGCCGAAAAGCGGTCGGAAAAATTCTGGAAATGCTGCTCGGCCAGCAGCGTGGTTGGCACCAGCACCGCCACCTGATAGCCGCCCATCACCGCCATGAAGGCGGCGCGCAGCGCGACCTCGGTTTTGCCGAAGCCGACGTCGCCGCACACCAGCCTGTCCATTGGCTTGCCCGATTGCATGTCGGCCATCACGGCAGCGATGGCGGCGGCCTGGTCGGGGGTTTCTTCGTAGCCGAAACCTTCGGCGAAGGCTTCGTAATCGTGCGGCGAAAACTGGAAGGCGTGGCCTTCGCGCGCGGCGCGCAGCGCATATAAATTCAACAGTTCGGCGGCGGTGTCGCGCGCCGCTTGCATGGCACGGCGGCGGGCTTTTTCCCAGCGGTCGGTGCCGAGCTGATGCAGCGGGGCAGCGCCTTCGCCCGCGCCGCTGTAACGCGAAATCAGGTGCAGGTTGGCGACCGGCACGTAGAGCTTGTCGCCTTTGGCGTATTCCAGATGCAGAAACTCGGTGTCGCCGTCGCCGAGATCCATGTTGACGAGGCCGAGATACTGGCCGACGCCGTATTGCGCGTGTACCACCGGGTCGCCCGGCTTGAGTTCGGAGAGATCGCGCAGCAGGTTGTCGATCTGCGTCGCACGCGCTTCGCGGGCGCGACGGGTTTTCGGCGGAATCGCGTATAGCTCGGTTTCGGTGATGATGGCGAGCGAGCCGTCGGCGGTGACGAAGCCTTCGGCGAGCGGGCCGTGCGTCAGCAGGATGCGTTCGCCGCTCGCCAGGCAATCTGTCCAGTCCGCGCACAGCGCCGCAGCGAGGCCGTGCTCGGCCAGATATTCATGCAGGGTTTCGCGACGTCCCGCAGAAGGCGCGACGATCAGCACTTTGCCGACAAAACCGTCGATAAAACTTTGCAACTTGGCGACCGGCTGCGCTTCACGGCGGTCGACCGAAACCGGCGGCACCGGTTTGGCCAGACCGTCGCCGCTCTGCGCAAGATCGAGTCGGTGATACGCTTTGGCGAGGCTGAAAAACGCATCGGTCGGTAAAAACAGCTCGGCGGGCGGCAGCAGCGGCCGATCCTTGTCGCCCGACAGCAGACGGTGGCGGCTTTGCGCATCCGTCCAAAACGCCTGCCCGGCGGCATCGAGCGCGCCATGGGCGACGAAGGTGGTGTGGGCGGGCAGGTAGTCGAACAGCGTCGCCGTTTGTTCGAAAAACAGCGGCAGGTAATACTCGATTCCCGCCGGCGCGAGCTTGTTGCTCACGTCTTTGTAGAGTTTGCATTTCGACGGATCGCCTTCGAAGCGCTCGCGGAAATTTTGCCGGAAGCGCGTGACGCCGGTTTCATCCAGCGGAAACTCGCGCGCGGGCAGCAGCCGCACTGCGTTCACCGGATAAATACTGCGCTGGGTATCGACATCGAAGGCGCGCAGGGTTTCGATTTCGTTGTCGAACAAGTCGATGCGGTAGGGCAGCGCGCTGCCCATGGGGAACAGATCAATCAGGCCGCCGCGCACCGAAAACTCGCCCGGTGCGTAAACTTGATTCACATGCGTGTAACCGCCGAGCGCCATTTGCGCGCGAAACGCGGCTTCGTCGAGCGTGTCTTTCTGCTTGAGAAAAAACGTATGCGCCGCGAGAAACGCCGGTGGTGCCAGCCGCACCAGCGCAGTCGCAAGCGCGACCACCGCAATGTCAAATTCGCCGCGCGAGATTTGATACAGCGTCGCCAGCCGCTCGGAAATCAAATCCGGATGCGGCGAAAACGTGTCGTAAGGCAGGGTTTCCCAGTCGGGAAAAACGCACACCCGCAGCCCGGGATCAAACCAACGCAGCTCCTCGGTCAGGCGCTGCGCATCCCAGGCGCTGGCGCACACCACCAGCAGCGGCGCGGCCTGGCGCGCGCGCTCGGCGAGATACAGCGCGTCGGCCGCCCCCGTGAGGCCAGACGGGCGGTTGGAGGATAAGTGTGAACGGAAAAGCGCCATGCAAATAGCGGGATTATATCGGCGCACCTGAGCGCGGGCGGGATCGGTGTTGAATTCAGCCAGCGAAGCTGGCGAGTTCAGCGGTCAAGCGTTCGGCGTTCAGCGTGTCGTAGCGTTCGCGGTTGAACAGGTTGAACACCCCGGCCATCTCGCTCCAGCCGTAGCCCTTGCAGGCGGGGCTGAGCCGGGTGTTGTCCTGCGGCACGCGGGCGATGACATACAGTGCGTTGCGCTTGTACACAAGGTTATAGGGCTGGTTGTGTTGATGAAATGCGTCAAGCTGCATCCAGGCGGCTCGCGCATCGTCGAAACGCAGGCATGGCAGTGGATAGGCTTCGTCGCCGCCGTTGTGAATGAAACGCGGGTGCTGGATAGGCAGGCCCGCGTGAACGAAGCTCTGAAAATGCAGATGGTTGACCGATGCGCCCGCGCCCATGCTGTTGTAGCCGAGGCACAGGCCGGGCAGATTGGCAGTGGCGCAGCATTCCCACGCCCAGCCGTGCAGTTCAGGGGTGAGCATTTGTGGCCATTGGCGCTCGGGTTCGGGCACGAGCAGACCGTGCAGGCGGGCGAAGGGGAATTTGTTGTAGAGCAGCCGCGCGGCTTTGCCACCGAGTGTGCCTTGCCAGAAGATTTCCTTGTCCAGAAAAGGCTTGTTGAAATGAAAACCTGCGGCGTCGAACGGGCTCAGTAGCGAGTTGAATGCGGTG
>JBEBIA010000029.1:0-19357 GCA_040080645.1 Thiobacillus sp.
GTTCGGGGCTTCAGCGCTGCAAAAACGGTTTTGCGCAAACGGCAAATCTGCCGACACCACAATCACCGCCACCTTGTCGCTGGCCGCGTCGTTGAAGCGTTTGGTTGATATCGCACACACCCCGGTGTCGAGGCTCGGCACGATGTTGAGGATTTTTTTCTTGCCCGCAAAGTCGGCGAGCGAAATATCCGCCAGGTCTTTGTTGACTAGCTTGAAATCAGGTGCCGTATCGCCGACCTTGGGGAAGCTGCCGGATACGTCGATAGGGTTGCCGCCGAGAGTGACTGCCATGATGTTTCTCCTTTGATCGTTTAAGAAATTGAACGGAGACCGCTCAGTTATCGTACCGCTTCAGATGCTCGTCAATATTTTCACGCAGGTAGGTTTCATATTCCTGCATGAAGTACGCAATCGCTGCTTCTTTTTCCAGCAGCATTTGCGCCTTGTTTTCCGCGCTCGCCGACATCACGAAGGCATTGAAGCGCGCCGCCGCAAACAGCAGTGTCGCGCTCACCTTGGCCGGTTTCACCTCACCCATGCGGGTGTTGGCGAGCGCGATATGCGCGTCGGCCAGTTCGTAGAATTGCTTGTCGCGTGGGGTGTCGCTCATGCTATATCCGTTAAATCAGTTTGGTAGGGTGCAATAAACTACGCGCATTGCACCGGATGGTTTACATGCGGCGCAATATTGATTGCGCCCTACTCGTGCTGGGCTCATTCTGGGCTCATTTGTAAGGGAGTTCCAGCTTACCGAGTTTGATTAGGCGAGATCGAATAGCGCCATCAGTGCGCTGATGCTTTAACGCGAGTTCTTTCACTGCGTTACCGGACTCAAACGCCGATACCAGCTGTCGATCTTCCTCTTCCGACCAAGAATTGCCTGCGTGAGTTGGCAGATTTGGGTCTTTAGGGGCTGGCTGTTTTTGAGCCTTGCGCGTGACCTGGAGCGCAAATTTTGCGGTGAACAACGCTCGCACCACGTCTGGATGTTGGAGCGTGCTGTTCTCAGGGAGTATCTCTCCCGAAAAAGGGTCAATTCCTGCGGCTAGTGAGTCAATGATTTCAAGGGCACGTGTTTTATCCATGATTCCCCCAGCAGCCAATTAGCTTTTATACGCACACGGTGGCGCTTCGCGCCGCTTCGACAGGATGCGCTCCATGTGTTGCGCGTAATGGTCGAGGTCGGTGGCGGTTTTGGTTTCGGTGGCGCACACGAGGATGGCGTTGCCTAGTTCGGTGTAGTCGCCGGAAATATCCAGCCCGCCGAGGATGTTCTGGGCGCGCAGGGCGCGCAGCACGTCTTTGGCATTGTCATTCAGCTTCAGCACGACTTCGTGGAAGAACGGGCTGGTGAAGGCTTTTGCCACGCCCGGAATCGTTGCTAGTTTGTCGGCAAGCAGCGTGGTGTTGGCGTGCGAGGCGGACGCGACTTTCGCCAGCCCGGCAGGCCCCAGCAGCGCCATGTATTGCGTGGCGGCGGTGACGACGAGGCCTTGGTTGGTGCAGATGTTGGAGGTGGCTTTGGAGCGGCGGATGTGTTGTTCGCGCGCTTGGAGGGTGAGCGAGAAGCCGGGCTTGCCGTCGAGATCGACGGTGCGTCCGACGATGCGCCCTGGCATTTGCCGCACGAAATCCTGACGGCAGCACATGAAGCCGAAGTAGGGGCCGCCGGAGGCCATGGGTGCGCCGAGCGGTTGGCCTTCGCCGACGGCGATGTCGGCTCCCTTCATGCCCCACTTGCCCGGCGCTTCCAGCACCGCGAGCGTGGTGGGGTTGACCAGCGCGATGGCGAGCGCGCCGTGGGCGTGCGCCCAGTCGGTCAGCGCGTGCACGTCTTCCAGCACGCCGAAGAAGTTGGGTTGCGGAATCACCAGCCCGGCAAACGCGCCGGGATCGGCAGGCAGCACGGTTTGGCCGGTCGCCGCGTCGTAATCGAGTTCAACCAGTTCGATGCCCTGGTTCTTCACCGTGGTCAGCACCACCTTGCGGTAAATCGGGTGCACGGTTTTGGGCACCAGCACGCGACGCGAGGTTTTATGCGCCCGCACCGCCATCAACACCGCTTCGGCTAGCGCTGACGCGCCGTCGTACAGAGACGCATTCGACACGTCGAGGCCGGTCAGGCGAGTCATCATGGTCTGGTATTCGTAAATCAGTTGCAGCGTGCCCTGCGAGGCTTCGGCCTGATACGGCGTGTACGCGGAATAGAACTCGCCGCGCGTGGTGATCTGCCAGATTGCCGCCGGGATGTGGTGCTCGTACACCCCCGCACCGATGAAGTTCGACCAGAAGCCGTCAGCCGACGCGCGTTCCTGCATCAGCCGCGCGACGGCCATCTCGGACGCGCCTTCGGGCACGTCTGTGAGCTTGCCGGTTTTGAGCGCGGGCGGAATTTCGTCGAACAGGTCTTCAATGCTGCCCGTGCCGATGGTGGCGAGCATGGCGGAGACGTCTTCGGGGGTGTGGGGGATAAAGGGCATAGGGCAGGCTAAAACAGGAGTAATAATTAACCGCAGAGGACACGGAGGACGCGGAGTTTAAGGGTTTACTCTGCGTCCTCCGCGAACTCTGCGGTGGGATCAGTGGGCTTCCGATTCGACCAGCTTCTGGTACGCCGCAGCATCCATCAGCGCTGCAACATCGGTGGCATTGGCGGGCTTCAGCTTGAACATCCACGCGCTGTAAGCGTCCTTGTTGATGGCTTCGGGACTCGATTCGACCTCGCTGTTCGCTTCAATGACCTCGCCAGAAACGGGGGCGTACACGTCCGATGCGGCTTTCACCGATTCGACCACGGCGCACTCTTCGCCTTTGTTCAACACGCGACCGACAGCGGGATTCTCGATGAACACCATGTCGCCCAGCAAATCCTGCGCGTGGTGGGTAATGCCTACGGTCAGTGTGCCGTCGGCTTCGACGCGCACCCATTCGTGGCTGGGGGTGTATTTCAGATCGGCGGGAATGCTCATGTTGGTTTCCTCAAAATAAATTCTTGAACCGCAGAGGCGCAGAGTGCGCGGAGAAAAACATTAGAAACTCAGCGTTCTCTGCGCCTCTGCGGTTCGCTTTTAAATCAAAACTTTTCCATTACGCACGAACGGATATTTCACCACTTTCGCACGCAATTTTTTGTCGCGGATGTCGACTTCGACTTCTTCACCCGGCGCGATGCCCATCGGGATGCGTGCCATGGCTATCGACAGCTGCATGGTCGGCGAGAACGTGCCGGAGGTGATTTCGCCGTCGCCGTGTTTCGTATGCACCTTTTGATGCCCGCGCAGCACGCCTTTATCCAGCAACACGAGGCCGACCATCTGTTTGTTCAGTTCGCTGGATTCCAGTGCTTTGCGTCCGACGAACTCGCGTTCGGTTTTCAGATCGACCGTCCACGCCAGCCCTGATTCGAGCGGGTTGGTGGTTTCGTCCATGTCCTGGCCGTAGAGATTCATCCCGGCTTCGAGTCGCAGCGTGTCGCGTGCGCCCAAACCAATCGGCTGGCCGCCCGCTTCCAACAACGCGCGCCAGAACATGGGCGCTGACTTGGCGAGGATCATCACTTCGAACCCGTCTTCGCCCGTGTAGCCGGTGCGTGCCACGAACATTTCGCCCATCGCTGCGGCGTTGAAGGGTTTGAGCGCGCCAGTGATGCTGTCCACACCCGGCAACGCGTTGTTCAGCACGTCGGTGGCTTTCGGGCCTTGTATCGCCACCATCGCCAGATCGCGGCGCGGGGTGAGTGTGAGATTCATGCCCCACTCAGCATTCATTTTTTCCATCCAGGCGAGGTCTTTTTCTGCTGTGCCCGCGTTGACCACCAGGCGGAACCAGGATTCGTCCATGAAATAAATGATGAGATCGTCGATCACGCCGCCGGTCTCGTTCAACATGCACGAATACAGCGCCTTGCCGGAAACCTGCAATTTATCGACGTTGTTGGCGACGAGGCGCTTGAGGAAGGCGCGGACGTTGGCGCCCTTGATGTCGAGCGGCAGCATGTGCGACACGTCGAACAGGCCGCAACCGCTGCGCACGGCGTGGTGTTCTTCGATCTGCGAGCCGTAATTGACCGGCATGTCCCAGCCGCCGAAATCGACCATTTTGGCACCGAGTTCGCGGTGGGTGGCGTTGAGCGGGGTTTGCTTGAGCGTTGCTTGATTCGGATTTGACATGGGGCGTACCAAAAATAAAAGGGTGGGGCGCGGTTGCGCTCCACCCCTCTGTCCTTGGTACCTGAGAGATTACGGCTTCGGCCTGATTGAACCGGGTGAAGCCGCTGCCCCTTCGGTGGCGGTTCGCTGTTTTGATAGGCAGCGCCGCGCTCTCCAGAGTGTTCTATCCGTTGCAGTCCTTTTGCCTGAGCGATTCCGGGTGAATTGCGCCTTCGGCGGCGGCTCGGGACACAAGCCGCAACTCTCCCGCAACGGGAGGGCAGACTATACCGATTTCAGCGTGGCCGGGCAATCGTCAGTACGTGAGTTCGAGCCGATATCCCGCCAGTTTGAGTTCGCGTGTGGCGAGCGTGAGTGTGAGTGGATACTCCGTTGCTGCGGCCATACCGGCGGCGATCCGCTTGGCATCAGAGAGGTATTCACTGGGGGCAAAGCTGCGGCGGGCTTGGGGCTGGTCGCGGTTGTCGGTGAGCGTTAGCACCAGCACCGGCCAAGCCTGCGCATGGGCGGCCTGGTTGGCAAGCGTGAGCGTGAGGCGCAGCTGTTTGGCGTTGCCGGGTTCGGCCTGCAAATCGGAACCGAGAATGCGTACCTGGCTGGCGTCGTGAGGTAATGCCAGCGCGCAGCCTAGCACGCTGCACGCCTGCTCGAAGCCAGGGCGCAGCGCAGGGAAACGGCTGACCAGCGTGTCGCGTAAAAACCAGCTGAGCTGCGCCAGTAACAGCCCGGTGAGTAGCGCACCGGCAGTGCCCCAGACCCAAGGCTTGACGCGACGGCGGCTGCTGGCGGGAATGCGCGCGCTGCCCGGCAGCGGGGTGGCGTACTCGATATGAGCGGCGGGCGTGACTTCAATGAGAGGCGTGTGCGGGTAGGGCGCAGTGCTTGTCGTGCTGATGACAGGCAGCGGACCCGGTTCGGTATCCGGATCGGCGTAGGGGTCGATGAGAATGATCGACGGCAGCTCGTCGGCGTGTTCACGTCGTGCGATGCCGACCAGCGGGGTGGCGGGTGTTTCGTCTGGCAGCGGTTGATCGGGCGGGCTGTCGGCAGCCGGTTCGGCTAACTCAGGTTCAGGAACGACCGCCGCAGGCTCATCCGCGAGTGCGGGCGCGTCGAACGCACTCGGAGCGGGCGCAGGCGGCGGTAGTTCAGGCGTGGGCTCGACGATCGGCTCAGGCGGTGGTGGAATCGGCGAACCATCTTCCAGCAGCAGCGTGAGCCGCGTGTCAAACTGCGCGCCGCACACACCGCATTGCGCCCAGCCTGCCGCCGCGTCGAGCTGATCCGGCTTGAGCCGGAAAACGCTGGCGCAGGTGGGGCAGGTGGTCTGGTAGTTCACGCCCGCGTACCTGCCAGTCGTACCCAGCCTTCGTCTGCTTGCGGGGTGTCGAAGCGGAACCATTCCTGATACACCGCCATCACGTCGTCGGCCTGTTCGGCAAGGATGCCGGATAGCACTAGCCGTCCGCCCACGCGAGTGCGCCCTGCCAGCAGGGGTGCCATGCCCTTGAGCGGATTGGTCAGAATGTTGGCCACCACCACGTCGTATTGCCCTTCTGCCAGCGCTGCGGGAAGGCAGAAATGGGCGCGCACGGCGTTGAGCTCGGCGTTGTCGTTCGACGCTGTGACCGCTTGAGCATCAATATCTACCCCGTCGACGCGTATTGCACCCAGCCTGGCCGCTGCAATGGCAAGGATGCCCGAGCCGCAGCCGTAGTCGAGCAGGGTTTCGCCGCCGCGCAGATGGTCGTCGAGCCAGCGCAGGCACAGCCGGGTTGTGGGGTGGCTGCCGGTACCAAACGCCAGGCCGGGGTCGAGCTTGAGATTGATCGCGGCGGCATCGGGCGCGGTATGCCAGGTTGGGACAATCCACAAACGCGGCGAAATCGGAATCGGGTCGAATTGCGATTGCGTCAGCCGCACCCAGTCCTGTTCGGCAATGATCTCCACCGTGTACTGCGTGGGGACTGGCACGTCGGCCAAGGCCGCAGCTGCTATCAGCGTTGCGCTCACGTCGGCGTCCGCAGCGAGCAGCACCACCGCAATGCTGTGCGGCCACAGCTCCGCGCTTGGGTAATCCGGCTCGCCAAACAGCGGCGTTTCGTCGACAGTCCCGGCGTCGGCGTCTTCCAGGGCAACCGACAGCGCGCCGACTTCCATCAGTGCGTCCGACAGGGGCTCGGCGGTTTTTGAGTCGACCCGGATACGGAGGGATTGCCAGGACATGTCAGGCGTAACTTCCGTAGCGGTGCATGGGCGTCAACACAATGTCTTCGTGATAGTGGTGATGCAGCGCGTCGAGCAGCTTCGTGTGGATGCCGCCAAATCCACCGTTGCTCATCATCAGTACGTGGTCGCCGCTGCGGGCGTTGGCGACGAGCTGGCTGACCAGTTTGTCCAGATTGTCGAACACGCGCGCCTTGTCGCCCAGCGGAGCCAGTGCTTCAGCCGCATCCCAGTCGAGCCCGGCGCTGTGGCAATACACTTGATCGGCGGTAGCGAGGCTGGTGGACAAGGCCGCTTTCATGACGCCGAGTTTCATGGTGTTGGAGCGTGGTTCCAGCACGGCGAGAATGCGTGCCTGGCCGACTTTGGCACGCAGTCCCTCAACCGTCGTGGTGATGGCGGTGGGGTGGTGTGCGAAGTCGTCGTACACGGTGATGCCGTGGACGGCTCCGCGAATTTCCATGCGGCGTTTGACGTTTTCAAAGCGCGATAGCGCCGAGCAGGCGACTGCGGCGGGCACGCCAGCGTGGCGCGCGGCTGCGATGGCGGCCAGCGCGTTCATGCGGTTGTGTTCGCCGAGCAATTCCCATTGCACACGGCCTTGCAAAACGTGGTTGAAATGAACATCGAAACTGCCCTGGCCGTCGAGCGCGGCGATGTGCCAGCCATCACGGTTGCCGAAGCGTTCAACCGGCGTCCAGCAGCCACGATCCAGCACGCGATCCAGCGCAGGCTCGATGCCGTTGCTGACGACCAAGCCGTTGCCAGGAACGGTGCGCACTAGATGATGAAATTGGGTTTCGATGGCGGCGAGGTCGGCAAAAATATCGGCGTGGTCGAATTCCAGGTTATTCAGCACCGCCGTGCGTGGATGGTAGTGAACAAACTTGGAGCGCTTGTCGAAGAATGCTGTGTCGTACTCGTCGGCTTCGATGACAAAAAACGGGCTGTCGGTGAGTCGCGCGGAAATGCCGAAATTTTGTGGGATACCACCGATCAAGAAACCGGGATTGAGTTTGGCATCTTCCAGTATCCAGGCCAGCATCGATGCCGTGGTGGTTTTGCCGTGCGTACCGGCAACTGCAAGCACCCATTTGTCATGCAGCACCTGGTCGGCCAGCCATTGCGGGCCGGACGTGTAGGGCAGGTTGCGGTCGAGGATGGCTTCCATCAAGGGCTGCTTGCCGCGCGTGACGACATTGCCGACGACAAAAACATCCGCGCCGAGTTCGGCCTGACTGGCATCGAAGCCTTCGATCAACTCGATCCCCAGCGCGCGAAGCTGATCGGACATGGGTGGATAGACGTTGGCGTCGCAGCCGGTAACGGTGTGCCCCGCCTTGCGGGCAATGGCGGCGATGCCGCCCATGAAAGTGCCGCAAATACCCAGAATATGGATGTGCATGATGGCCATCGGGAGTGAAGAGTCAGGTATGAAGAGGGTTAACCCCCCTTCATATCTCACGCTTCGCACTGACTGTAATTATCCCATGCGCGCACGATTTTGCTGGATGAGATGGGTGATGAGTGCGCGCAGCTTGGCCGGACGCAGCGGTTTGTGCAACAGCGGTAGCTCGGCGGCCTGAATGCGCCGGAGGGTGTCGGGTGCGGTGTCGCCGGTCACCAGCACGGCAGGAATCTGGCTGCCGCAGGTCGAACGCAATTGGGCGATCACGGCGATGCCGTCGTCGTCGGGCAGGCGGTAATCCGACACAATCACGTCGGGCGTGCGTTTGAGCGCGGCCAACCAGTGTAGGGCTTCGGCGGCGTTACGTCCCACCACCAAGTCAATTTCCCAGTGCTCGAACAGCTCCGCCATGCCGCGCAGAATCGCGCTTTCGTCGTCGATCAATACCACCAGCGCGTCGGTCGCGAGCGCGCCGGGTACGGTCGGCGGCGACGCGGCAGGCGTTTCGATCAGGCGCGCGTGCCCGAGCGGCACGTCCAGGCTGAACGCAGAGCCGCATCCCGGGCGTGAACGCACGTCGATGCGATGTCCCATCAAACGCGCCAGCCGCGAGACGATGGCCAGCCCCAGCCCCAAGCCTTGCGTGCGGTCGCGTGCGGGGTTATGCAGCTGGACGAACTCATGAAAAATGTTTTCCTGGTGTTCGGGCGCAATGCCGCGCCCGGTGTCCCATACGGTCAGTCGTACCTGGCTGCCGCGTTGGCGGCAACCGATCAGCACCCCGCCGTCGTCAGTGTAGCGAATCGCGTTGGCGATCAGGTTGTCGAGAATGCGCTCAATCAGCAACGGGTCGCTATACAGCGTGGCGTGGCGTGACCGGTGGCTGAGTTTCACGCCTTTTTCTGCCGCGATGGGCGCGAAACGGGCGGTGAGTTCGTCCAGCATGGGCTCCAGCGAAAAGTGTTGGGGGCGCGCCTCGATGGCACCTGCGTCAAGGCGGGAAATATCCAGCAGCGCATTGAGCAGCAGTGTCATCGCACTGCTCGCGGCTTCAATGTTGTCGATTAGGTTGGTGGTCTCGGCTTGCTGATTGCACGCCTTGAGGGCGGCGACAAACAGCGAGAGTGCGTGCAAGGGTTGGCGCAGATCGTGGCTCGCCGCTGCAAAAAATCGTGATTTGGCTTGGTTGGCACGCTCGGCCTGCTCTTTTTTGGCGGCCAAGTTGATCGTGGCGTCGCGGATACGCTGTTCCAGCTCGCCACGGTGGGTTTGTAGCGCCTGCGCCATGTCGTTGATCCCGGCGGCCAGTTGGCCGATTTCGCCTGTGGCTGGCAGCATGGTGCGCACGGCCAGTTCATTGTGCGCCAATTGGCCGACGACATGGCCTACATGCTGCAATTGCCCGGCAAACCGGCTGGATAGTCGCCAGGCCAGCACACCGGTCACACCGAGTGCTGCCAGCATCAGAAGCGCGGCATGCCAGAGCGTTTGTGTGCGTGCGACACGCATGGCGTCGAGGGATACACCGATTTCAACCCAGCCTAACGGCAGTGTGGGGGTGGCTGGCGCTGGCAGCAGCAAACCGTCCTGCAACTCGGCTTCGGGCAGGTAGATGGGTAGTTTCACGCGATACAGCGTGGCTCTAGACGTGGGCGATATCGGTACCTGGGTAAGGGTGCGACCCTCAGCGTCGCTGACGTGCGCACGTGCCAGCTGACTGTGGACGGATTCGGTTTTGAGCCGCTGCTGGATCAGTGGGACATTGCCGCTGACAAGCGCATACGGCAGCGCATCGGCTAAATGGCGTGCGGCATTGCTGGCACGAACCTCCAGCGCGTCCCGGGTGCTGGTGAGCGCGCGCTGGGTGAAATAGCCGACCAGGCCAAATTCGGTCAGCAAGGCGGGAATCAGGGCGATTACCAGAATCCGGCTACGAATGCTCGACGCTGCCGGGCGCAGCCACTGCGCGACGTTCAAGCGGATCAGCCTAACTCTGATTGTTGCAGCGCGATCACGGCTTCGGTGCGGTTGCGTGCGTTGACAGCTTCGAATACCACACGCATATGCACTTTGACGGTGGCTTCGGTGATCTTGAGTTGGTCGGCAATCGTGCGGTTGGTGTGCCCGAGCACCAGCAGACGTGCCACATCGGCCTGCCGGGCGGTGAGCCCCAGCGGTCCGGAGGCGTCGGCTAGCCCTGCGTCATACGCGTTGCCCAGGCAGGGCGGCACATAGACATCGCCCGCGAGCACGCGGCGCAGGGCGTCGAGCATGGCGGTGCTCGACATGGCTTTGGGGATGTAGCCGAGTGCACCCGCTTCGAGCGCGCCGCGAATATCACGCGGCGACTCTGACGCTGACAGCACGACCAGCGGCACGTCGGGAAACCGGCCACGAAATTCGACGATGCCCTGCACACCGCTGAAGCCTGGCATGTTGAGATCGACCACCGCGAGATCAAGGTCGGCGTGAGCGGCGGTCTGGGCAAATAGGCTGGGGTAATCATGGGCGTCGAGAATATCGACCGGGGGTTCGAGCTGGGACAACACTTGGCGCACCCCTTCGCGCATCAGCGGATGGTCGTCGGCCAGCAGGGTTTTCATCTCAGGTGAGTGCTGGAAGGGATCATGGCGAGAGTGTAGCGCCCCGCGCGCAGGCCGGCTACTTGCCGCGCATGGCACGCAGCCCGTCTTCAATCGCGGTTTCCAGATAGCCGAAGTAATAATCCGGCGAGAGCAAGCCCACAATGGCTTCGCCCGTGGCTTTGCCCCGAGGGGTGAACACCATCACCGTGGGGACCATGAATACCTTGTGGGCGGCGGCGAATGCGCCTTCTGTTGTGGTAGTGCCGTCAAATCCCACTAGCGGCACGGACGTCCCGATGGTGACTTCACGGAAGAGCACTTTGCCACGATAGGCTTTGTCCTTGTGCATCGGCACGAGGTACTCGCGTTTGACCCGTTCACAGTAATGGCAGGCCGGGCTCGAAAACAGCACCATCACCGGCACTTGTCGCTTGTCGGCTTCAGCTCCGTCAGCCTTGAAATTGTGCGCATGCACCAGCCCGCTAGCCGCTTGTGCAGCCAGCGTTGCGGTGAGCCCCCATGCTAAAATCAGCGCCTTTACCCAGCTTTTCATACGTGTTTACCCTGTCGGTGCGACGTGTGCAGCGCTAGTGTCTCCCAGACTTTATACCCAAGCCAACTGTCAATTTCTACTGCCATGCACACCCTGACCCTTGCTTCCCGCGAAAGTGCGCTTGCCCTGTGGCAGGCCGAGCACATTCGCGATCGGCTTGCTGCATTACATCCTGGTTGTACCGTCAGCATACTGGGCATGACCACGCGCGGTGACCAGATTCTGGATGTCACGCTTTCCAAAATCGGCGGCAAGGGTTTGTTCGTCAAGGAACTCGAGGTTGCGCTTGAAGCCGGGCAGGCGGATCTCGCCGTGCACTCGATGAAAGATGTGCCGATGGAACTGCCGCCAGGATTTGAGTTGGCCGTGATCGGCGAACGCGAAGACCCGCGCGATGCATTCGTCTCCAATCAGTTTGAGCGACTGTCGGAGGTGCCACCCGGCGGCGTGGTGGGCACGTCCAGCCTGCGCCGCGAAGCGCAGTTGCGCGCGCGCTATCCGCACCTCACGGTTAAACCGTTGCGCGGCAACGTGGGGACGCGGCTGAAAAAACTCGACGAAGGCCAGTTCGACGCCATTCTGCTGGCGGCGGCTGGGCTGAAACGCCTGGGCTTGGGCGCGCGGATCAAGAGCCTGCTCAGTGTGGAAGACAGCATCCCCGCCGCCGGGCAGGGCGCATTGGGGATCGAAATCCGCAGCGATCGTCCCGATGTGGCCGCCATGCTGGTAGCGCTGAACCACGCCGAAACCGCTGCATGCGTGCGTGCCGAGCGTCAGGTCAGCCGCGTGCTGGGGGGCAGTTGCCAGGTGCCGCTGGGCGCGCACGCGGTGCTGCGCGAGGGGGTGCTGCATATCACCGGCTTTGTCGCGAATCCCGACGGCAGCGATTTTATTCAGAACCAGGCCGAAGGTGACCCCGCCAACCCCGAAGCTGTGGGACAGGTGCTCGCCGACAAATTGCTTGCGCAAGGTGCACGCGCCATTCTCGACCGCTTATGAACCGGGTGTTGTCAGGCCGCACGGTGCTGGTGACGCGACCAGCGCATCAGGCTGCCGAGCTGGCAGGGATGATCGAAGCACGGGGTGGCGTCGCGTATGGTTTTCCGGCACTCGAAGTGGCTGCAGTGCATACCGATCGGCTGGCGGCAGCGCTCGCCCAGTTACCCGACTACGATAGCCTGATTTTCATCAGTCCCAATGCGGCGAGACTCGGTATGGCAGCGATACGGGGGGTCGGCAAAACCTTGCCTACTATCCAGATGCTGGCGGTGGGGTCGGGTACGGCGCAAGCGCTTGTGCCGTTTGGCGTCAAAGCTATCGAACCTGCGGGCCAACAGGACAGCGAGGCGTTACTGGCCTTGCCGCAATTGCAGAACGTGGCCGGTAAGCACATCGGCATCGTGCGGGGTATCGGTGGACGTACCTTGCTGGGCGACACGCTCGTCGCGCGCGGCGCAAAAGTCACTTATCTGGAATGTTACCGCCGCGCCCGGCCGCAGGTCGATGCCGCGCCCCTGTTGATGTGCTGGCAGGCAGGCGGTATTGATGCGGTGACGGTCACCAGTGCCGAAACCCTGCACAATCTGGCTGCGTTGCTGGGCGAGGTCGGACTACCGTTACTGCAACACACACCGATCTTCGCGCCGCATGAGAAAATCGCCGACGCTGCGTTGCGCTTTGGCGTAGCGCAGGTGATCGCTACCCCTGGTGGTGACGCTGGGCTGGTAGAGGGTTTGGTCAACTGGTTTAAACATCAACGGGGACGGACGCACCATGAATGATTCGCCCGATGTCGCAGTCGCGCCACCCGCGCCGTCGCGCGCCACGGCCTTGCCGTTATTGCTGAGCGCGCTGCTGGTGGCGGTGTTGGCAATGGTGGCTGCAGCGTGGTCGTGGTCGGACAGCCGCGAGCGCATCCGTGAACTGAAAACCGAGCTGGGTCGGCGGTTAGCCGAGTCGGGGAAGGACGCCAACGAGTCTCGCTTGCTGGCGCGCAATGCCGACGATGCCATGCGGCAGGCGACCGAGCGACTCGCCCATATCGACAACCAGATGGCGACTTCGCAACAGCAGCAGCTCGCGCTTGAAGCGCTTTACAAGGATTTGGCTCAGGGACGCGACCAATGGACGCTGGCCGAGATTGAGCAGGTGTTGCTGACCGCCGCCCAGCAATTGCAGCTGGCAGGCAACGTGACGGCAGCGATTATTGCGCTGGAAGGTGCTGATACCCGTTTGCAGCGGCTCGACAAACCCCAGTTCACAGCCTTGCGCCGCGCGATTGCCACCGATCTGGCGACTTTGCGCGCTGCGCCCTCGCTTGACGAAATCGGCACCAGCGCACGCATCGAAGCGCTGGTGGCACGGCACGCCAGCTGGCCGCTCGCCAGCGCTCAGGGGGCTGACACCGCATCGCAGCCGCGTGTTGCGAACAACTCGAATCTGGGTCAGGAGCTCTGGACAGAACTGAAACGTATTGTGCAAATCCGCCGTATCGAAGGCAATGAAGCCATTTTATTGCCACCTGACCAAGCCTATTTTCTGCGTGAAAATATCCGTCTGCGCTTGCTTTCGGCGCGCCTCGCCTTGCTGGCGCGTGACCCGACCGCATTTCAGTCCGACCTCATGGCGGTGTCGAATTTACTGACGCGTTATTTCAACACTCGCGATTCAGGCGTAGTGGCTGCGCAAAAAGAGCTCCGCCGTCTGAGCGCACTGAACATTGCGGCCAAAATACCCGGTATCGACGCCAGCCTGGCCGCGCTCGACGCGTACAAAGGCACGCACTGATGCGAGCGCTGATTTCGCTGCTGGTTATTTGCGTATTCGCCATCGCGCTGGCGATGGCGGGGCGCTACGACCCCGGCTACGTGGTGCTGGTGTATCCGCCATGGCGCGCAGAAATTTCCTTTATCAGTTTCGTGCTGATTTCACTGGTGCTGATTGTCGGCGGCGTGCTGTTGATGCGGCTGGCGTTGTTGACACTGAATTTGCCGCGCCTTGTGCGCGAACAGCGTGAACGACGTGCAGCGAAACGGCGCGACGACAATTTCGTCGGCGGCCTGCACGCTTTTGCCGAGTGCCGTTATCAGGATGCCGAGCAGGCGCTGGGGCAATGGCAGGGAGAAAACGCGCGGCTGGGCGTGGCGCGTGTGCTAGCGGCGCGTGCTGCGCAGGAAATACGTGCGACGGCACCGCGCGATCAGCATATTCAGGCTGCGAGCGAACACGGCGCAGCGCTGGCAGCGCAGCTAATTGACATCGAAGCGCGGCTGGACGCGAAAGATGCGCCGGGCGCGCTGGTCGCCATTCAGGCTGCGCAAACGCTCGCGCCGCATCACACTGTGCTGTTGCGGCATGAACTCAAAGCACGCCAGCTTGCCGGGCAGTGGGACGAAGTGGATCGTCTGCTCGATGCGCTGTCACGCAGTAACGCGCTGGATGCCCGCGTGGCGGGGAAATTGCGCCTGGCGGCATACGCAGAAAATCTCAAACGCCGTGCCGATGATGATCGTGCCTTACTGGCGTACTGGAAAAACATCCCGGCGCGCGCCAAAACGGAAGCGGGTGTGGCCAGGGCCGCAGCACATGCCTTCGTTCAGCGTGGCGGGCACGATACCGCCTTGGACGCGCTGGAAGCCGCGCTCGACCATGAGTGGCATGAAGACCTGGCCAGCCTCTACGGCGAGGTGCGCGGCAGCAGCCCAAGCCGCCAGATTGAACGGGCGGAAAAGTGGCTCCCCGCCCGACCGCGTGATGCGGGATTGTTGCTCACGCTGGCGCAGCTGTGCGCAACCCAGCAGCTCTGGGGTAAAGCACAAAGTTACCTTGAGGCTAGTCTGGCGATTGCGCCCAGTGCCGAGACACATGCCCGTATGGCCGAATTAAAGACCCAGAGCGGTTTGTCCGGCGAAGCCTGCGAACATTACCGGGCAGCGCTGGCGCTGTGCTTGAAGCAATAAGCTGGCAAATTTGTCTTTGCACCAACCATAAGCGCTGCATGACCCCTACCTGGCGGCCACCAGAGGCTTGACGGACAACCCCAATCGTTCACGTGCCATGACCTATTGGGGCCGGTGGCAAGGCTAAGGCGCAGTCAGGCCGTTATTCGCTCCAGGCGCTGAACACATAGCCCTTTTGCTTCTGCGGCGCGTGGCAGTCGAAACAGGCCGTCTTTGCGTTGGCACCCACAGCACGGCGTTTTGGGTCGCCGGCGGCAAAGCCCTCAAATCCCCACCCGCCGGTCGAAGCGTAGCGTTTGGCATCTCGGTGCATCACGCCGACGATTTTGCGGGCGCCTCCGGCCAGCGCATTGCCACCGGAGTCAGCTTCCAGTAAATCGAACACGATCACACTGCCTTTGTCGAACGTGCCAGATTGATAGCCCGCCATCGCCTTCGCGTTGGCGTAGATGTGATGCAGCCCACCGAACCCCTCGTGCAGGGGATGACCCGGCAGGATCGCCATGCTTTTCACGTGCGTCCAGGTACGGTAATTTTTCGGGTATGGAACCTCGGCGGCCTGCGCGGATAGCGTAGTGCCCAGCGAAGCAATCAGGATGGAAGTGTAGAGTCGCATGGCTTTTTCCTTGTGTCGAAGAGTGGGAACTGCAAAGATAGACACGCCATCCCCTTCGCGCTAGCAGGCACTAAATGGTTAGCCGCCCACCAAACGGTTCATCTTGATGATTGAAAAGCACAATATAAATCTGCCTGACGAAGGCCGTCCGAGTGTGGCAGAAATGATGGAGAGCATTGTCGGCTGCAAATGGTCGCTGCGCGTGCTCGCGCTAGTGCGCGAGGGCGTCAGCCGTCCTGGCGCGATGGAACATGCCGTCGAAGGATTGACCGCGAAGGTGCTCAACGAGCGTCTGAAAAAGCTCACCCGCTTCGGGATACTCGATAAGACCGTGTATCCCGAATCGCCACCCCGTGTTGAATACCGACTGACTGCATTCGGTCAGCGCTTTTCCGCGTTGCTGGATCAGATTGAGCAGCTGGAGCGGTCGCTGGAAAGCTGAGTCAAGCTACCGGAGCCGTTTCCGCATCCGCCGCATACACGAAGGAATCTGCGAAGAACTCATCTTCCGGCAAGCTGCGCGTTGCCGTGAATGCCTCGCGCGCGCTGTCGACCATGATCGGCGCACCGCAGGCGTAGACTTGGTAACCGGACAAATCGGCGAAGTCAGCCAGCACGGCGTCGTGAACGTAGCCGGTGCGACCTTGCCAGGCGTCGCCCGGTTCCGGGTTTGACAGCACGGGGATGAAGCTGAAGTTGGGTTTTTCGACCAGCCACTGCTGCGGTAGCTCGGCCAGGTACAGATCCTTCAGCGAACGCACGCCCCAGTAGAGAATCAGTTCGCGGTCAGTGTGCTCGGCAAAGGCGTGTTCGAGCATGCCTTTGATCGGCGCGAAACCAGTGCCGCCAGCAATGAAAATCATCGGCTTGTCGGAATCCTCGCGGATGAAAAAACTGCCGAGCGGGCCTTTCAGACGCAGGATGTCGCGTTCTTTCAGCGTGCTAAAAACCTGATCGGTGAACAGGCCACCCGACACATGGCGGATATGCAGTTCGAGCAGCGCGTCGTCGTGTGGTGGGTTGGCGAGCGAGTAGCTGCGTGCCTTGCCATCCTTGAGCTGGAAATCGATATATTGCCCGGCGAGAAATTGCAGGCGTTCGTTGGCGGGCAGTTTGATTTTCACCCGCATCACGTCGTCGGCCAGCCTGTCCAGTTTCTCAACACGGCACGGTAGCGTTTTCACCACGATGTCTTTCGCCGCCCCGACTTCCTTGGCTTCGATCACCATATCCGACAGCGGTTTGGCGCGGCAGAACAGCGCCCTGCCCTGGGTTTTTTCCTCGTCTTTCAGCGCGTTGGGTGAGTGTTTGCCATAGTCGAGTTGCCCGGACAGGACTTTGCCTTTGCACGCTCCGCACGCACCATTGCGGCAGCCGTAGGGCAATGAAAAACCTTCACGCAAGGCGGCTTCGAGTACGGTTTCTTCGTCGTTGACAGTGAACTGATGCCCGCTGGGCTGGATGGTGACCTGATACGGCATGGTGGCGTTTAGAATGCGATGGAGGGGCGAATTATCGCCCGGACAGGCAGGGTTTTCACCCTGATGTGGCAAGGGTTACAGGCGAGCAAGCATGAAAAAAATCTTGATTGCGGGGTTTGGCGACGTGGCCGAACGCTTGGTGCGATTTTATGCCGGACAGGCCGAGTTCATCGGTTTGATACGTCGCCCCGAGCGTGTGGCTGAGTTGCGCGCACTGGTGGTGACACCGTTTGTTGCCGACCTCGATGAGCATGCCAGCTTGCGACGCTTGCCACGTGTCGATGGCGTGTTGCATTTTGCGCCACCGCCCGGCGAAGGCCAGACCGACCCGCGTACCACCCGTTTGCTGCACGCGCTCACCCGCCACGGCAAACCCGGCGCGTTGGTTTATATCAGTACCAGCGGCGTCTACGGCGACTGCGGGGGGGGCTGGGTTGCCGAAACGCGCGCCGTCGCGCCGGTGAATGGCCGCGCGGTACGCCGCGTCGATGCCGAGCGCCAGTTGCGCGCCTGGGGTGAGACTTTCCATATACAGGTCAGCATTCTTCGCGCGCCCGGCATCTACGCCGCCGACCGCCTACCGCTTGAACGCATCAAACGTGGCACGCCGACTTTGATCGCCAAAGACGACAGTTACACCAACCACATCCACGCTGACGATCTGGCGCGACTGGCGTGGGCAGCGCTGTTTCGGGGGCGCAGCCAGCGCATCTACCATGCGGTTGATGCGCATCCGCTGAAAATGGGCGACTGGTTCGACAGCTGCGCTGACGCGTTTGATTTGCCGCGTCCGCCGCGTGTCAAACGTGCCGAGGCGGAAAAAGTCATGTCGGAGGCTTTGCTGTCGTTTTTGCGCGAGTCGCGGCAGCTATCGAACGTGCGGACGGTGCGGGAGCTGCGCCTGAAATATCGCTACCCGACGTCGGAGGATTTATTGCGGGAGGTTCGGCAAGCGCGCGGGCAGCTGAAGCTGTTTTAGCCCCTGCAACACGACAGGCTTATAAGCCCAGCCGCTGCCAGATCGTCGTCGTCGGCCCGGCCTGATTCATGGTGTAAAAATGCAGACCCGGCGCGCCGCCCGCCAGCAGGCGGTCACACAGATCGGTAATCACATCCAGCCCGAAGGCGCGGATGGACGGCAGGTCGTCGCCGTAAGTTTCCAGCTTCTTGCGCAGCCAGCGCGGGATTTCCGCACCGCAAGCGTCGGAAAAGCGCGCGAGTTGCACGTAGTTGCCGATGGGCATGATGCCGGGAACGATGGGGATGCTGATGCCCCCCGCGCGCGCATCGTCGACGAAGCGAAAGTAAGCGTCGGCGTTGAAAAAATACTGGGTGATGGCGGCATTCGCGCCCGCATCAACCTTGCGTTTGAAGTTGGTGAGATCATCCGTCCACGAGCGTGCCTGCGGGTGGATTTCCGGGTAGGCCGCGACCTCAATCTCGAACCAGTCGCCGGTTTCCTGACGGATAAAGCTCACCAGTTCGTTGGCGTAGTTGAATTCACCCGCGTCCATCGTGCCCGATGGCAGATCGCCGCGCAGCGCAACCAGATGGCGGATGCCCTGATTTTTATAATCGGCCAGAATCTCGCGGATGCTCTCGCGCGTGGAACCGATACAGGACAAATGCGGTGCAGCTTCGCTGCCGGATGCCTGAATCTCGCGCACGGTGTCGAAAGTGCGGTCGCGCGTTGAGCCGCCCGCACCAAACGTAACCGAGAAAAATTTCGGTTTGAGTTGCGCGAGTTGCTCGCGTGTGGCGCGCAATTTCTCTGCGCCTTCCGCCGTTTTGGGGGGGAAGAATTCGAAGCTAAAGGTGCGTGCAACCATATTCAACCTTTTTTATTGGGGACGAGGGCGGCCAGCGCCCAGGCGATGACGCCGTAAAGAATTGCGCCGAGCAGCGCCGACACAAAGCCGCCCACCTGAAATCCGGGAATCAGTGCGCTGGCCATCCAGAACAGCAGGCCGTTCAACACCAGATAGAAGATGCCGAGCGTGAGAATCGTGATCGGCAGCGTCAGCAAAGCCAGAATCGGCCGCACCAGTGTGTTGATAAAACCCAGCGCCAGCGCGGCGATCAACGCCGACCCGAACCCAGATACCTGAATCGAAGGCAGCAGATACGTTACAGCCAGTAGCGCAACGGCATTCAGCAACCACAACAGCAGCAGACGCATCGCGTCCTCCTTTCAGGTGGGGCGAGCCCGATCAGTAGCGGTAGTGATCCGCCTTGTAGGGGCCGTTTTTATCGACGCTAATGTAATTAGCCTGATAGTCGCTCAGCTCAGTCAGTTGCGCGTTGAGTTTGCGCAATTGCAGGCGCGCGACTTTTTCGTCCAGGTGCTTGGGCAGGGTGTA
>JBEBIA010000002.1:0-269444 GCA_040080645.1 Thiobacillus sp.
CGCCGACAAGATCTTCGTCGACAAGGCCAGCATCGTCGGCTCCATCGGCGTGCTCATGGACGGCTTCGGCTTCACCGAAACCATGAAGAAAGTCGGCGTAGAACGCCGCCTGCTCACCGCCGGCGAAAACAAGGGCTTCCTCGACCCATTTTCGCCGGTCGATCCCAAGCAGGAAGCGTTTGCCAAACAGATGCTCGAAGAAATCCATGGCCAGTTCATTGGCGTCGTGCGTGAAGGCCGCGGCAAGCGCCTGAAGGAAACCCCCGACATGTTCAGCGGCTTGGTGTGGAGCGGCGAAAAAAGCATCCAGCTTGGTCTCGCAGATGGCCTCGGTAACGTCGAATCCGTCGCCCGCGATGTCATCAAGGTCGAAGATATCGTCGACTACACCCAGCAGAAAGGGCTGGCCGAACGCCTCGCCGGCCGCCTGGGCGCGGCCATGGCCTCGGCGTGGACGCCGTTCGAGAAAGCCGGCGTCAACCTGCGTTGAGCGATATTCCGTATCAGCCCATTCCCTGCGCGCAGCACGAGCGGCTGGAGTTTGCAGCGCTGACTAAGCAGTGGCTGGATGTGAAGGTGGACGGCATTGCGCAGCGGCTGCTGCCGCTGGATGTCTACACGCGGGATGGTGCGGAGTGGTTGCAGGCGCGGAACGAGGCGGGTGAGGTGGTAACGCTGAGGCTCGATAGCCTGTCATTTTGAAGCGCTCGGCGCTACGTGCCGATCCCGAACACAACCAGCTTGTCCTTGATCGTGTCGGTTCGTCCAAGCCAGTTCCTGGCGGCGTCTGTCCGGATTAACTGACTCGGTAGGGTGAGGTCAGCGCCGACGCTGACGAGCGTGTCGGGTTGCAGGGTCTGGGCGAGGGCGTCCAGAAGCGTGGCGGCACGGTAGGGCGTTTCGATGAACAACTGCGTGGCGCGGTCGCGGCGGGCGGTTTTCTCCAGCTCACGAATTCTCTGACTGCGTTCGGGTTCCTTGGCGGGCAGGTAGCCGTGGAAGGCGAAGCGCTGGCCGCCAAGGCCGGAAGCCATGAGCGCGAGCAGGATGGATGAAGGGCCGATGAGCGGGACGACCGGGATGCCGGCGCGGTGCGCGGCGCGCACGAGATTGGCGCCGGGATCGGCGACGGCGGGGCAGCCGGCTTCGGACAACAGGCCGACGTCGTGGCCGACAAGGAGCGGCGCGAGCAGGGCGTCGATGTCGGATGCGGGGGTGTGTTCGTTCAGTTCGCACATCTCGATCTGCTGCATGGGCAACGGATGGCCCATGGCCTTCAGATGCGCCCGCGCGGTCTTGGCGCGTTCGACGACGAAATGGTCAAGACGGCGAGCGACGGCGAGGGTGTCGGACGGCAGGCAGGCATCGGGGCTGACCGGGCCGAGCGGAACGGGGATCAGGTAGAGGGTGCCCGCCACGAGATCAAGCCGGACGCCAGGTCAGCACGTCGATGCCTTCGTTGTTCAGCATCTCTGTCAGCGCCATCAAAGGTAATCCAATGAGCGCGGTAGGGTCGGGGCTGTCCATGCGCGTCATCAGGGCGATGCCGAGCGATTCGCTCTTGGCCGAGCCGGCGCAGTCGTAGGGGGTTTCTTTTTCCAGGTAAGCGGTGATCTGTGCGTCGGTGAGCTTGCGGATGTGCACGACGGCGGGCACGTCGCGTGTTTGCGTGTGGCCTGTGCGGCTGTTGAGCAGCGTGAGCGCGGTGTGGAAGACCATGGCCTTGCCCTGCATTTTTTTCAGTTGGGCGAAGGCATTTTCAAAGTTGCCGGGCTTGCCGAGTTGTTCGGAATCGAGCATCAGCACCTGGTCGGAACCGATGATGAAGGCGTCAGGATACGTCGATGCGGCGGCCTGCGCTTTCAGCACCGACAGGCGCAGCACGGTGGCGGAAGGCGTTTCGTCCGGCAATGGGGTTTCGTCGACGTTGGGCGAGAGCACTTCAAAAGGCAGGTGCAGGCGGGACAGCAGTTCGCGCCGGTAGCGCGAGGTGGAGGCGAGGATAAGTTTCATATTGGAAAAAACCATTGCACTATAGAAACTGCTTTTGGCGCGCCCCTATCGAACGCCATGTTCGAAGGTTTAGTCACGGGACATTACGTCCACAATGCGCTTGTTTTCAAGACGGATGGGGCCGTAATACTTGTCCTCTTGAACGAGATATTCGTCCAAAACCTCAAAGCAACGATTGATGTGATTCGCAAGTGTATCGTGGCTGCCAGTTTCAAAAAACTCCCCCTCGTCAATGATTTCGAGATGCTCAAAGTGCGGCTGCAAACTACGCAAGAGTTCGACCAGATCCATGTGGATATTGATCGGGGCAAACTGGGTTTTTGTGTACTCTTGGACATAGAGGTCTTTGTCGAACTCAAGCCGGAACGGCTCCGAGCTCTCGTGTGGCTGGACTGCAATGCCTTTTACCAACCCCTCGTAGTCCAAATTTTTTTCGTCGCGAACGCGCTTGAGCGTGACGTGCGAATTGTTGATGAGTTCGTAAGGCCAAGAGTGTTCGTTGCAGAATTGTTTTGTTGTGGCCAAGGCGGATTCGAATGAAGCTTCATCTTTCAATCGACCTTCGTAGTGAATGGTGACTCCCATTGGTTTCAGTGCCTTCTAACTTTGTTGTGAGGGGGAGTAAGTTCACTCCGGCTGAATCTCGACCAGCGCCATGTCGGGCGTTACCGCGTCGCCCTTCTGCGCGAAGATGCTGATGACGACGCCGGCGATGGGAGCCTGCACTTCGTTTTCCATTTTCATTGCTTCGATCACCAGCACGCCGTCGCCGGCCTTGACGGTTTGGCCGATGCTCACCAGCACGTCGACGATGGTGCCGGGCATGGCAGCCGTAACGTGGCCTGGGTGCGTCGGCCGGGGTTTCTGACCGGGCGCGACCAGCGCGGCGGGTTTGCCTTTGCGGGGTGTGCCGCTGCTGTCGCCGGACACCGCGACTTCGTTCAGCGGTTCGACCAGCACTTCTTCCGATACACCGTCCACCGATACGAAATAGGGGCGCTGCGTGGCATCGGAGCGGCCGCTGCCCGAAAGCTTGATGTGATAGGTCTCGCCGTGCAGCGTGACCTTGAATTCGTCGGCGGCGTAGCGCGGCGCGCTTTCCTGTTGCGCGGCGCTTTTTGGTAGAAGTTGCTCGGGCTTGAGGCTACCGGCGGCGCGTTCCTGCAGCCAGGTTTTGGCGAGGTCGGGGAACATCGCGTAGGTCATCACGTCTTCGTCGGAGCGTGCCAGGCTGTCGATCTCGCCACGCAGCTTGTCGAGTTCATCAGCCAGCAGGTCGGCGGGGCGGCAGGTGGTGACGTCGAGATCGCCGATGGCGAGCTTCTTCACTTCTTCGTTGACGTGGCCGGGCGCGCGGCCGTAGCGGCCTTGCAGATACAGTTTCACCTCGTTGGTGACCGATTTGTAGCGCGCGCCGGTGAGCACGTTCAGCGCGGCCTGGGTGCCGACGATCTGCGAGGTGGGCGTGACCAGCGGCGGGTAGCCGAGGTCTTCGCGCACGCGCGGGATTTCTTCCAGCACGGCGTCCATTTTGTCGAGCGCGCCTTGCTCTTTCAACTGGTTGGCGAGGTTGGAAATCATGCCGCCCGGCACCTGATTGACGAGCGCACGGGTGTCGGTGCCGGTGAACTCGGATTCGAACTGCCAGTATTTTTTGCGCACCTCTTTGAAGTAGGCGGAAATTTCCTCCAGGTGCGGCAGCGACAACCCGGTGTCGTACTCGGTGCCCGCGAGCGCGGCGACCAGGCTTTGCGTGGTGGGATGCGAAGCGCCTTCGGCAAAGGCGCCGATGCAGGTGTCGATGATCGTGGCACCGGCTTCCACGGCTTTCAGGTGCGTCATGTGCGCGAGCCCCGAGGTGGCGTGACAGTGAGTGTGCACGGGCAGATTCGTGGCTTCGCGGATCGCGCGCACCAGTTCGAATGCGGTGTAGGGCGTGAGCAGCGCCGCCATGTCCTTGATCGCGATGGTGTCGCAGCCCATGTCGGCCAGGCCTTTGGCGAGTTCGACGAAATGCGGGACGTCGTGCACCGGGCTGGTGGTGTAGCAGATCGCACCTTCCGCATGTTTGCCGGCGGCTTTCACGGCTTCGATGGAGATGCGCAGATTGCGCAGGTCGTTCATGGCGTCGAATACGCGGAAGATATCGACGCCGTTATCGGCGCATTGTTTGACGAACGCCCGCACGACATCATCTGGGTAATTACGGTAGCCCAGCAGGTTCTGCCCGCGCAGCAGCATCTGGATGCGTGTGTTGGGTAGGGCTTTTCTGAGCTGGCGCAGGCGCTCCCACGGGTCTTCGCGCAAAAAACGCACGCAGGCGTCGAAGGTGGCGCCGCCCCAGGCTTCCAGCGACCAGAACCCCACTTGATCCAGCTTGCCGCAGATCGGCAGCATGTCTTCGGTGCGCATGCGGGTGGCGATGAGCGACTGGTGGCCGTCGCGTAAAACCAGATCGGTGACGAATACTTTGGCCATGTCAGAGTCCTTGATGGGCGGCAATCGCGGCGGCGATGGCGGCGGCCATCACTTCCGGCGGTTTCTTTTCGGTGTACTGGGTGAGTTCGGGATGCTCATCCACAAAGCTGGTGTTGAAGCGCCCGCTCTTGAACTCGGGGTCTTTCAGAATTTCCTGATAGTACGGAATGGTCGTTTTCACGCCATAGACCAGCATGTCGGCGAGCGCACGGCTGCCGCGCGCGAGGGTCGATTCCCAGTTCAGATTCCACACCGTGAGTTTGGCGCACATGGAATCGAAGTAGGGCGGAATCACGTAATCGGTGTAAATCGCAGCATCCACCCGCACGCCTGGGCCGCCCGGCGAGTAATAGCGCGTGATACGACCGAGGCTGGGCAGGAATTCGTTTTTCGGATCTTCGGCGTTGATGCGGAATTCGATGGCAAAGCCGCGATGCGTGATTTCTTCCTGTTTGTATTGCAGCGGCAGACCGGAAGCGACGCGAATCTGCTCCTGCACGATATCGACGCCGGTGATGGTCTCGGTGATGGGGTGTTCGACTTGCAGGCGGGTGTTCATTTCCATGAAATAGAACTGGTTGTCCTGGTCGAGCAGGAATTCCACCGTGCCGGCGTTGACATAGCCCACTGACTTAGCTGCGCGTACCGCCAGCTTGCCGATGTATTGACGCTGCGCCTCGGTCAGCTGCGGGCTCGGTGCGATCTCAATGAGTTTCTGGTTGCGCCGCTGGATCGAGCAGTCGCGTTCGAACAGGTGAATGACGTTGCCCTGATTGTCGCCGAGCACCTGCACCTCGATGTGCTTGGGACGCACCACGCATTTTTCGACAAAAACTTCGGGCTTGCCGAAGGCCTTGCTGGCTTCCGACACCACGCGGTCGTAGTTTTTCAGCAGGTCCTCTTCGCTGTCGCAGCGGCGGATGCCGCGCCCACCGCCGCCGTTGGTAGCTTTGAGCATGACCGGGTAGCCAATTTTATTGGCCAGCGACCGCGCTTCCTCGACGTTTTCCAGATTGTGGTCGGAGCCGGGCACCACCGGGATGCCGGCAGCGATCATGGCGTTGCGCGCCTGAATCTTGTCGCCCATGCGGCGGATGACTTCGGGCGACGGCCCGATGAAACGGATGCCACGGCGCGCGCAGATAGTCGCCAGATCGGGATTTTCGGACAAAAAGCCGTAGCCCGGATGCAGTGCATCGCAGCCCGAAGCGGCGGCCAGGTTCACCAGCGTGTGCGCGTTCAGATAGCCCAGAATCGGGTCCTTGCCGATGTGGTAGGCCTCGTCGGCCTTTTTCACATGGAGCGCATGACGGTCGGCGTCGGTATAGATGGCCACCGACTTGATGCCCAGTTCGGCGCAGGCGCGCACGATGCGGACGGCGATCTCGCCCCGGTTGGCGACCAGTATTTTCTTAAGCATGGGCGCGCAGGCCGGAGAACCGGCCCGGATGGTTTTGACAAAAATTGCGAGAAATCATATCATTGTGGGCTAATGTTTGATCGGGCGCGGTATGCAACATCCTGGTGAGGTGGATCCCCGGCGGTTTTGCAAAAGCCTGCAATCCTGGGAATCCCGTTCATCCCTCGCCGGGTTTCCGCGACTCGCCCATGAATTTACGCAAGGCGAGCTGTTCTGTCGAGTCGAAGGCCTGCTTGATGTAGGCGGCGGCTGGTCGGTGCGGCTTCTGGTGCAGGGCGAGGTCGAGTTGGTGTGTCAGCGCTGTCTGGGTGGCATGATGCAGCGTATCGAGATTGATCATACGTTGCGCCTGGCGCGTAACGCGAACGAGCTGGAGCGACTGGATGCCGAGCCTGATCGTGACGCTATTCTCGCGGGTGAGTTGCTCGATCTGGTTGAGTTGCTGGAAGATGAAGTTTTATTAAGCTTGCCGATGGTGCCAATGCATCTGGCGGGTGGCTGCCCTCCGTCGGGGCAGTGAACCACGAATTTAGAAGGAGTTTGAAATGGCTGTTCAACAAAACAAAAAGTCCCCGTCGAAGCGTGGTATGCACCGTTCGCACGATTTTCTGACCAATCCGCCGCTTGCCATTGAGCCGACCACGGGCGAAACGCATCTGCGCCATCACATCAGCCCCAACGGTTTTTATCGCGGCCGCAAGGTTGCCAAGGCTAAAGGCGAATAAATTTCTGGTGTGTTTGGCGCGCATCGCCGCCCGACGCATTGCCGATTTGCCAACCTTTCGGTTGCATGAGAAATATCACAGTCGCCATTGACGTGATGGGCGGCGACCATGGCCCGCACGTTACCGTTCCGGCGGCGCTCCGCTGTCTTGCCCGACACCCTGACCTGAATGTCATTCTGGTCGGCGTGCAAGATGTTGTCTCCGCTGAACTCAAGGCGCGCCGCGCCAAGCCCAATCCTCGGTTGATCGTGCGTCACGCCAGTCAGGTGGTGGCGATGGACGAAGCGCCTGCGCTGGCGCTGCGCGGCAAAAAAGATTCATCGATGCGGGTGGCTATCGATCTCGTCAAATCCGGTGAAGCCGATGCCTGCGTGTCTGCCGGTAATACGGGCGCTTTGATGGCGACCGCGCGCTTCGTTCTAAAAACCCTGCCGGGCATTGACCGCCCCGCGATTGCGGCGGTGATGCCAACGATCAGCGGCCATGCCCTGGTGCTCGATATGGGGGCCAACGTCGATTGCACTGCCGAGCATCTGCTGCAATTCGGCATCATGGGCGCGATGCTGGTGTCGGCGGTGGAGCACAAACCTAATCCAAGTGTGGGTTTGCTCAACATCGGCGAGGAAGACATCAAGGGCAACGAGATGGTGAAGCAGGCCGCCGAATTGCTCCGTGACAGCCACCTCAATTTCTACGGCAACGTCGAAGGCAACGATATTTTCAAAGGCACGACCGATGTGGTGGTATGCGACGGCTTCGTTGGCAATGTCACGCTGAAAGCGTCCGAAGGCTTGGCCAAGATGATTTCCACCACGCTGCGGGCCGAGTTCAAACGAAACTGGTTGACCCGTGTTTCAGGCTTTCTGGCACTGCCGGTTTTGAACGCGTTCAAGCGCCGACTGGATCCGCGTCGATACAATGGTGCGACGTTGCTGGGGCTGAAAGGCGTGGTGGTGAAGAGCCATGGGTCGGCTGATCGCTTCGCGTTTGAGCACGCGATTGACACCGCCAGCGAAGAAGTCCGAAACAATGTCCTCAAACGCATCACCGACCAGATCCAGCTTTTGCACAAGGTGGCCGCTTGACCTATTCCCGCATTCTTGGCACCGGCAGTTATCTGCCGGAGCGCATTCTCACCAATGCCGACCTGGAAAAGCTGGTCGAGACGAACGACCAGTGGATCGTTGAGCGCACCGGCATCCGTGAACGCCACATGGCCGCCGAGGGCGAATTCACCAGCGATCTTGCAACTCAGGCCGCGCGCGCCGCGCTTGACGCCGCCGGATTGGCACCGGACGACATTGACCTGCTGCTGGTGGCCACCACCACGCCCGATCTGGTGTTTCCCAGCACCGCTTGCATCGTGCAGTCGAAGCTGGGGGTCACCAATGGCAAGCCCGCATTCGACTTGCAGGCAGTGTGCAGTGGCTTCGTTTATGCGCTGAGCGTGGCTGACCAGTTCATCAAGACCGGCGCAGCTAGGCATGTGCTGGTGATCGGTGCCGAAACCCTGTCGCGCATCACCGACTGGAATGATCGCGGCAACTGCATCCTGTGGGGCGACGGCGCGGGCGCGGTGGTAGTCGGCGCATCCACTGAACCGGGCATCATCGCCACGCATATTCACGCCGACGGTCGCCACAAGGAATTACTGCGCACGACCAGCGGCCCTTCGACCGGGGCGAATGAACCCGCACTGATGCGCATGGAAGGCAACGCCGTGTTCAAGATGGCGGTCAACACGCTCGACCGTATCGTCGACGAAACGCTAGAGGCCAATGGTCTGCAGAAATCCGACATCGACTGGCTGGTGCCGCATCAGGCCAACATCCGCATCATCACCGCGACCGCCAAAAAGCTTGGCATGAGCATGGACAATGTCGTCACTACGGTCGCCGGTCACGGCAATACTTCAGCAGCTTCGGTGCCGCTGGCGTTCGATGTGGCGGTGCGCGACGGTCGCATTCAGCGTGGCCAGACCGTGTTGATGGAAGCCTTTGGCGGCGGTTTTACCTGGGGCTCAGCGCTCCTTAAATACTAGTCAAACACTAGAAAGACACGCAATGAAACTGGCTTTTGTTTTCCCCGGGCAAGGTGCGCAATCAGTGGGCATGATGCAGAGCTGGAGTGCTCATCCAGAAGTCCATGCCACGTTTTCAGAGGCGTCGGATGTGTTGGGCCTGGATCTCTGGAGCATGGTGGAGAGTGGACCAGCTGAATTGCTCAACCTGACGGTCAATGCGCAGCCTGTGATGCTGGCGGCGGACATTGCTGTCTGGCGGGTTTGGCGGACGTCGCAGGGTGCGATCCCCGATATGCTGGCAGGCCACAGCCTGGGAGAATATGCCGCACTGGTGGTGGCAGGTGCATTGAGTTTTTCCGATGCGATCAAACTGGTTCGCTTCCGCGCAGAAGCCATGCAAGCCGCCGCGCCGGACGGGGTGGGTGCCATGGCGGCCATTCTGGGTCTGGATGATGACGCCGTGCGTGCCGTTTGTGCCGAAGCGGCAGCGGGTGAGGTGGCCGAGGCCGTCAATCTCAATTCTCCCGGGCAGGTTGTCATTGCCGGCCACAAGGCGGCGGTTGAGCGTGCAATGGTGCTGGCGAAGGCGCGCGGTGCCAAGCGCGCATTGCCGCTACCGATCAGTGTACCGTCGCATTCCTCGCTGATGTTGCCCGCAGCAGACAAACTGCTTGCCTATCTTGAATCAGTCACAATATTGACGCCGACCATCACGGTGTTGCACAACACGGATGTGAAATCTCACACCAGCGCAGCTGATATTCGTATTGCGCTGGCGAAGCAGCTTCATACCCCTGTGCGCTGGGTCGAAACGGTACAGGCACTGAAAGCAGCCGGCATCGAGCATGTGGTCGAATGCGGTCCCGGCAGGGTGCTGGCAGGCTTGAATAAGCGCATCGACGATAGTTTGCACACCCGTGCGCTGGTGGACGAAACCAGCCTTCAGGTTGAACTGAAAAACTGACAGGAGCTCCCCCCATGCAACAAGAACACCACGCACGTCTTGAAGGTCAGGTAGCGCTCGTTACCGGTGCCAGTCGTGGAATCGGTCAGGCGATTGCACTGGCTCTGGGCAATGCGGGTGCGACGGTGATCGGTACGGCCACTAGCCATTCCGGCGCGCAGGCGATCAGCGATTATCTCGCCGAAGCCGGTATCAAAGGCGTCGGCATGAAGCTCAACGTGACGGACGCCACGGAAGTGGATGCGGTGGTTGCCGAAATTGGCAAATCTCACGGCGATATCGGCATTCTCGTCAACAACGCCGGGATCACGCGCGACAATCTCCTGATGCGCATGAAAGATGAGGAGTGGGATGACATCATGGCGACCAATCTGACGTCCGTGTTTCGCCTGTCGCGTGCCGTGTTGCGCCCGATGACGAAAGCGCGCGCGGGTCGGATTATCTCAATTGCCTCAGTCGTCGGCGCGATGGGCAACGCGGGCCAGACCAATTACAGCGCGGCCAAGGCCGGTATCATGGGTTTTACCAAGTCGCTGGCGCGCGAAGTCGGCAGCCGTAATATCACCGTCAACTGCGTTGCACCGGGCTTTATCGATACCGATATGACGCGCGCGCTGCCAGAGGCGCAGCGGCAGGCGCTGATCGGACATGTTCCGCTCGGGCGGCTCGGTGCAGCAGAAGATATTGCGCAAGCGGTGGTGTTTCTGGCATCCCCTTCAGCCGCTTACATTTCGGGCACCACCTTACATGTTAACGGCGGCATGTATATGGCGTAAGAGCCCGCAAAGTTTTGGTAGAATTGCCCGGTTTTATTTTTAATGGCTTCATTCTGTGAAGTCGCATTCCACGAGAGGATTGAGTAATGGAAAACGTACAGCGTGTCATCAAGGTCGTCGCCGAGCAACTGGGCGTTAACGAAGCCGATATCAAGAACGAGTCTTCCTTTGTGGGCGATCTGGGTGCCGATTCGCTGGATACGGTAGAGCTGGTCATGGCACTCGAAGAAGAATTCGGCTGCGAAATTCCCGACGAAGACGCAGAAAAAATCACCACCGTTCAGCAGGCGATTGACTACGTTAACAGCCACCCAAGCTGATCGTTTATTTTCCGTATTCAAAGGGCTGACTGTTGTCCAAACGTCGCGTTGTCGTCACCGGCCTCGGGATCATTTCCCCGGTCGGCAATACTATTCTTGAAGCTTGGGAAAACCTGGTCGCCGGGCGCACGGGTATCGCCCGCATTGCGCGCTTCGATCCCGCGCCCTTTGCCGCTCAGATAGCGGGCGAGGTCAAGGGCTTTGACGTTGAGCAATACCTCAACCCGAAAGACGCGCGCCGCATGGATACTTTCATCCAGTACGGTATGGCGGCCGGCATTCAGGCGATCCGTGATTCCGGGCTCGAAGTCACCGAAGCCAATGCCGAGCGGATTGGCGTTAACATTGGCTCGGGCATCGGCGGCCTGCCAATGATTGAGGAAACGCATATCCTTCTCCAGGAGTCCGGGGCGAGAAAAATTTCACCCTTTTTCATCCCGGGCACCATCATTAATATGATTTCGGGAAACCTGTCGATCCTGTATGGCATCAAGGGCCCCAATCTCGCCGTGGTGACGGCGTGTACTACAGGGCTTCATGCAGTGGGCTTGTCTGCGCGCATGATCGCCTATGGCGACGCAGACGTGATGGTGGCGGGCGGCGCAGAGTCTGCCATTTCGCCGCTGGGCGTGGGGGGGTTCTCTGCTTCGCGCGCGCTGTCTACCCGTAATGATGACCCTGCCACGGCGAGTCGCCCATGGGACAAAGACCGTGATGGTTTTGTGCTGGGAGAAGGCGCAGGCGTGCTGGTGCTTGAAGAGTACGAACACGCCAAGGCGCGTGGCGCGAAAATCTACGCGGAACTTGCGGGTTTTGGCATGAGTGGCGATGCCTACCACATGACCGCGCCGAGCACCGACGGGCCCAAACGCGCCATGCAAAATTCGATGCGCGATGCGGGAATCAACCCGGATCAGGTGAACTACATTAACGCACACGGCACCTCGACACCGCTGGGTGATAAAAACGAGTCTGACGCGATCAAACTCACGATGGGTGAGGCGGCCTACAAAACGGTCGTCAACTCGACCAAATCGATGACCGGGCATCTACTGGGCGGCGCGGGCGGCATCGAATCGGTGTTCAGCGTGCTGGCCGTGCATCATCAGGTTTCGCCGCCCACCATCAACATTTTCAACCAGGATCCGGAGTGCGATCTCGACTACTGCGCGAATACCGCGCGTGACATGAAAATCGACTACGCACTCAAAAACAATTTCGGCTTTGGCGGTACCAACGGTTCGCTGGTTTTCAAGCGCGTCTGAATCACGCCGGGAGTCATCCCATCGCTTCCTCGCTGCCCGCCGGGCTGGAAATCCACGAATGGCCGCACTTGCCGGATCTGATTCGCTTGCAGGCAGGGCAACCTCAGCGCTATCCCGGGCTGTTCCTGAGCAGTGGCGGTCAGGGATGGGACATTTTGTTTGCCTTCCCTCAGGACATCACACGCATTGAGTCGCTCGCGCAGCTGACGGCACATCCGGCGATGCTGTTGTGCCCGGCGACATCGTCACCTGCGATGGACGATCTGCCTTTTAGCGGCGGCTGGCTGTGTGCACTGGCCTATGAGGCAGGCAGCTGGTTTGAGCCGCAAGTCGGTGAAGGGCTGGCGAGTAATTATCCTGCCGCGTGGCTGGCGCGTATCCCGGCGGCCATTTTGATTGATCGCGCGCGCTCACGCTGCCTGCTTGTGGCTGAGGAAGGGCAATACGCGCTGATTGCACAACTTCAGCACGATCTGGATCAGCCGCTGCCACCGAAAGCGGCCATGCCGAATTTGCGTGCACTGCACGAAGAGCCTGCGGATCGTTTCCTCGCTGGGGTGGCGCGCATTCAGCAATATATTCAGGCAGGCGATGTGTTCCAGGTCAACCTGTCGCGCGGCTGGCAGGCGGAGTTTGATGTCGTGATTCCGCCCTCCACACTGTTTACACGCCTGATGCAGACCAACCCAGCACCGTTTTCTGCGGTGCTTCATCTCGATGCGCATACGTTGGTCAGTTCGTCGCCTGAGCGCTTGATCCGGCTTGGGCGCGATGGTTTTCTGGAAACGCGCCCCATCGCGGGCACGCATCCCCGTAGTGACGATGCGGTCGAAGATGCCGCCTTGTGCGCGCGTTTGCAGGTACACCCGAAAGAGCGTGCGGAACATGTCATGCTGGTCGATCTGGAACGCAATGATCTGGGGCGCGTGTGTGAAACGGGTAGCGTGACCGTGCCTGCGTTGATGGAGATAGTCAGCTATCGCCATGTTCACCACATCGAATCCACCGTGCGGGGTAAGCTGCGTGCTGATTGTCGGGTGCTCGATGCCGTGCGCGCCACGTTTCCCGGTGGCACGATTACTGGCTGCCCCAAGGTGCGAACCATGCAAATCATTCGCGAACTCGAACCGGCACCGCGCCGCAGTTACACGGGGAGTGTGGGGTATATCAACCATGACGGCAGTTTTGATTTCAACATATTGATCCGCAGCTTTCTGCTGGAGGGCGCTGCACTGAGTTTTCGCGCGGGTGCGGGTATCGTGGCCGACTCGGTGCCGGCGCGCGAGCTCGACGAAACCCGCGCCAAAGCGCGCGGGTTGCTACGCGCGCTGGAGACGGCATGAGGCTCGTTAACGGCCAACTCAATGGCACGCTCGACGTGCGTGATCGAGGTCTGGCTTACGGCGACGGCGTCTTCCGCACCCTGCGTACTGAAGCGGGCAAACCGCTGTGGTGGCGCGACCATCTCACCAAGCTCGGGTCGGACTGTGCGGCGCTCGGGCTGCCATGCCCTGACGCAGATGTTCTCTACCACGAAGTGTGCGAGCTTGCGGAAGCCACAGCTGGCGTCGTAAAAATTGTGATCACGCGCGGTGCAGGTGCACGCGGCTATGCCCCGCCGGATGCGCAGCCTGCTACGCGCCTCGTGCTGTCGTCTCCTCTGCCGGATTATGCGCAGACGGCTGCACCGAATACCATTCGTGCGCGCTGGTGTGCATTGCGCCTGTCAAGACAGCCCCGGTTAGCCGGGGTCAAGCATCTGAACAGGCTGGAAAATGTGTTGGCGCGTGCCGAGTGGCGTGATCCAGCAGTGTTTGAAGGCTTGCTGTGCGACGATACCGGAGCCGTGATCGGTGGCACGATGAGCAACCTGCTGTGCATCATCGCGGGAGAATTGCACACACCGGACTTGGATGAATGCGGCGTCGCGGGGGTGGCGCGTAGTCGACTGCTGCGTGCCGCCGAACGCCACGGGCTGAAGCCCCATATCGGACGTCTCACGCCTGCCGTTATACTCGCTGCCGATGAACTGATGATTTGCAACAGCGTGATGGGCCTTCGCCAGATTGGTCAGCTGGGCGATACCTTCTGGCCGCCCGGACGCTGGTTTTCCCGCCTTCAAAAAACATTGAATGAAGACCTGGATTAAACGATTGTTGTTACTGGTGGTGCTGGCTGCCGCGCTATTGGCAGGCGGCTTGGCTTGGTACGCACAGCAGACACTGCCGATGGGCACGCTGCCGAAAACCATTCACGTCGCGCCGGGAATGCACCTCAAAAGCCTGAGCCTCATGTTGCAACGTGAAGGGGTGATTGCCCAGCCGCTGCCGTTCCGGCTGCTGGGCAGGCTGCTGGGCAAAGGGCATGCGCTCAAGGTGGGCGTCTATACGCTCGACACGCCGCTGACGCCGCTCGCGCTCTACACCAAACTGGAAAAAGGCGAGGTGAGTCAGGCTGTGTTCCAGTTTATCGAGGGCTGGCGCTGGCGCGATGTCAAAGCTGCGCTGGCCGCGCAAACCCGACTCCAGCATGACAGTGCCGAGATGGACGAAGCCGCATTGCTGCAAGCGCTGGGTGCAGAGGAAAAGCATATTGAAGGGGTGTTGTTCCCCGACACTTATTTTTATGCGCCCCATTCGACTGATCTGGACGTGCTGCGCCGCGCCTACCGTTTGCAGCGTGAAAAACTTCAGGCCGCCTGGGACAACCGCGCGCCGGGCTTGCCGTACCGTACGCCGTACGAGGCGCTCATCATGGCGTCCATCATCGAAAAAGAAACCGGGGCAGCGTTCGAACGACCGCGCATTGCCGGGGTGTTTCTCAATCGCATGCGCATTGGTATGCGCCTGCAAACTGACCCGACAGTAATCTACGGCCTCGGCGAAACCTTTGATGGCAATTTGCGTAAAGTCGACCTGCAACGCGATACCCCCTATAACACTTATACGCGCGCAGGGCTGCCGCCCACGCCCATTGCCATGCCTAGTGAGGCCGCTATCCTCGCGGCGCTCAATCCGGCTCAAACCGATGCGCTGTATTTTGTGGCGCGTGGCGATGGCACGCACGTGTTTACCAGCACGCTTGAGGCGCATAACCGTGCCGTGAACCGTTACCAGCGATGACGACTCCCGGCAAATTCATCACGCTCGACGGCGTCGATGGCGCGGGCAAAAGCACGCATCTGTCGTTCGTGGTCGAGCAATTGCGCCAACTTGGCAGGGAGGTCATCGTCACCCGCGAGCCAGGTGGCACGCCGCTTGGCGAAACCCTGCGCGAATTGTTGTTGCACCGCGAGATGGACCCCGATACCGAGTTGCTGCTGATGTTTGCGGCGCGTCAGGCGCATCTGGCGCAACTGATTTTGCCCGCACTGGCGCGTGGCGCGTGGGTGGTGTCCGACCGCTTTACCGACGCCAGTTACGCGTATCAGTGCGGCGGGCGCGGCATTACCGTGGAACGCATCGCGGCGTTGGAAACCTGGGTGCAGCGGGGCTTTAAGCCCGATCTCACGCTGCTGTTCGACGTGCCCGCCGAGGTCGCCGAAAGCCGTCGCTCGGCGGCGCGTGCCGCTGATCGCTTCGAGCGTGAGGCTGACAGCTTTTTCAATCGGGTTCGGAATGTCTACCTCAATCGGGCGCGTGTTGAGCCTGAACGTATCCGGGTGCTCGATGCGCGCCAGTCCATCGCCACGTTGCAGGCAGAGATTGCCAGCGTGCTGCGCGGTTTGACATGAGCGCGCCGTATCCCTGGCTGGACTCGGCCTGGCAGCGTTTGCTGGCAACGCGGGCACAACCCGCCCAGGCGCTCTTGCTGACCGGGCCGCGTGGTGTCGGTAAAGGCGCGCTGGCGCAGCACTGGGCGAAAAGCCTGCTGTGCGAGGCGCGTTTACCGACGGGCGCGGCCTGTGGTCAATGCGCTGCCTGCCACTGGGTCGACATGGGATCGCACCCGGATTTTCGGCGGGTGACGTTGCAGGAAAAAACCACCAAAGACGGCGATGTCAAAATGGCTACTGCGATCGATGTGGAGCAGGCGCGCGAGGCGGTAGATTTCGTGCAGTTATCGACCTATCGGGCGGGACATCGCGTGGTGTTGGTCGATCCGGCAGACACGCTGAACCTCGCCTCAGCCAATGCGCTGTTAAAGGTGCTAGAGGAACCGCCGTTAAATACCGTATTCGTGCTGGTGTCGGATCAGCCGCGCCGTCTGCTGCCAACCATCCGCAGCCGCTGCACACGTCTGGATATCGGCTTGCCCGATGCCGGGCTGGCGTTACAGTGGCTGCGTGAGCAGCAGGTAGACGACCCGGCAGGTTTGCTGGCCTTGTCGGGCGGTGCGCCGCTGGACGCGCTGAACTGGGCGCAAAGCGACGAGCTCGACGTGCGCCGGAGCCTGCTGGACAGTCTGGCGCAGCCGACAAAGCTGGATCCGGTGGCGCTTGCTGAACGCTGGAAAGCGATCAGGCCGCAGACCTGGCATGGGGTGGCGTATAAATGGCTGGGCGATTTGCTGGCGGTGCGGTTGCAGGGGCAGGCGCTGTTCAACCCGGATTTTGCCAAGCCGCTGGGGCAGCTCGGCGGCACCGCAAATCTGGCGCGTTTACTGGCGCTCGCCAAGCTGCACGCGCAGGAGGGGCGGGTTCTCTCGCACCCCCTGAATCGCGCGCTGCAATTGCAGGCCTGGCTGGTTCATTATCAACAACTGTTTGAGGAAGCAAAACCATGAACGCAACTGTTGCAGACACTGCGGGACAAGTCCGCCCGGGCGTGCTTTCACTGTCCATCAAGGAAAAGTCTGCCCTGTTTGCGGCATTCATGCCGTTCATCAAAGGCGGGGGGCTGTTTATTCCCACCAACAAGAGCTACAAGATGGGCGAAGAAGTCTTTATGTTGCTGACGCTGATGGACGACCCGGCCAAACTGCCTGTGTCAGGCAAGGTCGTATGGGTGACGCCCACAGGTGCGCATGGCAGTCGTACGCAGGGGGTTGGCGTGCAGTTTTCGCCCAATGAAAGTGGACGCGCCGCGCAAAACAAAATTGAAGGTTTGCTCGGCGGCTCGTTAAAATCGACCCGTCAGACCCATACCATGTAGCGCCGCCTGTGCGGTGCGTCTGTTTCCAGCGAGCCGCCACCGCATGTATATCGATTCCCACTGCCACCTCAATTTCCCCGAATTTGCCGACCGCTTGCCCGCCATCTACGACCAGATGGCAGCCAACCAGGTCAGCCATGCGCTGTGTATCAGCGTTGATCTGGAAACCTGCGCCGACGTGCTTGCCGTGGCGCAAAGCCGTGACAATTTATTCGCGTCCGTGGGCGTTCATCCTGATTACGAGAACTGCACCGAGCCGACGGTCGCGCAACTGGTGGCTCTGGCCGCTCATCCCAAAGTCGTCGCGATAGGCGAAACCGGCATGGATTATTACCGCACGCCCGGGCCGCTGGAATGGCAGCGCGAGCGTTTTCGCGTGCATATCCGCGCGGCTCGCGAGACGGGTAAACCGCTCATCATTCACACCCGCGCCGCCTCCGACGATACGCTGCGCATCATGGCCGAAGAAAAAGCAGATGAAGCGCGCGGCGTCATGCACTGCTTCACTGAAAGCCTTGAAGTGGCGCAGGCTGCGATGGAGATGGGGTTCTACATTTCGTTTTCCGGCATCGTCACTTTTAAAAATGCCACCCAGCTAAAAGCCGTCGCCGAGGCGGTGCCGCTCGACCGCATGTTGATCGAAACTGATTCGCCGTACCTGGCACCGATACCGTTTCGGGGCAAGACCAATGAGCCGGGGTGGGTGAAGCACGTCGCCGAGGAAATTGCCCGGCTGAAGGGCATGACGGCTGACGCTGTGGGTGAGGCCACTAGCCGCAATTTCTTTGAGCTATTCAAACATGCCCGACCCGCACAGACGCACGCAATGTGACGCGGGAATTGCTGTTTTGCACGCATTCTTGAGTTGACCATCCCGCCTGTAACGCTTACCATCGCGGACTTTTCTCAGGCAGACGCCCGACTTGGATATGACGATGCGCAAGAAGCTCGTAGCCGGTAACTGGAAGATGAATGGCAGCCAGGCTGATAACGCCGCGCTGCTGGCCGCGATCAAACCCGCGTTGGCAGGGGTGCAGGCTGCGGTGTGTGTGCCGTCCCCTTATTTGGCGCAGGTGCAGGCCGCGTTGGCAGGTTCCAGCATTGCCTGGGGTGCGCAAAACGTGTCCGAGCAGGCCAAAGGCGCGTTTACCGGCGAAGTCTCTACTTCAATGCTGCTGGACTTTGCTTGCAGCTATGTGATTGTGGGGCATTCCGAGCGCCGCAGCCTGTATGGCGAATCTGACGCGCAGGTGGCTGCCAAGTATGTGGCCGCACAAGCCGCCGGGATCACGCCAATTCTGTGTGTGGGTGAAACGCTGGCTGAGCGTGAGTCGAACGTGACGGAAGCCGTGGTCGCTCGTCAACTGGATGCCGTGATCACCCTGGCGGGGGTGGCCTCTTTGGCCAAAGCCGTGGTGGCTTACGAGCCGGTGTGGGCAATCGGCACGGGTAAAACCGCGAGCCCGGAGCAGGCGCAAGCCGTGCACGCTTTTATTCGCAACAAAATTGCCGCGCTTGATGCGGGTGTGGCGGCAGGCTTAGTGATTCAGTACGGCGGCAGCATGAAGGCATCGAATGCCGCCGAGTTGATGGCGCAGCCAGATATCGATGGCGGTCTGATCGGCGGGGCATCGCTGGTGGCCGACGAGTTCATCGCCATCTGCCGCGCCTCGGTTTAATCAATCTCGGCGCAATAAAGGGGTATCAATGGAAACGCTGGTCTGGATTCTTCATGTGCTGGTCGCCATCGCGGTGATCGCGCTGGTGTTGCTGCAACACGGCAAGGGTGCAGATATGGGCGCGGCGTTTGGTGGTGGTTCGTCGGGCAGTCTGTTTGGCTCAACCGGATCGGCAAACTTCCTCAGCCGCGCGACCGGTATCCTCGCGACCGTGTTTTTCCTGACCAGCCTCGGCCTGGCGTATTTCGGGCTTCAACAACACAAGCCGGCTGCCAGTGTGCTGCAACACACCTCGGTGCCAGCAACGCAGGCGACACCGGCTCCGGTGCCCGCCGACAATTCAGGTTCCAAAGCGGGCGCGATCCCGCAATAGTTTCAAGCAGCAACAGCAGTACGCAACCGGGTGCAAACCCGTTGGCCGACGTGGTGGAATTGGTAGACACGCTATCTTGAGGGGGTAGTGACTTAGGTCGTGCGAGTTCGAGTCTCGCCGTCGGCACCATCAAATTTCCTGATTCATTCATTAGCCAAGACTATTCAATATCCTGTTGATATTTAAGTGTTATTTGGTGTTCTTTCAGCTTGACACCGGGTGCAACGCCCACATACACTCCAGACATAATGAATCAAGTCGCAGCGTTTACGCCAAGCGGCATTTGACCCATCAAGGGTAAGCCGGAGGATTAGGGTGCTGGAGAACTATCTCCCCATATTGCTGTTTATTCTGGTCGGGCTGGCGTTCGGAATTGGTCCGATCATCGCAGGCGGCCTGCTTGCGCCGCATCGCCCGGATAGCGAAAAACTCTCTCCCTATGAATGCGGCTTCGAGGCTTTCGAAGACGCCCGCATGAAATTCGACGTGCGCTATTACCTCGTCGCCATCCTGTTCATTCTGTTCGATCTGGAAATTGCGTTCCTGTTTCCCTGGGCGATTGTGCTTGAGGAAATCGGCCTGGCAGGATTTCTCGCCATGATGGTGTTTCTCGGCATTCTCGTCATCGGCTTCATCTACGAATGGATGAAGGGGGCGCTGGAATGGGAGTGATGTCGAAGGGGGAGGCGGCGTGAGTATCGAGGGTCTTCTCGATCAGGGCTTTGTCACCACCACGGCAGACAAACTGATCAATACCATGCGTACCGGCTCGCTGTGGCCCATGACCTTCGGTCTGGCCTGCTGCGCGGTAGAGATGATGCAAGCAGGCGCGTCGCGCTATGACCTTGACCGTTTCGGTATCGTGTTTCGCCCCAGTCCGCGCCAGTCTGACGTGATGATTGTGGCGGGCACGCTGTGCAACAAGATGGCACCCGCCTTGCGCAAGGTATATGACCAGATGGCCGAGCCGCGCTGGGTGATTTCCATGGGCTCCTGCGCCAACGGCGGGGGCTATTACCATTATTCTTACTCGGTGGTACGGGGGTGCGACCGCATCGTGCCGGTCGATATTTACGTTCCAGGCTGCCCCCCCACGGCAGAAGCCTTGTTGTTTGGCATCATCCAGTTGCAGAACAAAATCAGACGTACCAACACCATCGCCCGCTGATCATGGCCATGACTGCGGAATCACTCTCGGTATCCATTGAAACGTTGCTTGGCGAAGCCTTGGCGCAATCGTTTGTGCGGCTGGGCGAACTGACCCTGATTGTCAAGGCGACCGATTTCGAAGCGGCGATGCGAACGCTACGTGACCACCCGGACTGCCGCTTCGAACAATTGATCGATCTGTGCGGGATGGATTATTCCGGCTTCGGTGATGGGGCCGCTTTGATTGAATCTGGCGAAGGTTCACGCTTTGCCGTCGTGGTGCATTTACTATCGGTATCCAACAACCAGCGCATTCGTGTGCGCGTGTTTTGTCCAGATGATGATCTGCCGGTCGTGGCGTCGCTGGTGGAGCTGTGGCCTGCGGCCAACTGGTTTGAGCGCGAAGCCTTCGATCTGTTTGGTATCGTGTTCGAAGGCCATCCCGATTTGCGCCGCATCCTGACCGACTACGGCTTTATCGGACACCCATTCCGCAAGGATTTCCCGCTATCGGGCAATGTTGAAATGCGCTACGACCCGACTCAACAGCGTGTGATTTATCAGCCTGTGTCGATCGAACCGCGTGAAATCACGCCCCGCATCGTGCGCGATGACAGCTATGGGGGCGATCGCTGATGGCCGAAATTCGCAATTACACGATGAACTTCGGCCCCCAGCATCCGGCGGCGCACGGTGTGCTGCGGTTGGTGCTGGAACTCGACGGTGAAGTGATTCAGCGTGCTGACCCGCATATTGGCCTGCTGCACCGCGCGACCGAAAAGCTGGCCGAGCACAAGACCTTCATCCAGTCCGTGCCGTACATGGATCGCCTCGACTACGTGTCGATGATGGTCAACGAACACGCCTACGTGATGGCCATCGAAAAGCTGCTCGGCATTCAGGTGCCGGAGCGGGCGCAATATATCCGCGTCATGTTCGACGAGATCACCCGCGTGCTCAATCACCTTTTGTGGCTGGGCGCGCACGCGCTCGACGTAGGTGCGATGACAGTATTCCTCTACGCTTTCCGCGAACGCGAAGATCTGATGGACTGTTATGAAGCGGTGTCCGGCGCACGTCTGCACGCGGCGTACTACCGCCCGGGTGGCGTCTACCGCGATTTGCCCGACACCATGCCGCAGTATTTCGCGCAGCACACGCGTAACGCCGCTACGCTGAAATCGATGAACGAAAACCGACAGGGATCGTTGCTCGATTTCATCGAAGATTTCACGCAGCGCTTCCCGGCGTATGTGGACGAATACGAAACCCTGTTAACCGATAACCGCATCTGGAAACAGCGCACTGTCGGCATTGGTGTGGTGTCGCCCGAGCGCGCCAAGGCGCTGGGTTTCACCGGGCCGATGCTGCGCGGCTCAGGCATCGAATGGGATCTGCGCAAGAAGCAGCCCTACGAAGTGTACGACCGCATGGATTTCGATATTCCGGTAGGTACCAATGGCGATTGCTATGACCGTTATCTGGTGCGCATCGAAGAATTCCGGCAGAGCAATCGCATCATCAAACAGTGCGTGGACTGGCTGCGTAAAAATCCCGGCCCGGTCATTGTCGAAAACCACAAAGTGGCACCGCCGTCGCGGCTCGGCATGAAGCAGAATATGGAAGAGCTGATTCATCACTTCAAGTTGTTTACCGAAGGCATGCACGTGCCCGCCGGTGAAGCCTACGCAGCGGTGGAGCATCCCAAGGGCGAGTTCGGCATTTATCTGGTGTCAGACGGCGCGAACAAGCCCTATCGCCTGAAAATCCGCGCACCCGGTTATCCGCATCTGGCGGCGCTGGACGAGATGAGTCGTGGCCACATGATTGCTGACGTTGTCGCCATCATTGGTACGCAGGATATCGTTTTCGGAGAAATTGATCGCTGATGGCTATGACTGAGCCCACTGACGGCCTGCGACTGAGCCCGGAATCTCTGGCGCTCATCGATGTTGAAGTCGCCAAATATCCCGCTGAACAAAAGCAGTCGGCAGTGATGGGTGCGCTACGGATTGCCCAGACTGAAAAAGGCTGGCTCGCGCCCGCTTTGATCGAATACGTGGCGAACTATCTCGACATGCCTGCCATTGCCGCGTACGAAGTCGCTACCTTTTACAACATGTACGACACTCAGACGGTGGGGCGGCACAAGATCACTTTGTGCACCAATTTGCCGTGCGCGCTGATGGGTGCGGTGGAGCTGGGTGAACACCTCAAACGGAAGCTGGGCATCGGTTTTGGCGAAACCACTGAAGACGGGCGTTTTACGCTCAAGGAGGGCGAGTGCATGGGGGCGTGTGGCGATGCCCCGATGTGTCTGCATAACAACCACACCATGCACACGCACCTTACGCCTGAAAAATTCGACGCGCTGTTCGACACATTGAAATGACGGCCAATTGAAATGAGCCTTTCTACCCCCAGCGTTAAAGTCTGCTCCTGGACACAAGACCTCGCCGACCCGGCGTCGCTTGCCACCTATGTGGCGAACGGGGGGTACGCAGCCCTGCGTCGGGTAGTGACAGAAAAGATGCCGGGCGACGATATCATCGCCGAACTGAAACTCTCGGCTTTGCGCGGGCGCGGCGGCGCGGGATTCCCGACCGGCCTGAAGTGGAGTTTCATGCCGCGCGCGTTTCCTGGTGACAAATATATCGTCTGCAACAGCGACGAAGGCGAGCCGGGCACCTTCAAGGATCGCGATATTCTGCGTTACAACCCGCACCAGTTGATTGAAGGCATGGCGATTGCCGGTTACGTGCTTGGCGCAAAAGTTGGCTACAACTATATCCACGGCGAAATCTTCGAGGTTTACGATATTTTTGAGCGTGCGCTGGCCGAGGCACGCGCGGCGGGCTATCTGGGCAACGGGCTGTTTGGCACCGATTTCAGCTTTCAGCTGCACGCGCATCACGGATATGGCGCGTATATTTGCGGTGAAGAAACCGCGTTGCTCGAATCGCTTGAGGGCAAAAAAGGCCAGCCGCGCTTCAAGCCGCCATTCCCGGCGAGCTTCGGGCTGTATGGCAAACCGACCACGATCAACAACACCGAAACGCTGGCGAGCGTGCCGTGGATATTGCAACACGGCGGCCAGGCTTTTCTCGACCTGGGCAAGCCCAACAACGGCGGTGCCAAAATGTTTTCCGTGTCGGGGCACGTCAACAATCCGGGCAACTTCGAAGTGCGTCTGGGTACGCCGTTTTCCGAACTGCTGGAAATGGCGGGCGGGATACGCAAGGGACATACACTCAAGGCAGTGATTCCGGGCGGCTCCAGCGCGCCGGTGCTGCCAGGTAGCATCATGATGGACTGCACCATGGACTTTGACAGCATCGCCAAGGCCGGCTCGATGCTGGGCTCGGGCGCGGTGATCGTGATGGATGACACCACCTGCATGGTGCGCGCGCTGGAGCGGCTGTCGTATTTTTATCACGAGGAATCGTGCGGCCAGTGTACGCCGTGCCGCGAAGGCACCGGCTGGATGTACCGCGTGATTCATCGTATCGAGCACGGGCTCGGGCGTCCCGACGACCTGGAATTACTGAACAGCGTGGCGGGCAAGATCGGTGGCCACACCATCTGCGCGCTGGGCGACGCGGCGGCGATGCCAGTGCAGAGTTTCCTCAAACATTTCGGCGATGAGTTCGCGTATCACGTCGAACACAAACGCTGCATGGTGTGACCCGATGGCCATCCTGAATATTGAAATCGACGGCAAGGCGCTCACAGTCGAGAGCGGCAGCACCATCATGGATGCCGCCAACCAGATTGGCGTGACGATTCCGCATTTTTGCTATCACAAAAAGCTGTCGATTGCGGCCAACTGCCGCATGTGTCTGGTGCAAGTGGAAAAAGCACCGAAGCCACTGCCCGCCTGTGCCACGCCAGTGACTGACGGCATGAAGGTGTTCACGCAATCCGACTACGCCGTGGCTGCGCAAAAATCGGTGATGGAATTCCTGCTCATCAATCATCCGCTTGACTGTCCGATCTGCGACCAAGGCGGCGAGTGCACCTTGCAGGATTTGGCTGTCGGCTACGGCGGTTCGGCTTCGCGCTATCAGGAGGCCAAGCGTGTAGTGACCGAAAAAAATCTCGGCCCGCTGATTTCCACCGACATGACACGCTGCATCCATTGCAGCCGCTGTGTGCGCTTTGGTCAGGAAATCGCGGGTGTGATGGAGCTCGGTATGGCTGGGCGTGGCGAGCATACTGAGGTGATGCCCTTCCTGCAGAATCAGGTGGCGTCAGAGCTCTCCGGCAACGTGATCGATCTGTGCCCGGTCGGCGCGCTCACCAGCAAACCTTTCCGCTACAGCGCTCGCACCTGGGAGCTGAGCCGCCGTCATTCGATCAGTCCGCACGACAGCCTGGGTTCCAATCTCACCATCCACGTCAAAGACAATAAAGTCATGCGCGTGTTGCCGCGCGAAAACGAAGACGTCAACGAATGCTGGCTGGCTGACCGCGACCGTTTTTCGTATGAAGGCTTGAACACCCCCGAGCGTCTGACCCGTCCCATGGTGAAGCAGGCGGGGCGCTGGGTGGAAACCGATTGGGCATCGGCGCTGCAATTTGTGGCGGACAAACTCAAAGGCTTTGCACCGCAAGACATCGGTGCGCTCTCCACACCCTATCGCCCGGCTGAAGAGCTCTATCTCTTGCAGAAACTCATGCGCGGCCTGGGTAGTGGTAACGTCGATCACCGTCTGCGTCAGACAGATTTCACGCTGGATCATCACGCCAAGGGCGGTTTCTGGCTGGGAATGCCAGTGACCTATATGTCGCGGCTTAACCGGATGCTGGTGGTGGGTTCCAACCTGCGCAAAGACCACCCCTTGATGGCGCACCGCATCCGTGAATCCGTGCGCTGGTACGGCGAACTCAATCTCATCAATGCGGCAGAAGACGAATTTCTTGGCAAGGTGCACGCCAAGCGCATCGTTGCGCCGTCGCAGCTGGCAGCGTCACTGGCGGGGGTATGCGTGGCGCTGGCCGAGCTCAAACAGCAGCCGGTGCCTGAGATCGCCGCGCACGGCGTCGCCGACGACATCGCGCGCAAGATGGCTACGAGCCTTGTGGGTGGCGAAACGCGAGCAGTGTTCCTTGGCAACATGGCGCAGCACCATTCCAGCTATTCGCAAATTCATGCGCTGGCGCAGGAAGTCGCGCGTCTCGCGGGCGCGAGCTTTGGCGTGCTGGGCGAAGCGGCCAACAGCGTGGGCGCGGTCGCGGTGGGCGCGATTCCTGGCTGCGGCGCGCTCGGTCAGCCTGCCGTCAAAGGTCTTAACGCGCGTGAGATGCTGACCCGTCCGCTCAAAGCCTATGTGCTGCTCGGGGTGGAAGCCGAGCTCGATACCCACGATCCGGTAACCGCGCTGGCGAGCCTCAACGCCGCTGAATTTGTGGTGGTGATGGCGCCCTACAAAGGCCAATCTGTTGACTATGCCGACGTGCTGTTGCCGATTGCGCCGTGGACTGAAACGTCCGGCACCTTTATCAATACCGAAGGCCGGGTGCAGAGTTTTCATGCCGTGGTCAAACCGCTGGAAGAAACTCGCCCGGCCTGGAAAGTCCTGCGCGTGCTGGGTAATTTACTGGGCTTATCCGGTTTTGATTTCAACGACACCCCATCGGTTTTGAAGGAAGTGTTTGGCGACACTCCCACGGGCAAGGTGCAAGGCTTCCTCAGCAATGAGGTCAGTGGCGTTCCCGTTGCGCCTGCCACGTTGGTTGCGGGTCTGGAGCGCGTGGCCGAAGTGCCGATCTATCAAACCGACGCCGTGGTGCGTCGCTCGCCGTCGCTGCAAATGACGCCCGACGCCGCGCTACCGGTCGCGCGGATGCCCGGCAAACTGATGGCGAAGCTGGGGTTGGGAGACGGCGGTCGTGTTTCGGTCCGGCAAACTGGCAGCGCCCTGACGCTGAAAGCTGAGCGCGACGACACCTTGCCAGAGAACTGCGTGCGCGTACCGTGCGGACACCCGTTGACGGCCGGGCTGGGACCGATGTTCGGCGCGATTACGGTGGAGGCGATCTGATGGAGTGGGACGCGCTGCTGACCGTCGTCTGGACGCTCATCAAGATCATGCTGCTGGTGGTGCCGCTAATGCTGGCTGTCGCCTATCTCACGTATGCAGAACGCAAAATCATCGGCTGGATGCAGGTGCGCATCGGCCCCAACCGCGTGGGCTTCCAGGGCCTGCTGCAACCGATCGCCGATGCGGTCAAACTGCTGATGAAGGAAATCATCATTCCTTCCGGCGCGAACAAGGGTCTTTTCATTCTCGGGCCGATTCTCGCCATCGCCCCGGCACTCGCGGCGTGGGCGGTGATCCCGTTCACCGATACGCTGGTACTGGCCGATGTCAACGCTGGCCTGCTCTACGTGATGGCGATCACCTCGATGGGCGTCTACGGAGTCATCATTGCGGGCTGGGCGTCCAATTCGAAATATGCCTTCCTCGGTGCGATGCGCTCGGCGGCGCAGATCGTGTCCTACGAAATCGCCATGGGCTTCGCGCTGGTCGGCGTGCTGATGGCAGCGCAGTCGTTGAACCTGGTCGATATCGTGCAAGGACAGTCGGGTGGCCTGCACCAGTGGTACATCTGGCCGCTGTTCCCGCTGTTCATGGTGTATCTGATCGCCGGCGTGGCTGAGACCAACCGCGCGCCCTTCGACGTCGCCGAGGGCGAATCTGAAATTGTTGCCGGTTTCCACGTCGAGTATTCCGGCATGGCCTTCGCCGTGTTCTTTCTGGCCGAATACGCCAACATGATTCTGGTCGCCGCGCTGACTACGCTGATGTTCCTTGGCGGCTGGCTGTCGCCGGTGACGTTTTTGCCGGATGGCATTCTGTGGTGGCTGCTCAAAACCGGCTTCGTGCTGTTCCTGTTCCTGTGGTTCCGCGCCACCTTCCCGCGCTATCGCTACGACCAGATCATGCGTCTGGGCTGGAAAGTATTTATCCCTATCACCATCGTCTGGATCGTCGTCGTCGGCGGCATGATGCAGACGCCGTATGGTTATCTCTTCCATTGAGCGCGCCATGAAATCGCTATCCCTATCATGAAACGAGTGGCCAATTTCTTCGGCAGCCTGCTCCTGATCGAGTTGCTGCGCGGCATGATGCTGACCGGGCGGCATTTGTTTGCGCGCAAAATCACCGTCCAGTTTCCCGAAGAAAAAACCCCACAAAGTGGTCGTTTCCGTGGCCTGCACGCCTTGCGTCGCTATCCCAACGGCGAAGAGCGCTGCATCGCCTGCAAACTGTGCGAAGCCGTGTGCCCCGCGCTGGCGATCACCATCGAATCAGAAAAACGCGAAGATGGCACCCGCCGCACCACGCGCTACGACATTGATTTAACCAAGTGCATCTTCTGCGGCTTTTGCGAAGAATCCTGCCCGGTTGATTCCATCGTCGAGACCCGCATTCTCGAATACCACGGCGAAAAACGCGGCGACCTGTATTACACCAAGCCCATGCTGCTCGCCATTGGCGATCAGCACGAAGCGCAGATCGCGAAAGATCGCGCTGCCGATGCGAAATTCCGCTAACTAATAGCAGAAGCCTGATTCACGTGAAAACGCTTTTTGCCGGGCTGCTAGTTTTTTCATCGTTTATGTATGGGTGTGCCTCTGGCCCGACCATCGCTGAGTATGTCTCGCCATATCCGGGGGACAGTATGACGAATAAAGCACCATTGCTAGAAAAGCAGGCTGTCGAAGGACTGCGACAAATGCTTTTAGACCAACTCAAATGTAATCAATTTCAAATTACAGACCGAGAAATTATTGAAGTTACCGACAAATTTATTGTTGATTCGTACGGAAAGTTATACTCGGGTGGGTCACTAGAATTATGGAAAGTGAAAGCATGTGGGCAAGAGCTAAAGCTCGACTTTGCGGTTATCAACGATGGGAGTCGTGGCGCGAACAAGATGCGTTTCCTTGAACACAAAGAAAAAGCAAAACAATGAGAATTTAACTGGGGGCGATACAAAAATTTTTCCTCGCGCACTAACAAGATGACCTACACAACTGCGATCTTCTACTTCTTCGCCGCCATCCTGGTGTTCGCCGGGCTGCGCGTCATCACCGCGCGCAACCCGGTGCACGCCGCGCTGTATCTGGTGCTCGCCTTCTTCACCGCCGCCGGGCTGTGGATGCTGCTGGAAGCCGAATTCCTCGCCATCACCCTGGTGCTGGTTTACGTCGGCGCGGTCATGGTGCTGTTCCTGTTCGTGGTGATGATGCTCGACATCAACCTCGACAAATTGCGTGAAGGCTTCTGGGACTATCTGCCGCTGGCCGGGTTTGTCTCGGTGCTGCTGGTGATCGAGATGGCGCTGATTCTCGGTAGCCGCCACTTCGGGCTGGACGTCATGGGCACGCCCGCGCCGCGCGCGGCCGATTACAGCAACACCAAGGAACTTGGTCGCCTGCTGTATACCGATTATGTGTACGCGTTTGAACTCGCTGCGGTGATCCTGCTGGTGGCGATTGTCGCCGCCATCGCGCTGACGTTGCGCCGCCGCAAGGACAGCAAATATATCGACCCGGCCGAGCAGGTGAAGGTGAAGCGCAACGACCGCCTGCGCATCGTCAAAATGCAGGCCGTGAAAAAGCCGCAAGCCGGGGAGGAGGGCGCATGATTTCCCTGTCGCATTACCTGGTGCTGGGCGGCATCCTGTTCGCCATCGCCGTGCTCGGCATCTTTCTCAACCGCAAGAACGTCATCATCCTGTTGATGGCGATCGAACTGATGCTGCTGGCGGTGAACATGAACTTCATCGCGTTTTCGCATTATCTCGGCGACATCCACGGCCAGGTCTTCGTGTTTTTCATCCTTACCGTCGCCGCCGCCGAATCCGCCATCGGCCTCGCCATCCTGGTCGTGCTGTTCCGCAATATGCGCACGATCAACGTCGATGATCTCGATCATCTGAAAGGCTGATGCGGATGGACATGCACACGCTCTATCTCATCGTCCCGCTTGCGCCGCTCTTTGGCGCGCTCATCGCGGGCTTGTTCGGCAAGCTGATCGGCCGCACGCTGTCGCACGTGGTCACGATTGCCGGTGTGGCGATTTCTCTGGCGGCGTCGGTGCTGGTGTTCCAGGACGTGCTCGCGGGACACACTTACAACGGCACGGTCTACACCTGGATGGTGCTGGGCGACCTGCGTTTCGAGGTCGGCTTCCTGATCGATGCGCTGACGACGATGATGATGCTGGTCGTCACTTTCGTCTCGCTGATGGTGCATATCTACACCATCGGCTACATGCACGACGACCCCGGCTACCAGCGTTTCTTCAGCTACATCTCGCTGTTCACCTTTGCCATGCTGATGCTGGTGATGAGCAACAATTTCCTCCAGCTGTTTTTCGGCTGGGAGGCGGTCGGTCTGGTGTCGTATCTGCTGATCGGCTTCTGGTACACGAAAGAGACGGCGATCTACGCCAACCTCAAGGCCTTCCTGGTCAACCGCGTCGGCGACTTCGGCTTCATTCTCGGCATCGGTCTGGTGCTGGCGCATTTCGGCTCGCTCGACTACGCCACGGTGTTTGCCAAAGCACCGGAGCTGGCGAACCAGACCATCACGATCTGGGGCGACACGCCGTGGATGCTGATGAGCGTCATCGGGATACTTTTGTTCATCGGCGCGATGGGCAAGTCGGCGCAGTTTCCGCTGCACGTCTGGCTGCCCGATTCGATGGAAGGCCCGACGCCGATTTCCGCGCTGATCCATGCGGCGACGATGGTGACAGCGGGCATCTTCATGGTTGCGCGCATGTCGCCACTGTTCGAGCTGTCCGACACGGCCCTGAGCTTCATCATGGTTGTCGGCGCGATCACCGCGCTGTTCATGGGTTTTCTCGGCATCGTGCAGAACGACATCAAGCGCGTGGTGGCGTATTCGACGCTGTCGCAACTGGGTTACATGACCGTCGCGCTGGGCGCGTCGGCCTATTCGGTCGCGGTGTTCCATCTGATGACGCACGCGTTCTTCAAGGCGCTGCTGTTCCTCGCCGCCGGTTCGGTCATCATCGCCATGCACCACAACCAGGACATCCGCACCATGGGCGGCCTGAAGAAGTACATGCCGATCACCTGGATCACCTCGCTGATCGGATCGCTGGCCTTGATCGGCACGCCCTTCCTGTCGGGCTTTTATTCCAAGGAAAGCATTATCGAGGCGGTGAAGCTCTCGCACCTGCCGGTGGCGAACTTGGCTTACTGGGCGGTGCTGATCGGCGTGTTCGTCACCGCCTTTTATTCTTTCCGTATGTATTTTCTGGTGTTCCACGGCAAGGAGCGTTTCAGGAATGCGCACCATGGCCATGACGACCACGGCCACGACGACCACGGACACGGGCACGAGCCGCACGAAACGCCGTGGGTGGTGACCGGGCCCTTGCTGGCGCTGGCGCTGCCGTCGCTGGCGATTGGTTACATGACCATCGAGCCAATGCTGTTCGGCGATTTTTTTGGCAATGCCATTTACGTTGCCGACCGCCATCCGGTGATGCACGAGCTCAACCAGCATTTCCACGGCGCGATGGCGATGGGGCTGCACGCGATCACCACGCTGCCGTTCTGGCTGGCGGCGGCGGGGGTTGGGCTGTCGGCATATTTTTATCTGCTGCGTCCCGATATCCCGGCGGCGATTGCCAAGCGCTTTGCCTTCCTGCACAGCCTGCTGCTCAACAAATACTGGTTCGACGAGTTGTACAGTTTCGTTTTCGCCAGCGGTGCGCGCGCGCTCGGCGGCGGGCTGTGGCGTGGCGGCGACCAGGCCACCATCGACGGCTTCGTCAACGGCCTGGCCAGCAGGATCGGGCGCGTGGCGCGGCTGCTCAAAGCCTTCCAGTCCGGCTACATTTACCACTATGCTTTTGCCATGTTGATCGGGGTGTTCGCCCTCGTCACCTGGTTTGCCCGCCTGAATTAAGCGATGAACACCATGCTGCTTTCCCTCGTAATCTGGGTGCCGATATTGGCTGGCGTGATTGTGCTCGCCAGCGGTTCCGATCGTAACGCGCCGCTCGCGCGCTGGCTGGCGCTGGCCGGTGCGCTCGCGGGTTTGCTGGTCGCGATTCCGCTTTACACCGGTTTTGACAATGCTTCTTCGGCGATGCAGTTCGTCGAAAAGTCCGAATGGATTCCCGCCTTCAACGTCTTCTACCACTTGGGCACCGACGGCATATCGATGCCGCTGATCCTGCTCAACAGCTTCACCACGGTGCTGGTGGTGATTGCGGGCTGGCAGGTGATTCAGGATCGCGTCGCGCAGTACATGGCCGCCTTTCTCATCATGTCGGGCCTCATCAACGGCGCCTTCGCCGCGCTCGACGGCATCCTGTTTTATGTCTTCTTCGAAGGCATGCTGATTCCGCTTTACCTCATCGTTGGCGTGTGGGGTGGGCCGAACCGGGTGTACGCGGCGTTCAAGTTCTTCCTCTACACGCTGGCCGGTTCGCTGCTGATGCTGGTGTCGATGATTTATCTCTATTTCCAGTCCGGTGGCTTCGACATCCAGACCTGGCACACGACGACGCTCGGCATGACCGCGCAGACGCTGATGTTCTTCGCCTTCCTGCTCGCCTTCGGCGTCAAGGTGCCGATGTGGCCGGTGCATACCTGGTTGCCCGACGCTCACGTCGAAGCGCCGACCGGCGGCTCGGTGATCCTGGCGGCGATCACGCTCAAGGTCGGCGCTTACGGCTTCCTGCGCTTCATCCTGCCCATCGTGCCGGACGCCAGCCACGAGCTCGCCTGGTTCGTCATCACGCTGTCGCTCATCGCCGTCGCCTACATTGGCCTGGTCGCGCTGGTGCAGTCCGACATGAAAAAGCTCATCGCCTATTCGTCCATTGCGCACATGGGTTTCGTCACCCTGGGCTTCTTCCTGTTCAACACGCTCGGCTGGGAAGGCGGGCTGGTGCAGATGATCTCGCACGGCTTCGTGTCCGCCGCGCTTTTTCTCTGCATCGGCGTCATGTACGACCGCCTGCATTCGCGCCAGATCAAGGACTACGGCGGCCTGGCCAACAAGATGCCGGTGTTCGCCGCCTTCTTCATGCTGTTCGCCATGGCCAACGCGGGTCTGCCCGCCACCAGCGGCTTCGTTGGTGAATTCATGGTCATCATGGCGGCGGTCGAGGTGAATTTCTGGTACGCCTTCGTCGCTGCCACCACGCTGATCTTCGGCGCGGCCTATACCTTGTGGATGTACAAGCGGGTGGTATTCGGCAAGGTCACCAACCCGCACGTTGAAGAAATGCACGACATCAACGCGCGTGAAATCCTGTTGATGGTCGTGCTCGCCGCCTGCGTGCTCGGCATGGGCTTGTATCCCAGACCCTTCACCGACGTCATGCACACCAGCGTCGTCGATCTTCTCGCGCACGTCGCCCAGAGCAAACTGCCATGAGCCTGAGTTCTTTCGCCCCCGCGCTGCCAGAAATTTTCGTGCTGGTTATGGTGTCGCTGATCCTGGTGATCGACGCCGCCGTGGATGATCGCAAACGCTATCTCGCTTATCTGCTCTCGCTCGCCACGCTGGCGGGTGCGGCTTTCCTCACTGCGCGCGATCTCTCGACGATGCCGGTGCTGGCGCTCGGTGGCCTGTTCATCGACGATCCGCTGGCGGACGTGCTGAAGCTGTTTCTCTACCTGACCACCGCCGCCGTACTGGTGTACTCGCGCGACTATCTCAAGCAACGCGGCCTCTATAAAGGCGAGTTCTTTGTGCTTGCGCTGTTCGCGCTGCTGGGCATGATGGTGATGGTGTCGGCCAGCCACTTTCTCACGCTGTATCTTGGCCTAGAGCTGCTGTCGCTGTCGCTGTACGCCATGGTCGCGCTGCAACGCGATTCCGCCATCGCGACCGAAGCCGCGATGAAATACTTCGTCCTCGGCGCGCTCGCCTCCGGCATGTTGCTGTACGGCATGTCGATGGTCTACGGCGTCACCGGCTCGCTGGCGCTGGGCGATATCGCGCAAAACCTCGCCGACGGCACCGACCTGCGGATTCCGCTGGTGTTCGGCATCGTCTTCATCGTCGCCGGGCTGGCGTTCAAACTGGGCGCCGTGCCGTTCCACATGTGGATCCCCGACGTCTACCACGGCGCGCCCACCGCGATGACGCTGTTCATCGGCTCCGCGCCCAAGATCGCCGCGTTTGCATTTGTGGTGCGCATCCTCGGCCAGGGGCTGGAGTCGCAGGTCGCCGAATGGCGCGACATGCTGATCATCCTCGCCGTGCTGTCGATGCTGGTCGGCAACTTCGCCGCCATCGCGCAAACCAATCTGAAACGGATGCTGGCCTACTCGACCATTTCGCATATGGGCTTCATGCTGCTGGGCATTCTGGCGGGCACGCAAAACGGTTACGGCAGCGCGATGTTTTACGTGCTGGTCTACGCGTTGATGAGCCTGGGCGGCTTCGGCATGATTCTGCTGCTGTCGCGCGCTGGCTTCGAGGCCGACCAGCTTGACGACTTCAAAGGGTTGAACCGCCGCAGCCCGTGGCTGGCCTTCCTGATGCTGCTCTTGATGTTTTCGATGGCCGGTGTGCCGCCCACCGTGGGCTTCTACGCCAAACTGTCGGTGCTGCAAGCGGTGATCGAGCTGGGCTACGTTTGGCTCGCCGTCGTCGCCGTCGTGTTCTCGCTGGTCGGCGCGTTCTACTACCTGCGCATCGTCAAGCTCATGTATTTCGACGAGCCGCACGACACCGCTCCGGTCGTCGCCAGCGTCGATGCGCGCGCGCTGATGTCGGCCAACGGCATCGCCGTGCTCGCGCTCGGCATCCTGCCGCAACCGCTGATGGCGGTGTGCATCGCCGCCATCAGCGCGTCGTTCTGAAACAGATCATGCTGAACTTGTCCGGGGCAGCGCGGTCTGCTCCGGCGTCCTGTGTTTTTGCCGAGTTACCGTGAATTTTTCCACCACCCTGCTGCTGATTCTGGCCTTCGTCGCCGCCAACCTGCCGTTCCTCGTCGAGCGCATATTCTTTGTCGCCACGCCTAAAACCGGTGACAAAAATGTCGCCTGGCGGCTGCTGGAACTGGTGGTGATGTTCTTCGTCGTCGGCGGCGTCGCCCTGCTGCTCGAAGGCAAACTCGGCACCATCCACAAACAGAACTGGGAGTTCTACGCCGTCAACGCCGCACTATTCGTGGTGTTCGCGTACCCGGGGTTTGTCTACCGCTATCTGTGGCGGCGGCGCGGCGGGTAGGTGGCTGTAGTGCGTACACAACCCGTTTCCTGCTTCGCCTGAAGTAACAGAAGCTGGGTTGAGCCTACACAATGACTGCTAAGCGACCACGCCCTTATATCAATCAAGGTATCGACCAACTACAGCAGACGTTCGAGGCGGCAGCGAGTGACCCCCAAGTATTGAAAGCAATTCGCCATGAGCTTTGCTTTCGTACTGTCCCGCGAGCGCAAACGCTGCTCTTTCGAATCAATGCCATTCTGGGGGATATGGACAAGCAAGCTGAACTTCTCCCGAACCTGGAAAGGTCAGTCATCGAGCTTGCGCCGCCCACGACCATCCCGCCTGTTGATAAAATCAACCCCATGCCTGCAATTACCCAAGAAGGCCGACAAAAACTCATCAACCTCTTCAGTTTTTTCAAGGCGGTTGAACAGCGCAGAACAACCCTTATCCGGACGCTCGACGAGCGCCCCTGGAAATTGCGCTTCAGCGAGTTGCCGGCGCACGAGTCAGTCAATCTGGTACGTCCGAATCCGGCGCAAGCGTTTTCGCTCACGATTATCCGTCCGGAAATTAGCCTATGCCCTCGACCTCCAGAATCTCTGGGTGGATGGCTCTTGCATGGCTGGGACGATCCTTACAAAGTCGTTTCTCACTTGGAAAACCGCAAGGAGGAAGAGCCCGAAGGGAAAATCATAGAGGTCAAATTTGACGATGCGCCAGAGCGTGTTTCTGACTTGGCTGTGTGGACGAAGGAGCGAGGACTTTGGGCAGAGATGGAGTGTCCCGCACGCGACGCGCTCACTATCTGGGAACGGTTTTTTGCCTTGCACAGCCAGCTCGAACGAGAAGGTGAAGCGCTCGAATTAATGCTTGGCGATGGCATTTTCGACGCAAGTGGTGTGCATCACCCGGTCATTTTGAGCCGCGTCGAACTGACTTTCACCCCGAAAGCGAAAACCTTTCAGATCGTCGATGCTGAAGCACCCGCCGAGTTTTATGCCTCAGCCTTTGCTGACCAGCCAAATCTGCCTGTTCGTCAGTGGCAGCAAGACCTGATCGAAGGAGAACTGCATCCGCTCGGAGGTGAAGGTATTGATGAATGGCTGAAAACTGTTATAGGCGCTTTTTCGGAGGGCAATTTTGTCCACGAAGAGCCTCAGGGCAAAGTGTCTCATCCCCGCATGGGTCGCGCGCCGGTATTGTTCTTACGCAAGCGTGAAGCAGATCGGCTGCATTTTCTCGACACTATCCTCAATGATTTGGCCGAATGTGAGTCGGTCACGGACAGTCTGCAACGTATCGTTGGTTGCGCGCCATCCGAGCCGGAGCTGCCGCGCGATGCTGAAAACGGCTATGCCAACGAGGATGCCGATGTCCTAATGACGAAACTTGCCAACACGGCGCAGCTGTCGATCCTGCGCCGGTTGGCTGTGCGGAATGGCGTGTTGGTTCAAGGGCCGCCCGGCACCGGCAAAACGCATACGATCGCCAACCTGATTGGGAGCCTGCTCGCTGAGGGAAAAACCGTGCTGGTCACAAGTCACACGACTAAGGCGCTACGTGTTCTTCGCGACCAGATTGCCGAGCCATTACGGCCTTTGTGTGTGAGCGTGCTTGATAGCGACATGGCGGGTAAGCGAGAGCTTGAAGGTGCCGTGACAGCGCTTTCAGCGCGTCTGGATGACGACCCCAAACGGCTTGATAAGGAAGCTGATGAATTCGATGCCAAACGACGCGGTTTATTGAAATCGATCAAGGCAACCCGAAACGATCTTGAGACTGCGATCAATGGCGAATACCACTCGATCATTGCCGACGGCAAAGAATATGCGCCGGTTGAAGTTGCCAAGATCGTCGCGAAAGGTCGCGGTCGCTGTGACTGGATTCCTGGCACGGTCACACAAGACAGCCCTTCGCCCTTGAGTCAGGATGAATTGCTGGCGCTGTATGCGAGCACGGAGCGTTTAACGACCGCTGACGAACGTGACTTGGAAAAACCTTTGCCACATTTCGATCTTGTGTGGCCCGCGCAAATGTTCGAAGGGCGTGTGCTGAAACTTGAGGCTTTGGCACAGCAAAATCTGGATTTCCGCGAGGATTACTGGTCGAGCAACGGCTCTCAGCTCGATATGCACGCCACGCTGTCCCGCGTACAGCGCGTGACTGAACCACTCTCGACAGCTGATAACGAAATCTGGCGTCTCGCCGCCATTCAAGCCGGGATGGATGGAATAGGCTCAACCAAAGTCTGGCTGCTGATTTGCGAGGACATCGCAACAGCAAAACGTCTGGCAGACGAAGCTGTGGACGCGCTGTATCGTTACTCGCCCCAATTCGCTGCATCCTCAGAATTGACTGCCCAGCGCGCTGTGTTCGAAGAAATCATCGCGCATTTTGGCCAGGGTAAATCGCTCGGCACGCTGACGTTACTGTTCCATTCGGACTGGAAGCGCTGTATCGAGTCAGCTAGTGTCGAGCAAGGGGCGAAGCCTTCGACACTCGATCATTTTCAGGCTTTACTGCAAAAAATTGAATTGGTTAGAGTGCGTCACGAACTGGTTGCGCGCTGGCAGCAACACATGGTGCCGCACGGCTTGATGCCCCTCACGGGAGAGAAGCCCGAACAATTCGCTCAGCAATTTGTTTCCGCTATCCAGACCTGCCTGGATTGGCACGGCAAACAATGGTTGCCTCTGGAAAACGAGCTTTGTGAACACGGCTTGGATTGGCCTCGATTGGCAGACGAATCGCCACCGCTTGATTCCCCATATCACCGCGCAGAGCGCCTGCGTCATGTCGTCCTGGATTTGCTGCCGGATACCGTTGCAGCCGAGTTTGGCCGGAGGCAACGAAGTCATCTTCTTGCTGAACTCGACGCTTACGCGAAATCGTCTTCGCTGTGCTTGGACTCCCCGGTGATACGCAGTTTGCGCGATGCAGTCGATGCGCGTGATAAAGCAGCCTATACCCGACACTTTTCACGCTTCAGCGAGTTGTCAGATTTGGTGTCTGTTTGCCGCAGTCGTATGGATGGCCTCAGCAAAATTCGACCTGTCGCAACGGATTGGGCGAGCCTGATCGAACGCAGGGTTGCTCCGCACGATCAATTGTGTCCACCGGGCGAACTCGCCGAAGCCTGGCAGTGGAAGCAATTCAATCAGGAGCTTGACCGGCGTGCAAAACTTTCTGTCCCGGATTTGCAGACGACGCTGGAAAGGCTCGGCAAAGATCTCACTGACACGACTATAGCGCTCGTTGAACGCAAAGCCTGGAGCAGGCTGATTCAGCGAGTGAGCCAAAACGAGGCTGCGCGCCAGGCATTACTCGGCTGGATGAAAACCACAAAAAAACTGGGTGCGGGAACGGGTAAGACGGCGGGGAGTCACCGAAGAGAAGCTGCCAGATTGATGGGAAAAGCGCGCGGTGCCGTGCCGGTCTGGGTGATGCCTTTCTCGCGCCTCACCGCGAATTTTGATCCGGTTCGTGACCGCTTTGATGTACTGATCGTTGACGAAGCTAGCCAGGAAGACGTGGTGGGTGTGGCTGCTTTCTACATGGCTGAAAAAATCATCGTTGTCGGTGATGACGAGCAGGTCACGCCACTCGACGTTGGCGGCCAGATTCAGCCAATTCAGGATTTGATTGACCAATGGCTGGGTGGTCTGCCCGACAAATTGTTCGACCTGAAAACTTCTGTTTACGACCGCGCGCAAATCGCTTTTGGCTCGACGATCCGGCTGCAAGAGCATTTTCGTTGCGTGCCGGAAATCATCCAGTTCAGCAACTGGCTTTCTTACAACGGCGCGATCAAGCCGTTGCGCGAATCGACTTCCACACCGATCAAGCCAGCGCTGGTTGCGCACCGGGTAAAAGGCACAAAAGAAGGCAAGAAAAACCTAGTCGAGGCTGATGCCATCACTGCGTTGATTGCTGCTGCAATCGAACACCCTGATTACGCGGGCAAAACATTTGGCGTGATTTCACTTGTAGGTGACGAACAGGCACGGGAGATTGAAACACGCCTCCGTACCCGGCTTGATCCGACGGATTACGAACAACGCCGGGTTTTGTGTGGAAACCCTGCTCACTTTCAGGGTGACGAACGCGATGTCATCTTTCTCTCGATGGTCGATAGCAAGGACGAAGGTGAAGGCCCTCTCAACAAGAAGGGGGACGGCGCGGATGCGCTCTGGAAGAAACGCTATAACGTCGCGGCCAGCCGTGCGAAAGACCAGCTCTGGGTGGTGTACTCGCTCGATCATGCCACTCAGCTCAAGCCGGAAGACCTGCGCCGTCGGCTGATAGAACATGCGGCAGACCCTGGAGCATTGATGCGCAAGCTTGAGGACGCCAATCAGCGCACCGAATCTCCTTTCGAGGCTGAGGTTTATAAGCTGCTTGTCACACAAGGCTATCGCGTCAAAACGCAGTGGGCAGTCGGTGCGTATCGGATTGATATGGTCGTTGAAGGTATAGACGGCAAGCGCCTGGCGATTGAATGCGATGGAGATCGCTGGCATTACGACAAAGTGGCGGAAGACCTTGCGCGGCAGGCGTTGCTGGAACGGCTGGGCTGGCGATTTGTGCGTATCCGGGGCACGGTTTTTTACCGAAACCGGGACGAGGCGATGAAGCCGGTTTTCCGGAAACTGGAAGATATGGGAATACAGCCGACTGGCACCGATATTACGACTGAACCGGCGTCGAGCACGCTACTGATCGCGGTAAAGCAAAGGGCGCAAGAGCTCCATTCAACGTGGTTTCCAGTGGACTCTGCGGAGTGCGCGGAACCAGCGTCTGAGGGCAGAACATTCTGAAACCCTCCTTTAGCGATGGGTAATCAAACGGACGCAGGCATGAACATATAGGAGTTCACCTTGCTCAGCGAATGCATCGGGCTGTGCAATTTGCCCAAAGTGTTTGGTTTCTCCGACAGGGCTGGCAGGGAAAGCTGATGGTCGCCAATGGTGATGTGGCTGAGAATGGCCTGCCAGAGGGAAAAAAACGGCGAGGATACGGGCTAATCAGACGTTGAAATATCTCGGGCGGAGTGTTTTGGCTGTGGCGGGTTAGCGATCATGAGTGGGGCCTTGCACGCACATTGCTGTACTTGTGTCAGCCTTACGCCGCCTTGAACGCAATCCTTTCGACATCGCGCAAATCCACGACTTGCCGGGCTTGCCATAGATCGTGGCTGTCCTGCATGGCGAGCCAGCTTTCGGGCGAGCGGCCGAGCGCTTTAGACAAACGCAGCGCCATTTCAGGGCTGATGCCGCTGCTGCCTTTCAGAATCCGATTCAGGGTCGAGGCGGCGACGCCGAGCCGGGACGAGAGTTCGCGAGCGCTCAGTGCGTTGGGCTCCAGGTAAATTTGCTGGATGAATTCGCCGGGGTGCGGGGGGTTGTGCATGGTCATCAGTGATAATCCTCGTAATCCAGAACGTGGGCATTTCCACTCTGAAACTCAAACGTAATACGCCAGTTTCCATTCACCCATATCGACCAGCGTCCACGATCCGCGCCTTTTAACGGGTGCAGGCGGAAGCCCGGGATGTCCATATCGTCGATTGTCTGGGCGGTGTCCAGTGCGGCCAATTGCATCCGAAGTCGATTTGCGTGGGCTGGCTGGACGCCTGCCTGGCTGCCGGATTCGAATAAACGTTTTAAGCCCTTGTGTCGAAACGAAGCGATCATGGGTGTATGTTAGCGCGTTGCGCATCGCGCAACAAGTGCTGTTTGAGCTGGCTGGCTTTTCAGTATGCACAGACAACATAAGAAGAGCCGGTTGGCTTTGTGTTCAGTCACCCCAAACCCGGGATTAGCCCCTAATCCCCCGTCTATTCCTCCGATCATCCTCGGCGCATCCCGCCAATAATCACCTGACCCTGCCATTCCTGCGTGGAATGGCGTTGACTCTCAGGTGAAGCCAGGATGGCTGAAGCAGGCGCAAGCGATCAGGAAAAAACAGAATCTCCCTCGCCCCAACGGCTGGAGAAAGCACGCGAAGAAGGCCAGGTGCCGCAGTCGCGTGAGCTGGCGACGTTCATCGTTCTGATGGTGGGTGGCGCGGGGCTGTGGATGATGGCGAGCGGGCTGGGACAGACCTTGTCAGGCATCGTGCGCGGCGGTCTGATGTTTGAGCCTGCGGTGGCGCACGATCCCCAGCGTGCGCTTCAGCACCTATCTAGCCAGGTCGCTGACGCGTCGCTGATGCTGACACCTTTCCTCTTGCTGATTCTGGTGGCGACCTTTGCCGGCCCCTTTCTGCTGCGCGGCTGGTTGTTCAGCACCAAGGCACTGATGCCGAAATTCAGCCGACTCAATCCACTGACAGGCATCAAGCGAGTGGTGTCGATGCAGGGACTGGTGGAGCTGGTGAAATCCCTGGTCAAGGTTGGGCTGCTCGGGGTTGTCGCGGTCTGGCTTATCAGCGCCAATCTGGACGCGGTTTTCAGTCTGATGCGTGAGCCGCTGGTGCTGGCGACACAGCATTTGGGCGATATCGTGGGGCGGGTCTTCCTGCTGGCGTCAGGCGCGATGCTGTTTATCGTGGTGCTCGACGTGCCGTATCAACTGTGGGATCACCACAAAAAATTGCGCATGACCAAGGAGGAACTGCGGCAAGAAGCCAAGGAATCCGAGGGCGACCCCTATATCAAAGGTCGTATCCGTGCCCGCCAGCGCGAAGCCGCGCGCCGTCGCATGATGAGCGAAGTGCCCACCGCCGACGTGGTCGTCACCAACCCGACCCATTACGCGGTTGCGCTGAAATACACCGAAGGCTCTATGCGTGCGCCACGCGTGGTGGCCAAGGGTGCGGATGCCGTGGCTGCAAAAATCCGTGAACTGGCGGCTGAACACCGGGTGCCCACGCTTGAAGCGCCTCCGCTGGCACGTGCGCTGTTCCGCCATGCAGAGCTGGGGGATGAGATCCCGGCCACGCTCTATGCCGCAGTGGCAGAGGTGCTGGCCTACGTCTTCCAGTTGCGGCATTTCCAGGCTGTCGGTGGCACGATGCCGGTGCTGCCGGTTGCCTTGCCAGTCCCGCCAGAGCTTGACCCAGCCACCAGTGGAGCCATCACATGAATGGCGTATTGAAATTACCGGGTTGGATGTTGGGTGCCCAGGCCAGCGCAATGGCCGCGCCGATATTTATCGTACTGATTCTGGCGATGCTGGTGTTGCCGTTGCCGCCATTCGCGCTCGACATCCTGTTCACCTTCAATATTGCGCTGTCGATCATGGTGCTACTGGTCAGCCTGTCGACGAAAAAGGCGCTGGAATTTGCCGCTTTCCCGACCGTGCTGCTGCTCTCGACCTTGTTGCGGCTATCGCTCAACGTGGCATCGACCCGTGTCGTACTACTCGATGGCCATACCGGGCCGGACGCAGCAGGCAAGGTGATCGAGGCATTCGGTCATTTTCTGGTCGGCGGAAATTACACCGTCGGCATCATCGTCTTCGTTATTCTGGTGGTGATCAACTTTGTCGTCATCACCAAAGGTGCAGGCCGCATTGCCGAGGTCAGCGCACGCTTTACCCTGGATGCCATGCCCGGCAAGCAGATGGCTATCGATGCCGATCTCAATGCCGGGCTGGTCGGAGAAGAGGAGGCGCGCAAGCGGCGCGCAGAAATCAGCCAGGAAGCGGATTTCTACGGTTCCATGGACGGTGCATCCAAATTCGTACGCGGCGACGCTATCGCCGGCATCCTGATTCTGGTCATCAATATTGTCGGCGGCCTGATTATCGGCGTCATGCAGCACGATCTTGCGCTGGCTGATGCGGCGCGGAATTACACGCTGCTGGCCATCGGCGACGGTCTGGTCGCACAGATTCCTGCACTGGTGATTTCGATTGCGGCGGGCGTCATTGTTAGCCGCGTCTCCACCGACGAAGATATCGCCGGGCAAATGGCGTCGAATCTGTTTAACAAAGGCCCGGCACTGACTATTACAGCGGTCATTATTGGTGGTCTGGGCCTGATTCCAGGTATGCCGCATTTCGCCTTTTTGCTGCTGGCAGGGGGAATTGGCTGGCTTGCCTGGCGTAGTACACGACCGCCCGTCGAAGCCGTTGAAGTGGCACCCGCCGCGCCCGCTGATTCGCTTGAGTCCGGTGAAGCCAGTTGGGAGGATGTCGCCCCCATCGACACCCTGGGTCTGGAAGTCGGCTACCGTCTGATTCCTTTAGTCGATGTGACGACCGACGGTGAACTGGTGCGGCGCATCAAGGGCATCCGCAAAAAATTCGCGCGCGAAATCGGCTTTTTGCCGCCACCGGTGCATATCCGCGACAACCTGGAAATCAACCCGAACCTGTATCGCATCACGCTCAAGGGGGTGGAAATCGGCACGGGTGAAGTGCGCAACGGCCTGTTTCTGGCAATTGATCCGGGCAATATCACCGCCACGCTGCCGGGCGTCGCTACCCGCGATCCTGCGTTTGGTTTGCCTGCGGTGTGGATCGAGGGCAGCCTCAAAGAGCAGGCGCAGGCCATGGGTTATACCGTGGTCGATCCTGGCGCAGTGGTAGCCACGCATATCAATCATCTGGTCACGCTGCACGCGGCGGATTTGCTGGGGCGGCAGGAAGTCCAGGCGCTGCTGGACCATCTCGGCAAGAGTGCCCCCAAACTGGTGGAAGACCTCACGCCCAAGCTGATGTCCCTGTCCGCGATCCAGAAAGTACTGCAAACCTTGCTCGCCGAGGGCGTCGCGATTCGCGACATGCGCAGCATTATCGACACGCTGCTCGAACACGCAGGCCAGGTTCAGGATCCCCACGAGCTGACCGCGCTGGTGCGGGTGGCGCTAGGTCGCTCCATCGTTCAGCAGATTTTTGGTTCGGCCAACGAGCTGCCCGTCATTACGCTCGACCAGGGGCTGGAGCGCGTGCTGCTGCAAACACTGCAAGCGGGTAACGAGGCTGCCGGCATGGAACCGGGTCTCGCCGACACGCTGCTCGAACGTGCCCACAGCTCGGCGCAGCGGCAAGAAGCGCTGGGGCATCCGCCTGTATTGCTCGCTCCGGCGGCGCTGCGCCCGCTGCTCGCGCGTTTTCTGCGGCGCACCGTGCCGCAGCTCAAAGTGTTGTCGCACGCTGAAGTCCCCGAAGGCAAACATATCAAAGTGATCTCTCTTGTAGGAGCCAACGCATGAACGTAAAACGCATCACTGCTAAAACCACCCGTGAGGCCATGCGCCAGGTGCGCGACGAACTCGGTGCCGATGCCGTGATACTCGGTAACCGGGCGGTAGAAGGTGGGGTCGAGATTCTCGCCATGCCGTCGAGCGCAATGGCCTCCTTGCTGCCAGCGCCAGACGCGCCCGTGGTCGCCGCGCCGGTAGTAACCGCGCCGCCTGTCGTGGTAGCGCCCGCTGCCATGCCACCCGAATTGCCTGCGACCGCGCCGTCTGTTTTCAGTACACGCCGTGAGTCGGGCGATAGTGCCAGGCTGGCGAAAAGCGTGATCGCTGAAATTCAGGCCATGCAGGCGCGACTGGAAACGCAACTATCGGACCTGAGCTGGCGCGATTTACCCGGTCGCGATCCGGCTGCCGCCAGCCTCATGCGCGAAATGCTGTCCGCAGGATTCAGCGCCACACTGGCGCGTCAGTTGATGGAGTCGATGCCGCAGGGCGACGCAGAGCAGACCCTGGCCTGGGCCAAAGCCAGCCTGATGAAACAGTTGCCCGTCATGCAGAGCGAGTCGGGTCTGCTCGATGTGGGTGGGGTGTTCGCCCTGATGGGACCGACGGGTGCGGGCAAAACAACGACAACCGCCAAGCTCGCGGCGCGTTTTGTAGTGCGCCACGGTGCGGCCAAACTCGCGTTGCTGACCACCGACGGTTATCGGATCGGCGGCCACGAACAGCTGCGGATTTACGGAAAAATTCTGGGCGTGACCGTTCATGCCGTGCGCGACGCCGCTGACCTCAAGCTGGCTCTGCAAGAGCTTCGCGGCAAGCACACGGTGCTGATCGACACCGTCGGCATGAGCCAGCGCGATCAGGCTGTCACCGAGCAGGTAGAAATGCTCTGTCAGGCTGACAATCCGATCAAGAAACTATTGCTGCTCAACGCCACCAGCCACGGCGACACCCTCAACGAAGTGGTGCAAGCCTACCGTCGGCGTGGCCTCGATGGCTGCATCATTTCCAAGATTGATGAAGCCGCCAGCCTGGGCCCTGCGCTGGATTGCGCGATTCGCCACCAGCTCGAAGTGCACTATCTGGCCACGGGCCAGCGCGTGCCGGAAGACCTGCATCTGGCCAACCGTCAGTATCTGATTCACCGTGCCTTCAAGGCGCGCAGCGAGCCGTCGCCCTGGCACCTCGACGATGCCGAGTTGCCGTATGCGCTGCATGGCCTGAGTGCGCATCACGCTGAAAGCGCGGTGGTACATGGATAAGTTCATGAGCGATCAGGCAGCGGGGCTGCGCCGCTTGCTGGGGCAAAGCGGCTTACAGGTGATTACCGTGCTGTCGGCGCAACCCGGCACCGGCAAAACCACCGCCACCATTAATCTGGCCGCTGCCCTGCGCCGTGCCGGGCGCGATGTGCTGATTCTCGATCAGCACCCCCAGCAGCGCGGGGCGACCGCCCGGCTGGGACTCACGCCGCAGTACAGCGTGATGGATGCGGCTAACGGGAACTGCGCGCTGGACGATCTGATTCTGGAAGACGCCAGCGGCCTGAAAGTACTGCCGCTCGGCGGGGGATTTGACGCACTCACCCAGTTGCCGCTCGCCACGCAGGATTTTCTAGAAGAGCGCTTCACCCAGTTGCAGTGCGGCGTCGATATCGTGCTGGTGGACATGGAAGAAGCCACCGACCCGGATGCGCTGCCGCTGGGTCTGGTCGCGTCGGAAATCCTGCTGGTGTTGCCACCAGGCCGCGAAGCAATCATGCAAGGCTACGCGCTGGTGAAACGGCTGGTACGCAATTATGGCAAGCAGCAGTTTCGACTGCTCATCAATCACGGTGCCACGCCCAGGCAGGCCGAAGCGATTGCGCGCAATTTTGCCGCAGCGGCTGAGCAGTATCTCGATGCCTCGGTGGAATACCTCGGCAGCATTCCGCTTGACGAACAGCTGGGGGCCACTACCGCGTTGCCGCTGGCCGCCTGGGGCGATACGGCACCGCGATCTGCTAATCCGACTTTCCGCAAACTGGCCGAGCTGTTATTGCACTGGACGCCGCTGCGTGGCTTGAGCGGATTGGGTGGATTTATGCAGCACACGATTCAGGGCAGCCGCTTGCTGGATGCCTGCAGAAGGGGAGGATGACCATGTATACCGCAAGCGGACGCGTTGCGCGTGACGAAAACGAAGACCTGCTCACGCATTACATGCCGATGGTGAAACGCCTCGCGCATCACATGATGGGGCGGCTGCCGCCGAGCGTGGAAGAAGATGATCTGGTGCAGGCAGGCATGATCGGCCTGCTCGATGCGATCAGCCGCTACGACGAAGCCCAGAGCGCGCAATTTGAAGCCTATGCCATCCAGCGGATACGCGGCTCGATGATCGACGAGCTGCGGCAGTCTGACTGGCTGCCACGTAGCGCGCGCCAGTCGATGCGCAAAATCGAGAACGCCATCGGCGCGTTGCAAAACAAACTGGGTCGCCAGCCGAGCGAGAGCGAAATTGCCGAGGCGATGAAACTGCCGCTGTCGGAATACCAGTCGATGCTGGGTGACGCGCGAGGGCATCAGTTGCTGTATTTCGAAGACTTCGGTGAGTCTGACGAGGACGATTCGTTTCTCGATAAGCAGCGCGCAGACGAAAACAGCATGCCGCTGCCGCAGTTGCTCGACGCCAATCTGCGTGCTTGCATCATTGCGGGGATTGAAAACCTGCCCGAGCGCGAAAAGTTGCTGATGTCGCTGTATTACGAACAGGAATTGAATCTGCGTGAAATCAGCGAAATCTTTGGCGTGAGTGAATCGCGAATTTGCCAGCTACATGGTCAGGCTATCGCCCGCCTGCGGACCAAGCTCAAGGAGGACGCATGGATCGCGCCAGCCTGATTGGTCTGGTGCTGGCCCTGGCCGCCGTGTTCGGTGGTCAGGCGCTGGAAGGTGGACAAATCAGTCTGTTCCTGCAGCCGTCGGCTTTTTTGATCGTGTTTGTCGGCACGCTGGCAGCCGTGTTGCTGCATTATCCGCTGCCGGTGTTCAAGCGGGGGATACAGATGGCGAAATGGGCGTTCAAGCCTGTGGAGCCAGACCTGACCGCGCTGATTCGCCGCCTGGTGATGTGGGCAGGCACAGCGCGTGCAGATGGCGTGCTGGCGCTGGAAAAGCAGGTCAACATGACCCACGATCCCTTTCTCAAGACCGGTCTGCAAATGGTGGTGGACGGCATGGATGCAGAGAAAATCCGCGACGCTCTGGACGTGCGTATTGTGCAGTTTGAAAATGTTGAGCGGGGTGCCGCCCGCGTATGGGAAGTGGCAGGTGGCTACGCGCCCACGCTGGGCATTCTGGGCGCGGTCATTGGTTTGACGCAGGTAATGGAAAATCTCTCCGACCCCGGCAAGCTGGGCGCAGGCATCGCGGTGGCCTTCGTCGCCACGATTTATGGCGTGGCACTGGCTAATCTGGTGTTTCTGCCGATCGCCAACAAGATCAAATTCAGCATCGCCCGCCGCGTGATCGAGCGTGAAATCATGTGCGACGGCCTGCTCGGTATTGCCCAGGGTGATAATCCGCGCGTCATCGAGGCGCGCCTCAAAGGCTATCTCTGATGCGTCGCCGTCGCCTGCGTTTACCGCGTGATTACGAAAACCCGGATCGCTGGCTGATTTCTTACGCCGATTTCATCACTCTGTTGTTCGCCTTTTTTGTGGCGATGTATGCCATGTCATCATCCGGCGGAGCGAAATACCGTCAGGTATCGAGCGCGATTGAAAGCTCGTTCGGCAAAGTGCCCGTGACACCGCAAGACGCGGTGACGCAGGTAGTCGAGTCCCTGTCTGAAGAAGCCAAACAGCAATTGGTCGCGCGCCAGAAAGCCAAACAGGCACGCGAGAAAACGGATCGCATGGCGAGCAATCTGCTGGATGTGATGGCACCCCTCGTCAAAGAGGGCAAGGTCAGAGTCACCCAAAACCGCCAAGGCATCAGCATCGAAATCAACGCCAATGTGCTCTTTCAACCGGGTGAGGCCGAACTGCACATGAGCGCCTACGGCATTTTGCGCACCGTAGCGGAAATCCTGCGTGGCGAAACCTACGACATTGAGATCAGTGGCCATACCGATAACCGCCCGATCAGCAATTCAGAATTCGCCTCAAACTGGGAACTGTCCGCCGTGCGTGCCAGCCGCGTGGTTCGCCTCATGAGCGACAGTGGAATTGCCTCACCCCGCCTCAAAGCCATCGGTCGAGAGGCCAGTCAGCCGATTGCACCGAATGAAACCGACACAGGGCGCGCGCGTAACCGCCGGGTCGAGTTACTGATTTTAACCAGTACGCCCGATCGGATCGAGGCGGTCAATCCAAAGTCGCCAGTGAGTCAGTAAGTCTGTGAGATGGCTGGTATTCGGCCTTACTGATAGTGGGTCGATTAACCAGGCAGCATCGCCAGCAACCCATTCAACCGCCGCACGAAGCTCGCCGGATCATCAAGCTGGCCGCCCTCCGCTAGCAGCGCCTGCTCGAACAGCAGGTTGGCCCAGTCGACGAAGCGGGCCTCGTCGGATTCGCTGTTGAGTCGCGTGACCAGGGCGTGGCTCGGGTTGATCTCCAGCGTGGGCTTGACGGTGGGTGCGCCCTGGCCGGCGGCCTTGAGCAGGCGTTCGAGGTTGGCGCTCATGTCGCCTTCGCCGGTGACCAGGCACGCCGGCGAGTCGGTGAGGCGGTGGGTGACGCGGACGTCTTTCACGCGCTCGCCCAAGCTTGATTTGATCCGCTCGACCAGCGGCTTCATTGTTTCCTCGGCTTCCTTCTGCGCGGTCTTCTCGGCTTCGTCTTCCAGCGCGCCGAGGTCGAGGCCGCCCTTGGCGACGGACTTGATCGGCTTGCCGTCGAATTCGGTGAGATTGCTCATCAGCCACTCATCTACCCGATCTGACAGCAGCAGGACTTCGATGCCTTTCTTGCGGAAGATTTCGAGGTGCGGGCTGTATTTTGCGGCAGCAAAGCTGTCGGCGGTGATGGTGTAGATCGCGGTCTGGCCTTCTTTCATGCGGCCGATGTAGTCCTTGAGTGAGACGATTTGCGCGTCGCTGTCGGCGTGGGTGGAGGCAAATCTAAGGAGCGCGGCGATGCGCTCGCGGTTCGCGTAGTCCTCGCCGGGGCCTTCCTTCAGCACCTTGCCGAAGGCGTTCCAGAATTCGACGTATTTCTCCGGCTGGTTCTCGGCCAGGTCTTCCAGCAGCCCCAGCACCTTTTTCACGGAGCCAGACTTGATGGCTTCGATGTCGCGGCTGGATTGCAGGATTTCGCGCGAGACGTTGAGCGGCAGGTCAGCCGAGTCGATGACTCCACGGACGAAACGCAGGTATTGCGGCATCAACTGCTCGGCGTCGTCCATGATGAAAACGCGGCGCACGTAGAGCTTGATGCCGTGCCGCTTCTCGCGGTCATACAAGTCGAAGGGTGCGTGTTTGGGGACGTAAAGCAGCGAGATGTAATCCTGCTTGCCCTCGACGCGGTTGTGTGACCACGCGAGCGGGGTTTCGTGGTCGTGGGCGACGTGCTTGTAGAACTCGGCGTACTCGTCGTCGCTGATGTCTTTCTTGGCGCGTGCCCACAGGGCGGAGGCGCGGTTGACGGTTTCGTACTCATCGGTCGGTGTCTCCACACCGTCCTTCCATTCCGTTTTTTTCATCACGATGGGCAGGGTGATGTGGTCGGAATAGGTGCGGATGACCGACTTGATCTTGTAGTCGGAGAGAAATTCGTCTTCATTTTCACGCAGATACAGCACGATCTCGGTGCCGCGCCCGGACTTAGCCACGGTTTCCAGCGTGTAATCGCCAGCGCCTTCGGATTCCCAGCGCACGCCATGCTCGGCAGTCAGCCCGGCGCGGCGGGTGGTCAGCGTCACGCGGTCAGCGACGATGAAGGCGGAATAGAAGCCGACACCGAACTGGCCGATCAGCGCCGCGTCTTTTTTCTGGTCACCCGAGAGCTGGCTGAAGAATTCGCGGGTGCCAGACTTGGCGATGGTGCCGATGTGCTCGATGACTTCTTGCCGACTCATGCCGATGCCGTTATCGCTGATCGTCAGTGTGCGCGCTTCGCGGTCGAAGGCGATGCGGATTTTCAGCTCGGGGTCGTTCTCGAACAGCGCGCCATCCGACAGGCCTTCGAAGCGCAGCTTATCGGCGGCGTCGGAGGCGTTGGAAATCAGTTCGCGCAGGAAAATATCCTTGTTGGAATACAAGGAATGGATCATCAGCTGCAACAGCTGTTTGACTTCGGCCTGAAAGCCGAGGGTTTCTTTGGTGGCGGACATGCCTAATCTCCCGTGACGTACAAATGAGGTGAGACGGGAGGTGGGGGCGAGGTGGGCGGGTTTCAAGCCCCCGGATTCAGCGCGCGAGTTGGTCTAGTAGCACTTGCTGAGCGCTATAAGGCTGCGCCCGGCGCGGCACGCGGCGGCGGAAGCTGCCGTCGGGCTGCATGTCCCAAGCCTGCACGTTGTCGCGCAGATAGGGTTTCAAGCCTTCGGCGATGACGCGTTTTTTCAGCTTGGGGCTAAGGACGGGGAAGGCGGTTTCGATGCGGCGGAAGAAGTTGCGGTCCATCCAGTCGGCGGACGACAGATAGACACGCTCGTCGCCGTCGTTTCTAAAATAGAAGATACGGGTGTGTTCGAGGAAGCGCCCGACGACAGAGCGCACGCGAATATTGTCTGACAGGCCGGGCACACCGGGTCGCAGGGCGCACACGCCGCGAATGATGAGGTCAATTTTGACGCCTGCCTGCGAGGCGTCGTAGAGGGCATTGATGACGTGCGGTTCGAGCAGCGCGTTCATTTTGGCGATGATGGCGGCCGGTTTGCCCGCCCGCGCGTTGTCGGCTTCGTGCTCAATGGCGGCGACCACTTCGCCGTGCAGGGTGAACGGCGACTGCCACAGGCGCTTGAGTTTGCCAGCCTTGCCGAGTCCCGTGGTCTGGGTAAACAGGCTGGCGACGTCGGCGGTGATGGTGTCGTCGCAGGTGAGTAGGCCGAAATCGGTGTACAGCCGCGCGGTGCGCGCATGGTAGTTGCCGGTACCCAGGTGGGCGTAACGCTTGAGTTCGGTGTCTTCGCGGCGGATGACGAGCGCCAGTTTGGCGTGCGTCTTGTGGCCGACCACGCCGTAGATCACGTGCGCGCCGACTTCTTCCAGTTTGGCGGCCCAGTTGATGTTGGCTTCCTCGTCAAAACGCGCCATCAATTCGACCACCACGGTGACCTCCTTGCCCGACAGCGCTGCGCGGATCAGCGCCTGCATCAGTTTGGAGTCAGTGCCGGTGCGGTAGACCGTCTGGCGCATGGCGACGACCTTGGGATCAGCAGCGGCCTGTTCGATGAAGTCGATTACCGGCTGGAAGGATTCAAAGGGATGGTGCAGCAGCACGTCGCCCTTGCGGATGTGCGCAAAGATGTCGTCCTGCTTGGACAGCCGCGCGGGCAGGGCGGGGGTGAACGGCGCGAACTTGAGTTCGGGGCGCTCGACCCAGTCGGGCACTTGCATTAGCCGTACCAGATTGACCGGCCCGTGCACTTGATACAGCGCTTCGCGATCCAGTGCGAACTGTTCGAGCAGGAAGGCGGCCATCGATTCCGAACAGTTGTCAGCGACTTCCAGCCGGACTGCGTCGCCGTAGTGGCGCTGGGGCAGTTCGCCCGCCAGTGCCTCGCGCAGGTTCTTGTTTTCTTCGTCGTCCACGAAGAGATCGGAGTTACGGGTGACGCGGAACTGGTAGCAGCCTTCCACCTTCATGCCGGTGAACAGCTCATCGACGTGGGCATGCAGGATCGATGACAGGAATACAAAGCCGTATTCGCAGCCGGCGATTTCTGTCGGCATCTGAATCACGCGTGGCAGCGCGCGCGGTGCCTGCACGATGGCCGCGCCGGAGTTGCGTCCGAACGCATCGCGTCCCGACAACTCGACCGCGAAATTCAGGCTCTTGTTGAGCACGCGAGGGAAGGGATGCGAGGGGTCAAGGCCGATAGGCGTCAGCATCGGCATCAACTGGTGATGGAAATAGTCGTGTATCCAGGCGGCCTGGGTTTCGTTCCATTGAGTGCGGCGGATGAAATGAATGCCGTGTTCGGCCAGTCCAGGAATGAGGGACTGATTCAGTAGATCGTATTGCTCAGCAACCAGATGGTGCGCCGCTTCAGACACGGCTTGGTACTGCTGCTTGATGGTCATGCCGTCTACCGAACGTTGCGCGGGGTTGACGCGTAGCTGTTCCTTCAGCCCTGCGACACGCACCTCGAAAAATTCGTCGAGGTTGCTCGATACGATACAGAGGAATTTCAGTCGCTCGAGCAGAGGAATGTTCGGGTCTTCAGCTTGCGCGAATACGCGGCGCTGAAACGCCAGAATGCCGAGTTCGCGGTTAAGCAGGGTGCCGCTGAGCGGTGAGTCTTGATCGAGCGGATTCATGGAGTCATTGTGTTGAAACGGTCTGTGATGATAAACGGCCATCCAGCGCCAAACATGACAGAATTATGACGTACGCGGCGTCGCACGCTGGATGATTCGGGTGAATGGCATCGTGCCCGATAAAATTGCCCCGTGTGTTTGTACAGCGCATACTGACGCCATTACACACTCGCCGCCGTTTGAAGTGGCCTATTTGCTCCTGGTGCAGTCGCATGAATAACCACGATACTCTGGCTGCTGTCGATCTCGGTTCCAATTCTTTCCGTCTGGAAGTCGTCCGCGTGGCGGGTGAGCAGCTGTATCCGCTCGATTCTCTGAAGGAAACCGTGCGGCTGGCGGGCGGCCTGAACGAAGACAAGACGCTCGATGAAGCGACGCAAGCGCGTGCCCTCGACTGCCTGCGGCGGTTTGGCGAGCGGTTGCGCGGCCTGCCACCGGATGCAGTACGCTGTGTCGGCACCTCGGCGCTGCGCATGGCACGCCACGCCGACAATTTTATGGCTGAGGCCGAAGCGGCGCTCGGCCATCCCATTGAAATCGTCGCCGGACGCGAAGAAGCACGGCTGATTTATCTCGGCGTGTCGCATTCACTCGCCGCTTCCAGCGACAAACGGCTGGTGGTCGATATCGGCGGCGGTTCAACGGAATTTGTCATAGGCCAGGGTCTGAAACCACTGGCCTGTGAAAGCCTGCACATGGGCTGTGTGAATTTCTCGCGGCGATTTTTCGACACGGGCGCGCTCGAGAAAAGCGCCTTCAAGGCCGCTGAAATTGCCGCGCGGGGCGAAGTCGAGCGAATCGCCCGTGAATTTGCGCAAGGCAATTGGCAGCATGCCATCGGCTCTTCCGGCACTGCACGCGCGCTGCGCGATATTCTCGAACAGAACGGGTGGTCATCCGGCGGCATTACCGCCGACGGACTTGCGCAACTGCGCACGCAACTCATCCGGGCGGGGCATATCGACACTCTGGAGTTTGCCGGTGTCACGCGTGACCGTCGCCCAGTAATCGCGGGTGGCTTTGCCATCATGGCCGGCTTGTTTGCCGAACTGGGCATTGAGCATATGGAAGTCGCCGATACCGCTATGCGTGAAGGCATTCTTTATGATCTGCTGGGACGTTTTCACCAGCAGGATATGCGCGAGGTGACGGTGGATGAGTTCATGCGTCGTTATCACATCGACACGGAGCAGGCCGCTCGCGTCGGGCAGCTTGCTCTGACGCTGCTGGCCGCTACGGGCGACCATGATGCTGTCGATGCGCAATATCTTGGCTGGGCGGCGCGCCTGCACGAAATCGGCCGCTCGGTATCGCACGGCGGCTATCACCGCCACTCGGGCTACATTCTGGAAAACGCCGACATGCCGGGTTTTTCGCGGTCAGAACAAGCCCTGCTTGCTTTGCTGGCGCGGGCGCAGCGCGGCTCGCTGACAAAACTGCCGGATGGGGCAGCGGAGAGCTTGAGTGACCGTGATCGCCTGCGGGTTTGGATTCTGCGCCAGGCTGTGCTGCTGTGCCGCAGTCGTGACGAGCCACACTTCGACGGCGTACGGATCGAAATCAACGGCACGCGTATCCGGCTGGAACTGCCGGATGGCTGGCTTGCAGATCACCCGCTCAGTTGCCGCGCGCTGGAAGAAGAAGCCGCGCATTGGGGGGCGACGGGAGTGAAATACACTTACAGCTGAGTCGTCCAGTGTCTCCCTGGCAATGGTCGCTTTAGCCAAGTCGGGAAATGGCCGTTTTTGTGTGTGTTGCGTAGAATCCTAAGCAATTGAAAAATTTCGTGAAGTTATCGCCTGATTGGGCGATGCACACTAGTCTCACCCATCACTTCAACGCACAATTCCCCGCACTATGAACCCGACCCCAGGCGACCCCTCGCCGAGCTACACCATGAAAATAGCGTTTCTGGAAGATGACGCGGCGTTTGCTGCCAATGTGATCGACTGGCTGGAGCAGGCCGGGCATGACGTGACCTGGTTTCAGAGCGGTCGCGATTGCCTGCGTGCACTGACCGATACGCGCTTCGATTTGTGTCTGTTTGACTGGATGCTGCCAGACATGACCGGGCCGGACGTGATGGCGAATCTCAAGCTCAAGGGCGTGCAGCCGCCGGTGTTGTTTCTTACCGGGCGCGATTCCGAAGAGGATGTGGTGCAGGTGATTCAGGCCGGTGCTGACGATTACATTCTCAAGCCGCCTTCCCGCAGCGTATTGGTGGCGCGTATTCATGCAGTCGCGCGCCGCTGTTCGGCACAGATGCGCCCCGAGCCAGTGCAGGATTTTGGCGGGCTCAAGGTCGATTTCGGCCAGCGGCGCTTCGAGGTGGCGGGCGATAACGTTCGCCTGACCGAAAAAGAAACCGAGCTCGCGCTGTACTTCTTTGCCCGAGTGGGCATGTTACTGCCACGCGGCCACTTGATACAGGTGGTGTGGGGGTCGAGCCCTGATATCGATACCCGTACGGTCGATGTCCATGTCAGTCACTTGCGCAGCAAGCTCAAGCTAACGCCCGAGCAGGGTTGGCGGCTGACCTCGGTCTATCGACAGGGGTATCGTCTGGAGCGGGTAGAATCGGGGCAATGACGCCGCCCGCTACTGTCTCCGTATTGATTCGAGCCGCGCTGTTCTCTGTAGCGGCGTGGGTTTCGCCCCCTGTTCAGGCTGCGGCGGCTGATGGCGCGCCTGAGTGGCGCTATACCGTCCGCCCCGGTGACACGCTCATCGGTATCTCCGCCCGTTATCTGGCTTCCCCCAATCGTTGGCCTGCGCTTCAACGGCTCAATCGGGTGGATCATCCCGCACGACTGATGCCCGGTAGCGGCCTGCGTATTCCGCTGGCCTGGCTGCGCCACGAACCCGCACCTGTAACGGTGGTGACGCTGGCAGGGACGGTGCGGGTCAACATGCCGGATGTCGCAGAGCGAGCGCTGACGGTGGGCGAGAGGCTGCCTGCGGGCGCGGTGGTCAGCACCGGAACCAATAGCAGCCTGACGCTGCGATTTGCCGATGGCTCACAGCTCACCCTGCAACCGCAATCGCGCCTGATGATGGATACCTTGAGTGTGTATACGGGCGGCGGCATGGTTGATACCCGCCTGCGCTTGCAGCAGGGGCGGGTCGAAGTGAGCGCCAATCCGCGTCGCACACCGGGCAGCCGTTTGCAGGTGATTACGCCGTCAGCAGTGGCCGCCGTGCGCGGCACGCAATTCAGGGTGGCAGCAGAAGACGCGATCGCGCGGCAGGAAACGATCGAAGGTGCTGTGGTTTTGTCGGCAGCCGGTGCGCACGTCGCGGTGACGGGCGGACGGGGTTCGCTGGCTGAAAAAGGTAAAGCGCCCTTGCCCCCGGTGGCGCTGCTGCCAGCACCTGATATGTCGTCTTTGCCCAGACAACTCGATAGCCTGCCGTTGCGGTTTGAATTACCCGCACACAGCGCTGCGGTCGCCTGGGTTGGACAGATTGCACCTAATGCCCGTTTCGAAACCCTGTTGCTGGAAAAAACCAACGCCAGCCCAACGCTGACATTTACCGATATCCCCGACGGGCGTTATGTCCTGCGCGTGCGGGGGGTCGATGCCCACGGACTTCAGGGGCGCGATGGCTTGCATGAGTTTGAAGTCAATGCGCGACCGTTTGCGCCATTGTCTGTTGCGCCTGCCCGGGTGCGTGAGCCGAAACCCAGACTGACCTGGACACCGGTCACGGGGGTAGAGGCGTATCAGTTTCAGCTGGCGAGCGATCCCGGGTTTGCTCGCCTGCTCGACGAGGAGCGGATAAGCCGCGCGCAACGGCAATCCAGCCAGGCGCTGCCGGTGGGTACGGTGTACTGGCGGGTGGCGAGTATCGAACAGGGCGAAACCGGGCCGTATTCGGCTGCGCAGACCTTGACCTATGACCCGCTTCCATCGGCCCCTGATTTGACAAGCGCGGTGCCTGGTTATGCCGCTGACACGTTGCGGCTCAGCCTGCCCACGCCTCCAGTGGGGCTGGTTTATGAATGGGTGTTGTCTGGCGACGCTACGCGTAGCCAGCCCTACGGACAGGGCAAAAGTGCCGATGGCGGGCTGAGCGTGTCGTCGTTGCCACCGGGGACGTATGTGCTGTCGGCGCGGCTGGTGGAGGCCGATGGGACGGCCGGGCCGTGGTCAACCCGCGAAGTCCTTGCGCCTGCATCCTTTCGTTGGGAAACCCTGCTTTTCTTGCTGCCCTTACTGGCGCTTTGATTCTGCGTATTGTCCGTTTTCCGGTTTGGTGGCGGCGCGCACAGGGCGAGCGACTCTCGGCACTTCTGATTCTGGTTTTGATTGCGCTCGCGGCCACAGCCAGCGGGGTGCTCGGTCGTGTCGATAATATGTTGTATGACCTTGGGCAGCGGCTTGGCAGCCGTCCCGCGCCCAGCGATCTGGTGCTCGTCGCCATCGACGAGCACAGTTTATCTACGCTGGGGCGCTGGCCGTGGTCACGTCGGCTACACGCCAGCCTGATCGACCGCTTGCATCAAGATGGCGCACGGGTGATTGGACTCGATTTGGTGTTTGCTGAGCCCGATGCCGCCGACCAGCCCGCAGACGCGCTGCTCGCTGCGGCGGTTCAGCGTTCTGGCCGTGTGGTGTTGCCGGTCTTGCTGGAGTCGAGCCGTATTAACGGGCAAGTGCTGGAAACTTTGCCGTTGCCACAACTAATCGAGGGTGCTGCAGGTTTGGGGCGGGTACACGCCGAACTTGACGCCGACGGCATCGCACGCGGTGTGTTTCTGTGGGAAGGCGTGGGCGCGCCAGTGTGGCCGCATTTTGCCCAAGCCGTGCTGGCCGTCAGCGGCACGCCCGGGCTGGCGCAGCAACCACCCTCCGACACAGCCAGCCCATCGCCCTTTGCCCTGTTGCGTGCCGATTACCGGCGCATCGCGTTTCTTGGGCCACCGGGACATATGCAGACGCTATCGTATGTGCAGGCGCTCACAGGCGAATTTCCGCCGGGGCTGTTCCGCAACAAGATTGTGCTGGTGGGTGCAACGGCGTCGGGCATGGGCGATCTCCTACCCACACCGGTATCCGGTTTGCGGCAACCGATGGCCGGGGTGGAATTTCATGCCAATGCCATCGAGTCGATGCGGCAGTCATGGCTGATCGTCGAATGGCCGCGCGGCTGGACGCTGGTGCTGACCGCCTTGCTGGCGGCGATGCCCCTGCTGTGGCTGCCGCGCCTGAATCCGCTGGCCGGGTTGCTGGCGAGCGTGGGCTGGTTTCTGGTGGTGGCGGGCAGCGCGATCCTGCTGCCCATGGTGGCGCGGCTTTGGCTGCCGGTGGCCGGTGCGCTGCTCGCGATTTTGCTGGCGTATCCGGTGTGGAGCTGGCGGCGACTGGAATCTGCCGGTCGGTTTCTGGATCACGAAATCCGTCGTTTGCGTCGCGAGCTGGGCGAACGGGCGGATGATCTGGGCAGGTCGCATGGCAACGATCCGTTTGAAGCGCGCATCCAGCAGGTGCAGGCTGCGGCGCAACGCCTGCGCCATTTGCAGAACGAACGACGTGAAACCCTCGCGTTTATTTCACACGACATTCGCGCCCCGCTTGCTTCGGCCTTGATGCAGCTGGACGACAGCCGCACACAAAGCGGCACGCTGCGTGCGCCGCTGGCGCGGGCACTCAAACTGGCAGAAGATTTTCTACGCACCTCGCGCGCCGAGATGATTGACCGTGGGCGTTTCGAAGAACTCGACCTGACTGCCTTGGTACATCAGGCGATTGATGACGCCTACAACGATGCGCGCGCCAAATCGGTCACGCTGGTGCGGGCGCTACCCGAGGAGCCGGTGTGGGTGATGGGTGAATTCGGCCTGCTGCACCGGGCTGTGCTGAATCTTGTGTTGAACGCCGTGCGCTATGCGCCGCCGGGCTCACCCGTGGTGACGACGCTGAGCGAAACCGCCCGTACTGTTGAGCTGTCGGTGAAAGATCAGGGTATAGGCATCGCGCCAGAACACCAGGCACGTCTGTTTCAGCGGTTCAGCCGGGGCGAACAGGCCACGCCGACTGAAGGCGCTGGGCTGGGACTGTATTTTGTGCGTACCGTGATCGAAAAACACGGCGGCAGCGTAACCGTGCAAAGCGCATTGGGACAGGGCACCTGTTTTTCTTTCAGCTTGTCCCGGCGCTAGCAGTCTTTCGGCGCGCTGCCGCCGGGTTTGACTGGTTATAATCGCCAGGTGAAGCGCAATCACTCCAATCCGATTTTGTATGCCTTGCTGGGAGACTGGCTGTGCCGGATTTCCTGACTCGCCTGATTATGCGCTGGCGCGCAGCACACTTGGGGCTGCGTGTGGCGCTTGTGGGAGGAGTGCTCGCGCTCGGCCTGGCACTCGTTGTTTGGAGCGTCCGGCAAGCCCCAAACTACCGCATGCTGTATACCGGGCTGAGCGACCGCGCGGGCGGCGAGGTGATCGCCGCGCTGGAGGCCCTGGCGATTCCCTATCGGCTTGATCCTGCCAGCGGGGCGATTACCGTGCCCGACACCCAGCGCCATATCGCGCGTTTTCGTCTCGCTGCCCAAGGGCTGCCGCGAACGGACGAAGCGACTACCACCAGTGATGCGCCGCGTTTCGGCGTCACCAGCCAGCAGCAGCAACAGCAGCAACAAGACAAACTTGAACGTGATCTGGCGCGCTCAATATTGACCTTAGCGGCAGTGGAACAGGCACGTGTACATTTGGCCTTGCCGAAAGTTTCGCCTTTTTTGCGGGACGCGCCGCCCGCCACCGCAGCGGTGCTGTTGCGCCTGCGTGCCAATGGCAGCTTGACGCCAGCGCAGGTGAGCGCTATCCAGACGATGGTCGCGGCCAGCGTGCCCCGAATGCAGCGTGCCGATGTGCAAGTGCTGGGGCCGGGTGGAATGCTGTCTGCGGGCAACCCACAGGCGGTGGACACACCGCGTGCACAGCTTGAGCGTGAACTGGCTGCGCGGGTGCAGGTCATGCTTGCACCCTGGTTGAATGGTCGTCCTGCCACCGTGCAGATCACCGCCACGCTGGAAGACGGTGACACTCGCGAAACCCGTGAGCAAGTGCGCAAACTGGGCGTGGGGCACTCAGTGCCGGTCGAAAAAACCGTGCGCACCACGCACTGGCCGCAAGGTCGGCTGGCACGCGTGCATGCGCTGGTGGCCTTGGGGTTTGAGGCGAATGCGAGCGAACGCCGCCGCGTTGAGCAGCTGGCAAGCCAGGCGCTGGGGCTGGTTCCCGCGCGCGGTGACCGGCTGGTGGTGGCGATGCTGCCCGTCGTTGCCGTACGGCTTGATCCGGTGCCACCCCCCGCTGCCGATACAGCGCTGCCAGCGCGCACGATTCCTCGCGTTGAGTCGCCTGCACCCTCCGCTGTGGCTCCACTTCCGATCCAATGGCTGGGCGCGGGATTGGCGGCGGTGCTCGCGCTGGCCATGCTCTGGCGACTGCGGGCGCACCGTGCAGCCCGTGATGCGTTCCCCGGCGAAGATTTTGACACCGAACTCAGCGCGATTCGCGCACAAGTCGTTGCTGATCCCCGCGTCGCGGCGGACGTGGTGAAACTCTGGATGCGCGCATGAGCCAGGCTGGCATCGACAAATCGGCCGCCTTGCTGCTTGCGCTGGGTGAAGACGCGGCGGCCGCCGTGATGGCGTATTTAAGCCCGCTCGAAGTTAGCCGACTGGGGCTCGCCATGCGCGAACTCGGTGTGTTGCCGCGTGACCGGGTGCGCAGTTTGCTGCGCGATTTCGCCGCCGAAGCCGCCGAACAAACCGGCTTTGCGGCAGATACGGCCCGTTTTCTGGATGACACGCTGCGGCGGGTGCTCAGCCCCGAACGAGCGCAGACGCTGCTGCGGCGTATCGGCGCAAGCCCGGCGCAGGCCTTGCAAAAGCTGGCAATGCGCGAGCCGGGGGAGATCGCGGGTCTGCTCGACGGCCAGCCGCCGCAGCTCATCGCCGTGGTCGCCGCGCAGCTGCCGCGCGATCTCGCCGCTGCGGTACTCGAACTATTCACGGGCACCGTGCGCGCCGATGTGCTGGTGAGTCTGGCGCAAAGTGAAGCGCCGAGCCCCGATATGCTGCGTGACCTGGAAGACTGGCTGGCGCAGCTCGACGAAGCCACTCCGATGCAGGGTGAGGCCGCCGTAACCACGCTGCTGTCCCACATGAGTAAGGGGGCTGCGCAGGCGTCGCTATTGCGGCTCGATACGACGGATGCACCGTTGGCGTCGCGTCTGCGGGCGGCGCAGTTGCGCTTTGAAGACTTGGCGCGACTGCCGCTCGAAGGCCGCAAAACATTTTTGCGTAACGTCAGCGCACGCACCCTGTTGCATGCCTTGAAAGGCAGCGACACGCAGGTGCTGAATGCACTGGTCGGCGCGATGAGCGCCACCGCTGCGACGCGGTTGCGTGATGATCTGGACACGTTGGGCGTGTTACCCGTGACCGCCATTCAGACGGCGCAGGAAGACGCAGGCGCGACCCTGCGCCGTCTGGCGGCTGAAGGGGCGATCAGCCTCGCGCCCGTCGTCCCGCATGAGGAGGAAACGGTATGAGCCGCGATGACGATACGACCGCGTTTGAACGCTGGGAAGTGGTCGAGCTGGCGGCGACCGGCATTCCGGTCGAACCTCTTCCTGCACCTGTGCCGGACATTGAAGCCGAATGTGCCGCTGCCCGCGAAGCCGCCCGGATTGAAGGTTACGCGGAAGGTTTGGCAGCAGGCCAACTGGAAGGCGAAGCCGCGTGTAGCCGCATGAAACAGTTGGCCGAAAGTTTCGACGCCACGCTCGATAAGTTTGATTTCCGCTTGGCCGACATGGTGCTGGAGCTGGCGCTGGATGTGGCGAAGCAGGTGGTGGCAGGCGAGTTGACCGCGCGTCCTGAGCGCATTCTGGATGTGGTCAATCTGGCGCTGAAGCAAATGGCGGAAACCAGCCGTGAAGCGCGCCTGCTGTTGAATCCGGAAGACGCTGCGCTGGTGCGTCCCCACCTCGATCAAATTCTCGACAAGAATCGTCTGCGCATCGTGGAAGACGTGCGTATCGTGCGCGGTGGTTGTCTGATCGAAACGCAGCAGGGCGATCTCGACGGCACGCTGCCCGCCCGCTGGCGGCAAGTGGTGCAGGTGTTAGGTTCGAACCGGAACTGGCTGGAATGAAGTCCTGGCATAAAAGCATTAACCGCAGAGGCGCAGAGGACGCAGAAAACCATTCAATCAGCGTTTTTCTCCGCGTCTCTGCGTCTCTGCGGTTCAAAGGTTTCTTCTCAGCATGATCGACCGCACCGTCCGCCTGCGCGAATACCTGGCGGATTGCCGTCGCGCCGTGAGCTGGGCGACGCCGATTGCGTCGAGCGGGCGGCTGACGCGTGTGTCGGGACTGGTGATGGAAGCGGTGGGCTTACGGCTGCCGGTGGGAAGCCAGTGTCATGTGCAGATTCCGGGTGGGCAGAGTGTAGAAGCCGAGGTGGCGGGTTTTTCCGGCGATCGGCTGTTCATCATGCCGGCGACGGATATTTATGGCGTGATGCCGGGCGCACGGGTGATTCCGGACAACCCGATGGCGGCGCAGCCGCCGCGTTTGGGAATGCGCTATATCCCTAGACGCCGGGCGCAGGATCGGGTGCGCCAGGTGCCGGTCGGCGACGGCCTGCTCGGGCGCGTACTCGACGGAGCGGGGCGACCGCTCGATGGCCTGGGGCCGGTGTCGCTGGAGCGACGCGTGCCGCTCTACAGCCGTCCGATCAACCCACTGGAGCGCGCGCCGATCCGCCAGACGCTGGATGTTGGCGTGCGCGCCATCAACGGTTTGCTGACGGTCGGGCGGGGTCAGCGTCTGGGGTTGTTCGCGGGCAGCGGCGTGGGTAAAAGCGTGCTGCTCGGCATGATGGCGCGCATGACCGAAGCCGATGTCGTGGTGGTGGGGCTGATCGGCGAACGCGGCCGCGAGGTCAAGGAATTCATTGACACCATTCTCGGTGCGGAAGGCATGGCGCGCGCAGTGGTGGTCGCTTCACCTGCCGACCATCCGCCATTGATGCGGCTGAATGGCGCGGCGTATGCGATGTCGATTGCCGAATATTTTCGCGACCAGGGCAAGCACGTGCTGCTCATCATGGATTCACTGACCCGCTATGCGATGGCGCAGCGCGAAGTTGCGCTGGCTATTGGTGAGCCCCCCGCGACCAAGGGCTATCCGCCGTCGGTCTTTGCCAAACTGCCGCAGCTCGCCGAGCGCGCGGGCAACGGGCGCAGCGATGGCGGTTCGATTACGGCGTTTTTTACGGTGCTGATGGAAGGCGACGACCAGCAAGACCCGATTGCCGACGCCGCGCGCGCGATTCTCGATGGCCATATTGTGCTGACGCGCGATCTGGCCGATGCCGGACATTACCCAGCCATCGACATCGAAGCCTCGATCAGCCGGGTACAACCTGACCTGCTGACCGACGATATGCTCGAACGCGCACGCCGTTTCAAGTATCTGTATTCGCGCTATATGCGCAGCCGTGATCTGCTGGCGGTGGGCGCGTATGTGCCGGGTGCCGATGTCGTGCTCGACGAAGGCGTGAGGCTGTATCCCCGTATGCAGGCGTATCTGATGCAGGGAATGCGCGAGCACACCACGCTGGAAAACGCCCGCGCGGCGCTCGATGAGGTGGTTGGATGAAGCCGTTTGCCTTGGCGCGGGTGTTGCAGCTGGCCGAGCGCCACAGCGAAACGCTGTCACGCAGCGTCAAACAAGCGCATGGCGAGTGGCTGCGTGCGCGTGGTCGGCTAGTGCAGCTGCAAACTCTGCGTGATGCGCATCTGGCACGTGATGCACTGGATTTGCGTGACGGCGTGGCGGCGACGCGACTCCACGCAATTCATCGTCTGCAACACGATCAAGCCGCTGAGCGGCAGGTAGCGCAGGCTGTTATCGACGCGCTCTGGCAGGTTTGGCAGACACGGCTGGCGGAATGGATGCAGGCAGAACAGCGCGTGAAAGCCTATCGGCTGCTGCGCGAGCGCCATCTCGCCCAGCGCGCGACCCAGCAAAAACACAATGAGCAGCGCCAGCACGATGAACTGGTGGCGTTGGCGCATCGGCGAATCCGCTAATGAAACTACTCGATCTCAGCCCGGAGGAACACGCGTTTTTCACCGGCGACCGCGCTGCCGGGCGGCGGCAAACCGACTGGGGGGACGCAGTGGGGCAGCGGCTGGCGGCGTTGTTGGGCGCGCGCCTGCAACGCGCTGTGTCGTTTACCACTTTGCACGCAGAGCCGGCTGCCGAGCCGAAGAGCATGACGCCGCAGTGGCAGATTGATTCACTACTGACCACCTGCTGGATCACCCGGCGGTTGGGTGGACAAGGCGCGTCGGGTCAAGCACTGTTTGTGCCACGGGTCTTGAGCGCATTGCTCGACCAGGCGCTGGCCGAAACCTGGCTGGACGCGCTGAGTGCTGCGCCACTGGACATATTGCTGGTGTGGCAGCTACGGATCGATGGCCGCGAGGCTCGCCTCGGCGTGCAACTCCCGGCACAATCCAGCGATTTCGTGCAATGGGTTGAAGAGGTGGTGCGACGTGGATAAGCGTGGAATGGTCAGCGTGTTGTTGTTACTGCCGGGCAGCGTGCAAGCCGCACCCGGAGCCAGCGCGTCGATGCTGACGGTGTTGATCACGCTGATGCTGATTCTGGGGGGCTTTGTGGCAGTTGCTTGGCTGGCACGCCGTTATCTCCCGGGCATGGCAACGTCGGGCGTGGTCAAGGTGGTGGGGGCGACAGCGGTGGGGGCGCGTGAACGGGTGGTAGTAGTGGAAGTGGATCACACCTGGCTGCTGCTGGGCGTGGGCGGCGGCAATGTGCGGCTGCTGCACACGTTACCGAAGCCGGATCAATCCGGAGCGGAGACCCGGCAATGAAGCCCAACACTGCAACTGAAACGCTGAGATATGTCCCGCAGGGACGGTATCCCTTGGGACGCAGAGCGTGTCTCTCAATGTGGTCTTTCTCTGCGCCTCTGCGTCTCTGCGTTCGAGTATTCGGATTGCACGCGCTCTGGCTTCTCACAGCGCCCGTGTGGGCGGCAGATCCCAATGTGCCCCTGTTGACCATCACCCCCGGCGCAGGCGGGCAGGTGATCGGCGTGCCGGGCGCAAGTTTGCCCTGGTTGCTGTTGTTCCCGTTTTTACCTTCGCTGTTGTTGGCGTTCACGGCATTTACGCGGATCGCTGTGGTGCTGTTTCTGTTGCGCCAGGGGTTGGGCAGCCCGACCGCGCCGCCGAATCTGGTGCTGATGGGGCTGGCGTTATTACTGACCCTATTCGTGATGTCACCCGCGCTGAAAGTAGTCAACACCGAAGCCTATCAACCCTATCTGGCGGGGTCGCTCACGCTTGAGGCCGCAGCGGACACAGCCGCGCAACCTTTCAAAACTTTCATGTTGCGGCAGACGCGCGCCGACGACCTCGCGTTATTTTCTCAGCCGGGCGACAAATTCGACACCAAAAACCCCGACAGCGTGCCGCTCGCGGCATTAGCACCGGCGTTTCTCACCAGCGAACTCAACACCGCATTCCAGATTGGCTTCATGGTCATCCTGCCGTTTCTGGTGATTGATCTGGTGGTCGCGGCGGTGCTGACTGCACTCGGGATGGTGATGTTGCCGCCGCATCTGGTGTCGTTTCCCTTGAAACTGCTGCTGTTTGTCAGCGTCGGCGGCTGGCATTTGCTGGTCGGCTCCTTGCTAGGGAGTTTCTGATGGAAGCGCTTGCGCGCGACGCCCTCTGGCTGGTGGTGCAGATTGGTGCGCCGCTGCTACTCGCTGCGCTGGCCGTGGCGGTGATCGTTAGTGTGTTTCAGGCCGCCACTCAAATCCTCGAACCCACCCTGGCGTTTGTGCCGAAGCTGCTCGTGATCGTCGGCGTGCTGGTGTTGCTGGGCGGCTGGATGGGCGGTCAACTGGTTGAATTCGCACGCGAGATGCTGACCGGTTTCCCCGGACTCATCGAGTAACGTATGCCGCTGGCTGAGCCCACTCTGGCGGCCTGGCTGCTCGTGCTGGCGCGGCTGCTGGGCTGGTTGTGGTTTGATCCGCTGGCAGGTCGGTTGCCGCGCAGTCTGCGGCTGATGTTGGCGGCGGCGCTGGCGATGGCGTTTTTGCCTGGCGTGGCCGCCCCTACGGTTCCTGCCGTATTCAGCGGGGCGCATGTGCTGGGGTTGGTGCTGGAATTTGCCTGGGGCACCGCGCTTGCATTGTGCGTGTGGCTCATTTTCGCCGCTGCCGAAGCCATGCTGGTGTGGACAGGCCACACCGCCACCGGCGGTCTGTTGATGTTGACGCCCGAACAAGCCGCCCCGGCTGATGCCGCCTGGCGTGCCCTGGCAGGGTGGCTGGCGGCCTTGGCTTTTCTGGCGGCGAGTGGCCATTTGATGGTGGTCGATGCGCTGCGCGACAGCCTCACCGCCATGCCGCTCGCGCAACTGCCCGTGGCGTCCGACCTGCGCCAACTGGCTGAATCCGCCGCCTGGCTGTTTACTGCGGGGGTGCAGCTCGCCCTGCCCATGCTCGCGCTGGCCTTGCTAATCCAACTCGCCTGGAGCATCGTCGCGCGCACCGTGCCGGGGCTGGATGCCTGGTCCGCCGGGCTGGTGGTCTCCGCGATCAGCCTGCTGGTCATCTGGATTGCCATCGCCCCGCAGATTGCTCAGGGTGTGACGCTGGGGTTGGCAGAGTGGCGCGCGTGGCTGGGATATTTGATGCCAAGTGCTAAGCCCTGAAACGATGGCTTGGGTTCGGGTTTGTTGCGTCGCAGCAGCTTACACAAGGCACATGAACTGACATCGTTTAAAATCCCTGAGCTGCACCAGCCTTGTTTTAAATTACACAGACTGCTTTACCCATTTTTTGGGCTTATCCCCAGGACGTTTGATGGATTTTCTTGACCTACCCGCCAGCACCGCCGCGCGCGGCACGGTGCGCTTGCCCGGCTCCAAAAGTATTTCCAACCGCGTGTTGCTGTTAGCGGCATTGGCCAGCGGCATGACGCAGGTTCGCGCGCTACTGGATTCTGACGACACCCAGGTGATGCTGGAGGCTTTGCGCGCGCTGGGCGTGGGCGTGGCACGCGTCGGCGACTCCGACGATTACGCAATCACGGGTGTTGGTGGCGCGTTTCCGGTGAAACAGGCGGAGTTGTTCCTCGGTAATGCGGGCACGGCTTTCCGCTCGCTCACTGCCGCCTGTGCGCTGTCGGGCGGCGACTATGTGCTCAAGGGCGTGGCGCGGATGCACGAGCGCCCGATTGGCGATCTGGTCGATGCGTTGCGGCTGCTCGGTGCGCGCATCGATTATCTGGGGCAGCCCGGTTTCCCGCCGCTGCACATTCATCCGGCGACGCTGGCAGGCGATACCACCCAGGTGCGCGGCAATGTGTCGAGCCAGTTTCTCACTGGCCTGATGATGGCGCTGCCGTTGCGGCAGCGGACGACGACGATCGAGGTGGTGGGCGAGCTGATTTCCAAACCGTATATCGGGATTACGCTGGCGATGCTGCGGCGCTTCGGGATCGATGTCGTGCAGGACGGCTGGCAAAGCTTTAGCGTACCGGCGTCAGCGCGTTATCAAAGCCTCGGTGAAATCTGGGTCGAGGGCGATGCGTCGTCGGCGTCCTATTTTTTGGCGGCGGGGGCGATTGGCGGCGGTCCGGTGCGGGTGGAAGGGGTTGGGCGCGACAGTGTGCAGGGCGACGTGCGCTTTGCCGACGCGCTGGCGCTGATGGGCGCGCAGATCGAGATGGGGGCTAACTGGATTGAGGCGCGTGCACCAGCGAGCGGCAAACTCAAGGCCATCGACCTCGATTGCAATCACATTCCCGACGCGGCGATGACGCTGGCGGTAGCCGCCCTGTTCGCCGACGGCGCAACGACGCTGACCAACATCGCCAGTTGGCGGGTGAAGGAAACCGACCGCATCGCCGCCATGGCGACCGAACTGCGCAAGGTCGGCGCAATGGTGGAAGAGGGCGCGGACTTCATCCGCATCATGCCGCCCGCGCAACCCACGCCTCACGCCGTCATCGACACCTACGATGACCATCGCATGGCGATGTGTCTGTCGCTGGCGACGCTGGGCGGGGTGCCGATCCGCATCAACGATCCAGCCTGTGTGAACAAAACGTTTCCGACGTATTTCAAGGTGTTTGCGGAGATCGCGCAGTGAGCGCGGTTGTGCCGGTCATCACTATCGACGGCCCGTCGGCGTCGGGCAAGGGCACGGTGGCGGAGCGGGTTGCTCAGGCGCTGGGGTTTCATTTTCTCGATAGCGGCGCGCTGTACCGGCTGACCGCGTTGTCGGCGATGCGACACGAGGTGGCGCTGGACGACGAACCCAGTCTGGCGGAACTGGCGGCAATCTTGCCCGCATCGTTTCACGATGGCGCGGTGTGGCTGGCGGGGGACAAGGTCAGCGACGCGATTCGGGTTGAGGCGGTGGGCGAGGGCGCGTCGCAAGTGGCGGCGCTGCCTGCGGTGCGCGCGGCGCTACTGGAGCGTCAGCGTGCGTATCGCCAAGCCCCCGGCCTGGTGGCCGACGGGCGGGATATGGGCACGGTGATCTTCCCGCAGGCCACGGCCAAGGTGTTTCTCACCGCCAGCGCCGAGGCACGCGCTGAAAGGCGCTATAAGCAGTTGATCGACAAGGGAATGTCTGCTAATCTGCCTGCCCTTGTTGCGGACATGCAGGCACGTGACGCGCGCGATACCCAACGCAGCGTCGCCCCGCTGAAAGCTGCGCCGGATGCGCTGTTGCTCGACACCACCCACATGGGGGTTGAGGCTGCGGTGCAGGCTGTACTGGCGCATTACGCTTCGTGCGAAGCGCACAACAAGTAGTGTGACCCCGTACCCTGCCGCGCCCTGCGGTCGGGAGATGTGCAACTAACCCCGTCCTTACCGGCGGACCAAGAAGGTTTATTAATGTCTACTGCTACCGCAACCATGGAAAGTTTTGCCGCGCTGTTTGAGGAATCCCTTGAGCATCAGGAAATGCGTCAGGGTGAAGTCATCACTGCCGAAATCGTGGGGATTGACCACAATTTCGTGACGGTGAATGCCGGCCTCAAATCCGAGAGCCTGATTCCCGTTGAAGAATTCAAAAACGATCTGGGCGAAATCGAAGCCAAGATCGGTGATTTTGTGGCGGTGGCCATCGAGTCCATCGAAGACGGCTTCGGTGCGACCAAGCTGTCGCGCGAGCGCGCCAAGAAGCTGGCTGCATGGCTGGATCTGGAAGCTGCGATGAACGAAGGCCGGATCGTTACCGGCATGGTGCAGGGCAAGGTCAAGGGCGGTCTGACGGTATTGGTGGGTGGTCTGCGCGCCTTCCTGCCGGGTTCGCTGGTGGACATGCGCCCGGTCAAGGACACTACGCCCTTCGAATACAAGGAAATGGAATTCAAGGTCATCAAGCTCGACCGCAAGCGCAACAACGTCGTGGTGTCGCGCCGTGCCGTGCTGGAAGAGACGATGGGTGCCGATCGCGAAGCGATGATGGAAAACCTCAAGGAAGGTTCGATCGTCAAGGGCGTGGTCAAGAACATCACAGACTACGGCGCGTTCGTGGACTTGGGCGGCATCGATGGCCTGCTGCACATCACCGACATGGCCTGGCGCCGCGTCAAGCATCCGTCCGAAGTGGTCACCGTCGGCATGGAACTTGAAGCCAAGATCCTGCGCTACGACACCGAGAAGAACCGCGTCTCGCTCGGCATCAAGCAGTTGGGTGACGATCCGTGGGTCGGCATCGCCCGTCGTTACCCGCAGGGCACGCGCATGTTCGGTAAAGTGGCCAACCTCACCGACTATGGCGCGTTTGTTGAAATCGAAGCTGGCATCGAAGGTCTGGTGCACGTTTCCGAAATGGACTGGACCAACAAGAACGTCAGCCCCAACAAGATTGTGCAGCTGGGCGACGAAGTCGAAGTCATGGTGCTCGACATCGACGAAGACAAGCGCCGCATCTCGCTCGGCATGAAGCAGTGCAAGTCGAACCCGTGGGAAGATTTCTCGATGAACTTCAAGAAGGGCGACAAAGTTGCAGGCGCGATCAAGTCGATCACCGACTTTGGCGTGTTCATCGGCTTGGCGGGCGGTATCGACGGTCTGGTGCACCTGTCCGATCTGTCATGGAGCCTGCCCGGCGAAGAAGCCGTGCGCAATTTCCGCAAAGGGCAGGATGTGGAAGCCGTGGTGCTCGGCATTGATCTCGAGCGCGAGCGCATTTCGCTGGGCATCAAGCAGATCGATGGTGATCCGCTCGCCAGTTTTGCAACGGGTCACGAGAAGGGCAGCATCGTCAAGGGCACGCTGATCACGGTTGAAGCCAAGGGAGCGACGGTCAAGCTGGACTCCGATATGGAAGGCTATCTGCGCGCAAGCGAAGTGTCGCGTGACCGTGTGGAAGATATGCGCAGCCACTATAAAGAAGGCGACGAAGTGGAAGCCATGATTATCAACGTGGATCGCAAGAACCGCGTGATCAACCTGTCGATCAAGGCCAAGGATATGACCGAGCAGGATACGGCCATGAAGAAAATGGCTGCCGACTCTGCTGCCGCTTCCACAGGCTCAACCAACCTGGGTGCCTTGCTGAAAGCCAAGCTCGACAACAAGAACGCCGAGCAGTAATTCATGACAAAATCCGAGCTGATTGCTCAACTCGCTGCGCGCCACGCTCAGTTTTCGTTGCTGGATATCGAGATGGCGGTTAAAACCGTTCTCGATGCCCTAGCGAAAAATCTGGCGAAAGGCGAGCGCATCGAAATTCGGGGATTTGGCAGTTTCAGCCTGAGTTACCGTCCTGCACGTCTTGGGCGCAACCCCAAGTCGGGCGAGCGGGTGCAGGTACCTGCCAAATATGTGCCGCATTTCAAGGCCGGTAAAGAGTTGAGAGATCGGGTGGATTTCCCCTTATGACGGGGGTTTGATCAGTTGCAATCGGTCTGGGTAGATGAAGTGTCTATCCAGGCAAACAAAACGGCGCGACTAGCGCCGTTTTGTTTGCCTGGGTGCTTTTTGATGCAGCGCTTGAAAGGTAGAATGTCCGCTCTGGATTCACACACTCCATGAATAATCTCACCCGATATCTCGGGCTGGCAGCGAAGCTGCTGGTCTTTTTGCTGGTGCTCGGCTTTGCTCTGAAAAACAGCCACTCCGCTGTTATTTATGGCTATCTCGGCACGGCTTGGCAATTGCCGCTGGTCATCATGCTGGGCGTAGCGTTTTTACTGGGCGCGCTGGTGAGTGTGGTGGCTTTGTTGCCGACGCTGTTCCGGCTGCGGCGGGAGGCTGCAAGCCGAATGGCGACAGGCGAGGTGTCGACCATCAGCCACTCCACCATTTCACCGGGCTGAGTAGATGGAACTTGAGCTCTGGTGGTTGCTGGCAATTCCCCTGTTTTTTGTGTTGGGCTGGCTGGCGGCACGGGTGGATATCAAGCAGGTGGTGACTGAGTCGCGTGCGTTGCCAAACTCCTATTTTCGTGGATTGAATTTCCTGCTCAACGAGCAGCCGGACAAGGCAATTGAAGCTTTTCTCGAAGTCGTCAAACTCGAACCGGAAACCATCGATCTGCACTTTGCGCTGGGTGGGTTGTTTCGCCGTCGCGGCGAACTCGACCGTGCAATCCGGATGCACGAACACTTGCTGGAACGCGAAGGCTTGGCCGATGATCAGCGGTTGCGTGCGCAGTGTGAACTGGGTCAGGATTATCTGAAAGCCGGGCTGCTTGATCGCGCTGAGGCGGTGTTCGGAAAACTTTTGGAGACCCCGCAGCACGGCCTGGCGCGCACTTATCTGCTGGAAATTTACGTGCAGGAAAAAGACTGGCAGAAAGCCATTGAGGCTGCGCGTGCCTTGGAGCACGACACCAGCAAGCCGCTGAATGCCGATATCGCGCATTTTTACTGTGAACTGGCTTTATTGGAGGCTGCGAAAGGCAATCCGGACGTCGCTGCCGCGCACTTGCAGCAGGCGCTCGCCAGCAATCGTTTGTCGGTGCGCGCCAATTTGATGGCGGGTGATCTTGACGCCGTGGCAGGACGTCACGAAGCCGCGATTGCAGATTGGCGGCTGGTCGAAACGCAGAGTGCGGCACATATGGCGCTGGTGGTCGATCGCGTGCTCGGCAGTTATCGCCAGCTCGGGCGTCTGGCCGACGGCGTGCAGTGGTTGCGAGCGCTCTATGCCCGGCAGCCGTCGCAGGACGTGTTCGGCGCGCTCTATCTGGCAGTATCCGAGATCGGTGGCGCGGCGGCGGCCAGCCCACTTGCGCGCGAGGAACTGCGGCGCAACCCCAGTTTGCGCACGCTGGATCGCTTGCTCGAAGCGCAGTTGATCGATGCCGCGCCCGGCGAGCGCGAGTTGCTGCAGGTGGAAAAAAGCCTGGTGGCCTCGCATAGTCAGCGCATGATGCGCTACCAATGCGGCAGCTGCGGATTCAAGGCTCAGCAGTTTTTCTGGCGTTGTCCCGCCTGCGGGCGCTGGGACAGCTTCGATCCCGAGCGGCGAGAGGGTGAACAGTGAACGGCAAGTGGACAAACCGCGCATGAATGCGAACAAAATCATCGTCGCACTGGATTATGCCGATGCGGCGTCGGCACAGGCGCTGGTCGATCGGCTCGATCCGGCGCTGTGCCGTCTGAAGGTGGGCAAGGAACTGTTCACGGCGGCGGGACCGGAGCTGGTGCGGGAGCTGGTCGCGCGCGGGTTTGACGTTTTTCTCGACCTGAAATTTCACGATATTCCTAACACGGTGGCGGCGGCGTGTCGCGCTGCTGCGGGACTGGGGGTGTGGATGCTGAATGTGCACGCCTCGGGCGGCAGCCGCATGATGCGCTCTGCGCGTGAGGCGCTGGCTAGCCTGCCCACGCGTGAGCGCCCCGGGGATAAACCGCCGCCGTTGCTGATCGCGGTGACCGTGCTCACGAGCATGAATGCTGATGATCTGAACGAAGTTGGTGTGGTCGGCGTACCGGTCGATCAGGTGTTGCAACTGGCGCGCCTGACGCAGGATTGCAAACTGGATGGCGTAGTGTGCTCGGCACAGGAAGCTACCCTGCTGCGCGCCAAGCTCGGCGCAGACTTTCGTCTTGTGACGCCGGGCATTCGCCCGACAGGTGCAGATAGCGGCGACCAGCGGCGTGTGATGACCCCGGTCGAGGCATTACGTGCAGGCGCGAGCGATCTGGTGATCGGTCGCCCCATCACGGGTGCGAGCGATCCGCTCGCCGCGCTGCAGCAGATTCATTTCGATATTCAAAACGCATAGGGACGCACCATGAAAATCACAGTAATTGGTACAGGATATGTGGGGCTGGTGACGGGGACGTGCCTTGCCGAAGTCGGCAACGAAGTGTTGTGTCTCGATGTTGACCCTAAAAAAATCGCCACCCTGAAAGCCGGCGGCATCCCGATCTACGAGCCGGGTTTGGAAGACATGGTCAAGCGCAACGTCGCTGCCGGTCGTCTGTCTTTCACCACCAACATCGAGGAATCGGTCGCTTTCGGCCAGATCCAGTTCATCGCCGTCGGCACACCGCCCGATGAAGACGGCTCGGCCGACCTGCAATATGTGGTTGCCGCCGCGCGCAACATTGGCCGACACATGCAGGATTACAAACTGGTGGTCGACAAGTCCACCGTACCGGTCGGCACCGCCGACAAGGTGAAAGCCGCGTTGCAGGAAGAACTGTCAAAGCGCGGCGCCGCGCTTGAATTCAATGTGGCGTCCAACCCCGAGTTCCTGAAAGAGGGCGCAGCGGTCGACGACTTCATGAAGCCCGACCGCATCGTCATCGGCACCGACAGCGAGCGTGCCACCGCCTTGCTGCGTCAGCTCTACGCGCCGTTCCAGCGCAACCATGATCGCCTGACGGTGATGGACGTGCGCAGCGCGGAACTGACCAAGTACGCTGCCAACGCCATGCTGGCGACACGCATTTCCTTCATGAACGAACTTGCCGTGCTGGCGGAGAAACTCGGCGCCGACATCGAGCAGGTGCGCCACGGCATCGGTTCCGATCCGCGCATCGGTTATCACTTTCTCTATGCTGGGTGCGGCTATGGTGGCTCGTGCTTCCCCAAGGATGTGCAGGCGCTACGAAGAACAGGCCAGGAAAATGGCATCCCGCTGCGCGTGCTGGATGCCGTCGAAGAAGCCAATGATGCGCAGAAGCACATTCTGATCAATAAATTGGTCGCGCGTTTTGGCAAAGATCTGAAAGGCAAGCGTTTCGCCATGTGGGGCCTTGCGTTCAAGCCCAACACTGACGACATGCGTGAAGCGCCTAGCCGCGCCATGCTTGAAGCGTTGTGGGCGATGGGCGCGAGCGTGTCGGCCTACGATCCGGCGTCGATGGAGGAAACCCGCCGCATCTACGGCGAGCGCGCTGACCTGCTGCTGGTCGACGGCCCGATGGATGCGCTGAAGGGCGCCGAAGCATTGCTGATCGTGACGGAATGGAAAGTCTTTCGCAGCCCCAATTTTGACACCATGAAATCGCTGCTGAAGGCACCGCTCGTATTCGATGGCCGTAACCTGTATGACCCACAGGCCATGCGCGACATGGGTTTCGATTATTCCCCGATCGGACGCCAGTAAAGTTGAGGCGCTTTGTGTCTGACCAGAATGGCTGATCAGCCTGAACGTATCCTCGTTATCAAACATGGCGCGTTCGGTGATCTGGTCCAAGCCGATGGCGTCCTGCGCGATATCCGGGCTTTCCATCTAGATGCGCACATCACACTTCTGACTGCACCAGGCTTTCGTTCGCTGATGAGCCGATGTCCGCACGTCGATCGCGTACTGACGGATTCACGCGCGCCGTTGTGGAAAATCGGCGAATGGATCCAGTTGGCTGGCGCATTCAGGACAGGGCGCTTCGACAGGGTCTACGATTTGCAGAATTCGGACCGCACCGAGCTCTACCGCAAACTTTTTTTTCGACATAGTCACTGGAACGGCAGAAGAACCCACGCACGTACTGCGGCGGCTCTGGAAGGCCTGGGCAGGCAATTGCAGCACGACGGCATCCTTCTGAATTTCAGCCTGAACCCTGATGTATCGTGGATGGTGGATGACGTGAGTGGGTTGCTACGACATGAGGGTGTGAAGCAACCCTATGTTGCACTGATCCCGGGCTGTGCGGCGCGCCATCCCTACAAGCGTTGGCCCTACTATGCCCAGTTGGCGGACGTGTTGCTGCAACATGGCTATGACGTGGTTACCGCACCTGGCCCTGACGAGATCGAGTTGGCAAAATCCATCCACGGGCATACCTTGCTGGGACCGAATGGATTCCTCAATTGGTTCGAACTCGCCGGGGTACTGCAAGGCTCGAGTTTCGTTATTGGTAACGATACGGGTCCCAGCCATGTGGCAGCCTGCTTGATGAAGCCCGGTCTGGCACTTTTCGGGCCGCACACGTCTGCGACACTCACAGGCATGGTTCGAGGAAACTTCCAGGCTATCGAGGTGACTGATCTTGCCACGTTGTCCGTGGATGCGGTGCTGGAGGCCATGTTGGAACGCCTGCCACCGCTTCAGTCGAATTCCGTGTAGGACTTTTCCTCGACAATGCGTGAACCGCAGAGTGCATTGATAGATTTTTTGAGCGTGGCTCTTCGATCATTCTGGATATAAACAGAACGTGCCAGATCGATGAATTTTGGCCCGAAATCACGGGTCGCCTCGCAGGCGCGAATGTCATCCTCGATGACCCACAAAGCTTGGTTGACCTGGGTAAGCGCCCCTTCCAATTGATCGAGCTCAGAGGAGGGCGGAAGACTCTCGGTGCACGCATGGTTTAAAACATCAAGTTCGTGTTTCACATTGCGCAGTTTGGCCGGATCGGTTATCCGGCTGGCCTTGATTTTGAGAATCGTGATCTTGTCGATCAACTCGCCTGCACCTACTTCGATGTATATAGTTGCTGGGGTAGTAGTCATATACCGAAATTGGATTTCATTTGTTGGAAGTTTGCATGTGGCGCGTCGATTAATACAGCCTGGACAGGTCGCTAGTATAAGATACCAAATTGACTAAAACTATCGGTCACATTATCAAGTATGAGTCATGAGTGTTTCACAATTGTCTTCGCTTCTGACGACCGGGGGGTGTTGCCTCTTGGCGTTGCAATTTACTCACTAATATCGAATGCGGGGAACCACACGGCATACAAGATTTATGTGCTGGACAACAACATTACTTCAGAGAATAAAAATAAAATTCTCGCTTTGTTGGCGGAAAAATATTCGCTCCATAGAATTATTTTCGTCAATGTCATCGAACAAGTTGGGGCCTTGGATTTGCCGGTTACTGATAAATGGCCGATCACAACATGGACGCGCGTATTGATTCCAGATTTGTTACCAAATGAAAATGGCTTGGTGCTCTATTGCGATATTGATCTATTGTTTTGTCGTGATTTAACAGAACTGTTTCATACACCTCTAGGTGGAAAGGCTATGGGGGTGGTGCTGGAACATCGCTCTCATGAGGGGTCGCATTTTAATGAGCGATTGGGCATACCTTTATCACACCCAGGATATTTCAATGCGGGTGTCATTTTGATGGATTTGCAGGTATTCCGTGAGCGCAGTCTGGTTAAACGCATTCTTGACTTTGCGGCGGCGCATCGTGAGCAGCTAACTTGCCTTGATCAAGATGCGCTCAATGGGGCACTGAGCGATGAGATTATGCCAATTAATCATAAATGGAACTGGCATGACGGTCTTACGCGCTTGCTTTTGAAGCATCGACCAAGTCGCAGCATGCTTAGGGGCGTACCGCTTCAGGAGGCAATTGACGCTGCACTTCACCCCGGAATTTTGCATTTTCAAGGACCTAATAAGCCTTGGAGGTTTAATTACCGAATCGAGCGTAGACGTTATCGTGATGCATTGATTCAATCTGGACTTGGAACGGACAACTTGCCAGGGTTTGAAGTTGGGAAATGGTTAAAGGCGGTGATGTATGAGCCAATCTATGTGCTTACGTGGTGGAAAATAAGAAGAATGAACGCTAAGTTGAAGCATCGTTAAAAGACTATGGCCTACAAATCCATCGAAGACACCGTCGGCAACACGCCACTGGTACGTCTGAAACGCCTGCCCGGCGAAACCAGCAACATCGTGCTGGTTAAGCTCGAAGGCAACAACCCGGCTGGTTCGGTGAAAGATCGACCGGCCTTGTCGATGATTGATGCAGCGCAGGCGCGCGGCGACATCAAGCCGGGCGACACGCTGATCGAAGCAACCAGCGGCAACACTGGCATTGCCTTGGCGATGGCGGCGGCGATGCGCGGCTACCGGATGGTCCTCATCATGCCCGAGCATTTGTCGATCGAGCGGCGGCAAACCATGCGCGCGTTCGGTGCCGAGTTGCAGTTGGTGAGTAAGGCAGCTGGCATGGAGGGTGCGCGCGACCTCGCGATTGCAATGGAGAAACAGGGCATCGGCAAGATCCTCGACCAATTTTCCAACCCCGACAATCCCGATGCTCATTACCGCACCACTGCGCCGGAAATCTGGCGCGACACGGATGGCAAGGTCACGCATTTTGTTTCCAGCATGGGCACCACCGGTACCATCATGGGCTGCTCGCGCTATCTTAAGGAGCAGAACCCGGCTATCCAAATAATCGGCGTGCAACCCACCGATGGCGCGCAGATTCCTGGTATTCGCAAGTGGCCGACTGAGTATGTGCCAGGCATTTGCGACTACAAGCGTGTAGATCGCATGATTTATGTTGGACAGCCGGACGCTGAAGAAACTACCCGCCGTCTTGTGCGCGAAGAAGGTATCTTTGCGGGCATTTCATCGGGCGGCGCGTTGTGGGCGGCCTTGCAGCTTTCGAAAGAAGTCGAGAATGCTGTGATTGTGTCCATCGTCTGTGATCGTGGCGACCGCTATCTGTCTACAGGCGTCTTTCCCGCCTGATGGCAAAAGCGAAGACGGTCTATACCTGTACCGAATGTGGTGGGCAATCGCCCAAGTGGCAGGGTCAGTGCCCGGCCTGCAACGCCTGGAACACGCTGGTCGAAACCATCGCCGAGTCCACGAAACCGCGCTTTGCTGCACTGACCGCAACCAGCACGGTGCAACTGCTGCACAAGGTCGAAGCCTCGGAAGAAAGCCGCATCGCCACCGACATCGGCGAACTCGACCGCGTGTTGGGCGGCGGCCTGGTGCCGGGCGGTGTGGTGCTGATCGGCGGCGACCCCGGCATCGGCAAATCGACCTTGCTGTTGCAGGCGCTGGCGGGCTTGTCCGGGCGCATGAACACGCTCTATGTCAGCGGCGAGGAGTCGGCGCGCCAGGTGGCCTTGCGGGCGCGGCGGCTGAGTCTGCCCGAAACGAATCTGCCGGTGCTGCCGGAAATTCGCCTCGAAGCCATTCTTGCCCAGCTTGCCAGCCTCAAGCCCGAGGTCGCGGTGATCGACTCGATCCAGACCGTGTATTCCGAAGCGCTCACCTCGGCACCTGGCTCAGTCGCGCAGGTGCGCGAGTGCGCGGCGCAGCTCACGCGCCATGCCAAGCAGAGCGGCTGCACGATCATTCTGGTCGGCCACGTCACCAAGGAAGGCGCCATCGCCGGACCGCGCGTGCTCGAACACATTGTCGATACCGTGCTGTATTTCGAGGGCGACACCGGCTCGAGTTTCCGGCTGGTGCGCGCGTTCAAAAACCGCTTCGGCGCGGTCAACGAAATCGGCGTCTTCGCCATGACCGAAAAGGGTTTGAAGGGCGTGTCCAATCCGTCGGCGATTTTCCTCTCGCGCCACGGCGAGCCAGTGCCCGGTTCGTGCGTGCTGGTGACGCAGGAAGGCACGCGGCCGCTGCTGGTGGAAATCCAGGCGCTGGTCGATTCCAGTCATGCGCCGAGCCCGCGCCGGTTGAGCGTGGGTCTGGAACAGAACCGCCTCGCCATGCTGCTCGCCGTGCTGCATCGCCATGCTGGTATCGCCTGCTTCGATCAGGATGTGTTCGTCAATGCCGTCGGGGGCGTGAAGATCAGCGAACCTGCCGCCGACCTCGCCGTACTCGCCGCGATTGTGTCGTCGCTCAGAAGCCAGCCGCTGCCTGACAAACTCGTGATGTTTGGTGAAGTCGGCCTAGCGGGCGAAATCCGTCCAGTGCAACGTGGGCAAGAACGTTTGAAGGAAGCCGCCAAGTTGGGTTTTACTCAGGCGATCATCCCGGCGTCGAATCAGCCCAAACAAAAAATCGCTGGTATGGAAATCCATGCGGTCAATCGGCTGGATGAAGCGATCAGGCTATTCCGGGAGACTTGAGCTCTGTGGAAAGTCAGTTGCATCGGTAAAAAAGCCGCAACGTTGCGCAGCATACCCAGGGTAATCTCCGTTCAGTCTGGCGCGTGTCGGTACACAAGGGGCTGTGGCTGAACTGGCCGGACTCAACGCCACGACGAGCGCAGATTATTTCTCTGTCAGCTTCTTGATGACGCCCGCCGCCCACTCGCGCCCGCCCAGCCCGAAGGCCAGTGCGAACGCGAGGCCGATTGCGCCAAAGCCGATCTGGAACGCTGCGGTGAGGAGGTTAGTGCCAATCGCGAGCTGTTCCAGCGCCACAAATACGACAAAGATAATGACGCCGTATTCCGACAGCGTGCTGATGGTGAGCGCACCCTGCACGCCGATGTTGTTGAGATAGGCGAACACCAGGCGATTGATGAAACGCGCTACCAGCACGCCAAACACCAGCACCAGAATGGCGACGATGATGTTGGGAATGTAGAGCACGATCTTGTTGAACAGCTCGGCCACCATGTGCAGGCCGAGGCTGTTGGCAACGGTGACCATGACGATGAAAATAATGATCCAGTACGCCAGTTTGCCGAGCAGGCGCGACAGCGAAATGTCGAGATGACCCTGTTTGAGAAAAGCTTCAATCCCGGTTTTTTCGGCGAGGCTGTCAAATTTCAGCATGTCGAGCAGTTTCATCACGCCGGTGCGCACCAGGTTGGCAAACAGCCAGCCTACAAACATGAGCAGCAGCGCCGCCAGCAGCTGAGGCACAAAGCTGGCCAGTTGCATCCAGAAGGCATTGAGCGAGGCGACGAACACATCCAGTTGTTGTTGCATGGCTAACTCCTGTGCTTGCGGGGTCGAGGCGGCAGGTCAACATGGAAAGCTGGCCGCCAGGTGGCTATTATAAGCACAGCGCAGTTTCGATTGGATTGCCATGCCCCAGTCACTTCACTTAGCCCTTTCCGGCTGCCAGAACCACGATGCCCTGTTTCTGCGCCCAGCGCTGGAAGCCGCAGGCCATGTTGTCCAGGTGCTAATCACCCGCAGCCGACAGGCGGGCGAACCGGCGGATGTGATGATCACCCCGCACCTGGCCGAACTGGGATTGATGGAATTCCACCGCGCCGCCATCGCCATCGAAGAAGGACAACGCGCCGCTGAACAGGCGTTGCCACAACTTACGGCGCTGTTGAATCAGTCGGGGGTGGGGGGGCGTGATCGGGTGTGTCAACTGACGGGTGTTGTGAGTTTTATTTAACGCTGGCAGCGTTGACCCTACCCTTAGATACTCATTACGTTACTGCTCCATATTGGACAGAATCCCACGGTTCTTCTCCAGTGTGTAGTTCGCAGTATGTGGCTACGTCATTTGACAGGCGAACACTTAGCGTAGCCAAGAATTTGATATAGCCGATAACGTCCTTTTTAAGAACTGGAGTGGCCGGCTTGCTTCCATGCGCGAGTGAACCCCGAAGCTCAACAAAGATTTTTAATTTATTTTTCGATGCTGTCGCGGTCATCCCTTTCCATTTCCATATGGAATATGTTTCTGGAAATCCGATAAGTTCTCTTAGTAAAGATTCCACATTGTGGGGTTTCGGCGTGTTGAATGGACCAATGTATTTTCGAATTAAGCCATCTTTGTGATGCTCAGCTACTTTTCGCCAACCTTCCCCAGCCAAATCCCATATCTTTATTTCATTTTTGTCATTTCTCACTGCTTCGGCGATGGACTTCAAAATGGCTTTTGGTAATGTGGTGTGATCCTTAGATTTCAATACCAGGTGATCAAATGATCGCGTAGCTAAATCTTCAATAAATGCCTCAAATGATGCGCAGGCAAACAGAATGGCGCTCTTATTAAGAACTTCAACCCTATGTTTTCGCCCAGGGCCCACTCCAGCAAGCATGGCATGCATTGTCATAAGCTGAGTGACCTCTGTAAGGTTACTTTTAAATAGGAGGGAAGGAGATTCAGTCATGATTTCCACTAGAAAGTTACTGCCAAAAATGCCGGATATTTTCTAGTGGCATCTTTAACCATTTTATTTTGAGACCTTCATAAGAAACCAAAAATGACACTTCAGACCATGAAAAGTAGCGTTACGTATAAGCACTACTTAAAATCCTCTTTTCGCAGCATGAACACAAACGCATCCCCGCCGCTGGTTTCCAGCCAGATGAAGGGCAGGTCGGGGAAGGCGGCTTCCAGCGCGTCACGATTGTGGCCGATTTCGGCGATGAGTAGCCCGCCAGAATTGAGGTGGGCAGGCGCGTCGGCGAGAAGGGTGCGGATGTGGTCGAGGCCGTCCTTGCCGCTGGCCAGAGCCAGTTCTGGCTCGCACTGGTATTCCAGCGGCAGTGCTTTCATTGAGGGCGCGTTCACATACGGCGGGTTGGTGACGATGAGGTCGTAGGTCTTGTCCTTGAGCTTTTTCATCAGGTCGGATTGCATGAGGCGAACCCGGTCCTGCAAGCCGTAGTCGGCGACGTTTTTCTTCGCCACGTCCAGTGCGTCTTTTGAAATGTCCACCGCATCGACGGCAGCCTCAGGGAAGGCATGTGCCATGAGGATGGCAAGACAGCCGGAGCCGGTGCAGATGTCTACGGCGTCGTGAATCGCTTCCGGGTCTTCCACCCAGGGAGCCAGCTGTTCGCTGAGTAGTTCGGCAATGAACGAACGCGGCACGATCACCCGTTCGTCCACATAAAACGACTGTCCGGCGAGCCAGGCCTGGTGTGTGAGGTAGGCGGCGGGAACTCGTTCGCGCACGCGGCGTTCGACAATGGCCTGCACGGCTTCGGATTCGCTATGGGTGAGGCTGGCATCGAGAAAGGGATCGAGCCGGTCGAGCGGCAAGTGCAGGGTGTGCAATATCAGGTAGGCGGCTTCGTCGAAGGCGTTGTCCGAGCCGTGGCCGAAAAAAAGTTTTGCTTCATTGAAACGCGAGACAGCAAAGCGCAGCCAGTCGCGTACGGTGATGAGGGATTCGGTGTCGTCGAAATGTTTCATGCTGTGAGCAGTTTTTCCAGCGTCATGCGATAAATGGCCGATAACGGCTCGATGTTTTCGACGGCGACGTGCTCGTTGAGTTTGTGGATGCTGTTATTGAGCGGGCCGAATTCAACGACTTCGCGGCACACGTCGGCGATGAAGCGACCATCGGAGGTGCCACCGGTGGTCGAGAGTTCGGGCGTGACGCCAGTGACTTCAATAATGGCTTCGGTGAGTTTGTCGCACAACACGCCGCGCGGCGTGAGGAAAGGCCGCCCTGACAGGTTCCAGTCGATGTCGTAATCGAGGCCGTGGCTATCGAGAATTTCGTGCATGGCGTCCATCAGCCCCTCTGCGGTGCTGGCGGTGGAAAAGCGAAAGTTGAACTGAATTTCAAGCAGGCCCGGAATGACATTGGTCGCGCCCGTGCCGCTGTGGAGGTTGGAAATCTGCCAAGTGGTGGGCGGGAAATAGGCATTGCCTTCGTCCCACATGGTATCGGCGAGTTCGGCGATGGCGGGGGCGGCAAGATGAATAGGGTTTCTGGCCAGATGGGGATAGGCAATATGTCCCTGCACGCCTTTGATACGCAAGTTGCCAGACAGCGAGCCACGTCGGCCATTCTTGATGGTGTCGCCAAACTCGGCGGCACTGGTGGGTTCGCCCACGATGCAGTAATCGAGTAATTCGCCGCGCGCTTTCAGGGCTTCTACCACTTTGACCGTGCCGCCGATGGCCGGGCCTTCCTCGTCAGACGTAATCAAAAATGCGATTGAGCCGGCATGGTCTGGATGTGCGGCGACAAATGCTTCGGTCGCGGTGACAAACGCCGCGTCCGAGGTTTTCATGTCCGCCGCGCCGCGCGCGTACAACAGTCCATCGCGCACGGTCGGCACAAACGGATCAGAGTGCCATTGGTCGAGCGGCCCGGTGGGCACGACATCGGTATGTCCGGCAAAGCACACTACGGGCGCAGTCGTGCCTCTGCGCGCCCACAGATTGTCCACGCCGTGATGGCGGTGACGTTCGATATGGAATCCGATTTTTTCCAGGCGCGCCGCGATCAGGTCATGACAGCCTGCGTCGTCGGGGGTGAGCGATTTGCGTTTGAGCAGCTCGACTGCCAGATCAAAGGTATCGTGAGACATGCCGGGGTCAGGCTCCAAAAATCGCCTGGTATTGGGCGTCGGTAAAACCGAGATGATAGTGGCCCTTGTGTTCAAGCACCGGGCGTTTGATGAGGCTGGTGTGCGCTACCATCAGCGCCAACGCGCCGGATTCGGTGCGGGTGGTGGCCTGTTCGGCTTCGCTCAGCGTGCGCCAGGTGGTGCCGCGTATGTTGAGCAGGGCAGCTACACCGGTCTGTGCAGCCACGCTTTTCAGCCAGGCTGTCTCCACGCCGTGCTTCTTGAAATCGTGGAACGGCACATCGTGGCCGTGCTCGGCAAGCCAGGCACGGGCTTTTTTAACGGTGGTGCAATTGGGGATGCCGTAGAGTTTCATTTATTCGCGTGTCCGCGTTGGCATCGGCCAGCGCGGACGTAAAATCAGGTAAAACCAAAGCCGCTATTCTAGCCGACCCCATGTCCCATTCCGTGCATTCAATCTCGTCGCCTGTCCCGACGGGAGACTCCAATCTACGTTCGATCAGCCGTTTATTCCCGTATTTGTGGGAATTTAGGGGGCGCGTGTTGATTGCGTTGGCGCTGCTGATCGGTGCCAAACTCGCGTCGGTCTCGGTACCGCTGATCCTTAAAGACATTATCGACGCGCTCGATAAACCTCGCCCAGAGTTGGTGTTGCCGCTCACGCTGATTTTTGCCTACGGTTTGTTACGCTTTGCCAGCACGACATTCGCCGATCTGCGCGACGTGATCTTTGGCAAGGTGACGCAGCGTGCGATGCGGCGCATCAATATGGCGGTGTTCGAACATTTGCACACGCTGTCGCTGCGCTTCCATCTTGAACGCCAGACCGGCGGACTCACCCGCGATATCGAGCGCGGAGCCAAGGCAGTGTCGAGCCTGGTGGGCTATCTGTTGTTTCGCATCACGCCCACTGTGCTGGAAATCCTCATGGTCGCGGGGATTTTGTTCGTCAAGCTCGACTGGGTATTCGGACTGATTACGTTGATTACGCTGGCCGCGTATATCGGGCTGACAGTATCGATTACCGACTGGCGCACGCAGTTTGTGCGTCGCGCTAACACGCTCGATTCGGAGGCTTACACCAAGGCCATCGACAGTCTGCTTAATTACGAAACCGTCAAATACTTTGCCAACGAACGCTATGAGGCTGCGCGTTACGATAAAAGTTTGGCCGAGTGGGAAATCATGGCGCTGAAATCGCAGCGTACGCTGGGTTTTCTCAATGCCGCCCAGGCCGGCACGATTGCGGTGGGTGTCACGCTCATGGTCTGGCGCGCAGCGGCGGGCGTGGTGGATGGCACGCTGACGCTCGGCGATCTGGTTATGGTCAACGCCTTCCTGTTGCAGATGTTTCAGCCCTTGAGTTTTCTGGGTGTGATGTACCGCGAGATCAAGCAGTCGACCACCGATATCGAGCGTATGTTTGCGCTGCTGAACCGCCCGCTTGAAGTGGAAGACAAAGCCGACGCGCGCACGCTCGACGTAGTGGCGGGCGAAGTCGTGTTCGATCAGGTGTCGTTTGCCTACAATCCGGATCGGCCCATTCTGCACGAGGTCAGCTTCAGTATTCCGCCGGGCAAAACGGTCGCTGTCGTTGGCGCATCCGGCTCGGGCAAGTCCACGCTTGCCCGGTTACTGTTCCGGTTTTATGACGTGCAACTTGGCAGCATCCGCATCGACGGCCAGGACATCCGCCACGTCACGCAGGATTCGCTGCGCAGCGCAATTGGGGTCGTGCCACAGGACACGGTGCTGTTTAACGACAGCATCCAGCACAACATCGCCTACGGTCGTCCGGACGCCAGTCGCGACGAAATCATTGAAGCCGCCCGCGCAGCGCATATTCTGGGATTTATCGAGCGCCTGCCCCAAGGCTGGGACACTGTTGTGGGGGAACGGGGTCTGAAACTTTCAGGCGGAGAAAAACAGCGAGTCGCCATCGCACGCACCCTGCTGAAAAACCCGGCCATTCTTATTCTCGACGAAGCCACGTCTGCACTCGACACCCAAACTGAAAAAGCCATTCAGGCCGAACTGCTCGAAATTGCACGCAGCCGCACCAGTCTCATCATTGCGCACCGGCTCTCTACCGTCGTTGAAGCCGATGAAATTCTGGTGATGGACGCAGGTCGCATTATCGAGCGCGGTCGCCATGCGGGTTTGCTCGCGCAGAACGGCGTGTATGCCAGGATGTGGGCGCTCCAGCAGCAGGCGGAGGAGCGTGAGTAATCTGCGATTGCGTGGCAGTGGTATCGGGTACGTCAAAAATACAAAGCCCCCAACGTGTGGAGGCTTTGAACAGTATCACGGGGTTAACTCCCCATGGATATTGGGTTTATTACAGGGCTATCAGAAGAGGCTGAACTTAATAACCAGACCCACTGAAATCAAGTCCACGTCGGCTTCGCCCGTGCCGCCATTAAAGTTTGAGCTGCCCACTTCGAAGTAACGTTCCCACTCGGCGCGCAGTCCAAGCGACGGGGTGAAGTTGTACTGCCCGCCCAGACCCGCAGACCAGGCCACGTCCGTGTCGCCTGTGTTGTTATTTGGGGTGCCTGCGATCGTGCCATCGACTTCTGCATTCAGGATATTCAGGCCGCCCGTAGCGAAAAGCATGAAATCCGGATTGAAGACATAGGTGCCAACCATCTGCATGGTTGCGCCGTGCACACTGCGCGTGCCGTTTGGTGTGCCCGAGTACTCGACTTCGCCAAGATTGGTGTAGCCCACTTGCATGGAGATGTATTCGTTGATTTCCAGGCCGCCATAGAGCTTCCAGGCAATATCGGAATCGTCACACGTGACGCCCGCAGGACAAGTGACATCGGAGGTGGCTTGCCCCACGCTTGCACCAACATAAGGGGCGAGCGTCAGATCAAAAAAACCAGCCGACACAGGGGTGGACAGTGCCAGTGTGGATGCCAGCGCGGCAGCCAGATGCAGTTTACGCATGTGAATACTCCTCCTGAAAATTGGTATGGGTTAGTGACAACCAGCCAAGCGGTGCGCGTGACCGGCGAAAACCAAGCCGCAGAATAATCCATTTTCAGGGTTTTAGGTAGCGCGCGACCACGTTTGGAGGGCGTGTGATAGCCAAATGGGGGGCAATCAGGGCTGAGTCGCATCCCAGCTGTCTTTGGCCGCGCGTATTGCCCCGAAAATCTCACCTGGGCCAGGACAGGGGGTCTGCAGGTAGTGCCGGGCAAATTGCTGCATTGCCAGGCTGTGGAATTGCAGGAAGGGGTTGGTCGCTTTTTCGAGCGCGAGCGTGGAAGGCAGGGTGGGGTGGTGATGCGCGCGGCTGGCGATATCCTGGCGTTCGCGTTCAAGCAGGGCGGGGTTATCGCCGATGAGGGTTTTCGCGAAGCGAATATTGTTTACAGTGTATTCATGTGCGCAACAGACTCGGGTAGCATCGGGGAGCGCCAGTAGACGCTCGAGGCTGGCGGCCATGATGGCAGGCGTGCCCTCAAACAATTTGCCACAACCGCAGCCAAACAGGGTGTCACCGCAAAACAGCAGGCCGTGCCCAACGTAGCTGAGGTGATCGAGGGTATGGCCGGGCGTGGCGAGCACCTCGAAGCAGCATTCGGGCGCGTCGAATTGCACGATGTCGCCGTCATGCAGGACGTGCGTGTTGCCGGGAATACGGGGGTTGTCGGGCGCGTATATTGGACAGCCATACTGCTTGGCGAGGGCGATATTGCCGCCCGTGTGGTCGCGATGATGGTGGGTGATGAGCACGGCAGTCAGCGATAATCGCTGGGCGTCGAGATAGGCGACCAACACTGCGGGGTCGCCTGGATCGACGGCGATCGCGTGGTGTCCGTCGTGAATCACCCAGATGTAGTTGTCGTCAAATGCGGGTAGAGGCAGAAGTGTGAACATGTGGGTGTCTGGGTGGGTGAATGCGCTATGTTATCGAAGCTGAACGCCAACTGGTTTGAAACGCCGCTGGGGCAGCATTTGCTGTTTCGCGAGCAGCGTTATTTTGACCAGGCCGTCTCTGATGTGTTCGGCTATCACGCCGTGCAGGTTGGCCTGCCGGCTATTGATTTTCTGCGCAACAGCCGGATGCCCTTGCGCGTAACTTGCGCGGTAGAAGCCGCCGCGCAAGTGCGGGCGGATCCGATGTTCCTGCCGTTTGAAAAACAGTCGCTGGATTTGCTGCTGCTGCCACATGTACTCGAATACAGCGACAATCCACATCAAGTTCTGCGCGAAGCCGAGCGCTTGCTACGTCCGGAAGGGCGCCTGATCATGTCGGGTTTCAATCCCCGTAGCTTGTGGGGGCTGGTGCAGCAGTGTCAGGGCGGCGAGCGCGGCTACCCATGGAACGGTAATTTCCTCAATATTTCACGGGTGAAAGACTGGATGGCATTACTAGGGCTGGAAGTGGCGGCAGGCAGCATGTGTTGCTACCGCCCCCCGATCAATCGCGAAAACTGGCTGCGTCGGTTGCGTTTCATGGAACCCGCAGGTGACCGCTGGTGGGCGATGGGCGGGGGCGTGTATTTTTTGCAGGCCGTGAAACGGGTGCACGGCATGAAAGTCATTCTGCCGCAATGGAAAACGCCAGTCGCCGCTCGCTTGCTCGCACCCAGTGCACGCAAGGTGGTCGAACTCGAACATTATCGGGGCCCGCGTGACCGCTGACTCGATCCACATCTATAGCGACGGCGCGTGCAAGGGGAATCCTGGCGCGGGCGGTTGGGGCGCGCTGCTGGTAGCGGGTACGCACCGTAAGGAAATCTGCGGTGGCGAAGCCAATACCACCAATAACCGAATGGAAATGACCGCCGTGATCCGTGCCCTGGAACAGCTCAAGCAGCCTTCCAATGTGACCGTGCATACCGATTCGCAATACGTGCAAAAAGGCATCAGCGAATGGCTGCCGGGCTGGAAAAAGCGCCATTGGCGCACCGCTGCTGGGCAGCCCGTCAAGAATCAGGACTTGTGGCAACAGTTGGATACGCTGAGCCAGCAGCACACCATTGCATGGAAATGGGTCAAAGGCCATGCGGGGCACCCGGAAAACGAACGTGCGGATGCCCTCGCCAATCAGGGCGTGACGCAAGCCTGAGCCATGCGACAGATTATTCTCGACACTGAAACCACCGGACTCGACCCGAATCAGGGGCATCGCATCATTGAAATCGCGGCGGTGGAAATGGTCAGCCGCAGACTCACCGGCAGTCACTTGCACCGTTATGTCAACCCCGAACGCGATATTGATGCGGGCGCGATGCAGGTGCACGGCATTACCCCTGAGTTCCTGCAAGACAAACCCAAGTTTTCTGACATTGCTCGTGACTTCATCGACTTTATTCAGGGCGCTGAGCTCATCATTCACAATGCCCCCTTCGACATAGGCTTCCTCAATATGGAACTGCGTCTGCTGGGGTTGCCGCTGCTCGATCAGGTCTGTGCAGGAGTAATCGACACGCTGCCCATGGCCAAGGCATTGCATCCCGGACAACGTAACAACCTCGATGCGCTCTGCAAACGCTATGGTGTCGATAACAGCGCACGTACCTTGCACGGCGCGCTGGTCGATTGCGAATTACTGGCAGCTGTGTATCTGGCGTTAACGCGTGGTCAGGAAAGCTTGTCGATCGGGCTGGATAGTCGTGACGCGGCGCACACAGATAACCCATCAGGCCACACGCGTGCCGCACCCGTGCGGCTGCTTGTGTCGAATGACGCGCTAGCCGCACATGAAGCCCTGCTGGATGCGATTGAACGCGAAAGCAAGCAGCCTTGTCTCTGGCGCAGGGATCCGGTTTGAACGGATTGTTTTGGCGGCGGTGCCTGCTTCTATTCCTCTCGTTAGGGCTGTTCGGCCCCGCGCAGGCGGCACGCCTCACGGTCGTGCTGTCGGATGATTCCGCGCCGTATCAAGAGGTGTATCAGGCGCTGCGGGCACAACTGAGTACACACGGTCACGAAATCCATCAGGTCTACGCCGATACCCTTGCGCAGGTGCAGTGGGGGGATACCCGCTGGGTTGTCACCGTGGGCGTGCGCGCCTCCGACGTTTACGCGGCGACTGCTTCGCGTGCCGCCGTGCTGGCGGTTCTGGTGCCGCGCGACTGGTATCTCAAATCGGGTCGCGAGCAGCTGGCAGATGAGGGACGTCGTAATGTTTCCGCCGTGTTTATCGATCAGCCGTTTGCGCGGCAGGCACGTTTAATACGCGCGGCGTTTCCTGAGGTCAAACGGGTTGGTGTCTTGCTTGGGGCGGGGCAAGACAAATTGATCGATGAGTTGACTATCGCATTACGGGGGCAGCGACTCACCCTGATTCATGAAACGGCTGTACCGGATACACATCAGATTGCACCACTCGAAGCCTTGCTCAGCGAGGTGGACGTGTTGCTCGCGCTGCCTGATCCGCTGGTGTTCAATCGCAACACCGCGCAAAGCATTTTTCTGACGTCGTACCGTTACCGGGATCCTGTGCTCGGCTATTCGCGTTCGCTGACCCGCGCGGGGGCCTTGCTGTCGCTGCATTCGAGTCCGGCCCAGCTGGGGCGGCAGGCTGCGGAAATGCTTGAACAGGTGTTGCATTCTCCACAAAACCGATTGCCCGCCGCCGCTTACCCGCAATATTTCAATGTGTCGGTCAACAAGCAGGTGGGTCGCTCGCTGGGGTTTGCCATCCCTTCTGAAACCGAGCTGGAAGCCCGTCTGGAGGGCGCTGAATAATGGCCGCCACAACAGGAATTCGCACGCGTGTGATCGGGCTGGCCGTGGTGCCCGCCATGATTATTGGTATTTTGCTGTTGTGGCAACTGATTAGCGGCAAGATCGACGATCTGGATCAATCCTTGCGCACACGGTCGGCTGCCATTGTCAGGCAGCTTGCTCCTGCCGCCGAATATGGTGTGGCCTCGGGTAATAGCGAAGTGCTGCAAACCCTGCTTGATAAAGCCGCCGTGGAATCGGACGTGCGCGGCGTCGCGATTTTTTCTGACACCGGCCTGTGGTTGGCGCAATCCGGTATCGGTCAGTGGGGCGAGATGCCCAAGCAGGTGTCGGCAGCTCAACAGCTACACGAAATTGAGTATGCCAATCGATTGCTCTACTACGTGCCCATCACGCGAACTGAAATTGCGGTGGACGATTTTGTTGTGTCAGGCGCGCGTGAAATTGCACCGACGACGCGACTCATGGGCTGGGTCGGACTGGAAGTGTCGCGGAGCGCGACTATCCGTAGCCAGCGCGAAGCTATTCTACGCAGCCTGGCGATCCTGGGAGCGGGGCTGGCTGTCAGCCTGTTCCTTGCCTGGCGGATTGGACGGCAGATTACCCGGCCAATTTTGTCCCTCACCCACACAGTCAGCCGTATAGGCGAAGGTCATATGGATGAACGTGTGCTGGTGGATGATCAAGCTGAATTAGGTGTCTTGCAGCGCGGCGTAAATCATATGGCGGCGCACTTGCAGTCCATGCAGGATCAAATGCGGGAAAAAATCGACCAGACGACTGCCAAATTGGTGTATCAGGCGAGCCACGATGCGCTGACGGGACTGATCAACCGTCGGGAATTCGAACTACGTTTGAGCTACGCGGTGACCTCAGCCCAGACACAGGGAAGATCGCATGTGCTCTGCTACATGGACCTCGACCAGTTCAAGGTAATTAACGACACCTGTGGTCATGCAGCGGGCGACGAACTGCTGCGCCAGTTGGCAGTGCTGCTGAAAGGCAACCTGCGTGAGCGCGACACGCTGGGCCGATTGGGCGGCGATGAGTTTGCGCTGCTGCTGGAAAACTGCGGCCTGGGCGATGCGCTGGTCATGGCCGAAAGTATTCGTTCAGATGTCCAGCGCTTCCGTTTCAAGTGGGACACGCGAATTTTCTCAGTTGGCATGAGCGTGGGGATGGTAGCCATCCAGCCTGATAGTGGCAGCACGGCCAGCTTGCTGTCTGCCGCAGACGCTGCGTGCTATGTTGCCAAAGATCGCGGCCGCAACCAGATTCACCTCTATGAGCTACGCGATTCCGAACTGGCGCGGCATCGTGGCGAAATGCAGTGGGTCACGCGAATTCAGCACGCATTGGAAGAAAAACGGCTTGCTCTGTTTTGGCAAGAAATCCGTCCAACAGATGGACGCGTGGACGGTGCGCGTCATATTGAATTGCTGCTGCGCATGCAGGATGACGACGGCAGCTTTATTCTGCCGATGGCGTTTATCCCCGCCGCCGAACGCTATTTCATCATGCCCGCACTGGATGGCTGGGTGATCCAGGAAACCCTGCGGCTATGCCAGCGGATGATCGATCAGGCCCCTGCGGTATGTTGTCTGTTTGCGGTCAACCTGTCTGGCGCATCGCTGAAAGACCCTGAATTCCGTGGCCAACTGCTTGCCAGCCTGCATCAGCAGCCTACGCTGGGGGCACACCTGTGCTTTGAAATTACGGAAACAGCTGCGATCGGCAACCTCGGCGTCGTCAACGAATTCATCAGCGCCATGCGCGAATTTGGTTGCCGCTTTGCACTCGACGATTTTGGCAGCGGCCTGTCGTCGTTCATGTATCTCAAAAACCTCAAGGTCGATTACCTCAAGATCGATGGCGCGTTTGTACGCGACCTGGCAGACAATCCCATCGACCGTGCGATGGTCGAAGCGATTCATCGCATCGGGCACCAGATGGGCCTGAAAACCGTGGCGGAATATGTGTCGTCGGAACGCGTGCTGGCCGAGTTACGCCAGATTGGCGTGGATTATGTGCAGGGCAATTTGGTCCACCAGCCCGCGCCCCTCGATCAGCTCTGTCGTGATACAGCGGCCACTCCGAAGCCTGCGTCGACTACCGCCTGACACACCGCTTCCTGGCTGACCCGGGCAGGATCAAAGGTCACCCGCGCTTCGGCCGGCGTGAGCGTCACTGTCGCCGTGACGCCGGGCAAAGCCGTTAATACATTTTGCACACTGGCAACGCAACCGCCGCAGGCCAAGCCTGTAAGTGAAAGAGAAATCGTTTGCATGGGTTTCCTGAAAGTGGGCGCGGTCAAGTCAGGGGCATTGGCTTGCCATCGTTGAGATTGAGCCAGCCTTTGGCGATACGATAGATGTACCACACCGTGGCAACGCCCCAGATCGCCCAACCAATCAGGATCAGATAAGTGATCGTCCCCAGGATCATCCACGCCACGCCCCACCAGAATGTACGAATCTGCCAGGAGAAATGGCTTTGCAGCCAGGTGTTCTGCACTTCTTCCCGCTTGAGATAGTTGAGCACAATGGCAACGATGGCGGTGATGCCTGTGAGCAGCGCCAGACCATACAGGCCGTAGATGACTGCTGTGAGTGTCTTGAGATTGGGGACGGGCTTCTCGTCGGCAGTCATCTCAGCTCCGCGCTTTTTCGTACAGCGGCATCATCTGCGGAACGAGCGCATTCAGCGCCTGGATACGATCGCTGGGCGAGGGGTGGGTACTAAGAAACTTGGGCGGGTTGCCTTTGCTGGCCGCCGCCATTTTTTCCCATAGTTTGACTGCGGCATGGGGGTCGTAGCCTGCGCGCGCGGCGAGTTCGATGCCATAGCGGTCGGCTTCGGATTCGCCTGCTCGGCTGTTCGGCAGGTTGAGCGCAATGTCGGCGACGGGCGCGAGGCCGGTAAGATCGGTGCCGGCCACTACCGAGCCCAGCACCAGCCCGCCCTGCGTGGCGAGCGCGCGGCTCATGCGTTCGCGACCATGGCCGAGCAGGGCATGGGAAATTTCATGGCCCATGATCTGCGCGATTTCATCGTCGGTCAGCGCAAGCTTGTTGATAATGCCGGTGTAGATCGCCATCTTGCCGCCTGGCATGCACCAGGCGTTGATCGTGGGCTCATCGAGCACGGCAACCGACCATTTCCATTCCCGGCTGGGTGGATACATGGCCTGCGCGTGGGTAATCAGGCGGTCGGTAATCCGCTTGACGCGGGCATTCAGAGCCGCATCGGTGCTGAGCTGGCCTTTCTTCTGCGCGTCGTCGAGCGCCTGCGCGTACGCCTGGGCACTGGACGCCTGTGCCTGCTGTTCCGACACCAGAACCAGTTGTTTGCGCCCGGAAACCGGGTTGGCTTCGCAGCCGAGCAGGCCGACAGCAAGCAGGGCCGTGACGAGTATCTTGGATTTCATGGGCACTCCCGGGTGAATGAGCGAATAGGATTCAAATACCGCGCAACAGTTCGTTGATGCCGACCTTCGACAGGGTTTTGGCGTCAACTTTTTTCACGATCACGGCGCAATACAGACTATAGCTGCCATCCTTGGACGGCAGGTTGCCAGACACCACCACCGAACCTGCGGGGATGCGGCCATAGGTCACTTCGCCGGTTTCGCGATCGTAAATTTTGGTGGACTGGCCGATATAGACACCCATCGAAATCACGCTGTTGTCCTCGACGATCACGCCCTCGACCACTTCGGAGCGCGCCCCGATGAAACAGTTGTCGCCGATGATGGTCGGGTTGGCCTGCACCGGCTCCAGCACGCCGCCGATGCCGACGCCGCCGCTCAAATGCACGTTCTTGCCGATCTGCGCACACGAGCCAACCGTCGCCCAGGTATCGACCATGGTGCCTTCGTCGACGTAGGCACCGATGTTGACGTAGCTGGGCATCAGCACCACGTTCTTGCCAATGTAGGAACCGCGCCGCGCGGCTGCGGGCGGCACCACGCGGAAACCGCCTTCGCGGAAATCTCGGCTGTTGTAGTCGGCAAACTTGCTCGGCACCTTGTCGTAATAATTGGTGTAGCCGCCTTTGATGAAAGCGTTGTCTTCCAGACGGAACGACAGCAATACGGCCTTTTTGAGCCACTGGTGGGTGATCCAGTTTTGGCCCTCTGTCCGTTCAGCGACGCGCAATTGTCCCTTGTCGAGCATGTCGAGTACCGTCATGACGGCGTCTTTCAGCTTGGCGTCGGCGTTGCGCGGCGTGATGTCGGCGCGGCGTTCAAAGGCTTCTTCGATGATGGCTTGCAGGTCTTGCATGGTGGTTTCCTGTAATGGCTAACGGATGGGACAAAAATCGGTTTCTGCACGGGCATGGGTCACGCCCTGGATCGCGGGGTCTTGTTCGAGCTTCTTCAGCACGACGCGGATTTGCCAGTCGGCGACCTGATTGCCGAATAGCAGCGTCAGCCGCCCGGCGTCGTTCGCCGTGAAATACACATGAGCAACATTTTCGCTTAGCAGGATGCGCTCGGCGGCGCGCTCAGCCTCAATGCCGCGATTCGCCCAAGACGACGCTGGCATGAGCATCAGCGCGATGACCGCAAAATGTCTCATGCGGCTTCGCCAACAAACCGGGCTATGCGTCGGGCTGCTTCGATGCAGGCCTCCAGGCTATCCACCAGCGCGATGCGAATGTAGCCCTTGCCCGGATTGACGCCCGCCGCGTCGCGCGCGAGAAAGCTGCCGGGCAGCACGGTGACGTGCTGTTTTTCGTACAGGCCGCGCGCGAAAGCGGCATCGTCGCCACCCGGCACGCGCGCCCACAGATAGAAGGCGGCGTCGGGCGCGTCGAAAGAAAGCACACCTTGCAGCAGCGGCATCACGGCGGCGAATTTCTCGGCGTACTGGCGGCGGTTCTCGATCACGTGCGCTTCGTCGTTCCACGCGGCTTGGCTTGCCGCCTGCACCGCCGGGCTCATCGCGCTGCCGTGGTAGGTGCGGTAGAGCAGAAATTTTTTCATCAGTTCGCCGTCGCCTGCCACCATGCCCGAGCGCAGGCCGGGCACGTTGGAGCGCTTCGACAGCGAGTTGAACACGATCAGGTTTTTGAAGCTGCGGCCAAGTTGACTGGCGGCGGTGAGCGCGCCAAGTGGCGGCTTGCCTTCCTCAAAATAGATTTCCGAGTAGCATTCGTCGGCCGCGATCACGAAGCCGTGCTGGTCGGACAGATCGAACAATTCCTTCCAGTCGTCCAGCGACATCACCTTGCCGGTGGGGTTGCCGGGTGAGCAGACGTAGACCAGATTCACCTGCTCCCACAAGTCCTCCGGCACCCGCGACCAGTCCATTTTGAAGTCGCTATCCGGCAGTGTGTTGAGAAAGAATGGGCGGGCACCGGCAAGCAGTGCCGCCCCTTCGTAGATTTGGTAGAACGGATTCGGTGAGATGACAACGCGACGGCCGTGGCGGCTGGAATCGACGCTGGCCTGTGCAAAAGCAAACAAGGCCTCGCGCGAGCCGTTCACCGGCAGCACCTCGGTCGCCGGGTCAAGCTTCACGCCATATCGCCGTTCAGCCCAGCTCGCAATCGCCTGACGCAGCGCATCCGAGCCCTGAGTGATGGGATAATTCGCCAGCCCCGCAAGCCCCGCGACCAGCGCCTCCTTGATGAACTGCGGCGTCGGATGTTTGGGTTCGCCGATCGACAGGTTGATCGGCGACAGATCGGGATTCGGCGTCACCCCTGCGAACAGCTCGCGCAGTTTTTGAAACGGGTAGGGGTGGAGCTGATCGAGACGCGGATTCATTGCAGCACAGGTTTCATTTAACTGACGCATTATAAAGCCCCATGCCCCTTCCCCCGCAGCGCACCCTTGCCATCGGTAGCCTGGTCTATGCCGCCACCCTGTGGGGGCTGGTGTGGTATCCGTATCGCCTGCTGAACGAGGCGGGCGTCGGCGGCATCGCGTCGAGCTTTTTCTCGTATGCGATTCCTTTACTGTTGCTGGGAGGCTGGTCGCTGCGTGCAGCACACGGTGCGCGCGCGCATTGGGGCTGGCTGACTGCCTTGGGTTTGGCCGCAGGCTGGACGAATCTGGCCTATGTGCTGGCGGTGCTCGAAGGCGAGGTCGTGCGGGTGCTGCTGCTGTTTTATTTGTCGCCCTTGTGGACGGTCTTGTTTTCGCGGATTTTGCTGAACGAAAAACTCAACCGGGCAGGATGGGCGGTGATGGCGCTGGCGGCGAGTGGCGCGCTGGCGATGTTGTGGCAGCCCGGCGAATGGCCACTGCCCGGTAATCGCGCCGAATGGCTCGCCTTGTCCGCAGGTGTGGCATTCGCCGCGAGCAACGTCGTCAGTCGCCATCTTGAAGGCGTGGCCGAAGGCGCAAAGGTCGTGTCGGTGTGGGCGGGGGTCACGATCCTGACCATCATCGGATTGATCGCCGCGCCCGTCGAGCTTGATTTCATGGCGACAGCGGAAGCGCACACCTGGCTACTGCTGATCGCTGTCGCGCTGGTGATCGGCAGCATGACCTATGCCGTGCAATACGGACTCGCGCGCGTCCCTGCGAATCAGGCTATCGTGATTTTTCTGTCCGAACTGGTGGTGGCGGCGATTGCAGCCTATTTCCTGTCTGACGAACGCATGGACGTGCAGGAATGGATCGGTGCCGTCATGATCATCACTGCCAGCCTGTTTTCCGGGCACATGGAAGACGATCAATCCGGAGAAAAATCGCATGTCTAACATTACTACGCTGCTTCACGCGGGTTTACTCGTGTCCGACCTGGCGCGCGCCAAACACTTTTATGAGTCAGCGTTGGGGTTGACGTGCCATCCCCATCGTCCCGAGCTGCCCTATCCCGGCGAGTGGTACGACCTTGGCGGCGGTCAGCAGCTACATTTGATGCAGTTAGCCAACCCCGATGCACATTCAATTCGCCCCGAACACGGCGGTCGAGACCGCCATATCGCGCTGGCGGTGAACGACATGACTGCTTTGAAAAACCGGCTCGATGAGGCGGGCGTGCGCTACAGCGTAAGCAAATCTGGGCGTGCGGCGCTATTCTGCCGCGATCCGGATAACAACACCCTGGAATTCGTCGAAGCGCCCTGAGTCAGCTCGGGCACGCGCCAACCAGCGCCTGCAAAGTGTCACCGCTGCTGTCCAGCACAAACGCGGCGACCGCCAGATGTTCCGGCTTCCACTCTGGCGACAGCACGAAACGATGGTTCGTTGCCTGTACTTCGAAGGGACCCACCAGCTTGCGCACCACATAATCGTGACGCAGGGTGCGGCGGGCATTTTCGCCGGCAGCGATATTCGACACGAGCTTGCTCTCGGTCAGTGCAAGATAGAGCTGCGCGCCGCGCGGTGCCGAGGCGGTCGCATGTTGCGGCGCGACGCTGACGTCGATCTGGCGCGGTGCAGTCGATAGCTTCATGTCGAGAACGACCTGTGCCGACTCGCGGGGATTCACGGGTAATCCGCTTGGCCAGGCACGAAAATCATTCCCGTCGAGCATCACCTGCGGCGTGTAAATCCAGCCCAGCCCACTGTTGCGCGCACGTTGACGCTGGCTGAATGCCGCTTGCGCGAACGGGTCTTTCCAACCGAGACGATCCCAATAATCGACATGGAACGCCAGCGGGACCAGATCGCGTCGTGCGGGCTGTTGTGACAGCCACCGTTCCGCTGGCGGGCAAGAACTACAGCCTTCCGAGGTATATAACTCCAGCAGGCGGGTGCGGGTGTTGCCGCTGGTGGTGTTGCAAGTGGCCGCCTGGACGGCGGCAGGGGCGAGGGCACAGATCAGCAGCAGGGTACGCATGACAGTTACCGAATAAAGAGATTACTGCTCTGTCGCGCCGGGTGTGTGAGCCTTACAAGTTTATAGTGAGGAGGCTGGTCATCGGCCTTTGCGGTCAGTCATGGCATGTTTGCAAAACGTCTGTTTAGCAGCCGACTGCGGCCAGCTGTAAACGGACACCTATGGTTTAAACTCCTTAGCTGTAAGGCGGTATTCCGATTCTCCTGCATCAAAAATAATCGTGTCTGACCCCATTTATCTGTCTGACCCCATTTATCGCGGTGATGTTGCCTTCGGCATAAACTGAAACCGAACTGGCAAGGGAACGTAATTCTTGCTGCGTGGCAATCCTGCCGTTCTCGGTCAGGTTTGCGAGCTGGTCGAGGGCAACTTGATATGAAATAGACATGGTGTTCTCCCCGGATCAGAAATCAAAAGTGGCGGTGAATTTGGTGGCAGTTGAATACACGCCTCCCCCACGCTCAGCAATCAGCGCTTCCTTCAAATCAGCAATTATTTCCCTCTCATCTGGCTTAAGAATTTCGGGTATGTCTAAACGCCACAGTTTGAAATGTCGCCATTGCTCAGCGCCTCTTGCGCCCCCCGCGTCCATCAAATCAAGAACCACCATCAACGGTGTGCCTTTCCAATACAAATAATAGGTATGCCGATTTGAAAACTCTTCGCGCCCGCTATACAGATAACGCAAGTAGATGTCGCGTTCGTGATCGACTGTCCAATCCGGTTTAGGGTTTGGCTTTCGGAATTTCAGATTGAGTTCCTTGATCCCGTATTTCTCGATATCCGTTTCCGAGATGTATTCGTTCACAAACGCCATGTTGTTTTCCTCCTGATTAGTGTTGCCGCGCGCCGCGCAGGATGTGCCGTGATCGTTCGCCATTAGCAAGTTCATGCTGAAATCCTCCATTCAGAATCATTGGCCGCGAAGTCCCAATCTCCCTTAACCGCCCCCGTATCCCATGTCTCAAAATACGGCTTGCCCCCCACATGCACAGCGTCGTTGTCGTCCCGGAACCCCTTGTCGTAGCGAATCTTCCACGTCAGCATCGCGGCGCGGTCGGCCAGGTACAGCTCGGTCATCGCGCCCTGGCCGGTGGCGGGGTTGTAGAGATCCAGGCTGCCGTCGGTGTTGTGCTGGGCGTAGCTGATGTTGGGGATGACGAATGAGTTGAGTTCGCGCAGAGCGTAGCGCCAGGCGATGTCGGTCTTGGCGGCGGCGACCATTTCTTCGCGGCTGAAGGTGGCGTCCAGCGTGATCTTGCCGCCGTCGAGCGTGCCGGGCAGCGGGCTGGTGAAAACGATGAGGTTGAAGTCGGCAAACGAACGACCCATGAGCTCGTTCGCGGCGTCGCCGCCAAGCCCGATGATTTCGCCCGGGAGCCGCACAATTTGCTGCATATCGGAAGGCCGATGGTCAGGAAAGACTGGATATCCGCGCCATGGCCAGCAAACAAGAATCGTGCCGGCTACGTAGCACATTGCGTCTGACGGGGAACACAGAACAAGCCTGCGGCTAGGCCGGGGTTTGATGGGGAATTCACTGACGCCCGTATGGGCTGTGCGGGCTTCGGGCTTCGGGCTTCGGGCTTCGGGCTTCGGGCAAAAGTATGGTACATCTTGCGCTCCTCCACGCTAGATGAAATGTTTTTATCGCTCCGCAGCGAGTCGGCATCGTGGTGCCAACTTCGGTATACGGCGAAACGTACGCGCCTGGGCTTCGGGTTGTCAAGTTTGCTGCAATTAACCCTCTGCTCTGGGGGATGAAAACCATACATCCCTCGGCGGTGTGGTTCCAGTAGGAGCAGGCGATTTAATCGGAATCATCAAGTCACCTTTTGCCGTAAGGATATCGTCTTGCCCCGCACGACTTCACTTGCGCAATGCTGTGCAGCAGTGATCACAAACCGTCTCAGTCGTACCCAGCTCGCTTTCGATGGCAAGCGTTTGCCGGTGTTGGTATTTGTTGGACGACAGGTAGGCTTGGGGAAGGGACGCTTTTGAAAGCAGTCATTGGTGAATGGCTGCTTGTGAGGAAGGACGACCGGCTGAAAAGGCCGATCAAGAGACATACGCCCCAACTGTATTTCTCGTATGCGTCACGCAGGATGCAAGCGATGTATCTCGGGTAGCTCCCGTTCGAACAAAAAGAAAGGGATCAGCCTAAGCTGACCCCTTGAATTGTGGTGCGCCGGAAGAGATTCGAACTCCTGACCCCTTGGTTCGTAGCCAAGTACTCTATCCAGCTGAGCTACCGGCGCGTTTTGAAGGTGCGCATTATACGCGGGTTTTTCGCGGCAGACCTAATCGGGTGCTGCGAAAAACTTGTATTGATATTGGCGGAGACGGAGGGATTCGAACCCTCGATGCAGGTTTAAGCCCGCATGCTCCCTTAGCAGGGGAGTACCTTCAACCACTCGGCCACGTCTCCGAACCGCCGCGCATTGTAGCGGAATGCGTGGCCGAAAGCCAACTCACTACCCTGCGCGATCTCAAGCAGGGGCTTTGTCGAGTTCAAATGCCTGATGCAGGGCGCGGACGGCCAGCTCCATGTATTTGTCTTCGACCACGACCGAAATTTTGATTTCGGAGGTGGAGATCATTTGCAGGTTGATATTTTCCTGCGAGAGGGTTTCGAACATCTTGCGTGCGACACCGACGTGCGAGCGCATGCCGACACCGACGATGGAGACCTTGGCGATCTTATCGTCGCCGCTGACTTCGCTCGCACCGATGGCGGTTGCCGTAGCTTTAACAATGTCGAGCGCTTTGCCAAAGTCGTTGCGGTGTACGGTGAAAGTGAAGTCGGTGGTGTTCGCGTGGCCGACGTTCTGCACGATCATGTCGACGTCGATGTTGGCGTCGGCGACCGGGCCGAGAATTTTGTAGGCGATGCCAGGATGGTCGGGCACGCCGACGACGGTGATTTTGGCTTCGTCGCGGTTAAAGGCGATGCCGGAGATGACGGGTTGTTCCATGCTGTCGTTTTCCTCGAAGGTGATGAGCGTGCCGTCGCCTTCGTCCTGAAAGCTGGACAGCACGCGCAGTTTGACTTTGTATTTGCCGGCGAACTCGACCGAGCGGATTTGCAGCACCTTGGAGCCGAGGCTGGCCATTTCGAGCATTTCCTCGAAGGTGACGGTTTTCAGTCGGCGTGCCTCGGGCACGATGCGCGGGTCGGTGGTGTAGACGCCGTCCACGTCAGTGTAGATCTGGCATTCGTCGGCCTTGAGCGCGGCGGCCAGCGCGACGCCGGTGGTGTCGGAGCCGCCGCGCCCCAGCGTGGTGATATTGCCTTTTTCGTCGACGCCCTGAAAACCCGCGACGACGACGACGTGGCCGGAATCGAGGTCAGCGCGCATGTTGGCTTCGTCGATGCTGAGAATGCGTGCCTTGGTGTGGGCGTCGTCGGTGAGGATGCGCACCTGCGCGCCGGTGTAGCTTTTGGCTTTCAGCCCCAGGTCTTTCAGCGCCATCGCTAGCAGCGCGATTGTCACCTGCTCGCCGGTGGAGACCATCATGTCCAGCTCGCGCGGGTCGGGCGTGGCCTGAATCTGTTTGGCCAGGCCGATCAGGCGATTGGTTTCGCCCGACATGGCCGACAGGACGACGACGACCTGATGCCCTAAGGATTTGAATTTGGTGACGCGTTCCGCCACTGCGCGGATGCGTTCGACGTTGGCGACTGAGGTGCCGCCGTATTTTTGTACGATGAGTGCCATAGCTGTCAATAATGAGTTAAGCGTGTGATTTTAAGGGATTATCGGACAAACAGCGCAATCGACTCGACGTGCGCCGTGTGCGGGAACATGTTGGCAACACCCGCCGCTTCCAGCCGGTAGCCCTTGTCGTGCACCAGCACTTCGGCGTCGCGCGCCAGCGTGGCGGGGTCGCACGAGACGTAGACGATTCGGCACGGGGCTGCGTTGTCCGGAAGGGCGTTGACGAGGTCGATCGCGCCGGAGCGTGGCGGGTCGATCAGCAGCTTGTCGAAATGCCCCAGCGCGGTGAATTTCTCCGGCGTCATTTCAAACAGGTTATCCACCGCGAAGCGGGCATTGGGCAATTGATTGCGCAGCGCGTTTTCACGCGCGCGCACGACCAGCTCTACGCTACCTTCGATGCCGGTGACGTCTGCGCCGCTGCGGGCGATCGGCAAAGTGAAATTGCCCAAACCGCAAAACAGGTCGGCGATGCGTTCGCCCGGCTGCGGGTTCAGCAAACGCATGGCGCGGCTGACCAGCGCGCGGTTGATGCCGGTGTTGACCTGGGTGAATTCGGTTGGCGCAAACGGCATCACCAGCCCGAATTCGGGCAGGCTGTAGCTCAACTCCGGTGCGGTCAGCGGCCAGAACGGGCGCACGGTGTCCGGGCCTTTGCTTTGTTCCCACACCTGCACGCCGTGCTGCTCGGCAAACGCGCGCACGACGACGGCGTCGTCGTCGTTCCATGGGTCGAGCAGGCGAAACACCAGCACGGTGATGTTCTCGCCGACGGCTACTTCAATCTGTGGAATGCGGTCGGCGTTCGACAGCTGCCCGACCAGATCGCGCAGTGGCTGGATCAAGGCCGAGACATCGGCGGTGAGCACTTCGCAGCTTGTCATGTCGGCGATAAAACTGGAGCGTTTTTCGCGGAAGCCGACCAGGCCGCCGCCTTTTTTATCGACCCAGCGCGCCGACAGGCGCGCGCGGGTGCGGTAACGCCAGCTCGGGCCATGCAGCGCGGGCAGGATGATGCCGGGCGTGACCTTGCCGATGCGGGCGAGATTTTCTTCCAGCACGCGCTGTTTGGCGGCGACCTGCGCACCGGGTTCCAGATGCTGCATCGAACAGCCGCCGCAGCGGCCAAAATAGCGGCAACGCGGATCGGTGCGCTGCGCGCTGGCCTTGAGAATGGCGACGGCGTTGGCCGAGTTGTATTTGGCGTGCTTGCGGTAAATATTGATTTCCGCCTGCTCGCCCGCGAGCGCGCCATCGACGAAAGTGACCTTGCTGTCGATGCGCGCGACGCCGTGTCCCTCGTGGTCGAGGGAGAGAATGTCTGCAACGATGTTCATGCCCAGGCCGCCAGGAACTCTTGCCAGTGCGGTGCTTCGTGGTTGGTGACGGTGCTGCGCGCCAGCTCGATCTCGGCAGCGTAGGCAGTTTCAGTCAGTGTGCCGCGCATTTTCTGGAAGCGCAGATACACCAGCCAGGTGTTCATCACGTCGGTTTCGCAGTAGTTGCGGATGGCGTCGATTTCACCGTTTTGCCAGGCGTCGAGCACCTTCGAGCCATCCATCCCCAGCTTGCCGGGAAAGCCGCACAGCTTGGCCATCTGGTCGAGCGGGGCGTTGGCGCGGCCAGTGAACATGGCCAGCACGTCCATCAGATCAAGATGGCGGGTGTGGTAGCGGCTGAGGTAATTGTTCCATTTGAAATCCTTGTCGTCGTCACCCCAGTCCCAGTAGCGCGCGGCGGTAATTCCGTGAATCAAGGCGCGGTAATGCAGCACCGGCAGGTCGAAGCCGCCGCCGTTCCATGACACGAGTTGTGGGGTGTAGCGTTCGATGCCGTCAAAAAAGCGCTGGATCAGTTCGGCTTCGCTGCTGTCGGATTCGCCCAGCGACCACACTTTGAGTTGGTCGCCGCTTCTGAGCGTGCACGAAATCGCGACAATGCGCTGCAGGTGGTGCGGCATGAAGTCGCTGCCGGTTTTCTGTCGGCGCGCGAGCAGCGCCATTTCGGCGAGTTCGGCGGGGGGCAGCGTGGCGACATCAAGGCCGTTGACGGCGGCGAATCCGGCGAGGTCGGGGATGGTCTCAATGTCGAAAACCAGAGTGGGATGCATAGGGCGACGGGCGGAAAAAAACCGCCATTTTACGCCGGGTGCGTGAGTCTTAGTGTAATGCCGGGTCGAGCGACGAGGCGGCGATTAGCGAATCGAGGTAGGCCACTGAAATTTCGTGCAACGGAATGTTCAACTGCTGGGCCGCAGTATCCAGTGCTGTCGCGTCGTTGATTTCGCAGGCATGGGCAAGATGCAGCATGGCGTTTTCAGGCGTGGGATGGCCGCTCAGCGCGCGCGTGCTGGTCTCAGTCAAGCCCAGTTTGCGGATGAGCGCCTCCATGGGTTGTGCCAGCATATGCGGTGCAATCGAGAGCAGGCCAATTTCAAAGGCGAGCGCAGCGCTTTCAGCCGGGGCACCCAACCGGGTGAGTTTGCCCATAAACAGGGCGCGAGTGAGTGCGGTGATGACGAAATGGCGAGTCGTTTCGGTCGGGTGGTTACCGGTCAGTGCCAGCAACGAGGCGACCCGGCTGGCGCGCTGCGGCCCCAGCATGATGAGCGCGTGAGCAGCAGACTCGGCGGGACGGCTGAGCCCGCCCACCTGCGAATTGGCAATCGCCAGCAGACGGGGAGCAAGTGTGGGATTGAGGCGGAAATACTGGAGCAGGGTGCTGGGCGATTGCCGAAGCGCAATGGCCAGCAAGTCGAGTTGTTGTTCCTGTTCGTGGCTATTGTCGGCGGGCTGGGTATCGCCCGAAAAATAGCTGCCGCTAAACCAGGCGTGATCCGGCCATTTACGTTGCGTGGGGGAGTTGCGGATGCCATCTACAATCGGTCGTGCAGAGCAGGTAGGCGGGGTGTCGTCGGCATGGCAACCCAGAAAACGCCAAGTCGGGGCGCTTTCCTGCACCATGGCGTCATTGGGGTTGAGAGTCGGACAGAGCACCAGGCCGACCTGTTGCAATGCCAGCGCCCGCGCCAGGTGCTGCTCGTTATCGATGGCAAAGCACCAGATTAATTGGGGGTGATTGAGTTGCTGCGGCATCTCGCTGAACAGAATGCTGGTGCTAATGCGAACCAGCAGGGGGAGCGAGCCGACGAGTTCATCCTGGGTCAGCGAATAGAGGCCGGTCAGCAGCATGTCTTCATCCATGTGCTGGAGCTCGACAGGCGCGTCGTTGCGTGGGGTTCGCCCGCGCAGCACCAGTTCATTGGCGACCAGACTGGACGCTGCGTCGAACAAGGGATCAAACGACAGGAAACGTTCACGCAGGGCTTCTTCGCGCACCGGCGCGACGTTTTCAATCCCGAGCATTTGCGTCACCACGGTGGGTTGCGCGGCTTCACCGGTGTTGATGCCGCCGCCTACAATGCGGGGGGGCTGAAGTTCACTGAATTCCATGGTTGCCGTGCAAATTATTGTTAAAGCATTCTATCGCTGTGAACGTATTTTCGTATATTTCAGTCAATATGTGCCGCAAGATCCCATCTATGAGGAGAAATAACATGTTGACAAAACCCTGGCAGGTCGCTGTGGTCACAGGCGTGCTGGTAACCGCAACCACCATTCAGGCTTCGCCAAAGGACGAAATTATCAGTGGGGTGGCCGATCAAAACAGCGTTGCGGTGACTATCTATAACGACAATCTGGCGCTGGTCAAAGATGCGCGGCGTACCAAGCTGAACCGCGATTTCAATCAGCTCGCATGGCGCGAGGTCTCGGCACAGATGCGACCCGAAACAGCTCAGTTGCGTAACACTACGCAGCCGGGCGGTTTTCGGCTGCTGGAGCAGAATTTCGATTTTGATTTATTGACACCACAAAAACTGCTGGATAAGTACGTTGGCCGGGAGGTGACTGTGATCAAGCAGAATCCAGCTTCCGGTGCAGAAACCCGCGAAACCGCGATTGTGTTGTCTACCAACAATGGGGTGGTTTTGAAATTTGCTGACCGAATCGAAACCGGTGCGCCTGGGCGACTGGCGTTTCCTGGCGTGCCCGACACGCTGCGCGACAAACCTACATTGGTGATTTCGTTGATGAACCCCACGGCAGGGTCGCACAATCTGGAATTGTCGTATCTCACAGGTGGATTGTCATGGCGCGCGGATTATGTGGCCGAGTTGAGTGCAGACGACAGCCAGCTTGATCTAAACGGCTGGGTGACGCTGACCAACCAGAGCGGCGCGGCGTATCCGAATGCCAAACTGCAATTGGTGGCGGGCGATCTCAACCGGGTGCGCGAGGTGCAGCCTTCGCCGCGTGCGATGATGGCGATGGCCGCCAAGGTGGCAGATGCTGCCGAGATGCAGCAGGAATCGCTGTTCGAATATCACCTCTATACCCTTCAACGCCCGACCACGCTTGCCGAAAACCAGACCAAACAGGTGGCGTTGATGTCCGCATCACGGGTGTTGGTCAAGAAAGAGTTTCTGTTGCAGGGGGCGGATTATTACTACTCCGGCCAGCACGGCGAAATCGGCCAGAAAATGAAGGTCGGTGTCTTTGTCGATTTCCAGAACAAGGGCGACGGCTTGGGGATTCCGCTGCCTAAGGGGGTGATCCGTGTGTACAAAAAAGACAGCCAAGGCAACGCGCAGTTTGTCGGCGAAGACCAGATCGATCACACGCCTAAAAATGAAACGGTGCGGCTGAAGCTGGGCGATGCATTTGATGTCACTGCCGACAAGAAACAAACCGCGTTTCAGAAGCTGAGCGGCAGCGGGCGGTACAACTATGTGTTTGAGTCCGCGTATGAAGTGGTGCTGAAAAACGCCAAGACGGAAGCTGTGACGGTCATCGTGCGTGAGCCGATGCCGGGTGATTGGGCGATTCTCAGTGAAACGCACCCGCACGCCAAAGTCGCATCGGGAACGGCGGAATGGAAGGTCAACGTGCCGGCTGAAGGCAAGGTGACGCTGAGCTATCGCGCGCGCGTCAGGTACTGAGACCGCGTCGCCGACGGATATCGGCAATGAGTCCGAGGGTGGAACTGTCGTGTTCGCCGATGACGCGTACCGAGCTTAGCGCGGCGCGGATCGGCGGCGCCAGCTGTTTGCCGAGTTCGACGCCCCACTGGTCAAAACTATTGATCTGCCACACCACGCCCTGCACGAACACTTTATGCTCGTAGAGCGCGATCAGCATCCCCAGCGTGCGCGGGTCGAGCTGCTGGTACACGAGGGTATTGCTGGGACGGTTGCCGGGGAAAACCTTGTGAGGCGCCAGCGCATGGGCATCGCTGCGGCTCATACCGTGTGACATCAATTCGGCCTCAATCACGGCAGCGGGCTTGCCCTTGAGTAATGCCTCGGTCTGCGCCAGGCAGTTTGCCAATAGCCATTCGTGCTGATCGGCAAGCGGGGTCGGGTTGACCGCAGCGACCAGAAAATCGGTCGGAATCAGCCGGGTGCCCTGGTGTACCAGTTCAAAGAAAGCGTGTTGACCGTTGGTGCCGGGTGCGCCCCAGAGGATGGGGCCGGTGTTGTAGCTGACGTGGCGGTTGGCGCGATTGACGTTCTTGCCGTTCGATTCCATATCGAGCTGCTGCAAAAACGGCACCAGCAAACGCAAGCGCTGATCGTAGGGAAATACGCCGTAGGTATCGGTGCCCCAAAAGTTGGCGTACCAGATGCCAAGCATGGCCATGATGACGGGCATGTTGGCCTCGAACGGTGCTTCGTGGAAATGCGTGTCCATCGCGTGTGCGCCATCGAGCAGCGCCTGAAAATGATCCCAGCCCAGGGCCAGTGCAATCGATAAACCAATCGCCGACCACAGCGAATAGCGACCGCCCACCCAGTCCCAGAAAATGAACATGTTGTCAGGGTCAATCCCGAATTTGCGCACCGCCTGTGCGTTGGTCGACAGGGCAACGAAATGCCGTGCGACGGCTTCCTTGGCACCGAGTGCCTCCAGCAACCATACTTTGGCCGAATTGGCGTTGGCCAGCGTTTCCAGCGTGGTAAAGGTTTTTGAAGCGACGACAAACAGCGTGGTTTCAGGACTGAGCGTGGCGAGGATGCCGGCAAGATGCCCGGGATCGAGGTTGGAAACGAAATGTACGCGCAGGTTTTTCACGGCGTAGTGATCGAGCGCATGGCATACCATGGCAGGCCCGAGATCGGAGCCACCAATGCCGATATTGACGATGTCGGTGATGGGCTTGCCCGTGTGACCGCGCCAACGGCCACTATGGATGGCTTCGGTAAACGCCCGCATTTTGGCGAGTACGCTGGCAATGGCATGCGACACATTCTGTCCATCCACAACCAGATCGGGCTTGGCTGGGGCGCGCAGCGCGGTATGCAGAACTGCGCGCTGCTCGGTGAAATTCAGGTGGCCACCGGTGAACAGCGCATCGCGCATCGTGTCGAGCGAGGCTTCGCGCGCCAGCTGCATCAGCAAGTCCAGTGTTTCCGGGGTGATCCGATTTTTTGAGTAGTCGAGCAGCAGCGCGTCCGTGTGCAGGGAGAGCAGCTCAAACCGGTTGGGCGTTTCGCGGAATGCTGTTCGCATATCGAAATGCTGCATGGCCTTGTAATGCTGTTCCAGCGATTTCCAGGCGGGGAGTTGGCGAAGCGGCGTCATATCTTGGATTGGCGGGTTCTCACGGGTTCGAAGGTATCATAGCGGCCAATTATTCACGGCGTGCGATCCTGTGAATAGGGATTTTTACTCAATTCAGGAAACGTCATGTCTACTGTAACGGACAACAAGCTGGTTTTTATTACTTATTCAATACTGGATAGTCGCGGCATGATTGTTGAGCAGCACGATGTGCCGGTGGGCTACGTGCAAGGCGCGAATAGCGGGATTTTGCCCGCAATTGAAGCGGCTGTAGCGGGCCGTAAGGCCGGGGAACGTGTCGAAATCAGTTTGGCACCGGAAGACGGCTACGGCTTGCGGGACGAAAGCCTGGTATTTGTCGATGACATTGAAAATGTGCCGCCCGAGTTTCGCCGTCTGGGTGCGGAGGTCATGTTTGAAAACGAGTCGGGTGAAACCAAAGTGTTTTATGTCACGCGTATCGAGGATGGCCAGTTGACACTAGACGGCAATCCCTCGCTGGCAGGACAGACCGTGACGTGTCTGGTGAACGTGATTGAAATGCGGGATGCGACACCCGAGGAAATCCGCAACGGACGGCCTCTGGATCCCAGTGCTAAAGCCAAATTGCACTGAATAAAAAAAGCCGGGTTGCCCCGGCTTTTTTGTGCTTCGCTGCCTGGATTACTTGGCAGGGCAGGCTGCGTCGCCGGCAACTTTGCCCGGGATCAGCAGGAATTCTTCAAACGGCCCCATCACGGTCATAGCTTCGGGTTTCGGACCCTTGAACTTCAGCTTGCCGAACATCATGGCTTTCACAGGACCATATTCGCCAGCACCCATTTCTTTCCACTTTTCGGTGGTGGCGTGCATGGTGTAGTCGACGTCATAGTTCATAGTGGGGTTCTGCACGGCACCGCCGTAGGCGCACATGGCTTTGCCGTCCTTGGGCACGATCTTCATCTCGGTCTGGGTGGCTTCACCGCAGTCGGTACGATACAGGTGGATGATCTTGTAGCCGCGGCCAGCATCATTCTTGATCCACTTGGCAGCGAGGCCGTTGGACAGCGAGGCGTTCTTGTTCCAGTAGTCGCAAGCCTGGGCAGTCCATTCAGCCGACATCATGGGAGCGGCGTGGGCGCTGCCAGCCAGAACAGCCAGAGCGGCCAGGGTGATCGAAGCTAATTTCATGGGTACTCCTCCTAATTTCAATGTAAATACAACTTGGTGATATGCGAAGAACATCTCTCCGTGGCTGCACGGTAAACATGCCGGGCGGGCTTGTCAATGCGGCAAATGCTTTTTTACACAGCCGTAGAGCCAGGTTCCCAGTAATGCGCCTACCAGTGCGGCCACTGCACCGGTCGACCCCATGCCAACCAGTGCGAATATAGGCCCCGGACACAGGCCAATAATTCCCCAGCCTAGTCCGAATATCACACTGCCGAACAGATAATTTTTCCAGCCGGGGTCTTTGTTGGGGATGGCGATGGGCTGACCATCTGCCGAGATGGACTGACCAAAGCGCTTGAGTAGCAATACGCCGGTGAGGCCGGTGGCGATCGCGGTCATCATGATGCCGAACATGTGGAACGACTGGAAATAGAACATTTCCATGATGCGGTACCAAGAGGCCGCTTCGGATTTGACCATGACAAACCCGAATCCCAAGCCCGCCAGCAGATAAGGCAAATATTTCATCACAGCCCTCCCAGCCAGGAAAACAGATACGGCGTAATGAAATGCGCCGCGAATAATCCTCCGGCAAAAATCCCCATGACGGCAATCAGCGATTCGATTTGCAGGGTGGATAGCCCGGTGATGGCGTGCCCCGAGGTGCATCCAGACGCGTAACGCGTGCCAAATCCAACGACGATGCCACCCAGGAACATCAGCAGGATGCTGCTGGGGGCGAAATCAAACAGCATGGGAGGCAGGAAGCCGCCGGCAATCGGCACGTTCCATTGAGAGAACATGGTGAGCGCAGCGACAGAGAGGTCAATCGGGTCAGGGTTGGCAAATACCACGCCTGCCAAGAATCCACCCAAGACCGCGCCGACGGCAAAGGTCAGGCTCCAGGTGTATTCACGCCAGTTGTAGTTGAAAAAGTCGACATTGAATGTTTTGGGCTGCGCCATGGCACACATGTGACGCAGGTTGGACGAGATACCAAATGAGCGATTGCCGATGATGAGCATCAGCGGCACCATCAATCCAATCAACGCCCCCGACACATACCAGGGCCAAGGCGCATACAACCAAGCAGTAAAGGTATTCATGAGAGGCTCCCCGATATTGTATTATGTATTTTGCTTTGGGGAAAGCGTACGCGAATCTTAGTGAACTGAAAAGTGCTGCTCGACTAGCTGAAGTCGGGTGAGAAGGCGTTTTTGAACCTCAGGGTCAGAGGTTTGGCTAAGTTGCAGCTTTAACAAGGTGAGTAGAGGTTGCCGCCAGCCCCGCTCCGATGCGGTCTCTACTCCAATGGACATGGCGTGCGTGTCGGCGGGATTGACCAGTACCAGCAGACTTGCTGCAAGCAATCGCGACAGGGGATCGGCGATCGCGGCCAGCTGTGTGTTGCGCTGATCAGCGGCGCTGCCCGGTAGCCTGGCGTAGGCGGCAGGCAGCCGTGTCGCATCGAGTCCTTCCCATTGCAGCGTGATAAAGCGATAGTAGGTGTGATCGTCAGTGCGCGCGCCCGCTTGCGAGAGGGCGAGATAGGTATCGCAGTTATCCTGGATCAGCATGGCGCGACGTGTGGCGCAATGCACTAGCCAGAGTCGCGCGGTTTCATCCAGCCGTCCCGCGCCGCCCGTTGCAGCGATGGCTTGCTGGAAATAGCGTTCCGCCAGCGTGTTTTCGCCGCGTAGGGCGTGCTGTTTGTAGCGCTCGATCAGATCGGCGGCGTCGGTTTTCCAGTCGGGCGGTGGTGACCCGCCGCTGCCACAGGCGGCGAGCAGCCACGCAGCACCCAGCAATAGAATGAGGCGTGTCATGGCAGTTTCACCTCCGGCTCGCGGGCAAATGGCCATTTCTTGTTGAGTTCATTCACCAGGCCATTGGCCTTGCGTACGGCGTCGTCAATTTCGGCGCGTAGCGCCGCAATATCCTGTGTGCCCGCTTTGACGTCGGCGGAAATGGCGACTGCATTGCTCATCAGAGCGTCGGCTTTTTTCAGGCTGGACTGCGCATCACCTAACATCAGCCGCACTTGTGCCAGTGATTCACGGGTGTGTTCGGCAACCCCGTTTGGGGCGAACAGCCACTGGTCGGTTTTGACGGCCATGCCGTCCACTTTCAGCGCGAGGCCATCAAGTTTGGTCATCAGGGCGCGGGTTTTGTCGAGCGAGTCGGTCACAGCACGAGCTTTTTCCGGGCTACCGAGCACACTTTCGAGTACGCCGTAGTCACCTGTCATTCGACCCGTGACGGTCTGGACGTTGCCAAGCGTGGCATGGAGTTCGCCGTCCTTGCGGGTGAGGTGTTCCACATTGGCGAGAATGGCTTTCACCTGTTCGACCAGCACCGGGATTTCCTTGGTGACGTCAGATGTCAACAGCAGCATGGTGGACTGGTCGGGCAGGGCGGGGGCGTTGAGGTCGGGCGAGTTGACCCGGATTTTTGCACCGCCGACGATGGGTTTGTCGAGGGTGAAGCTGCTGTTCTGGCGCAACCATTTGGCGTTGCGCGCCAGCAGATCGAGTTGGACGATGATGCCGCCGTTTTCGTTGAGCCCTACCGACGACACCGTGCCGATCTCGATGCCAGAAAATACCAGCGGTACGCCGGGGGCCACGCTATCGGCACTGGATGCCGCGAGACGCAGATGAAAGGTGTCTTCAAAAAAACCACGCGCGTGCAGCAAATAGACCAAAAAGCCTGCGCCCAGCAAAATTGAGGCAAATGCAAACAGGCCAACTTTGAAGTGAAGTGTGTTCATTCCGGATAAAGCGTTCGATTCCAGCTGAAATCGTAAATTTCCCAAGTATGGTTTGACTCTGAGCGCGCTGCCAGTTCGCGTATGAAATGTGGGTAGGGTACATCGTAAAGCATGGCTCCAGGCTGGTCGATCACCAGGCGGGGGCGATCCAGCATCAGCGCGCGTGCCAGTTGGGTGACGAAGCGCTGCGCAGGTTGCATGTCAGGGTCGCGCAGCGGCGCAAGATCGGCGTGGCCGAGTTGTGACAACAAGGCCAGCGCCAGCCGGTCAGATTCCGCCGCGCCGAGGTGGCGCTGATATAGCGGAATCAACGCGATATTGCCCTGTGCGGACAGGTTGGCACGTAATGGCAGCGTGTGTGACACCCGGGCAACATCGTCAGACAGCGTCGCCACCGCAGCGTGCAATGCCTCTCGTCTGTCAAACAGGGTCAAATGTATTTGAGCGCTAATGACACCACCTCGACCGCCACAATGGCAAAAAACACGCGCATCATTCCGCGCAACACGGAGACCGGCACCATGAACAGTTTCTTCGGAGTTTCGAGCCCAGCGGTCACCGGAATCAGCGTGACCGCGAGCCCAAACAGGCCACATTTCATAATCAGTCCGGCGATGATCTTGAAATCAAACACCTTGGCCAACGTTTGTGTAAAAGGATCAAATCCGGCCATGCTCAGACCGTAGATCGCCAGATAGGCGAGTAGCAACGCCAGTAGCCCGGCCAGACTGGCCAGCGTAATCACCGAGATGACGCCGCCGATCAGGCGCGGCAGGAACTCGAACTGCATCGGCGGAACCTTGCAGTGCGCCAGCGCATCCAACTCGTTGTTCACCTGCATCAGCGCGACTTCGGTGTTGATAGCGCTGCCAGAGCGTAGGGCAATAAACAAAGCGGTGAGAAACGGCAACAGTTCGAGCACCAGCACGCGGATCGTCATTTCACTGGCGAATGCGGTAAGGCCGAAATCGCGGGCCGTCGAGAGGATGATGGTAATGATGAGCCAGGAGATCACCAGTGCGTAGCCCAGAAATACCGGCAGAATTTGCACTGCTGTGAAATACACTTGCTTGACGACGACGTCGAAGGTGGCACGGTTCCAGGTGGCACGATCCGCCAGCAACAGGCCTGCCTTGGCGAGAAACGCGAAAATGCCGTAACTCACTGTGAACCAGCCCACGACTTTGGCTCCCAGTGACTCGATTGCGGTGGCAACAAAATTCATCGCACTATGTTACCGCCAACGCGAGATCTACCCCTACAATTTGCAATCCATCCAAGGAGAGACACGATGCGCCCCTTACTGATCCCTGTCGCTGCGCTGCTGTTGGGTTTAAGCGCCAGTGCCGCTTTTGCCAATACCGGTACCGTGTTACGCAACGAAAAACTCTACAGTCAGCCAAGTGCAACCGCGTCCGCTGCGGGCAGCGCTGTCAAGGGTACGAGCGTCACCATTCTCGCCAAACAGGGCGGCTGGCTGCGGGTGACGGCGGGTAAGACGACGGGCTGGATACGACTGCTGTCGGTGCGCGCTGGGGCAGGTGGCCTGGGCGGGGCGGGGGTGAGCGATGTTATCGGCGCGGCGACAACACAGTCCAATCCCAGCAAGGTGGTGGCTGTGGCAGGCTTGCGTGGTCTCAGTGATGAAGAGCTCAAGCAGGCGAAATACAACGCGGATGAAATCGCACGGCTCGACGCGCTGGCCGTGAGCGCAGCGCAGGCACAAAGCTTTGCCGCGCAGTCCGGCCTGGCGGTGGTGAATGTGCCCGCGCTGCCCAAGCCGCAGACCGCCAGTTCGTCCGGCAACACGGCCTCACCCTGGGGAGACAACTAAATGAATCACAACACACGCAGTCATTTCAAACTTCTGCTGCTGGCGGTTTCGCTGGTGTCGTTCAGTGGCGTAGCAGGCGGCTTTGATCTCGGAAAAATGCTCGAAGATCGAATCAACAAGGAAATCGACAAAAAAACCAAGCCCGAGCAACCGGCTCCTCAGCCTGCACCGGCTGCGGCAGCGCCTGCGCCTGTAGCCGCGCCTTCCGCCCCCGCCCCCGCTGCCGCCGCTGCGCCTGCGCCAGTCAGCGCCCCGGCCAAGCAAAAGCTTGATCCCCGCCAGATCGGCTTCGCCCTGTTTGGCGACTACACGCCAGAAGAAGAAGCGCGGATCGGCAAGCAGATTACCGGCAACCTGCTGGGCGCGGTGCCGCTGGTGCGGGATGACAACCTTCAGCGCTACGTCAATCTGGTGGGCAGCTGGGTGGCGCGCCAGAGTGGCCGCAACGATGTGACTTGGCATTTTGGCGTGATCGAGTCTGAAGACATCAATGCCTTTGCCGCACCGGGCGGCTATATTTTGCTCACCAAAGGGCTGTACCGGCGGCTCAATAACGAAGCCGAACTGGCGGGAGTGCTGGGACATGAAATCGCACATGTCGCCAAAAAGCATCATCTCAAAGTACTGAAAAAATCCAGCCTGATCGGCGTGCTGGGTCAGGCCGCCGGCAATAAGGCGAAGAGCAGCGATCAGGTGGTGCAGAACCTGATTGGTAACGGCGCAGAAATCCTTGCGAGGGGCCTCGACAAGGATGCTGAATTCGAAGCGGATCGCGTCGGCATCGTGTTTGCCGCGCGCGCAGGCTACGACGTATGGGGACTGCCGAACGTATTGCAGGACATGGCCGGTTTGCCCGCGAAGGACAGCCGTACCAGCCTGCTCTACAAAACCCACCCGAGCCCGACGGATCGTCTGGCGGCGCTGGGCGAGGCCGTTGATGGCCGACTTGACGGCGTGCGGGGCAAAGACGTGGCGGGTCGTTTCTACCGCATCCGGTGAAATTCACATTGCCCTCGCTCGCGCAGGGCGGGCTGTCGCTGTTGTTTGTGGGCGTGATGGCGGCGCACACGGCGGGCGGATTATCGTTGTCGCCGATCGAGCGCGCCGAAGCCTGGCTGTATGACACTTGGCTAAAACGCACTGCGCCGACGGGTGTGGACGATCGCATTGCGATTCTCGACATTGACGAAACCAGTCTGAAAAGCGTGGGTCGCTGGCCGTGGAGCCGCGACAAGATGACCACGCTGGTCGATCAGCTGTTTGATCGCTACGGCGTTGCTGCAGTGGGCTTCGACGTGGTGTTTGCCGAGCCAGACAACAGTTCCGGGCTCGCCTCGCTGCAGCAGCTCGCCCAGCACGAACTGGCTGCGCAGCCCGCGTTTCAGGCTACCCTCAAAACGCTTGCCCCCCGCCTGGATTACGACGCGCAGTTTGCCACCGCGCTAGCGGGGCACCCGGTTTCGCTCGGCTATTACTTTATTCCAGCGGGCTTTGGCGACGCGCAGACGGGCAGCCTGCCCGCGCCAAGTTTGCCGACGTCAGCCTTTGCGCCTTTACGCCCGGGCGTGCCCGCGCCCACTGGTTTTGGCGCAAACCTTGCGCGCTTTCAGCAGGCCGCCCCGGCGGCAGGTTTTTTCAATATGCACGCTGACCACGATGGCACGGCACGTCAAATGCATCTGGTCACCCCGTTTGGCGCGGGGTATCACCTGTCTCTGTCGGCGTCCACGCTGCGCGTGGCGTTTGGCGGGGAGCCTGCACAGGCGGGCGTGACACAGCCGCGCGTGCTGGGCCGCGAATACACCACGCCCTGGCTCGAAGTGGGTGGTCTGCGCGCACCCCTCTCTGCCGATGGCAAAGTGCATGTGCCGTACCGTGCGGGTTCACCGTTTCCCTATGTGTCAGCGGCGCAGGTGCTGACTGGAAAAGCCCCCGTCGCGCAACTGGAAAACCGTATTGTGCTGGTCGGCTCGACCGCGCCAGGACTGGCAGATTTACGCGTCACGCCGTTTTCCAACACCTTTCCGGGGGTGGAAATCCATGCCCACCTGATCGCGGGGCTGCTCGATGGCAGCACCCGCAGCACGCCGCCGTGGGCGCAGGATGTGCGCCTGCTGGCAGTGTTGCTGCTGGGCGGTGTGTTGCTGGTGGTGTTGCTGCGCTTTGGACCGTCGATCGGGCTGATCGCCACCTTGCTTATGCTGGGCGGCCTGCTCGCGGCGTACGCTGCGGCCTGGTCACGTTTCTGGGTGGTGCCGATGGCTGCCCCCATGCTCACTGTACTCGGCCTGTATGCGCTCAATACAGCGTATAGCCTGTTTGCCGCCACGCGCAACAAGCGGCAGATGACCAAACTGTTTGGTCAGTATGTGCCGCCCGAGCTCGCTGCCGAGATGAGCCAAGACCCAGCGCACTACACCATGGAAGGCCAGTCGCGCGACATGACCGTGCTGTTTTCCGACATTCGCGGCTTCACCGATTTTTCCGAAAAGCTGCCGCCCGCCGAGCTGGCAGAAGTGCTTAATGCCTATCTTTCGACGATGACGAAAATCGTCCAGCAGCGGCGCGGCACCATCGATAAATACATTGGCGACGCCATCATGGCATTCTGGAATGCGCCGCTGGACTTGAGCGATCACGCCACCCGTGCGGTGCAGACCGCGCTCGATATGCAAGCCGCGTTGCCGCAGTTGAATCGCGAATTTGCCGCACGCAACTGGCCGGATGTGAAAATCGGCGTCGGCGTCAACACCGGGCGCATGAGCGTGGGCAACATGGGGTCGGAATTCCGCATGTCGTATACCGTGATGGGCGATGCGGTGAATCTGGGCTCGCGTCTTGAGGGCATTACCAAACAATACGGCGTGGGCATCCTCGTCACCCAGCCTACAGTGGATGCGGATCCGGTTCACGTGTTCATGAAAATCGACGACGTGCGCGTCAAAGGTAAAGCCCTGCCGGTGGCGATTTACGAGCCGCTCGGCGACAAGACCGATCTGCCCGAATCTATCCGGCAGGATGCCGCCGCATTTGAAGTCGCGTTTGCCCACTATCAACAGCAGGCGTGGGACGCTGCCGAAGCCGCATTGCGTGAGTTGAATGCGCGTTCGCCCCGCAAGTTAATTGATATCTATCTCGAACGCATCGGGCATTTCCGTTCTGAACCGCCCCCTGCAGATTGGGATGGCGTATTTGTCTACACCACCAAATAGCCACGACAATACCTCCATGAAACTCACCATCCTCGGTTGCAGCGGCGGCATCGGCAGCGGGCGACACACCACCTGCCTGCAAGTGGATCACGACATTCTGATCGACGCAGGAACGGGCATCACCACCCTCGGCTTTGACGCCTTGCAGGCGATTAATCACGTTTTCATCACGCATTCGCATCTCGATCATGTGCTGGGTTTGCCCCTGCTGCTCGACGCAGTGGGCGACCGCCGCGCCACGCCGGTGGTCGTACACGCACTGCCCGCTGTGCTCGACATCCTTGCGAGCGATCTGTTCAACTGGCGGCTGTGGCCGGATTTTCGCGAGATTCCTAGTGCCGCCGCCCCTTGGGTGCGGTTTGCACCGATGCAGATGGGGCAAGCTGTCACGCTCTGCAATCGCCAGTTCACGCCGCTGCCGGTGCAACATGTCGTGCCCGCATGTGGTATTCGGATTCAAACGCAGGGCAGCAGCCTGGTGTTCAGCGGCGACACCACACACAGCCGCGCCCTGGTCGACGCGCTCAATGACATGCCCGAGCTTCGCCACCTCATTATTGAAACGTCGTTTGAAAATGCGCTGGCCGATATCGCGCGCGATTCGCAGCACCACTGGCCAGCGTCGCTGGCGGCCGAACTGGCTCAGCTGACGGTGCGTCCCCGCGTCTGGATTACCCATCTCAAGCCCGGTAATGAAGCTGCAATCATGGACGAACTGCGCGCCGCGTTGCCGGACTGGAAACTGACGCCCTTGCAGCAAGGACAGGAAATCCTGCTCTAAAACCGCGAGCCGGGCTGCTTGAGAAATTCGATTTCCGCTGCGCTGCTGGCACGCCCCAGTAAGGCATTACGGTGAGGAAACCGGCCAAAACGTGCCACCACCGCCTGGTGTTGGCGCGCGTAATCGAGAAAGTTTTCAAATAAACCCCGCTCATCCGGCAGCGCTTCGGCCAGCAGCCGGGTGTATTGCGCCACTGCCTGATCTTGCGCCGCCAGCGACTCGGCGTGCTCCAGCGGCAGATAGACAAACACCCGTTCAATCAGCGTGAGGGCCTGGTCGTCGCCGCGCGCAATCATGGCCTGCGTGAGTGCCAGCGATTGCGCATCGTAGGCAAACGATGCGCCCTGATCGCGATGAATGTGGTGCGGAAACTGGTCTAGCACCACAATCAGTGCGAGCAGCGTGCGGGGTGATTGCTGCCAGGAATCGAGTGTGCCCGCGCCTGCCGCGATCAGCGTATCGGCAAACAGCTCCAGCACGCGTGCATCGTTGGCCGCCGATTTGCCAAACCAGAGTGAGCCTTGTCGCCCGGCGATGTCGGTGGCCGAGCCCGCCGCACCAAACCAGAAATCGAGGACTGCCTCAGGGGTGGCGGGCATGGCAGCGTTCAGAAAATGTCGTCAGCCAACTCGTTGTGGCTGCCGTCGCAAAACGGTTTGTCTTTGCTGTGTTTGCAGTTGCAAAGCCATACCGTTGCCTTTTCTTTGATGACAAATGACATCGGTTCCAGCCCCGTGCCCTCGTGCGAACCATCACAAAACGGTTGTGTCATCGAGCGACCGCATGAGCACCAGTAATATTCGCCGGGTTCGAGTTCAAGTTCGGCGGGGGCGCGGTCATAAATAACGGGATCGGTCATGGAAGCTCCAGAGTAGTCAGGTAAGGTTTTAAACGATCATTTTAAAGAGGTGGGGGAGATTTCGCCTAATCGCGTCGCATTTGTCATCGAAGGTATTGCGCGGGCTTCGACGCGTGGCGACAGCATGTACATTAGCGGTGATTCCGTTCGAAACACGTGATCCGCACGTCGACGTCAAGCGCCAGCTGCGTGAGTGCGACCGCCCGTGCGCGCCCCTCGGCGCTGGCGCGGTAGAGGTGCGGTGTCATGGTGAGCAAATCGGCAATCTGCCCGGTGTGGGTCAGATCAATTGAATATCGCAGGGTGACGGGCGACCGGCGGCTGAATCCTGGCGGCGCGGTGGGTTCGGTCTGGCGCGCCAATTTCAGGCTGGGATAAATCGTTTCACGCAGCGCACGCAGGTGATCCGGCCCGGCATCCACTTGCACCAGCAGGCCGCCCGGTTTCAACACCCGCGCAAACTCCGCATAGACCGGAAAGCCGAACAGGCACAACAGCCGATCCAGCGTGCCTGTCAGCACCGGTAGATTGGCGTTGCTGCCGACGACCCAAGTAGCGCGCGTATCCTGTTTTGCAGCGGCCAGCACCGCCCATTTGGAAATATCCAGCCCCAGCAGTGCCAGCGTCTGTTCATCCTGCGCTGTTGCCGCCAGCTGGCTGAGGTAATAGCCCTCGCCGCATCCCGCATCCAGACAGTTGAGGCGTGCATCTCCAGGCACATTGTCCAGCATGGCTTGACTGACCGCAGTGGCAATCGGCTGATAAAAGCCTGCCGAGAGAAATCGTCGCCGCGCCGCGATCATTGCCTTGCTGTCGCCCGGATCGCGCGAGCGTTTGTGCTGGACGGGCAATAAATGCGTGTAGCCCTGACTGGCGATATCAAAATTATGGCCGGATGCGCAGCGCCAGGCGCTCCCGGTGGGTTGCAGGGGTAGCCCGTCTAGCGGGCAGGCCAGCGCCTGAAAAGGCGTGATGTGCATGGTTTAAGGTTCGGACAGTGCGGCGAGCAGCGCCTGCTCGTTGACGGGGTACGTGAACACGGCATGGATCGGAAACAGCGCCAGCAGCTTGTCGATATGCGCTTCCTCGCGCGGGTGCATGAACACAATCAGCTTGGCCTGCGGTGCAAAACATTGCAGTGTCCGGAGTGTGACGTCCAGATTCGAGACATTGGCACCTGCGTAATTATTGCCCCAGCCGTAGATGAATTCCCCCACAAAAAAATCCGGCGGCTGTTTTTGCAGCGCCCGGTGCAGGTTACGGGCAGAGTCGAAACTGTGAGGCTCAATATCCAGTGTTTGATATAGAGCACTGAGGTTCGGGTGGAAGGGGGACTCAATCAGGGAAAAAAGCGTGGGCATAATACGATTGTTCAGGCGGGCGTGCCAACCTGAAACAGGATTCGAGTGGGCTACACAATACAGAGACCCGCCAGTTTACATGCGCGCCGCGCAGATCCTGCGTGATCCATCGCGCCGCAGGGTTTACCCGACCCGGTTCTGTACTTACACTGGTTCACCATGAAATTCCGCCTCTACCGCTACACGCCCGAAACCGATGCCCAGCCGTGGATGCAGGACGTCGAGCTGGATATCGATCCCGTCGGCAAGATGCTGCTCGATGCGCTGATTGCAATCAAGGCGCAGGACGAAACCCTCTCGCTGCGCCGTTCCTGCCGCGAAGGCGTGTGCGGTTCAGACGCCATGAACGTGAATGGCCGCAACCGATTGGCGTGCATCACACCGCTGTCCGAGCTGACGCAGCCGATAGAAATTCGTCCACTGCCCGGCCTACCCGTGATCCGCGACCTGATCGTCGACATGGAGCCGTTCTACAAACAATATCGCTCGATCAAGCCCTGGTTGATTAACGATGACCCGGAACCCGAGGTCGAGCGCCTGCAAACGCCCGCCGACCGCGCGCTGCTCGACGGCGCGTATGAATGCATTCTGTGTGCCTGCTGCACCACGGCGTGCCCGTCGTTCTGGTGGCATCCGGAGACCTTTGTCGGCCCAGCGGGCTTGCTGCAGGCGTACCGGTTTATCGCGGATACCCGCGATGAAGCCACCGCCGCACGGCTCGACAATCTGGATGACCCTTATCGGCTGTATCGCTGTCGCGGCATCATGAATTGTGTGGATGCCTGCCCAAAGGGCTTGAATCCGACCGAGGCGATTGGCCGTATTAAATCGCAGCTGGTCAAGCGGCGTGTCTGATTCCGTTGCCTGGCGTTGTCGGCGTGGCCTGCTAGAACTCGATCTCTGGCTGGGTGGCTTTTGGGCGGTGCACCGCGCTACACTTCGGGCTGATGAGATCGCTGCCTTTGAGCGGCTGCTCATCCTGTCGGATATGGAAATACTTGACCGGCTGCAAGGCAACGCGGTAGATGACGAAGCCCCTCTTGCTGCCCTGATACAACGTCTGCGAGCGTACACAACACACGATGAAAAAAACCGCCATCCTGACCTTTAGCGACGGTAGCCCGTCGATTGAACTGCCCATTGAACAGGGCACCTACGGCAAGCCCGTGATCGACATTCGCGCGCTCGCTGCGCAGGGATATTTCACTCACGATCCCGGCTTTACCGCCACCTCCAGCTGCAATTCCGCGATCACCTACATCGACGGCGACGAAGGCTTGTTGTATTACCGGGGCTACCCCATCGAGGAGTTGGCCTATCAATCCGACTACATGGAAGTCTGCTATCTGTTGATTCACGGCGAGTTGCCGACGGCGGAGCAGAAGCTGGCGTTCGAACAGTCGATCCGCCACCACACCATGCTGCACGATCAGATGGAAAACGTATTCCGGGGCTTTCGTCGCGACGCGCATCCGATGGCGGTGATGATCAGTGTGACGGGCGCCATGTCGGCGTTTTATCACAAGGACATGAACATCTTCGACGCGCGTCAGCGTGAGATCGTGGCACACCGGCTCATCGCCAAAATCCCCACGGTGGCGGCCTGGAGCTACAAATACAACGAAGGCCAGCCCTTCGTTTATCCGCAAAACCGGTTGTCCTACGCCGAAAATTTCCTGCACATGATGTTTTCGACACCCTGCGAGCCTTACGTGCCGAACCCGGTGCTGGCACGCGCGCTCGACCGCATTTTCATCCTGCACGCCGATCACGAGCAGAACGCCTCGACCTCCACCGTTCGGCTAGCCGGTTCCAGCGGTGCCAATCCCTACGCCAGCATCGCCAGCGGCATGGCCTCGCTATGGGGGCCGCTGCACGGCGGTGCCAACGAGGCCGTGCTAAAAATGCTCGACGAAATGGGCGACATCTCGCGCATCCCCGAATTCATCAAGCGTGCCAAAGATAAAACCAGCGGATTCCGCCTGATGGGCTTTGGTCACCGCGTCTACAAAAACATGGATCCGCGCGCGCGCATCATCCGCGAAACCTGCTACGAAGTACTGGACGAACTCGGCCTGCGCGACGACCCGCAATTCAAAATGGCCATGGAGCTGGAACGCATCGCGATGGAAGACGACTACTTCATTAGCCGCAAGCTCTACCCCAACGTTGATTTCTATTCCGGCATCATCTTCCGTGCGATGGGTATTCCCACCAGCATGTTCACCGCCATGTTCGCGCTGGCGCGCACCGTTGGCTGGGTCGCGCACTGGAATGAAATGCTCTCCGACCCCGCGCACAAGATCGGGCGTCCGCGTCAGCTGTACACCGGTGAAGCGCGGCGTGAATTCGTGCCGATGGCTCAGCGTTAGCCTGCTTGACAACCAAGCCTGAAGCCATTTTTCAGGGGTTGTTTAACGAACTGTTTGTTCGGACTCGATTGTTGTATTCATTCACCATTCTGCCGGTCGCCTGATCGATGGTTTCGCGGATGCTGACTTCGCAGGCCAATCCTCTCAGCATCGACAGGATGTCTGCCCCGGCAGACTCGTACCCACCTATGAGCTTCCAGAACTGATCGCCATTTAGCTTGTAGGGTTCGAGGCAGTGGCTGTCATCGTTGTATACACATAGTCGGAAGTGGCAGTTGTTTGCTTCCGCCATTTGTTTGCGCTCAAGAATCGTTTGAAGATTGCTACTATTCTGGGCGTTGATGGATTTGATTTCGATCCAGTATTCCTTGCCATCTGGATGAATGAACTTCAGATCAAACGGATTAGGTTTCCCCTGCACGATTTGTCCGCCTTGCGATACAACCAGAATGGCACTGACTTTCTCAATTACGTTCCCCAACCGGGTTGAAAACGATTTGGTGACCCGTTGGGCAACAATGAAGTAGATGTATTCGTCCAGGTTTTGTGAGAACAACTCCAGGGTAAGTGGCTTGCTCTTGTTGAAAACGCCGTCGAGCGTCAGATCGTTTGCAGAATCCGAGATGCCCGCAATCAAGCCCTGAAATAGCGCAATGATCTGTTCGCGGCTATTTTCAGCGAGCATCATTGCCATCAAATAGCCGCCCGGCTGTCACGTTGAGCGCGACCGCGATTTTGTACACGATTTCTATCGTGGGGTTTCTGACGCCGCGCTCGATGCCGCTGATATAGGTCCTGTGCAGCCCGGACACTTCGGACAATTTGTCTTGCGACCACCCCTTCGTTTCTCTGAAGCGGCGCACATGGGCACCCAATATCTGCTGTATGTTCATGGGTTGGATGATTGCAACGCGTGACTCATTGGTCTATAGACGATGAGTCACGCGATGGCATATAAGGCTTTCGGAAGTGGCGCTACAAAGCCATACTGACGGACGTAAAGATTCCCGAGGATTAGAGACACTGGACGTGCCGACATTGCATGAGTAGCCACTGGAACGACACCACCCCGCTGTATGCAGGCAATGCCGCTTATCTCGACCAGTTCAGCGACGACGCGCTCGCGCCTTTGCTGGCGCAGCCGCTGCCACACATGGTGGGCAATACTGATGCCGCGCAAGTCTCGGTTCTGCGGCTCATTAACGCCTACCGCACACTGGGCGTACGCCGTGCCGATCTGGATCCGCTGCGTCGTTTTGATCCGCCGCCTGCGCCCGAACTCGACCCGGCGCACTACGGCCTGACCGAAGCCGATCTCCGCCGCGAATTTGAAACCGGCTCGCTGTTCGGGGTGGATCGCACGACGCTGGCCGATATTGTGCAGCGTTTACAGAATGCGTATTGCGGTCGCGTCGGCTTTGAATACATGCACCTGTCAAACGTGGCGCGCAAGCGCTGGTTGCAGGAACGTATCGAGTCGGCACAAGGCCGCTATGGCGCATCGCTTGCGCTGAAAAAACAACTGCTCAAACGTCTGGTCGACGCCGAGACGCTGGAAAAATTCCTCCACACCCGCCATGTCGGCCAGAAACGTTTTTCGCTCGAAGGTGGCGAAAGCCTCATTCCGCTACTCGACCTGGTGATCTCGCGCTGCGCCCGCCACGGCGCGAAAGAAATCGTCATGGGCATGGCGCATCGCGGTCGGATCAATGTGCTGGCCAACATCATGGGGCGACCGCTCGACAGCCTCTACGAAGAGCCGTCGAATGGCGATGCCGACTCACCGTTGTCAGGCGACGTGAAATACCACCAGGGGTTTTCCACCGACATCACGCTCAGCACTGGCCCCGTGCATCTAGCGCTGGCGTTCAATCCTTCGCATCTTGAAATCGTGCACCCGGTGGTACGCGGCTCGGTGCGTGCTCGGCAGGATCGGCGTGGCGATGTGCTCGGCTACGAAGTGGTTCCGATCATCATGCACGGCGACGCGGCGCTGTCGGGGCAGGGCGTGGTGATGGAAAGCCTCAATATGTCGCAGACGCGCGGCTTCCGAAATGGCGGCGCGATCCATGTCGTCATCAATAACCAGATCGGCTTTACCACCTCCGATCCGCGCGACGTGCGCTCCACGCTGTACTGCACCGATGTGGCGAAAATGGTCGAAGCGCCGGTGCTGCATGTCAACGGCGATGACCCGGAGGCCGTGGCGTTTGCCGTGCGCACGGCGGTCGATTTCCGTTATACCTTCCACAAAAACGTTTTCATCGATCTTGTGTGTTATCGCCGCCACGGCCACAACGAGCAGGACGAGCCGCTTGCCACGCAACCCCTGATGTATCGCCGCATCCAGTCGCATCCGGGCACCCGCACCCTGTACGCGCAACGTCTGGTGGACGAGGGTGTGCTGAGCCAGGTTGAGGCCGACGATCTGGTTGATGCCTGCCGTGCGCGGCTGGAGCGTGGCGAGTCGCTCTCGGCGACGACCCTGTCGGATTTCAAGGAAACCTACAGCGTTGACTGGACGCCGTACAAAGACAACACGGCAGAGGTCGCCACCGCCATTCCCGCCGCGCGGCTGGATTTTCTGGGCGAACGCATCACTACGCTGCATCACGAAATCGAGTTGCATTCTCGCGTGCAGAAAGTGCTCGACGATCGCCGCAAAATGCGGGCGGGCGAATTGCCGCTTGACTGGGGTTACGCCGAAACCCTGGCCTACGCCAGCCTGCTGGACGCGGGCTACAACGTACGCGTATCGGGGCAAGATTCGGCGCGCGGCACCTTCTTCCACCGCCATGCCGTGTGGCACGACCAAAAGCGCGAACGCCGCCAGAGCGGGGTTTATATCCCGCTCGAACACCTCCACAACCGCCAGGGCAATTTCACCGTCATCGACTCGCTGCTCTCGGAAGAAGCCGTGCTGGCGTTCGAATACGGCTACGCCACCGCCGACCCCGAGACGCTGGTGGTGTGGGAAGCGCAGTTCGGAGACTTCGCCAATGGCGCGCAAGTGGTGATTGACCAGTTTATTGCTAGCGGCGAAGCCAAATGGGGACGGCTGTGCGGGCTGACGCTACTGCTGCCGCACGGACTCGAAGGGCAGGGGCCGGAACATTCCTCCGCGCGGCTCGAACGCTTTCTGCAACTGTGCGCGCAAGAGAATATCCAGGTGTGCGTGCCGACCCTGCCCGCGCAGATGTTCCACCTGCTGCGCCGCCAGTTGGTGCGACCGCAGCGCAAGCCGCTGGTGATCATGAGCCCCAAGAGCCTGCTGCGTTATCCCGGCTCCACCTCGTCGCTGGCAGATTTGAGCGAGGGCGCGTTCCGCCTGGTGATCGACGATCCGGCTGCACCGCAGGCGGTGCGGCGCGTGGTGGCGTGCAGCGGGCGCGTGTGGTTTGACCTCGACGCGGCGCGCACGGCGCGCGGGCTGGATGACATCGCCCTGGTGCGGGTCGAGCAGTTGTATCCCTTTCCCGAAGCCGCCTTCCGCACAGTGTTGAACACCTATCCGCAGGCCACCACTTTCGTGTGGGCACAGGAAGAACCGATGAATCAGGGCGCGTGGTACCCAACCCTGCACCACCTCAACCATTGCTCGCCTGCCGGGCAGCGCTTCCACTATGCGGGCCGACCCGCCGCCGCCGCGCCTGCGTCGGGCTACGCCTCGCGCCACAAGGCCGAACTCGATGCGCTGCTGACCGCCGCGCTGGAGACTCCCTATGAAAATTGAAGTCCGTGTGCCGCCACTCTCCGATTCGATCGCCAGCGGCACCCTTCTGCCCTGGCGCAAACAGGTCGGCGAAACCGTCGCGCGCGACGACACCCTGGTCGATCTGGAAACCGACAAAGTGATTCTGGAAATTCCTGCCCCCGCATCCGGTACCCTGATTGAACTGCGTCAGCCCGAAGGCGCGGTGGTCAAAGCCGACGAAGTGGTAGCGGTGATCGAAACCAGCGATGCCATCGTGTCGGCAGCACCCGCCGCAAAACCTGTGCAGGCGGTGGCAGCCCCCGCGCGCGCGCCCGTCGCCGTTACAAAAGCCAGTGCACCGCTACCGGTAGCCGCAGCCCCTGCCGCCGTCCCTGGTCAAAGCCGCCGCGAACCTCTGTCCCGGCTGCGCCAGCGCGTCGCCGAACGCCTCGTCGCTGCGCAGCACACTGCCGCTATGCTCACCACCTTCAACGAGGTGAACATGCAGCCGGTGAACGAACTGCGCCAGCGTCTCAAGGCCGAGTTCGAGGTCAAACACGGCGTCAAGCTCGGCTACATGTCCTTCTTTGTGCGCGCGGTATCTCAGGTCTTGCAGCAGTTTCCCATCGTCAACGCCGCCATTGATGGCAACGACATCGTCTGGCACGACAACGCCGACATAGGCATCGCCATCTCCAGCCCGCGTGGGCTGGTCGTGCCGATCCTGCGTCGCGCGCAGCGCTTGTCTCAAGCCGAAATCGAGACTGCCATCGCCGACTTCGCCCAGCGCGCGCGCGACAGCAAACTCACCCTCGACGACCTCAGCGGTGGCAGTTTCTCCATCACCAACGGCGGCGTATTCGGTTCGCTCCTGTCCACCCCCATCCTCAACCCGCCGCAATCCGCCATCCTCGGTATGCACACCATCCAGGAACGCCCGGTCGCCGAAAACGGCCAGGTTGTCATCCGCCCGATGATGTATCTCGCGCTCACCTACGACCACCGGCTCATTGATGGCCGCGATGCCGTGCAGTTTCTGGTTGCAGTGAAAACTGCGCTGGAAGCGCCGGAGGCGTTGATTTGAAACCGGATTGGAGCGGCCTTGTTTCAGCGCCTATCCGACCGAGGCGTGAAGTGAACCCTTGAGTCACTACGCGACGTTCCATCCGCGAAATTTTAGGCTTGCCTATATGAGCAGACGAATAGAAGAATGTTTTTAAATCAAGCTCTTCACCCACGAATCCTTCAGCATCACCGTCCGGTTGAACACAGACACACCCGGCTTCGTATCCACCCGATCAGCCACAAAATAGCCGTGGCGCTCGAACTGGAACGACTGCTCGGGCGCAGCGTCCTTCAGTGCTGGCTCCAGCTGGGCACGAATCACTTTCACCGAATCGGCGTTGAGATCCAGCAGGAAATCGCCGCTCTCTCCGCCTGGCTGTGCAGTCGTGAACAGCCGGTCGTACAGCCGCACCTCAGCTTCATACGCGTGCGCGGCGCTCAGCCAGTGGATGTTGCCCTTCACCTTGACCGAGTCGGCGCCCGGCGTGCCGGATTTGGTGTCGGGCAGGTAGTCGCAGTGGACGGCGGTGATGGTGCCGTTGACATCCTTGTCGCAGCCGGTGCATTGGACGACGTAGCCGTAGCGCAATCGCACGGAGTTGCCGGGGAAGAGACGGAAGTAGCCTTTTGACGGGGTTTCCATGAAGTCTTCGCGCTCGATCCACAGTTCCTTTGAAAACGGCACGGTGCGCTTGCCCAGATCAGGTTGCTGTGGGTGGTTGGGGGCGAAGCAGTCTTCGCTCTGGCCTGCCGGGTAGTTGTCGATGATGAGCTTGACCGGGTCGAGCACGGCGATGCGGCGCAGGGCGCTGTTGTTCAAGACGTCGCGCTGGCAGGCTTCGAATACGCTGTAGTCGATCCAGCCATCGGATTTCGATACGCCGATCTGGTCGGTGAAGCGGCGGAAGCCTTCGGCGGTGTAGCCGCGACGGCGTGCGCCGACGAGGGTGGGCAGGCGCGGGTCGTCCCAGCCGCTGACGTGCTTTTCGTCGACCAGTTGGATCAGCTTGCGCTTGGAGAGCACGACGTAGGTGAGGTTGAGGCGGGCAAATTCGATCTGCTGCGGCAGCGGGCGGGTGAAGAAATTGCCGTCGGCGAGTTTGTCGAGCAGCCAGTCGTAGAACGGGCGCTGGTCTTCGAATTCCAGGGTGCAGATCGAGTGCGTGATGTGCTCGATCGCGTCCTCGATGGGGTGGGCGTAGGTGTACATCGGGTAGATGCACCAGGTGTCGCCGGTGTTGTGGTGGTGTGCGCGCTTGATTCGATAAATCGCCGGGTCGCGCAGGTTGATGTTGGGCGAAGCCATGTCGATTTTGGCGCGCAGCACGTGCGCACCGTCGGGGAATTCGCCCGCGCGCATTTTGTGGAAGAGGTCGAGGTTCTCTTCGATGTTGCGGCTGCGGTGCGGGCTGTCTTTGCCTTTTTCCGTCAGCGTGCCGCGATACGTGCGCATCTCGTCGGCGGACAGCGAATCGACGTAGGCGTGACCGGCCTGGATCAGGTACTCGGCGCAGGCGTACATGGTGTCGAAGTAGTTCGATGCGAAGTAGAGATGCGCGCCCCAGTCGAAGCCCAGCCACTTCACCGATTCGGTGATGGCATCGACATACTCCTGCGATTCTTTTTCCGGATTGGTGTCGTCGAAGCGCAGGTGGCAGACGCCGCCGTAGTCGCGCGCGAGGCCGAAGTTGAGGCAGATCGACTTGGCGTGGCCCAGATGCAGATAGCCGTTTGGCTCGGGCGGAAAGCGCGTCTCGACGCGGCCGCCCCACTTACCGGCGGCGTTCTGTTCGTCGATGAGGTTGCGGATGAAGTTGGCGGCGGGGGCGGGAGCGGTGTCGTGCGACATGATGGAGTGTGAAGCCGGAAAGCGGGAATTGTAGCGGGTTCAGGTGATGATGCCGCCGCCCAGGCACACGTCGCCGTCATATAAAACGACCGATTGGCCGGGCGTGACGGCCCATTGCGGGCTGTCGAACACGAGTTCCAGCGTGTCGTCGTAGAGCGTGGCGATGTGGCAGGGTGCGTCGCTCTGGCGGTAACGGGTCTTGGCGGTGAAGGGGCGCTCGGGGTCGGGCGCCTCGCCGGCGATCCACGAAAGCTGGGCGGCGCCGAGGCTGATGCGCTTCAGCAGGGGATGATCGTGGCCCTGCACGACGACGAGCGTGTTGCTGGCCCTGTCCTTGGCCGCGACGAACCAGGGTTCGCCGTCACTGTCCTTTTGCCCGCCGATGCCCAGGCCCTGTCTTTGACCCAGCGTGTAGTACATCAGCCCTTGATGGGTGCCGACGACGCGGCCTTCGGGGGTAAGTATCTCGCCGGGATCGCGCGGCAGGTAGCGTTCGAGAAATTCGCGGAAGTTGCGCTCGCCGATGAAGCAGATACCGGTGCTGTCCTTCTTCTTCGCGTTAGGCAGGCCGATTTTTTCGGCCAGCGCGCGCACCTCGGGCTTGGGCAGGGCGGCGAGCGGAAAGAGGGCGGGTTGCAGTTGCGTCTGGCTCAGCCGATAGAGGAAGTAGCTCTGGTCCTTGTTGGCGTCATCCGCTTTCAGCAGCGTCGCGCGACCGGCGGCGTCCTGCCCCTTGCCGGCGTAGTGGCCGGTGGCGATGAAGTCGGCACCGCGCGCGACCGCGTCTTCCAGAAAGGCCTTGAACTTGATTTCGCTGTTGCACAGCACGTCCGGATTCGGCGTGCGGCCCGCCTGGTATTCGGCGAGGAAGTAGCTGAACACACGTTCCTTGTATTCCTTCGCGAAGTTCACCGCCTCGACCTCGATGCCGAGCACGTCGGCCACCGCGAGCACATCGAGAAAATCCTGCCGCGCGGTGCAGGCGTCGGTGCCGTCATCGTCGTCCCAGTTTTTCATGAACACGCCGAGGACATCGTAGCCCTGCTGCTTCAAGAGATAGGCGGCGACGGCAGAATCGACGCCGCCCGAGAGGCCGACAACGACGCGTGTGCTCATGCGTGCGAGACGAAGTCGAGGGGAAAATGCCGCCCGGCCAGACAATCCTGCACGCAGCGCAGCACCAGCGGGCTGCGGTGTGGCACGTCGCTGGCGGCGATCTCTTCCGCTGTCAGCCAGACGGCGCGCACGATGCCGGTGTCCAGGGTGTAATTCGGTTCAAACCCGGCGACGTCGCACAGATAGGCGAAGCGCACGTAGGTAATGTCCTTGCGTGGATAGTGCGTGGTGTAGCAGCCGAGCAGCGCGGTGGGTTCGACGCGGTGCGCGGTTTCTTCCAGCGTTTCGCGGCGCACGGCTTCGATCAGCGTTTCGCCGCGTTCCCAGTGGCCCGCAGGCTGGTTGAGACGCAAGCCATCGGCGGTTTCTTCTTCCACCAGCAGAAATTTTCTGTCTCGCTGCACAACAGCAGCGACGACGACGTGAGGGAGCCAGCGTTCAGACATGGTGTTCTTTCCATTCTCCGGGTTGCAATGCGCCCAGGGTCCAGTCGCCGACGGCGGCGCGGATCAGGCGCAAGGTGGGGAAGCCGATTTTTGCGGTCATGCGGCGCACCTGGCGGTTTTTTCCTTCGGCAATCACGAGTTCGATCCAACTCGTGGGGATGGCCGCGCGATAGCGAATCGGCGGGTTGCGCGGCCACAGGCCGGTGGGTTCGTCAATGCAGCGAACCCGTGCCGGGCTTGTGACGAAGTCGCCCAGATCGACGCCGTGGCGCAGGGGTTCGAGCGCCGCGTCGTCGGGCGCGCCTTCGATCTGCGCCCAGTAAGTTTTCGGCAGTTTGTGTTTGGGGTCGGCGATGCGGCTTTGGAGTTTTCCGTCATCGGTTAAAATCAGCAAACCTTCACTGTCCGCATCCAGGCGTCCGGCTGCGTACACGCCGGTCAGGTCGAGATGGTCGCGCAAGCCCTGCCAGCGCCCCTCGGGGGTGAACTGGCTGAGAACGCCGTAGGGTTTGTTGTACAAAATCAGACGCGACACTTGAGCGGGCAAAGTCCCATTTTATCTTTTCGAGACAACATGAGCACACATATCCAGATTCCCGCCGCAGGACAAAAAATCACCGTCAACGCCGACAACAGCCTGAACGTGCCGGATACGCCGATCATTCCCTTCATCGAAGGCGACGGCACCGGCGTCGACATCACCCCGGCGATGCGCCGCGTCGTCGATGCCGCCGTGGCCAAGGCCTACGGCGGCAAGAAGCAGATCGCCTGGATGGAAGTGTATGCCGGCGAAAAGGCCGTCAAGGTCTACGGCGACGACCAGTGGCTGCCGGAGGAAACCGTGCAGGCGGTGAAGGACTACGTGATTTCGATCAAGGGCCCGCTCACCACGCCGACCTCGGGCGGCATCCGCTCGCTCAACGTGGCGCTGCGCCAGATGCTGGATCTCTACGTGTGTCTGCGCCCGGTGCGTTACTTCACCGGCGTGCCCAGCCCGGTAAAAGCGCCAGAGAAAGTCGACATGGTGATCTTCCGTGAGAATACCGAGGATATCTATGCCGGCGTCGAGTGGGAATCGGGATCGGACGCGGTGAAGAAGGTCATCGAATTCCTGCAAAAGGAAATGGGCGTGACGAAAATCCGCTTCCCCGCAACCTCGGCCATCGGCATCAAGCCGGTCTCGGTAGAAGGTTCCGAGCGCCTGATCCGCAAGGCCATTCAGTATGCGATCGACAACAATCGCCGCTCGGTGACGCTGGTGCACAAGGGCAACATCATGAAGTTCACCGAAGGCGGCTTCAAGAAATGGGGCTACGAACTTGCAGCGCGCGAATTCGGCGCCCGGCTGATCGGCGAAGGCCCGTGGATGGAACTGCCGAACGGCATTATCATCAAGGACGTCATCGCCGACGCTTTCCTGCAGCAGATCCTGCTGCGCCCGGACGAGTACGACGTGATCGCCACGCTCAACCTCAACGGTGATTACATCTCCGACGCGCTGGCAGCCGAAGTCGGTGGCATCGGCATCGCCCCCGGCGCGAACCTCTCGGACACCACCGCCATGTTCGAAGCTACCCACGGCACTGCGCCCAAATATGCTGGCAAGGACTACGTCAATCCGGGTTCGCTGATCCTGTCGGCGGAAATGATGCTGCGGCATCTGGGCTGGATCGAAGCGGCAGACTTGATCGTCGCCAGCATGGAAAAAGCCATCGCCGCCAAGAAAGTCACTTACGATTTCGCCCGCCTGATGGACGGCGCGACCGAGGTGAAGTGTTCGGCGTTTGCCGAGGCGATGGTCGCGCAGATGTAGTTAAAGCGTAGCTTCCATTTTCTTTGCAGCGTTCAACCGTCTCGCTGGCGGCAAAAAAAGGGCAGCATGGGTATCCGGTTCCGAAAACGCATCAAGCTTGCACCAGGTTTGCACCTTAACCTGAGCGGCAGCGGCCTCAGCATGTCCGCCGGCCCCAGGGGTGCCTCAATGACCTTCGGCGGTCGTGGCGGCACCCACATAAACGCAGGCATCCCCGGCAGCGGCCTGTATATGCGCGAGCGCGTCGGCGCAGCTCCGCCTTATGCTAGTTCGCGGTCAGCCGCTGGCAACAACACAGTCAAAATGTCCATCACGATTTCTGTCCGGGACGACGGCACTGTCGTGTTCAAGGACGCCGACGGCGTCCTCCTAGACGAACGCCTTGTTAAACAAGCCAAGCAGCAGGCCAAGGATGCCATCAATGGCCTCATGCAGACCGCCTGCGACGAGATCAATGCGCACCTTGAAGCCCTTGAGCGAATCCACCACGCCACTCCGTCTCCGGACTGGCACCCCACCTACGAGACCCAACCCTACCCTGAGCCTAATCCCCACCAGCCGATGCCGCGTAAGTACGGCTTCCTCGACAAGCTGTTCGCATCCCGGCGCGCCAGGATCGACAAGGAAAACGCCGAGGCTGAAGCTGCCTACAACGCCAGCATGTTGATCTGGAACCGTGGCTTGCACGAGCACGAATCCCGCGAGCAGGCTCGCAAGGTGCTGTTCGATGAGAGAGTCCACACCGAGGTGCCAGCTATGGAGATCGTGCTGGAGGAGAGCCTCATGGATATCATCTGGCCGCGAGAGACGTCACTTGAGTCTGACATCCGCGACGGTGGCAGAGTGGTGATGATCGACGTAGACCTGCCGGAGGTCGAGGAGCTGCCACGGAAGACCGCAGCCGTGCCCGCGCGCGGGTATAAGCTCTCAATCAAGGAACTGCCGACTACGCGCCACCAGCAGCTCTACATGCGGCACGTCCATGGCGTCGGTTTCCGCATCATCGGCGAGGTCTTCGCCATGCTGCCCAAGGCTGAGGAAGTGGTGTTGTCCGGCTACTCGCAGCGCCCGGACAAGTCCACTGGTGAGGTGCAGGATCAATACCTGTATTCGGTGCGGGTGCGACGACCGGAATGGGGGCGGATCAACTTCGCCAACCTGGACGACGTCGACCCAACCGAGGCATTGGGTCTTTTCGAAATACGGCGCGAGATCACCAAGGCCGGGCTGTTTAAGACGATCGTTCCGTTCGACGAGCCTGCTCTGCCATGACCGGCTCCAGCGCGACCCGCGCAGGCTCCTACGGTCGGCTCAAGAACCGTGTCCACCTTGTGTTGAGCGGTGGCGCAGCCGATCACGTCGGACGGATCGTGAGCTTTGGCCTCATCGGTCTCATCCTGCTCAACGTTTTGGCCGTCATGGCGGAGAGCATGGCCGAGATCAAATCAAGCTATGGCAACTGGCTGATCTGGTTCGAGGCCATCTCAGTGGCGGTGTTCGTCATGGAATACATGCTGCGGATATGGTCCAGCACCGTCAACCCACTGTACTCGCACCGGGTGACTGGCAGAATTCGATTTGTACTGACGCCGATGGCACTCATCGATCTGCTCGCTGTACTCCCTTCGGTTTTGTTCTGGGCAGGCGTGGATCTTCGTTTTCTGCGTGTTGTTCGGATGGCCAGGCTGATACGCCTTGGGAAATTGGGGCGTTACTCGAATGCACTCCAATTCATGTGGCTGGCGGTGCGCAGTCGGCGTGACGAACTCGTGATGGCCTTAATGCTGATGGTTCTAATTCTGGTGCTGGCGTCTTCCTTGATGTACATGGCGGAGAACGAACGCCAGCCGGAAGCATTCTCCAGCATTCCTGCCACGATGTGGTGGGGAATCATGACGTTGACGACAGTCGGGTACGGAGATGTCTACCCAGTCACGGCTCTGGGCAAGCTGACCGCAGCTGTGATTGCTGTTGTTGGCATTGGGCTGTTCGCGTTACCTGCAGGCATCGTGGGGTCAGCGTTTATTGAACTGCGAGGGCGGGAAATGGCGAAACACCAAGAGGCATGTCCGCATTGTGGCAAGCCCTTGATTGGCTACTCTGATTCTGAGGACTGCAAGAAATAAGGGGGACGTTACACTTCAACCACGCCCAATAAAAACCCCGCCTCGGCGGGGTTTTTATTGGACTCAGCCACTCAAGCCTGCGGCTGGATGTTGGAAGCCTGCTTGCCCTTGGGGCCCTGGCTGACTTCGAAGCTGACTTTCTGGCCTTCTTTCAGGGTTTTGAAGCCGCTGCTCTGGATGGCAGAGAAATGCGCGAACACATCCTCGCCGCCGTCATCGGGGGTGATGAATCCGAAGCCCTTGGCGTCGCTGAACCACTTGACTGTACCTGTTGCCATTAATACTTCCTCCTTGGTGTACCTGATGAAACCAACCACAAAAACACAACCGCAAGAGCGGGTGACGTGACGGCCTAGTTTTTATAGCCGCCGGTCTGAATTCAAGCGCGCGCTTCGGTAATGCCAGTGCGATAAAGCCAAGTTTGCACTTCTTGAAACCAAACTTTTGGCTTTTTACCCCCGGCTTGTGATTTTTACAAGTGAAAAACGTCCAAATCAGACGGGGTTCGGTAAAGTGTGGTTTCCAGTCAACGATAAGGGGGAAGGTATGAAAGCGATGTGGATGGCGGCCGTGATGGCTGGGGTGTTGGCATCAAGCGGCGTGTGGGCAGAAGGCGCGCAGCAAAACCGTATGAAAGCCTGTAACGAAGACGCAGGCAAGCAGGGCGTGTCGGGCGATGCGCGCAAGGCGTTCATGAAATCCTGCCTCTCGGGCGGTGAGGCTGCGAAGCCCACATCGGGCGGCGAGACAGCAAAGCCCGCATCGGGTGGCGTGACGCCGCAGCAACAACGCATGAAAGACTGTAATGCAGAGGCCAAATCGAAAGAAATGAAAGGCGATGCACGCAAGGCGTTCATGAAATCGTGTCTGTCAAACAAGAAAAACTGAGCCGCTGTGCCAGGTTGTTCGAAGCGCCTTCGGGCGCTTTTTTATTGTGTTTGAAACGGCAATGGGCATTTTTTGTTGCGGTAGCATAGCCCGATGCGAAGCTGGGACATTTACTGCACGGTTATTGATAACTACGGGGATATAGGCGTGAGCTGGCGACTGGCGCGCATGCTGGCGCAGGAGCGCAGCGCGCAGGTCACGCTGTGGGTGGACGATCTGACGGTGTTTGCACGGATCTGGCCAGCAATACGGCCAGAACTACCCGAGCAGCACTGTGAGGGCGTGACGGTACGCGCGTGGCCACTGAATGGCTCACCCGTCGCCCCCGCCGAGGTGGTGGTGGAGGCGTTTGGTTGCGTGCTGCCGGAGACTACGATGGCCACGATGTCGGCTCAAACGTCAGCGCCCGTGTGGATCAATCTGGAATACCTGAGCGCGGAATCCTGGGTGGCAAGCCACCATGGTTTGCCTTCGCCGCACCCACGCTTGCCGTTGACCAAGTATTTCTTTTTCCCAGGGTATGACCCGCAAACCGGTGGCCTGCTGCGTGAACACGATTTATTGACACGCTGTGCGAAGTTTCAAGCATCGGGTATGGATGCCTATTGGGCGCGCCTCGGCTTGCCTGTGGCAGAACCTGACGAATGGCGCATTTCTTTATTCGCTTACGAAACCCAGGTGCTGGAAGCGCTGCTGGCAGCATGGTCGGGCGGCGATGTGCGTGTGAGCGTGCTGGTGCCCGAAGGCCGCATTGTGCCGCAACTGGCCGCCTGGCTGGATCAACCGGGATTGCAGGTGGGTGATGTGGTGCGAAGGGGGGCACTGACGGTTCATGTATTGCCGTTTGTGCGCCAGGACGAATACGACGCTTTGCTGTGGGCGTGCGATCTCAATTTTGTGCGTGGCGAAGATTCGTGCGTACGGGCGCAGTGGGCGGCTCGCCCCTTGGTGTGGCAGGCGTATCCGCAAGCGGCATCGGCGCATGTCGATAAACTGAACGCTTTGCTGGCTTTGTATGTCGCGCGCTTGCCGCCTGAGGTGGCGCAAGCCGTGACCGACTGCTGGCAGCGCTGGAATGGGGTGCCGGATGCGCCAGAGATGGCCGCCTGCTGGGCTGCGCTGCAGACGACCCGCACGGTGTTGGCGCGCCACGCCGTCAGCTGGCAGGCTGAGATGGCGCAATTGCCCGAGCTTGCCGGGGCGCTGGCGGAGTTTGCCGAAAATCGGTTAAAATCTCGCGCTTTCTCAAACCCTTAGCGCGTCAACTGGTTTTGGCGCGCGCAGCAGGAACCCGTCCATGAAAATCGCTCAGGAACTCCGCGCCGGCAACGTCGTGATGATTGGTCAAGACCCGATGGTCGTCGTCAAGGCCGAATTCTCCAAATCCGGCCGCAACTCGTCGGTGGTGAAGATGAAGCTGAAGAACCTGTTGAACGGTTCCGGCACTGAAACCGTGTATCGCGCGGACGATAAATTCGAAATGGTGTCGCTGGATCGCAAAGAATGTACCTATTCTTATTTTGCTGATCCGCTGTATGTGTTCATGGACGCCGACTACAACCAGTACGAAATCGAAGCCGAGAACCTTGGCGACGCGCTGAATTACCTCGACGATGGCATGCCGCTCGAAGTGGTGTTCTACGATGGCAAGGCGATTTCGGTTGATATGCCGACCACGGTGGTGCGTGAAGTCGAATACACCGAGCCCGCAGTCCGCGGCGACACTTCCGGCAAGGTGATGAAGCCCGCCCGTATCAAGCCCACCGGTTTCGAGCTGCCGGTCGCGGCTTTTGTCGATATTGGCGACATGATCGAGATCGATACCCGCACCAACGAATTCAAGCGCCGCGCCAATTGAACATTTTGTGGCCGACTGATCGGCTTTACGCCACAGCGTGTCCTTCAGGATGTTTGTGAGTACATGACGTGTGATGGTTTGAACAAAAAGGCAGCTTCGGCTGCCTTTTGTTTTGCCATGCCACCGCTACGCAGCGGTAAAATGACGTCCTGACTCCCAGCTGTTTGCCATGACTGATCCCCGCTTTATTCACCTCCGCCTGCATACCGAGTATTCCGTGTCGGACGGGCTGGTGCGCGTGGGCGAGGCGGTCAAACGCGCGTGTGCGGTGGACATGCCGGGACTCGCGCTGACCGATTTATCGAACACGTTTGGCTGGGTGAAGTTTTACCGCAAGGCGCGTGAGGCGGGCATCAAACCGGTGTTTGGCTGCGACGTGTGGATGAGCAATGCGGCAGACCGCAATCGGGCGTCACGGTTGCTACTGCTGGTGCAGCATCGTGAAGGCTACCGACGCTTGTGCGAACTGCTTTCCCGGGCGTATCAGGAAAACAGCTATCGTGGGCGTGCAGAAATCGCCCCCGCCTGGCTGGCGGACGGTACGGAAGGCCTGCTGGCCTTGTCGGGCGGCGAAATGGGCAGCGTGGCACAGGCGCTGCTCGATGACAAAGCGGGTGTCGCACGCAGCGAAGCTGAACAGTGGGCAGCCCTGTTTCCCGGGCGCTACTATCTGGAATTGCAACGCTATGGCCAGTCCCATGCCGAACGGCTGATCGATGGCCTGCTGGGGATAGGCGCGGCCCTGAATCTGCCGTCGGTTGCGACGCATCCGATCCAGTTCCTGGCGGCGGACGATTTCAAGGCGCATGAAGCGCGTATCTGTATTGCCGAAGGCATGATGCTGGGCGACCCGCGCCGTCCGCGCCCGTTTACCGCCGAGCAGTATTTCAAAACGCCGGACGAGATGGCGGCGTTGTTTGCCGATTTGCCCGAGGCGCTCGCCAACAGCGTGGAAATCGCCAAGCGCTGTAATCTCACGCTGGAACTCGGCAAGAGCAAGCTGCCCGATTTCCCCACGCCCGATGGCATGAGCCTAGACGCCTACATGCGCCAACGCTCGCACGACGGGCTGGCGCTCCGCATGGCGAGCCTGTATCCAGACGAAGTTGTGCGCGCCGAAAAGCTGCCCGAATACACCACGCGGCTGGAATTCGAACTGGGCACGATTATCCAGATGGGTTTCCCCGGCTATTTTCTGATCGTGGCTGACTTCATCAACTGGGCCAAGAACAACGGTGTGCCGGTCGGGCCGGGGCGCGGCTCCGGCGCGGGCTCGCTGGTGGCCTACAGCCTCGGCATTACCGATCTCGATCCGCTTGCTTACGACCTGCTGTTCGAGCGTTTCCTCAACCCCGAGCGGGTATCGATGCCTGACTTCGATATCGACTTCTGTCAGGATGGGCGTGACCGCGTGATCCAGTATGTGAAGGACCGATACGGCCATGCGGCGGTGTCGCAAATCGCCACCTTCGGCACCATGGCGGCGAAAGCGGTGCTGCGCGACGTCGGGCGTGTGCTTGATTTGCCGTATCTGTTCGTCGACAAATTCGTGAAACTGGTGCCCAACGAACTGGGCATCTCGCTCGCCGAGGCGCGCGAGAAGGAACCGCAGATCGACGAGCGTGCTGCGGCCGAAGAAGAACTGGCCGAACTGCTGCCGCTCGCGGAAAAACTCGAGGGCATCACCCGCAACGTCGGTATGCACGCGGGCGGTGTATTGATCGCGCCGGGTAGACTGACTGATTTCTGCCCGCTGTATCAGGCCGAAGGGTCGGACTCAGCCGTATCGCAATTCGACAAGGACGACGTCGAAGCAATCGGGCTGGTGAAATTCGACTTTCTCGGCCTGCGCACGCTGACGATTCTGGCCGAGGCGGTGCGCTTTGTGCAGCGGCATGACGACCGCGCAAACTTCCGTCTGGAAGACCTGCCGCTCGACGACCGCGCGGTGTACAAGCTGTTCGCCGACGGCAACACCACGGCAGTCTTCCAGTCCGAATCGCGCTCGGCCAAAGACTTGGAAAAGAAACTCAAGGGCGACTGCTTCGAAGACATCATCGCGCTGATGGCGTTGAATCGCCCCGGGCCGCTCGGCTCCGGCATGGTGGACGATTTTATCGCGCGCAAACAGGGCAAGCAGAAACCCGAGTATTTCCACCCCGACCTCGAACCGGTGCTGAAATCGACCTACGGCATCATCGTCTACCAGGAACAGGTGATGCTGGTGGCGCAGATTCTGGCGGGCTACAGCCTCGGCGGCGCCGACTTGCTGCGGCGTGCGATGGGCAAGAAAAAAGCCGAAGAAATGGCCGAGCAGCGGGCGATTTTTCTCGACGGTGCCAAGCAGCGCGGCGTCGATGACAAAGTCGCCGGGCGCCTGTTTGACCTGATGGAAAAATTCGCCGAATACGGGTTCAACAAATCGCACTCGGCAGCGTATGCGCTGATCGCCTATCACACCGCCTGGCTCAAGGCGTATTACCCGGCGGAGTTCATGGCGGCGACGATGTCGTCGGAAATGTCGGACACCGACAAGGTGCGGATTTTTTATGAAGACTGCCGCGCCAATGGCCTGACGATGCTGCCGCCCGATATCAACCGGTCGCTGTACCGCTTCGAGCCGGTATCGCAAAGCGAAATCCGCTACGGCCTCGGTGCGATCAAGGGCAGCGGCGAAGCGGCGATTGGTGCCATCGTCGCCGAGCGCGACGCCCACGGGGCGTACAAAGGCTTGTTCGATTTAACCCGCCGCGTGGACAAGCGCTATCTCAACCGCCGCGTGCTGGAGGCGCTGGTGAAAGCGGGCGCGTTCGACACGATCAATCCACACCGCGCCAGCCTGCTGGCTTCGGTCGGCGCGGCGCTGGAAACCGCCGACCGCGCGGCGCGCAGCGGCGGTCAGGTCGGGCTGTTCGGCGAGGCGCTGGAAGGCGGCGAAGCGCTGATCGACGTGCCGTACTGGCCGGAACAGGAAAAACTCCTGCAGGAAAAATCGGCGCTCGGCTATTTTTTCAGCGGCCACCCGTTTACTTCGTATCTGGCCGAAGTCTCACAGTTTGCCAAGCGCCAGCTCGACAGCCTGGAGCCGTCGCGCGATCTGGTGATGCTAGCGGGCATCGTGATCGCGCTGCGCACCCAGATGACGCGGCGCGGCAAGATGCTGATCCTGCTGCTGGACGACGCCACCGCGCAGGTCGAGGTAGTGATTTTCAACGAGCTCTACGAGTTGAACCGGCATCTGCTGAAAGACGACACCCTGCTGGTGATCGAAGGAAAAGTCAGCCGCGACGACTATTCCGGCGGCGTGCGGGTGACGGCGGATGCCATTTACGACCTGGCGGGTGCGCGCACCCGCTTTGCCAAGGCACTACGGCTGGTCTGTAACGGCCTGTGCCACGATCACCCCGGCAGTGGCAACAAGCTTGCCGAGCTACTCGCACCCTATAAGGCACACGAAGGTGGATGCCCGGTCTGGGTAGATTTCCAAGCGAAGCAGGCGCGGTGTCGCGTGCGCCTGGGTGAGGGTTGGCGGGTTCGGCTGGATGACCGCTTGCTAGAGTCTCTGGGGGGCTGGCTCAAGCCGGACGCCGTACAAGTGGAGTACTAAGCGCCAGGATTTTTAGTGATGCCCAGTGAGAACTGACAAATTTGTACTATCCGACACTTTTGCTGAAGAAAGGTGTTGACAGCTATACCGTAATATTAGAAAATTCTTATAACGCTTGAGGGGTTGCAATAACCACTCAGTGTTGTCTCCTCCAATCCTCCTCCTTTGGTGGATAACTCAGCCCGACTCCAGAAAGAGTCGGGCATTTTTTTGCCTGAATCCAGCGCACGGAAAGCGTTAAACAGCAGGCCGCTTCTCTTCTCGAAGTCGTTGTAAGCCGATTTGCGCGGTTTTTTGCCGCATCGACTCGCCCTAAAGGACTCCGATCCACTATGGGCTAAAGCCCATGCGGAATCGTATGCGAAACCACACGCCCTACATGCGGCCATGAATGACCAGGCGCAGGGTTTTCACGCTCATTTCACTTTCATGCCCGGCTGCGCGCCGCTGTCGGGCGACAGGATGAAGAGGCCGGGCGCGTCGCCAGAGGCGGCAAGCACCATGCCCTCGCTCATGCCGAACTTCATCTTGCGCGGAGCGAGATTGGCGACCATCACAGTGAGGCGTCCCACCAGCGCTTCCGGCGCATAGGCCGACTTGATGCCGGCAAACACCTGGCGCGTGCCGAGTTCGCCGAGGTCGAGCGTCAACCGCAGCAGCTTATCGGCGCCTTCGACGTGTTCCGCGTTGGCGATGCGCGCGATGCGCAGGTCGATCTTGGCGAAGTCGTCGATGCTGATCGTTTCGGCTACCGGGGCAGCAGCCGCAGGCTGCACGGCGTGTGTTTGTGCTTCGGCATGGCGCACCGGCGCGGGGGCCGGGGTGGGTTCAAGATTCTGCTTGTTGGCGTCAACCATGGCTTCGATGGATTTGGGGTCGATACGGGTCATCAGATGCTGGTAGGGTTGTATGTTCTCAAGTGGCAAAGAGGCTAGGTTGTCCCATCTAAGTTGCACACCGAAGAGATTGGTCTCAACCTGCTCAGCAAGTTTGGGGAGAATAGGCTTTAGGTACGCAGTCAAAATGGCAAAATACTTCAGCGAAGCACTGCAAACCATATGCAGGCGACCTTCCTGGCCAGGCGTTTTAGCTAGTTCCCAAGGTTTGAAATCATTAACGTACTGGTTTGCGATGTCGGCCAACGCCATGATTTTTCGTACTGCGCGACTATAGTCACGATCATCATAGGCGCGAGCAATCTCGTCCCCCGCGTCTAGTAATTCAGTTTCCGTATCAAGTTCTCGTGCTGATATGAACTCTCCGGCAAGCGGTAAGAGTTTTCCATTGAACAGCTTGGAAATGAAGCCGGCGGTGCGGCTGGCGATGTTGATGAACTTACCGACCAGATCAGAATTCACCCGTGCGATGAAATCGTCGAGGTTGAGGTCGATGTCTTCCATACTGCCGTTGAGTTTGGCGGCGTAGTAATAGCGCAGCCATTCCGGATTGAGTCCGGCATCAAGGTAGCTGGCGGCGGTGATGAAGGTGCCGCGCGACTTCGACATTTTCTGGCCGTTGACGGTCAGGAAACCGTGTGCGTACACCGCCGTCGGCAAACGATGGCCGGAGAACTTCAGCATCGCTGGCCAGAACAGCGCGTGGAAATACAGGATGTCCTTGCCGATGAAGTGTACCAGTTCTGTTTTCGAATCCACGCCCCACCAGGCGTCGAAATCGAGGCCATTGTCGGCGGCGTACTTGGCGAAGCTCGCCATGTAGCCGACCGGCGCATCGAGCCAGACGTAGAAATACTTGCCCGGTGCGCCGGGAATCTCGAAGCCGAAATAGGGCGCGTCGCGGCTGATGTCCCAGTTGTTCAGACCCGAGGCAAACCATTCCTGCATCTTGTTGGCGGCTTCGCTTTGCAGCGCGCCCGAAGTCGTCCATTCACGCAGAAAGGTTTCGCAGTCGCCAAGTTTGAAGAAATAATGTTCTGAATCCTTGTGCACCGGCGTCGCGCCCGACACCGCCGACACCGGATTTTTCAGCTCGGTCGGGCTATAGGTCGCGCCGCAGACTTCGCAGTTGTCGCCGTACTGATCGAGCGCACCGCACTTGGGGCATTCGCCCTTGATGAAGCGGTCGGGCAGGAAGAGGTTTTTAACCGGGTCGTAAAGCTGGGCGATGGTCTTGACGTCGATCAGACCAGCGTCCTTCAGCGCCAGATAAATCTTTGAAGCCAGCGCGCGGTTTTCGTCCGAATGCGTCGAGTAGTAATGATCGAAACCGATGTGAAACCCGGCGAAGTCACGCGTGTGTTCGTCCCACACCCGGCCGATCAGCGTTTCAGGCGTGATGCCTTCTTTTTCCGCGCGCAGCATGATTGCGGTGCCGTGGGTGTCGTCGGCGCACATATAGCGGCAGTCGTGGCCACGCATTTTCTGGAATCGCACCCAGATGTCGGTCTGGACATATTCAACCAGATGGCCGAGATGAATGCTGCCGTTAGCGTAGGGCAGGGCGGAGGTAACGAGAATCTGGCGAGACATGAGCGAGCCGTTGGACAAAACCGCCATTTTACGGCATTGGCGGCGCCTCGATTTTATGTTGCCGTGCCCTCTTCATTGCTGGGGCAAGCTGCCGAATCACAGTTATCGCAATTACCCGTGCTGCTATATGTACCGCCCTCAAAAAATCCGCCTTGGCGACATACTGGTCAAAGAGAAACTGATTTCAGAAGCCCAGCTTGAAAAGGCGCTGAACGAACAAAAAAGCAGTGGTCAGCGACTGGGTAAAGTGCTGGTGGCCTCTGGCCTGGTCACCGAGATTGGGATTGCACAGGCGTTGTCCAGCCAGTTGGGGATTGCCTACGTTGATCTTAAGCAGACCCCCCCAGACGCGGTGGCATTGCGCCTGTTGAGCGAGGCCAATGCGCGACGGCTGCGCGTTATTCCACTGATGCTGAAGGGCCAGATTCTGGTAGTGGGTATGGCGGATCCCGGCGATTTGTTCGCCTACGACGAAATCATCCACCTGGCGCAACGCGACATTGATATTGTCGTGGTGTCCGAGCAGGATTTGTTGACGGCGTATGACCGGTTTTACCGACGCACAGAGGAAATCGCCGGTTACGCCAAAGAGCTTGAACAATCGCTGAAGGAAGACGGCGGCGCAATGGATGCGCTGAAAGTCGAGCCGGGCTCGCCTGATGCACCCGTGGTCCGGATGATCCAGACGCTATTCGAGGATGCCTTGCAGGTACGTGCGTCGGACATCCATATCGAGCCCCAAGAACACAAGCTGGTGATCCGTTTCCGTATTGACGGCGCACTGCATTTGCAGACAGAGGCTGAACTGGCAGTCGCCGCCGCCCTGTCGATGCGCCTGAAGATTGTTTCCGGGCTGGATATTTCCGAGAAACGCTTGCCGCAGGATGGACGCTTCCGGCTCGTCATCAAGGGCAAGCCACTCGATGTGCGTTTGTCTACCCTGCCAACTCAATACGGTGAATCGATTGTCATGCGGCTGCTGGCGACCGACGCAGGCATGCTGGATTTGGGCCGGATCGACATGCCGTCCGCCATGCTGGCGCGCTATCGCGCCATCATTGCGCGTCCTAACGGGCTAGTACTGGTGACAGGGCCCACTGGCAGTGGAAAAACAACATCTCTGTACGCCTCGCTTGCGAGTCTGAACAGCATTGATCGCAAGATTATTACCGTTGAAGACCCGGTGGAATACCGCTTGCCCGGCATCATGCAGGTGCAGGCCAACGAAAAAATCGACATGAGTTTTTCGCGCGCGCTGCGTTCCATTCTGCGGCAAGACCCTGATGTGGTGCTGATCGGCGAAATGCGTGACAGCGAAACAGCCAACATCGGCCTGCGCGCCGCCATGACAGGTCACCTTGTGTTTTCCACGCTGCATACCAACGATGCCGTGAGCACACCGGTGCGTTTGCTGGATATGGGTACACCGCGTTTTATGGTGGCAACCGCCTTGCAGGCCGTCATTGCGCAGCGTCTGGTGAGAAAGATCTGCCCACACTGTGCGCAGCCCCATCAACCCGACGCGCAGGAAACAGCCTGGTTGCGTCTCAAGGGATTTCCTGAAGGGGGTCAGTATCAGCGCGGTGCTGGCTGTCCTCAGTGTAACCAGACAGGCTACCGGGGCCGCAGGGCAGTGTACGAGATGCTGGAAATGACGCCCGCCCTTGCGCAGGCGGCGAATCAGCCAGACCCCCAAGTGTTTCTCGATGAAGCAGTCAGAGCGTTGGCAGGCCAGCGTCTGATCGACAACGCATTGGCGTTGGCGCGCGAAGGCAGCATCACCCTATCTGAAGCCCTGAAACTGGATAACCAGAGCGACGACTGATGCCACTCTTTCTATATAAAGCACGCAATGTGCGTGGTGAGTTGCAATCAGGCCGCCAGGAAGGCAGCGCTGCGAATGAAATCGCAGATTATCTGTTGGCCATGGGAATGGTGCCGGTGGCGATTCAAAAACTGCCCGAGCCAGTTGAGTTCAAACTGGGTGATATCTTGGGAAAGAACAAACCTGCCAAGATCGACCTGGTGGAATTGCAACTGTTTTCACGGCAGTTGTTTACCCTGCTGAAATCTGGTGTGCCGATTATGCGCGCACTGGTCAGCTTGCGGGATGCCAGCGTCAATCCAGCGTTTGGCCGCGTGCTGACTGATCTCAATGACAGTCTGGGGCAAGGACGTGAGCTGTCGGCAGGCATGGCACGACACCCCAACATATTTGATAACTTTTATCTGTCGATGATCCGGGTGGGCGAAATGACCGGTCGTCTCGATAGCGTGCTCGATCGGCTGGCCAGCCATCTGGATTTTGAGCGGCGGTCACGCGAAATGATCAAGGGAGCCGTGCGCTACCCGATGTTTGTCATTATTGCGCTGATTGTTGCGGTTGCCGTGATCAATCTTTGGGTGATACCCGCGTTTGCCAAAGTGTATGCGGGCATGAACACCGAACTGCCCATCATGACCCGCATGCTGATTGGCATGTCGGAATTTACCCGCGACTATATCCATCTACTCGTGATGGGTGCAGGTGCCGCCTTGCTGGCGTTTCGCAATTGGATCCACAGCGAGTCTGGGGGTTACCGCTGGGATCGCTTTAAGTTGCGCCTGCCGATCATCGGCAAAATTCTCCGCAAATCGGCGCTGGCGCGCTTCTCCCGCAGCTTTGCACTGGCCGCGCGCGCAGGTGTGCCGGTTTTGCAGGTGCTGGGGGTGGTGTCGTCGGTGGCGGACAACAAATATATCGCCGAAAAAATCGGTGCTATGCGTGAAGGGGTGGAGCGTGGCGAACCTCTGCTGCGCAGCGCCACGCTGGCGGGCGTGTTTACCCCGGTAGTGTTGCAAATGATTGCCGTGGGCGAAGAAACCGGCGATCTCGACAACCTACTGCAGGAAATCGCCGAAATGTACGAACAGGAAATTGAATACGAGATATCCACTTTGTCACAGCAGATCGAACCCATTCTGATTTCTGCGCTGGGTGCGATGGTGCTGGTGCTGGCGCTGGGAGTGTTTCTGCCCATATGGGATATGGGTTCGAAGGCGATGTAAGCCTGTTTGGGAAATAGCGGGTTTTTGTGGGTTTGTTCTGGCATTCAGGAAGCCGGGGCGCCGCCGATACTTCTCTTGGTAACGAGCAGTATTTTTCGTTTTCAAGGAGAACTTCAATGAATAAGGATTACAAGTTTCACCGGATGACGGGCTTTACCATGATCGAACTCATCGTGGTGATCGTGATTCTCGGTGTGTTGTCGGCAGTAGCGCTACCGCGCTTTACCAATGTGCAGCGTGATGCGCGCATTGCCAAGCTCAATGCTGCCCGGGGTGCGGTGCAATCCGCTGCTGCGTTGATCCATGGTACTGCGTTGGCACGCGGCGGGGTCGCGGATACGATTGCATGTCCCGGTGGCGGCACCGGGCCGAACCCAGCCAACAACGTAGCCAACATTTGTACGGAGTCCGGACGCTTGACTATGATCAATGCATACCCGACTGCCAACCTGAATGGCATCATCAACGCGGCGGGTCTGACAACAACCTTTCCTGCAACGGCAGCTGCGCTGACGGCAGAAGGCTACTCGACTACTGGCGGGGGCGGCGCAGCAGGTGCGGTCTTGACGGTGCGTGTTAACGGCGGATCGGCTGTGGCCAATTGCAGCTTCACTTACACAGCACCCGCAGCAAACGCTGCACCTACTGTGAGTACGATCGTTACCACTGGCTGTTGAGTCCGTGATGTCCCGTCAGGGTCAGATACTGAAAAACCGCTGCGCTTGCAGCGGTTTTACCTTGGTGGAGCTGGTGACGGTATTGGTACTGATGGGCATCCTCGCTGCGGTGGCGGTTCCCCGGATGACCAATCGAGATGCCTTTGACTCCCATGGTGCGGCGGCCGAGGTGCGCACCGCCCTGCGATATGCGCAAAAACTGGCGCTGGCAAAAAATCGTCAAGTGTGTGCGACTACCACTGCTACGACCCTGACGCTCAGCTATACCCCCAATGCAGGGGCTGCGTGCAGCCAGCCTGTGGTGCGCGCCGGAGAGGGAGTGCCTTATGTGGTGACGCCACCCGCTGGGGTGGGAATCACGCCTGGCGTTGCGCTACGGTTCACAGGAGCTGGCGTACCCAATATTGTTGCGCCGATTGTGGTGGGGAGCGCCCCTGCGATTCTGGTTGAGCGGGAAACGGGCTATGTACGGTAAACCGTGGCAAGCCGGTTTCAGCCTGATTGAAGTGCTGGCGTTCATCATCATTGTCGGCATTGCCTCGTCGGCCATGCTGTCGGTGATGAGCAGCATGTCGCGCAATGCAGCAACCTTGTTGCCCGAGCAGCAGGCACAGGCGATTGCCTCCGCCCTGATGCAGGAAATTTTGGCGCAGCCGTTTACCTTTTGCGACCCGGATGATCCGACCGCGCCAACGGCTGCGAATGCTGCGGGATGCGCAGTGCAGGAAACAGCTATGACCCCAGAGGCAGGTGAAATGCGCGGAGGCGCGCTGCCTTTTGACAACACCAACGATTATCACAATTACACCGCCAACCCGGTGGTGTTGCCCGACGGCACCCCGGTGCCTGGTTACCGCGCAGCTGTGCGGGTGGCCGCTGCCGGTGCACTGGCAGGCATCCCCGCAGCAGACCGCTTGTTGGTGACCGTGACCGTGACACCGCCTGCGGGCAGGGCGATCCAGTTGCAAGGGCTGCGTGTGCGTTACGCACCGAATACATGACCATGATTGCACGCGTTCAACACGGCTTCTCGCTGGTTGAAATGGTGATTGCGATCACGCTGCTGGCGATCCTGGCGGGCGCGTCGGCGATTTTTCTGCGCGGCCCGATTGCTGGATATTTTGATATGGAGCGGCGTAGCGATCTGGCTGAATCGGGGCAACTGGCCATGCTGAAAATTGGCCAGGAAATGGGACGTGCCGTTCCGAACAGTGTGCGTGTCAATTTGCCACCCGGGGGAGGGTTCTTCATTGAATCCTTGCCGGTGCGCGCGGAAGGTCGTTATCGCAGCGCGATCCCGGGCAATGCGCTAAATGACGGCACGAACAGCTTCGATGTTCCCGGCTTCAATGTATCGACGGCGGCAGGGGACTGGGTTGTAGTGAATAGCCATCTCGGCAGCGTATGGACAGGTGCGAACCCCGGTGTGCGTGCCGCGTATACCGGCGCGGGCGGCAATGTGGCTACGGTCTCGCACGCGGCGCATACCTATCTGACCGATCCCGCGCCGAATCCTGCGCACCGTTTTCAGATTGCGACGACGCCCATTACCTATTTCTGTAATCCGGCCAATGGCGAATTGCGGCGCTACAGCGGGTATGCCGTGCAGGCAGCGCAACCAACCAACGCGGCAGCTTCACCCCTGGCAGGGGCACAAAATGATTTGGTGGCTGAACGGATAGCAGCCTGCAGTGCGATGGTGACCGTCGGCACCCGCAGCCGGGCGCAGGTGCTATCGCTATTGCTGACCTTGCGCGACAGCGGCGACGTGCTGAATCTATACCACGCGGTCAAGGTCGAGGCATTGCCATGAAGCAGCAAGGATTCGCACTGGTTGCCGCGATTGTGCTGGTGGTTGTGCTGGCCGGTTTGGCCGCATTTTCGGCCAGCATTCTCAGCGGGCAGTCGAGTAACCAGCAGCTTGAACGCATGATGCGCGATGCTGAACTGGCAGCGCAGGCCGGGTTGGAGTGGGGAGGCTATCGCGTGATGCGTGGGCCAGCTCCTGTTTGCGCAGCCAGCACGCCGCTGTTGTTACCCCCGGGAACTTCGTTGCGCCCCTTTAATGTTGTGGTCACCTGCAACGGCGTGCCGAATGCCGATGGTACGGTAGGCGTGTATCAGGTTGCCGCCACGGCCAGCTTTGGCATTGAGAGCAGCCCGGACTACGTCGAGCGCAGAAAAGCTGCCGTTTTCAGCCGCTAATTGCGGCTTCAACCCCAAGGTCTCATCACTACACTGGCTGTAGATCGAGCCTTTGGAGGCCAGCGTGTTCAAAAAATTCAAGCGCAAACAGGAACTCGGATATCTCGCGATCCAGCAAGGACCTGCTGGCCTGTCATCGGCAGAAATTCACTGGCGCGATCAGCATCCTGCGCTGACGTCGTGCACGACGCGTGATGACTCAGCGAGCTCGGAAAAAGCCTGGTCGCGATTTGCCCAGTCTCCCGTGCCCATCAGCGTGGTGCTGACGATGGGGGACTATCAACTGATTCCGCTGGATGCACCCGCAGTGCCGCCCGAGGAACTGAAAATGGCGGTGCGTTGGCAGATCAAGGATCAAATCGAGCATCACATTGATGACGTTACGGTGGATATTGTCCAGCTGGATTCGGCTGCATCAGGCAAGCTGCTTGCCGTTGTTGCGCATAACCAGTTGATCCGGCAAACCATCCAGCTCGCCGAACGAGCCAACGTACCGCTAGCCGTGGTGGATATCCCGGAGCTTGCACAGCGCAATCTGGCCAGGCTGTTTGAAACGCCAGGCAGCACCATCGCACTGTTATCGATTACCCCGCAGGGGGGATTGCTTACGATTGTGCGCGACGGTGAGCTGAGTTTTTATCGCCGTTTCGAATGCTCTGCCGTCGCTTCCGGAAGGGCTGTAGAGGCGGGCGCGCCCGAATTCGACAAGCTTGCACAAGAACTGGGTCGCAGTCTCGATTTCATTGATCGGCAGTATGCCAACTGGATGATCGATCATTTGCTGGTGTCACCTACGGTAGAGGTGCCTGAGTTGCCTCAGCTGCTCAGCGAACAAATTAATCTGCCAGTGAGCTGGGCGGATTTATCCCAGGTGCTTGGCAATACGATTCCGGCTGCCCCGGCTGAGATGGCACGTTGCTGGTTTGCACTGGGTGGTGCACTACGACGAGAGGCGGTAGCCTTATGAGCCAGCAAATCAATCTACTGAATCCGCAACTACTGTCACAGAAAGTTGCATTTTCCGCTGCCACCATGGCGAGCTACCTCTTGGGGATACTGGTTCTGGGGGGGGCATTGTCTGCTTACGTCATGGTGGGCGAGCGCAGCATTCAAAGCCAGCTGACCGATTTGCAGACGCGTCATGACGATATGCGTGTCCGACTCGATGCACTTGAGGTGCCGCCGGATGACCATGCCGTCGCTGCCGAACAACAGAAAATGCGTGAAATCGCCGCACAGAAAAAGCGGCTCACTGAACTGAAGACGGTTCAGGCAGAACTGGCAAAACACCAGGATGCCACCCTGTTTTCGAAACGTCTGGTTGCGCTCACACATGAGAAGGTGCCGGGCGTCTGGTTGACATCGATTGAGTTCAACGCGGAGCAGTTCCGGCTTCAGGGCTGGTCGTTGAACCCTGCACAGATCCCGGAATACCTGAAGCGTCTGTCGCAACAATCTGCGTTGCAGAAGTTACCGCTGTCTGCGTTGAAGATTGAGCGTCCAGCGACTGAAACGGGCAGTCTCCACGCTGTCGCGTTCAGCGTGAACCCGAAAGAAGAGGCTCAATGATGGAAGCCTTGAAACAACGTTGGCAGGTATGGGCCATGCACATCGAAGCGCTGAGTTTTCGCGAGCGTTTATTGTCGTTTCTTGCCGCTGCCGGGTTATTGATTGGTGTGCTGTTTCTGGGAGCCATTGAGCCCACACTCAAGCGCCAGGAGCAGGCGATTGAGGCCCATGACGAGATTCAGCGTGAGATGCAATCGATGAGTGCGCAGTTGGCCGCACGGACTGAACAGTTGTTTGATCGCAAGGCTCAGGAACTGAAAGCCTTGCACAAGGAGGCCGATGCGCTTGAACAGAATCTGCGTAGCGGGGCAGGGGGCGTGATTCCGCCTGAACGTATGGTTGAAGCGTTGAAATCCTTGCTGGATGCACAGACGGGATTGAAATTGGTGGCGATGACGACCCTGTCGCCCGAGCCTTTGTTCAAGACGCCATCTGAGCCGACGGATGGTCCTGTTTCCGCCCCCTTGACCCAGTTTTACCGGCACAGTATGGAGCTGAAAGTGCAGGGGAGTTATGCGGCGTTGACGCGTTATGTCGAAACACTCGAACGTCTTCCCTGGTCTATCCAGTGGCATGCGATGGCGCTGAATGCTGCATCGCACCCCGACATCGTGCTTTTTCTAAGACTTTCCACGTTAAACGAGGTGAAGCAATGGGCAACCATGTAACGGTAGTCAGCCTGATGTTGCTGGCGGGCGGGTGGGCAACAGCCCATGCCGTGTTTGATCCGATGCAGCCGCCTGCCAGCCTGAGTCAGACAGCGGTGAATGCGCCTGCGGTGGAGTCGCAATTAAGCTGGATCCGCAACGATAACCGACACCCCGTGGCCTGGTACGGCGGACGCGTGGTCGGGATTGGCGATCAGGTGGATGGTGTTCGGATACAGGCCATTCGCGATGACCATATTGTTGTAACCAGCCAGCAGGGGCGTCAGATGATCTGGTTACTGGGTACGCGCATTGTGAAGTCGACCGCTGTGAGTGTCGCCCCCACGAAACGAATTCGATGAACAAGGACTACACCATGAAAAACACACTTGCGATTGCACTGCTCTCTGCTGGATTGACAGGCTGCGCAAACTTTCCCGGGCTGGAGGGGCAGCGAGCCATGCAGGGAGAGCGACCCGAAAACACCCGCGTAGCCCCCCTTTCTGCGCCCACCCAGGCTGTGCGCGATGCCATTCTGGAAGCAGCACGTGACCCCGGCATGGTTGTTACCAAGCCCACGGAGCCGCGATTCAATCTGAACGTCAATCAGGCCAAGGCACATGAGGTGTTTCTGGGGATGGCGAATGGCACGCCCTGGAGCATGATGGTGCACCCCGACGTGAGTGGCACGCTGACACTGGATCTTAAAAGTGTGACCGTGCCCGAGGCGATGGAATCGATCCGCGCGCTGTACGGTTACGACTACGAAATTCAGGGGCGACGCATTATCGTGCCGTCGCCCGCAGTGTAAACCCGGGTGTATCACCTGAATTATCTTGCCATGCAGCGCAAGGGTGCATCGGACACGCGCGTGGTGTCCGGCTCGGTCAGCCTGAGCAATGGCAGCGGTGGCGGGTCGGCTGATGCGGCAGCGAGTGCGTCAAAATCGCTGGAGACCAGCAGCCTGCAAACCCGAACCGATTCGAAATACTGGGATGAAGTCAGCGCGTCTCTGAAAATGCTGGCCGGCGATGCGGGCAGCGTGGTGGTCAGCCCGCAGTCCGGCCTCATCATCGTGCGCGCGGCGTCGGCAAATCATGTGATGGTGGAAAAATTTCTCAAGGCCTCGGAACTGGCAGTGACGCGGCAGGTGATGCTGGAAGCCAAAATTCTTGAGGTTCAACTGAACGATGGCTATCAGTCAGGTATCAACTGGGCCAAATTACGTGATGACGGGTCAACGTATCGCGTGGCCATGGGGGCGAATGCGAATGCCTTGAGTCTGGCGGGGCAGGCAATCACGGGTTCGCTGGGCACGACGCTGTCGGGCAATATTCCCGGTGCGGTGGGGAGCGTGGCAGGTTTGTTCGGGCTGGCGTTCAACGATGGGGATTTTGCCTCGGTCATCAATCTGATTAAAAGCCAGGGGGCAGTACATGTCCTGTCGAGCCCGCGTATTGCGACAACCAATAACCAGAAAGCTGTGCTCAAGGTGGGTACGGATGATTTCTTTGTAACGGAAATCTCGACCACCACCACGACCAGCGGCACCAGCACGATTACGACACCGACGATTTCCGTGCAGCCGTTTTTCTCGGGGATTGCGCTGGATGTCACGCCGCAGATCGACGACGCGGACAACATCACCCTTCATGTGCGACCCTCAGTCAGTGACGTCAAAGAGCGTCTCAAAAGCGTGAATCTGGGCGATTTGGGTGTGTTTACCTTGCCGCTGGCCTCGTCGAGCATTTCGGAAACAGACAGCATCGTGCGCTTGAAAAATGGCCGCATCGTGGCGATCGGCGGGCTGATGAATCAGACCTATGACGATAGCCAGAATCGTGTGCCCGGGCTGGGAGATTTACCACTACTGGGTCAACTGTTTGGCAACACCACTCGGACCAGCCAGAAACGTGAGTTGGTGGTGTTAATCAAAACCACACTGATCCGCGATGAGAGTGACTGGGTGGCGGATACCCAGGCCGCGCAGGCACGTCTGGAAAGCTATCAACTGCCCGCGCCAAAATGATGAACCAGATCCCTGCCCAGATAACTTGGTGGAGCCATTTCGGTCTGCGCGAACTGCCGTTTGGCTTGACGCCCGATACGCAGTTTTTTTACCCGGCCAGCACCCACGCGGATGCGCATGAAACCCTGCATCATGCGCTGCTGGGCGGAGAAGGGTTCAGCGTGGTCAGCGGCGAAGTTGGCACAGGGAAAACCCTGGTCTTGCGCCGTTTGCTCAATAGCCTGCCGGATACGATGCGTGCCGCGTTCATTCCGAATCCAGGACTGGATGCCAGGGGCTTGTACGCAACGATTTCGCTCGAATTTGGTTTGCTTGCTTCGGGGACAGAGGAAACCTTATTGCATCAACTGGAACGGCATTTCATCGCCTTGGCGCAGCAGGGGCTACGCGCTGTGGTGTTGATCGACGAGGCGCAGGCTTTGCCTGCAGGCACGCTAGAGGCCGTGCGCCTGCTCACCAACCTGGAAACCGAAAAACGCAAGCTGCTGCAAGTGGTGTTGTTTGGGCAACCTGAGCTGATGCAGCGACTGACTCGGCTCGATACCCGCCAGATGCTGACTCGGGTCAGCTTCCATATGACGCTACGGCCATTGCAACGCCAGGAGCTGGTGGCGTATCTGGATCACCGTATCCGGATGGCCGGCGGAACCGGCGCGTTACCGTTCAGTGCAAGCGCATTGCGATATCTCTATCGCGTGTCACGCGGGTTGCCGAGGCTGGTGAATATCGTTGCCGCCAAATCCATGATGCTGGCCTATGGGCAGGGTGCGCGCCAAATCAGCCTGGGACATGTCAGGGTGGCAGCACGAGATACGCTGGCGACGCGAGCGGCCTCGCAAAGCCTGTGGCAGACGTTGGCTGCGCTGATTACGACGACGAATATGCGTTTCAGAAACGGAGTGTGACATGAGCGCAATCAACCAGATGTTGCGTGACCTTGATGCACGAACTCAGAGCACCGTTTTGATTACGCCCGATGCGATACCACTCTTGGCGGAGCCCCCCGGATTGCCATGGCGACGGCTAGGCTCAGGTTTGGCTGTGTTGCTCACTGCTGGCGTGGCGGGTTGGGCAGCCAATCACTGGCTGCTGGTTCCAGGGGCCGCGCCGGCGGTTGTCGATTCATCCCGTACGGTAGCGCCAGCAGAGCCGGTGCGCCCTCAGCCCGTTGTTGCGCGTGTCGAGCCTGTGTTGAAGCCGGTTCCAGTGCTTGATACAAACCTGCACCCTGTGGTTATCCGACTTGCACCCGCGTTGAAACCCAAGGCCGCGCTGCAACCAACCCCTGTGCTGGCGGTTGCACCACCTGCCAGGGTGTTTGATCGCGTGACGCTGCCTGTCGAGAAAATACCTGTCGTGGATACCCAGGTATGGTTGGCGCGGGCGCAGCAACACCGGCAGAACGGAGAGACGTCCAGCGCGATTGAGGTTTTGAAAGAAGGCTTCAGACTCAGCCATGATCTCCAGTTGGTGCTGGCACTGGGTAAGTTACTAGCCGAAACAGGGCAATCTGCAGAGGCAATACAAGCGCTGACGCAAGGCCAGTCGGTTGCGCGCGCGAGTGATCATGCGCTCATGGGCTCCCTTCTCGCGCGAACCGGACAGCATGAAGGTGCCGTGGTGGCTTTCCGGCGTGCCCTTGCTCAAGACGCCACGCGTGGTGGCTGGTGGCTAGGCCTGGGCGTATCACTGGAAGCTCTGGGTCAGCCCGACGGCGCGCGCGATGCGTTTGCCCAGGCACGCGAGCACGGTCAGTTCAATGCTGATGTGATGCAGTTTCTCAATCAGCGCCTCAGCCGCTGATTTCTAGTCCCTCTTATTCCCACATAGAAAACTTCGATTAAGTTTCCGGTCGCACACATAGCAGCGACCGGGGGCTTCGGAGTACCATTTCCGGGATTCATTTCGGGGTAAAACCCTGCTACCCGGAAGGCAATTCCGGGCAGTTCCAAATTATCAGCATCCATCGGATGGAGGAAACAATGACGGACATCGTTGCAACCAACGAGACAATCCTCGTGGTGGGCGGCGGCATTTCCGGCATGACCGCTGCGCTTGAGGCAGCCGAAACCGGCAAGAATGTCGTCCTGGTCGAAAAGAACCCCGCGCTCGGCGGGCGGACATCCCAGCTTTACCGCTATTTTCCCAAGCTGTGCCACCCGACCTGCGGTCTGGAAATCAACCAGCGCCGCCTCAAGAACAATCCCCGCATCCGTGTGTTGACGCTGGCCGAGGTGACCGGCCTCGAAGGCGCGACCGGCAATTACACGGCGACGATCAAGGTCAAGCCGCGCTACGTGAACGAGAACTGCACCGGCTGCGGCGATTGCGAACGTGCGGTGTCGATGGAAGTGGACGATCCGTTCAACTACAACATGGGCAAGCACAAAGCCGCTTTCCTGCCGAATGCGATGGCCTACCCGCAGCGTTATGTACTCGATCCGGCGATCATCGGCAGCGCCGATGCCGACAAAGCCAAAGCGGCGTGCAAATACGGCGCGATTGATCTCGACATGAAAGAAGAGACGATCTCGGTCAAGGCGGGCGCGGTGATCTGGGCGACCGGCTGGCAGCCTTACGATGCGGCCAAGATTCAGCCCTATGGCTATGGCCGTTTTAAAAACGTCATCACCAGCGTTGAGTTCGAGCGCCTGGCCGATATTCACGGCCCGACTGGCGGCAAGATCCTGCGCCCTGGCGACGGCAAGGAAGCGAAGAACATCGCTTTCATCCAGTGCGCCGGTTCGCGTGACGAAAACCACCTGCGCCACTGTTCGCGTATCTGCTGCATGGCGTCGCTGAAGCAAACGCACTATGTGCGCGAGAAATTCCCGGAAGACGGCAAGTCGACCATCTACTACATCGATATCCGCGCGATCGATCGCTTCGAGGATTTCTATCAGAAAGTCCAGGCCGATCCCTCGGTCAGCTTCATCAAATCCAAAGTGGCGAAGATCACCGAAGACACGAGCGGCAATCCGATCTGTCACGGCGTCAACACCGAAGGCTACAAGCGTTACACCACGACGCACGATCTGGTCGTGCTGGCGGTGGGCATGGAGCCGTCGGTCAAGGGCGTGAATATTCCGATGAATATCGTGGCGGACTCGTCCGGCTTCATTGAAGCCGACCCGGCCAACGGTGCGGTATTCGGCGCGGGCTGCGCATCGAACGCGCTGGACGTGAACCGGGCGGTGCAGTCGGCGACCGCAGCGGCGCTGCGCGCCATCCAGGTCGTGAACAAAGTAGCAAAGGCGGAGGCTTGAAATGGCGGATGTAAAAGTTGCAGCGTATATCTGCAAAGGCTGCGGACTCGGCGAGCGGCTCGATGCCGACGCGCTGGTCAAGATCGCGCAAAAAGACGGCAAGGTGCCGATGGCGAAAACGCACGACTTCCTGTGCAATGCCGACGGCGTGGCAATGATCAAGAACGACATCGCCAACGAAGGCGTGACCCACGTCATGATCGGCGCCTGTTCGCGCCGCGCCAAAACCGAAGCGTTCTACTTCCCTGAAAACGCCGTGGCACGTGCCAATCTGCGCGAAGGCGTGATCTGGATTCGTCCCGATACCGACGAGGCGCGCGAAACCACGCAGGAAATGGCGGAAGACTACATCCGCATGGGCTGCGCCGAAATCAAGGCCATGACCGCGCCAAGCGCCAACCCGGCAGCAGGCAGCAGCAAAACGCTGCTGGTGGTGGGTGGCGGCGTCACCGGCATGACCACGGCGATCGAAGCCTCCAAAACCGGTTACCCGGTGGTGCTGGTGGAAAAAACTGGCGCGTTGGGCGGTTGGGCGGCCAGACTCTACAAGCGCGTGCCCGTGCACGAGCCGTACAAATCGCCCGCCGATACTGGTGTAGGTGAGCTGGTGTCGCAGGTGCTGGGCGACAGCAACATCAAGGTGTATCTCAATGCGACGGTGGCCAAGACCGACGGTGCGCCGGGGCGTTTCGTGGTGGACATCGCGACCGAATCGGGCGCGACACACACCGAAGACATCGGCGCCATCGTGCAGGCGAGCGGCTTCACCCTGTATGACATGAACAAGCTGCCGCATCTGGGCGGCGGTAAATCGGCCAACGTGGTCGATCAGGCCGGACTCGAAGCCTTGGCGCTGGCGGCGGCCTCGGGCGACGGCGTAATGCGTCGCCCCTCGGACAATCAGCCGGTGAAATCGGTCGTGTTCGTGCAGTGCGCCGGCCAGCGTGACCCCAGCGGCGAGCATCTGTCTTACTGCTCGGGCGTCTGCTGCAACACCAGCATCAAGCAGGCGATGTACTTCAAGGATGCCAATCCTGCGGTGGACACCACCATCATTTACACCGACCTGCGCACCCCGGGTAATGGCGAGGATTTCTACCGCAGCGCGCAGGAAAAAGGCGTCATCTTTACCAAGGGCAAAGTCGCCGAAGTGGTGCCCAACGGCGCTACCAGCACGGTGAAATTCCACGATCTGATTCTCGACGACAAAGACGCCGCGATGCTGGATGTGGATCTGGTGGTGCTCGCCACCGGTCAGGTGCCGAATTCGGGCATCAACATCGACGCGCCTGCGGTGGCGGCGGAAGAGGGCGCGGTGGAAGTCAAACCGATTTCCATCCTCAACCTGACTTACCGCCAGGGCAAGGACGTGCCGCAGCTGAAGCAGGGTTTCACCGATTCGCACTTCATTTGCTTCCCGTATGAAACCCGCCGCACCGGTATCTACACGGCCGGCCCGGTGCGTCGTCCGATGGACATCGCACAGGCGCGCGAAGATGCCACCGGCTCGGCGCTGAAGGCGATTCAAGCGCTGGAAAACGCCGAACTCGGCCGCGCCGCCCATCCGCGTTCGGGCGATTTGTCGTTCCCGAAAGTGCGTCTTGAAGGCTGCACCCAGTGCAAGCGCTGTACGGTCGAATGCCCGTTCGGTGCCATCGACGAAGACGAGAAACGCTTCCCCGTATTCAACGAAGCGCGGTGTCGTCGTTGCGGTACCTGCATGGGTGCCTGCCCGGTGCGGGTGATCTCGTTCGAGAACTACTCGGTCAACAGCGTCGGCGCGCAGATCAAGGCGGTCGATGTTCCCGACGAATTTTCCGACAAGCCGCGCATCCTGATTCTCGCGTGCGAGAACGACGCTTACCCGGCGCTCGATATGGCGGGCATGAGTCGCAACGAGTACTCGGCTTTCGTACGCATCATTCCGATCCGCTGCTTGGGTTCGGTCAACACCATCTGGATTACCGACGCGCTGAACGCCGGTTACGACGGCGTGATGCTGATGGGCTGCAAATCGGGCGACGAATATCAGTGCCACTTCGTCAAGGGTTCCGAGCTTGGGCGTGTGCGGATGTCGAAGATCGATGACACGCTGAAGACGTTGAACCTGGAATCGGAGCGTGTGCGCGATCTCGAAGTCGCTATCACCGACATCGAGCGGGTGCCCGAGATGATTAATAAATACGCCGCCGAGCTGGCCGCCGTTGGCCCCAGCCCGTTTAAAGGCATGTAACCGGAGACCCCCATGAGCGCAAATACGGCATTGGCGGAAAAGTACCGCAACAACTTCCTGAAGGAAATCGAAGAGCAGGTCGAGATGGGCGACTGGGTGAAGATGTGCATGCAATGCGGCGTCTGCTCCGGTTCCTGCCCGACCAACTTCCAGAGCGCGTGGGAACATCCGCCGCAGGAACTCTTCATGATGATCCGCGCCGGCAAGCGCGAAGAAGTGCTGACCTCCACCTCGATGTGGAACTGCACTTCTTGCTACAACTGCATCGTGCGCTGCCCGCGCAAGCTGCCGATCACCCACATCATGCATGGCATCGCCGAATACGCGCACCGCATCGGCATGGCACCCAAGATGCAGGCGACGCGTTTCTTCAGCGGCCTGTTCTGGAAAAATGCGACCGCTACCGGCCGCGTCAACGAACTGAAGCTGTCGATGGGTCTCTACTTCAAGAACGGTCTCGGTGCAGGCATCAAGGAAGGCATGAAGATGAAAGACGTCGCCATTGGCCTGGTGCTGGCCAAGCGACTCAATCCCTTCGAGCTGTTTGGCGGTCATAAGTGCAAGGATCAAAAAGGCATCCAGGCCATGCTGAAAAAAGCCTACGAACTCGAACGCAGCCGCAAGGCCGCCAAAATGGCGAGCTGAGGAGAACAATATGGCCAAACATGAATACGCGTTTTACCCCGGATGCTCGTCGCAAAAAGGCGCATCGGCATCCAACTACCTCACCTCGGTTGAGGCCATGTGCAAGACGCTCGACGTCAAGCTCACCGAAATCCCGGACTGGAACTGCTGCGGCGCATCCATCGGCTACGCCGAGGCGGGCGAACTGCCGCGCCACGTGATGAATGCGCGCAACTTCGCGCTGTCCGAAAAAAATCTGCCGGGTCAGGAAATCGTCGCGACGTGTGCGGCCTGCTGGCTGGGCGCGCGCGAAACGCGCGAGCGGCTGTCGCATTCCGACACCCTGATGGCCGACACCCGCGAGGCGCTGAAAGAAGCCGGGCTGACCATTAACGAAATGCCCAACATCCGCCATATGGTCGAAGTGCTGATCGAGGACGTTGGCTTTGACGAAATGAAAAAGCACGTCACCAAGCCGCTCGAAGGCGTGAAGATCGCGGGCTACGTCGGCTGCCAGACCAACCGCCCGTTCGGTGTGGATGGCGAGTCGTTTGAAAACCCGATGTATCTCGACAACATGGTCGACATGGTGGGCGCTGAGGCGATCCCCGATTACGACATGAAAGTCACCTGCTGCGGTGGCGCGCTGGCGTTTTCCGAGCCGGAAAAAGCGCAGGCTCAGATCAAGGACATCGTCGAGTCGGCCTACGACCACGGCGCAGAAATGATCGTCACCCCGTGCCCGCTGTGTCAGGCCAACGTCGAAATCTATCAGGGCCAGATCAACAAGACCTACGGCACCAAGTTCAACATTCCGGTGTTGTACTACAGCCAGCTCATGGTCGTCGCTTATGGTGGCAGCGCCAAGGATGCCGGCCTTAACGGCCAGGTGATCAAGGCGCGTCGGCTGGAAGAAATCGCCGCCAAGCGCTGAATCGTCTTGCTCAGCCAGACAGGGGCGCATGCCCCTGTTTTATTTTGCGCTATGCTTGGCATCATCGCTTTTCAATGATCGGAACCCTATGAAAAATGCCAAAGACTTCAACCAACTGATCGATTTTGTCCACGAGGCAGTTTATGAAGTAGACGAACTGCGCGCCTGCCTTGAGCATGACGATGATGAAGCGGCGACTTATAGCCCGTTTCTCAACGATCTGGATACGATGCTGCGCGAATTGCACACTGCGATGACATCGGGCAGCTATCCTGGAGCTGGGCAGGGTGGTGACCTGGCTTTCATGCCGATTTTCAAAAAGCACGAACGTAATATCCCGTTTCGTGAATTATTGCGCGCGATTAATGCGACGCATCGCGAAGGATATGAAGCCTGAATTACGCCAGTTCAGATCACGCTGTGTGCCTGAAAAGCTTTCCAGCGTCAGTTCGGCAAGCATCGAGGCGACGAACGGTATAATTGCTTCTTTCACGTCTATTTTTTATTCTTATGAGTCTTAATCGCGTCAGCTCAGGCAAAAATCTACCCGACGATTTCAATGTCGTTATCGAAATTCCCGCCCATGGCGAACCGATCAAATACGAAGTGGATAAAGAGTCCGGCGCGATGTTTGTCGATCGCTTCATGTCCACCGCCATGCATTACCCATGCAACTACGGTTACATTCCGCACACGTTGTCTGAAGACGGCGATCCTGTGGATGTTCTGGTGGTTACGCCGATTCCCCTGATGACCGGGGTGGTGGTGCGCTGCCGACCGGTGGGCATGTTGAAAATGACCGATGAGGCGGGCGTGGATGCCAAGCTGTTGGCGGTGCCGGTGGAAAAACTCTGTGGCTTGTATAAGGATGTGACCGAGCCGAATGACCTTAACCCCATGCTGCTCGCGCAGATTTCACACTTTTTCGAGCACTACAAAGATCTTGAAAAAGGTAAATGGGTGAAAGTTGAAGGCTGGGTAGGCGTGGACGACGCGCGTGCAGAAATTCTCGCGGGCGTCGAACGCTACCGTAACGCTGCGGACAAGCCAGCGTTCTGATGAAGGTCTGCATCCTTTCCGACTCGCACGATAACCGTCGTTTACTGGGTGCCGCTGTCGAACACGCCAAGGCGCATGGCGCTGAAGCCGTGCTGCATTGTGGGGATGTGGTCGCGCCGACCACGCTGCGGGTACTGCAAAAATATGAACTGCCTGTGCACGTCATTCACGGCAACAACACCGGCGACCTCTACAACATGACCCGGCTCGCCGCCGAACCCAATAGCGTGATTCGTTACCACGGTCAGGATGCTGCATTTACCCTGGCCGACCGCAATCTGTTTCTGGTGCATTACCCGCACTATGCACAGGCGCTTGCCTGCACGGGGGATTACGATCTGGTGTGCTGCGGCCATGATCACAAATCCAGCGTGGCGCAGGTGATTACGGTCAAAGGTGGGACAACCTGGCTGGTCAATCCTGGAACCGTAGGGGGCGTGGGTGCGCCGCCAACCTACATCATGGCCGATCTGGCGACGATGCAGTTTGACGTTGTCACCGTCGAAGCCGCTGCAGAGTCAGTGCTGCCGCCGGTGACGCCGCACGTCTGAGAACTGCCGGGCACTAATCTCGTGACAGTGTGTCCAGCGACGCGAGACCTGTTTCAAAGTCCTTGCCGATCATCGCGTCCATGTCCATGAAAATACCCATGAGACGTGAAACAAACGGGCTGGGCCCAGACATTGTCCATATTACTCGAGTGCCGCCGTCAGATGGCGTCAGCGTGAATTCGACCTGATTGTGGGCTTCGAACGGGCTGATGAAATCCAGCTTGATACGGATACGTGATGACGGTACTGATTCGACTATTTCCATCCGTCCTTCGCCCACGTCCTTGTTGCCTTTCCAGGCATAAGCTGCGCCCACCCCTGATTCCGGGCCGTTGAGCGTGCGTTGCATCGCGGGATCCTTATGCTCCCAGGGCGACCAGTCGCGCCAGGCAGGCAGGTGGTTGATATGGTCGAACACGATCTCGGGCGACGCGTTAATCACACGGCTGCGTTCGACCCGAAAGCTGGCAGGCAGGGTAGCGGCGTAAACCAGCACTACACCCACCAGCGCGATCACGACAAGTAGCAAAGTTTTAAACATGAGCGTCTCCTGAATCACCCGTTTCACACGGCCTGAATGGCATAAACGTATGCAACCCCTGGTCCGCCGTGCCGATAGGCCATGAAAAACCATTTACGCTGATTCGTCCAGTTGTTTGTGGCAAGCCGTCATAGCAGACTGGACAAAACACCAAGCCACCCGCAACACAAAACCAATAAATCGAGCTTGGCTCAATAAGCTGGGGCAAATAAATTAGAATGAGCGCCTGTTGTGCATTCCCCGCCATTTCACCCAGCGTTTGAGCCAGAACGATGCCTAAATTTGCCTACTGCGGTCGCGTGTCCGTGGTTGTACCCGTCAAAAATGAACAGGACAACGTGGAACCGCTGGTACGCGAAATCGCGCTGGCTTTAACTGCTCACACCACGTTTGAAATTATTTACGTCAATGACGGCAGTACCGATGCGACGCAGGCGCGATTAACTGCATTGAAAGCAGCGTTTCCGATGCTGAGAGTGATCCGGCATCACGCGTCGTGTGGGCAGAGCCGGGCGGTGACGAGCGGGGTGAATGCAGCGCGTTATGAGTGGATCGCGACGCTGGACGGTGACGGTCAGAATGATCCAGCGGACATTCCCGCGTTGCTGGCGCAACTGGAAAACCCTGCGCAACCCGCCAATCTGGAATTGCTGGCGGGTTGGCGAGCGCGGCGCAACGATACGTTTCTGCGGCGTCTGTCGTCGAAAATCGCCAATGGCGTGCGTTCACGAATGCTGAAAGACAACACGCCAGACACCGGTTGCGGCCTGAAAGTGTTTGCCCGTGAGACGTTTTTGCAGCTGCCGAATTTTGATCACATGCACCGTTTCTTGCCCGCGCTGGTGATGCGTAACGGTGGGGCGGTGGTGTCTGTGCCGGTGAATCATCGGGCGCGTGAGCGTGGCACGTCCAAATATGGCGTGCATAACCGCTTGTGGGTGGGCATTGTCGATTTGTTTGGCGTGGCCTGGTTGCAGCGGCGGATTCGGCTGCCCGTGATCGAGCCGGATTCAGATCTGTAGATGCAGGCGCGCGTCATCCTCAAGGGGCTGCTGCTGATTGCTAGTCTGGCGCTACTGGGCTATCTGTTTAAAGCCAGCGATCTTGGCAACAGCGTGAATGAAGCCTGGATTGACGCTCGGGTACGCGGACATGGCGTGCAGGGTGCCTGGCTGTTCCTGCTGATGGGGGGGGTGTTTACCGCGATCGGCTTGCCACGTCAGGTGGTGGCATTTTTGGCGGGGTATGCATTTGGCACCAGCGCGTTAGGCGTGTTGCTCGGCACCGTGCTGGGTGCGCTGGCGGCGCTGGCCGGATCGATCCTGAGTTTCAGTTACGCACGTTTCTTTGGTAAGGGCGTATTGCGCGCGCGACTAGGTGAACGCGCCGCGCGGTTCGACCGCTTCATTCACAATTATCCATTTTCGATGACGGTACTAATCCGATTGCTGCCAGTGGGGAGCAATCTGCTGACCAATCTGCTGGCGGGTATTTCAAGCATTCGCCCGGTGCACTTTTTTTCTGGCACCTTGCTAGGTTATTTGCCGCAAACTCTGGTGTTTGTGCTCGTCGGCAGCGGTGTGCACCTTGCGCCTGTGATCAAACTTTCATTGGCAATCGGTTTGTTCCTGATTTCAGGTGCCTTGGGTGCTTACCTCTATCGGCATTACCGTCACGGCCAGAGCCTCGATGACCAAGTCGATGCCGCCCTCGAAGACACCACGACCAAACCGAATGAAACCCACTCTATTACCTGAATTGTCCGGGCGTGCCGCGTTGGCCGCTGGCCTGTTTTTGCTGGCGTTGCTCACAGGTGTGGCGCTGTGGACGCGCCCCCTGATTCCAATTGATGAAACCCGCTACGTCAGCGTGGCCTGGGAAATGTGGCTGCGCGGCGATTTTCTCGTGCCGTTCAAAAATGGCGAAACTTACAGCCACAAACCGCCCTTCCTGTTCTGGATGTTTCAGGCAGGCTGGGCGGCATTCGGGGTAAACGACGTGTGGCCACGCTTGGTCTCGCCGCTGTTTTCGGCTGCGTCGCTGGGCCTGACTTTTTTGCTGGCACGCCGTTTGTGGCCGCAACAACCGACCCACGCAGGCAGCGCGGTACTCGTGCTGTGTAGCCTGCTGTGGTGGATCGTGTTTTCGACCACGGCGATGTTTGATGTTGTGTTGGCGTTCTGGGTGCTGGTCGGCATGCATGGCGTGCTCAGCATGGCGCAGGGCAAACGCCGGGGGGTGGTGCTACTGGGGGGAGCCATCGGGCTTGGAGTACTGACTAAAGGCCCGGTCATTTTGCTGAATGTGCTGCCGATGACTGTGTTGGCATTGTGGTGGCAGCCGAGCCTGCGTGCCTGTTGGGGGCGGTGGTTAGGCGGAGTGGGGCTAGCGGTATTGCTGGGAGCAGCCATTGCCCTGCTGTGGGCGCTGCCCGCAGGATACAGTGGCGGCGAAGCCTATCGCAACGCGATTTTTTGGGGGCAAACGGCAGATCGCATGGTCGATTCGTTTGCGCATCGCCGACCGGTCTGGTGGTATCTGCCGCTCCTCCCCATCATGTTGTTTCCCTGGCTGATGTGGCCGACATTCTGGCGGGGGCTGCGGCGGCATATTGGCGAGGGGCTGGATGCCGGATCGAGGTTTTGCCTGGCCTGGATACTGCCCGTGTTAATCGCTTTTTCGTTTATCAGCGGCAAGCAACCGCACTATTTACTGCCCCTGTTTCCAGCGTTTGCCCTGCTGCTGGCGCGCGTGGTGACAACGCGACCGCAAGGCGGTATTGCCTTGCCTTCACTGCTGGCTGCGGCATTGGGGGGGCTGCTGGTTGCGGTCGCCCGTGATCTGATCCCAGGTGCCAGCCGCAGCCTGGCGGAGTTGCCAGCGCTGTGGCCAGGCATCGTGCTGATGCTGCTGGCCTTCACCCTAGGGATCGCTGCACGCCGCACTGGTGCAGTAATGTCGCTCACCTTGTTGGGGACGGCCACGCTGGCCTTGTTCCAGATTGCCGTGCGGCCTGCGGTGGAGCCCGCCTATAACATCCAGCCGATTGCGCAAGCGATCAGGCAGGTGCAACTGGCTGGGCATCCTGTGGCAAATCTGGCGAAATATCACGCGCAGTATCAGTTTGCTGGACGGCTTCAAGCGCCGCTGGTGGAATTGCGCGATAGCACGCAGCAACAACTGACTTGGCTCAGGTCAAATCCTCAAGGCTATGCGGTGCTTTATCTGGATGAGTTGAAGCAGGCAAACACCCTGACAGTCCGCCATCGGCAGGCGTACAGGGGTGGGGCTGTGGTATTGATCGACGCGCTAACGGCGGTCAGCGTGCTGACCGCCGTCAAGGTGCCGTAAGGGTATTTACTGCGCGGGTGCGTCAGCGTCGCGGTGTGGCAGCACCACTTCTCGCGAAGGCGAGATCGTCGAAATGGCGTGCTTGAAAATCATTTGCGCCGCTTGGTCGTTGCCTTTCAGCAGCACCACAAACTGGTCGAACGATTCAATTCGCCCCATCAGCTTGATGCCATTGACGAGAAACACCGACACAGGGATCCGCTCCTTGCGTAGCGTGTTGAGAAAAATATCTTGTAGATGGTTGTATTCCTTGGCCATGCTCGGCTCCCTGTCAAAAGGCGGGATGATTCCCGCGTACCTGGTTGTTATTCGATTTTTGCACCCGCACGAGCTGCAATAATAGCCTCACGCACGCGTTGTTGTTGCAATTGCTTAACGATTTCGCCGCGTACAGCCTGTAGCGGGGGCAGTTCGCCCTTGCGCACATCGTCCAGACGGATGACATGGTAGCCAAACTGCGACTTCACGGCGGTTTTGGTTGTTTCGCCTTTCTTCAGGCCGGCCATCGCATCAGAAAACTCTTTAACGTAAGCACCGCGATCCGCCCAGTCGAGTGCGCCGCCATTTTTGGCTGAGCCGGGGTCTTTGGAATGTTTCTTGGCCAGATCATCGAATTTAGCTTTCTTGCCGAGGTCGGCAATGATTTTTTTGGCTTCTGCTTCGGTTTTCACCAGAATGTGGCGTGCCTTGTATTCTTCCTGCGCGGGCGCAGCCTTGGCCTTATCGTAAGCGGCTTGAATATCGGCATCCGTCACGGGATGCGCCTTGAGGTAGTCTTCCAGATAGACCTTCGCCAGCATGTCCTTGCGGCGGATATCCAGAGAGGCCGCAAAACGCGCCTCCTTATCGAGACCCTTGTCGAGCGCCGCACGCGATAACAGCTCCAGATTCACCAGTGATTCGCGTACCTGCGCATCCAGAGTCGGGTCGTTGGCCTGGCCTTTGCCTGCCATTTCACGTTTGACCAATTCGCCGTACAGCGCCGGAATAGCCTTGCCGTTGACAACAGCCAGTGGCTTGTCTGCGTCAGCCGGCGCAGCAGGTGCTTGCGCCTGGGCCAATGAAGAGACAGCCATTAACACCAGTGCGGGGAGGGGAGCGAGACGCATCGTGATTCCTTTCAGAGTTCTTCAGGGGTTAAAGCGGTAATCGATAGCGCGTGAATTTCACGTTGCATCAATTCGCCGAGAGTTTCGTAGACCAGCCGGTGACGCGCAAGGGTCGATAGATTACGAAATTTTGAGGACACCAGGGTGAGCCTGAAATGGCCACCGCCCGACGCTGCGCCTGCATGGCCAGCGTGCTGAGCGCTTTCATCTTCCAGGTTGCAGGTTTCAGGTTGCAGCGCAGCCAGGCGTTGCAGGATCAAATCAGCGGTGCTCATGCGGGCAGGACTTTCTTGAAGGGTTTGACGCTGATGTCGGCATAGACGCCAGCCGCTACGTAGGGATCGGCATCCGCCCAAGCCTGGGCATCGGCGAGCGACTTGAATTCGGCCACGATCAGGCTGCCGGTAAATCCGGCCGCACCCGGGTCGTTACCGTCGATTGCGGGAAAGGGGCCGGCGAGCAGCAGGCGCCCAGCGGCTTGCAGTGCGTTGAGCCGCTCCAGATGGGCGGGGCGGGCAGCCATCCGCTGCGCCAGACTGTCGGACACATCCTGCCCGACGATGACATAAAACATGGGTTATTTTTCCAGTTCGTTACGCTTGTTTTGATCAAGTGCGGCATTCTGATCAAGTTCGGCCTGATCCATATAGCGCGTCAACATCATACTTTGCAGCACCACAAACACCAGCATCAGCCCCATGCTGCCAAACAGCTTGAAGTTGACCCAGTCATCAGTAGAGAAGTTGAAGGCGACAAACAGGTTTGCAAGCCCCATAAAAACAAAAAATCCGCCCCAACTGGCATTCAACCGACCCCAGGCCATGGCGGGAAGTTCCATCTGACCACCCATCAGAGATTTGATCACGTTGCGGCCAAACAAGGCCGAACCCAGAATAATCGCGGCAAACAGCCAGTACAGCACGGTCGGTTTCCATTTGATGAAACTCTCGTCGTGCAGCCACAGGGTTGCACCGCCGAACACCACAATAATGCCGAGGCTCACCCACATCATGGTTTCCACCGCATGGCCGCGCAGCTTGACCCAGACAATCTGGCCGATGCTGGCAGCAATCGCCACGGCTGTGGCAAGGTAGATGCCGGGTTTTTCACTTGCACCGAGTGGCAGTCCCAATCCGGCCAGTAGCTGGCGTGTCGCTTCGGCGTTGGCGTCGCCGATTTTGTAAGCGATGAAAAACACAATCACCGGAAACAAATCAAACAAGAACTTTTTCATTATTCGGACAGGCACTCAGCGCCACAATTCAGGAACGGCTTATTTTGCTATGATTCCCCGTCCCGACCAAGCGTTATTCAGCGTATCAAGCGCTATCAGCGCCCCCCGACCCAGCCGTGTTCAATATCGATTTACATAGTCATTCCACTTTTTCTGATGGCGTTTTGTCGCCATCAGACCTGGTGGCGCGCGCGGCAGCCAATGGCGTGCAGGCGCTGGCGTTGACTGACCACGATGAACTCGCCGGGCTGGAGGCTGCCGCCACAGCGGCTCGCCAACAGGGTCTGACCTTCATTCCGGGGGTGGAGATTTCCGTGACCTGGGGTGGCAAGACCATCCATATTGTCGGGTTGCGGATTGACCCCGCGCATCCACAACTGGCAGCCGGGCTGCACGCCATCCGCGAAGGGCGTCTCACCCGCGCCCAGCGCATGGCCGACGATCTCGCCGCGCACGGCATCGCGGGCGCATTTGAGGGGGCCAGCGCGTATGCCGACAACAAGCACATGGTGGGCCGCACCCATTTTGCCCGCTGGCTGGTCGCGCAAGGTTTAGTGGCTGATATGCGTGCCGCGTTTCGCCGTTTTCTCACCTCGGGCAATCCGGGCTATGTCGAACACGAATGGACGTCACTGGAAAACGCCGTCGGCTGGATTCGCGCCAGCGGCGGCACGGCTGTCGTGGCGCATCCCGGACGCTATCCCTTCAACCCGCGTGAGCTGCACGTGTTGCTCGACGCGTTTCGCGCACTCGGCGGCGAAGGCATCGAAGTCATCACCGGCAGCCATCATCCGTCTGAATACGGCAAGTGGGCCGATCTGGCGCGTGCTTTCAGCCTCAAGGCCTCGCGCGGGGCAGACTTTCACGCACCGGGCGAAGGCGTCGATCTGGGGCGCCTGCCCGCGCTGCCGCACTACTGCCAGCCTGTGTGGCAAGACTGGCCGGAATGCGTGGGACTGGCTACACAGGCAGCCTGAATCCGACTGAGCTAAACCATGGCGCAATTTTTCAATATCCATACCGATAACCCCCAGCTGCGATTGATCCAGCAGGCGGTGGCCGTGCTCAAGCGCGGCGGCGTGATCGTGTATCCCACCGATTCCTGCTACGCGCTGGGCTGCCACATTGGCGACAAAGAAGCCGCGATGCGCCTGCTGTCGGTGCGCGGGCTCGACACCGGCCACGATCTCACGCTGGTGTGCCGCGACCTGTCTGAACTCGGGCGCTATGCCCAGGTGGACAACGCCCAGTTTCGCCTGCTCAAAGCTCACACGCCGGGGGCGTACACCTTCATTCTGCGCGGTACGCGCGAAGTGCCCAAGCGGCTGCTGCACAAGAAACGCGACACCATCGGCCTGCGCGTGCCCGACCACAGCATCGTGCAGGCGCTGCTAGCCGAGCTGGGTGAGCCGATCCTGTCGTCCACCCTGTTGATGGAAGGCGAAGACGTGCCGCTGACCGAGCCATGGGAAATCCGCGAACGACTGGAGCATCTGGTCGATCTGGTGATTGACGGTGGAGCGTGCGGATTGACGCCGACGACGGTGGTGGACCTCACCACAGAGACCCCCCAGATACTGCGCTACGGTAAGGGCGTGGCAGACGAGTTCGAATCCTGAGATGGAACTGACCCTGATTCAGAAGATTGCCGTGTTTGCCCTGCCGGTGATTTTTGCCATCACCCTGCACGAAGCGGCACATGGCTACGCCGCCCGTTTTTTTGGCGATTTGACCGCCGCCGCACAGGGGCGCATTACCGCCAACCCGCTTAAACACATTGATCCGGTGGGTACGCTGCTGGTGCCGCTGGTGATTTTGTTGACCAGCAAACTGCTCGGCGGCAGCGCGATCCTGTTTGGCTGGGCGAAACCCGTGCCGGTGAATTTCGCCAATCTGCGTCGTCCCAAAAAAGACATGCTGTGGGTAGCCGCCGCCGGGCCCGGCATGAATTTCGTCATGGCTGTTTTCTGGGCACTGGTCATTCAGTTGGGGCACGCGCTCGGTAGCGGATTCGCCACCGCGCCGCTCATGCTCATGGGCGCGGCAGGGGTGTTCATCAATGTGATTCTGATGGCGTTGAATCTACTGCCACTGCCGCCGCTCGATGGCGGACGCATCGCCGTCAGCCTGCTGCCGATGAAGCAGGCGATCCAGTTTTCGCGCATCGAGCCGTATGGGTTTTTCATCCTGATTGGCCTCATGTTTACCGGCATACTCGGATCGCTGATGTGGCCGCTCATCAGTGTGTTCATCGCGCTCACCGCCTTCGTCACCGGGCTGGATTCCAGCCAGCTGCTGGGTCTGATCCAGGTGGTACTTGCCTGATTTTTCCTCTTCAACCTTACCCGCCCAATCCTCATGTATTCCGACCGCGTTCTCTCTGGTATGCGCCCCACCGGGCGGCTGCACCTTGGCCACTATCACGGTGTTTTAAAAAACTGGCTACGGCTGCAAAACGAATACCAGTGTCTGTTTTTTGTGGCCGACTGGCACGCGCTGACCACGCATTACGACACGCCGCAGATGATCGAAGAAAACGTCCGCGACATGGTGGTGGACTGGCTCGCCGCCGGGGTTGATCCCGCACAGGCCACGTTGTTCGTGCAGTCGCGCGTGATCGAACACGCCGAACTGCATTTGCTGCTGTCGATGATGACGCCGCTCGGCTGGCTCGAACGCGTGCCGACTTACAAAGACCAGCAAGAAAAGTTAAGCGAAAAAGACCTCTCCACCTACGGCTTTCTCGGCTACCCGCTGCTGCAAAGCGCTGATATTCTGATCTACCGCGCCAACCTCGTGCCCGTGGGCGAAGACCAGGTGCCGCACATCGAATTCACCCGTGAAATCTGCCGCCGCTTCAACCATCTGTATGGCCGCGAGCCAGGCTTTGAAGACAAGGCGCGCGCCGCCGTCAAAAAGCTGGGTTCGAAGAAAGCCAAGCTGTACGAAGAGTGCCGCACCGCCTATCAGGAAAAGGGCGACGACGAAGCGCTGGAATCCGCTCAGGCGCTGTTGAACGACGCGCAGAACCTGTCGATGAATGATCGCGAACGGCTGTTTGGTTACCTCGAAGGCTCCGGCAAAATGATCCTCGCCGAGCCCGAAGCCTTGCTGACCGAGGCTTCGAAAATGCCCGGTCTGGATGGGCAGAAAATGTCCAAGTCCTACAACAACACCATTGCGCTGCGAGAAGACCCGGAAATCGTCAGCAAGAAAATCCGCACCATGCCCACCGACCCTGCGCGCGTGCGCCGCACCGATACCGGTAGCCCCGCCAATTGCCCGGTGTGGCAGTTCCATCAGGTGTATTCCGACGACAGCGTGCGGCAGTGGGTGACCGCAGGTTGCACCAGCGCCGGCATCGGTTGCCTCGAATGCAAACAGCCCGTGATCGACGCCGTGCTCGCCGAACTCGCCCCCATCCGCGAACGCGCTCAGCACTACGAGGACAACCCCGATCAGGTGCGCAACATCCTCGCCGACGGTAGCGAAAAAGCGCAGGAGCTCGCGCGCGACACGATGCGCGACGTACGGGAGGCGATGGGGCTGACGTTCGGGTGAGAGGGGAGAAAATCAAACCCAGGCTAGAGATACCTGGGAAGGGAGCGCTAGTGTTGCATGGTTGCCAAACACACGCACCTGGTCGAGCAGTTTGGGTGGCGGGGCAGCCGTTTTTTTTGGCGTTTCGGCGTTGTCGGGCATGATCGATCTTATTGGACAAAGTGTTCTATATGAATCAACAGCTTATCATCCAGAAAAAGATTATCCGACATGTCGGATAATCTTTTATTCCGTCACGTGACGGCTATTTAACGTTAGCGATCATGGCACTTACCGACTGGACACTTATGGTGGCAACTTTTGCGGTGATATGGCTCATCGCATTGTGGCCATTACTCTTCCCTCTATTTCTTGCCGTCCGTTCGGGCAAACACGTTCAGCGTCGCTGGTTGTTTGTGCTGGGGGCTACTTGTTTGTCTTATGGCTTCTTTCTATTGCTTGTTATCGCCTTCTGGTTACCGCTAGAGTTTCTCACCTCAATCTGGCCACAACTCGCTTTTGATGCACCTCAATTCACCTCACTGGCTGGCCCCTTGGTCGACTTTGCACATACTTGGTTTAAGTTCTTGCCATTCCTAATGCTGGTCGCTTTTGCGTCAATCAGTACACGTTGGCTGTGGCTTCGCTGGCCAAGGTTTGCAGAGGTAATCAATGATCGCTAACTCTGCGCTCAACACGGACGCCCTACAGCAAGCTTCGCTTGCTTCCGGTCGCCGGTTAGCTCCACGTTGGGCGCACTGATGAGTATTCAGATGACCTACGAGGAACAGACTGAGGAAGCACCGTTTTCTCCTGAGGAGGAAGCAGCAATTCTTCAGATAGCCCTTGATCGCGCGCCCGCGAAGTTGGAAAAGTTGGCTACGGCAAACGGCGATGCCGAGGCGTTTGTTCACCTACCCGGCGCGGCGGCTGCCGCATTTCACCTCGGGCGCTTCGCTGAGGCAAAGGCATTCGCTGAGCGTGGCTTGGCGTTGGCGCCGTTGTTCCAGGATAACTGGAACTATGGAAATGCTATCCATGCTGGGCACACTGTGCTCGGCCTCCTCGCCCTCGATGACGGAGATGAAAAAACCGCTATCGCTGAACTTGTAGCGTCAGGCAATACTCCCGGCTCACCTCAGCTAAACAGCTTCGGCCCAACAATGCAGCTTGCCAAAGCTCTGCTCCGTGCCGGCCACGTCCAGCCAGTTCTCGACTATCTGAATCAATGCCGTACTTTTTGGGAAATGGGTAGCGGTTGGCTAAATCTCTGGGAGCGTAAGGTTCGCGAAGGTCTAGTGCCCAACTTTTTTCAACACAGTCATGTCTAGCCGCACGCCCAACACTGCGCTCCAGCCGACCCGCTACAGCGGCCTTCGGCCGCTTCCGCGGTCGGCTGAATGAATAAATGGGGTCAGACACGATTATCAGAATAAATGGGGTCAGACACGATTATTGGAACCCATTTCAAAAGTCCGCTTCGCAATAAAAACTTAGAGCAACGGATTCACGGCACCGTCGCAAACCGCGCCAGCTGTTCAACCTGATCAACGCGTTCCCAGGTGAACTCGGGTTCGGCGCGGCCGAAGTGGCCATACGCCGCAGTCTTGCGGTAAATCGGTCGGCGCAAATCCAGGCTCTCGATAATGCCGCGCGGCGTGAGTTTGAAGGTGGCACGCACCATCGCTTCCAGCGTTTCGTCCGGCAGCTTGCCGGTGCCATAGGTTTCGATTAGCAGCGACACTGGCTCGGCGACGCCGATGGCGTAGGCCAGCTGCACGAGACAGCGTTTGGCGTAGCCCGCCGCCACCAGATTTTTGGCGATATAACGCGCCATGTACGCTGCCGAGCGGTCGACTTTGGTCGGGTCTTTGCCGGAAAACGCGCCGCCGCCATGCGGGCAGGAACCGCCGTAGGTATCGACGATGATCTTGCGCCCGGTCAGCCCGGTGTCGCCGTTCGGGCCGCCGATTTCGAACGGCCCGGCGGGGTTGACCCATAGCTTGAACGTCGGCGTGCGCAGCGCGACCGGCACCAGCGGATCGACGATTTCGCGCGTGACTTCCGCCGCCACCCAAGCCGGATCGAGGTCGCGCGCGATCTGGGTCGAGATCACCACGTTTTCGATGCCGACGACCTGCTGGCCTTCGTAGGCCACGGTCACCTGACTTTTGGCGTCGGGGCGCAGCCACGGCAGCGCGCCGGTCTGGCGCAGCGCGGCCTGCTTTTGCACCAGCCGATGCGCCAGCCACACCGGGTAAGGCATCAGATCGGGCGTTTCGTCGCAGGCGTAGCCGAACATGAGCCCCTGATCGCCCGCGCCGATATCGCCGCCAGCCAGCGTGATGCCTTTGTTAATCTGAATCGACTGGTGGTTGAAGCGCACCTGCACTTCGCAGGTGTCGGGATCGATGCCGGTATCGGAATCGACATAACCGATGTCGCGTAGTACCTGCCGTGCAATCGCTTCGGCACGCCCCTGAATCTCACTGAACAGCTCGCGCCGCACGGTTTTGAATTCGCCGGCAATCACCACCAGATGGTCTGCGACAAAGGTTTCGCACGCGACCTTAGCCTCCGGTTCTTCGGCCAGAAACGCATCGAGAATCGCGTCCGAAATCTGGTCGGCGATCTTGTCGGGATGGCCTTCGGCCACGGATTCGGAGGTGAATAAATAGCGGCGCGGGTTCATGGGAGCTCTCCTGTAAAGCGCGGATTCAATTCAAGACGCTGCCGCGAGTCGCCACAGCGATGTCACTTCTGCCGCACGCGCGACGTGCAGCGGGTCGCTGGCATCGCTGGCGCGCGGATGTACCGGCTTAACATCGGTGCGCCCCAGCACCTGCAATCCGGCGGCGGCGATGGCGGCGAGCAGGCTGTCGCGTGCGCGTAGCCCGAGGTGTTCGGCCAGATCCGACAGGATCAGCCAGCCTTCGCCGTCCGCTTCCAGATGGTCTGCCAGGCCGTGCAAAAACCCCAACAACATGCGGCTGTCGGGATCGTAAATCGCGTGTTCCAGCGGCGAATTGGCGCGCGCGGGTAGCCACGGCGGATTGCAGACGATGAGCGGCGCACGCCCCGGTGGGAACAGATCCGCTTCGACGACCATCACCCGCGTCGCAAGCCCCAGCCGGGCGATATTTTCGCGCGCGCAGGCCAGCGCCCGCGCATCCTGATCGGTGGCAACGACCTGCGCGACGCCGCGTTTGGCCAGCAGCGCCGCCAGCACGCCGGTGCCGGTGCCGATGTCGAACGCCAGCCGGGTTGACGGCAGCGGCGCGTTGGCCAGCAGTTGCACATACTCGCCGCGCACCGGCGAAAACACGCCGTAATGCGGGTGAATGCGCGCGCCCAGCGCTGGAATGTCCACGCCGGATTTGCGCCATTCGTGCGCACCGATGACGCCGAGTAGTTCGCGCAGCGAGACGACCGAAGCGGCATCCGCCACGCCGTAGGCTTCGCCGCAGGCGGCTTTCACATCCGGCGCGCGCCGCAAGGGAATGCTGAAATCCGCGTCCAATGGCAGCAGCAGCATGCCCAGGGTACGGGCGCGCTGCGACTGCGCCTGGCGATGAAAATTGAAGGCTTCGGTCGGCGACGTGGCGGGCTTGCGCGGCTTGCGGTCGATCCGTCGCGCCATCGCTTGCAACAGCTGGCGCGCGTTCTGATAATCGCCCCGCCACAGCAGCGCCGTGCCTTCACTCGCCAGCCGGAATGCAGCATCGGCGGTGATGCGGTCATCGGCGATCTGCACGCGTTTGGGCGGCGGCGACAGGTTTTCCGAACGCCAGTTCGCGGTGTGCGGCGCGTCGGCTTCCGCCCAGTGCAATAGCGCGTCGGTGGGTGGCGTCATCAAAGTGTGGCGCTGCGCCTGCCGTCCACTGCCCTGTCGACATCAATGGGCTTAGACACGATGATCATCTAGCCCAACAACTGCCCATGTTCCCGCGTGTCGTGGAATGCCACTTTTGGCCAGCGTTCCTGCGCCAGCGTGAGGTTCACACGGGTGTCGGCCAGGTACACCAGGTTACCGTCCACGTCCTTCGCCAGTTTGAGTGTGTTGGCCTTGGTGAATTCGGCCAGATGGGCGGCGTCCGGGCAGGTGACCCAGCGTGCGGTGTAGATGCCTGCGTTTTCAAACGTGGCATCGACGCCGTATTCGGTGCGCAGGCGGTGCGCGACGATTTCGAATTGCAGCGGGCCGACGGCACCGATCAACAGGGTGTTGTCGACGAAGGGTTCGAAGACTTGTACCGCGCCTTCTTCGCCTAGCTCCAGCAAGCCTTTGTTGAGCTGTTTGGCGCGCAGCGGGTCGCGCAGGCGCGGGCGGCTGAAGAGTTCGGGGGCAAAATACGGTATCCCTTTGAACAGCAGGTTTTCGCCTTCGGTGAGGGTGTCGCCGATATGCAACTGGCCGTGGTTGTGGATGCCGATGATGTCGCCTGCCACCGCGTCTTCCATGCGGGTGCGCTCGTTGGCCATGAAGACTACCGCGTTGGCAATTTTCATGTCTTTGCCAGTGCGGCGGTGGCGCACTTTCATGTTCGGTGTATAGCGGCCAGAGCAGACGCGGAAAAACGCGATGCGGTCGCGGTGGTTGGGATCCATGTTGGCCTGAATCTTGAACACGAAGCCGGTGAATTTGGGCTCGTCGGGATCGACCGTGCGCTCGCGCGCTTCGCGCGGCAGGGGAGAAGGTGCCCATTCGGTGAGCGCGGCGAGAATTTCACGCACGCCAAAATTATTGATGCCGGAGCCGAAAAACACCGGCGTTTGCTTGCCGCTCAAAAAATCAGCCGTATTGAAGGTGGCACCCGCCCCGCGCACGAGTTCGATTTCGGACAACAGCGTATCGGCTTCCAGTGGAAACAGCTCGCGCAGCCGGGTCTCGCCTAGTCCCTGTAAGGACTCGAACTGCTGTCCTGCGTTTTCCTCGCCCGGCTTGAAGCGCAGGATTTCGTCGTTGATCAGGTGGTACACGCCCTGGAAACGCTTGCCCATGCCGATCGGCCAGGTGACTGGCGCGCAGTGGATTTTCAGGATCGACTCGATCTCGTCGAGCAGTTCGAGCGGCTCGCGCACCTCGCGGTCCATTTTGTTGATGAAGGTGATGATGGGTGTGTCGCGCAGGCGGCACACTTCCAGCAGTTTGATGGTCTGTTCTTCCACACCTTTTGCGGCATCGACGACCATGATGGCGGCGTCCACAGCGGTCAGCACGCGGTAGGTGTCTTCCGAAAAGTCCTTGTGACCGGGCGTGTCGAGCAGGTTAAGCACGCAGTCGCCGTAGGCAAACTGCATCACCGAACTGGCGACCGAAATGCCGCGCTCCTGCTCCACCGCCATCCAGTCGGAGGTGGCGAATTTGCCGCTTTTTTTGCCCTTGACCGTGCCGGCCATTTGAATCGCGCCGCCGAACAGCAGCAGCTTCTCGGTGAGCGTGGTTTTACCGGCGTCGGGGTGGGAAATGATCGCGAAGGTGCGGCGCTTTTTGACGTCGCGCGCAAGCGGGGAATCGGGGGTGTCCATAGACTTGAGAACAGTAGCGGAGCCGCATTTTAGCGGCTAGACCTCGAATTTCGAAGCCGGAGGCAGCCAGCACAGAGACTATTTTCAGCGTACCCCTTCATTTCCCGGTTTCGCCGACGACTCACCTTATGACGCGTTGAATCAGATCAGGGGTAGCTCATGCACGACATTCCGTGGAAAGCCCGCCATTTGGCGCATGTGCTTGTGTTTGCCATGCTAAGCGGCGTCTCGCATGCGCGTTCAGTCAGCATTGTCCCCGCCGAATCGCTGGCCTGGGGCGTTTCGGCCAATGGTCAGGTCGTCGTTGGTCAACTCAATGGCCTGCTGGGCAATGAAGCCTTTCTCTGGACCAGTTTGACCGGCATGGTTCGCCTGGGTGTCCTGCCAGGCGGAAGCAGTTCCTATGCCTATGCCACCAGCGGCAATGGGCAGGCGGTGGTGGGGGCCAGCGAAAATGCGCTGTTCAACAATGAAGCGTTTCTCTGGACGATGACAGGTGGCATTCAGGGACTTGGTTTCCTGCCTGGTGGGGTCACCTCGCAAGCCAGTGCAGTGAATAGTTCCGGCAGCGTAATCGTTGGCCATGGCGACAACGCACTGGGTCAGACCGAAGCGTTTCGTTATGACTCAAACGGTATGGCAGGACTCGGTTTTCTGGCCGGGGGCATCGGATCACAGGCCACAGGGGTGAGTGGGGATGGTGCCGTGATAGCCGGGTGGGGTGGCAATGTTAACGGGCAGACCGAAGCGATTCGCTGGGAACAGGGTGCAGCCTACGGGCTGGGACTGTTCCCGAGCGGCAGCTTTTCCGAAGCGCATGGCATCAGCGCTGATGGCACAGCTATCGTAGGGTTTGGGGACAATGTCACGGGTCTGGTTGAGGCTGCCTTGTGGAAAAACAATACGTTGACTGGCTTGGGGTTCCTGACAGGCGGTGTCAGCTCGCAGGCCTTTGCAGTTAACACGGATGGCAGCGTAGTGGTGGGCAAGGCTGACGACGCGTTTGGCAACAATCTGGCATTTCGTTGGGATACCGGAAATGGGATGCAGTCGGTAGAAACCTGGCTGCTCGCGGCAGGGGCGAATACGCAGGGCTGGCAGTTGCACGAAGCCAGTGGTGTTAACGCGGATGGCAGTGTGGTCGTGGGTCAGGGCACCGATCCGTTTGGTGCGACCCGCGCCTACCTCGCACGGGTCAGCGCGGGCGGTGAAACCGGGCTAATCGATCCGGCAGTCTGGATAGGAACCCTAGGCGGAGCCCGTGCCGGCTTTCATTCAGCCCAGAGTCAACAGGCACAGTCCATGGATGGTGCGCATCACCGTACGCTGCTCAGCTACGATGCGAATGGATTTAAGCATGGCTTATGGGTGAGCGGGGAAGCCGCCACGCGCAGCGCAGGGGAAGGCGGGCATGCGTATCTGAGCGAAATCGGCGTGTTTACGGATGCCATCCCGAGTCTGCGAATCGGCCTGGCCACTGCGTATGACCGCGCGCGCCAGCAACTGGAGTTCAATGGTTCATCGCGCCTGGAAGGCAATTACTGGTTACTGGAGGCGGGCTGGCGTCCAACCGGAAAAAACTGGCAGACCTCGCTGACCCTGTCATCAGGGCGCTGGGATGTGGCGATACGCCGCGCTTACGCCAATGGAGGGGGTACCGATGTCTCTGTGGGCGAGGCACCTGTTCGTGGCAGCAGCATGCGTCTGCGACTGGATTTCCCCTCGGCCTGGTCATGGGGGGAAACGAAGGCAAGCCCCTATCTGGCCTATGCCGAGACGCGCACCCGTATGGCGGCTTATGTCGAGCAGGGGGGCGCATTTCCTGCCAGTTTCAATACACAGAAAGACACGCTGCGCGATGGGCGGATCGGGCTTCGTCTGTCGCATGATTTGAGTTCGACATTGGCAGTACACGGGCAATTTGAGTGGTTGCATCGCTTTGATCGGCAGGGCGCGCCGTTGTCGGGATCGGAAGCCAGCGGTCTGCTGCCCTTTGCGTTTTCTGGCGAAGCGGTGGATCGTGACTGGCTGACGGCAGGCTTGGACATTGACTGGGAGATTTCCCGCACCCTGATGATAGTGGGGGCCTTGGTCGGGTCGCTCAGTGCCGACGAGCAGGCCGCCACACTCTCGGTCAGCCTCCGCTACGCCTTTTAATATCTGGCCTGCGGCTTATTTGATTCGTACCCTGAATCCCAGATTGAAGTTTGGCGAGGGTGCGCCAGCGACAGGGTCTGCGTTCAGAATGCCCGTCGGACGGAAGCGCAGATGCGTCACAGCCGGATCGTAGCCGCCATTGGGTACATAGCTCCAACTGATTCCGCCATCATTCGAAAAATCAATACAGTCCGTCAGATTGTTCAGCGCGATGAACGCGCAGGCTACGCCGCTGACCGGCGCCACGCTATCCGTAAACTGGAAGGGGGCGCCGCCAGATAAATTGCCGGTAAACAGTTCGGTATTCGTGGGGATGGGATCGACGATCGACAGGCTGTTGCTGTCGAGTGGCCCGTTGCCGCTGTTCATGACATTCAGCGTGTAGAGCACCTCGGCACCCGGAATGTTTTTCGGATTGGTGCCACCATTGAATGGGTCCGACGTGACGGCCACGGTTTTCATGAAGGTCAGTGAGGGCTGAACGACGGTCGCGTTACACGAAAACTCCGACGTATTACTGCCCACCGTGGCGGTGGTGGTCAGCGAAGTACCGCTGACCACCCCGCCAGGGATGGGAATGCTGAAAGCGAAATTGTTCATGGTGATCGAGACGGCACCGACGCCGCAGCTGACGGTATTGGCACTGGTGCCCGCCGCACTGTCACTGCCGGAACCCTCGGTCAGCGTGACCAGATAGGTTTGCCCTTCGCCAAACCCGGTGGCGTCGTTGTCAGAAATGAACAGTTCGATGGTGGCGCCTGCTGGGGCAATGCCGCTGACAATGAGATTGCCACCACTAATGGCCGCAGTCGTGATCTGGGGGAAGTTGAGCAGCGCATTACCCCCTGCGTCACCGTCGCCGTTGTCATTCTGGGTGTAGTAGGGGGCGACGGGCGCAGCGGCGGCCAGCAGATCAATACCAATGCGGGTGTTGCCGAAGATGCTGTTCTGCGTCAGGGTATTGGTGGCCGCGCCGTTATCGATTTCGATGCCGGACTGGGTATTCGATTGAATCCGGTTTTGCGAGACGGTGTTGCCATTCGACCCTGTCAGGATTTCGATCCCGGGCCCGGTGTTCGAGCTGATGATGTTGAGTGAAATCGGGTTGCTATCGCCGCTCGCCACACGGATGCCTGCGGGCTCGGTACCGGCTGCTTCGCCATTGCCGCTGATGGTGTTTTGGGTCAGTGCATTGGTGTCGGCGGTATCTGCCGATAAATCGATACCGGCACCCCGGTGGGCTGTAATCAGGTTACCGCTGATCGTGTTGCTGGGCGCGCCTACAAACTCGATCCCGTTGCGCGCGGTGCTACCGATCGCATTGCCACGGATTTCATTGCCACTGATTGCCCAGCCGGTGCTGCTGTTGATATCGAACGAGATGCCGTTGCCGTTGGAAAAACCGATCAGGTTGTTGCGGATGAAACCGGTGTCTGATCCCCGGTTGCGGATCAGGTCGCCGGTGCCACGCAAAGTGGCACCGGGGTTGCTGAACGACACGGCGGTCGTGCCGAGAACATTGCTTTCGAGAATGATGCCAGTGGCAGCCGTCGGCAGCCGGATGGCTGCGTTGGTGTCGCTGTCTGCGGTGCCGCCAAAACCAACAATGGCCAGACCGCGCACGATGGTGTTACTGGCGGTCAGATCGAGGCCGATCGCCAACCCTGTCGCACCGGTCGGGCCATCACGCAGTTCGACTTCCGGGCCGTTGAGCGTGGGCAATGCCACAGCGCCGACGCCGACCGTGCCGCCTGTGCCCAGGCTGACATTGTTGGTGTTGCCTATGTTGAAGGTTTGGGTGCCTCCATCGATGGCCATGGTGGTCGATACGGCGGGCAGCGCGGTGGTGACGCCGATCAATGCGCGCCCGACGGTGAGCTGATTGATCAGCCCGGCGCGCAGGCCCGGGTGTGCCAGCCCGTCCGGGATCATGAAAATGCTGGTTTCTACTGCGGCCGGTAATGCGCTGCTGGCGCCCGTGGTGAGGTTGACGCGGCTACCCGACTGGGCAAGTGCGGCGTCGCCGCCCAGCGTGTTGGCGTTGTCGATGAACTGGCGGAGCGAGCCCTGACCGGTATTCGTGGTGTTCACGATGGTGTCAAAGTTGTAACCGAAATCGAGCCCGCCCAGATTGCTGTTGGCAAGCGTGGCAGCGGTGATGGATTGCGCGGTGGTGGTCACCGTGGTGAGTGCCGCGAGCGTCGTGCTGCCGTTACCGGCATCGACCAGTTGCGGGCTTTCTCCACCCACGCGGTCTGTCATCGCGACCGCGCTACCGGACGCGGCATCGGTGCGCCAGGTCTGAATTGGCAGACAGGTTGCACAGGCCGCGCCACCGGTACGGGTGGAACGCACGCTGCTGTTGACCACGCGCACCGTGTAATTACCGGCGTTCAATCCTGCGAATGTGTAATCCCCAGTCGCGTTGGTGGTTGCGAAAGTCACGAAGTTACCCGCACTGTTGAACAGTTCGACCCGGGCGTTGGCGACCGCCACGCCACTCGATGCGGCCTGGCTGCGACCCGAGCCACCGCCGTAATTGATGTCTTCGTAGACCCGCCCGCTCAATGACATCGTGATGACCGTGAGTGTGGCATTGGCCGCGTTGTCGTTGCTGGCCAGAATCGTGGTCAGATCGCCTGCGGCCAGCGTGTTGTTGTAACTGCCTGCAGCGGCGCTGGTGACCGTCACCGTCACCGTGCAGCTGCCGTTGGCGGGAATCGTGCCGCCGGTGAGCGCAAGCGTGTTTGCCCCTGCGGTTGCGCTGGCCGTACCGCCACAGGTGGTGCTGGCTGCGGGCGTGGCCGAATTGACGACGCCTGCAGGATACGTGTCAGTAATGGCCGCACCGCGCAGCGGGTTGGCATAGGGGTTAGTGAGCGTGAGGGTCAGCACGCTGGTTGAATTGACGCCGATGGTGATCGGGCTGAAGCTCTTGCCGACGGTGGGAGGCGGCGTGGGGGCGCTGGCAAAATCCTGCGGCGTGATTCCCATGTTGCCGACGGTGGTGACAGCTCCGCCGTTGATGGGACCAGTAAACAGGTTGGTGCCGTCTCCGCCGATGAATAGCGTGCCTGCAGCATTGAACATGGCGGAGTTGAGTCTACTGGTGCCACTGTTCGGCAGACCGGTGATGGTGCCGACAGTGCTGACGGCACCTCCGGCTAACGGAATCAGATACACCGTGGCTGTAGTAGCGCCGGTGGGTTGGATCGGTGCGTATAGATTCCCCGTGACGGGGTTGAAGGCGATATCACCGGACGTATCGACGGGAAGGCCAGAAATCGTAGCGGCGCTGCTTGCCGCGCCCGTACTCAGGTTGATCGTCCAGAGTGCGGTTGACGGATTGTTGTCCGTGCCGTAAAGGTTGCCGTTACTGGGATGGAAGGCTAAACGGAGGATGCGGGCGACACCTGTGTTGCCAATCAGAACCGGTGCCGTGGCGGGAGTGGCCGGATCCCAGCGATAGACAGACTGGTTAGCGACATTGGTGAACAGAAAGAAAATCATCCCGTCGCTGGGGCGCATTGCGTCGGCCACAACGGAGGTTGCGCCGTCGAAGGGTGCGCCGTTGTACTGGAGCGTGGTAGCACCCGTCGTGGTGTTCAGGCGGTAAATGCCGTTGGCATTGGTGACGTAGCCGAACATCGCTGCCTGTACCACGCCGGGCAGCAAGACCCCCAGGAGCAAGGCGTGCCTGAGCAGCGTCAGCCAACGGTCACGCATGACAACCGGGGCAAACCTGCGCAGGTAGACGCTGACCCTCACTTCCGTACACCCTCAATCAGCAGTTCCACCCGCCGGTTCGGTTGCAGGCATTCGATCAGCGCCTGCGCACCACGTTGCGCACGACATTGCACGATGGGTTGCGTCTCGCCCTTGCCACGGGTGATGATGCGATCCGCCGCGATGCCTTGTTTCACGAGGTAGCGTTTGATCGCGTCGGCCCGGCGTTGCGAGAGGGTCTGGTTGTAGCGATCCGCGCCGAGGCGGTCGGTGTGGCCGCTGAGTTGAATGCGTTCCAGCGCCTGCCAGGTCTTGAGTTCGGCGGCCAGGGCGTTGAGTTTTTTCTTGCCGCCCCACACCAGATATTCAACGCCATGGCGGTTGAACGCGAACAGGGCGTCGGTGGCGAGGGTGCGCTTTTCGATCACGATGCGTTCGGGCAGCGCGGGCGTTACACCGGTCGTGGCTGCCGGTTTGGGCAGGCAGGCATCTGCGGCGAGTGTGGCTTCAGCCAGCAGATTTTCGGCGATGCGCGCGTAGGGCTCGGCGTGATGCCAGCCGGATTCCCATTTTTCGTGTCCAGTCCACACCAGCTGAACTTCTAATTCGGCGGTTTTCTGTTGCGCGCAGGAAAATTGCGGATGCTGTTTCAGCGCTGCAAGCTGCGACCACAAATCGTCGCGCACACGCTCACTGGCGTAGGGGTGCGGCGTCGCGCTGGCCTCGTAGCCGGAGGCGAGATCGAGTTGTCTGAGGATGGCGGCGGCCTCGTCGCGGGCATCCTGCACGATGCCGGTGCGGTCTTTGTCGTGGTATTCGTCGAGGGCGAATTCGAGCCATGCACGCGCTTTGGCGAGCGAGTAGGCGTTGCCGTGGCGGGCGAATTCACGCTTTTGCACCTGGCGTTGCAGTTGCTCGATGCTGTCGAGATCGGCAGGTGTGGTGGGGCGGTTGCCGGCCTGTACCGCAGCGGTCAAACTCATGAGTATCAGCGTCAGCAGGGTGTTTTTCATGGTTGCGTGCGGGGTGAAATGCCGCCCTCCTGGTCGTTGAGTTTGAGCGTGTCCTGATCGATTTTCATGCGAACGCTGAGATAAGGCCCCTGGGCGTGGGTATCGGCTCCGGCGAAATCGGCGTCGTTAAACCCGGCGAAATTGTAGCCGACTGACACCCACATATTCTCCAGCAGGCTATGGCCGAGCGACACGCCGAGCGCCGTCTGACGTACCTGGCTGTTCCAGCTATTCAGGATTGAGGCGTGTGCGCCAATATCCCAGTCTTGGCCGATGTCGCGACGAATCTCTGCGCCGACCAGGCTGGTGAAGCCGCTGTATTGAGTGCTGTCGATGGTGTCGAGAACGTATTTCGCGCCGAACTGCATAGCTAACTGGGTGCGCCGATTGGGCATCCAGTTCCAGTGGCTGTTGTTTACCAGCTTGCGGGCGTGCGATGACAGGGTGGCGTCGGTGATGAGTTCGTCGATGTAATCCAGGCGGTTGAGCCAGATCCACTCGCTGTCCCACGGGCGGTGGGCGTAGGAGAAGCGGGCGTCGAATTTGCGCGAACGGCTGAGTGCGGTGTCGGATTCGAGATAGCTGAATCCGCCTGATAGCACACGGCCCGCATCGAGGGTGCGCTGCACACCGACGAGGAAATTGAGTTTGTCATCGGTGTCGCCCTCACGCCATTCCAGTCGGGTGTTTGCACCCCACACTGTGTTGTTGTAGTTGGCACCGAGGCTGATTGCCGTGTAATCGCCGTTGGCGGTCGAGCCTGAGGCGAGTGGCACGTTGAGGTTTTGCGGTGTGCCGCTGAGTTTGAGTGTGTTCGAGCGGGTGACGGCAAAATCGGTTTGCCAGAATTCGTTGACCTGCCACTTTTGCGTGAGGCCGAGGTCGGCGTGAATACGGCCACTGTCGAGGCTGAATTGATTGCCGAGCGAGGCGGCCAGCTCACCACCGCTCCAGGGTTGGGTGCGCAGGCCGACGCGGGTGAGGTTAGCCGAGAGCGCGTCGCCGCGTGCGAACTCCTGTTCGGCGAACAGCGCGGTGTGCTCGGTCAGTTTGTAATCCGCACCGAGGATCAGGCGATTCGGGAAATCCAGGCTTTCAGCGTCGCCCAGGCCAATTTCGGCGGCAGCGCGCAGCACCAGTTTACGGTCGAGCAACTCGTAGGCCGCCCCCGCCAAGAGCTGCTTGCTGTCGCGCGTGTCGCCCGTGCCATCTTCGTCGCGGGCGAAACGCGCACCGTAGTAACCGGTGAGACCCGTGCCGAACTTTTGATCGGCGCGCGCTTCGATCACATCGCGCTGTGCGCCGGTGCCCAGCGTGCTCTGACGATAGGCCTGGCCTTGCAGTTGCAGGCTGTCGGACAGTTTGAGGCGGCCTTCCGCGCCGAATTTGCGGGTGCCGTTTTCACTGCCCGCCTGTTGTCCCAGCCCGAAGCCACCGTCTTGCTGGCGCACGTAAATTTTGGCATCACGTGTATCGTCGTGATGCAGGGCTTCCACTTTCCAGGCGCTGCCATCGAAATCGCTGCCATTGAAGCTGCGATCGCTTTGCGCGTACTCTGCCTGAAGCCGGGTGTGGTCGTTCAGCAGATAAGTCAGATCAAGCCCGCCTAAATTTCCGCTCGCGCCTACATTGCCTTCGCGCACATAGCTCGCGCCCAATTCGGTTTGGGCGTTGGGTTTGAAGGCTACGCGCCCCCCTGCGGTGAGTTTTTCATCCTGGCTGCTGGTGGATTCGTATTCGGCGACGATGTAAATCGGATTGAACGCGGCATCGCGCTCCAGCACGGGCGATTTGAAGAACAGCGTGCCCTGCTGGTAGTCGATGTCGTAATCGAGGTGGCGGGTGAGCGACTGGCTGCTGACCACGGTTTGCGACTGGAAACGGTCGCGTGTTTCGAGGCGGATCTTGTCGCTGTTTTCGATCAGTTCACGGCGCGACAGTTGATAGCGCCCTGAGGTGCCGTTGCCGCGCAGCTCGTCTTTGACGAACGCTTGTGCGGTCAGAGTGGCGAAGGCGTTGTAGGCGAACTGCTTGCCCTGATATTCAGACTTGAGGCCGTTGACCGTGCGGCTGTAGCGCGAAAATTCGGTGACGGTGAGACCGGTGTCGTAGTCGCCGAACAGCGCATAAAACTGGCGGCGCTCGATTTTCAGATAAAGCTTGCGTGCGCTGGCGGCATCGAAAGTCGGCTGGGTCGAGTCAGCATAGAGCGTGTAGAAACGGCTGGGATCAACTGCTTGTTTCAGGTTGGCGAATGCGCCCGCGTCACCGCGCCGCTTGGCGGTGTCGTAGGCGACGGTGAGCAGCGTGTCGCCACGCACGGTGCCCTTGGCGTAGAGAGCGATGCGATTGTCGTCAAACAGTGCCTTGTCGTCGCCGGTGTTTTTGAGTGCGGCCACGTTACCCGACAGGGTTTTGTGGCCGACGGTGCCTTCGGCAAACCCGACGAGTATCCAGTCGCGTTGACCGGGTGCGAGCCAAGCGCGGATTTCGTTTTTGCGCTGGCTATTGCCGCTGGACTGACCGTTGAAATCAAAACTCAGCACAGCCTCGCCTGATTGCGTGGTGGGTGCCAGCTCGATCATCGCGATGCCGTCACGGCCAATTTCATAACGCGGGCGGTTGTCAATTTTGCCCGCCAGGGGCTCGCGTTGAATTGCTTCGAGCTGGTTGGAAGATTGATACGGTGCGTTCAACTGGAAATCGCCGTTCACCCCGCGCCGCACCGGTACGCCGTCCTTGTCGAGAAAACGTACCGCAATCACCGGGCGCGTTTTACCGTCGGCCAGCAGGCGTGAATGCGCAGCGACAAATTCCACCCGATCCGGGCCCGTGGAATATTGCACGACGCGGGTTTCACGCATCACTTCTGCACCGGTTGCATCGCGTACCACGAGTTCGAACGTGTTCTTGCCTTCGCGCAGCGCCACGCCACGCCACAGCGACAAGCCCACTGTGCGGGTAGCGTTTTGCTCCATGCCGTCATAATTGAGCGGGTTCACCGGCGTGCCGTCGAGCGTGAGTTCAAGCCGCTGGCCCGGCGCATGTTTGACGGCCAGTTTGATCGCGGGCAGCGCGGGCTGGAAGCTGGTTTGCGGGTGTAACCACTCGACGCCCGGCGGGGTGGTGGCGAGCCAGTCAGCGTCGTAGGGCAGTTGCTCGACCAGCTGGCTGCGACTTCCGCTCCCCGGCACTTGCGGCACCGCATCCTGCACGGTCAGGCGAGTGCGCTGACCGCGATTCATCGTGCCGGGCGCATCAGGAATGTCGGCGTGCAAGACGGCGGGCGGAATCACCGCGCGGGTTTCAGTCGGTGCGTTGTTCCAGCGCGCCTCGGCCTGCGGCAGATTGATCCCCTGCTGAGAAGGCGGGACAAACCGTGTCATTGCAATCAAGGCGGCATCGGTGGGGGCGGCGTCGAGCTCGAATTGAAGCGTATGCGTCCAGCGTCCGGTTTGCGCGCCGAGTCGCAGAATGGCCAGACCCTCACTGGCTTCCAGCTGGGTGGTGGGCTGCTGGTTGAGGCGGGGACTGGCGTCCACCAGTTTGGCCGACGCGGGCAGCATCAGCGTGGCCGACACACTGCTTACGGCGGCGTCGCCGGTGAGGGTGAGCGTAGCGAGCACTAGATCCCCCACACGCTGCGCGCTGAGTTGCTGAGTCACATGGGTGATGGGTTGGGCTTTCTTCTGCACATGAAAGTCAGCGCGCCACAGACTACCGCCGCGCAGGTTGACGAATTGCGAATAACTGCGTCCGGCAAAGCGGCTGTTTTTTTCGCAGCGCACGACTTCGTAGTCGGGGGGCAGCGAATCCAGATCGAGTTGCACCACGTGGGTGCCGGGACGGAGATTATCGGCGTGCCAGCGGCCATGCTCGTCGGTGAGCACGGCCGTGCCATCCTGAAGCACCACGCGTGCCTGCGCCAGTCCATTGGCGTCGTTGTTCACCTTGTCGTCGCACGAACCGATGATGACGCGCCCGAGCAGGATGGCACGCGAGCGCATCAGGTCTTCGCGCACGGTGACGCTCGCACGCGCCGTGTTGGAGCTGTGTCCGCCAGTGGCAAACGCCGTGTTTTCTGCTTTGCCGGTGCGCGCAGTGGCAGTGACTTCGGCCACGTATTTGAGCGTGACGCTCGCGCCCGCAGCAATATTGCCGAGGCTGAACGTGAGCGTGCGGCCATCGGCGGCGATGGCGGGATCGGACAACACGGCGTTATCCAGCCGTGCCGAACCGGCCTGATAACGGAACCCGGCCGGCAGGCGGTCGGCGATTTGCACCCCCACGGCAGCAACCGCTGCGGCGTTGCGCACGGTGAGGGTGTAGGGCACGAATTCGCCTTCGCTGACTACTGATTTGTTGGCGGTTTTGATAATTTCGAGCGTGCCGCCACCGGACAGGTCGAGCGGCACGTCAATACGCACCGCAGGCCCGGGGTTGAGCGGGAAACTGCCGCCGTAGGATGCACCGGAACCTGGTATGCCGACGACGATGTATACGCCGGGCAGCGCGCCGGGTGCCACGGCGGACGGGAAAGCGTAGCCGCCGGGTGGAACGATAGCGAGACGATAGGTACCCGGAACGACGCGCGGGAAACGGTAGCCACCCGACTGCATGACGGGGTCGCAGACGGTAGTCGCACCTGAGTTGACAGGTTGTGGCAGAACGGTGACCCCATCGTCGCAATACACCGTTGCGGGCAGGTTGGTTACCGTGTCGATAAGGGTCACGATGGCAGCGTTGACCGGTACACCCGTGCTGGAATCGAACACGATGCCGAAGGGGTCGACCAGCGCCGCGTCGGTGACGGTGGTGACCGCGTCGAGCGGATCGGTGTAGCTGGCCGTGAGCGTCTGGCTGGTGGGGAAGTCGAGCGTGCAGTTACCGCTGCTGGTTGCAATGCTGGTTGACTGGATGTAGCCAGTGAACACGCCGGTGGAAATACCGGTTTCAGTCAGGGTCAGGGTTTCGCTGTCGCCGCCGCTGGTAGTGACGGTGACCGTGATGGTCTCAGGGACGGCAGCATTCAGGTTCTGGTCGTGATCGGTGACACGAATGAACACCGGGTCACCCGCAGAATACTGACCTGCGCTGACCAGTTGCAGGGCGCCAGGCACGACCAGCGGCGTGGAAGGGGGAAAGATGTAATTGGGTGCAGGCAGGGGGCCGCCGCCGCATTGAGTCGGGTTGACGGTTTCAGGCGCACCGACGCCGCCGGAGGGCACGTATTGCAGAAACTCAATCACCGCCGGGCTGCGCGCCGGGGTGGTGAGACTGACGCTGTCGTTGATCGAAACAGGCGTGCCCCCGACAGTGTAAGTGGCGGTGGCGGTATTGGTGACCGTGGTGCCGGGGGGCAGCGCGGCCTGGATTACGGGAGCGCTCATCACGCTGCTAACGAGCAGCAACGCTTTGCACTGGGTACGAACCGTGCCCAGTGCAAAGCGGGCTGACCTTGCGGTCAGCGCACGCAAGCCTTGTTTCATGCGCTGTAGCGCAGGAAACAAGGCGGGAAACACACGATGAATCATGCGTCCTTAGTTGATAGTGACGTTGAAGGTCACGGTTGCCGACTCACCCGGCTTCAGCTCGCCAGCGGTGTAGGTGCCACCAGCGGGTAAGGCCGCCGTGAAGTCGATGGTGACTGCCGAGCCCGAGAGGGTGGCACCGTCCGCATCGGCTGCGTTGGTCATAAAGCCACCTGTGCCGCCGAGTGCACGCGTTACATTGCTGTACTCGATCTGGAAGCCGCGTCCCGCAGCGCTTTCAGGAGTGCCAGTAGCCGATGAGCAGGTGGCGGCATTGATCGGGGCGACCAGATTGGCATCGTGCGTGGTGTTGGTATCAAGCGTGTCGACGACTTGCGCGAGCGTCGCTGAGGAACCTGCTAACGCACCGTTGCTGACAGCAATCGTCCAGCGCACGATGGCACCCGGGATGTTTTTCTGGTTGGTTGTGCCATTGAACGGATCGCAAATCACCGTGGCCGTTTTCGCAATACTGATGATGGCGGCGCTGACCAGATACGCATCACGTGCGACCGCAGTCGCATCGCGAGCGGTTTGTCCCGGGTCGGTGCCGCTGACATTGGCTGCCGTTGACGCATCGGCAAAGACGATTTCCACGCCGCCTTGTGTATTGGCGGTTTCGGTCAGCGCATTCAGCGTGGTGGCTTCGCGTGCCACAGCAGTCAGGCTAACTGCCGATTGTGTGCCGTTGGCCTGCCCCGCCGGGATATCAGCCACCACCAGCAGGTTAACCGTTGCATCCGGTGCAACTGAAGCCAGTGAAGTAATGGCACCTGCGGTGATTTCAGCGGGATCCAGCGCTCCGTTGTTATTGGCGTCCAGATAAATCTGAATGCCGGTGACGTCGTATGTGTCTGCGGTACCAAACAGGGTCGCGGTGACGTTTGCTGCGGTGAGGTTATAACCCTGTGCAGTATTACCGAGGTTGGTCAGGGCGAAGGCGGTCACTCGATCTTGCGCGCCTGGGTTGACGTTGGAGACGAGGCCCCCCGTCTCTGTCAGCGTCAGGTTGACCTTGTTGTCCACCTTGAAGGTGGTAGCTTGAATACCTGGTGTCCCGGGGTCTCCATCAGAGAGAATGTCAGCTTGACTGATGCCCCCAACAGAGTAGCTGAGGTTGGCTTGGTTGCTGATGTCGGTGCCTGACAATGTGCCTGCAGCCAGCGCGGTTTGATGCGCGCCTGCCATCAGCAAACTGGCAGTCGCCAATGCGGTCAGCCGGGCGGCCGGGGGGCCGTAGCGATGAGACCATTTCATGATTTATCTCCTTGTTTCAAAATAAAACTCCGCAAAAGTTTGACTGGAACAGGCATTGCGGGCGGGCCGGTTCCGGACAGGGTTCGCCGTCGCCATCGCGGCGGATCGGCAGTAGGTTCGGCAAGCACAAAGCGCCGACGAGTGGTCGGCGCGTTGGCAACAGAAAAAAAGCTGTGTGGCATGACTATTTGATGACGGTGCGGAAACTGATCTCGCCGGTTTTTCCGACCGGCAGGTCACCGCGATACGTCCAGCGGATGTGGCTGATTTCGGCGGGCAGGGCGGCGCGCTCCTTGCCGTCTTTGCCCTTGACCTTGAGCGCGTCGAGCGGGGCGTAATCTTTGCCGTTCAGCGAGTAGGTGATGTCGGTATTGACGCCGCTGGCACTGCCCGCTTTATAGGTGGTGTTGTTGGGTATCGGGTTGGTGAGGGCGATATTGCCGACCGGCTTGGTGACCAGGTTCTTGAAAGTGGTGGTGTAAATCACCTCGGTGCCGGGCACGGCTTTTTCCACCGGTTGGCGCTTGAGCTCTTTTTTGCCTTTGGCGTTGACGACTTCCACTTCAACTTCGGCAATGCTTTTGACTTCGACTGCGCCGGGCGCAGCGTGAGCAGGCAGGGCGAAGGCGAAACACAGGGCAACAAGGTAAGCAGGGATACGCATGGTCAGTCCTTTCATTGGGGCAGTTGGGTGTTGAAAATGAGGGTAAACGAGGCCGGGGCGGTGACGTTGCCGAGCGTGGCGCTGAGCGCGCCGAGCGAGAACTGCACGGGGTCAGTATCGGCAGCATCGGTACAGAGCAAACAGGCGATGTTGCCGCTGAGTACAGCGCTGCCGGGCACGTAAATCAGTTCTGACGGCAGGGGGTCGCTGAGCACAAGGTTGTCGGCCACGCCGCTACCAGTGAGGTTGAGTTGGAGCTGCCAGGTGACGATGGCTCCAGGGATCAAATCGGCGTCGTTAAGCGGGCTTACACGCTGTTTGAGGATGCTTACCGCGAGTCCAACGCGGTAAGCATCGCGGGCGGTATAACTGCCGTCGCGCAGTCCGTCGCCCAGCCCAGCAGCGTCGGCAAACACGATGTCTACGACGTTCGGCATGTCGGTACCGGCAGTGTCGCTCAGTGTCGTACCTTGAATACCCGCGCCATTTCCGGCGCGAACTGTGGCAACAAGCTCGATGTTTGCTTGGTCACCGCTAGCGAGACTGCCTGGCATGGAACACACGACAAACGCCGTGCGGTTGGCATCGGCTGGCACTTCGTCGAGGAAAGACTGGGTGTCAACCAGTGGGTCGTATGTGTTGTTGGCGTTACTGTCGGCAAACACCAGGCAGGCAGTAGTGTTGAAGTTGTCCGGGCTGCCATAGAGCACACCGCCACTGGCCAAATTGGTCGCAGCCAGCGCAAAATCTTGCGTGCCATTACCCAGATTGGTCACGGTGAAGGCGGTGACGGCATTGCTCTGGCCGGAGAACGTGCCGGTAAAAGTGCTGTCGTTTTCGATAACGATGAGGTCAATGCGCCGATCAACGACAAATTCCGTTGGGACACCACTGCCGCTGCTATTGCCGGTGGGCGAAGAGCCGATAGTGGGCTGGGGAATGCCTTCGATGCTGTAGTTGAAATCAACATGATTGCTGATGCTGTCACCCGCAGCCGTACCTGCCGCCATCGCCGAAAATGGCAGGCAGAGCAGGGCTAGCAAACCCGCTTTAACCAGAAAATGCACAGAGACTCCGTGTATTGTTATTGATGTCGCTAACGGCAGCAGAGTGAGAATCTTAATAGCAAGGCGTGTGCCACTCCAGCCAAAATTGGAAAATGGCCTGTAAAACCGCCTCTGATCCGGGTTTTTAGCAAAAAAACAGCCGGGATGCAGCTTCAGAGGGGTTCCCGGCCTATGATTTGCGCTAGGAGTGATTGTTTGAATGATGAAGCACGCTACAGATGAAGAGTTCATGCGCCTCGCGCTCGAACTCGCACGCGAGGGAGCCGCAGCGGGCGAAGTGCCGGTGGGTGCCTTGGTCGTGTGTAAGGGTGAAGTGGTGGGGCGAGGATTTAACCAGCCGATTTCGAGCCACGATCCGACCGCGCACGCCGAAGTGGTGGCCTTGCGTGATGCCGCTAGCCGGGTGGCCAACTACCGGCTGGTGGGGTGTACGCTGTATGCCACGATGGAACCGTGTGTCATGTGTGCCGGGGCGGTGTTACATGCGCGCGTGGCGCGTGTGGTGTACGGGGCACGTGAATATAAAACCGGCGCGCACGGCAGCATTGTCGATATCTTTGCCGAGCCGCGCCTGAACCATCATTGCGAGATCGTGGGCGGGGTGTTGGCCGACGCGTGCGCGGCGATGATTTCGGGGTTTTTTGCAGAACGTCGGCGTGGCGACGTGCTGCCTCAGGTGGGCACTCCAACATGAATTACCGTATCGATATCGACAGCCGTTTGCAGCGTTTATATCTGTGGGAAGTTTTCCCCGATGGCGACATGCTGATCCGTGAGTATCCCGTTTCAACGGCGACAAACGGTATGGGCGAGCACGACGGCAGTTACTGCACACCACGCGGTCGCCATCGTATCGCCGATAAAATCGGCGCAGGGATGCCGCTAAACAGCGCATTCAAGTCCCGGATACCGACAGGTGAAATCTGGACGCCCGAACTCGACGCCGAGTTTCCGGGTCGGGACTGGATCCTCACCCGGATTTTGTGGCTCGAAGGTCTGGAACTCGGCAAAAACCAGGGTGACGGCGTAGACAGCCATGCGCGGTATATCTATATCCACGGCACCAACGAAGAACACAAGCTGGGCACGCCTGCTTCGCACGGCTGTATCCGTATGAAAAATGCCGATATCGCAGCGCTATTTGACCAGGTTGAGGAGGGCACTGAGGTGCAGATCGTTTAGCGGGTACACCCGATAGACGCCTGCCGCGCTGATCAGGCGCGCTCGTGCAGGCTGCTTTTCTTGAACCATCAGCCATAGGATTGCGGTGGCTGCCCGGGTTCCGGGTATAGAGCTTCGGAACAACCAGTCTAGTTAAACAGCCCCTGTCCGTCGCGCGCCAACCGCGCCGCGCCGTAGGCGGCTTCAGTATGCTCGGCAGGGGTGACGGGCACACCCAGCAAACGGGCGCGGATGCCTGTCCAGGCGGGGTTGTGCGCACCGCCGCCTGCGGTGTCGATTTTTCTGACGGCGTTAGCGCCGAGTTCGGACAGCAGACCGTAGCTACGGGTCTCGATACGGGCGAGGCTTTCCAGCAGACCGTGGAGGAATTCGGCATCGTCAGGCGGGCGCGGCGCGAGGCGGGGCGCAAGCGTCGGATCGTTGACTGGAAAGCGTTCGCCAGCCTGCGGCAACGGCAGGTAATCGAGCGGGCTGGCGACGGTGGGGTCGATGCGTTCGCTGAGAGTGGCCAACTGGCGGTCGTCGAAAAACTGCCGCAGCACTGCACCGCCCGCATTAGACGCGCCACCCGCCAGCCAGCGCGTGCCGAACCAATGCGAATAGACGCCGTGTGCGCTGGATTCCACCCGGGTGTCGGACAGCAATTTGAGCACCAGCGTGCTGCCGAGCGAAGTGACGGCGTCGCCGCTTTGCTTCACCCCCGCAGCCAGAAAAGCCGCAATGGAATCAGTGGTGCCAGCGCGCACCATGCAGCCAGGATTCACGCCCAGGTACCGGGCGCGTGGCCGTGACACGGTGCCCAGCGACGCACCGGGCGCGATGGGCACAGGCAGATAATCGACGTCGGCCAGATATTCCACCCAGTCCGGCCATTTCAGCGTGTCGAGATCGAGGCCCATTTTCAGGGCGTTATGGTAATCGCTCATGCCGACGCGACCGGTCAGCAGACCCGAAAGCCAGTCGGCCTGATTGAGATAGAGCCGCGCGCCGGTGAGGCCAAGGCGCTTTTTCAGCCACAGCATTTTGGCCAGCCCCGAGGTGATGGCAGCGGCGGGGTGGCCGGGGGTAGCGGTTTTGGCGATCAGCGCGGCTTCGTCAACTGCACGATCGTCGTTATAAAGTAGCGGCGGATGGCGCGGCGTGAGTGCTTCGTCGCAGGCGAGCACCGTGCCGGAGGTTCCGTCGAGCGCGATGTCCGAGAGCTGTGTGCGGATCGCAAGCGGCAGCGAGGCGACCAGATCCCACAATGCTTCGCGCCAGATGCCAGCGCGTTCGTATTCCTCCAGCGTGCCGAAATCGCGTTTGTCTTTGGCCACGACTGCGCCTTCGGCGTCGATTACGCAGCTGCGTGCGCCTGAAGTGCCAAAGTCAATCCCGAGAAAATATACCCCGCTCATCGGCAGCATTCTAGCCTTCGCCAAGACCTCTACCCTATACTCCGCGCGAACGAAACAACACGGCACGATCACGCGACAGGGGGAAGATTGGACGAACTCAGTGCATGGCAATTGGGGTTAGGTGCCTGCGTGGTTGTACTTGCGTATGTGGTGCGTGGCATCGCTGGCTTTGGATCGGGACTCATTGCAGTGCCGCTCCTGGCGCTGATGCTGCCTTTCACGCTGGTGGTGCCGTTGGTGGTGCTGCTCGACTACATTGCCTCGGCCAGCCAGGGGGCAGCAAACCGCACGGATATTCGCTGGCGCGAAATTCTGCCCCTGCTGCCCTTTAGTGTGCTGGGGGTGTTGATCGCCTTGTTTGCTTTGTCATGCACTGAGGCCGAGTTGCTATTGCAAGCGCTGGGGGTGTTTGTCATTGCTTTCGCACTCTTTACACTGTCGGGCTATACACCGAAGCAGAGTGCTGCGCGAGGGTGGGGCATCCTTGCGGGTACGTCGGGCGGTCTCATCGGCACGCTTTTCGGCACGGGCGGACCGTTTTACGTAATGTATTTCAAGGCTCGTGGGCTCGACAAGGCTGCCTTCCGTGCCACCTTTGCCACTATTTTTCTGATTGACGGCGCGGGTCGTCTTCTAGGCTACATCGGTTCTGGCCTCTTGACCCTGAGCTTTCTCAGCGTGGCTGCCATGGCGTTACCACTGATGGCGGTAGCGCTCTATCTGGGCGGCAAAATACACACCCAGCTGTCACAGCAGGCTTTTCAGCGCGGGATCAGCGTGCTGCTGATCCTAAGCGGGATTGCACTTCTGGCGAAATAAGGCGTTATTCGAAGCGGTTGCGCAGCGTTCCTACCCCGTCAATGACAATTTCGACTGTGCAGTTGCGTGGCATGGGTTCGGTGCCTATTGACGTGCCACAGGCAATGATATCGCCTGGCATTAAAGTCATGTCTTGTGACAACAGGCTGACGATCTCACGTGGCCGAACAAACATGTCAGCAACGGTGTAGTTCTGTTTTTCTACACCATCAATCAAGGTGCGCACCGTTAGCGTATCCGGGTCGATCCCGGTCACGATGGCAGGACCGAACGGTCCGAAGGTGTCGAAGCTTTTTGCACGTACCCACTGCACAAAAGAGGGGTCTGCCTTGAGTACGCCGCGTGCGGTGACGTCGTTGACGCAGGTGTAACCAAATATGTAGTTGTCCGCCTCACCGGGTGATACATGGCTGCAACGCTTGCCAATGACTACGCCGAGCTCGCCTTCGAACACGACCGGGCCATCGTAGCCCTGTGGCTGGCGTATCACCTCGCCGTGCGCGAGATGGCAATTCGGTGTTTTGACGAAATACAGCGGATGGGGTGGCTGAGACAGACCCTCTACCCGGGCGCGCTCGTGGAAATTATTCCACAGCCCCAAGAGCTTGCCGGGGTCACAGGGCACTATGAGCGTGACCGCTGAGACTGGCGCTGACGCGCCAGTTGCACGTGGACTACCGAACAAATCACCTTCGTGGAATAAGACCTGATCTCCTTCGATTACGCCAATTTCTGCGCGATCCACGTGCATACACCGTACCCAGACTGTCATCTTCTTATCTCCTCATTAAGATTGTGAAAAACTTGAATTCGACCGTTTGTCGGAAAAGGGGTCTGTTTCCTTTAGAAGGCTGAAAAAACGCCGATTAACTCGTCATGGGTAAGTCATTTCCGGAAAATCCCCTCTCCGGCGCAGCCATCCCTTTGACGCGCGCCTCACGAATCTGCTTGAGTGTACTAGCGATCGGGCTGGTGTTCATGCCCTTCGCGCTGGTGGTTAACCTGTTCTACGCCGAGGGTGCCACGGTAAATCACGCCCAGATATTCTTGCTGTTTCTGCTGCTGGTGCCGCCAGTATGGTGTTTGCGGCGTCTGCGCGTGTTCAAGGCTCCCCAGCAGGAATGGACGCTTTACGAGTGATCATCCACGGGTGTTGGTCTGCGGGAGAAAATTGTCGAGTTCGACCCGGGGTGTGGGTTTCCAGCCTTTCTTGCGATGTTCTGCCACGACATTCGTGAAAATTCCGCCGCGCACATAAAATTTGGCGGTCAGCCGCATGAATTTGGGCTTAGTCGCCTTCACCAGGTCGTCGAGGATGCGGTTGGTGACGTCTTCGTGGAAATGGCCTTCCTCGCGGAAACTCCACATATAAAGCTTCAGGCTTTTCAGCTCGACGCACTGCTTGTCCGGGATGTAGTCGAGGATCAGCGTGGCAAAATCCGGTTGTCCTGTCTTGGGACATAGGCATGTAAATTCAGGGGCTTCCATGTGGATGTGGAAGTCACGACTCATCTTTGGATTGGGAAAGGTTTCGAGGGATTTGGCAGGCGTGGAGGGCATGGGAGGCTCGGTGTAGAATGTGACAAAACAAACGCCCCACAGCAGGGCGCATTGAGACGACACATTATAAAAGCTTAGGCTCGCCATCTTGCGTTTAACCCACATCAAACTTGCCGGTTTCAAGAGTTTCGTCGATCCCACCGTCATTCCCGTTCCCGCGCAATTGACCGGTGTGGTGGGGCCGAACGGCTGCGGCAAATCCAACGTCATTGACGCGGTGCGCTGGGTGCTCGGCGAGTCGTCGGCCAAGCATCTGCGCGGTGAAACCATGCAGGACGTGATTTTCAACGGCTCCGGCAGCCGCAAGCCGGCCTCGCGCGCGTCGGTGGAGCTGGCGTTCAACAACGAACTCGGCCGCGCCGCCGGCCAGTGGTCGCAATACGCCGAAATCTCGGTCAAGCGCGTGCTCGACCGCAGCGGCGATTCCACCTATTACATCAACAACATGCGGGTGCGGCGGCGCGACGTGGCCGACCTTTTCCTCGGCACCGGCGTCGGCGCGCGCGCCTACGCCATCATCGAGCAGGGCATGATTTCGCGCCTGATCGAAGCAAAACCCGAGGAGCTGCGCGGCTACCTGGAAGAAGCGGCGGGTGTCTCCAAATACAAGGAACGCCGCAAGGAAACCGAATCCCGGCTCAAGGACGCGCGCGACAACATGAACCGCGTCGAGGACATCCAGCGCGAACTCAAGAGCCAGGTCGAAAAGCTTGCCGCGCAGGCCGAAGTCGCCCAGCACTACAAGCAGTTGCAGGCCGACCTGACGTTTTCCCAGCATCGCCTGTGGTTTGCCCGCAAGCACGATGCCTCGCAGCAGCGCGCGCGCATTGACAAGGACCTGACCGAAGCGCAGAACCGGCTGGACGCCGAAACCGCGCGGCTGCGCCACATCGAATCTGAGCTGGAAACCGCGCGCCAGACCCAGTTCGCCGGGCAGGACACGCTCAACACCGCGCAGGCGGCGTATTACCAGGCGCAGTCCGAAGTCGCCCGCATCGAGCAGACCATGGCGCACCAGAACGCCACGCGTGATCGACTTTATCGCCAGGTGCAGGATCTGGGCACGCGTATGGAGGCACAGCAGGCGCGCCGCGCTGCCACGCAGGAAGCGCTGACCGAGGTCAAGTCGCAACAGCCCGGCTTGCAGGCTGCGCTGGCTGAGGCCGAGGCCGCCGCGAAGCAGGCCACTGATAGCACCTTGCCGCAGAAGGAAGCGCTATTGCGTGAGGCACAGCAGGCGGTCGGCGAAGCGCAGCGCGTGGTGTCGCAAGGTGAGCAAGCGCGCCAGGTCGACGAAAACAGCCTCGGTCACACCAAGCGCCAGATCGAGCAGCTCGATAGTCGGAAGCAGAGATTGACACAGGAGCAGGCGCAACTGCCGCGCCCTGATGCCGCCGGACTGTCGCAAAAACAGGTTGAACTGGAAACACTCGCCCAAGCGCTTGCGACCGCGCAGGCCGAACTCAAAACCGCCGAAACCGCCTTGCCCGAGCTGGATGCGCAGCGCACACGGCAAACGGGCGAACTCGAAGCCACGCGCAAGGCACTGCATCAAACCGAAGCCGAACTCGCCGCACTGAAAAAATTGCAGGAAAGCCTCAAGGCTGACGAAAAGCTTGGCGGCTGGATGCGCCAGCGTGGGCTGGATGCGCTGCCGCGTTTGTGGGAACAATTACGCGTTGCGCCGGGCTGGGAAGCTGCCGTCGAAGCGGTGCTGCGCGAACGCCTGCAGGCTGTGGCCGCAGACGCCTCACCCGACTGGTTTGCAGACGCACCCCCTGCGCGCCTGACCGTGTGGACAGAGCAGAGCGGAGTAGGGCAAACGGATGCGGCGCTGCTCACCAGCAAAATCCAGTGTGACCATGCGGGTATCCAGGCGGCGCTCGGCGACTGGCTGGCGGGCGTGTACTGGGCAGACGACGTAGCGGCAGCGCAATCGCGTGCGTCGCAATTGCATACAGGAGAATGCGTGGTCACGCCGCAAGGTCACGTGTTCACCCGCCACAGCCTGACCTTTCACGGTGCGCACACGGCAGTCGAAGGCATCCTCGCGCGTGGGCGCGAGCTGGAGCGTCTGGGTAGTGACGCCGTCAGCCTGCGCGAGGCGACCGCTCAAGGCGAAAGCGCTCATGCCGAGACACAGCAACGCTATCTTGAACGCCAGCGCGATATCCAGGCACTGCGCGCACAAACCGGCCAGACGCAAAGCCGCCATCACACCGCGCAGATGGAATTACTGCGTCTGCAGCAGGCTGTCGAGCGGGTGCAAAGCCGCGCCGCCCAGATTACCCAGGAGCTGGACGAAGTCACGCGCCTGCAAACTGCCGAACGCGCTACGCTGGAATCCGTCGAGACTCGTCTCAAGGATTATCGCGCTCAAGGCGATGCCGCCCGCGATGCACTGTATGCTGCCCGACAGTTGCGCGACCAGGCTGACCGCGCCGTGTTTGAGGCGCGTGAAATCCAGCGTGCTGCGGAACGACGGCATCAGGAATCCGGATTTTTATTGACTACATGCATCAATAAAATCAAAGAGCAGGAAGCATTACTTCAACAGATTACTGATGAAATAACCCGCGACGAAACCCGCCTGACTGACGCCCGCAGCGAACTGGCCAGCCTGCCTGCCGACGCGCTGGATCAGGCATTGCAGACGGCTCTGTTGACGCGCACTAGTAGCGAAACAGCGCTCGCAGCAGCGCGCGACGTGCTCGAAGGCATGACCATGCAGCTGCGATCCCATGATGAAGCCCGGCTGGCGTGCGAGCAGGGACTCGATCCGCTGCGCCGCACCATCGAGCAACTCAAGCTCAAAGATCAGGAAGCGATGTTGATGCAGTCGCAGTTTGAACTGCAATTGCGTGAAGCCGCTGCCGACGAAGTCAGCCTGGAATCCGGTCTGGCTGAGAGCCCAAAGCCCGGGCATCTTCAGAATGAAATCAATCGCTTGCAGACGGAAATTGCGGCTTTGGGTGCAGTCAATCTTGCGGCCCTTGAAGAGCTCACCCAGACGCAGGAACGCAGCGACTACCTGGCTGCGCAGTGCGCTGATCTACTGGAAGCGGTCACCACGCTGGAAGACGCCATCCGCCGCATCGACCAGGAATCGCGGGCTAAACTCCGCGAAACCTTCGACACCGTCAACCAGCACATGGGTGAACTGTTCCCGCAACTATTTGGCGGCGGCCAGGCACGACTGATTCTCACCGGAGACGAACTGCTCGATGCGGGTGTGCAAGTCTTCGCTCAGCCACCCGGCAAGAAAAACGCCTCGATTCAGTTGCTCTCTGGTGGTGAAAAAACGCTGACTGCACTTTCTTTGGTGTTCGCCATGTTCAAGCTCAATCCGGCACCGTTCTGCCTGCTCGACGAAGTCGACGCACCCCTTGATGACGCCAACACAGAACGTTACTGCAATCTTGTTCGCGCCATGTCCGGGCAGACCCAGTTCCTGTTTATTACCCATAATCGCGTCACCATGGAAATGGCGCAGCACTTGGCCGGTGTCACGATGCAGGAACCGGGGGTGTCACGGATTGTGGCGGTGGATGTGGATGAGGCAGTGGGGATGGTTGAGGCGGCTTAAATTTGGATGTTTATGGGTTGACCTGACATCCTGTTAACTTCGCATAATGTATATTATGACAAATACAACTTAATACATGGCCCAAGGGCTATCCCCCTCATTTGCCCGGCAACCCGGGATGCGTCTCCTCGCAAGCCAGCAACACAATCAATCCGGACACAAACATGGCAGCCGCAGTAAACCAGAAACCGGCCTCGATTGTGTTGAACAGAGCGGCGACCGCCCCCAGCAACAAGGCGCCGATACCGTACCCCAGGTCTCGCCAGAATCGGTAGATGCCGATCGCCGAACCACGCCAGTTGGGGTGGGCAATGTCCGACACGGCGGCCGACAAGGTGGGATACAGCAGCGCCATGCCCAGACCCATGACCGCAGCGGAGAACGCCCACCACCCCTCGCCATCGCCCAGCAAAACCAGTGCAACGCCACTGCCGCACAGCCACATGCCGAGGACGATGGGTTTTTTGCGGCCGATACGGTCGGACCAGTGTCCAGTCAAAAACTGGGAAAGCCCCCAGACAAAGCCATACACGCCGACCACCCAGCCAATGCCTGCCAGGCTCAAACCGCGCTGATACAGATACACCGGGAAAAGCACCCACACTAGGGCATCGACGAATTTCTCGACCAGACCTGCCTGGCAGATCGAAGCCATGCGGGCATCCCGCCAGGACATCAGCGTGAAGACTTCCCAGGTGCTGGGCTTGGACGCAATGTTGGTCGGATAAAGCGGACTCGGGCCTGATATCACCCCGGCGCTGAGCTTTTTTCCTTCAGTCTGCGCCCACGGCAAGGTATCTTTCACCCACAGCACGCTGAGCAGACCCGCCAACCCAATCACGGTCAGGCCAAACACCATCAGACCTTCACGCGGCCCGACCAGGGTGGCGAGATACCCGGTGACCACGCCCGCGACTGCCACCCCGAAATAACCGGAAAACTCATTGAGACCAATGGTGAGACCACGCTGATCAGCCGTAGTGAGATCCAGCTTGGCGGTTTGCGTCATCGACCAGGTCAGGCCCTGATTGATCCCCAGCAGCACGGTCGCCGCGACGATCCAGTTCCAGCTTGGTGCAAGCAAAACCATGAAAGGCATAGGCAGCGCAGCGATCCAGCCGAGGATCAGCACTTTTTTGCGGCCGATGCGTTCAGACAGACGACCTGCGACGAAATTAAGCGTGCCTTTTACAAAGCCAAAAGCCATCACAAAAGCCATCAGCATCATGAAGGAGCCTTTGGCCACACCGAATTCGGACTCGGCGAGCGCAGGCACCACCGTACGGAACATGCCGATGGTCAGGCCGACAAAAAACACCTGTAGCAACTGATGCAGAAACTGGGCGAGATTGACCCGGATGCCGAATTGAGGCTCGAAGCCAGCCGGTGAAACCGTCACCTCAGCCCCCCAGGTTGAAGGACACCATGCGTTCCATCTCCGCTGGTCGGGGTGGGATCGTCCCGGTCAGTGCGGCGATAAAATCCTCACGGCTCATCGATAGCATCGGATTCCAGCGCTTTTCGAAGCCGACGGTCGAAGCGGGCTTGCCTGACAGCCCGGCACCACAGGCGCTACCCGACGTGTGGCCGGGATACACCTCGACTTCAGCGGGCAGTGTCAGCAATTTCTGATGCAGGCTGTCATAAATCTGTCCGGCCATTTCGACTTCCCTGCCCGCCAGATCGGGCCGCCCTGCGCTGCCTACAAACAACGTATCGCCGGTCAGTACAAACCACGGAGACTCGGCACGACGCTTGTCGGAGACCAGCAGACAAATCGAATCGAGCGTGTGACCCGGCGTATGCAGCACATCGACCATGACGTTGCCCACCTCGAACCGCTGACCGTCCGCCAGCGGTTCGAACTCAAAAGCCACGCGGCTGTGGTTGGACTCGTGCAGGGAATATTTCGCCCTGGATAATTCTGCCAAGGCGCGACCACCCGAAAAATGGTCGGCGTGTACATGGGTGTCAATCACATGCGTAATCTTCACGTCCTGCCGCGCGGCTTCGTCTATAAACCATTGTTCATCGCCAAGCACAGGGTCGACGACCACGCCGACATGGCAAGAGCCGCAGCCAAAGAAATAGGACAACGTAGCGTCCCGTGCGTGCAATTGGCGAAAAAACATGGCGATCTCCCCGCAACAATCAACAATCAGGATTCAGCAAGCGGCAAACCGGCCGCCAGCCATTCGGGCGTTCCATCGGCGATTTTCTGTGCGCGGTAGCCGTGTTGCTTTAACAGCGCCACGGCCTCGGCCGACATCATACAAAACGGCCCGCGACAGTACGCGACGATTTCCTTGTCAGCAGGCAATTCCTGGAGGCGCTGACGAATTTCGCCCAAGGGCATTGAGCGAGCAAACGGCAAATGACCCGCGTCATATTCTTCTGAAGGTCGCACATCGAGCACCACCACCTCGCCGCGCTTTGCCTTGTACAGCAAGGACTGGCGCGTTTCCTGGTCGAGTTTTTCCGGCGCAGCAAACAGCTGATCCATCGCCATCTTTAGCTCGACCAAATGCTCTTCCGCCACCGTGCGCAGCATCACCCACAGTGCGCTGACGTCCGCCCCCGATAATCGGTAAGTGATAAAACGTCCGTCGCGCTGTGATTCCACCAGCCGCGCCGCTTTCAGCACCTTGAGATGGGCACTGGTCAGCTTGACGGCGATATTCGCCTCCATCGCCAGTCGTTCAACGGTTTTTTCGCCCTGAGCGAGTATTTCCAGCAGTTCCAGCCGTTTCGGGCTGGAAGTCGCCTTGCCGATGCGGGCGACCTGCTCGTAAAGCAGGTCTTTGGTGTGTCGTTTTGTCATGTGGACAATATTCTAACGATTATTAGAATGTGTCAATTCTTCCCATCCTACTTATCCCTCTCTCCGCCTTCTGAGCTCCCCTGCTCCAGTTAGATTTTCATCGACCATGACAGCGTAATGCCTTATAGATAAAGGCTTTCAGCCAGATTCAACCCTAAAGTTTGCCGCCGAATCTGCCGATAGACATCTTGACGACCATGAAAAAACCGACCTGACAACCCGCATGATGAATCGCCAGCCCCAGTCCACACCGCTGCAAGGCACGCCTGTGCTTGCCCAGCCGCGCACGGCCGCGCAGGCGTCGCGTGCGGTGTTGTCGGCAGAACAGCTGTTGCAATTGCAAACCGAGTTGCTGGGGCGCAAACGTTTTGATGAAGCTACTGCCGGGCTGGCGCAACAGCTTGCTAACAGCCTGCGTTGCGAACGCGCGACGCTGGGTTGGCAAGAGCGCAATGGCATCAAGATAGTGGCGACATCGTATGTGGCCGAGGTGCATAGCCGCCAGGAAACGGCGCGTCTGGTGGCGGCGGCCATGGAAGAATCGCTGGAACAAAGTGTGCGGCTGGTGCATCCGGCCCCCGAAACAGGTCGCCCGCTGATTTTGCTGGCGCACGATGAGCTGGCGCGGCGGCAGGGCTACGCGATATGTACCGTGCCGGTGTCGTATGAGGGCAAGTTCATCGGCGCGCTGACGATGGAGCGCCGCGAAGGCGAATTCAGTCCCCAGCAAGCCACCCATATTGAACGTGTGGCCTCGATGCTGGCGCCAGCGCTGGCGCTCAAATATGAAAGCGGCCAGCCCCTGCGCCGCCGCATGCGTGAGGGTTTTCGCTTGGCTCACCAGCAGCTGTTCAACCCTGAGACGGTGGCCAGCAAACCTTTCATCTTTGGCGCTGCCGGGGTATTTCTGCTGCTGGCCGGGCTGTTGCTCATGCCCGTGACGCATCATGTCAGCGCGCCTGCCACGCTCGAGGGCGCGACCCAGCGTGTGCTGACCGCCCCGGCGGATGGGTTTTTGCACAAAGCGCATGTGCGGCCTGGCGACCGGGTGGCGGCGGGTCAGCTGCTGGCCGAACTGGCCGATCAGGATTTGCTGGTGGAATTGCGCGGCCTCGAAGCCGAGCTGGCGCAACATCAAAACGCCCAGCTCTCGGCGCAGGCACACAGCGACCGCACCGAATACAGCGTCAATCAGGGGCGCGCCGAAGCCGTGCGCGCCCGGGTCGAATTGCTGCAACAGCAAATCGAGCGCAGCCAGTTGCGTGCGCCGTTTGCCGGGGTGGTCATTCAGGGCGATCTGAGCCAGTCGATCGGTGCGCCGATCGAGCGGGGGGTGGAGCTGTTCACGCTATCGCCCAGCAGCGGCTATCGCGTGATGATTCAGGCCGAAGAAAGCGAAATCGCCGAACTCCGCACCGGCCAGTCCGGTCGGCTGATCCTCGCCGCGCTGCCTGCTCGGCCTTTGTCGCTCAAGATCGAACGCATTACGCCGCTGGCGCAAACCGACGCCGACAAACATTACTTTGCGGTGTACGCCACGCTGGCGGGCAAGCTGCCCACGCTGCGCCCCGGTATGCAGGGCTACGCCAAAATCGAAGTGGACAAACGCCCGCTGCTGGTGGGCTGGGTACAGCGCAGCCTGAACTGGACGCGACTCAAGCTCTGGTCGTGGGGCGCGTAAGGTGTCGGCGGAATCGCTGTTCAGCGCCAACTGGTTTCGCGTGGCCGAGCTGCATCCGCAGCTCGGCGGGCATGTGCAGGTCCGTCGCCAGCCCAGCCGCGATGCCAACTGGTATGTGTTCACCGACACGGCCAGCGGTCGCCAGCATCGGCTGAACGACATTGCGTATCAATTTGTGGGGCGCTGCAATGGCCGCCACAGCGCCAACCAGATTTGGGAAGCCCTGCTGACCAAGCTCGGCGAGCACGCCCCCTCGCAGGAAGAAATCATTCAGTTGATTGGCCAGCTATCTGACAACGGCCTGTTACAACTCGACAAACTGGCCGACGTCGAAACCCTGTTCGACCGCCACGATGAACGCGCCCGCCAGCAGCGCCGCAGCGCACTCAATCCGCTGTCGTTCCGCCTCAATCTGTTTAACCCCGAAGCCTTATTGCGGCGGCTTGACGGGCTCAGCTTATGGCTGTTTCGCCCCTGGATGCTGGCGGTCTGGACGCTGATCGTGGCATGGGCGCTGTTTGGCGGCGTGTCGCACTGGCAGGCGCTGAGCAGCCACGCCGCCACCTATCTGGTGACCCCGCATTACCTGATTCTGATGTGGCTGTGTTTTCCGGTTATTAAAGCGTTACACGAACTGGCGCATGGCATGGCGGTGCGGCGCTGGGGCGGCAGCGTCACCCAAATGGGCGTGTCCTTGCTGGTGCTCATCCCTGCGCCGTTTGTCGATGCCTCGGCGGCGTCGGCGTTTCGCGCCACCTATCAGCGTGTCATGGTCAGCGCGGCTGGCATCATGACCGAGCTGCTGATCGCCGCCCTGGCGCTGGGAGTCTGGCTCAACGTCGAAGCGGGACTGCTGCGCGATATCGCTTTTATCTTTGCCTTTATCGGCAGCGTCTCCACCGTGCTGTTCAACGGCAATCCGCTGCTGCGGTTTGACGGCTACTACGTCATGTCCGACGCCTTCAACCTGCCCAATCTCGCCTCCCGCAGCAGCCGCTACTGGGTGTATCTGTCGCAACGCTACCTGCTCAAACTGCCGCAGGCACACGCCCCCGAACCGGCCAGCGGCGAACGTCGCTGGCTCGCGCTGTATGCGCCCTTGTCGTGGTCATACAAAGTGTTGATCGGCGTGTGGATCACGTTCTGGATTGCCGAACAGTCATTTGTACTTGGGCTGGCGGCGGGCGGTTTTTTGTTTTACACCACACTGGCCAAACCGCTGTACGCCATTCTGAAATTTTCCCTGAGCTCGCCTGCCCTCGGCCAGCAGCGCCTGCGCGCCCGCACGCTGGCAATCGGCGCGACGGCGTTCGTGCTGCTCGGCGTGGGTGTAGTGCCCATGCCAGCCACCACGGTGGCCGAGGGCATCGTGTGGTTGCCCGAACGCGCCCAGTTGCGCGCCGAAACCGGCGGATTCATCGTGCGCCTTGCGGCACGCGATGGCGAAACCGTGCAGATCGGGCAACTCATTGCCATGCTCGAAGACCCTGGCCTCGACGCGCGCCGCCGTGAATTGCAGGGCAAACTCGAAGGCTTGCGCGCTGAGCATTACCAGACCTTCATCAGCGACCCGTTCAAGGCCAGAAACGCGGCAGAAGCCATGCAGCGCGTCGAGAGCGAACTGGCGCGCGTAGAGCAACGCTTGGCCCAGCTTGAGCTGCGCGCACAACAGGCCGGGCGGCTCGTCATGCCGCGCCAAGATCATATGCTGGGCACGTATCTGAAACAGGGCGCGCAGCTCGGCCACGTGTTCAGCCCCGACAGCGTGCGGGTACGCGCCGTGGTGGACGAGCGGGATGTTGCCTGGGTGCGCGAGCGCACCCGGGGCGTCGAAGTCCTGCTGGCCGAACGCGCCGGACACGCGCTGCAAGCCGGTCTCACCCGAGAAACCCCCGCCGCGACCCAAACCCTGCCCAGCCCGGCGCTGGGCGACCGTGCGGGCGGCCATCACCTCACCGATCCCACCGACAAGAACGGCACGAAAACCCTGGAGCCGGTTTTTCTGGTGGATCTGACCCTGCCCGCTGACGCCACCCATCGCGTGGGCGGGCGCGCCTGGGTGCATTTCGACCATGGTGCTACGCCGCTGGCGGTGCAGTGGTCGCGCCGCGTCCGGCAGCTTTTCCTCAAACATTTCAGCGCAGCGGATTAAGGCAATGGCCACCCACACCCTGCCGCAACCCGGACTGATCTGGGGGCTTTATCCAGAAAAGCGCGCTGACCGCAATCCGGCTGCCTGGCGCAAGACGCTGCGGGCGATTCAAGCCCGACTGCCCGCACACGGCCTCAGCCGCTACCGTCAGCTCGCCGAGCACTCCGTGGCGCGGCAAGCCAGCCTGTCTGCCCTGCCTGACACCGCATTCGAGGCTGCCGTGTGCCGCCTCAAGCAACAGCTCATGCGCGAAGGCTTCACCCCGGACACGCGGATCGAATCGCTCGCGCTCGTCAGCGAAGCCTGCCGCCGCCAGTTGGGCATGTCGCCGTTTGTCACCCAGCGGATCGCCGCCGCCATCATGCTCGATAACCAGCTCGCCGAAATGGCGACCGGCGAAGGCAAAACCCTGGTCGCCGCGCTTGTCGCCGCCAGCGGCGCGCTGGCCGGAATGCCGGTGCATGTCGTGACCGCCAACGACTATCTGGTGGGGCGCGACGCCGACACGCTGCGCCCGCTCTATGCCGCACTCGGCTTGACCGTCGGCGCGATCCAGCCCGACCAGGACAACGCCGCCCGGCGCGCGATCTACGCCTGCGACATCGTCTATTGCACCGCCAAAGAGCTGGTGTTCGATTACCTGCGCGATCTGCCGCAGCGCAGCCAATATCGCACCGAGCTTGCCTGGCACGCCGCGCATTTTTCCCACCCGTCTGCCCGCCCGCCTACCCTGCTGCGGGGGCTGTGCATGGCGGTCATCGACGAAGCTGACAGCATCCTCATCGACGAAGCGCGCGTGCCGCTGATTATTTCTGAGCTGCAAGACAACGCGGGCAAGCGCGAAGCCCATGCAGAGATTCTCGCGCTGGCAGCCAGCCTGCGCCCGCACACCGATTTCACGCTCGATGCGCATCGCCAGTCGGCCCACCTGACGCCAGCGGGTCTGGCTGCGCTCGACGCGCATACTGGGCAGCTGCACCCGGTGTGGCACAACCGCCGCCACCGCGACGAAATGCTCTGCCTGGCGTTAACAGCGCTGCACCTGTTTCAGCGCGACCGGCACTATCTCGTGCGCGACGATGGCGTGCATATCATCGACGAAACCACCGGACGGCTCGCCCCGGGACGCACCTGGTCGCGCGGGCTGCATCAGTTGATCGAATTGAAGGAGGACTGTAGCGCGAGCGGCGAAGCCGTGACCCGCGCGCAGATCACCTATCAGCGGTTTTTTCCGCGCTATTTCCGGCTCTGCGGCATGAGCGGCACCTTGACTGAATCGCGGCATGAACTCCAGCGCGTGTATCAGCTGAAAATCGTGCGCGTGCCGCTGCGCACGCCCGGCCAGCGCATCGAACTGGGGCAGCGCGTCTTCATGCAGCGTCCGCAGCAATGGCGTGCAGTGGCTCAGCGTGTTCGCGAACTGGCTCCCAGCGGTCGCCCGGTGCTGATCGGCACCGACTCGGTGGCAGATTCCGACAGTCTGTCGGCCTATCTGACCCAGCAGGGCGTGACGCACACCGTGCTCAACGCCCGCCATGATCAACACGAAGCCGACATCGTCGCGCTCGCAGGTCACGTCGGCAAAATCACCGTGGCCACCAACATGGCCGGGCGCGGCACCGATATTCCGCTCGGCCCGGGTGTCAACGAACGCGGCGGCCTGCACGTCATCTCCTGCCAGATGAACAGCGCGCGTCGCATCGACCGCCAGCTCAAAGGCCGCTGCGCGCGTCAGGGCAACGCGGGCAGCGTCGAAACCCTGCTGTGCCTGGAATCACCGCTCATGCAACGCGGCCTGCCCGCCGCGCTTCAACAATTTGCCGCGCGCCGGGCAGCGCCCGCCAGCGGTCAACTGCCCGGTTGGCTCGGTAGCCTGCTCGCGTTGTGGGCGCAGCGTCGCGAAGAATCGCGCCAGCAAATCCAGCGCGCGCTGCTGCTGTATCAGGATCAACAGCTCGACCGCCAGGCGGCGTTCAGGGACTGATCATGCCGCCCCTGCCCTTTCGCCGCCGTCCGCTGATCGAAGAACTGGAGCCGCGTCTCCTGTTCTCCGCCGACCTCGCGCCATTGGCGTTGGACGGCACACCGCCCGCGCCCGAACAGCGGGTGATCGTGGCTGAAAGCGAATACACGAGTCAAACCACCACGCTGCGCCACGAACTGGTGATCGTCGATACCGGCGTAGAGGACTACGAAACTCTGCTCAATGACCTCCTCAAGCAGGCTGACACCAACCGACACCTAGAAGTCGTGCTGCTCGACCGCCAGCGCGACGGCATCGAGCAGATTTCCGAAGCACTGGCCGGTCGTAACGATCTCGATGCGCTGCACCTCATCTCGCACGGCGAATCCGGCCTGCTGCACCTCGGCAACAGCCCGCTCGATACCGCCCTGCTCGATGCCCGCGCCGCCGACCTCGCCGCCTGGGGCGCAGCGCTGAGCGCCGACGCCGACCTGCTGCTGTATGGCTGCGACGTAGCTGTGGGCAGTGCAGGCGAAACCTTCATCGGCAAGCTGTCACAGCTCACCGGGGCCGACGTGGCTGCCAGTGCAGACCTGACCGGCAATGCCAACCTGGGTGGTGACTGGATACTGGAATCGCAAACCGGCACAGTTGAATCCCCTCTGCTGCTGGGATCTGTGCAAACCGTCTGGCAGGGCACGCTGAATATCAATGCCGAGGTTAGCCAGCATCCCGTCAACGCCACCACGTCCAACGATCAGACTACTTCCCCTTCTGCACGTCAGGTGGCCATGCACACGGATGGCAGCTTTGTCGTGGTCTGGACCAGCAAGAACCAGGATGGTGATTTAGATGGAGTCTTCATGCAGCGTTTCGACGCTGCGGGCACGCCGCAGGGCGTCGAGACACAGGTCAACTCATTCACCAACGGCGATCAGCGCAACCCGGTAATCGCCATGGACGCATCGGGTCGTTACGTCGTCGTGTGGGAAAGTCAGGGCGAAGACGGCAGTGGCTACGGCATCTATGCGCGCCGTTTCGAAGCCAACGGCAATCCGGCAAGCAGCGGCCAGACGGGTGAAATTCTGATCAACAGTGTCTATACCAGTGGCGACCAAACCGACCCGAGCGTGGGCATGGATGACCTCGGCAATTTTGCCGTGGCCTGGACCAGTAACAACCAGGACGGCGATGGCACCGGCATTTTTGCCCGCCGCTTCGATACGCTTGGCAATGCCGTCGGCAATGAGTTTCAGGTCAATAACGTCACGGCCAAAAACCAGCACCAGGCTGCCGTGGCGATGAATGCCACGGGCGCATTCGTGATTGCCTGGACCAGCGTTGATGGGGATGGGAGCGGCAACGATGGCGTGCTGGCCCGGCTGTTCGACGCAGCCGGCAACACGGTCACGGTCGACGGCGATGGCGGTGAGTTCAAGTTCCACCCGCTCCCACTGAATAACCAGCATTCAGCAGATGTGGCCATGAATGACAACGGCGAATTCGTCATCGCGCTCGTAGATGAATTCTGGGGAAATGCCAACGTCAGCGCCTGGCTATTCAACGCGGCTGGAGATCGCCAGGGAATAGGCGCACAACTCAATACCCAGTACTCAAGCGGCATCCAGCAGAGTCCTTCGGTTGCCCTCAATAACGATGGCGATTTCGTTGTCGTCTGGGAAAGCGAGAACCAGGATGGTGACGGCTACGGCATCGTGGCCCGGCATTTCAATTCCAGCTACACCGCGTATTCCGATGAACAGATCATCAATGTCGTGACGTCTGCGAATCAAACTTCGCCAGGGGTGGCCTGGAAAGGCAATCAGGCCGTTTTCGTCTGGAGTGGTTTTGGATCGGACGATAGTCAGGGCATCTATTTCCGTCAGGCGGAAATCAATACGCCACCGGTGATTACGTCCAATGGCGGCGGCGGGACGGCCAATCTGTCGATCGTCGAGGGCACAACGGCCGTCACCACGGTCACTGCCACCAACACCGACGCGCCCGCGCAACCCCTGACCTACAGCCTGACTGGCGGTACGGATCAATCCGCCTTCAGCATCGACTCCGGCAACGGCACGCTGAGTTTCACCACGCCACCTGATTTTGAAACAGCAGGCGACGCCAATGGCAATAATGTCTATCAGGTCATCGTTCAGGTAGAAGATGGGCATGGCGGCAGTGACACGCAGACGATCAACGTCACCCTGACCAATGCTGCGCCGGTTGCGCAGGACGACAGCTATACCACCAACGAAAACACGACCCTGTCGGTACCGACGGGTAGTGGGCTATTGTCCAACGACGCCGATCCCGCAGGCGGTGCGCTGTCCGTCTACACCGTCACGCAGCCCGGCCATGGCACGGTTTCGCTGATTCCTTCACTCATCAACACCAGCACATTCGTCAACGTCAGCAACGACCCGGATATCGATGTGCATGGCGACTGGTCGCCGGATGGCAGCCAAATCGCATTCGCCAGCGATCGCGACGGCGACTACGATATTTATGTCATGAATGCCGACGGAAGCAGTCCAGTCAACCAGACTAGCGGCAGCGGCAGCGCCGGAGAAGACAACCAGCCCGCCTGGTCGCCGGATGGCAGCAAGATCGCCTACATGTCCAATACCAGTAATGGTTATGAAGTCTGGGTCATGGACAGCAACGGCAACAACAAAACAAAGCTTGCCGGAACCAGCACGGCAAGCGACGTGAGTGGCCAGCCCACCTGGTCGCCGGATGGCAACCAAATTGCCTTTACCTCCACCCGTTCGGGCAGCAGTTCTAACGATATCTGGGTGGCCAATGCTGATGGCTCAGGGAGTCCGGTCAAACTGACCAGTACAGCCAGCACTGACGCCGAGCCCGTCTGGTCGCCCGATGGCAGCCGGATCGCGTTTTCAAGCAAGTCAACCACGACCACTATTAGCAATGTGTTCGTGATGAACGCCAACGGCACCGGCCAGCAACAGCTCACCTTTGGCAGCGGCGTGGACAAGTCGCCCGTCTGGTCTCCAGACGGCAGCATGATCGCGTTTGTCTCTGACCGGACCAGCACGAGCCAGCTCTACGTTATGAACGCCGACGGATCGAACCAGACCCAGGTCACGAATGCGGCAACGGACGTGACGTTCCCCGACTGGGCACCAAACAGCAACACGCTGCTGTTTACCGTCAACAACGAGATCATGACAGCGACGCTGGTGTTCGATGGCTCGTTTATCTATACGCCAACAGCGGGCTATTCCGGATCGGACAGTTTCACGTACACCGTGACCGATGCGGCAGGCAGTGCCCGAACCGCCACAGTGAATCTCACGGTAACTGCCCCGGCCAACACGCCGCCGTCAGTCACGCCCGTTGTCCTGACTGCCATCGCCGAAGACAGTGGCGCACGCCTGATTACCCAGGCGAACTTGTTGACCGGCGCAAGCGATGCCGACGGTGGCACGCTTACGGCAATCGGTCTCACGCTCACCAGCGGCGCGGGCACGCTATCGGACAACGGCAACGGCACCTGGAATTACACACCGGCACTCAACGATGACACGGCGGCAAGCTTCAGCTTTACCGTCAGCGACGGACAAGGCGGCGCGGTCGCCAACACGTCCACGCTGGACATCACGCCGGTCAACGATGCGCCCGTCGCTGTCAACAACACCGCCGCAGGCAACGAGGACACTGTCATCAGCGGCAATGTGCTGACCAACGACACGGATGTGGAAGCCGCTACGCTGAACGCAGTCCTGATCGCCGGACCGGCCAATGGCAGCCTGACGCTCAATCCGAATGGCAGTTTCAGCTACACGCCCAATGCCAACTTCAACGGCACCGATACGTTTACCTACAAGGCCAACGACGGTCTCGCGGATTCCAATAGTGCTGTCGTCACGATCACGGTTAACGCAGTCAATGATGCACCTGTTGCCGTGGACGATATTTATGCGACGGGTCAGGCCACTACGCTCACTGTCCCGGCTGGCAGCGGCGTGCTTGTTAATGACAGCGATCCGGAGAACGATTTTTTTTGGGTCAATCGTATTGTGTCCCCTGTATCTCATGGGACCGGCACACTGAGCGCATCAAGCGGCGCTTTCACTTACACCCCTGACCTCCTGTTTATCGGCCAGGACAGTTTCACCTACGAGGTAGAAGACGCCTTCGGCAACTTAAGCATCGCCACGGTGACCATCAACGTTAACCCAGTCAATCTGGCCCCGATTGCGCTGCCGGTGACACTGGCCGCCATGGCGGAAGACAGCGGCACACGCCTGATCACCGAAAGCGAATTGATTGCTGGCGGCGCGACCGATCTGAACGGCGACACCCTGAACGTGACGCAGCTGCTCAAGACCAGCGGCAACGGCACACTGATCGACAACCTGAACGGCACCTGGTCATACACACCCGCGCTGAATGACGACACCAGCGTTCAATTCAGCTACACCGTATCGGACGGAAGCCTGACAGCGAGCAACACGGCCACGCTCGACATCACATCGGTCAACGATGCCCCCATCGCATCGAATACCGCGAGTTCAGCGACGGAAGACCTTGCCTTTTCGGGCACGCTACCCATTGCCAGCGATGCCGAAAATGATGGCATCACCTATGGCCTGGGACTCCAGGCTACGCACGGTGTTGCCACGGTCAACGCTGACGGCAGCTTCAGCTATTTGTCTCACGCCGATTTCAACGGCACGGACAGTTTCACTTACACCGTCACCGACGGGCAAGACAGCAACACCTATACGGTGTCAATCACAGTGGCACCGGCTGACGATGCGCCGGTATTCACCAGCAGCCCGCTGACCACGGCAACGGAAGACAGCCTGTATAACCATCTGGTGACCGTGAGCGATATCGATGGTGGCACGCTCACAATCAGCGCGTCGTCCCTGCCCGGCTGGCTGAGCCTGGTCGATCATGGCAATGGCACGGCTACCCTGTCAGGCACACCGACACAAAGCGAAGTCGGCAGCCATGGCGTGACGCTTCAGGTGACCGATGTCAGTGGTCTGGTTGCCACGCAAACCTTTACGCTGACGGTATCGAATGTGAACGATGCGCCGGTTTCGAACAACGCAAGTTTCACAGCGCTGGAAGACACGATCCTGAACGGTACGCTGCCTGCCGCAAGCGATGCAGATGGCCAGCCTGTCAGCTACAGTCTGTTATCACCCGCCAGTCATGGCAGCGTCGTCATTGCCGCCAATGGCAATTTTTTCTACACGCCTGCCACCGACTTTCATGGCAGCGACGGTTTCAGCTTCCGGGTATCGGATGGTAACGGCGGCGTATCCAGTTACAGCGTCACGCTCACCGTCTCGCCCCGGAACGATGCCCCGGTAAGCAGTGATGCCGCAGTGACGCTGGATGAAGACACGACCTATACCTTCCAGATTGCCGATTTCAGCTTCAGCGATCCGGCAGACACGCCTGCCGACACGCTGCAATCCGTCGTCATGGCCAGTCTGCCCGGCGCAGGCAGTCTCACGCTCAACGGCAGCGCGGTGATGGCAGGGATGGAAATCAGTGCGGCTCAGATCACTGCAGGGCAACTGCGATTTACACCGGCTGCGAACGCCAGCGGCACAGCCTATGCCAGTTTTGATTTCCGGATTCGCGATACCGGCGGCACAGCGAATGGCGGTGTCGATCTCGACCCCACTCCGCGCACCCTGACACTGCACGTCCAAGCCGTCAACGATACGCCTGCGGCCAGTTCAAGCCCGCTGGCCGCAGTCAGCGGCAGCACGGCAATCGTCGGCAGTACGCACCTGCTGGCGACGGATATTGACCACACTGCCAGTGAGTTGCACTACGTGCTGGACGCCTTGCCGACATCTGGCACGCTGGCCCTCAACGGCGTAGCGCTGGCGGCGGGCAGCGGCTTTACACAGGACGATGTCGATCAGAGCCGAGTCAGCTTTACGCCGACTGGCAGCGGCGGCACCTCGGAAACGCTGGCATTCCATGTGACTGACAATGTCGGCGCGCAAACCACAGTGTCGCTCAGTGTCAATATCGGTGCGCCTGCTGTCGTGGCACCGACACCCGCGCCGCCTCCCGAACCTGAGCCCGTTCCCCAGCCTGAATCACTGCCTGCGCTCAACGAAGCAGGCGCACCGTCCGAAGAAGCTGCGCCATCACTTGAAGCAGCCCTGGTCGCGACCGCTGAAGCAACCGTCCAGTCAACAGACAAAACGGCGAGTCCGCTGGCTGTCGTTGCGACCACATCGGGTGCCACCCCTGCCGCCCCTTTGGCTTCACCCGCAACGTTGATCCCGGACTCACCGGCTCTGTTGAACACACCCGTGCTGAGTCCGCTGGGTCTGGTTCTGAACGCGATGAGCAGTGAAATCCGTGCATTGGAGTCGCTGGATCTCAGCCTGCGCGATGACAACTTCCGCCAGCAGCTCGATCAGGTGCAAGACGCCATCCGCCAGCAGCTGAGCCTCGACAAAAACACCGTCGCCTCCACGCTCGCGGTCTCCACCGGTCTGTCGGTCGGCTACGTGCTGTGGCTGGTGCGTGGCGGCGTGCTGCTGTCGAGCCTGCTGTCCACCCTGCCCGCCTGGCGGCTGATCGACCCGCTGCCTATTCTGGGCACCCTCAAGCGGCGCGACGAACATGACGATGATGATTCATTGGAGGGGCTGCTGAAGAAATCAGCGGCTGAATCTGCGCCTACACCCAATGGAGAAAAAAATGATTGAACGCAAAGACACGGAGACGCAGAGAAGGGCGATGAATACATGGATTACCGATATCTGTTCGCCTTTCTCTGCGTCTCCGCGTCTTTTAGACCTTTCAGGGTGCTGCGTTGAGGAATCAAAATGAAACGCCTTCTCAGCAAAATCAGCGCGCGCTTCTATCTCAGCCTGGGACTGGTTTCCCTGATGCTGAGCCTGCTGCTGCTGGCCTTTTTCTTCAACATGGTGCCGGATGAAGACCGGGCGATACGGGAAGGCCGGGCCGCGCTGGCGGAATCCATTGCCGCTTACAGTACCGCGCTGCTCAGTCAGGAACAGGCTGGACAGCTGGAGTCCACGCTGGGTTTCGTGGTCGAGCGTAACCCCGATCTATTGTCAGCCGCGATCCGGACACAGGATGGCCAGCTCCTCACCGTATTGGGCGATCACGTACAACACTGGCAAGCCTTGGCGGGCAATGCCTCGACCGAATCGCAAATCAAGGTGCCGATCTGGAGTGCCGACCAGCCCTGGGGGCAGGTTGAACTTGCCTTCCGGCCACTACGGCCTGCTGGCTGGCAAGGCATGCTGCATGATCCTCGTGTGCAGCTTGCACTGTTAATGGCGCTGGCCGGATTTGCCGTGTTTTATCTGTATCTGGGCCGTATGCTGAAACATCTGGACCCCTCGCGTGCGGTGCCCGAGCGCGTGCGTTCCGCGCTCGACACGTTGACGGAAGGGCTGCTGGTGATGGATACACAGGGCCAGATCGTGCTGGCCAACCAGGCATTTTCCGATCTGGTGGGTCGAGAACAGACCAAACTGACGGGCATCGCCGCGCAGACGCTGGCCTGGGAAAGCAGCGACGGCCAAAAGCCGGAAGACGGCAGCTTCCCCTGGCAGCTGGCACTGAAAGACGGCGCGCCCTCGCGCAACACGCTGCTCTGGCTGAGCGGCACCGACGGCAAGCGCCGCACGTTCATGACCAATTGCTCGCCCATTCTGATAGGCCAGGGCGAATACGGCGGTGTGATGGTCTCGCTCGACGACGTGACCGAGCTGGAAGAAAAAGAAATCGAGCTGCGGAAGTCCAAAAAGGAGGCCGAAAACGCCAACCAGGCCAAGAGCGATTTTCTGGCCAACATGAGCCACGAAATCCGTTCGCCGATGAACGCGATTCTCGGTTTTACCGAGTTGCTGCGGCGTGGCCAGGCCAAAAGCGAAAGCGAATACCGGCATCACCTCGACATCGTTCATGCCAGCGGCACGCATTTGCTCAGCCTGATTAACGACATTCTCGATTTGTCGAAAGTCGAAGCAGGACGGCTCGACGTTGAACAGGTGGCCTGCTCGCCTTATCGCATCGCGTGCGAAGTGGTGCAGGCGCAAGGGGTGAAAGCGACCGAGAAAGGCATAACGGTCAGCCTCGACTGCCCCGGTGCGATGCCCGACAACATGATGTCCGACCCGGCACGATTGCGCCAGATTCTCACCAATCTGGTGGGCAATGCGATCAAGTTCACCCAGCAGGGGGGCGTCACGCTCAGCCTGCATTTTGTGCCCAGCCGCCCGGTGGCCGATCTCGAATTCAGGGTGCGCGACACCGGTATCGGTATTGCCGCCGACAAGCTCGACACCGTGTTCGATCCGTTTGTGCAGGCAGAAAACTCGATCACCCGCCGGTTTGGCGGAACCGGCCTGGGGCTCGCGATCAGCCGCCGGTTTGCGCGCGCACTGGGGGGCGATATCCGGGTGCACAGCGCCGTGGGCGCAGGTAGCACGTTTACCGTGGTGTTGCCTGCGGGCTCGATCGAGCAGCTCAAACTGGTGGCCCCAGAAGATATTCTCCAGCAGCCGCACAGTGCGCTTGACGCCTCCCATGTGGGTTGGACTTTGCCCAAAACGCGTGTACTGATCGTGGACGATGGCGAAGAAAACCGCGAACTGCTGCGGCTGGTGCTCGAAGAAGCCGGGGCGCTCACCGAACAGGCCGAAAATGGCCGCATCGCGGTCGAAAAAGCCTTCGCCCGTCCCTACGATCTGATCCTGATGGATTTGCAAATGCCCGAGATGGATGGCGAAACTGCCACCCGTTTGCTGCGCAGTCGGGGACTCAAAACACCCATCGTGGCGCTCACCGCCCACGCCATGAAAGGTTTCGAAGCAAGCATTCTGGCGGTGGGCTGCACCGCTTACCTCACCAAACCGATTGATATCGACGTCCTGATGCGAACCGTGGCTCAGTTGGTGGGCGGCGAGCAGCAAGTGGTCGCATTGAAGAAATCTGCGCTACTGCCGATTACAACCTACAAGGCAGGAAGTATGCCAAGGGCAGCGGTGGTGTCGCGGCTGGCAGGCAATCCGCGCTTGCATTCGGCAGTCGATAAATTCATCGACCGTTTGCCGGGACAGCTGGACGCGATGGAAGCTGCCTGGCGAGCACAGGATTTCACCACGCTGGCGGAATTGGCGCACTGGCTTAAAGGCGCGGGGGGCACGGTAGGCTTTGACGGCTGCACCGAACCCGCTAAAGAACTGGAACAGCTGGCAAAAGCCGGCACGGAGGCAGGGATGAACGAAGTGATAGGCAATTTGCGCGATCTGGCCTCGCGGATGGTGCGCCCCGCTGCCTCAGCGCCCGCTGATGGCGCGCCTGTCAGTCAGACTGTCCGCTGAGGCCGACGATGCAAGCGAACCCTCTAAGCCCCCTCTACCGCAACGCCTTGCCCGTGGTGGAAGAACCCACGCGCGAACATTCGACGTCAATACAAACCCTGCACGACGCCAAGGTGATGCTCATCGACGATGAGCCGATCATGATGGATGTGTTGCAAGCGTTTCTTGAAGACGCGGGCTACGCCAATTTCATCACCACCGAAGATTCGACCCAGGCACTTGATCTGATTCTGCGCGAGCGGCCGGATGTGCTGCTGATGGATTTGTATATGCCAGGCAAATCCGGCTTTGAACTGCTGGCCGAGATACGCAACCATCACCTGCTACGCTATTTTCCGGTGATTGTGCTTACCGCAGCCAGCGATTCCGACACTAAGTTACAGGCGCTGGAGCTTGGTGCAACCGATTTTCTGTCCAAACCGGTGGATCCCAGCGAACTCAGCCTGCGCCTGCGCAATGCCCTGGCCTTCAAGGCTTATCAAGATCAGCTGGCCTATAACGACAGCCTGACCGGGCTACCCAACCGCCAACTGTTTCTTGAGCGGCTGAGCTGGACGCTCAATCTGGCGCGGCGCCATAACAAACCCTGTGCGCTGATGCAGATCGGGCTGGATCGCTTCAAGCAGATCAACGACTCGCTGGGCCACGAAATAGGCGACGAAGCCCTCAAGGCCATTGCCAAGCGGTTGACTGCCGTGCTGCGCGAAAGCGATACCCTGAGCCTGCTGAGCGAGCGCGACGATGCGGTGAGTCTGTCGCGCCTGGCGGGTGACGAATTCATGGTGCTGATTTCCGAAATCCGCCAGCCTGAAGATGCGTCGATTGTGGCGCGCCGCCTGCTCGAAAGCATGAAAGCGCCGCTGATGCTGGCAGGGCAAGAACTCTTTATTACGATCAGTATCGGTATCGCGATTTATCCGCAGGACGGCATGCAGGAAACCGACCTGCTGACCCATGTGGATCTCGCCATGGCGCAAGCCAAACTGCGCGGTCGTAACACTTATGCCTTCCATTCGCCTGAAGCCAACGCGCGTTCGTTCGAACACCTCGTGCTGGAAACAGCCTTGCACAAGGCTATCGAAAAAAACGAAATTGAAGTCTATTACCAGCCCAAAATCGATGCTGTCACAGGCCGCATCGCAGGTGCTGAAGCGCTGCTGCGCTGGAACCACAAGGAGCTGGGTGCCGTCTCACCGGGCCGATTCATTCCGCTGGCCGAAGAAACCGGCCTGATTCTGCCGCTGGGCGAAATGGTCTTGCGCCGTGCCTGCGAAGACGCCGTCAAATGGCAACAAGACAATTGCGCGCTGTCTGTTTCGGTCAACGTCTCCAGCCTGCAATTCCGCCGGGGCAATATGGCGGCCTCGATCCAGTCAGTGCTGCAATCCACCGGGCTCCGACCGGAATATCTGGTGATCGAGCTGACAGAAAGCCTGCTGATGGATAACGCGCAGGCCAATATCGACATGTTGCACACGATCAAGGCGCTGGGGGTCAAGCTGTCGATGGACGACTTCGGCACCGGCTATTCTTCCCTGTCCTACCTCAAGCGCTTTCCACTCGACGAACTCAAGATCGACCAGGTTTTCGTTCGCGATCTGCCCAGCGATTCCGGCAGCGCGGCGATTGTCAGCTCGGTCATTTCGATGGCACACGGCCTCGGGATGAGCATCACGGCCGAAGGCGTCGAAACCGCCGCACAGCAGGAATTCCTGCAAGCTGAAGGCTGCAACCTGTTTCAGGGCTTTCTGTTCAGCAAGGCCGTTCCGCTCCCCGAATTCACCGAGCTGCTGAAGCAGCAACCCCATTGTCTTTCCTATCAAGCGAAATAAAGAGGTTCCCCATGAACAGTTCCCGTATTGGTCTCGCCCCCCTGGCTGCCGCGCTGGCTGTCCTGTCTGCCCTGAGCCAGAACGTGTGGGCAGCCCAGCCGCTCGTCTGCCTGATCCAGCCTTCGCGCATGGCCGAAGTGGGCTCCTCGGTCACTGGCGTGATCGACCACATGACCATCGAACGCGGCGACGTCGTGAAAAAAGGTCAGGTGATCGCCGTGCTACGCGGGGACGTGGAACGCGCCGCGCTGGACGTCGCACAGAGCCGTGCCCAGGCCGAAGCGGATGTGCGCGCCGCGATTGCCGCACTGGAATTCGCCCACCAGAGCACGGTGCGCGCCGAAGATCTGGTGAAGAAAAAATTTATTTCCGAACAGGCGCTCGACAAGGCACGCACCGAAGAACAGGTCGCCGCACAGAAACTCGCACAGGCGCGCGAGCAGCGCCATATCTGGGCACGCGAAAAAAACCTCGCACAAAGCCAGCTGGCGCAGCGCACCATCGTCAGCCCATTGAGCGGCATCGTCGCCGAGCGCTATCTGTCAACCGGCGAACGGGTCGAAGACCGCTCGGTCGCCCGCGTGGTCAGCATTCACCCACTGCACGTTGAAGTCATGGTGCCTGCTGCCAGTTTCGGCAAGGTGAAAACTGGCATGATGGCGACCGTGACGCCCGAGCTGCCTGGCCTCGCGCCAGTCGAGGCCAAAATCATCCTGGTCGATAAACTGATCGACGGAGCCAGCAACACCTTCCGCGTGCGCCTCGAACTACCCAACCCCGATCACGCCATTCCTGCCGGGCCACGCTGCAAAGTCGCGTTTGCCGATGCTGCCATTCAGGCCAGCGCGACGCTGGCCAAGCCCGCATCCGGATTCTCGCGCGTGTCGGTCGCAGCGCCGGCCACGTTCGCCGTCGCGCCCACCCCGGCCGCTGCGCTCAAGGCTGAAATCGTCGCCGACCCAGCCGCATTGAAGGCGGTGGAAAACTGGCGTCAGGCCTGGGAAAGCAAAGACATGCCTCGCTACCTCGCCGCCTACACCAACGACTTTAAGGGCGACAGCCCCAGCCGCAGTGCCTGGCTGCTGCAACGTGAGCAGCGCATCCAGAAGCCCGAATCGCTCGGCATCCGCCTCCGCCAGCTCGACGTTCATCCGCTTTCCGACAATCAACTCAGCGTCCAGTTTCAGCAGACCTATCAGGCAGGCAGCTTCCACGCCGGCACCCGAAAGACGCTGCTGATGGTGAAGGAACAGGGGCAGTGGCGAATTGCGGCGGAGCGCGCGCAGCCGTAATGCTCAGGTTTAAGGATTGAACGCAGAGGCGCAGAGATATGTCTCGCAGAGACGGTATCCCTTGGGACGCAGCGGAAAAACAGTGAACAGCTCGATTTTCTGCCTTTCTCTGCGCCTCTGCGTTGAAGATTTTAATTTAGCCCGGCAGCCCTAAACCCATGCCCCCCATCCCCTTCCCGCGTCGGCCGCTGGTCGAAGAGCTGGAGCCTCGGCTCCTGTTCTCAGCCGATCTCGCGCCGGTTTTGGTGGAAGGATTCACGCCACAGGCCGAGCAGCGTCTGATCGGTGCGAACGGTGAGTTTTCAGCCTCGACAGACAGCACCACCCAGGCCGAGCACGCCCGCCTGGAAGTCGTGTTCATCGACCTGCGCGTACAGGGCTACGACAAGATCCTCGCCGATATCCAGTCGCAGAACACCGACGGTCACTCCATCGAGGTCGTGCTGCTGGACGCCGAACGTGACGGTGTGGTCCAGATTGGCGAGTTCCTTAGCCAGCGTCAGGACATCGATGCTGTCCACCTGATTTCGCACGGCAGCGCGGGCAGCGTGCAACTGGGCGCAGGTGAACTGAATTTCGATTCGCTCTTGCAAAATGCCTCCAGCATCAAGCAGTGGGGTAACGCGCTTACCAGCGACGCCGACATTCTTATCTATGGTTGTGATCTCGCGAGCACCGAAGCCGGCACCTCCTTGATCAACGCGCTGGGCAAACTCACCGGTGCCGACGTCGCCGCGAGCGACGACAAAACCGGCACGGCCAAACTCGGCGGTGACTGGATTCTGGAATACCAGACCGGCATCATCCAGGCCCAGGTCGCCGTCAGCGAATACGGCCAGCAGAATTGGGACGGCGTGCTGGTCACTTACACGGTTACCAACACGAACGACACGGGAGCGGGTTCCCTGCGAGACGCACTGGCGCAGGCCAATACCTCAGTGGGCGTGGCCGATACCATCGACTTCAATATCAACGGAACCGGATCGCATGTCATCACGCACGGATCGGCGCTGACGATCACCGATACTGTCACGATCGACGCCACCACCGATGACAGTTTCGCCGCCAATGGCAGCAAGCCCGCAATCATTCTGGACGGCAACAACGGCACCTTTGAAGCGTTTGTGTTAACCGGCACGGCCGACGGCAGCGCGATACGCGGCTTTGTGATGCGCGATTTCAACGGCGACGCCATCGAGATCCAGGCCGGATCGGATAGCAACACCATCACGGGCAACTACATTGGCAGCCTGAACGAGTCCGGCACGAGCGCGGGCGCATCGGAGAGCAACGCGCTCTCAGGCGTGTACGTACTGGGTTCGAACAACACGATCACCGGCAACGTGTTGTCAGGCAATACCCGTTCCGGGATTGAATTCGCTGGGTCAGCGTCGGGCAATATCGTGATCGGTAATTACATCGGTACCGACGCCACCGGCACCGTCAGCATTGGCAACACCCGGGCGGGTGTCTATATCGATGGCACGGCTTCGAACAACGTTATTGGCGGAGCGGTCGCAGGCAGCGGAAACCTGATCGCCAACAATGGCTGGGACGGCATTCGTCTGAATGGCACGGGAACAGGCAACACGTTCCAGAGCAACACGATCTACGGCAATACCGAACAGGGGATCGATATCGGTGGCGCGGGAATCACCGCCAACGATGGCGGCGATGGCGACACCGGCGGCAACAACCTGCAAAATTTTCCCTCCCTGTCGAGCGCGACGACCACCACAGCCGGCACCACCTTCGTGGGATTCTTCAACGGTGCGGCGAACGCCACATTCCGGATCGATTTCTACACCAACCGGCCTGCGGCCGCCGATGGCTCCGGCTATGGCGAAGCCGAACGCTACCTCGGTTACGCGAACATAACGACTGACGGCTCGGGCAATGTCAATTTCAATACGCTACTGGCCAATGTCTATGTCAATTATGGCGACCACGTCACCGCGACAGCGACCAGCCTGGCCACGAACGACACGTCGGAGTTTTCGTCCAACGTGACAGCCACCGCCTCCGGCGTGGTCGTGGTCGACACGACAAGCGACGTGACGGATGGCGTGACGACTTCGATCACCAACCTGGGCAACAACCGGGGTGCCGACGGACGGATTTCATTGCGCGAGGCGATTGCCGCGGCCAACGCCACCGCCAACGGCGGGACGCCCGACAAGATCGTCTTTGGCATTTCCGGCTATGGCGCACACACGATCAACCTGACTTCGCTGCTGCCAGCCATTTCCGAGGCAGTCACCCTCGACGCCAGCACCGACGACAGCTTCGCGGCTCTGGGCAGCCGCCCTGCCATCGTGCTGAATGGCGCAGGACTAACCGAAGCTGACCCCAATACCGAGGATGGATTGCGACTGTGGAGCGGATCCAGCAACAGCACCATACGCGGCCTGATTGTGCAAAATTTCTCCGGCAAGGCTATTGACATATCAGGCAGCGACAACAACCTGGTAGCAGGCAACTGGGTCGGGCTGAACTCAACTGGCACAGCCGCTGCAGGCAACAAGATCGGCGTCAATCTCTGGAACGCCAGCAACAACATCATTGGCGGCAGCGGCGCAGACAGGAACGTCATCTCGGGTAACACTGAGCTGGGTGTGAATATTTCCGGCAGCAGCACGGGCAACCATATTCGCGGCAATTACATCGGTACTGACCGTACCGGCATGGCTGCCTTGGGCAACCTCAACCACGGTATCTACGTCGAGTCCGCCGGCAATACCATTGGCGGCACCACGACCGGTTACGGCAACGTCATCAGCGGCACGGTCAACTGGTCAGGCATGACACTCGGGGCCAGTGCCAGCAATACCTTGATTGCAGGCAATCTCATTGGATTGAACGCTACCGGCACAGCGGCACTGGGCAATAACGCCGAAGGCGTCTTTATCTATTCTGCCAACAACACCATCGGCGGCATCACGGCCGATGCGCGCAATATCATCTCCGGCAATGGCAGCAATGGCATCACCCTGTACGGTGCCGCTGCAACCGGCAACGTGGTGATCGGCAACTATATCGGCACCGACAAGACCGGCACGCTGGACATGAACGGTGGTGCGCAGGTGAATGGCGTCAGCGGCGTGATCATGGTTGCTGGTGCCAGCAACAACCGCATCGGCACCAACGCTGACGGCAGCAATGATGCAGCCGAGCGCAACGTGATTTCCGGCAATAACTGGTATGGCGTCGAGATGCTTGGCAGCGGCACCAGCAACAACGTGGTGCAAGGCAACTACATCGGCACCGATGTCACGGGCCTGGTGGCGCTGGGCAACGCCCAGGGCGGCGTGGCGTTCTGGAACGGCGCAACCAATAACCAGGTGGGCTCAGGCCTGACTGGCTCAGGCAATGTGATCTCTGGCAACGAGACCGGCGTGCTGATTGCAAACAACGTTGCCAACAACAAGGTGCAGGGCAACATTATCGGTTTGGGAGCCGACGGCAGCACGGTGGTCGGCAATACCGGCGTCGGCGTGTATTTGTACAACGGTGGCAGCGCGTCGCTGGTGACCGGCAACCTCGTCGGCACCGATGCCAACGGCAGCAACGATGTAAACGAGCGCAATCTCATCTCTGGCAACTACCGTGGCATCGCACTCGAAGACGCTGAGGTCACCGGCAACACCATCGCTGGCAATTACATAGGCACTGACGCCACCGGTCTGCTGGATCGCGGCAACAGCTTCGAGGGGGTGTATCTCCTCGCGGGCGCTCACGCCAATACCATCGGCGGCAGTTTGGCCGCGCAGCGCAACGTTATTAGCGGTAACAACGGCAGCGGCATCGAGATCAACGGCGAGGCCAGCGACGACAACATCGTGCGCGGCAACTGGATCGGCGTGACCTCGGATGGCGCAGCCGCACTGGGCAATGGCGGTCACGGCGTCTACATCTTCGGCGGTGCCGACAACACCCTCGTGGGCGGAACCGGCGCCACCGAGGGCAACTGGATCGCTTCGCCCGCACTCGGTGGCGTCTTTGTCATGGGCGACTCCAGCGGCACCGTGATCCAGGGCAACCGCATCGGCACCAATCTTGCCGGTACTGCCAACTGGGGCACCGGGCAAATCAGCATCCTGCTGGAAAACGGCGCCAACCACACCCTGGTGGGCGGCACGGCGGCGGGTGCCGGAAACATCGTGGCCTACGCAGGCCAGGCAGGTATCTTCCAGGTCGGCATCGGGGTAATCAACAACACCAGCACGGACAACAGCTTCCTCGGTAACACTATCTTCAACAGTTTTGGCTTGGGTATCGACCTTGGCAACAATGGCATCACAGCTAATGATCTTCCAGCCAATCTGGATGCCGATACCGGTCCGAATGCCTCGCAGAATTTCCCGGTTTTGTACAACGCCGCTGTCAGCGGCACAACTATCACCATTACCGGAGAAATCAATTCCACTGCCAACACGACTTTCCGCATCGAATTTTTCAACAATCCATCAGGTTCAGAAGATGCGAGTGGATATGGCGAAGGCCGGGTTTATCTTGGTTCGGCTACGGTCACAACCAATGCTAGCGGCGTCGGGGCAATAAATGTCACGCTGACGGGCGTGAGCGTCAACCCCAATGATCGGGTCAGCTCAACAGCAACGGTCGATCTGGGCGGCGGCAACTACGGCAGCACCTCGGAGTTTTCACAAAACGTCATTGCCAGTGCGCCTAATCAGGCCCCCAGCGGAACCAATGGCACGATTACCGCGATCGAAGACACGGACTACGTCTTCACGACAGCAGACTTCGGATTTAGCGATGCCGACGGCAACACCCTCGACCGCGTCTGGTTCACCACCCTGCCCGCGCAAGGCACGCTGAAATGGAATGGCAGTGCATTTGCCGCAGGCAATTTTGTCAGTGCAATCGATATCGCATCGGGTCTGCTGACCTATACGCCGCCACCCAACGCCAGCGGGGCCGCGTATACCAGCTTCACGTTCCAGGTGCAGGACAACGGCGGCACAGTCAATGGCGGCGTAGATACGGATCAATCTGCGAATACGCTGACGATCAACGTGACGGCTGTAAACGACGCGCCTACTGGCGTGACTGCCTCGCTGTTCTCATCCATCAGCGAAGACAATTTCAACAGCGTCGGCAAGCTAATCTCGGATTTCACCGCCGCGACCACGGATCCCGACACGGGTGCCCTCAAGGGCATCTACGTCCATTCTGCGAACAGCAGCAACGGCCAGTGGCAGTTCACCCTGGACGGCAGCAACTGGGTCAACTTCGGGGCGGTCTCCACCAGCAATGCCCTGCTGTTGCCATCGGATGCAGTAACGCGTGTGCGTTTCGTGCCCAATGCTGACTACAACGGCGTGGTCTCCCCTTTTGCCTATGGCGCCTGGGATCAGACCAGCGGTAGTGCCGGCAATTACGCGGATGCGAGCGTGACCGGCGGCAGCACTGCCTTTGGCGGCACGGGAGCATCAGTAAGCATTACCGTCAATGCGGTCAACGACGAACAGGTTCTGATAACCAATACCGGCACCACGGTTGCCGAGAACAGCACCGGGTCGATCATCACTACTGCCATGCTCGCCACCAGCGATGTCGATCATGCCGCCAGCCAGCTGATCTACACGCTGACGACTGCGCCGACCAACGGCACGCTGCGGCTGAATGGTTCGGCGCTGGTGCTCAACGATACTTTCACCCAGGCGGATATCAACGCCGGTCTGCTGACCTACGATCACAATGGCAGCGAAACCGCCAGCGACAGCTTCGGCTTCAGCGTAGACGATGGCGTGGGCAGTGCCAGCACCGGCACGTTCGTACTCACCGTCACGCCAGCCAATGACAGCGCGCCCACGATCACCAGCAATGGGGCAGGTGCGAACGCGGCGATCAATGTGGCTGAGAACAGCACTGCGGTCACGACTGTCACCGCGACGGACGCCGATCTGCCTGCCCAGTCACTGAGCTATTCCATCAGCGGCGGCGCGGACGCCGGACTGTTCACGATCAATAGCAGTTCCGGCGCGCTGAGTTTCCTTGCCGCCCCTGACCGCGAGCTGGCGACCGATGCAGGCGGCAATCACGTCTACGATGTGATCGTCCAGGTCTCCGACGGCACCCTGACTGACACCCAGGCCATTGCTGTCACGGTGACTGATGTCGATGAATTCAACGTGTCCGCGCCGGTGGATGTGAGTGGCACAGCCAACGCCGTCAACGAGAATGCAGCCAATGGCACAGCTGTGGGTATCACAGCCTTTGCCAGCGACGCCGATGCCACCACCAATAACGTAAGCTACAGTTTGTTCGACAACGCCGCTGGCCGCTTTGCCATCAACGCATCCACGGGCGTGGTGACCGTCGCGGATGGATCGCTGCTTGATCGCGAAACCGCTGCCTCACACAACATCACCGTGCACGCCACCAGCGCAGACGGTTCGATTGCCGACAGTGTGTTCACCATCGCGATGGGTGATGTCGATGAGTTCAATGTCGGCGCGATCAGCGACACGGATGCTGCTGCTGATGCCATCGCCGAAAATGCCACGAACGGCACTGTCGTCGGCATCACTGGCTTTGCCACAGATGCTGATGCGACAACCAACACCATCACGTACAGCCTTGACGACACTGCGGGCGGACGCTTTGCCGTCAACAGCACGACGGGGGTCGTCACCGTCGCCAATGGCAGCCTGCTGGACTACGAAGCCGCCACCAGCCACAGCATCACCCTGCGGGCAAGCAGTGCTGATGGATCGTTCACCACGCTGGCCGTGTCGATTGCGATCACGCCGCTCAACGACAACGCACCGACTATCACCAGCAACGGGGCAGGTAACAATGCCGCCATCAGCGTGGCAGAGAACACAACGGCGGTCACCACGGTGACCGCGACTGATGCCGACCTACCCGCTCAGACACTGACCTATTCCCTCAGTGGCACCGATGCCGCGCAATTTTCCATCGATGCCAATACGGGCGTGCTGACATTCCTCGCCGCCCCGGATTACGACAACCCGGCCGACAGCGGAGGCAACAACGTCTACAACGTCACTGTGCAGGTGTCGGATGGCAATGGCGGCACCGATACGCAAACCATCGCCGTGACGGTGAGCAATCTCAACGATGCGCCGGTCGCGACGATCACGCCGCCGACTTATAACGCCACCGAGCAAGTTGCACTGACACTGTCCGGCACGGGCTTGTCGATCAGCGATGCTGACGCGGGCGGTGCCAGCGTGCAGGCGACATTGAGTGTCACCAGCGGCCTGTTGACGGCCAGCGCCGGGTTTACCGGCGTTGGCGTCAGCGGATCGGGGACGGCTACGTTGACCCTTACCGGCAGCGTGAGTGCGATCAACAATTTGCTGAACGGGAGCCTGTTCAGCTCGCTGAGTTACACCGCCAACAGCGATGCCCCGCCTGCCTCGGCAACCCTCACCCTCAGTGTGGATGACCTGGGCAACTCCGGCCCGGGCGGCCCGCTGACTGGCTCGGACACGGCGACGATCACTATCACACCGGTCAACGATGCACCCCAAGCCAATAATGTCAGTGCCAGCGGCGCGGAAGATGTGGCCTCGATTGCGATCACGCTCACGGCCAGCGATATCGACGGCAGCATCAGCCATTTCCGTTTGGCCAATCTGCCTGCCAACGGGACCTTGTACCTCGACGCGGGTCTGACCACCCCCGCCGCCGCACTCACCAACTATGCAGCCACCACGAACGCGCTCACACTGTATTTCAAACCTGACGCCCACTGGAATGGCAGCACCAATTTCAGCTATACCGCCTTCGACAACGATGGGGCCGTGGATTTATCGACAGGCGGTGCCACGCTAACCGTCACGCCGGTCAACGACGAACAGGTTCTGATAACCAATACCGGCACCACGGTTGCCGAGAACAGCACCGGGTCGATCATCACTACTGCCATGCTCGCCACCAGCGATGTCGATCATGCCGCCAGCCAGCTGATCTACACGCTGACGACTGCGCCGACCAACGGCACGCTGCGGCTGAATGGTTCGGCGCTGGTGCTCAACGATACTTTCACCCAGGCGGATATCAACGCCGGTCTGCTGACCTACGATCACAATGGCAGCGAAACCGCCAGCGACAGCTTCGGCTTCAGCGTAGACGATGGCGTGGGCAGTGTCAGCGCGGGCACGTTCGTACTCACCGTCACCCCAGCCAATGACAGCGCGCCCACGATCACCAGCAACGGCGGCGGTGCCGCCACAGCCATCAGCCTCGCCGAGAACAGCACCGCCGTGACCACTGTCACCGCGACCGATGCCGACCTGCCCGCCCAGACGCTGACGTACTCGATCAGCGGTGGCGCAGATGCCGGACTGTTTACGATCAACAGCAGCACGGGGGCACTCAGCTTCGTGTCGGCACCTGACCGCGAGCTGGCGACCGATGCGGGCGGCAATCACGTCTACGATGTGATTGTCCAAGTCTCCGACGGCGCGTTGATTGACACGCAGGCGATTGCCGTTACGGTGACTGATGTCGATGAGTTCAACGTCACCACACCCGCGGACATCAATGGCTCAGCCAACGCGGTCAACGAGAACGCCGCCAACGGCAGCGTCGTCGGCATCACCGGCTTTGCAAGCGACGCCGATGCGACGACCAACACCATGACCTACAGCCTGACCGACAACGCCGGTGGCCGTTTCGCCATCGACGCCAACACCGGCGTCGTGACCGTCGCCAACAGCCTGCTGCTCGACCGCGAAGCCGCCGCCTCGCACAACATCACCGTGCGCGCCAGCAGTGCCGACGGCTCGACCGCCGACACGGTTTTCACCATCAACCTCAGCGACGTCGATGAGTTCGACGTGACGACGCCGGTTGACACAGACGCCACCACGAACACCGTCAACGAGAATGCGGCCAATGGCAGCGTAGTCGGCGTTACCGCCCTTGCCTCCGACGCCGATGCAACCACCAACGCAGTGACGTACAGCCTTGCCAATAACGACGGCGGGCGCTTCAGCATTGATGGCTCAACCGGCGTGGTGAGGGTCGCGGGCGCAATCGACCGCGAAGCCGATGGCGCTTCGCGCAATATCACGGTGCGCGCCACCAGCGCCGACGGCTCGTTTACTGACCAGGTGTTTGCAATCGCCATTGGCGATGTCGATGAGTTCGATACTGGGGCGATCAGCGATAGCAATGCCACGGTCGATGCGGTGGCCGAGAACGCCACCATCGGCACCGTCGTCGGCGTGACAGCCTTCGCCTCGGATGCCGATGCGACGACCAATACCATCACCTATAGCCTGACCAACAACGACGGCGGGCGCTTCGCCATCGACAGCGCGACCGGCGTGGTGACCGTCGCCGGAGCCATCGACCGCGAAATCGATGGCGCATCGCGCAACATCACCGTGCGCGCCACTTCGGTAGATGGTTCGTTCGACGAACAGATATTCAGCATCGGCATCAACGATATCGATGAATTTGATGTCGCGCCCATCACGGACACGAATGGCGCTGCCAACACGATCAGCGAAAACGCAGCCAATGGCAGCGTGGTTGGCATCACGGCGTTTGCCTCGGACGCGGATGCCACCAACAATGGCATCACCTACAGCCTCGATAACGATGCAGGCGGCCGCTTCACCATCGATGGTTCGACCGGAGTCATCACGGTGGCGAACGGTGCTCTGCTGGATTATGAAGCGGCAACGAATCACGCCATCACCGTGCGCGCAGCCAGCAGCGATGGCTCGAGCAGTACGCTGATCCTGTCGATCAGCGTCACACCCGTGAACGACAATACGCCCACCATCACCAGCAATGGCGCGGGCGCGAACGCAGCGATCAATGTGGCTGAAAACAGTACTGCGGTCACCACGGTGACCGCGACTGATGCCGATCTGCCCGCCCAGACGTTGACTTACACCATCAGTGGCGGCGCAGACGCCGGGCTGTTTACGATCAACAACAGCACGGGGGCACTGAGTTTCACGCTGCAGCCTGATTTCGAATCTCCCGCCGATATTGGCCTGGATAACGTGTACGAGGTGATCGTTGAAGTGTCGGACGGCACCTTCGTCGATACGCAAACCCTGTCGGTCACCGTCATGCCCGTCAATGACAACGCTCCAGTGAGCACGCCTGTGACGCTGGCACCTATTTCCGAAGACAGTGGCGCGCGCCTCATTACCCAGGCAGAACTGCTATCGGGCGCCAGCGATGCTGACGGCAACAGCCTGACTGCAAACGGACTCGCCATCAGCAGCGGCAGCGGCACGTTGGTGGACAATGGGAATGGCACCTGGACCTACACGCCTGCGCTCAACGATGACACGGCAGTGAGTTTCAGCTACACCGTGACCGACGGCAGCCTGACGGCAGCGGGCACTGCGACGATGGATATCACGCCAGTCAATGATGCGCCGGTCGTATCGCCCATCACCCTCGCCAACCTGAACGAGGACACCGCTCGCCTGATCACTCAGGCCGTTTTGCTGGCCGGCACCACGGATGTCGATGGCGACACGCTCAACGCGATTAACCTCACCCTGACCTCGGGCAGCGGCACGCTCATCGACAACGGCAACGGCACCTGGACATTCACCCCGGCTGCGGATTGGAGCGGAGCGGTGAGTTTTGGCTTTGACGTGTCCGACGGCACAGTGCAGATTGCCAACACAGCCAGTCTGACGATTGATCCGGTCAACGACGCGCCGATCATCACGACCAATCAGCTCAGCCTGCTTGAGGGGGAAACGGTGGTGCTGACCAATGCCCACCTGAACAGCAGCGATGTCGAGCAAAATCCATCGCAGCGTGTATTTACCGTCAGCAGTGTGGTTCATGGTCAGTTCGAATGGGCCGCAACGCCTGGCGTTGCCCTCACCAGCTTTACCCAGGCCGATATCGATGCCGCGCTTGTGGTCTTCGTTCACGATGCCAGCGATTTCGCACCCTCATATGACATCAGCGTTAGCGATGGCACTCTCACGGTTGGCCCGCAAGCTGCGAGCATTACTTTCACCCCGGTCAACGAAGGCGTCAACGTCACGGCGATTTCCGGTACACAAACCACCGAAGCGGGCGGCACGCTGACGTTCGATGTCAGTCTCAACGCCCAACCCTTTGCCGACGTGACACTCTTCATCGCCTCGGGCAATGTGGCGGAAGGCACGGCGTCCGTATCGAGCCTGACTTTCACCGCAGCCAACTGGAACAGCGCCCAGCAAGTTACCGTGACCGGGGTAGACGATGCGGTGGACGATGGCGACCAGGCGTACAGCCTCCAGTTGCAAGCGGCCACATCGGCTGACCGTAATTACAACGGCCTGGACGCGGCAGATCTGGCGCTGCTCAATCTGGATGACGATGGTGCGGGTGTTCTGGTGACGCCTGCCTCGGGGCTGGTCACCGACGAATCCGGCGTCAGCGACAGTTTCTCGGTAGTGCTGACTTCGCAGCCGCTGGCCGACGTGGTGATTAATCTGAGTTCATCGGATACGTCTGAAGGCGTGCTCTCTACCAGTGCCCTGACGTTTACTGCGGCCAACTGGAATCTGCCGCAATCAGTGACGGTGACGGGCGTGGATGACCTCGCGAACGATGGCAACGTGGCGTATCAGATTGTCGCCACCGCCGCGCTCAGCGCCGATCCGCTCTATAACGGCATCAGCGTTGGTGCGGTGAGTCTGACCAATCAGCATGTCAACGACTTGGGGCTCGTGGATCCCACCCCGGATCCGACGCCGGATCCCCAGCCTGATCCGCTGCCGGTTGATCCCGATATTGAGACGCTGCCTACGGTGGGCGAACGCCCGGCTCCGGTTGCGCCGATTCCGCCTGTCGTCGCCCCCACGCCTGAGATCAGTGTCGCCACCTCTACGGAGGCTACGCCAAGCCTTACCCTCAAGTCGCACTGGGCTGCTGACGTAAATGACGCTTCTGTTACGAATGAAACGCTCACCGATCCGGACACCCAGCAACTGGTTTTCCTGCGTCTGCTGGAGATCATCCAGGCCAGCTACCAGATCGGCGACGCTGACGACAACATGCTTGCCTCGCCCATACACATCAACATTACGCAGGACAACGCTTTCGAGGTCAGTGTGCTGCGGCAGGGCGTGAAAATCACGGCGGTGTCGCTGTCGGTCGGCGCGGTCTGGTGGGCCTTGAGGGCGGGTGGGCTGTTCGCCAGCCTGCTGACCTCGTTGCCGGCCTGGCGCTCGTTCGACGTGTTGCCGGTGTTGAACCGCGATGAAGACGATGATGAGCACAGCGACTGGGATTTCGATCTGGAACACACACCGCCAGCCGCTGCCCACTCCTCGCGGGAGGCTTCCGTATGAAGCTGCGGCTGCCCCGTCTGACCCCCGCTTCGCGCATTGCGCTGGGGTTGGTGGCGCTGATGGTCACCCTGCTGTTGCTGATCGATCTGGCGCTGAAACTGGTGCCCGACCAGGTCGATATCCAGCGCACGATCCGTGAAAGCACCAGCGAGCGGCTGGCCGTTCAGGCCACCAGCCTGATTCAGGTGCAGGCATGGGACACGCTCAAACGCACGCTGAATGAATCCGTGCTGCGCGATCGGAGCATCCTCTCGCTGGCGGTGCGTCAGCAGAATGGCAAGCTGGTGATCATGGTTGGCGAGCATCTCCGGCACTGGCAGCCACTCAAAGACGGACACTCCACGCTCACTCACGTCAGTGTGCCCATTTATGCCAAGCAGGCGCACTGGGGAAGCATGGAAATAAGCTACACGCCGGTGACCCCGCAAACCTTGGGCGCATGGCTCAGCACGCCCTTGATTGCGCTGGTGCTGGTGATTGCACCGGTCGGGTTTCTGGCCTTTTATCTGTATATGCGCCGCACGCTGCAGTATCTCGATCCTACCTCGGCGATTCCCGATCGGGTGCGCGTGGCATTTGATGCGCTGAGCGAAGGGGTCACTGTCATTGACCGCTCAGGACGCATCATGTTGTTCAACAAGGCGTTTCAACAGTTACATCCTCACGTCGAAAGCGAGTTACTCGGAAAATCTCTGTCCGGGCTGACCTGGCTGATGGGTGACCACGTGCAAGCTTCGCTTCCATGGGCACTGGCACTACAAAGTCAGAGTGCAGTCAGCGGGCAGATGTTCAGTATTCTGCAGCCGGATCAAAGTGTCGTCAGAGTCATTGTCAATGCCGCGCCGATCCAGGATGCGCAAGGCAAGCTGCGCGGCTGCATGGTGACCTATCACGACATCACACAACTCCATCAGGCCAACGAAACCATGCGTCACGCACTGGATGCGCTGGAAGCCTCACGCGAGCAGATCGAGCAGCAAAACATCGCGTTGACCCGGCTCGCCACCCGCGATTCACTCACTGATTGCCTTAACCGTCGCGCGTTTTTTCAGGAAACGGAGCCGCTGTTCCGCAAGGTGCGGCAGGAAGCACGCAACATGGCGGTCATCATGGCCGATATCGATTATTTCAAGAGAGTGAACGATACGCATGGTCACTTGGTCGGCGACCAGGTCATTGTGGCGGTGGCCCAGTCGATGAAACGACATTTGCGCGAAGGCGACCTACTCTGCCGGTACGGCGGGGAGGAGTTCTGTGTTGCCCTCCCGGGTGCTTCGGAAGAGATGGCACTTGAAGTCGCGGAGCGTCTGCGTGCCGAGATCGAACTAACGGTAGGGGTGAGTATTGTCAGCGTGAGCAATTTGGCGATCAGCAGCAGCTTCGGGGTTGCCACGCTGAAAAGTGGGGCGGATAGCTTGCCGGAATTGATCGAGTTAGCTGACTTTGCGCTCTACCACGCCAAACGGGGGGGGCGAAACCGGGTGAGCCTTTGGAGCCTCGACATGAACAATCCGGATCTCACGCTGGCGGTCAACAACGACCGTTAATCCCTTTTCCAGACTGCTAAAAATGCTTTGTCAGCTGCGACTCTCTTGCTTTCGCTGGTGTTTGAACCCGGGAGTGGAATAGAGTCAGGCCGCTGCCAGCGCCTGCTTGCGGTATTTGTTGAGATCGCGCACGTTGGTAAACGTCTGTCCGAGTAGATTCGAGAGGTTGCGCAGAATACCGCCCACCACTTTGTTTTCCCAGCTTTCATCGAAGCGGATTTGCTCGTCGAGCCAGCGCTCCAGCCATTCGGGGTCGGGCAGCCGCGACTGGATAGTGTCTTGCGGGTAAAGCGTTTCGTTCACATGCAGATTAGTGGGATGCAGGGCTTTATCTGAACGCTGACTGGATGCCATGAGAAAGCCGATCTTGGCGAACGCCGCTGCGACAGCTGGCCCGCCTTCTTTCAGCGCCCGTTTCATGTATTGCAGATACGCCCCGCCGTGCCGACCTTCGTCACGCGAAATGGTCTCATAGATGTGTTTGATGACGGGTTCGGTATGCCATTCCGACGCGCGCTTATACCATTGGGTTAGTCGCACTTCGCCGCAAAAATGCAGCATCAGAGTTTCCATGGGTGGTGCCGGGTCAAACGGAAAACGAATCGCGTGGAGCTCGTCTTCGGTCGGCGCAAATTCGGGTTTGAAGCGGCGCAAATATTCCATCAGCACCAGCGCGTGTTTCTGTTCCTCATAAAACCAGATCGACATGAAGGCGGAAAAGTCACTGTCGTGTACAAAATCGCGCAGGAACATTTCCGTCGCGGGCAAGGCAGCCCATTCGGTAATGGCGTTGAGTTTGATCGTCAGTGCTTGTTCGTCGGTGAGCTGGCTGGCGTCGAAACTATCCCACGGAATATCGGTTTCCATATTCCAGCGGGCACGTTCGAGCGATTTGAAAAGGTCGATATACAGCATGGTCAGGTGCGTAATTCGTGACGTAATGCTCAGAGATTCGCTGTGTTTTGTGTGTCTGTCAACTGTAATTCCATGGCCTGATGGAGGATACCGGCTTCGGGATAGACCGCGCCCGAAACCACAAACCCGGCACGCCGGTAAAATCTCACGGCATGGCACTGTGCACTCAGTTTGAGGCAGGTGTATTGATGGTGCCGCGCAGTGTCGATCACGGCGCTCAGGAGCGCTCGCCCTACTCCCCGTCCCCGCCATTCAGGCAGCACGGCCATGCGCCCCAGATGACCATCCGGCAGCAGCCGCGCACACGCAATCGGGGTGTTGTGTTCGTCCAGCGCGAGCCAGTGGCGCGACACGGCATCGTGTTTGTCCCATTCCATGGCTTCGGGCACGCCCTGCTCGACGATAAATACCTGGCGGCGCACAGCACCCAGCCGGGCTGCGTCGTGTTGCCAGTCGGTTTCAATCAGTACGAACGACATCAGGCTGCCTTGAAGCGCCGCGCCGCGCGTCGTCCACGCGGTGTCTGCACGCCGCGTAATACGCTCAGGCCGAGGACGAAGTACGTGCCGGTGATGAGCAGTGACTGACGATGATCGCCCGCCGTGACCCAACTAGTGATCCCATAGGTCAAGGGGCCGAGTATCGAGGCCAGCTTGACCGCCAGCCCCCACAGGCCGAAAAATTCTGCTTGATGCGCGGGCGGGGCGAGCAATCCCACCATGGCGCGCCCCGCCGATTGCGACGCGCCCATGCACAGCCCGGCCAGATTTGCCGCAACCCAGAACATGCGTTCGTCGGATGCCGCCCAGGCCAGCAACACCATGCCGATCCAGCCCAGCAATGTGAGCGCAATCGCCTGCACATGGCCGATACGATCCTGCAGGTGGCCAAAGAAAAAAGCCCCCAAGGCGGCGGTGATATTGACGACCAGCACCAGCAGGATGGTTTGCTGGGTCGTGAAAGAAAACACCGCGCTGGCGTAAATGGCGGCCAGCGTGATCACGGCCTGAATGCCCGCGAAATACAGCACGGTACAGATCAGAAAACGCCGGAGATCAGGGAGCTGTTTGAGATGTCTCAGTGTGTGGCGCAGTTGTGCGGCCACATTCAGCTGTCGGACTGGGTGCGGAATGGCGCGCTCTTGCAGGATCAATAAGGTCGGCAAGCTTGCCAACAGAAACAGTCCCGCTGTCAGCAGCAGGGTCACCGGCACAAAATCGTTTGCAGTGTGTCCCTGTGCTTGTGCCCAATCGATATACATCAGGCTGATGCCCAGTGACGTCAAGCCGCCGATATACCCCAAGGACCAGCCCCAGCCGGATATCCGACCCAGTGCTCTTGGCCGCGCCAATTCCGGCAAAAACGCAGCAATCAGGTTTTCACCTGCGCCAAAAAAATAGTTGGACAACAACAGCGCCACGATCGCCAATGCCAGCGCACCGGGTGTCGAAAAATACAGCAACGCGGTAAATCCTGCGCATCCCAGCGTGGTGATACACAGCAGTTTTTTCTTGCTGGCATGGGCATCGGCCCAGGCACCGATGAGCGGCGCGGTCAACATCACCAACGCATACGACACGGAGAGTGAGAGCGTCCATGCCAGAGTCGCCCATGCTGCTCCCCCCGCTATTTCAGCCACAAAATAGGCGCTGAACACCGCCGTAATCACCACCGTGGTGTAGCCCGAATTGGCGAAATCGAACATCGCCCAAGCCCACACTTCGCGGCGGCTAACTCCAGGCTGCAACAAACGGTTCATTTTCACTTTGCAGGATCCGATTCAAGTACGCCGACTTCTGCGCACATGATTACAAACTCTGGCCGCTACGGATTACCCCCACTGCGACGCCCTCGATCACGAGCTCCTGGCGCTTGAGGTCTACCACGATGGGCTGGAAATCGGTATTTTCAGGCATGAGTTGCACCGTATGGCCACGCTGCTGGAAGCGTTTGACGGTGACTTCATCACCGATACGCGCCACCACTACCTGCCCGGTCTTGGCCTCGGCGCTGCGATGTACTGCGAGCAGATCACCATCGAGAATGCCGATGTCTTTCATGCTCATGCCGCGCACCTTGAGCAGATAGTCTGCACGCGGGGAAAACATGGCAGGGTCAAATTGATAGTGTCTTTCGATATTCTCCTGCGCGAGGATCGGGCTACCTGCCGCCACCTGACCGATCAGCGGCACCCCGCCATCGCCCTTGAGGCGGATACCGCGCGAGGTGCCCGGCACCAAGTCCAACGCGCCCTTTTTCGCCAGTACTTTCAGGTGCTGCTCCGCCGCGTTGGGTGAACTGAAACCAAAGTGCTGCGCAATCTCCATCCGCGTGGGCGGTAGACCTGTGGTTTCGATCCACTCGCGGATCAGATTCAGGATTTCTTGCTGGCGGGGCGTTAAATCGCGCACGGGGCTTTCTCCGAATACTGTATGGGTGTACAGTTGTATGTGCGTACAGTATAAATACCCAGCGCATAAAACGCCAGACGCGGCATCAAGCCAACCACGCAGGCGAACAGGAGCAGCACATGATAAAACTCGGAAAAATCAGCCCCCTCGCCTTCAGCCACATGAAGCGGCGCGGGATATCCATTGACGGCCTCAACCATCTGCTCGCACATGGACAGGTCGAAAAGCAGTTCGACGGTAGTCAACTGGTGTACCTGGACATCCCCACGCTTCAATCGACAAGCCCTGTCCGCCCCACGCCCCGACTGTATGCGGTGGTGGACGCAGTGGGTGATGTACTCACGGTGGAGCGTCGGATACGGCTGAAGGAAAGCCTGAACCGCCCTCACCTTTCCGTGAGAAGTTAGAGGGCATTGGTTTTCTACAAGAGCAAAGCGCCGACGTGCTCTTTGTCAGCGCACTGAGATTAACGGCCTTCGATCGCATTCGGCTTGATGGTGACCTTTTGTGCTGACTTGATCAGGCTCAACATGGCCATCGCCTCGGCACGTTGCTGTGCCTGCATCACACCCTGCCCAATCGACGACACCAGCGCAGGATCCATTGCGGCAGGCTGCACCACACGGCTCACCCGTACAATGCGGTAGTTCCCATTGGCCTGCACAAAACCCGTGTAAGCAGGCAGTTTGCTGGTGTCTGTCTTGAATACCGCTTTAACTTCAGAGGCATTCAGGCTGGCCGACGGTTGCCGCCCGACGATTTGAAATGCAGACCAGTTCAGACCAGCCTCATTCCCTTTCGCCAAAGTCTGTATTGCGGCTTCCCCTTTTTGGGTGAGCTGACGCGCGCTGGATTCCGCACGCAATTTAGCTTCGATGATTGGCGTCACTTCAGCCAAGGGGCGCACGCGAGCGGCACGATGCTCAATGACGCGAGCCGAGACCAGCACACCTGGCTGCACTTCGATCGCCTCGGTGTTTTGTTTCGATTTGATTGAGTCCGCGCTGAATAAGGCCGCCGACAACCCAGTATGGTTAAAAGGTGGAGGAGCCTGTTTGGCGGATATCCAGCCGCTTTGCTGCACTGTCAGCTTATTTACAGTCGCAGCAGGTTGCAGTGAACTTGCGTTTTCGTAGACTTGGTTGCTGAAGGTTTCTGCCAGATCAGCAAATCCTTTTTGCGCTTGCTGCTTGCGCAACTCTGCTTCTACTTCACTGCGTACCGCCGCAAGCGGAAGGGTTTGTGCGGCTTGAATGCCATCCAGCCGAATGATGTGATAACCGAAGTCACTTTCGATCAAGCCGCGAATCTCGGAGGGTTTCATGCTGAACACGGCCTCTTCGAAAGGCTTGACCATCATGCCGCGACCAAAGCTGCCCAGGCTACCGTTTTGCGCGGCAGAACCGGGATCCTGTGAATGTGCACGCGCCAAATCGGCAAACTGCGCAGGGGCTTTCTGCAGCATTTGCAGCAATTCACTCGCGCGTGCCTTGGCCTTGCCACGCGTCGCCGCACCAGCGGCTTTATCCACTGCAATCAGGATGTGGCTGGCGCTACGCTGCTCCTGTTGTCCAAATTGTGCTGCGTGAGATTGGTAGTAATCCACGATGGCTTGCTCGCTGATCGGCGCTGAGGCGGCAACTTTGGCGCGATCCAACACCAGATACTCAGCCCGGATTTGTTCGGGCTCGGTAAAGGTGGCTTTGTTCGCCGCGTAATGACGCTCAATATCTGCTGCACTGATCTTGATACTCGCTGCGATGCTTGCTGCCGGAATATCTGCCCAGGCAATCTCGCGCTGCTGGGTGACCAGACGCACTAATTGTTCCAGCGAACCCGTCGACGGAAAAGCACCTAAGGATACGGGACTGGTCACCGTCTCGAGTACAAAACTCTGACGTAATTCATTTTCAAATTGCGCTGGCGTTCGGTTGTTTTGGCGCAGAACTGCTTCATAACGCTGCGGCGAAAACTTGCCATCCTGCTGGAACGCCGGGACTTGTCCCAGCATGGCGGCCACATACGCGTCGGGTGTCAGCACCTTGAGCTTTCGGGCATCTTGTAGCAGAGCCTTTCGCTCAATCAGACCATCAAGCACCTGTTTGCGGAACGCCGAAGTTTCACTCACGGCCGGGTCAAAATTGGGGCCCATGGACTGGCGCATCCGCTCGGTTTGAGACTGGATTTCCTGCGACAGTTCTTCACGCGACACGCTCATCTCCCCGACTTCAGCGATCGCACTGCTGCTTTTATCGTTGGACATGTAGGAGTCAACACCGAACAATACAAACGGAATCGAGATCAAAGCCAGGATAACTTTGGCCAACCAGCCTTTGGCGTGGGTACGGATTGCTTCAAGCACGAGCGTCTACTCCAAAAATAATTCGCATGGCGAGATTTTCGCGTACTTTCGGGCTGGCGTCTCATCCCGAAGCGATTAATTTACGGCACGCTCAAAATCCGGAAATGAAAAAAGGCGAACTCGACGTTCGCCTTTTGAATGTTGGCGGAGCGGACGGGACTCGAACCCGCGACCCCCGGCGTGACAGGCCGGTATTCTAACCAACTGAACTACCACTCCAATTTCTTTCGTAAAGCCTGCAAGCAGACCTACGAATTGTGCTGCTGTGTTTTTGCTACTGGTGGGTGCTGAGGGGCTCGAACCCCCGACATTCGCCGTGTAAGGGCGACGCTCTACCAGCTGAGCTAAGCACCCGACAAAGACCAAGATTCTACAATATTTTTTCTGATCTTGCCAAATGCTAATCGTGTTTTTATTTAGTTGACGGCGTCTTTCAGACCTTTGCCTGCACGGAATTTAGGCACCTTGGCGGCTTTGATCTTGATGCTCGCACCCGTGCGAGGATTACGACCAGTACGTGCAGCACGCTTGCCCACATAGAAAGAACCGAAGCCCACCAGCGTGACCATGTCGCCCTTTTTCAAAGCTTTTTTTACGGCTTCCACAGCGGCATCCAATGCACGACCCGCAGCCGCCTTTGAAATGTCCGCAGAATCGGCGATGGAATCAATCAATTCGGATTTGTTCACGTGTTATCCCCTTCTCTCAAGTGGCACAGGAAAACCCTGCGACTGCTTTTATAACAACCCGCAAAACCTTGTGTCAAGCGCTTTTCAGTGGATCGCATAAAAAATCCCGCGACTGGCGCGGGATTCAGAGGCATGCTTTAAATATCATTAATGTTTCAGTGAGGCTCCGGTACCTGCATCGTCTTCTGCCACCGGAATCGGTGTCGTTTCTGCAACCGGGTCATCGCTTAAAGGCTCGGGCAAACGTTCCAGCGCCAGCTCCAGCACTTGGTCGATCCACTTAACGGGATGGATGTCCAATTTGTTTTTGATGTTGTCTGGAATCTCGGTCAGGTCTTTCACGTTTTCCTGCGGGATCAACACTGTTTTGATGCCGCCACGGTGCGCGGCGAGCAGCTTTTCCTTGAGGCCGCCGATGGGCAACACTTCACCGCGCAGCGTGATTTCACCCGTCATCGCCACATCGGCACGCACCGGAATATTGGTGAGAATCGACACCATCGACGTGCAAATCGCGATACCCGCTGAGGGGCCGTCTTTCGGGGTCGCGCCTTCCGGCATGTGAATGTGGATGTCGCGTTTCTGATAAAAGTCGTCCTGAATGCCCAGCTTGCGCGCGCGCGAGCGCACCACAGACAGCGCAGCCTGAATCGACTCCTGCATCACTTCACCCAGCTTGCCGGTGGTCGTCATCTTGCCCCGACCCGGTAAGGACACGGCTTCAATCGTGAGCAGTTCGCCACCCACTTCAGTCCATGCCAAGCCAGTCACCTGCCCGACTTGATTGTTCTGCTCTGCGATACCAAAACTGAATCGCCGCACGCCGAGGTACTTTTCGAGGTTGCGGGAAGTGACCGAAATTTTGGTCTTCTGCTTTTTCAGCAACAGCGCCTTAACGGCTTTGCGGCAAATTTTGGACAACTCGCGCTCGAGACTGCGCACGCCCGCTTCACGGGTGTAGTAGCGCACGATATCGCGAATAGCCGACTCGGCAATGCCCAACTCGCCTTCCTGGATACCGTTGACCTTGAGCTGCTTGGGTGCAAGATAACGTTCTGCAATACTGACTTTTTCGTCCTCGGTGTAACCCGACAGGCGTATCACCTCCATCCGGTCGAGCAGGGGCGCGGGCAGGTTGAGAGAGTTTGCCGTCGCCACAAACATGACGTCCGACAGGTCATATTCAACCTCGATGTAATGATCCTGAAAGGTGTGGTTTTGCTCGGGATCAAGCACTTCCAGCAGCGCCGACGAAGGGTCGCCACGGAAGTCCTGGCCCATTTTGTCCACTTCGTCGAGCAGGAACAGCGGATTCTTCACGCCGATCTTGGTCAGGCTTTGCAGAATTTTTCCGGGCATCGAGCCGATATAAGTGCGACGGTGTCCGCGAATTTCCGATTCGTCTCGCACGCCACCGAGCGCCATACGTACGAATTTGCGATTGGTCGCGCGCGCAATCGATTGTCCCAGCGAGGTTTTACCGACACCCGGAGGGCCCACCAAACACAGGATCGGCGCTTTCACTTTGTCGACGCGCTGCTGCACGGCAAGATATTCGAGGATACGTTCCTTAACCTTGTCGAGGCCGTAATGATCCTGGTCAAGAATTTTTTCGGCCTTGAGCAAATCTTTGCTGATCTTGGTTTTTTTCTTCCAGGGCAGACCCACCATCGCTTCGATGTAGCTGCGGATAACCGTGGCCTCTGCCGACATCGGCGACATCATGCGCAACTTCTTCAGTTCGCCAAGTGCCTTGGTTTCGGCTTCCTTGGTCATGCCTGCGGCTTTGATGCGCTTTTCGAGCTCTTCCAGCTCGGCACCTTCTTCAATATCGCCCAGCTCTTTCTGGATCGCCTTAACCTGTTCGTTCAGGTAATACTCGCGCTGGCTTTTTTCCATCTGGCGCTTGACGCGGCCCCGGATGCGTTTTTCTACCTGGAGAATGTCGAGTTCGCCTTCCAGTAAGCCCAGTAAATGCTCAAGTCGCTTGTTGACGCCGATCATTTCCAGTACTTCCTGCTTTTGTTCCAGCTTCAAAGGCAGGTGCGCGACGATCGTGTCCGCCAGACGTCCGCCTTCGTCGATACCCGACAAGGAAGTGAGGATTTCTGGCGGGATTTTTTTGTTCAGTTTGACGTATTGGTCGAACTGGGTCAGCAGCGCGCGACGCATGGCTTCAACTTCCACCAGTTCTTCGCCTTCGGCTGGCATCACCTCGGCACGCGCCGACAGGTGGGTCGCCACATCGGTGACTTTCAGCACGCGTGCGCGCTGAGTGCCTTCCACTAACACCTTCACGGTGCCGTCAGGCAATTTGAGCATTTGCAACACGGTAGCCACGCTGCCCGTGTCGTACAGATCATCTGGGGTGGGGTCATCCTGCGCAGCGGTTTTTTGCGCTACCAGCAAAATGCTTTTGCCGGACTCCATTGCGGTTTCTAGCGCTTTGATGGATTTTGGGCGTCCCACAAACAGCGGGATCACCATGTGGGGAAACACCACCACGTCGCGAAGCGGCAACAGCGGCAGGTCAACCTGTTCCTTGGATATGTTGTCGCTCATCATGTTTTCCTGGCAGGGGTTAAGGAAAGGATGCGCGGCAATAAACCACGCTTATCCGCAAATGGGGGGCATAGTTTGCAATACAAGAGGGGCTGATCATTTCAGTCCCCTCGCTGGTTTCAAGCGCCAGCCGCAAGCGGCTGTTCGCCCTGATCAGAATAAATCAACAAAGGCTTGCCTTCGCCAAGAATCAGACCGTCGTCCACCACTACCTTGCTCACGCCCTTAAGCGACGGTAAGTCGTACATGGTGTCGAGCAGCGCATGCTCGATAATCGAGCGTAGACCGCGCGCTCCGGTACGACGGAGTAGCGCGCGCTTGGCTATGGCGTTGAGCGCATCCTCGCGGAACTCGAGCTCGACGCCTTCCATCTTGAATAATTTGGCAAACTGTTTGGTCAGCGCGTTTTTCGGCTCGGTGAGAATCTGCACCAGTGCGGCCTCATCAAGCTCGTCCAACGTGGCGACTACGGGCAAACGACCGACGAATTCGGGAATAAGACCATACTTAATGAGGTCTTCAGGCTCCACCTGATGCAGCAATTCAGCATCCCGCTTGGTCTCGTCCACGTTCTTGACGACTGCACCAAAGCCGATGCCGCCTTTTTCGGTGCGACCCCGAATGACCTTTTCGAGGCCACTAAACGCACCACCACAAATAAACAGGATGTTGCTGGTATCGACCTGCACAAATTCCTGATTCGGATGCTTGCGCCCACCTTGCGGCGGCACCGAGGCTGTCGTGCCTTCAATCAACTTCAGCAGCGCCTGCTGCACGCCTTCGCCTGACACGTCACGGGTGATCGAGGGGTTGTCTGCCTTGCGCGAAATCTTGTCGATTTCGTCGATGTAGACAATGCCCTGTTTGGCCTTGTCTACGTCGTAATCGCACTTTTGCAGCAGCTTCTGAATAATGTTTTCAACGTCTTCACCCACATAACCGGCTTCGGTCAGTGTGGTGGCGTCGGCAATCACGAAGGGGACATTCAACAGCCGCGCCAGTGTTTGCGCCAGCAGGGTTTTACCTGAGCCCGTCGGGCCAATCAGCAAAATATTGCTCTTGGCCAACTCGACCTCGCCGCTGCCCGAATTGCTGCGCAGCCGCTTATAGTGGTTATACACCGCCACAGCCAGGGCTTTTTTCGCCTGCGGTTGGCCGATCACATATTGATCGAGAATGCCGCTGATTTCGTGAGGTGTCGGCAAATCCGATCCCGTGCCTTTCTGGCTGTCGGCTTGCTGGATTTCTTCACGAATAATGTCATTGCACAATTCGACGCATTCATCACAGATGAATACCGACGGCCCTGCAATCAGTTTACGTACTTCATGCTGGCTTTTGCCGCAAAAAGAACAGTACAGGAGTTTGTCGCCGGAGCTCTTGTCTGCCATGCCCGTTTCCTTTACTTGTTGACGGCTTCGAGACGGCTGGTCAACACCTTGTCAACCAGTCCGTAATTGACAGCGTCGTCCGCACTCATGAAGTTGTCGCGATCAGTATCACGCTCGATGGTTTCCATGCTTTGCCCGGTGTGTTTGGCCAGCATGTCATTGAGGCGTGACTTGAGGTAGAGAATTTCTTTGGCGTGAATAGCGATATCCGACGCCTGCCCCTGGAATCCTCCGAGCGGCTGGTGAATCATCACGCGCGAATTCGGCAGGCAGAAACGTTTACCCTTGGCACCTGCCGTCAGTAAAAACGCACCCATGCTTGCCGCCTGGCCTATGCAAAGCGTCGAAACATCGGGCTTGATGAACTGCATGGTGTCGTAAATCGCCAGACCGGCCGACACTGAGCCACCGGGCGAATTGATATAAAAATAGATGTCCTTGTCAGGGTTTTCTGACTCCAGGAACAGCATTTGAGCAACCACCAAATTCGCGGTCGCATCGTTGACAGGTCCCACCAGAAAAATGACGCGTTCCTTGAGCAGGCGCGAGTAGATATCGTAGGCGCGCTCGCCACGACCGCTCTGCTCGACAACCATCGGCACGAGCCCCAGACCTTGGGGTTCGATACGGTTGGAATTCGAAATTCCGCTTTCAAAATCAAAGTGCATCAGGCACGTCCCATCAATTCTTCAAAGGAGGTTGTTACATCATCAACTTGAGCCTGACCTGCGACCCATGCTACCACATTCTCTTCCAGCGCCAGGGACTCGATCTCCTGCATCCGCTCAGGGTTTTGGTAGAACCATTGAACCACCTGCTCGGGGTCTTCGTAGCTCTGCGCTTGTTCCTGAATCAGGCTGCGAATCTGGTCCGGTTGCGCCACCAGGCGGTTCGCCTGCACCAGCTCGGCCAGAATCAGCCCCAAACGCACGCGACGTTCGGCCTGTCCAGTGAACATATCGGCAGAAAGCTTCATGGACTGAACCCCACGCGACTGCATATCGGCTTCGGTCATCTTCATCAAGCGATCGCTTTCCATTGCGACCAGGCTCTTGGGCAGGTCGAGTGTGCTTTTCTGCAAGAGCAGTTCCATCACCTGCTCTTTAAGCTTGGTTTGCACGCGGCGTTTAACTTCACGTTCCAGATTTGACTTCACTTCGGCCTGGAGTTTGACCACGTCACCGTCTTCAACGCCCAGCGCCTTGGCAAATTCGGCATCTACCGGCGGCAGCACAGGCGCTTGCACGTCTTTTACCTGTACTTCGAAATGCGCGGTCTTGCCTGCGAGTTCCGCTGCGGCGTAATCAGCCGGGAAGGTCAGATCAAAACCTTTGGCTTCACCAGCTTTCAAACCTGTGAGGCTTTGTTCGAAGTCCTTCAGTAAACGACCCTCGCCAATTACAGCTGAAAACCCTTCGCCTTTACCCCCCTCAAACGCTTCGCCATTCAAGGTGCCTTGATAGTCAAACACCAGTAAGTCGTCCACTGCCGCTACACGATCAGCCTTGGCAAAAGTGCGGCGCTGTTTTTGCAGCACCTCGAGCGTTTTGGCAACATCGGCATCACCCAAAGCAACGACGGGACGGTTCAGTTTGCCATCGGTCAACGTGTCTATCTTAACTTCAGGATAGACCTCAAAATGGGCGCTGAAGGTCATTTCAGTCGCTGCGGTCTGACCGGGCTTGGGTTCAAAATTGGGATACCCGGCAATTTTGAGCTGATGGCTCTGAACAGCTTCTCCAAAACGGGCTTGCAGGGTTTCGCCCATGACTTCCTGACGAACGCTCGGTCCATGTTGGCGGGCAACCGCGCTCAGCGGGGCTTTGCCAGGGCGGAAGCCGTCCATTTTAATATTGCGTGACAGGCGCTTGAGGCGGCTTTGAACTTCGGATTCCAGCTGATCCATGGGGACGCTAATGTCCAGACGGCGTGCCAGTCCTTCGAGAACTTCAAGATTTGCTTGCATCACAATAACTTTCTATCTGAATGAATTGATTATTTGTTTAGGAAGTAAAAATCCGGTGGTGCGAAAGGGGGGACTCGAACCCCCACGCCTTGCGGCGCTGGAACCTAAATCCAGTGCGTCTACCAATTCCGCCACTCTCGCGGCTTTGCCGCAAAACCTTCGACCGATAAGTGTAATATAATCAATACGATGCTGTCACCCAACTCAAGCTGACTTACGGCCTAAGTCTTTATTCCCATTCCGCTTTTTTGTTGACAGTGCCGGTCAATCACTACGAAAACTTCCCCGTTGCCTCCTGGTTGCTGCCAAAACGGCTGCGCCATCCCGTCGAAACGATATACCGATTTGCCCGCAGTGCAGACGATATTGCCGACGAAGGCGAGGCATCGCCCGCCACCCGGCTGGAACAATTAGCCGCCTACTGCATCGAACTCGACCAGATTGAGCGCGGTGAAGTTTCCAGCCATCCGGTGTTCGCGCCGCTGGCTATCACGATCCGGGCGCACGCGATCCCCCTGCAACCGTTTCGCGATCTGTTATCCGCGTTTAGTCAGGACGTCGAAAAAAACCGTTATGCCGATTTTGCCGAAATCATGGATTACTGCCGCCGCTCGGCCAATCCAGTGGGACGACTGATGCTGCACTTGTACGGCGATAGCGATCCCCGGCATCTCGCGTATTCCGATGCCATTTGCAGCAGCCTTCAGCTGATTAATTTTCTGCAGGACATTGCTATCGATTACGTCAAGGGGCGCATCTATCTGCCGCAAGATGAACTCGCCGCATTCCATGTCGATGAAGCGCAAATTGCACGCGGCGATACACGCGGTCTCTGGCATACCATGATGCACAAACAGATTGAACGTGCGCGCAAATTGCTGCAGGCAGGGGCGCCGCTGGGGGGCGCCCTCAAAGGACGCATCGGGCTTGAACTGCGCGTCACGATTCGAGGGGGCGAAACTATTCTGCGGAAACTACACGCCGACCCCGCCTGCGTCTTTCACCATCGTCCGGTGCTGACGCGGCGCGACTGGCTACTTATGCTCGCGCGCGGACTGTATTAACGATGGATGCGCACCTGTACTGCCAGGAACGTGCTGCCGCTAGCGGCTCCAGTTTCTATTACAGCTTTGTGTTTTTGCCGCCAGACACGCGTCGCGCGATCACCGCGTTTTATGCCTTGTGCCGAGAGCTTGACGACGTGGTGGACGAATGCCACGAACGCCAGATTGCCGAACGCAAGCTCGAATGGTGGCGCAGCGAAATTGGCCGTTTTGCTGCGGGCAATCCTGAACACCCCACGACCCGCGCGCTGCACGACACGCCCCAGGGACGCAGTGTCAACGCAGATCTGTTGCTGGAAATTCTCGATGGCATGGCCATGGATCTGGAGTACACGCGCTATCCCGATTTCAAATCACTGCATTTGTATTGCTACCGCGTCGCAGGCGTGGTCGGCGAAATTGCCGCGTCGATTTTCGATCCCGAACGCGGCAACGATGACCGCGTGGTTCGCCGTTACGCGCACGAACTCGGCTTGGCTTTTCAGCTCACCAACATTATTCGCGACGTCGGAGAAGACGCCCGACGAGGGCGGATTTACCTGCCGCAAGATGAACTCGCACAGTTTGGTGTCAGCGAGGACGACTTGTTAAAAGGGCATTCGTCGGCAGCATTTGACGCCCTGATGCAATTCCAATACGAGCGCGCACAGACCTGTTACGAACGCGCGCTGGCAGCCTTGCCTCCCAACACCCGCCGCGCGCAACGTCCGGGACTCGTCATGGCGGCGATATACCGCGCGCTGCTGGTAGAAATCCGCCGCGCCGGGTTTCCGGTACTGCGCGCGCGCGTCTCGCTCACGCCCTTGCGAAAACTTTGGCTGGCCAGCAAAACTTGGTTGCTGGCATGACGACATCGAATACTCCAAGTGTTGCTGTCATCGGCGGCGGCTGGGCTGGCTGTGCCGCTGCCCTGACACTCGCTGAAGCCGGTGTAGCGGTCACGCTGCATGAAGCCAGTCGCACGCTCGGGGGACGCGCTCGCGCAGTCGAAGTCGAAGACCTGACACTCGACAACGGTCAGCATATTTTGCTGGGCGCTTACACGCAAACCCGGGCGTTAATTTCGCGCTTGTCGTCCACAGATGCGCTATGGGCCTTGCCACTGGCGATTCATCAGCCGCCGGATTTTTACCTGCGGTGCCCGCGTCTGCCTGCACCGATGCACCTGCTTGCGGGTCTGCTGAGTGCGCGCGGATTGAGCTGGCGCGAGAAATTTTCCGCTGTGGCGTGGGTACAAAAAACCCTGCGTACGACAACCCTATCGGGTCATCAATCCGTCGCGCAGCTCACTCAACAGCAGCCTGCCCGGCTCAACCGGCTGTTATGGCATCCGCTGTGCATCTCGGCGCTCAACACGCCCCCTGAGTCGGCCAGTGCGCAGATATTTTGCGATGTGTTACGTGCGGCCTTTGGCGGGCGCGCCGAGCACAGCGATCTGCTGCTGCCACGCCGGGATCTCACCACCTTGTTGCCTGCGCCTGCGGCCGAACGCATCGCCGCGCTCGGCGGCGTTGTACAGATGTCGAGCCGGGTATCGCAGCTTGCTGACCAGCCCGACAATATTGCGCTACACACGCAGAACGACCATGCGCACTACAGCCACGTCATCGTCGCGGTCGCGCCGCAGCACCTTGCCGATTTGCTGACGCCCTTCCCTGCCCTGGCCGACACCCTGACTGGCTTGGCAGCCTATACCTACCAACCTATTGCCACCGCTTATTTGCAATTTGATGCTGCCGTGCGCCTGGAACAACCGCTGTACGCCCTGCGCAACGGGCCCGCGCAGTTTGTATTTGACCGGGGGCAAAGCCATGGCCAGGCGGGTTTGCTGGCACTGGTAGCCAGCGCCGCCTCCGATCTGCCGGACGACTGGCTGGAACAGGCCGAGGCGCAATTACACCAAGTCATGGCGGTCAGCCCACCACGTTGGCGCAAGCGCATTATCGAAAAACAGGCAACCTATGCCTGCGTCCCCGGCCTCTTGCGACCTGCGGTACGCACAGCGCATCCCCGGATTTTTCTGGCAGGCGACTATACGGTGGGGGACTATCCCGCCACCCTCGAAAGTGCAACCGTCAGCGGGGTACAATCTGCTGAGGCCGTGCTGGAATCCTTATGAAAGACTATTCTCCTCGCAGCGACTTATTGGCAGGCCGCGTGATTCTCGTTACTGGTGCCAGCGCTGGGCTCGGGCGCGTCGCCTGCTTGGCCTACGCACGCCATGGTGCCACAGTTGCGCTACTTGCCCGTGACGAAGCGCGCCTCGAATCGGTCTATGATGAAATCCGCGCCGCAGGCGGTGCTGAACCCGCGATGTTTCCCTACGATTTAGCCATCGCCGATGAACGTAGTATGGAAACGCTGGCAGGCACACTCAAGCACCATCTCAAACGGCTGGATGGCATGCTGCATAGCGCGCATCATTTCTATAATCTGACCCCACTCGCGCTGCAAACACTGGATCAATGGCAGACCTTGATGCGCGTGAATCTGATCGCACCGTTCGCGCTCACCCGCGCCTGTTTACCCCTCTTACGCAGCGCACCTGACGCCTCGATTATTTTTACTGGCGAGACGCATGGTCATGCCCCGGCGGCATTCTGGGGTGGCTACGCCGTCGCCAAATCAGGACTCGAAACGCTTACGCGTATCTGGGCTGACGAAATCAGTGCCGAAGAGAATTTACGTATCAACACCCTCATCCCAGGCCAGGTTCACACCACGCTGCGCAGCCGCACTCACCCCGGCTTATCGCCTGACACCCTGCCAACGCCCGAAGCGCTGATGCCCTGGTATCTCTACCTGATAGGGCCAGATAGCCAGGCCACGCGAGGACAGATCATTGAATGTCAGGCTTGAGGGCAGCGCGATGAAAATCGGGCGCTACCGCATCCTAGATGAAATCGGCCACGGTGCGATGGGCACGGTCTACCGCGCTCAGGATCCACTAATCGAACGCACCGTCGCGATCAAGACCGTGCCACTCGACCAGCTGCGGCAAGATAGCGGTGAGTCAAAATCCCGTTTCCTGCGCGAAGCGCAAAGTGCCGGGCGGCTCTCGCACCCTAATATCGTTACCATTTACGACGTGGGTGAAACCGACACGGTCGCCTACATCGCGATGGAGTATCTGCCAGGATCAAGCCTGCGCGAGCTCATGGACAAGGGCCCCATGCCCCTTGATATCGCTCTTGATACTGCAATACAAATGGCGGAGGCACTGGCTTTCGCACATGAACATGGCGTTATCCACCGCGATATCAAACCGGCCAATGTGGTCATCGCCGGGCGGCGCGGTCGCATCAAACTCACTGATTTCGGTATTGCCCACCTCACCAGCCACGATCAGACACAGGATGGTCAAATGCTGGGCTCTCCGCGCTATATGTCGCCCGAACAGGCGATGGGGCGTGAGATCGATGGCAGGTCAGATATTTTTTCGCTTGGTGCTTTGTTCTACGAAATGCTGACAGGCCGCTATGCGTTTGATGGGGACAGCCTGCCGGTTATTCTCTATCGTGTAATCAACGACAAACCCATGAGCCCGAATGCGTTGCGCCCCGGGTTGCCAGAGAATTTGGTACAGATTCTTGATCTCATGCTGAAGAAACAGCCGCGCCAACGCCCTGATGCGCGTGCTCTGGTGAACTTGCTGCAACATGCGCTAATCCGGGCTTCTGAGCAAGCCACTACGCCCCCACTGCCCAACCCGGCAATTCCACACGCTTTGCCTGTGGTAGCTTTTATGACACCGCTGGCTGTCTTGCTGCTGATTGCCATCGGCATTATTGTCATCACGCATCTTCTGAATCCGGCACCGCTGCCCGGTATTTCGGCAACCAGCGCTCCGGTAACGCCGCCTGCTATCCCGTTATCGACCGCCAGCCCGGCGCTCCTGACTGCGTCCAGTCCGCCAGAATTAAAGCCGGTACGCCCATCCGATCCCTTGAGCGCTGCCGCGCGGGCGTATCTCAAAGGTCTCGATAAAACACGCACCGAACTGGAGTTGCAGCGAACCGAGTTGTTGTTGAGCTACACCCGTCAGCATCCTGACGTGGTAGCCATTGACCGTAAACTTGAGCGGCTCAAAAAAGAGCGGCGCAATTACCTGCGTCGTCAACGCTAAGCGGTGACGTCTCCGTCGCCAGGATACGCACGCTGTGCACGGTACAAAAACCAAAACGGAAGCGTACTCAAGACTGCTGCGGGCGGCGCGAAATAGAGACCTGCCAGCAGTAGAATCAAAGCGGTGCGTGTGACACCGCGCAGACGTTCTGTAGACAGCCAGCGCGGCATCAAGAGAAATAGCGCCGTTGAGAATGAAAACAGCAGGAGCACGATGAGATAGGCGACTGCGTTCCGGGTTTCGTTAGCCACGCTTAACAGTTGCCCTAGCCCCCCCTGTCCCCAAGACGTCGCCAACACCACAATCACCAGTGCAAAAAAGCCCCCCACAAACAAGTAGAGGGCGGCGGCAATTTTTCGGTCAGGATAGCGGGCAGACATGCGTGCTTATTATCCTGATCGACGCACCGAATACAATTTGAACATTGCAAATTCGAGTGCATGTCTGTAACCGTTTCAGGCTTAAATAGCGTTAAGCCGAACCCCGGGAAAATTAACGTGTGCCCGAATGCTTACCAACTGGTTTCGCGTTCAGCCGTGGCCGAGACCTTGTGAATACTGAGGTCAGCACCATTAAATTCCTCTTCTGCATCGAGCCGCAGTCCCGTCACCGCTTTCAGCGTGCCATACACCAGCAGACTACCCACCAGCGCAATCGCCACGCCGCCCAATGTGCCGATCACCTGCGCCATCAGGCTGACACCTCCGATCCCCCCAAGTGCCTGAGCACCAAAAATCCCAGCCGCAATACCACCCCAGGCACCACACAGACCGTGCAGCGGCCACACACCAAGCACATCGTCAATTTTCCATTTGTTTTGCGTCACCATAAACATCCAGACAAACAGCGCACCCGCGATTGCGCCTGTTGCCAGTGCGCCCAGCGGGTGCATCAGATCCGAGCCGGCGCATACGGCAACCAGCCCGGCCAGCGGGCCATTATGGATAAAGCCAGGGTCATTTTTCCCAATCACCATTGCGGCAAGCGTGCCGCCCACCATCGCCATCAGGGAATTGACTGCAACAAGGCCAGATACGGATTCGATCAACTGCGCCGACATCACATTGAAACCAAACCAGCCAACCGTAAGGATCCAGGCACCGAGTGCGAGAAAAGGAATATTCGACGGCGGATGCGCTGAAACCAGGCCGTCCTTGGTATAGCGTCCCCGGCGCGCACCCAGCAGAATCACCGCAGGCAGTGCGATCCATCCGCCCACTGCATGGACGACGACTGAGCCGGCAAAGTCATGAAATTTGGCTCCAAAGCTCGCTTCCAGCCAAGCTTGGACGCCATAGTTGCCGTTCCAGGTAATCCCCTCAAAGAAGGGATAAACAAAGCCCACCAGCGCGAACGTCGCAGCAAGCTGCGGGTTGAAGCGTGCACGCTCGGCAATGCCACCGGACACAATCGCCGGGATGGCTGCTGCAAAGGTCAGGAGGAAAAAGAATTTGACGAGGTCGTAGCCATTTTTGGCTGCCAGCACTTCGGCGCTGGCGAAGAAATTCGTGCCATACGCGACGCTGTAACCAATAAAAAAGTACGCCAGCGTGGAAATCGAAAAATCAGTGAGGATTTTGACCAGCGCATTGACCTGGTTTTTTTTGCGGACCGTGCCGAGTTCTAAAAATGCAAAGCCTGCATGCATGGCCAGCACCATGATGCCGCCCAATAACACAAACAAAACATCACTGCCCGATTTCAATGCATCCATGTGCCACCCCTTGAATAATTTTGCTACACACTAGCAAACTTTATTCCATGAATATAAGCAATTGATTTTAAGAATAATTATGGATTTCGACCCCGCTAATATGCACTAATTTAGTGCGCCAGTGTGTTTTGCGCACCATTTTCATGCGTTAGGTGCGGGGGGCGTCCTGGGACTGCGTGGACTCAATCCGATCCAGTTCCTCGTCCATTTCCTGGGTCGACATCGGTGCGTAATCTGAGCCGGGGCGAGGTGGCTGACTCAGGAATGAGGCCACTACAATCCCCAGCTCGTACAGCACCCAGAGCGGAATCGCGAGCATAAACTGCGAAATGATGTCAGGTGGCGTAAAAATTGCGCCAATCACAAACGCCCCCACGATGACGTAGGATCGAATTTCACGCAGTTTGGCAACCGATACCATCCCCATTTTCACCAACAACACCACGGCAACCGGGACTTCAAACGTCAGACCGAATGCCATGAACAGGGTAATGACGAAGTCGAGATATTTACCAATATCCGTCATCACCGCTACGCCTTCCGGTGCGACGCCAACAATAAAACCAAACACCACGGGGAAAACCAGGAAATAGGCGAATGCCATCCCCAACAAGAACAGGAGCACGCTCGCAATCACCAGCGGCACACCCAGCCGTTTTTCATGTTGGTACAGCCCCGGGGCGACAAACGCCCACGCCTGGTAAAACACCCACGGCAAGGCCAGCAAAAATGCCGCCATCATGGTAACTTTGATGGGCACGAAAAACGGCGTAGTGACTTCGGTGGCGATCATTTGTCCCCCTTCGGGCAAGGAGGCCAGCAGGGGTTGGGCAAGCAGCGCATACAAATCTTGTGCCCAGGGAAATAGGCAGATAAAGATAATGACAATCGCCAGTACCGCTCGCAGCAAGCGATCACGCATCTCGATCAGATGCGAAATGAAACCCTCTTCATTACTCACAAGGTTTTACCCTCTGAGTCGGTCGTAGTGACGGGATTCTGATCGGGTTCGTCCAGTGCCAATGACTGCTGCGGTGACAGCTCTGACAAAGATTTCCGATGAGCAGGCACTGTCACCGGGCGCTCGCCTTCAGTGACCGCCATCGCAGCCATCACTTTACCGACATTGCTGGTTTCATTGCGGAAGAAATCATCAACTACCGTGGCTTCCTGTGACACATCAGATGCGGCAGACTCAATGGATTCGCGAAATTGCTGACCACTACGCCGTAGTTCATCGAACTCAACTTCACGACTGATATCGGATTTCACGGTCGAGACATAGCGCTGTAAACGACCATACAAATGTCCAGCCGTGCGAGCCACTTTGGGCATCCGCTCGGGGCCAATCACGATCAGGGCGACCACGCCAATCACTAGCAGTTCTGAAAAACCGACATCAAACATGGATCAAGTGCGCGTCTGCGTAAGCACTACAAAAGCCAGATTGCCCAAGACTCAATGCTGCTGTTTGTCTTTGACTTCAGCATCGATAGTACGACCGGAGTCCGCTGACTCATTCAGCTTCGGCGCGTCTTCCTTCATGCCTTCCTTGAAACCCTTGACCGCGCCACCGAGGTCGCTACCGATGTTGCGCAGTTTTTTGGTGCCGAAAATCAGCAGCACTACGACCAGAACAATCAACCAGTGCCAAATGCTAAAGCTGCCCATCATAAATCTCCTTGAAATTAAGCACGTGCCACCGGGTCACCCCCGCCAAACACATGAATATGAATGTGAAACACTTCCTGGCCACCACCGTGTCCGGTGTTGATCAGTGTCTTGAAGCCGGCATCCAGCCCCTGTTCTTTAGCCAGCTGCGGTGCGAGCAGCAGCATTTTGCCAAGTAGTGCCTGCTGCTCGGACGCACAATCGGCCAGACTGGCGAGATGCAGCTTGGGAATGATCAAAAAATGTACCCGTGCAAACGGGTGGATATCGTGGAACACCAGTACGTCTTCATCTTCATACACCTTGGTGGAAGGAATCTGGCCCGCAATGATTTTGCAGAAAACACAGTCACTCATGGCGGTTCGCCTTTTCTTCCAGTCCCGACAGACCTTCGCGGCGTGCGAGCTCGTTCAGCACGTCGGCTGGCTTCAGGCCTGTATGCGCTAGCAACACCAGGGTATGAAACCACAAATCGGCAACTTCGTAGATGATCTTTTCAGGCTGGCCGTCTTTCGCTGCCATCACGGTTTCGGTCGCTTCTTCACCGATTTTTTTTAGAATGGCGTCGGTGCCCTTGGCGTACAGTTTGGCGACGTAAGAACTCTCGGGCGACGCGAGTTTGCGTGCTTCCAGCATCTCGGACAGGCGATCCAGAATGTCACTCATTGATGATAAATCTCGTCCGGGTTTTTCAGCACGGGAGCGGTGCTTATCCAATGTCCGCCGCCTTGATCGTCCGTGGCCAGCTGCTGGAAAAAACACGAGCGCCGCCCGGTATGACAGGCTATTCCCCCCACTTGTTCAATCTTCAGCAGCACGACATCGTTGTCGCAGTCGAGGCGGATTTCGCTGACGTTCTGCACATGGCCGGATTCCTCGCCCTTGCGCCAGAGTTTGTTGCGTGAGCGCGAGAAATACACACCACGTAGCGTGCGTGCGGTTTCTTCCAGCGCCTCGCGGTTCATCCAGGCCACCATCAGGATTTCACCGGTGACCACGTCCTGCGCGATCGCTGGCACGAGTCCCTGCGCGTCCCATTTCACGGCATCAAGCCAGTCGCTCACAGTCGTACCTCGATGCCATGCTGCTGCATGTAACGCTTGGCTTCATCCACGCCGTATTCGCCGAAGTGGAAAATACTCGCCGCCAGCACCGCGTCGGCGTGGCCTTCGGTGACGCCGTCGACCAGATGCTGCAGATTGCCGACGCCACCGCTGGCGATGATGGGAATATCGACCGCGTCGGAAATCGCGCGGGTGAGCGCAAGATCAAATCCGCTTTTGGTGCCGTCACGATCCATGGAAGTCAGCAGTAATTCGCCAGCGCCGTATTCGGCCATTTGTGTCGCCCACGCGATGGCATCCAGTCCGGTGGCTTTGCGGCCGCCGTGGGTAAACACTTCCCAGCCGTCACCCACGCGTTTTGAATCAATCGCTACCACGATGCACTGGCTGCCGTAGCGGTCGGCGACGTCTTTCACCAGTTGCGGATTCAGCACGGCGGCGGAGTTGATGCCCACCTTGTCGGCGCCGGCGTTGAGCAGCCGCTGCACGTCGCCGACGGCACGCACGCCGCCGCCGACGGTCAGCGGAATGAACACTTCGCTCGCCACCGCTTCGATGATGTGCAGGATGAGATCGCGGTTGTCCGAAGTGGCGGTGATGTCGAGGAAGGTCAGCTCGTCTGCCCCGGCTTCGTTGTAGCGGCGCGCGATTTCGACCGGGTCGCCCGCGTCTTTCAGCGCGACAAAATTAACGCCTTTGACCACGCGGCCATCGGTCACGTCGAGACAGGGAATGATGCGCTTGGCCAGCATGGTCGTTGCCGGATCAGACGCCGAACACGCCGCCCGCCAGTTCGTCGGCGAGTTTTTGCGCAGCGGTGAAATCGAGCGTTCCTTGATAAATGGCGCGCCCGGTGATGGCACCGATGATGCCGTCTTTGGCGACGGTGGACAGCGCGGTCACGTCGTCGAGATTAGTGACGCCGCCGCTGGCGATGACCGGGATCGACAGCGCCTGCGCCAGCCGTTGCGTGGCTTCGACGTTGACACCAGTCAACATGCCGTCGCGCCCGATATCGGTGTAAATCACGGCTTCAACACCGTAACCTTCAAACCGTTTGGCCAGGTCGATGACGTCGTGGCCGGTGATTTTCGACCAGCCTTCGACGGCAATCTTGCCGTCTTTGGCGTCGAGTCCGACCATGACGTGACCGGGAAACGCATCGCAGGCTTCGTGCAGAAATCCGGGGTTTTTCACCGCTGCCGTGCCGATGATGACGTAACGCACGCCGTCGTCGAGGTAGCGCTCGATGGTGGCGAGATCGCGGATGCCGCCGCCCAGCTGCACCGGCATCTCGTCGCCGACGGCGGCCACAATCGAGCGAATTGCGGTGTCGTTGATCGGCTTGCCAGCAAACGCGCCGTTCAAATCGACAAGATGCAGGCGGCGCGCGCCCTGTGCTTTCCAATGCAGCGCGGTGGCGGACGGGTCTTCTGAAAAGACCGTCGCACGATCCATTTCACCTTGTTCCAGACGCACGCAGTGGCCATCTTTGAGGTCGATTGCAGGAATAATTAACATGGTCGTACTAAAAAAATGGGAAGAAAAATCAGGCGCAAGCCGCGCCCGTCATATTGCAGTCGGCCTCGGCCAACCCAGGATTCCAAGTTACGAAATTACCGAGTAGCGCCAAACCGGCGTTCTGGCTTTTTTCGGGGTGAAATTGCACGGCAAAGATTTTGTCGGACGCTACCGCGCAGGTAAACGGAAACGGATAGTGCGCAAAGCCCGCGATCACGTCCGGTACGGTCGGCTGGACAAAATAACTGTGGACAAAATAAAATCGCTCGGCCTCTTCAATGCCAACCCACAGCGGATGCGCTGCGATCTGATACACGTTATTCCAGCCCATGTGCGGCACCTTGAGTTTGTTACCCTGTGCATCGACCATGGCTTCTGCGGGAAAGCGCTGTACGGTGCCGGGCAAGATTCCCAGGCAGTCGGTGTCACCCTCTTCGCTGTGCTCGAACAACACCTGCATGCCCATGCAGATGCCGAGAAAAGGTTTGCTGTGCGCAGCATCGATAATCACGTCACGCAGGCCACGAGCGTCAATTTCGCGCATACAGTCTGGCGCTGCGCCTTGGCCGGGAAACACCACACGCCCGGCAGTGGAGATCACAGCGGGGTCAGACGTCACCACCACCGACAGTGCCGGGGCGACGTGTTCAATCGCCTTGGACACTGAACGCAGATTGCCCATGCCGTAATCGATGACGGCGATATCGACGCTCACTGTGCAGCCTTTCGGGTGTAGCTCACAGCGCGCCTTTGGTCGAAGGCAATACATCGCCCATGCGCGCGTCCGGCTCCACAGCCATGCGTAACGCGCGGCCAAATGCCTTGAAGATGGTTTCAGCCTGGTGGTGGGCATTGATGCCGCGCAGGTTGTCGATGTGCAGCGTCACCCCCGCGTGGTTGATGAAACCGCGAAAGAATTCGAGGAACAAATCGACATCGAAATTGCCGATGCGCGCACGTGTGTAATCGACGTGGTATTCGATGCCGGGACGCCCGGACAGATCAATCACTACGCGCGATAGCGCTTCGTCGAGCGGCACGTAAGCATGGCCATAGCGACGGATGCCTTTCTTGTCACCGAGTGCCTGCGCAAACGCCTGACCAAAAGTGATGCCGGTATCTTCCACCGTGTGGTGGTCGTCGATGTGCAGATCGCCCGTGCACTGGATGTCGAGATCGATCAGGCCGTGCCGCGCGATCTGGTCGAGCATGTGGTCGAGAAACGGCACGCCTGTGGCCAGCTTGGCTGCGCCCGTCCCGTCGAGATTGAGGCTGACCGTAATCTTGGTTTCCAGCGTGTTGCGGGTGACTTGAGCGGTGCGCATGGCGTCAAAGAGTAATGCAGTAAAGGGATTCTAGCAGGCGGTTATCGAATTAAACGCGTCAATCAGCGCATCGCACTGCGCATCGGTACCGATGGTGATGCGCAAAAAAGACGCAATGCGCTCGGGTTGGCCGAAATGACGCACGATGATGCTGCGCTCGCGCAGCGCAGCGGCCAGTTTGGCACCCTCATGTGCCGGGTGGTGGGCAAAGATGAAATTGGCGGAAGATGGCAGCACCTCGAAGCCCATCGCGGTCATCGCCGCCACCAGACGCACGCGGCTCGCCACCACTTTGGCGCATAGCGCTTCAAAATAAGCGTGGTCTTCAATCGACGCCAACGCCCCTGCCTGCGCAAAGCGGTCAAGCGGGTAGGAGTTGAAACTGTCCTTCACGCGGTTCAAGGCTTCGATCAAGGCAGGCTGGCCGATGGCATAACCAACGCGCAGTCCAGCCAGCGCGTGTGACTTGGACAGCGTGCGCGTGACCAGCAATTGCGGATAGCGCGCCACCAGCGCCACTGCGGATGTGCCGCCGAAGTCGATATAGGCTTCGTCAATCACCACCACAGAATCCGGATTGCCCGCCAACAAACGCACAATGGCATCCAGCGCCAGCAGGCGCCCGGTCGGTGCGTTGGGGTTGGGGAAGATCACGCCGCCGTTGGGCACGTGGTAATCGTCCACGTTGATGTCGAAACTGGCCGTCAGCGGAATCTGCCGGTAGGCGATTTCATACAGGCCACAATACACCGGATAAAAACTGTAGCTGATATCAGGGAACAGGATGGGTTGATCGTGCTTGAGCAAGGCCATGAAGGCGTGTGCCAGCACCTCGTCAGAGCCATTGCCGACGAACACCTGTTCAGGTTTTACGCCGTGATAGGCAGCAAGTCCTGCGCGCAGCCTGTCTGACGCCGGGTCAGGATACAAGCGCAGCGACTCTGCCGCCTCGGCACGCACGGCTTCGAGCACCCCCGGACTGGGGCCGTACGGGCATTCATTGGTATTGAGCTTGATCAGATTGGCAAGCTTGGGCTGCTCGCCCGGCACGTAAGGCGTCAGGCCATGCACCACGGCGCTCCAGTATTGGCTCATCTGAAGCAGCGGCTCATTTGTGTGTCAGGCGGTATTCGGCGGAACGCGCGTGCGCCTGCAAGCCTTCGCCGTAGGCGAGCGTGGCGGCGATCTGCCCGAGCGTCTGCGCCCCTGCTTCCGAGACGTGAATCAGGCTGCTGCGTTTCTGAAAATCGTAGACGCCGAGCGGCGATGAAAACCGTGCGGTGCGTGAAGTTGGCAACACATGGTTGGGGCCGGCGCAATAATCGCCTAGCGCCTCGCAGGTATTTTTGCCCATGAAAATTGCCCCGGCGTGGCGCAGCGACGACAACAGCGCGTCGGGGTCGGCCACCGAGAGTTCCAGGTGTTCCGGCGCGATGGTGTTGGAAATCGCCACCGCATCCGCCAGATCGCGGGTTTTGATGAGCGCGCCCCGATTGGTCAATGAAGTACGAATGACGTCGCTGCGCGGCATTTCGGCGATCAGCTGTTTGATTGATGCTGCCACTGCGTCGAGATACGCCGCGTCAGGCGACAGCAGAATCGATTGCGCCATTTCATCATGCTCGGCCTGCGAAAACAGATCCATCGCCACCCAGTCCGGCGGCGTCGTGCCATCGGCGATCACCAGAATCTCCGACGGCCCGGCGATCATGTCGATACCCACCGTGCCAAACACGCGGCGCTTGGCGGCCGCCACGTAGGCGTTGCCGGGGCCGACGATTTTATCGACCTGCGGCACAGTCGCCGTGCCGTAGGCCAGCGCTGCCACGGCCTGCGCGCCGCCAATCGTGAACACGCGATCGACCCCGGCGATGGCGGCGGCGGCCAGCACCAGCGGATTCTGTTCGCCACCCGGTGTCGGCACCACCATCACGAGTTCGCCAACGCCGGCCACCTTGGCCGGAATCGCGTTCATCAACACCGACGATGGATACGCCGCTTTGCCGCCCGGCACATACAGACCGACGCGGTCCAGCGGGGTGATCTGCTGCCCCAGCACCGTGCCGTCGTCTTCGGTATACGTCCAGGAATGCTGAATCTGTTTTGCGTGGTAACGGCGCACCCGTTCAGCGGCGGCCTCCAGCGCGTCCCGCGTGTTGGCGGGCAAGGCGGCCAGTGCAGCCTGAAGCTGCGCTGTATTGAGCTCCAGTGAACTGACAGTTTCCGCCGTCAAACGATCAAAGCGGGCGGTGTATTCGAGTACGGCAGCGTCGCCGCGCACTTTGACATCGGCGAGGATGGCCGCAACGGTGGACTCGATGGCCGCGTCGGCGGCATCATCAAATTGCAGCAACCGGGTAAGCCGCGCCTGAAAATCGGGTTGCGTACTGTCGAGGCGGGTCAGCGTTGGCACGAGAATCTCTGTCCTGAAAACAGTGTTCATTGTACCGTTTTTTGCTGTTGTGCCGCGCCCACAGACGCTTCCAGAACAGAAGCCATACCGATTCCGGAAATTAGACAAAGTCCAGATTGCTCTTTATGATGCAGCCATGCATTACACCCGCGACGACATGACCGGCCTGCTGCGCAGCCACGATATCAATCCGACCCACCAGCGGATCGAGATTGCGCACGCGCTGTTTTCACGGCAGGAACACCTGTCGGCTGATCAAGTCATGGGTATCGTGAATACCCGTCATTCTGAAACGTCCAAAGCCACGGTGTACAACACGCTGAAGCTGTTTCTGGAAAAAGGCCTGGTACGCGAAGTGATCGTCGATCCCAGCAAGGTGTTTTACGATCCCAACACCGGCCCGCATCATCACCTATACGAAGTCGACAGCGGCAAGCTGTCTGACATTGACGCCAGCGCGATCCAGATTTCCGGCCTGCCACAATTACCGGAAGGCATGGTCACCGAAGGCATCGACCTGATCGTGCGCGTACGCCGCCAAACCTGATTTTCCTACCCGTCGATGCAACGGGTTTATATCGCCAACACCCTGCTGGATGCCCAACTGGCATTGGATACCCTGCGCGCTTTGCATATCGAAGCGCATGTGTTAAATGCACATGCAGCAGGAGCGCTAGGCGAAGTGCCCTTCACGCAAGCCATGCCTGAGATCTGGGTTTCAGACGACAGCCAGGCTGAGCGCGCACGTGAAGTGCTGATGCCCGTCCAGCTCTCTGCCCCTCAGGCAGAAAAGTTCTGCCCACGGTGCGGGGAAGTCAACCCGGGTAATTTCTTGAGTTGCTGGCACTGTGGCGGCACACTCGCGGCCACCTGAAGACTTAATTCGGCAGGACGTCAGGTTCCGCAGGGAGAAGCGTCTGGCGATGGTCTTCGTACTGCTGGGCAAAAATACGCTCGAGTTCGTCGATCACTTCGACCGCCGCCGCGCCATGCATGACATGACGGGTCATTTGTGCAGAAGCCAGATGGAAAATCTTGTTGCGTTCCAGCATGGGGTAGGTCTGCATCAGGCGCTGTATGGCCTTGACCACGTTTTCTTCGTCGGGGCGCGGAATCAACAGCGGCTCAGCAGGCGGCGCTGAGGCCTGTTCGGCGGTTTCCCGGCCAGCCAAAAACTCGGCGTACTCGAGCAAAGCCTGCTGCCGGGGGTCTGACAGCGCACGGAAAATCGATTGTAGCCGCTTGCCGTCCGTCATCAGCGCGCCCGTCCTTTGGCTGGCCTCTTCAACGGAACCACGCCCGTGTTGCACTGCTGGAATTTACTTTCAACAAAGTTGATGAACGCATCGAGCAGCTTGCTGCGGAATTTTTCCGGTGCATACACCATCGACAACTGACGGGTCAGCATCGGAGACAGCGGCACCGCAACCAGCGTACCCAGCTGGATTTCTTTGGTAACTGTGGAGGCCGACATCAAGGCAATACCCAGCCCTGCCTCGACCGCACCCTTGATCGCTTCGCGGCTGCCCAGCTCCATTTCAATATGCAGGTCGTCAGGATTGACACCATTTTGCTTGAAAAAATCATCAATCACCTCGCGCGTACCCGAGCCATGCTCGCGCGAGACATAGGGCTGCTCCGAGATGTCGCGCGCACTGACATTCGAACGGGAGGCGAGCGCGTGGTCGGGTGAACAGATCATGACCAATTCGTCTTCGCAACAGGCCAGGGTGGTGAGATTGGGATTGTGCGAAGGCGCTTCAATTAAACCGACGTCCAGCGAGTGGTCGGCAATTTTAGCGGCGATGGTTTCCGAATTGGCAACCGTCAGGCGTGCCTGCACCTGCGGAAAACGCGATTTGAATTCGCCCAGAATACGCGGCAGCTGATATTCGGCAATGGTGGTAGATGCGCCAATCATGAGCGGCCCGGTGACCTGCCCTGTCAACTCCCCCACCCGGGCTTCCATTTCGCCGGTGAGTGCCAGAATGCGCTCTGCGTAACCCAGCACCAGCTCACCGGCGGGCGTTAAGGAGATTTTTCCGTGGCTGCGCTCAAATAACCGGGTATTGAAATGCTCTTCCAACTGCTTGACCTGGAAGGTCACAGCCGGCTGGGTCATATACAGAATATCGGCGGCTTTGGTGAAGCTGAGCTGCTTGGCAACGCTATAAAATACTTGGAGTCTGCGGTCGGCCATAAAACCATGTCTAGGGGGTAGCAAAGAATTTTATTGGAACACAAACCTGCTGATCTTGAAACCCTGGCAAGCTCAAGTTGCTGTATTCTCAATCCTTTCCATCTTTAGCACCGCCGCTGGCCAACACAACAGCGCCACAAAGATTCTCCAACTATTTTGAACCGCGCGTTTTTCACCATCCTGCTGGCACAGTTTTTATCTGCGCTGGCCGACAATGCCCTGTTATTTGCCGCGATCGGCCTGCTGCTGCACTTCGATGCGCCCAGTTGGCATTCGCCCTTGCTGCAAACCGTTTTCGTCGTCGCTTACATTGTGCTGGCACCGCTGGTCGGCCCTTTTGCTGACGCCCTGCCCAAAGGGCGGGTCATGCTCATTGCCAATACAGTGAAATTTGTCGGTTGCCTGACCATGTTGTTCGGGCTGCAACCCCTGCTGGCCTATGCCATTGTCGGCATTGGCGCAGCCATGTATTCCCCCGCAAAATATGGCATCTTGACTGAGCTTCTGCCACCCGAAAAACTCGTGATCGCCAATAGCTGGATGGAGGGCACTACCGTGGCTGCCATCGTACTGGGCGCGATTATCGGTGGCGCACTGATCCATCCTGAGCTGGCCATGACCGCCCTTGCCAGTATCGGCATGGAGATGATGTTCGTCGCGCCTAAATTCGCCATCATCGCCACCACACTGCTGTATCTCGCGGCGGCGTTCGTCAATCTGTTCATCCAGCCCCTGCCCATTGATCACAAGCTGCCCAGTCGCTCGCCCGCGTTCATCCTGCGCGATTTCTGGCACAGTTTCACCTTGCTCTGGCGCGACCCGCTCGGTCAAGTCTCGCTTGCCGTCACCACACTGTTCTGGGGGGTGGGTGCCACCCTGCGCCTGCTGATTATTGAATGGTCAGCCCTGAACCTGAAGTTTGACCTCAGTCAGGCGACCCAACTGACCGCTGCCACGGCGGTCGGTATCGCGCTTGGTTCTATCCTGGCGGGCAAATTCGTACGCCTTGAACACGCTATTCGCACCCTGCCCGCCGGTATCGTGCTGGGATTGATCCCAATCAGTCTCGTCTGGGTTGAAAGCCTGCCTGTTGCGGTGGCCCTGCTCACGCTGCTAGGTGTGCTGGCGGCTTTTTTCGTGGTGCCCATGAACGCGCTGCTGCAACATCGCGGGCATCTGCTCATGGGCGCGGGGCACTCTATTGCGCAGCAAAATTTCAACGAAAACATCAGTATTCTGGTACTCACTGGCACCTACGCCCTCATGGTGCGCAGTGACTGGCATATCCACACCATCGTCTGGGCGTTCGGGCTGTTTATCAGCACGGTCATGACGGCGATCTGGTTCAGGCATCGCAACGATATCGTGCATTAAAAAAAAACGGAGCCGTCCTGTCGGAACGGCTCCGTCGTCTTTAAGTATGCTGCATTTATTTCACAGCAAACTTCTGTACGCCCGACGAGACATCATTCATGAAGACTTCAACCTGGTAGTCACCCGTCGGCCAGCCGCCGGGCTTGCTGACGTTGAAAGCCGTGCTGGCGGGGCCAGCCGCTTCGATTTCCTGAACGGTCTCGTTAACCTGCGCTGTTTTATCGCCACGGTGGTAAGTCCACAAAGCTTTCAGCGCTACCTTGCCGGAGCCAATGGTCTGCACTACTGCATAGACCGTATCGCCCGGCGCAAACGCGCTCATGGGCACCGCCTGCTTGGTTGCTTCATCAATCTTGTTGTTCAGCACGATCTGCTTCACCGAAACAGGCACATTCACCAGATCAGGAAGCGGTGCCGGCGCGGGTGCAGCTGCGGGCGGTGGCAATACAGCAGTTTCTTCCTTCTTTTTACAGGCTGAGAGCGAAAATGCCAGCGAGAGCGCCAGCACGGATACAGTAAAGGTGTCGCGAATTTTCATGGCTTGATCCTTGAGTTTTTGCTGGCAGAGGGATTATTCAGGTATCCGGATTTCCTGACCCGGAAAAATCTTGTCGGGATTTTTGAGCGTGTCCTGGTTCGCCTCGAAAATTTTTCGCCAGTCGTTGGCATTGCCGTACTCGCGCTTGGCTATTTTGGATAGCGTATCGCCCGATTTGATCGTATACATTTTGACAGCCGGTGCGGTTTCGCGGGCTGTGCTCGATACATCGCTCTGCACGTCAGAAAAGTCCGGCATGTCGTTGCCCGAAGATGGCTTGTCTGTGCTCATATTGCTCTCCTCTCGTTGAAATCGTCGTTGCGCTGACCTGAATCGCAAGCCAACTCACACCTCTGCCTGACAGTATGGCACTGTGGTTCTACGGGAGAAACTATCAATTTGTAAATTTCTCAGTGCGCTTGAACTGAGCCGATCATTCCCGCACAGGCTGCGCTTTCACCACACTCATGGCTCCGGCAATCAGGCTACTGATATCAGCCATGTTGGACGGCACGATCAGCGTGTTGCCCGTTTTGGCGAGACCGGAAAAAGCTTCAACATATTTTTCCGCCACCTTGAGATTTACCGCCTGCAGGCCGCCCGGCATTTCAATCGCCTGAGCGACGCGCGCGATGGCCTCGGCATTGGCCGCAGCAATCGCCTTGATCGCTTCGGCCTCGCCCTCGGCAACGTTAATCGCAGCCTGCTTGTCACCTTCTGACTGCTGGATGGCAGCATTGCGTTCGCCCGCCGCCAGATTGATCTGCTCCTGCATCCGGCCTTCGGATGAGGCGATCAGCGCGCGCTTTTCCCGCTCGGCGGTAATCTGTCGCTGCATGGCGTGGAGAATATCTTTGGGCGGCGTCAAATCCTTGATTTCATAACGCAGCACCTTCACCCCCCAGTTGGTCGAGGCTTCGTTCAGCGCCATCACCACACCCCGGTTAATGTCGTCGCGCTCCTCAAAGGTGCGATCCATTTCCATCTTGCCGATCATCGAACGCAGCGTGGTCTGCGCCAGCTGCGAAATGGCAGCGATGTAGTCGCTGGCCCCATACGAAGCCATTTTCGGATCGGTCACCTGAAAATACAGAATGCCATCCACTGCCAACTGGGTGTTGTCTCGGGTGATGCACACCTGGCTCGGCACATCAAGCGGAATCTCTTTCAGCGAATGGCTATACGCCACGCGGTCGATGAACGGGATCACCAGATTGAGCCCGGGGGCAAGTACCGAATGAAACTTCCCGAGTCGTTCGACCACCCAGGCATTTTGCTGCGGCACCACGCGTACGCCCTTGGCAACCACAATGCCGACAACCAGCAGTAAAACCAGTGCGACGATATCCATTTGCCTTACCCCTTAATTGCCAATGATGAGTGTATTGCCTCGAACGGCGCGAATCCGTAGCGGGCGACTGCTGTCAACCTCGATAGACTCGGCTTCGGCATCCCAAAGCGCGCCCCGGTATTTCACCTGCCCCTGCCCCTGCCCCGCCTGCCAGGTTTCAATCTGCACAAGCTGCCCCAGATCCATATCCTGCACGGTGGACTCTGGATGCGCCGTGCTGCCTTTCCAGCGACGCAAGGCCAGCGTGCCGAGCGCCGCAATTGTTGCCGCTGTCAGTAGCTGCACCACCAGCGACGCCCCCAGCCAGGCGGCAAAGCCAGCCACCGCAGCGGCCACGCCGTACACCAGCAGATAAAACGTCCCGCTGGCAAGTTCGATACCCACCAGTAAAGCGGCTGCTACCCACCACATCACATACGCCTGCATTTTTTATCTCCTGACAATCACCGGGCGATTCTGCAACTCATTGGGGTTGCCATTTTGCGGGGGGAAATGCTGTGCCAGCAAATCCCCCACCTGCGCAATCCCCTCCAGCGCGCCACGCTCGAATTCGCCGTGCCGAAACGCCGCTTCCATCGACTGCGCGACGGCATCCCAGGCCGCCTGCGAGACCCGTGTTGCGATGCCACGATCCGCCACGATTTCAATATCGTGATCCGCGAGCAGCACGTAAATCAGCACGCCGCTATTGTGCTCGGTGTCCCACACACGCAAATCAGCGAACACTTCAATGGCGCGATCGCGCCCGCGCATTCCGTGCCATAGCCTGCCGGGCAGCAGACTGGTTTCGATCGCAAAGCGGATTTCACCGTGATGGCGCGTTTCAGACTCGCGGATCGCTGTTTCGATCGCGTCGAGTGTATGTTGCGGAAACACGTTCCGCCACGCCGAGGGTGGCTTGAACAGATGTTTAAGCCAGCGACTGATCTTCACCATGATCCCGATGCGCCCCCACCGCCAAACCC
>JBEBIA010000030.1:0-18667 GCA_040080645.1 Thiobacillus sp.
GTTCACGTACTTCAGGGGAATATTTGTTCGTCTTGGATTTCTTCATCATGGCTCCATTCTCTCGGGAAAAGGAGCCTCCTCAAAACCCGGGGCGGTTCAAAGCGGGTCAGATCAAGTTCAACGTCGATGAGGTGGTTCATCGCATATTCAAACGTGCCCGGCAAAAGTTGCCTCTGTAAATCCACCGCAAGAAATCGCGGACTGGTGTCGATGTGTTTATAACGCGCCATATGCTTCCCCAAAATATCACCCAGCAATTCGACCTTGATATTCGTTTTGGTTCACGGCACGATGCAGACATGAAAAGACTTTTTCTACAGCTTCGTTAGGCCTCATGGGAACCGAAGTCCTCGCGTCGCCACTTACCGTTTTCGTCAGCCTACTCGTCGCGTTGGCGTCGGCAGTTGCGTACTACGTGAATAGTCAGTCCCCTCGATTCTCGAAGAAAATAAATGGGGTCAGACACGATATTTTAGTGCTACACTGCCCCATCCCTGCTCTCGGTAACCCCCCATGGCACGCCTCCCCCGCTACGTCATTCCCGGCCAGCCGCAGCACATCATCCAGCGCGGTAACAACCGGCAGGTGATTTTTGCCGCCGAGGCGGACTATCAGTTCTTTCGCGATGCGCTGGTGGAAGCGGCCAGCAAGCACGCGCTGGCGATTCATGCCTATGTCTGGATGACTACTCACATTCATCTGCTCGCCACGCCGGGCAAGGAAGACAGTATCAGCAAGGTGTTTCAGTCGGTGGGCAGGCGGTATGTGCAGTATTTCAACTACACCTACAAGCGCAGCGGCACGCTGTGGGAGGGGCGCTACCGGGCGACGGTGGTGGATACCGAGCAGTATTTGCTGACCTTGATGCGCTACATTGAACTCAATCCGGTGCGTGCGGATATGGTGGCGCACCCGAGGGAGTATCCGTGGTCGAGTTATGCGTTCAATGCGCTGGGCGAAACGGGGGTTAACGCAAGCTGGCTGACGCCACACTCGGAATACACCCGTTTGGGGCGCAGCGAGGACGAGCGGTTAAGCGCTTATCGGCAGTTGTTTCGGGCGGCGATATCGGGGCAGGATTTGGGCGCGATCCGCGAATCGACTCATAAGGGCTGGGCGCTGGGGAACGAACGTTTTAAGCGGCAGATTGAGGCGCTGGCAAACCGCCAGGCTTCGTCAAAGGGTGTGGGCAGGCCAAGGAAGTCCGAATAATTGTGGGGCACCGCTTGATGATTCTTGACTAACGTACGTAATAACGTACTATGTTAGCTTGTTTGAAGGAGAACGAAATGAACACACTCACCGCAAGCGAAGCGCGTGCAAACTTGTACCGTCTTATAGACCAAACGGTGGCGTCACACGAGCCCATCATCATTTCTGGCAAACGTAGCAGCGCTGTTCTACTTTCCGCAGAAGATTGGAGCGCGATTCAAGAAACCCTGTATCTATTGGCGGTGCCTGGAATGCGCGAATCCATCAAAGCTGGTATGGCTGAGCCCCTTGCAAAAAGTTCGAAGGCGCTTAAGTGGTGAGTTGGGAAATCGTTTATGCCAAGCAGGCGATAAAGGATGCAAAAAAGCTTGCTGCAAGTGGCCTTAAACAACAGGCACAAGAACTGCTCGAAGTGCTTGTCAACGACCCCTTTCAAAATCCACCGCCCTTCGAGAAACTGGTCGGTGATCTTGTCGGCGCATATTCTCGCCGCATCAATATTCAGCACCGCATGGTGTACGAAGTTTTTAATAAAGAAAAAATGGTTCGCATCCTGCGTATGTGGACACACTATGAGTAAGCAATTGAACTTCCCCCGGGTTTTTGTCTTCCAGCATAACCTTGGCTCACCGCCAGGATTCGTCAAAGGGTGTGGGCAGGCCAAGGAAGTCTAATAATCGTGTCTGACCCCATTTTTGTTTGGCCTGCGCTAGAATGCGGTTTTGGCTTTTGAACGCTTTATTCTCATGACGACTGTCACGATCAAATCCGGTGCCGAAATAGAGGGGATGCGGGTTGCGGGCCGCCTCGGCTCAGAGGTGCTCGATTACATTACGCCGTTTGTTAAACCAGGGGTAACGACGGATGCACTCGACCGCTTGTGTCATGACTATATGGTGAATGTGCAGGGCACGGTGCCAGCCCCGTTGAACTATGCGCCGTCTGGGCATACGCCGTATCCCAAGTCGATCTGCGCGTCGGTGAATAATCAGGTGTGCCACGGGGTGCCGGGCGACAAGCTGCTGAAAAACGGCGATATCGTGAATCTCGATATTACGGTGATCAAGGACGGCTGGCATGGCGATACGAGCCGCATGTTTGTGGTGGGCGAGGCCACGACACAGGCACGTCGCTTGATCCAGATTACTTATGAGGCGATGTGGGTGGGGATTGCGCGGGTGAAGCCGGGAGTGCGGCTGGGCGATATCGGCCATGCGATTCAGCAGTTTGCCGAAAACCATGGTTATAGCGTGGTGCGTGAATTTTGCGGCCACGGTATTGGCCGCAATTTTCACGAAGAGCCCCAGGTGTTGCATTACGGCAAGCCGGGGACGGGGATGACGCTGGAGCCGGGCATGACGTTCACGATCGAACCGATGATCAATGCGGGGCGCCGCGATATTCGCCAGTTGCCCGATGGCTGGACGATTGTGACGAAAGATCGCAGCCTGTCTGCCCAGTGGGAACACACGATTCTGGTGACGGATACCGGCTACGAGGTATTGACGGTGTCGGCAGGCACGCCTGCGGTGCCGGATCGCGTCCTTAAAGCGGCGTGAATACGGCTGTCCTGCCCGAGCTGCGCACGCAGCTGAAGCAGGAACGCGCTGCGCTGGCAGCGCAATGGCAGGCACGCCCGGTTGTCCGCCACTATCTCGCGCGTCATGCCGCGTTGGTTGATGCCACGCTAAACGCCTTATCGCAGCACTGCCAGTTACCCGCAAGTTGCTGCATGGTCGCGGTGGGAGGCTACGGGCGGGGCGAGCTGTTTCCCGGCTCGGATGTGGATGTGCTGCTGTTACTGCCCACCGAGCCGGATGCCGCCACGCAAGCTGCGCTCGAACGCTGGGTGCAAGCGGCCTGGGACGTGGGGCTGGAAATCGGTCACAGTGTGCGCACGCTGGACGCCTGCCTGAGCGAAGCAGCAGGCGATATCACGATCGAAACCACGCTGCTCGAAGCCCGCTTGCTGTGGGGCAGCGCGACGCTGTTTGCCACTTTTCAAAAGCGCTTTGCGGCAACGTTTGACACGGGTCGTTTTTTTACGGGCAAGCTGGCTGAACAGACTGCGCGTCACGCCCGTTTTGACGATAGCGCCTACAAGCTCGAACCCAATCTCAAAGACAGCCCAGGTGGCCTGCGCGATCTGCATACGGTGCACTGGCTGGCGCAAGCCAGTGGCATGACGGGGGGCTGGAAGGGTCTCGCGCAGGCGAGGCTGCTGACCGCCGCCGAGGCCGACAAAATCGCCCACGAAGAACGCGCCCTCGCCGCCCTGCGCATCCACTTGCATTTGCTCGCCAAGCGGCGCGAAGATCGTCTCGCGTTCGACTACCAGACCGAGCTGGCCGAACGGCTGAACCTCACCACCCCTGCCCGCCGCCGTCCCGGCGAGCGGCTGATGCAACGGTATTACCGCAGCGCAAAGCTGATTCAGCGTGCTAACGATATTTTGATTCAGTCGTTACGCGCTCGGGTGTTTCCAGTGAATGCCGCGCCCACGCCGCTCGACGACGATTTCCAGCTACGCGCGGGGCAGATTGAGCTGCGCGATGCCGATGGTTTTGAGCGCCACCCGGGTGCGCTGCTCGGCGCGTTTATTGTGCTGGCGCAGCACCCCGAAGCGAGTGGATTCGAGCCCGCCACCCTGCGCGCCCTGTGGCGTGGCAGCGCGTTGATTGATGCCGGTTTCCGTTCCATCCCCACTCATCGCGCGCTGTTCATGCAGCTGTTACAGCAGCCGTCAGGCGTGACGCGTGCGCTACGCGCCATGCACCGCTACGGGCTGCTCGGGCGCTATATCCCGGCGTTTGGTCGCATCGTCGGGCAGATGCAACATGATCTGTTTCACATCTACACGGTAGATGAACATATCCTGATCGTGCTGCGCAATATGCGGCGTTTCAGTGTAACGACGTACGCACATGAATACCCGCTTGCCAGCCGTCTGTTTGCCGCATTCGAACAACCTGCGCTGCTGTATCTGGCGGCGCTGTTTCACGATATTGCCAAGGGGCGCGGCGGCGACCACTCCGAGCTGGGTCGCCACGACGCGCTGCGTTTTTGTCGGCAACACGGACTTGCCACCGCCGATGCCGAACTGGTCGCCTGGCTGGTGGAAAGCCATCTTGCCATGTCGCGTACAGCACAAAAAGAAGACCTCAGTGACCCCGACGTCATCGCAGCGTTTGCAACGCGCGTCGGCAGCGTGCGCCGACTCGATGCGCTGTATCTGCTGACCGTGGCCGATATACGCGGCACCAGCCCGACAGTCTGGAACGCCTGGAAAGCCAAGCTGCTGGAAGACCTGTATCACGCCACCCAGGCAAGGCTAGCGGGCGACGACCGCCACGCCGCCGACATCGAGCGCCGACAGGAAGACGCGCGTGTCAATCTCGCGCTCTATGGATTGCCTGCCCGCGCCGCCGACACCCTCTGGCAGCAACTTGATGCGCGCTATTGCCTGCGCTACGACGCGCGCGATCTGGCCTGGCAGGCACGCATGTTATGGCAACACACCGACAGCACACAGGCTGTTGTCCGTGCCCGCCTCTCGCCTGCGGGCGAAGGCATCCAGGTGCTGGTGTATGCGCCGGATCAGGCCGATTTGTTTGCGCGCATTTGCGGGTTTTTTGCGCGCATTCAATACACCATTCTGGAAGCCAAAATTGATACGACCCAGAGCGGCTATGCGCTGGACAGCTTTCAGGTAATGGATCTGGTGAATCGCGGCATTCATTACCGTGATTTCCTGAGTTTTGTGGAACATGAACTCGCGCGTGATCTCGACCCCGCGTTGCCCCTGCAGGGTGCGCCACGGGGTCGTCTGTCACGTCATCAGCGGCACCACCCGTTTGCCAGCACGCTGCGGATCAACACCGATGCGCAAGGTGCGCATGTGCTGTCAATCACCTGCGCGGATCGGGGTGGACTATTGTTTTCGATTGCTGAAGTGCTGATGCGGCATGGCATCGATGTGTATGCCGCCAAGATTGATACGCTGGGCGAGCGAGTGGAAGACACATTCAGCCTGCGCGGCGCGGCGCTCGACGATTCAGCGCGCGTGCAGCAACTCGAAGCTGATTTGAAAACTGCGCTCGACGCCGCCGATTTGAAAAATCGGCGCTTAGCGCCTAGCGCCTAGCAGGCCGGCTGGGCGTACTCATCCACGTAGCGCCCACGCGCAGGGGGTTTACGGGCGGGCGGTGTTTTTTTGCGTTCGCTGACGGCAGGCGATTTGGGCTTGTCGGCAGGCTCGGTTACCGCGCGGGTACGGCTTCGGCTGGGGCGTATGGTGCTGCCCGCGCCACCTTCGGCCAAAATAGGCGTCTTCATATGCGGGGCTTTCATGCGGCAGCACGCCAGCCCTTGAGGCTGCCTGCCAGGGTGCGGGTCAACGCAATCAGACTGCCCAGCGATTCGGTCTGGGGTTGTGCTTCACACTCGCTGATTTTTCCATCGGCATACACCGACAGGATCAACAGATTCTGCTGCACTTCGAGTGGCAGATTCAGGCTACCCTCGGCCAGTGCGGTCTGAATCTCCTGCCAGACTTGGCGACTTGCTGCCAGCGCGCTGTCAAGCTGGGTGCTGTGGTCGTCCGCACTCCAGTGACGTTGCACGTGCATGAGCTGGAGGGCGACCGCCTCAAGCTGGTCGGCACCTTGCAACATGACATGTGCGCCATCAATATGGCGTTGCGCATCGCGCAGGAGAAATTCTGAATTCAAGGCCTGTCCTTCGTCCGGCTGCCGGGGCATGATGCCCATGGCGAGATGACAAATTAGCGGCGAAGATGGGGCTGACTTTAGCAGTACAAAAGAGCTGCCGACGAACGGCAGCTGTCATGAATCACGGCTAATCGTCTTGCAGTTGCTGGCCGGGAAACAAAGTATCGGTAAAACCGAAGGCTCGCAGGTCGCGTATGCGCATCGGATACAGAATGCCATGCAGATGATCGACTTCGTGCTGCACGACGCGGGCATGAAAGCCGCTGACGCTGCGGTCGATAGGCTGGCCGTGGGCATCAAACCCCTCATAATGCAGCGCGGTATAGCGTGGCACCCGGCCTCGCATTCCCGGCACGGAAAGACAACCTTCCCAACCGTCTTCGGTGTCTTCCGATAGCGGCGTCAGCACCGGGTTAATGAGTACGGTGTACGGGACCGCTTCGGCCTCCGGATAGCGCGGATTCCCTGCCACCTCGAAGATCACGACCTGCAAGTCCACGCCGATCTGCGGCGCTGCCAGCCCCGCGCCATTGAGGGCACGCATCGTGTCGTGCATATCAGCCAGCAACACAGTCAATTCAGGGGCAGAAAAGTCGGTGACCGGTCGGGCGTGCGCCAGCAGGCGCGGATCGCCCATTTTCAGGACGTCGCGAATTGCCATGGGGTTTGCAGCTGTTGCAGCGCGTCGGCGTCGAGCCAGCGCCATGCACCTGGCGGCAGATCGTCGGGCAGACTGAAATCACCGATGGCCAGCCGGTGCAGCGCTGCCACATGGTTGCCCGCTGCCGCAATCATGCGCTTGACCTGATGGTATTTGCCTTCGGCCAGCGTGAGATGAAGGGTGTGGTTGCCGACCCGTTCGCACGCCAGCGCGGCCACCGGCGCGGGGCTGTCGTGCAGCACTACGCCCGCACGCAAGGTTTCACACTGCGCCTCGCTGACTGGCTCGACGCAGATGGCGCGATACACCTTGGCAACACCTTTTTTCGGCGACGTCATGCGATGCAGAAACTGGCCGTCATCGGATAGCAGCAAAAGACCGGTGGTGTCCTGGTCGAGCCGTCCCACGCACTGCACACCGCGCTGAAGCAGGGGCTGCGGTAACAGGCTGAAGATGCCGGGATGGTGGCGCGGCTGGTGCGAGCATTCGTAGCCCGCAGGCTTGTGTAGCACCACATACGCCTGCGCCCGCCAGAGCCAGATGACGCCGTCGAGCGTGAGTTCGAGGCCGTCGGTCGAAAATTCAGCATCCGGATCGGTGCATACCTCCCCATTGGCGGCGACCTCGCCTGCGCGAATCTGGCGCTCGCATTCCTTGCGCGTGCCAAAGCCCTGCGACTGCATGGCTTTGAGCAATGTCATACGTCCAGTGCGCACGTGCTGTCTGTCGTCACCAGCTGCTCCAGCAGGCGGCGCACCTGATCCATCACCTCGCCCAACACGCCCTGGATTTCTTCCATATGGATGCCGCCGCTGGACGCCCCGCGCCCGGCGGCATGATTCACTACCACGCCGACGGCGGCGTAACACAGCTCCAACTCACGGGCAAGATAGGCTTCTGGCATACCGGTCATGCCGACCATATCCGCACCGTCGCGCTCCATGCGGTTGATTTCGGCGGCGGTTTCCAGACGCGGCCCCTGCACGGCACCGTAGACACCGCCATCGCGCAGCTGAATACCGCTCACCGCAGCGGCTGCCAACAAGGCGGCCCGCATCGCGCTGCAATACGGAAAAGTGAAATCCAGATGCACAACCTGCTTGTCGCCATCGACAAAATAGGTGCTCGCGCGGCCATGGGTGTAGTCAATAATCTGATCCGGTATCACCAGCACGCCGGGCAGTAGATCAGCACGAATGCCGCCGACGGTGGCGACCGACACAATCTTATCCACGCCGTGCGCCTTGAGCGCCCACAGGTTGGCGCGGTAATTCACTTCGTGCGGCGGGATCGTATGGCCGTAGCCGTGACGCGCGAGAAAAATCACTTCGCGCCCGCAAATGCGGCCAAACGTGAGCGCGCCGGAAGGTTCGCCATACGGCGTGCGCGCCACCTGGCGATGCGTGATTTCGAGATTGGCCAGACGCGTCAGCCCGGTGCCACCAATGATTCCCAGCATGGTCAGAATTCCTTCAAAGCATAAATCGCGGGCAGATTGCGCCACCAGCCGTAGGCGTCCATCCCGCAGCCAAACACAAAACGATCCGGCACGTCGAGACCCACAAAATCCGCCCGGACAGGCTTATCCAGTCCGTTCAGCTTGTCGGTGAGCACCGCCGAATAAACCCGTGCAGCCCCCAGCGCCTGTAATTTATCGCGGATGGCCGCCAAGGTATGGCCTTCATCCAGAATGTCGTCGAGCACCAGTACCTGACGACCCGCCACGTTCTGGCCAGGCAGCACCTTCCACTCGATCTCGCCGCCCTGCGTCTTGCCGCGATAACGCGTCACATGCAGGTAATCGAATTCGAGTGGAAATTTCAGGCGCGGCAATAGCTGCCCGGCAAACACCACTGCGCCGCCCATCACCGCCAGCACCAGCGGCTGGGTGTCGCCCAATGCCGTGCCGATTTCGAGCGCGAGTCGATCCAGCGCCGCCTGCACGTCGGCCTCGGAGAAAATACATTCGGCGGTTGCTAGCAGGGATTGGGGTTCAGGCAAGCTCATGACAAAAGCCAAGCGTCGGGGGGTGCTAGTCTAGCAGCCTGCCTTCAGGTTCCGGTGACGCTGACGATTCACCTTCATGATGCCAAGTCATCCTGCACCTTATCGCGCGCTGTTGCTGGCCCTGGGAGCCACAGGCGCGGTCACCGCACCCAGCCTGGCCGATACTCGCGCACCGCTGCAAATCGGCGTCACCGTCCGGTCTACCTGTCAGATCTCCAGCAGCCCGCGTCAGCCGGGGCCCGGCGTCACTATCCGTTGCCCGCGCGGCACGCCCTACGCACTCACTATCAGCCCGCCATCCACTACGCAGCCTGTTGCCGTGCGCGTTCAGCACGCCCAGACCATTACCGTGATTTTCTAGGGCTCAAGGAACTCGGGACAAGCCCAATCAGAAACGATGGGAAAGCGTAAAACCTGAGCCCCAGTCGGGACTGGCATCGCTAAAACCACCCACCGCATACAGGTTCAATCGGTTAGCCGCATTCAGGCGAACATTCAGATACAGCAGGGTTTCGCTAACGGCGCTGCCTGTGGCGGTAACGGCCTGCTGCCAGTCGTGGCTACCCCCCACCGAAATAGTGGGTGAAACCCGGTAATCCGTGCCGAGTGAAACCAGCCAGACGTTGCGATATTCGATCGTATCGGGATCGCCTTTCCATTTATAACCCAGGCTCAGGAAAGGCATCCAGTTTCCCAAGGGTTTGAAAGCCTCTGCCTGAATGGTGTAATCATTTTGGCCTGTACCCAGAAATTTTTCTGTGCTGGCAGTGCCAAATTTGATCTTTCCGGTGACATCGAAGCCTGCCCAGGCGGCGCGCTCATCCACCAGGTGATAGGTAAAACTGCCGACCATATCGCCCGCACCTTCAGTGATTGCGTTATTACCCGTCGAATTCAACGGGTCGCCGTCTGGTGTCACATTGCCGTCGCCTTCGATGCGAAGCCAGGCGCTGGACAAACGCACGCTCCAATCATCGGTGCGATATTTCAGGCTGAGGGGAAGCGCCCAGGTATGGGTGCTTGTCGCACTGCCATATTGGCCGGATGAATAGTCCAGCCCCATGCTCAGGCTCAGCCTGCTTTCAGTGGCAAAGGCAGACGGGCAATTAGTAGAAAGCAGGGTACAAAACAGAAACAAAATGCGCATGGCCAACCTTCAGAGGTGAATCAGGGGACACTTTGCGCAGGGCCTCCGCACAAGGGTAGGGATTCTATCCGGCAAACCCAAAATCAATCGCGTTCCGGCGATTCCGGGCGCTCAACCTTTTCCGGCGTTTCCACCTTCTCGGGGCGTTCTATTTTTTCAGGTTTCTCGACCTTTTCAGGCTTTTCAACCTTTTCCGGTCGCTCGATTTTCTCCGGTGCCTCGACTTTTTCCGGTCGTTCTATTTTCTCCGGCGCTTCGATCTTTTCCGGACGCTCAATTTTTTCTGCTTTTTCGACAGATTCGGCGCGTTCCGCTTTTTCTGGCCGTTCTGTTTTTTCGCTCGACTCATGGCCTTCTGTTTCGCGCGTGGAAGGTCGCTCTTCCTGCTCAGGGCGTTCCTGCTGGGTGTCCTGCGCCTCGGATGATTCCCGACGTTCGACTGGCATCAATGCAGCGGCGGGGTAGCGAGCACCCTGCTCATGCGTCAAGGGTTTTTCTGGCCGACCGCCGGGCGCGTCTTGTGTTTCCAGTGTCTGCACGCGAAGTTGTCGCCCAACGCGCACCGCATCGATTTTGACCCACGCACCGGCTTGGGGCGGCAGCGGTTTGTTACGAACATCACTGCCCATCGAGAAACGTTGCCCGCCCACTTCGATAACCGATTTATCCGCATGACGCACCCGACCCTGAATCACGACACGATCTACCGGCACGATGTGCTCATCCCGATCAACGCGAGTGACTTGCAGGCGGCCTTGCGAAAAGCGGCCTTCCGCGCGGATGAAATCACCGGGCTGAAGTTTGGCCAAGGCACCCTCCAGCCTGACACCCTCAACACTGAGTCCGCCCTGTCCATCAGACAAAACCTCGCCAGCCAGGCTGTCCAGCGTGTCATCCGGCACGACATCCAGGCGGGTAACCACGGGCTGACCATGTGCACCAGAGAATCCGCTGACGGCAACGCGCGTTCCCGTGGTCAATCGGGCAGGAATTGCCACCCCTGCAGGCAGATTGACCGTGCGGCCCAACAGACGTAAACCGCCCGGGCTGGTGCCCTGAATGGCCGCGACCAGCAGATGCCTGACCTGGAGTTTCTCAAGCGCAAGCTGGTCGCCCTTCCCGCGCGCCAGCGCGTGTACAACCTGCCCCACCGCCAGTTCCCTGGGGGACACGGTTTTACCATGCAGGCTGACCGGCGTATCCGGCGAATAATGCAACTCCAGCCCGTTCACGCACACACTCGCAAAACCGGTGATTACGCCTTCGACCTGAACGGTCATCCCGGTGCCCCCCGTTCCGCTGCCGTCGCCGTCCGAACGACCCGTTCCGCCTTGACCGGTCCCATCCGAAGAATGGGGTGACCAGCCTGTCCCGCCTCGACCGCTACCGTCATCCGGTCTGGATGCTCCGCCCGTTAGGCAGGGATTGGCCGCAAACAAACTGGTTGCGAACGTGAGCGCCCATACCCCGAGCAGGGTGCAAATCCTACTTTTCATGGTCTGTCTAGCGGCGAACGCTCATCGGCCTGATAGAAATACTGGCCATACGTCACCCGGTGGCGCGCTTCACTGTTGTGATGATCCTGCTCCTGCAATTCCATCGCCTTCTGACTGAACGCCTGCATGACCTGGCTCGACAACTGGCGGGCATAAGCCGACAAAATCAGGGTGGAATCCTTGCTCAGGCGGTCGTAATACACGCTGCGTTCCAGCAAGGGCGGCGCATCGGGCTGAGTCAGATTATGCGCACAAGCATCCAGATGGTCGTGCACGTTTTTACCCAGATAAAACAGTTTTTCATCCAGACCCTGGCTAGGCACAAAGGCATCGGTCACCAGCACCACGCGGTCGAGGTTGTCTATTTCCGCCACCCCCAGCCGCAGCCACTCGTCCAGCACCACGCGTGGCCGGATGTCCTTGCTGACCGAGCGAACGAGCGTTTCAAAGCTCATGAGACCGCCAGCACTCGCCAAGCGGTGCAATGGAAGTGGTCTTCCCTTGTTATCCAGATATTCCTGATGTGCTGTCCAGCGCGCCACAATTTGTGCGCCCAGCGATACCGAAGTCGGGGGGGTGTCCTGGCTAGTAACGATTTCGCTGCGCAGCCGCTTTACATCCATCCGATGAATGCCCGTCAGCAAACTCACCCGGCTATCAGTTTGCACCTTGCCCTCGACGGGCATAGCCGTTGCAACTTCCACATAAGTTTGCTTAAGCAATTGGGTCAGCGCCGGATATTGCACGCTGTAATGCAAGAGCAGCTTGACCAGTGGACGCAACAACCGCTGCACCGCGCCCGTCAAGGAACGGGGCGTTGAGACCAGTGCGTGAGCAACTCCAGATTCCGGCATGGCAAAGGCTAAAAACGCTGACCCTGAGTTTTGAGTGTAATAATTTAACACGCAAAATGCCATTATGCACAACCCGCCCCCGGCACCAGGGAAAACCGGAACAGCCACCTGACGCTAGACCGTGCCATGCTTGGTTTCAAACTCGATACCGACTTTTTTCAGCAAGTCGATCGGCAGCACACCGCCCGCCGAAATGATGACCACATCATTGGGCAGCGTAACCGAACCGGATTCGCACTCCAGCACGACTTCGCTGGCGTCGATCCGGGCCACATTCGATTTGAGCAACACCCGGATACGCCCCTGCTGCTCAGCCTCGTCCAGCCGTTGACGGTTTTTGACCTTGACCCGCCCAAAAGCATCGCTGCGATAGGACAAGGTGACTTCTGTCCCGCTTTCTTCCGCAATGGCGAGCGCCGCTTCAAGGGCGCTGTCCCCCCCGCCGACCACCAGCACTTTCTGTCCCCGGTATTGCTCGGCATCGACCAAGCGGTAAACCACTTTGGGCAACTCCTCGCCGGGCACATCCAGTTTACGGGGCGTTCCACGCCGACCGATGGCCAGCAGCACGGTCCGCGCGAAATACGTCCCGCCCGATGTCTTGATCTGAAAACCCTTGCCATCGGGCTGGATGCTTTCCATGCGTTCTTTGAAGCTGATGGCCAGCCCGGTCTTGTTCACGATGCCGTTCCAGAATTCCAGCAACGCTTCCTTGCTGATTTCCGACATTTTGACCTTGCCGACGATGGGTAAATTGACCGGCGAAGTCATGATGATTTTGTTGCGGGGATAGTGATACACCGTCCCGCCCAGCGAATCTTCCTGCTCCAGAATGCGGTAGCGCAGCTTGTGCTGGATGGCACCCAGCCCGGCGGCAATCCCGGCCGGACCGGAGCCCACGATCACCACATCCAGCTCAGCCTGGCTCTCGCCCTTGAGCGTGTCACGGATGGCATTCATCGCCTGACGCCCCTGTTCGGCAGCCTTGCGCACCAAACCCATGCCGCCCAGCTCGCCCGCGATGAACAAGCCCGGAATATTGGTCTCGAAATTGGGTTTGACCAGCGGGATATCCACGCCACGCTTTTCGGTGCCGAACACCAGCTGGATCGCATCGAACGGACACGACGCCAAACAGGCTCCATGGCCGATGCAAACCGTGGGGTTGATGAGGTGTGCCTTGCCATCGACGAGGCCCAACGCGCCTTCCGGGCAGGCCTTGGTGCAAGAACCCGAGCCGATGCAGCGCAAAGGATCGAAAACCGGGTGGAGCGAAACCGGCTCACCTAATCCGGCCTGACGGGCGATCTCCAAAGCGACGGCATGTTTGTCGCCACGCTGCTGGCGACGGCGGAAATAGAAATGCAGTACCAACAGAAGCGGCAACAGATACAGCGCGAGATTCATGTAAGTGATATTCATTTGGTGCCTTTTATCTAGCCTTCGGTTTTTCCATACAAGCAGAGCGCCTGCTGCCGGGTCAGCGGGAGGCGTTTGTCTGGAAAGCCTGAGGGTTTACGGCACGGTAAGCCCCCTTTCTTAATAGCCCCTTAAGGTTTTACATATGAAATCAAGCTGAAATCAAGCAGCCTACCCGGTTAGTGTAAAATATTTCCACGTAACTATAAACTTTCAGGGTATATTGGCCGTAAACAGTCATCGGGATATAGCCAGACATAAAGGCAACACGTGCAGAACACATTAATCATGCAGGCACCGATCCGGCAGGCCGTCCCGCCGCGATCAGCACCTAAGCGCGAAACCGGGGCCACCGTCATGACGCTGGGCGTGACCCTGCTGGTGATCTGCGCTTGGGCAATCAGCCGCTGGGGCAACTTCACGGCCGGTTCAGAGATTGGGTACAACCTGGGGCTGGCAGGCGGCATCATGATGGTGCTGCTGTTCCTCTACCCCCTGCGCAAGCATGTCCGCTTCATGCACAGCTTCGGGCCCGCCAAATACTGGTTCGCCGGACATATGACGCTGGGCATACTGGGGCCGCTGTTCATTCTGGTGCATTCGAATTTCAAGGTGGGCTCGATCAATGCCGGCATTGCCCTCGCCAGCATGTCGCTGGTGGCTGGTAGCGGCATCATCGGCCGCTTTATCTATACGCATATTCACCACGGGCTGTATGGCCGTCGCGCCAACCTGGCCGAAATGCGCGAACTGGCCGGGCTGAACACAAAAGAGGTCGAATCGAAGCTGGCCTTCGCCCCCCAGGTGGAGCAGGCGCTGACAAGCTTCGAGACCGGCCTCGCCGTCCCGCATCGCACGCCCTTGCGCGCCGCCTGGGCCTTTACCACGCTGTGGCTACGTGGTCATTTTGTCTATCTGCATTGCGCTCGCGAGCTGAGCCGGCTTTATGCCGATCACGCTCAGGAACAAGGCTGGGATCACGCCAAAACTCAGCGCCGCCTCAAGGCAGCCAAGCGACTGGTACGCGGCTATTTGCAAGGCGTTCAGCGCGTCGCCCAATTCAACACCTACGAGCGGCTGTTCTCGCTATGGCACGTCCTGCACGTGCCTTTCGTTTACATGATGGTGTTCAGTGCGATTGCACACGTCGTCGCTGTACACATGTACTGATGAAGCCCTGGAGCAGATAGCGGATCAAGTCAGCGCGTGGTTTCAATCAGGATCGTTTTCATTGCATTACTTTGGGTGTTGTCGGGCATGACGACAGGACTGGGGCTCAGTACGGCGCAAGCAGAAACGCTGGAAAGCGTGCTGATGCCCGGCAAGGTCATCCGGGGCCACCTCAAAACAGAAGACAAGTGCGAGGCGTGCCACGTCCGATTTGACCGCGAAGCGCAAAGCAAACGCTGCCGTGACTGCCACAAGGATGTAAGCCGGGATATCGCAGGAAAGCAGGGGTATCACGGACGCATCAAGGAACAGGCGTGCCGCACCTGCCATACGGAACACAAGGGGCGCGAAGCGCGGATCGTAGTACTGGATGAGAAGAAGTTTGACCACAAGCTGACGGACTACCCGCTCAAGGGCAAACACACGGAAACGGAATGCAACAAATGTCACACCGCAGGCAAAACACACCGGAGCGCGCAGAGCACCTGCATTGCGTGCCACAAAAAGGACGACGAGCACAAGGGCAAGCTGGGCATCAAGTGCGCGGATTGCCATACCGAGGCTGACTGGAAAGAAGCGCGGTTCGACCATGACACGACGGATTTCAAACTTGAAGACAAGCACGCCAAAGCCAAGTGCAAGGATTGCCACAAGGACAATGCCTTCAAGAACACGCCCATGGCCTGCGTGGCGTGTCACCGTGCCGACGACAAACACAAGGGACGTTTTGGCGAAAAATGCCAGAGCTGCCACAACGCCAAAGCGTGGGACGACATTCTGTTCGACCACGACCGCGACACGAAATACTCACTACGCGGCAAGCATCGGCAAACCCGGTGCAGTGATTGCCATAGCGGCAATTTGTATCGCGACAAATTGCAGACCGCCTGCGTGTCGTGCCACAAAAAAGACGATAAACACAAGAACTCGCTGGGCGAGAAATGCGGCAATTGCCACGTCGAGCGCAACTGGAAAGAAGCCCGCTTCGACCACAGCCGATCCCGTTTTCCGCTGCACGGCAAGCATGAAGACATTGAATGCAAGGCTTGCCACAAGAGCCCGGTTTTCAAGGACACGCCCATGACCTGCATCGCCTGCCACAAGAAAGACGACAAGCACAAAGGCTCGCTCGGCGACAAGTGCGGCGACTGTCATGGCGAACGCGACTGGAAAGAAAACCGCTTCGATCATGGCAAGACACGGTTCGCCCTGTTCGGCAAACACCGTGACGTGAAATGCGACGACTGCCACAAGGATCGCAAATACAAGGACACGCCTGCAACCTGTCTTGCCTGCCACAAGAAAGACGACGTCCACAAAGGCGAGCAGGGTGAGAAATGCGAGCAATGCCACAACGCGCAGAACTGGAAGCAAACCACGTTCAATCATGCCCGCAGCCGGTTTCCGCTGCTGGGTAAACACGTCATGGTGGAATGCAAGAAATGCCACGTCACCGCGCAATACCGCGACGCCAAAACCGAATGTCTGGCGTGTCACGAAAAGGACGATGTTCACAAACGCCGCCTGGGCGTGTCGTGCGAAAGCTGTCACAACGCCCGTAGCTGGGCGTTATGGGACTACAACCACAACACCCGCACGCGCTTCAAGCTGGAAGGTGGCCACCAGGGGCTGGAATGTTATGCCTGCCACCGCAGACCTGTCACCGGCAAAGCCGTCTTGCCAATGACTTGCGTCAGCTGCCACGACAAGGACGACGTCCATGACGGCGGATTCGGTCGGCAGTGCGAAAAATGTCATGGCATCGATTCGTTCAAACAGCTCAAGTTACGAATGGGACACGCCCGGCAAGCTCTGCTTGCCTCCCGAGGAGAAGCAAGATGAAACTCTTTTATTCCACCACCCCCTCCCGCTGGCTGCCTAAATCGTGGCTGGCCTGGATGATCTTGCTGGTGTGCGTGCTGGGTTCTTTCTCCTCGCCAGCGTTTGCGGTCACCCCGATCGTCAAGAACTTCGACCATGCCCGAACAGGCTTCCAGCTCAACGGCGCGCACCGGAACGAGCGTTGTGAGTCGTGCCATATCCGGGGCGTATTCAAGGGAACACCGACCCAGTGTGCGAGCTGTCATGCTGCGGGCAGCCAACGCGCCGCCGCGTCGGCCATGCCGTCCAACCATATTCCCACCAAGCAGGCATGCGATAGCTGCCACAACACCGCCACGTTCTCCGGCGCGCGTTTCAATCACACCGGCGTTGCGCCGAATAGCTGCGCCACTTGTCACAATGGCCGCATTGCGGCGGGCAAGCCTGCCGGGCACGTCCCCACCACAGCCGCCTGCGATTCGTGCCACAAAACCGCTGCCTGGACACCCGCCGGTTTCAGCCACAGCAATGTCCCACCCGGCACCTGCGCGAGCTGCCATAACGGCAAGACCGCCACAGGCAAACCGACCAGTCACATTCCGACCACGGCGGCCTGCGACAGCTGCCACAAAACCAGTGCCTGGACGCCAGCGACTTTCAGCCATGCGGGGGTCGCACCCGGCACCTGTTCAAGTTGCCACAATGGCAAAACTGCGGCGGGCAAACCGACCAGCCACATTCCCACCACAGCGGCCTGCGACAGCTGCCACAAAACTGTGGCCTGGACCCCGGCTTCTTTCAGCCATGCAGGCGTCGCACCCGGCACCTGTGCGAGCTGCCATAACGGCAAGACAGCCGCAGGCAAACCCACCAGCCACATTCCCACCACAGCGGCCTGTGACAACTGCCATAAAACCAGCGCCTGGGCCCCGGCTTCTTTCAGCCATGCGGGCGTCGCACCCGGCACCTGTGCGAGCTGCCACAACGGCAAGACCGCCACAGGCAAACCCACCAGCCACATTCCCACCACAGCGGCCTGCGACAGTTGCCACAAAACTGCGGCCTGGAAACCCGCCAGTTTCAGCCACAGCGGCATTGCCCCGGGAACCTGTGCTTCCTGCCACAATGGCGCGATGGCCACTGGCAAACCGACCAGCCACATTCCCACGACCCAGGCGTGCGACACCTGTCATAAAACTTCCGCATGGACACCGGCTTCTTTCAGTCATACCGGTGTCGCACCCGGCACCTGCTCGACCTGTCATAACGGATCGAAAGCGACAGGCAAACCGACCAACCATATTCCGACGACTGCGGCGTGCGACAGCTGCCATAAAACAGCCAGCTGGAAGCCCGCAACGATGAACCACACCGGTATTGCACCGGGAACCTGTGCTACTTGCCATAACGGCACGGTAGCCCCAGGCAAGCCGTCGAATCACATCCCGACTACGGCATCCTGCGACACCTGCCATAAAACCTCATCCTGGAATACCGCCACCTTCAGTCACTCGGGCGTCGCCCCCGGTACGTGTTCGACCTGCCACAACGGAACCACCGCGACTGGCAAACCCACGACACACATTCCCACGACTCAAGCGTGCGATACCTGCCACAAGACTTCTGCGTGGACACCGGCGACCTTCAGTCACACAGGCGTAGCACCCGGAACCTGCGCGACTTGCCACAACGGCAGCACGGCGACGGGCAAACCGACCAGTCACATCCCCACCTCGGCGGCCTGCGACAGCTGCCACAAGACCAGTGCCTGGACGCCGGCGACTTTCAGCCACACAGGCGTAGCGCCCGGCACGTGCTCGACCTGCCACAACGGAACTACCGCTACCGGCAAGCCGACGACGCACATTCCTACAACTCAGGCTTGCGATACCTGTCATAAGACTTCCGCGTGGACACCTGCAACCTTCAGCCATACCGGTGTTGCGCCTGGAACGTGCTCGACCTGCCACAACGGCAGCACGGCGACGGGTAAACCGACCAGCCATATTCCCACTTCGGCTGCGTGCGATAGTTGCCACAAAACGAGTGCCTGGACACCGGCGACCTTCAGCCATACAGGCGTAGCGCCGGGCACGTGCTCGACCTGCCACAACGGCAGTACTGCCACCGGCAAACCGACCAGCCATATC
>JBEBIA010000044.1:0-4311 GCA_040080645.1 Thiobacillus sp.
GCGCGGGTTTACACGCCAACGATGCTCGCTCCAATGCCGTTAACTGTATGTCAATCTTTTGCGGTGCTCCGTTAAAACGAACAGTATTGGGTCAGGTCTAGCAAAGATGCACATCACAGAGAAAATGATACTTAGCTAGACCTGGCCCTGATGTCCTTTTGACCCCGTTTTTTGCAATTCCAAAGCAAGCCAAAGTGTCGGTTTTTTTTACACGTTCCGGTTAATATTTTGATCAAACCTTTTAGAAAGTGGATATTCCGGCGTGAATTCTTTACTAATCAGATACGTATCTATCCAGTTCGTTTTTGGGTACGAAATTTGCATAGGTTTAAGTGTTTGCTTTTTCAGTCGTAAAAGACCTACATACACGTTGGGGCGAGAATTACTGTCCTAACGTAATTTCATTCATCTTCTTAATGGGTTACACACAGGAATAAATATGGATGAATATCGGAAAATGCTGGATCAGCTTTTCGAACAGAATAGCCCAACAATCATCAGTAACAGTTCTACGGATCACGCGATCCCTTTGGTGGCTAAGTTGTTTCAGAAAGCCCGTCGTGAGGCCATGATTTTTACTGGCGCAGCGAATCCGGCAATCTACGCTACAGACGAAGTTGTTGAAGCAGCCGGTTCACTTGTGGTTGGGCAAAATGGAAACTTGTTCATTATTGTTCAGAAGTCTGCGGAGGCGGTGTCAGACGCGTCACTCTTGGATGAAGCTGACTGCTTAATTAAGAAAATTAAAACGCGGTTTGGTGAGACGGCTACACAAAATATTCATTTGTACCGTGCTGACAATTCGCTACAAGATTTGGATTACCACTTTATGGTGGTAGATGGGGAAGCATTCCGTTTTGAGCCGGATAACAAGAAGCATGAGGCATTTGCTTCATTCAACAACAAGGAAGTTGGTGCGAAGCTAAAAACGATGTTCGATGGAATGAAGCAATCGAGCGCGGAACTTCGACTTTGAAAAAAGGCAGGATGTTCGTATACCACCAGCAATGGTGGTTTTTTTTAACCTGATACCAAGGGATTTAGATGTCTTCAGGTTTGATGAGTTTGGCCTATTTAGGTGAACTGGGCGTTGTGTTTAACCTCGCGTACATAGAATTAAAAAAGACGAGATACATCGAACAAATTAAGCAGCACTTAGCCGAAACAAAGAAAGTCATTGAGGTTGTTGAGGCCTCTAATGAACAGCAAATGGAAATGTTTAGCCTCAATCACCAAATTGACGACATGTTATCCAAGGATAATAAAGCTAGGAAAAAGGCTTGGCTCGAACATAAAAACAATGGGGACGGAACTCACCATGACATTTTTGCTGGGTACGTGTTTAACTTTTTTGATATTGAGAAAGACAAGGATATAAGCCAGTTCTTGTTATGCGTAGCTGCTTTCTCGATCCCTGTGCTGACGATCTTTAATTATTACGATTGGAATGTGATTACTTTTGCAAATTATGGTCACCTAGACGCATGGTGGACATTTTTCTGGCTTTTCGTATTAACTAACCTTATTCCAGGGTTATTCGTATATACCGGTCGGGGAATGAAGGAGACGGCAATGAAATGTACTGAATCCGTAAAAATGGAATACACAAAAATTGGCCAAAAAATGATAAGCAATGCAATTGAGAGTGATAAGGGGTCTGGGTCGAGATAAAAAATGGCGGCGGACAAAAGAAAATAACCGCGCGAAAGAAATTAGCAAAGCGTCATTCGCCAAATCAATAAACACCGACCCTGAACATGTTGAACCCGAATGCTGCAAGCCAAACGCGATGACCCACTTGCGTTGGTAACCGGAACCAGGCTGGAGCCGCCAGGCAGGAAAAGAGAGACCCGGCAAACAAGCGCTTTTCAATGTTTTATCTTTCGCGCAGGCGCGTCGCCTGCTGACGCGGCGTAACTGGTTTATAGTGAACATCCCTATCGCATGAGGAGTCTGCCATGACCCTGCATCACGCTCTGAACGGCCTGATGGTGACGTTTGCACTGTGTACCAGCATCGTTGCCTGGGCAGGCGAATCGCACGCGCCGCTGGAAACGCCCACTATTCAATCCACGACACCTCTGGTGTGCCCGAGCCATGGCAAGCTGCTGGCGGAAGGCACCACCGATTGCTGTGCGGGGCATAAGGGGGTGTGTGGCTGCCGGGCGGGCAAGATTGTGTGCTGCGACAACACCAAAAGTGCGGGCTGCACCTGCCATGGCGACTCGGGTGTGGAGACGAATTAAGACCTGAACCGCAGTGGCGCTGAGGACGCGGGGGAGAAAGCTTTTCCGCTTGGCGTTTCTGCGTCGCGGTGGTTAATCAGCGCACGCCGCCATCATTTGCTCTGCGCGACCCATACGCCATCCCAATCTGCTGCGGGCGGTGTGGTGCGAAATGCGGTAATCCGATCAAGCAACGCCCGGCTGGGTGCGTCGTCTGGCCTGATCGCCAGGCACGCCTGAAACCCTGCCGTCGCGGCTTCCCAGTTTTGCGCACGATACTGCGCCAGTGCGGATTCAAACGTCTGCACCAGCTGCGTTTGATCGGCTGAAGCCTGGCGGGCAAATCCCATCAGTTCATACACGCCTACCGGCTCGTTTTTTCCGAGCACGCGCAGGCGGTCAATTTCGCGGAAGATAAAGCGCCCACCTGCTGCGCGGCGCGTGGCTTCGCTGACGAGAATGCGGGTGCCGTAAAACTTGTTGGCCTGTTCGAGACGCGAGGCGAGGTTGACGGTATCGCCTATGACGGTGAATCCGCGCGAGGTATCGGAGCCGATGTTACCTACGGTGACGTCGCCGGTGGCCAGCCCCATGCGCACGTCTACGCGCGTCTGACCCGGGCGCTGAAACAAGGCGGGCAGCTCTTGCTGAAATTCGTCGAGACGTTCGAGTTGTCGCAGTGCTGCGGCGCAGCAGCGCTCGGCGTGCGTGGTCTCATCGGTAAACGGCGCGCCCCAGAAGGCCATGACGGAGTCGCCGATGTATTTGTCGATAATGCCGGACTCGGCACGCACCTCGTCGGCCATCAGCGCAAAATAGCGGTTAAGAAAGCGCACGGCGGCGTCGGCGGAGAGGCCTTCTACCAGGCGCGTGAAACCCACGAGGTCGGAAAAAAACACGCTCATCTCGCGGCGCTGGCCGCCTTCTTCAGACAACTGGTTGTCCAGCAGACCCTGCACGATGCGCGGATCGACATAGTGGCCAAAGGTTTCGCGGATGCGTTCTTTTTCGCGCAACCCCAGCACCATGTGATTGAACGAGTCGCCCAGGCTCGCGAGTTCGTCGCGCGTGCGGATGTCGATTTCAACGTCGAGGTCGCCGTCTTCAACCGCGCGCGTGCCACGCACCAGCCGACGGATCGGCTCGACCAACGCACTCGTCACGCGCCAGGCAAAAATCAGCCCCAGCACGGTGGCAATGGCGGTGATGATCCAGTTGAGCCGAATCGCGTGCTGCTCTTCGTGTTTGGCATTGGCGGCGGTGTCGGACGTGAGCTGGTTTAAGGCATCAATACTCTTTTCGATTTCGCTGTCGAGCGCGTCTTTCTGCCGCGCCAGTGCGTCGCGCACGATGGCCGCCGAGCTCGGCGTGCCGGACGCCGCCTCAATCTGGTATTCACGAAACCTGGCATGAAACTGCATCCGCGCGGTTTGAATATCCGGCAACTGCTGTGCCAGTGCGGCCAGTGCGGCCCGGTCGAGGGCGATGTCTTTTGCCGCCAACGCCTCATTCAACTGACGAATTGAGGAATCAACAATCTGATCCGCATTCACCCCGCGTGCATCAAAACGGGTCGATTCAGTCGCGAGAAACTGGGCGTCGGGTCGTGCGGCGGCCATTCCGGCAACGATCCGCTCCATATGCACCATCTGCTGGCGCACCAGAATTTCCACGCTCGCCACCTGCTGCTGCAAGGGCAGGTAGTAATCGGCCAGCGCGCGCACCTGGTTGTTGAGCAGGCGCAGGTTAAACACCGACAGCCACGTCACCGCCACCATCAAAATCAGCAACACCAGCGTGATGCTGAATATCTTGAGGCTGATCGGCCGGCGCATCGACATGTACTCAGCCTGCCGGTTTCACATTGGGCAGTAGACGCTGCGGCGCTTCGTCGATCAGCTGCACGCGCGTCACGAAATGATTCGTTTCGCCATAGCAAGTGGTGGGAATGCCGCGATGCTCTTCGTAATGCAGCACGATGCGCTTACCCAGCAAGGTGTTGATCTGCGCGGCGACAGCGGGATCACGCACGGTAAACGTCCACAACACCGGCGCGACCCCCGGCACGGTCGTCATCGCCAGCTCG
>JBEBIA010000045.1:0-4212 GCA_040080645.1 Thiobacillus sp.
GGGGGTGTGGGTGGCGGGGTCGGCTCCGGCGTGGGCGGTGCGGCGGGTGGCGTTGCACAGGCTGTGAGCAAGGTCGCGAGCAAGAACGCGCTTGCGTGCTGCTGCATTGCGCGCAAAGATGCGACCCTGTTAAAGGAGAACAACAGGATGGAAAGCCAGGGTTTGGAATGGCTGCTGCTGGAAGCGGGAATCGCGTTGGGGCTGTTTGTGTTCATCGTGTGGTGGACGATGAAAAAATAATCAATGCAGCACGCGCGGCATCGACAGCGTGAACGGCGGAATGTCCGCGTCGAACTTGTTGCCGTCTTCCGCCACCATTTGATACGTGCCACGCATCGTGCCGACAGGCGTCGCCATTGCGGTGCCGCTGGTGTATTCGAAACTTTCGCCGGGGCGCAGCAAGGGCTGTTCGCCGACCACGCCCAGACCTTTGACTTCCTGGGTGACGTTTTCGGCGTCGGTGATGATCCAGTGGCGTGAGATCAGTTGCGCGGCAACCGTGCCGGTGTTGGCAATGGTGATGGTGTAGGCAAACACGTAGCGATCTGCAGCGGGGTCGCTCTGATCGGCCAGGTAGGCCGTGTTGACGTTGACATCAATGAGGTATTTCTTGCCTTCTGCCACGGGATTGCTCGTCTGAAACGGAATGCCGCGAGTGTAACGCAAGGACGTGGCGGACTGCTAAAATGGCCGAGTTTCCCAATTATCCCTAAGCCTAATTCCGGAGTTTCCTCATGACTTACCGCATCGCCCCGTCCATCCTGTCCGCCGATTTTGCCAAGCTCGGTGAAGAAGTCGATAACGTGCTTAAAGCCGGTGCCGACATCGTCCACTTCGACGTAATGGACAACCACTATGTGCCCAATCTCACTATCGGTCCGCTGGTGTGCGAAGCCTTGCGCAAGCACGGTGTCACCGCGCCGATCGACGTGCATCTGATGGTCAAGCCGGTAGATCGCATCATCCCCGATTTCGCCAAGGCGGGCGCGACTTACATTACTTTCCATCCCGAAGCGTCCGAGCACATTGACCGCACCATCGCGATGATCCGCGAGCACGGTTGCAAGCCCGGTCTGGTGTTCAATCCCGCCACCCCGCTCGACGCACTCGAATACACGCTGGATAAAATCGACATGGTGCTGCTGATGAGCGTGAACCCCGGCTTCGGCGGGCAGAAATTCATTCCCTACGTGCTCGATAAAGCCCGCAAAGTGCGCAAGATGATCGACGAGCGCGGCTTGAACGTGAACATCGAAATCGACGGCGGCGTCGGCCCCGGCAACATCGCCGAAGTCGCCGCAGCGGGTGTCGATACCTTCGTCGCGGGTTCCGCCGTGTTCGGCAAGCGCAACGAAAGCGATCCTAACCACTACGACAGCATCATTGCTGAAATGCGCGCCCAGCTGGCGAAAGTCTAATTAACCCATTTACCGCAGAGGCGCGGAGAACGCAGAGAAAACCTTTCTTTACCTCCGCGTTCTCTGCGTCTCAGCGGTTCAAAAAAATGAACTTCCCACTTCCGATTAAAGCCGTCGTTATCGATCTCGACGGCACCCTCCTGAATACCGCCCCTGATCTCGCGCACGCCGCCGAGTTGATGATGGCCGATCTCGGTCGGCCTTGCCCGAGCCTCGAAACCATCTCGACTTACATCGGCAACGGTGTTTCTCGGCTGGTCAAACGCGTGCTTACGGGCGAGATGGATGCCGAGCCAGACGCCGCACTGTTTGCGCAAGCGATCGCGGCGTATCAGAAACACTACGGCGAACACGTGTCCTTGCATTCGCGTCCGTTCGATGGCGTGGTCGAAGGGCTCGACGCCTTCAAGGCGATGGGCGTGCACATTGCGTGCATTACCAACAAGGCTGAGATGTTCACGCATCCGCTGCTGAAAGATACCGGGCTGTTTGATTATTTCGAGCTGATTCTGTCGGGCGACAGCCTGCCTAAACGCAAGCCCGACCCGTTGCCGCTGCGCCATGCCTGCGAGGTATTCAAGGTGCAGCCTGCCGAACTGTTGTTGATCGGCGATTCGCTGAACGACACCCAGGCCGCGCGTGCTGCGGGTTGCCCGGTGTTCTGTGTGCCGTATGGCTATAACCGGGGACGTCCGGTGTCCGAACTCGATCTCGACGCCGTGGTGCCGACGCTGGCCGACGCTGCGAAGCGGGTAGTCAAGGCGAGTTGAAGATGAAGTACGCCGTGAACGACAGGCGATGGTGAAGGTGGAACGCGTAGACACGTTTCGCCCCGCCATTCACTTTTCACGGACTTGCCATGACTGAACAAGAATTTTTTGATCTCGCCCGCCAGGGGTATAACCGCATTCCACTGGTGCGCGAGCTGCCCGGCGATCTGGAGACGCCGCTCTCCGTGTATCTCAAGCTGGCCAACTCACCTTATACCTACCTGCTCGAATCGGTTGTGGGGGGCGAACGTTTCGGTCGCTTTTCCTTCATCGGTCTGCCTGCGCGTACCGTGATCCGGGTGCGCAACCATGTCTTGACGGTTGAGACCGACGGCCAGGTGGTTGAAGAACATAACCTCGACGACCCGCTCGCTTTCATTGCCGATTTTCAGGCGCGCTTTAAAGCCGCACCGGTGGCCGGGTTGCCGCGCTTCACCGGAGGGCTGGCGGGGTATTTCGGTTACGAAACGATCCGTTACATCGAGAAACGGCTCGCCGCCACGCGCAAACCCGATAGCATCCACACGCCTGACATTCTGCTCATGCTGACAGAAGAGCTGGCGGTATTCGACAACCTCGCGGGCAAGCTTTATCTCATCACACACGCTGATCCGATGCAGGCCGACGCCTATGCGGCTGCCTGCCTACGGTTAGGCGCGCTGGCGGACGCTTTGCACACCCCGTTGAATGTGCCGCCCGAGGCGGTGGGGGACGTGAGCGATCCGGTATCCGAATTCGGTGAACGCGAATTCAAGGACGCGGTACAAAAAGCCAAGGATTACATTGCGGCGGGCGACGTCATGCAGGTGGTGTTGAGCCAACGCATGACGCGGCCTTTTGCCGCTTCGCCGCTCTCGCTCTACCGCGCGCTGCGTAGCCTTAACCCGTCGCCTTATATGTTCTATTACGACTTTGGCGGCTTTCATGTCGTCGGCTCGTCACCCGAAATTCTGGTGCGGCTTGAAGGCGACACCGTTACCTTGCGCCCCATCGCGGGCACGCGTCCGCGTGGCCTCACGCGCGAAGACGACACACGGCTGGCCGATGAATTGCTGAACGACCCCAAGGAGCTGGCCGAGCATTTGCAACTGCTCGACCTGGGGCGCAACGACACCGGGCGCGTCGCCGTCACCGGCAGCGTCAAAGTGACCGAGAAAATGCTCATCGAGCGCTATTCCCACGTCATGCACATCGTTTCCAACGTCGAAGGCAAGCTGAAGCCGAACCTGTCCGCCATCGACGTACTGCGTGCCAGTTTCCCAGCGGGCACGGTGTCCGGTGCGCCCAAGGTGCGTGCAATGGAAATCATCGACGAACTCGAACCCAGCAAGCGCGGTGTCTACGCGGGTGCCGTCGGCTATCTGGGATTCACTGGCGACATGGATCTGGCCATCGCCATCCGCACCGCTGTGGTCAAGGACGGCATGCTGTACGCCCAGGCCGGTGCCGGTATCGTCGCGGATTCCGTGCCCACCAGCGAATGGATGGAAACCCTGAACAAGGCGCGTGCAGTTGTTCGTGCAGCGGAATTAACCCAAACCGCAAAAACCTGAATGAACGCAGAGACGCAGAGGCGCAGAGAAAACATCAATGACCTTTCCTCGGAAGTCATCGGCGCAGCTATCGAGGTCCATCAAGCGCTAGGGCCGGGTCTGCTGGAATCAGTTTATGAGCTGGCGCTGTGCCATGAGTTGGCGTTGAGGGAAGTATGTTACGAGCGGCAAAAGCCTCTTCCCCTAATTTACAAGGGACGCTCTATCGAACCAGACTACCGATTAGATCTATTGATCGAAAATCAACTTGTCGTGGAACTAAAGGCGATTGATAAACTTGCCGCACTTCACGAAGTCCAGGTGCTGACCTATTTGAGATTGAGTGGCATGAAACTGGGCTTGCTCATCAATTTCAATGTACCGATTCTTGTGCAGGGTGTGCGACGGATCGCCAACAAACTATGAAAACTCTGCGTCTCTGCGTCTCTGCGTTCACTTTTTGGGGTTTGCCATGCTCCTCATGATCGACAA
>JBEBIA010000031.1:0-17117 GCA_040080645.1 Thiobacillus sp.
CGAAGCTGAGGCAAACTACTACAGGCAACTCGCCGAACAGGCCGAGTCAACGGCCTGCACTTAAACCAAATGGCCTCCACGAAACCCGGGGCGGTTCAAGTCAGGGTAAAATCCGCCCTCTCGCGATTTCATTTTCAGGAAGACTCATGTCCGAACTCATCATAGAAGACCTCGTCATTGGCACGGGCGACACCGCCCAGGCAGGTCAATACGTGTCGGTGCACTACACCGGCTGGCTCACCAACGGCAGCAAATTCGACTCCAGTGTGGATCGCAGCGAGCCTTTCGATTTCAAGCTCGGCATGGGACAGGTCATCCCCGGTTGGGATCAGGGCGTGGCGGGGATGCAGGTAGGCGGCAAGCGCAAGCTCACCATCCCGCCGAACCTCGCCTACGGCGAACGCGGGGCAGGCGGCGTGATTCCGCCGAACGCCACGCTGGTGTTTGACGTGGAATTGCTGGGCGTACGCTAAGCCGTGCCCTGCCGGGCATGACGCCCGGCATACTCAGGCAGCCATCGCCGCCCCCAGCGCGACAAGCGTGCTGATCGGCATGGGCTTGCCGGTGTGCCAGCCCTGCACATAATTCACGCCGATGGTTTTCAGTTGTTGCAGCGTTTCCGCATCCTCAACACACTCGGCGATGGTTTTGATGCCCAGGAAACGGCTGGTCTCGTGCATCGACGACACCAGCGCCACATCGACGTCGTTGCGCGTCATGTCGCGGATGAATGAACCGTCGATTTTCAGATAATCGACTTTCAGGTTTTTGAGATAGCTGAACGATGAAAAGCCTACGCCAAAATCATCCAGCGAAAAACGACAACCATAACGCCGGAATTTCTTGATGAACTGATCCGCGTTGGCAAAGCTGTCGATCGCTGCGCTCTCGGTAATTTCAAAAATCAGTTTGTTGGCCGGGATATCACCGCGCCCGAGTTCTTCTTCCATAAAACTCAGGAACGCTTTGCTGTTGACCGACGGGCCTGACAGGTTAATCGAGAACGCTCCAACCTGCGCAAATGCCTGCGGGTGATTGCGTATCCAGCCGAATACTTCCTTCACCACCCACTGATCCAGTTCACTGATGCGCTTGAGCCGCTCTATCGCGGCAACAAAATCGCCGATGTTAATGGGCGCGTCGTCCGGGTTGTCAGTATTCGCGCCCAGCAGGATTTCGTAGTGTGAAGCCTGCCCGGCGTCGGCATCAAGCGACACAATCGGTTGACAGCGTAAATAAAGCTGCCCGCTAGCGAGTATGTTGTTGAAATGCCCCGCCCAGTAATCCAGTCCGACCGAACCCTTGTGGGCTGCATCGTCTTCGCGGAAAAAGACAATCTGGTTGCGTCCCTCATGCTTGGCGGCCAGACAGGCCGTGTCTGCATGGTTATAGAAGGTTTCCGGCTCGACAAAATCGCTCGCCCAAGCCAGCCCCGCATTCGCCGACAGGGTAAAGCGTTCGCTTTCCCATTCAAAGCTGAACTGGTTGATGTGTGTGATGAAACTTTCGGCAAGCGCCTGAGCGCTTTCCTGGCTCGGGCAGGCGTGCATGAACGCGAACGTGCGCTCGCCGGTACGCGCCACAAATTCGCCCCCACTACATTTCTGGTTCAGGTGCTGTGCCAGAGCCTGAACCATTTTGAGATAGCCCGCCTGGTTAGTACGCGTTTGCACGATACGCAAATCCTCGATATCGATCACCCCCAGCACGCAGCCTTGGTTGGCCTCGCCTACATTCAGCCAGATTTGCTTCACGCGGCGCATGAATTCCGGGCGGCGTATCAGGCTGGTTTCCGCATCATGGGTGGCCTGTTTCACCAAATTGCGATGCATGTGCTCGATCATGGAACTGAGCGATCGATCCATCAACGGCAGCTCAAGATTGTCTGTCACCCCCGACTCGCCTGTTTTCAGCAATTCCAGGAACTCCTGCTGCTTCAGCTCGATTTTGCGCAAGCCCTTGTAGTTGGAAAATACATAAATGGGCGGGTCATCGCCGATCCAAACCAGATTCAGCGGTGCGGCAGACTGCGAAAAGTTCAGCCAGTCGCCTACCCGATACTGCCCCAATAGCGCCGCGTCCTGCTCGCTGAGCGGCAACTCGGCAAGTTCAGCATTCGCCGCCGCCTGCGGCGCAGGCACGCGTTTCAGGCGTGTTTTATCGGCTTCAAACAAGCCGTCTGCCAGACGCTCGAGAATCGCTTCCTGCACCTCTTTGCCCGCGCTCACCAGCGTCATTTTCGAATCGATGTACGTCAGCAAACGCTGCACGTCGTTGAGGGCGGGGCGTTCAGTCAGGTCGGGTTCCATCCATTCAATCAGGCGATCAACGGCCTGCCAGGCTTCGGCTTCTTCCTGGCTGCCCACACCCTTACGTAACATCACCCGAATCAGATAATTACGCCAGGCTGGATTGAAAAATCCGATCACAACCTCAGGCAGGTTGCGGCCTGCCGTGCGCTGTTCGAATTCGCGGCTAATCATGCGATTGGCCTGACCCATTTTTTGCCAGCCTTCCAGGCCGGCCTGCAAACGCGCAATGCGGATACTCCGCATCCTCAGGAGCGGCAACAGGACTTTTTCCATCTGGGCACGCGCTTCGTCGTACACACCCGGGTTTTTGTCCGCTTCGCTCTTGATGCGTTCAGTCCACCGCTGAATCACCTGCAAGAGTTTCTGGTCGTTTATTTTGCCGTCGTCGCTCGACACCATTGCCAGCCGATCCACCGCATTCAACACCTGACGCGCAGGATGCTGCGGGGCATTCAAGAAATGGGTATCGACCACGGCCAGTTTAAGCAGGGGTTCTTCAAGTTGCTTCACATAGTGCTTCACGACAGTAGACAGCGATTTCTCGGTCTCGATCTGTTCAGCCAGTGCGCCAAACACCGCTGCCGAGCCTTCGGCCACAGCTTCCTGGCCAGGCTGGATGCGCCCCGCCGTAGTGAGTTCGTCCAACACCCGGCGTGAGGTGTTCGCAAACCGCTGCACAAACCCGCCTGCCTCCATGGCGCTTTTACCCAACGCGGCCGCCAGCGGGGCTTCCATTGAAGACGTCGGTGCTGACATACCTGCTGACGCCTCCCCAGCCGAACCCGCTGGCTACTGTGCACGGCGAAACAGATTCATCAGTGCGCCCGCCACACCGCCTGCACGGCTGGCGGACGTCGCGCGTGTCGGTGCATCTGCGGGCGCGTGGCCCCCTGCTATATCCGGTATTTGATTCTCATCCACCCCGGCTGCCTGGGCATCCGCCCAGGCATGAGCGTCGGCTTTGGCACTCGCTTCATCCACCATGGGCAGAATGCTGTCGAGCTGTTTGTATAACTCGCCCAGGGGATGCACCAGCGCCTCTCGCATAGCACTGTAAATCACCCGCCGAACCTTAAGCGCCAGCGTCTGGCTCTCAAACGCTGCCTTCAAGGCGTGCTCGATTACCGCTGGCGCGTAGGGATTGGTGGTGCGGTCAAGCGCACGGCCATAGAGTTTTTCCAACCGTGGTGCAAGCGCCGCCAGTTCAATATTGAAATGGTTTTCCAGCTTGTTGACTTCAGCGGTCAGATTTAGCCAGTCTTCAAAATCATCGGCCTGGACTAGTGACAGCCCAGGGTTTTCGGCCTCGCCACGTGGTAATTCGGCGGCTTTTGGCGGCAAGTAAATCTGCTCGATTGCCCGTTGAACCTGCTGTTGCAGCGTCGAATGAACGTTTGCTTCGTGCAGACGAATCGGATCGTACGCCGCGACCATTTCGTTACGCTCGGCGAAATTGGTCGATTGCTGAGCCACCACCGACAGGCGATTCTCAATCAAGCCATAAAATTCACGGGTAGCGTCTTCCACGGATTGCAACAACAGCGTTTTACAGGTGTCTTGCAAGGCTTTGCCGTCCATGCCCTGATATCGCTTGCTCACAATGCGCTGGGTGCGCATCGCCGCAGCAACTTTATTCAGGGCACGGGTCGCGTCAATCTGATTACCGAGAAACGCCACGCCGATCCCATCCGTCGTGCGGCGAGCCAAGCGTACCTTGATATTGAAAGACTGCTCGCTGATCGAAGATGGTGGAGTGAAGTGGACTTCCACCACAGCATCGCTCGGCAAGGTATGGATCACGGCTGTGTCAGCCATGGCCGGATCAAATTTGAGCTGCAAGCCCCCCAGACAAAAATCGCGGATTTCACACGCGATTGCCCGATCCGCAGATACCACCAGACTGGCTGACTGCAACACCTCGAATCGGCGTTGAAGCCGCCGTTCCTGCTCGAATTTTTCCAATATTGCTGACATAGACCACCATTAAAACGTTTTCAACTTCAGCAGCGGCATCCATCAATACCGCTACAAGACATAGGGACTTAACGGTAGCCAACAGGATTTCTGAGTAGTTAAAAGGTAAAATCTTTGCATGACACCTCCCCTGTTTTCACACCGCAAGCACTGGGCGGCGCGCTTCGGCACCGCACCTTTCCTGCCGATGTCGCGCGCCGAAATGACCGCGCTCGGTTGGGATGCCTGCGACATTATTCTGGTCACGGGCGACGCTTATATCGACCACCCCAGCTTCGGCATGGCGCTGATCGGTCGGATGCTGGAGGCGCAGGGGTATCGCGTCGGCATCCTCGCGCAACCCGACTGGCTATCGGTCGATCCGTTTCGCGCGCTCGGCAAGCCGACGCTGTATTTCGGCGTCACCGCAGGCAACATGGATTCGATGGTCAACCGCTACACCTCCGACCGCAAAATCCGCTCCGACGACGCTTACACGCCCCACGCTGCGCCCAACAAGCGCCCCGACCGTGCAGTCACCGTGTATGCCCAGCGCTGCCGCGAAGCGTTTCCCGGCACCCCGATCATCATCGGTTCGATCGAGGCCAGCCTGCGCCGCATCGCGCATTACGATTACTGGTCTGATACCGTGCGGCGCTCGGTACTCACCGATTCCAAAGCCGACCTGCTGATTTTTGGCAATGCTGAACGTGCGCTGCTCGACGTCAGCCACCGGCTGGCGCAGGGCGAAAAAATCGGCGATATCCGCGATGTGCGCGGCACCGGTTTCATGGTCGCCCGCGACTGGATGCCGCCCTCGCCGGGGGTGGCAACAGAGCGCGGCTCAAACTGGATCGAAGTGCTCTCCACCGAGCGGGATACGCCCGGCACCATCGACGCGCATATCGATCCCTACGCCATGTCCCCCAGTGCGCCCGCCGCTCAGGTTCCGGAAGGCACTGCGCCCGTCCGCATCGTGCCGCGCGCTGAACGTCTCGCGGCCAAACAGGATTTGCGTGCGCACACTGTCGTGCGCCTGCCTGATTACGATCAGGTGAAAAACAATCCTTCGTTTTATGCCCACGCCTCGCGCGTGTTCCATCTCGAATCCAATCCCGGCAACGCCCGCGCGATGCGTCAGGCGCACGGCGAGCGCGATGTCTGGCTCAACCCGCCGCCAATTCCGCTCACTACGCCGGAAATGGACGCGGTCTACGACCTGCCCTACGCGCGCGCGCCGCACCCGAGCTACGGCGATGCGAAGATTCCGGCGTGGGAGATGATCCGCTTCTCAGTCAACATCATGCGTGGCTGTTTCGGTGGTTGCACCTTCTGCTCGATCACCGAGCACGAGGGGCGCATTATCCAGAGCCGCAGCGAGGATTCGGTGATCAGGGAAATCGAAGCGATCCGCGACAAGACGCCGGGGTTTACCGGCATCATTTCCGACCTCGGCGGGCCGACCGCCAACATGTATCGCATGGCCTGCAAGTCGGAAAAAATCGAGAAGGCCTGCCGCCGATTGAGCTGTGTGTTCCCCGACATCTGCGACAACCTCAACACTGACCACACGCCGCTGATCAACATGTACCGCCGCGCGCGTGCGCTGCCCGGCGTTAAAAAAATCCTCATCAGTTCGGGTTTGCGCTACGACCTCGCAGTACGCTCGCCGGAATACGTGAAAGAACTCGTGCAGCACCACGTCGGCGGCTATCTCAAGATCGCGCCCGAGCACACCGAGGCAGGGCCGCTCTCCAAGATGATGAAGCCCGGCATGGGCGCATATGACCGCTTCAAGGAGATGTTCGAGGCCGCCTCCAAAGCCGTCGGGAAAAAGCAATATCTGATTCCCTACTTCATCGCCGCGCACCCGGGCACCACCGAAGAAGACATGCTCAACCTCGCGCTGTGGCTGAAGAAACACGAATTCCGCCTCGACCAGGTGCAGACGTTTTTACCGACCCCGATGGCGTTGGCGACGGCGATGTATCACACCGAAAAAAACCCGCTGAAGAAGGTGCTAGGCGGCAAAGGCGAGTCGGTTCCAGTCGTCAAACAAGGGCGGGTACGACGTTTGCACAAGGCTTTTCTGCGTTATCACGACCCGGAAAACTGGCCGATGCTGCGCGAAGCCCTGAAGGAGATGGGGCGTGAAGATCTGATCGGCAACAGCAAAAAACACCTGATCCCGCTGTTTCAGCCCGCAGGTACCGGTAAACGCCCGGAAGGTGCGCGCATCCTGCGCGATGTGCCGGTCAAAGGCGAGCCACGCGTCGCGCCGCCGACACGTGGACGCCCGGCGCAAGTACCGAAGCATCCCTTGAGTCAGCGCCGGGGTGGCGGTAAAGGCCGCCCGTCATGAGCGGCGACGTACTGCGCGCCAAACTCAACCTCGAAACCGCCCAACTGGCATGGCGCGAACTCGAACGCCATTTCGCGCGCGGCGACGTCGTCAAAATCGCACCCGGCATGGACTTGATCGAAGCCGCGCTGCTGTTCGCCGACGATCATGCCGACGTCCTGCAAGCCTGGCTGGCCGATGGCCGCATCAAACGCGCCAACATGACCGATGCCGAGGTCTGGCACACCCGCCAGGCCACATTCTGGGCGGTAGTCGTCGCGCCGTGGGTGCTGGTGCAGGAAATCACGGCGCCGTAATTCCATGTTCATGATGGCCGCTGCGCCCCATGTAAAACGCCACCCTGTCGGTGGCGTTTTACATGGGGCGCACCAGACGGTTAGTGCGCGGCCTTGGTGGGTTTGACCACCCGGGTAGGCGCAATAAACGTGCCGACAGGTACCAGCACCTGTTTCGGCTTTTTGGGTTTTTTGGTTTCCTTGTTTCCGCGTAACTGGCCTTTTGCCATGATGGTTCTCCTTGCAGTGGCTTCGGGAGTGCCGCGCTGAGCCTGAGCTGCGTGCGCGACACCCTCTGATCATAGGCCGTTGCGCTGAAATAGGGGTTTATATCCGGCGTGCGGTCTGCCGCATCACGTTGGCCGCGAACTGCATAGCTCTTTTCACCGGCGGCGGCAGCGACGCACCGCCATGCTCCATGGCGGTTTGCGCGTGTAGCGCCTCGTCGGCTTTCATCTGCTCGACGACAGCACGGCTTTTTGCGTCGGCCTCGGGCAGCTGTTGCAGGTGGCCATCAAGATGCGCTTCCACCTGACGTTCGGTTTCTGCAAGAAAACCAAGATTCCATTTGTCGCCCAGCAGTCCCGCCGCCACGCCCATGCCGAATGCGCCGCCAAACCACAGCGGATTGAGCAGGCTTTTGCGTCCGCCCAGTTCGTGAATGCGCGTTTCACACCAGGCTAGGTGATCGGTTTCTTCGCGTGCGGCACGCTCAAGCTCGGTGCGCACAGCCTGGTTTTGGGTCGTGAGCGCCTGACCTGCATAGAGCGCCTGCGCACATACCTCGCCGACATGGTTCACGCGCATGAGCGCGGCGGACTGTGCGCGCTCCGTGTCACTCAGGCTCGACTCAGTACCCGCGCCCGGATAGGGGCGCGCCGCATGCGGGCTGGCAAACACGGTGCGCAGGCCAAGGTCGAAGGTGGTGATGAACCGGTCGAGGGGGGTCATGACTATTTCACGTAGTAGTTGAAGTTGGCGTAGGCCGCTTCGTTGACTTTAAACCACTGGAATTCGGTATCGCGGAATTTTTTCCATGGGCGGTAGATCGCCGCAAAGTCCGGATTGGTTTTCGCTTCTGCTTCGTAGAGCTCGAACGTGGCACGACGCGCGGCGAGCATCACGTCCTTGGGATAAGGATGCAGTTTGACGCCCTGCCCCACCAGTCGCAACAACGCAGGCGGATTTTTGGCGTCGTATTGCGCAAGCATGAGTTGATTCGCTTCGGCGGTGGCCACTTCAAACGCATGGCGGTACGCCTCGGGCAGCGTCTTCCAGGCCGCCTGATTGACGTAAAAACTCAATTGCGGGCCGCCCTCCCACCAGCCGGGGTAATAGTAGTGCTTCGCGATTTTATGGAAGCCCAGCTTTTCATCGTCATACGGCCCCACCCACTCGGCGGCATCAAGTGCGCCGCGTTCCAGCGCGGGATAAATCTCCCCGCCGGGCAGGGTTTGCGGCACGGCACCGAGCTTCGCCATGATCTTGCCGCCCACGCCGGGAATACGCATTTTCAGACCGCGCAGGTCGGCCAGCGATTTGATTTCCTTGCGGAACCAGCCGCCCATCTGGGTGCCGGTGTTGCCCCCCGGAAACTGCATCACGTTGTATTTGGCGTAAAGCGCGCGCAAGGCTTCGATGCCGCCGCCAGCGTACATCCACGCGTTTTGCTGGCGCGCGGTAAGGCCAAACGGCACCGACGTGTCGAACGCCAGCGCCATATTCTTGCCGACGTAGTAATACCCTGCCGAATGGCCGCATTCTGCTGTGCTATTGCCGACGGCATCGAGCACCTGAAGCGGCGGCACCAGCTCGCCACCGGCAAAGACACGAATCTGGAAGTTGCCGCCCGTCAAGGCCGCGACGCGCTTGGACAAGGTCTCGGCTGCGCCGTAAATCGTGTCGAGGCTTTTAGGGAAACTCGACGCCAGCCGCCAGCGAACGACCGGCGAAGCGCTCGATGCGACGGGCGCAGCCTGGGCAGCGCCAAGCGGCAACAGGGCCGAGGCGCCAGCGCCCTTGAGAAAATCACGGCGATTGAAGCTCATGGGGGTCTCCGGTTCGCGAGAAGGGAACAGTCTAGAATGACAAGGATACCTGTCTTGACCTGATTTCATGCCGTTCAATTTTCAGCTCTTTCTTGGTCTGGGTGGCGTCCCCCCGCACGACAGCCACCTCGCCCAGCAATGGGAAAAACGCCTGCACTGGCCGATGATGGCGGTGACGCTGCTGGCGATTCCGGCTTTTTATCTGGCCGAGTTGACGCATGAACCGCATCTCCGGGCGCTGGGTCGCATGATCGATCTCGGCGTGCTGCTAGCGTTTTCGGTCGAGCTGATAATCATGCTGGCGGTCACCGCGCAAAAACGACGTTATCTGATGCGAAACTGGCTGTCGCCGGTCATTATTGTTGCCACTTTGCTGGCGCTGCTGCTGCCACATTTGCCCAGCGAGCTGTCGCCGCTGCTACGGCTGTTGCGACTCGCCATCGCGGGTTTATTGCTCGCGCGGCTAGTGCATCACTTGCGCTCGCTCACGCCGGGTTCCACGCCGTATATCCTGTTATTCGGTTTTGGCCTGATGTTGCTGTCCGGCGCGGGCTTTTACTGGCTGGAGCCCACGATCCATAGCTATCAGGATGGCGTCTGGCTGGCTTTTATCAGCGGCATGACCGTCGGCTACGGCGACCTCGTCCCCACCACACAGTCCGCCCGTTTGTTCGCAGGCATCGTGATTGTGCTGACCTATGGCGTGATGTCGCTGGTGACAGCCTCGATTGCTGCTTTTTTTATCGGCCAGGAAGAAAAGCGCATCCGGCTGGAAATGCATCATGACCTGAAAGCGCTGCGTCAGGAGATCGCCGAATTGCGCGAGATGCTGGCCAAGTCCCGCCCTCCTCCTGCCCCCAGGGAAGAAAGCGACAGATAAACCCGACGAGCCGGTCGTATTCGCTACGCTTTGTTAAGTTAAAATGCCGGTTTCCCCGCGCTCCGGATTACCCCATGTTTGCTCAACTTCCGCTTTCCCAGACCGACCCCGACCTGTGGGCCGCCATCAAGCAAGAAAATCGCCGCCAGCAGGATCACATCGAGCTGATCGCGTCGGAAAACTACACCAGTCCGGCGGTGATGGAAGCGCAAGGTTCGCAGCTCACCAATAAATACGCCGAGGGCTACCCCGGCAAGCGCTACTACGGCGGCTGCGAATTCGTGGATATCGTCGAGCAGCTGGCGATTGATCGCGTGAAGGCGCTGTTCGGCGCCGAAGCCGCCAACGTGCAGCCCAACTCCGGCTCGCAGGCCAACCAGGCGGTGTTCATGGCTTTCCTCAAACCCGGCGACACCATCATGGGCATGAGCCTCGCCGAAGGTGGCCACCTCACCCACGGCATGGCGTTGAACATGTCGGGCAAGTGGTTCAACGTCGTCGCCTATGGCCTGAACGAAAAACAGGAAATCGACTACGACAAAATGGAAGCGCTCGCGCGCGAACACAAGCCCAAGCTGATCATCGCCGGGGCTTCGGCCTACGCGCTGCGCATCGACTTCGCCCGCTTCGCCAAAGTGGCGAAAGAGATCGGCGCGATCTTCATGGTCGATATGGCGCACTACGCCGGCCTGATTGCCGCTGGCGTGTATCCGAATCCTGTGCCGCACGCCGACGTGGTGACTTCGACCACCCACAAGACCCTGCGCGGGCCGCGCGGGGGCATTATTTTGATGAAAGCCGAGCACGAGAAGGTCATCAACTCCGCCATCTTCCCCGGCCTGCAAGGCGGCCCGCTGATGCACGTCATCGCTGGCAAGGCCACCGCGTTCAAAGAAGCGGCGACCAAGGAATTCAAGCACTACCAGGAACAGGTGATCGACAACGCGCTGGTGATGTGCAAAGTGCTGGTCGAGCGTGGGCTGGCCATCATCTCGGGACGCACCGAGAGCCACGTCTTTCTGGTAGATCTGCGCGCCAAGAATCTCACCGGCAAGGAAGCCGAAGCACTGCTCGGCAAAGCGCACATCACCGTCAACAAAAACGCCATCCCCAACGACCCGCAAAAACCCTTCGTCACCAGCGGCATCCGCATCGGCACCCCGGCGATGACCACGCGCGGCTTCAAGGAACTCGAAGCCGAACAGCTCGCCCACCTCATCGCCGACGTGCTCGACGCGCCGACCGACGAGGCCGTGATCGCACGCGTGAAGGGCGACGTAGCAAAGCTGACGGCGATGTTTCCGGTGTATGGTCAATAAGCCTGGAGCAGGCATGGGCGATGACGCTGCTCACCGCGCCTGATCGCGCCGCCTAACAGTATGAAATGCGCTTTCTGCGGCTCCCTCGACACCCAGGTGATCGACTCGCGTGTCAACGAGGCGGGCGACACGATCCGTCGTCGCCGTCGCTGCATCGCCTGCGATAAACGCTTCACGACGTTTGAAACCGCCGAGCTGCGCCCGCCGCAAATCGTCAAAACCAACGGAACCCGTGAAGACTTCTCGGAGGCCAAGCTGCGTGAAGGCTTTCGCCGCGCGCTGCACAAGCGCCCGGTGCCGACCGAGCTGGTCGATGCCGCTGTGGCGCGTATCCGCCAACGTCTGCTGACGCTCGGCGAACGCGAAGTGCCCGCGCGCCAGATCGGCGAACTGGTGATGGGTGAGCTGAAAAAGCTCGACAAGATCGCCTATATCCGTTTTGCGTCGGTCTACAAAAGCTTTCAGGAACCCGACGATTTCCGCGAAATGTTGCAGGATCTCGAACGCGCACCGCAGCACGGTGTAGACGATCTCTTTGAGTAGCGTGTGAGTCCTGCCCGTTTTTCTGCCGAGGATCACGCCCACATGGCGCACGCGCTGCGGCTGGCTGCGCGTGGCCTCAATACCACCACACCCAACCCGCGCGTGGGCTGCATCATCGTCAAGTCAGGTCAGGTCATCGGTGAAGGCTGGCACGCACGCGCGGGCACACCGCACGCCGAAATTCACGCGCTGATGCAGGCAGGCGAGGCCGCGCGCGGTGCCACGGCCTATGTCACGCTCGAACCCTGCTCGCATCATGGCCGCACGCCGCCTTGCGCCGAGGCACTGGTGCAGGCGGGGGTGGCGCGCGTCGTGGCCGCCATGTCCGACCCGAATCCGCTGGTGGCGGGCGGTGGTATCGACATGCTGACGCTGGCGGGCATCACCGCTGAAGTCGGGTTGATGGCCGCCGAGGCACGCGCGCTCAACCCCGGCTTCATTTCGCGCATGACCCGTCAGCGTCCCTGGGTGCGGCTCAAAACAGCCAGTTCGCTCGACGGCAAAACCGCACTCGCCAACGGTGCGTCGCAATGGATTACCGGCGAAGCGGCGCGCGCCGACGTGCAGCAGCTGCGCGCCCGCGCCTGCGCGATTCTCACCGGCAGCGGCACCGTGCTGGCCGACAATCCGCGCATGACCGTACGCGATCTCGATATCGGTCGCCAGCCCTTGCGCGTGGTGGTCGATTCGACGCTACGCACGCCGCCGACAGCAGCGCTGCTGCCCGCACTCATTGCCGGGCATCACGCCGACGTGCCAACGCGTGCCGCACTTGAGGCCGCAGGTGCGGAGGTGGTGCTGCTGCCCGCTGATGACCAGCGGATCGACCTGAATGCCCTGCTCTGCCTGCTCGCGCAGCGCGGCATCAATGAACTACACGTCGAAGCGGGCGCAGCACTCAATGGCGCACTGCTCGCCGCCGGACTGGTCGACGAATGGATTGCCTATCTAGCCCCGATGGCATTAGGCGACAGCGCACGCGGCCTCTTCACCCACTCCCCCCTGACGACGCTTGCCGCCGCCACACGTTTCAAGCTTACAGACGTTCGCCAACTCGGCGAGGATGTGCGCCTGACACTTCACCCACGATGAACGCTTACAAAAATTATTTTTCCAGCCAGTCTGACGCCTACGCCGCACACCGTCCGACCTACCCACCCGCGCTGTTTGCCTGGCTGGCCAGCCAGTGCACCGAACGCGACCAGGCCTGGGATTGCGCCACCGGCAACGGCCAGGCCGCACTGGCGCTCGCCGAACATTTCAACCGGGTGATTGGTACCGATGCATCAGCCGAGCAAATCAGCCATGCTGCCTTGCATCCCAAGCTGCATTACCGCGTGTCCACCGCCGAACAGAGCAGTTTGCCGGGAAGGAGCCTGGATCTCGTTACCGTCGCGCAGGCTGCTCACTGGTTTGACCTGCCCCGGTTTTATGACGAAGCGGCACGGGTACTCAAACCCAATGGCGTGATTGCTATCTGGGCCTACGGGCTGGTCAGCATCTCACCCCTGATCGACATTCAGATCAACCAGTTTTACCGCGAGACGCTTGGCCCCTACTGGCCACCGGAGCGCGCAATGATCGACGAAGGCTATCGCAGCCTGCCTTTCCCGTTTAATGAAATCCCGGCACCACAGCTCACGATGCGTGCCGACTGGTCACTGGATGCTCTTATTGCGTATCTCGGCACCTGGTCAGCCGTCAAATGCTATCGCGCCGCCTGCAACGAAGATCCGCTACCCCGTTTGCGCACAAGGCTGTTGCCTGACTGGGACAATCCGGCACTGACTTCAACCATCAGCTGGCCCTTGTATTTGCGCGTCGGCAGACTGTGAACAGAGGAACCCCCATGCTGACCCGCCTGCTTTCGTCCTGCCTGATCCTGGCTTTTGTCAGCCCCGCCCTCGCTGCGCCAAACGATTGCGCTCCGAAGCGTCAAGCGGTCGTGTTTCCGGCCAAGCTGAAGACGGAAACCCTCACCAACATGCGCGACCACCTGCTCGCCATCCAGGAAATCACGGCGTATCTCGCTGCCAGTCAGTTCGACCAAGCCGCCGACGTCGCCGAAACCCGGCTGGGCATGTCGTCGATGCAGCGCCACGGTGCCCACGCCGTGGCGAAATACATGCCCGTCGGTATGCGTCAGATCGGCCACGGCATGCATCAGGCCGCCAGCGATTTCGCCGTCGTCGCCAGAGACGCCAAACTGACCGGCGACATGCCGTCAGCCCTGCGCGCACTGGCCGACATGCAATCAAGCTGCGTGGCGTGTCATGCGGCGTATCGGTTGAAGTAAACGACTTGCTCCGCGCTGGGGCGTACGGCAAAGGGCTTCTGGTTGCGCCCCATGCTGGCGTGTTCTAGCAGTCTGTCGGACTTGAAGAGTCGAAGCGAAAATTTGGCTGGGCGAGGGCAGATTTTCACGGTTTTCAAGCCAATAGTCGTTCTATTGGCGCAGGAAAGCGGGGAAATATGCACCGGCCAGGCGGATTTGCAGCCGATTTCCTTCAAGTCCGACAGGCTGCTAGACTCGACACGTCATTCTGAATTGCGAAAGCGCCCGCATGGAACACACCGCAACCGAAAGAATCACCGTCAACGCCGATCAGTGCGGTGGCCGCCCCTGCATACGCGGCCTGCGCATCCGCGTCAGCGATATTCTCGAACTGCTGGCGGCGGGTGCAAACCGCGAACAAATCCTCGCGGACTACCCCTACCTCGAAGCCGAAGACATCACTGCCGCGCTGCTGTACGCGGCGCGCCAGTTCGATCATCCGGTACTCAAAGCTGCCTGACGTGGCGCGCTTGTACCCGGCGGGATGTTTTCTGATTGATGCGTAACTGCCGCCCGCCCTCGCCAGGAAACTGTCTGCGCTCGGGTGCGAATCGCTCCACGTACTCGACATCGGCCTGCTCGAAGCGCGCGACAGCCAGATATGGGATTACGCGCTGGCACACAAAGCCGTGATTGTGACCAAGGATGAGGATTTCGCCATCCGCGCCTCAGTCAGCCCCATCGCCCCCGCCATCGTCTGGGTCAGAATAGGCAACTGCCCCAACGCCACCTTACTGGCGTGGTTCGAACGAGAATTTCCCGCCGTCGTTGCGGCACTTGAGGCTGGCAACCGTCTGGTCGAAATCAGCGGGTGACAGGCTACCGCAGCAAAAAACACGGGGGCTCGCCCCCGTTATTTTTTCAATGAATTGAAGCAGCAGGTAGGGCGCTGACTCGATTTACTATCCAGTTCGAGGAGCGTATCCCTCAGCTGTGAATGAAACACCGTTTACACAAAATATCGGACACGCCCTATTGCGCCGGATTATCACCCATGCGACGCAATGCGCTTCGCTTATTGACGCCCTACCCAGCACGATGCCCCGCCTCATCAACCGCTCTCTCGCACCCCCACCAGAGGGCGAGGGGTTCACCCACCCCGCCTAAACGCCTACAATGACGGGTCTCGCAGCTGCTCTTTAACCCGCATGTTCACCGGCATTATTCAATCCATCGGTCGTATCCGCACGTATGACGTGCGCGGCGGCGACGCGCGCATGGAAATCGCCGGGGGCGGGCTCGATTTTTCCGACGTGGCGCTGGGTGACAGCATTGCGGTCAACGGTGTTTGCCTGACTGCGGTGGCGCTGACCGCTGACAGTTTCACGGTCGATGTCTCGGCCGAAACCCTGCGCTGCACGACCGGGTTTGCCCCCGACGCCGAAGTGAATCTGGAAAAAGCGCTGCGCCTGGCCGACCGGCTGGGCGGGCATCTGGTTTCCGGGCACGTCGATGGCGTCGGCACGGTGCATGGGTTTGCCCCGGTGGGCGAATCGCATTTGCTGGAGATCGACGCACCCGCTGAGCTAGCGCGCTACATTCTGCGCAAGGGTTCGATCACGGTGAATGGCGTATCGCTGACAGTCAATACTGTCGATGGCGTGCGCTTTGCACTCAATCTCATCCCGCACACGCTGGCGATGACGACGCTGAAACATCTGCACGCGGGCAGCCGCGTGAATCTCGAAGTGGACATGATCGCGCGCTATGTCGAGCGGCTGTCCCAATTTACTCAAGCAACGGACAAAGACTGATGAGCCTCGCCTCGACTCTTGAAATCATCGAAGAACTGAAAGCCGGCCGCATGGTCGTGCTGGTGGACGAAGAAGACCGCGAAAACGAGGGCGATCTGGTGATGGCCGCCGAATTCGCCACGCCCGACGCGATCAATTTCATGGCGAAATATGGCCGGGGGCTGATTTGCCTGACGCTCACCGACGATCGCTGCCGCCAGCTCGGCTTGAAGCAGATGGTGAGCGACAACCAGACGCCGCACGGCACCGCGTTCACCGTATCGATCGAAGCGGCGACCGGCGTGACGACCGGCATCTCGGCGGCCGACCGCGCCGTCACCATCCAGGCCGCGGTGAAACGCGATGCCGTGCCCGCCGACATCATCCAGCCAGGGCATATTTTTCCGCTGCGCGCACAGCCCGGCGGCGTGCTGGTGCGCGCGGGGCATACCGAAGCGGGCTGTGATCTGGCTGGGTTGGCGGGGCTGCAACCCGCCTCGGTGATCTGCGAAATCCTGAAAGACGACGGCACCATGGCGCGTCTGCCCGACCTGATTCCGTTTGCGCAGGAACACGGCCTGAAAATCGGCGCGATTGCCGATCTCATCCATTACCGCAACCAGACCGAAAGTCTGGTCGAACGCGTCGCCGACCGCCTGATCCAGACGGTGTACGGTGCGTTTCGCCTGATCGCTTACCGCGACAGCAGCGCGCGCGAAACCCATCTCGCGCTGGTCAAGGGCGTCATCCACGCCGATGCGGAAACGCTGGTGCGCGTGCATGAGCCTTTAAGCGTGATGGACTTTCTCGACGTTACCGGTGGCGGCCATTCCTGGCCCATCCTCGGCGCGATGGAGCGCATCGCCGAATCGCAGTCCGGCGTGATTGTGCTGTTGCACCGCCCGGAAACCGCCGACGCGCTGCTGGCTCGTGTAAATCCGGCACGTACTAACCCGGTGCCGGACGCGGATCGCAAAGTCGATCTGCGCGACTACGGCATCGGCGCACAAATCCTGCGCGACCTCGGCGTCGGCAAAATGAAGCTGCTCGCCAGCCCGCGCAAAATGCCCGCGATGGACGGCTTCGGCCTCGAAGTCACCGGCTATCTCGACAAAGCCTGAAAGGAATTCTCATGGGAACACGCGGTAGTTATTCCGAACTCGACCCGGTCTATCAGGGCGCAGGACTCAAAATCGGCATCGTCATGAGCCGCTTCAATCAGGCCATCTGCGAAGGCATCCTGTCGGCCTGCGAGGCCGAACTCGGCAAGCTCGGCGTCAACCCCGCCGACGTGCTGATCGTCAACATCCCCGGCGCGCTGGAGCATCCGCTGGTGCTGCAAAAAATGGCGCAGTCC
>JBEBIA010000032.1:0-16675 GCA_040080645.1 Thiobacillus sp.
CTGGAAACGGCAATCGGCATGGGGCTGGCAACGACCTTCGTGCTGACGCTGGCGTCGGGCGCGAGTTATCTCATCAATGAATATTTGCTGGGCACGGAGCTGTTCTACCTGCGCACGCTGTCGTTCATTGTGGTGATCGCCGGGATCGTGCAATTCACCGAGATGTTCATCCACAAGACTAGCCCGGTGCTGTATCAGGTACTGGGGATTTATCTGCCGCTGATTACGACCAACTGCGCGGTACTGGGGATTCCGCTGCTCAATGTGCAGGCGCAACACGGTTTTGTTGAATCGCTGTTTTTTGGTGCAGGCGGGGCCATCGGCTTCACGCTTGTGCTGATCCTGTTTGCCGGCATTCGTGAACGGCTCGATACCTGCGACGTGCCCACGCCCTTCAAGGGAACAAGCATTGCGATGGTGACAGCAGGGCTGATGTCGCTGGCTTTCATGGGTTTTTCCGGATTGGTGAAGTAATGCTGACCGCGATTCTGGTGATGGTCGGCATCGCCGTCGTGACCGGCCTGATACTCGGCTGGTCGGCGATTCGCTTCAAGGTGGAAGGCAATCCGCTAGCGGAAAAGATCGATGCGATTCTGCCGCAGACGCAATGCGGCCAATGCGGCTTTCCCGGCTGCAAACCTTATGCCAATGCGATTGCACAGGGCGAGGCCGACATCAATCAATGCCCGCCCGGCGGCGACGAAGGAGTGAAGAAGCTGGCCGACCTGCTCGGCGTGGAACCCAAATCGCTCGACGAAAGCCACGGCACACCCAAACCCAAATCGGTGGCGCTCATCGATGAGCAAACCTGTATCGGCTGCACGCTCTGTATTCAGGCGTGCCCGGTCGACGCTATCGTCGGCGCGGCCAAGCAGATGCATACCATCGTCGCGGCGGAGTGCACGGGGTGCGAGTTGTGTCTGCCTCCCTGCCCGGTCGATTGCATTACGATGGAACCGATAGCCGTGGATCTGCCGCACTGGAAATGGAAGCATCCCGTGATTGCAATCAAATCCGCTGCAATCAATGCCATCGAAAACAAGCCCGTTACCTTGAAGCGCGTTGCATGAGCCGCGAACTTTTCAAATTCAAGGGGGGCGTGCATCCCCCTGCACACAAGGACGAATCGACAAGTCGTGCGATTCACCCTGCACCGATTCCCAAAACGCTCGTCCTCCCGCTGCGACAGCATATTGGTCAGCCTGCCAAGCCCGTGGTCGAAGTCGGCGAGCGCGTACGCAAGGGCCAGCTCATCGGCGCGCAGGATGGCGTGATTTCAGCTGCGGTTCATGCTTCCAGTTCGGGGGTTGTCACGGCCATTGGCCCTGCCGCTGTGCCACATGCCTCGGAGCTGCCGGACGACTGCATCACGATTGCCACCGACGGGTGCGACGAATGGATGACGCGCACGCCGCTGGATGCAGACGCCGACCCTGCCACTTTGCTCGCCCACTTGCGCGACATGGGGTTGGCCGGTCTGGGCGGCGCGGTGTTCCCCAGTGACGTCAAACTGAGCACGCGCGATGCCTGCCCCACGCTGATCCTCAACGGTGGCGAGTGCGAGCCCTGGATCACATGCGACGACATGCTGATGCGCACCCAGGCCAGCACGATTCTGCAGGGCGTGGCCATCATGCGACGACTGCTCAACAGCAGCGAAATTATTGTCGGCGTCGAAGACAACAAACCCGAAGCGCTGGCTGCCCTGCGCGCGGCGGCAGCCCATCTGGATTTTGCTATCGAGATCGTTGCAATACCGTCGATCTATCCCGGCGGCGGTGCCAAGCAGATGATCGAAACGCTCACCGGCAAGCAGGTGCCGAGCGGCAAACTTTCCACCGACATTGGCATCCAGGTTTTCAATGTCGGCACGGCGTATGCGCTCGCGCGCGCGGTGCATCATGGCGAACCGCTGATTTCGAGACTGGTGACAGTGACCGGTCATGTGTTAAGGCCGCAGAATTTCGAGGTGCTGATCGGCACACCTTTCGAGGACCTGATCCAGTTGGCAGGTGACCGCGACGGCACGAGCCGCGTAGTGATGGGCGGGCCGATGATGGGCGTGGCGGTGGCCGATACCCGCGTGCCCGTCGTCAAGGCCACCAACTGCATACTGGTGCAGTCCGCCGAACTGTTTCCATCTTTACCGCGCGCGCTGCCGTGCATTCGCTGCACCCGCTGCGCTGACGTCTGCCCGGCAGCACTGCAACCGCAGGATTTGTTCCGCTTTGCCAAGGCGGGCGATTTTGGCCGCGCGCAGGAATACCATTTGTTCGACTGCATCGAGTGCGGCTGTTGCAGCTATGTCTGCCCCAGCCACATTCCGCTGGTCGATTTTTACCGCTACGCCAAGAGCGAAATCTGGGCGCACGAACGCGACAAACGCGCGTCCGACCTGGCGCGCGAACGCCACGAATTCCGCCAGTTCCGGCTCGAACGCGAAAAAACTGAAAAAGCTGAAAAGCTGGCGGCCAAAGCGCAGGCCAAACGTGCGGAACTCACGGCGGCGCCAACTGAACCAGGCAGTACCGCTCCGAGCGAATCCAATGCAAACAGCGAAGCCGACGCCAAAAAAGCCCTGATCGCCGCCGCCCTCGCGCGTGCGCAGGCCAAAAAAGCTGAAGTCGCGCCCAAAAACACCGACAACCTGTCGCCCGACACCGCGCGCGAAATCGCGGAAATCGAAGCGCGCCGGGCTAAAATCCGCGAACTCGCGCATCAGCCACTGGAAACCAATCCCCCGCCCTGATGGCTTCTCCTTTCATTCTCAAAAACAGCAGCGTCAGCCAGATCATGGCCTGGGTGTTGATCGCCCTGCTGCCCGCGATTGCGGTGTCGGTCTGGCTGTTCGGCCCGGGCATTCTCATCACGCTCACGCTGGCCACCATCACCGCGTTGGCCGCCGAAGCGGCGATGCTGAAAGCGCGCGGCTATCCGTTGCAACCGTTTTTGCTTGACCTGTCGGCAGTGGTCACCGCCTGGCTGCTGGCGCTGTCGCTGCCGACGCTCGCGCCCTGGTGGCTGATCGTCACCGGCACGCTGTTCGCCATCGTCGTCGCCAAGCATTTGTATGGCGGGCTGGGGCAGAATATTTTCAATCCGGCGATGGTCGGCTATGCGGTGCTGATCGTGTCCTTTCCGGTGTCGATGACACAGTGGGCGGGTCCCGCTGAAATCGTCCCAACACTCGGCTGGGCGCAGAGTTTTGCGGCCATTTTTGGCGGCCTCGATGCCAGGACACTTGATGCTGTCACGATGGCAACCCCGCTCGACACGCTGCGCACCGGCCTGACCCAGCAATTCACCGTGGATGAAGTCATGGTGCAGCCGGTGTTCGGCCGCTTTGGTGGTGTCGGCTTTGAGTGGCTGGCGTTTGCGTTCTGGATCGGTGGCTTGATCCTGTGGGGCAAGCGCATCATCAGCTGGCAGATTCCGATGGCGTTTCTCGCCGGGGTCTGGCTCACTGCCGGGTTTCTGCATTTCTTCGACGCTGGCCGCTTCGGCTCACCCTGGTTTCATTTTTTCGCACCGTCGGTTGCGCTGTGCGCGTTTTTCATCGCCACCGACCCGGTCTCCGGCGCGACCACCCCGCGCGGCAAACTGATATTCGGTTTCGGCGCGGGTTTCCTCACCATCGTCATCCGCACCTGGGGCGGCTACCCGGATGGCGTTGCCTTTGCGATCCTGCTGATGAACCTGTGCGTGCCGCTGATTGATCAGTACACACAGCCACGTATCTACGGCGAAGCCGTACTCAAGCCTGGCGGCGAAGCCGCTGTCAAACGTGACAGCACGGAGCCGGACGCATGAACCCCGCCAGCCGCAACGCGCTGCGTACCGGCACGATCCTGTTCGTGTTTGCGCTGCTGGGCACCGCGCTGCTGGCACTGACGCATGACCGCACCGAACCCGTCATCGCCCGTAGCGCGCAGCAGGAAAAACGCGCCCTGCTCAGTCAGGTATTGCCGGCCACGCATTACGACAACGACCTGCTCGCCAGCAGCCAGCCCGTGCCGCCCGACGACCTGCTCGGCACGCGCCAGCCTTCCATGCTGTGGGTCGCGCGTCGCGGTGGCGCATTCAGCGGCGTAATTTTCGAAGCAATTGCACCCGACGGCTACAGCGGCGACATCGCGCTGCTGATCGGGATTGATGCCGACGGCGTTGTCACCGGCGTACGCGTCACCGCCCACCGCGAAACGCCTGGGCTGGGCGACTATATTGATCGCATGAAGAGCGCGTGGATCGATCAATTCACCGGCAAATCGCTGCTGACGCCGCTGCCGCCGCGCTGGAACGTTGCCAAGGACGGCGGCGATTTCGACGCCCGCGCCGGTGCCACCATCACCCCGCGCGCCGTGGTTAAGGCAGTCAAGCGCGCGCTCGATTACTTTGCCAAACACCGCGCGGCACTCGTCACGAACCAGGAGCGCAAACCATGATCACCCTCAGCGAATTCCGCAGCCTGTTTCACAACGGCCTGGTCAAACAAAATACCGGACTGGTGCAACTGCTCGGCCTGTGCCCGCTGCTCGCCATCAGCAATAACGTCATCAACGCGCTGTCGCTGGGGATCGCGACCATGCTGGTGATGGCGGCGTCTTCCGGCGCGGTATCGGCAGTGCGCAACTTTGTGCCGCACGAAATCCGCATCCCCGTTTTTGTCCTCATCATTGCCGCGCTCGTCACGGTGATTGATCTGGCGATGAATGCGTTTGTGCATCCGCTGTATCTCGTGCTCGGTATTTTTATTCCGCTCATCACCACCAACTGCATTGTGCTCGCGCGCGCCGACGCCTTTGCCGCAAAAAATCATCCCCTGCACAGCGTCGTCGATGCCTTTGCCATGGGGCTGGGGCTGACGGCTGTGCTGGTGGTGCTCGGCGCAATCCGCGAGATCGCCGGGCAGGGCACGCTGTTGTCCGGCATCGATCTGGTGTTCGGCGAAGCGGCCAAAAGCTGGGTGTTGCACGTCCTGCCCGGCTATCAGGGCTTTCTGCTCGCCATTTTGCCGCCCGGCGCGTTCATCGCGCTGGGGCTGCTGATCGCCGCCTTCAACTGGAACAAGGCGCGCGCTGATCAACGCAGCCGAGTTGCGGTGTCCGCCGCCGCATGAAACCGCCGCTGAAAAAGCGCGTGCCCAAGCCGCGCAATCCCTACGTTGTGCTGGCAATGCAACGCAACGCCGGTGAGCATGAAAAATCGACAAGCGCGAAACGCCAACAGGAAAAAGTCGAACTGAAAAAACGCCTGATCGAGCAATGACCTGATCGAGCAATGAAACAACCCGCCCGATGAACGCCGCCAAACGCCATGAAATCTTCAGCCGCCTGCGCGCGGCGAATCCGAACCCGACCACCGAACTCGAATACAGCACGCCCTTCGAGCTGCTGGTCGCGGTGACGCTCTCCGCGCAGTCCACCGACAAGGGCGTGAATCTGGCGACCCGCCGTCTGTTTCCGGTAGCGAATACGCCCGCCCGCATCGCCGCGCTGGGGGAGGCGGGGCTGGAAAATTTCATCAAAACCATCGGCCTTTACAAAAGTAAGGCGCGGCACATTATTGCCGCGTGCAAGATGCTGGTGGAACTGCATGACAGCGCCGTGCCGCACGACCGCGCGGCGCTGGAAGCGCTACCGGGTGTGGGGCGCAAAACGGCAAACGTCATTCTCAATACGGCATTCGGCGAGCCGACGATGGCGGTGGATACGCATATTTTCCGGGTGGCGAACCGCATCGGACTGGCACCCGGCAAGACGGTGCTGGCGGTGGAAAAAAAACTGCTCAAAGTCATCCCGCCCGAGTTTCGCGTGGACGCGCACCACTGGCTGATTCTGCACGGGCGCTACACCTGTCAGGCACGCAAGCCAAAATGCGGCGAGTGCATCATCGCGGACCTGTGCGAGTTCAAGGGCAAGACCTGGCCGACCGCTTCGGACGCGAAGGTTTGACAATGTTCAACCCCAGCCGCGATCAGGTGCGCCAGTTTTTTTTCGACGTGTGGACGAAATACCGTGCCGGGCAGCCGCTCGCCGGTGCAGAACAACCGGCGCTGGAAGCCGTGCTGGCGCACCCCGAATACCACGCGCTGCTGGAAGCGCCGGATCGCTATCAGGATCGCGATTACCTGCCGGAATCGGGCGAGACCAACCCCTTTCTACATTTGTCGATGCATCTGGCGATTGCCGAGCAGCTATCCATGGATCAGCCGCCCGGTGTCCGTGCGCGCTATCAAGCCTTGCTCGATCAAACGGGCGACGCCATGGCTGCGCAGCATGCCGTCATGGAGTGTCTGGCTGAGATGATCTGGCAGGCGCAGCGTTACCAGACGGCGTTCGATGCCGCTGCGTATCTGTCCTGCCTTGACCGGCACGCCCCTCCCTCCTGACGAAAATTCCGCACGGTGGCCTTCAGCCTTGCGCATGCCTGACGATTCACCCGATGTAGACACGCAATTGCGTGCCCATTTCAGGTGAAACAGGGTTCCATGACGCAGGTTGAGCAGCTCAAAATCAGTGGCCAATTACCCACCCCACGCGGGGTGGCGTTGGCTATTCTGGAGCTGACGCAACGCGAGAATGTTTCGCTCGGCGAGGTGGCGCGCGTGGTTCAGACCGATCCGGCACTGTCAGGGCGGCTCATCAAACTGGCGAACTCTGCTTCACAATTGCCACGCCCGGTCGCCTCGGTGCAGGAAGCGGTGGTACGGCAAGGCATGTCGGTGGTGAGCCAGCTGGCGCTCGGCTTTTCGCTAGTGGATCAATATCGCGAGGGCAATTGCCGGGCGTTTGATTACCCGCATTATTGGTCGCATTCGCTCCTCATGGCGTTGTCGATGCAGGCGCTGGCGACACATGTGATGGTGGGCGCACCCGACGAGATGTTCAGCTGCGGGCTATTTGCCCAGATTGGCACACTCGCGCTCGCGACTGCCTACCCTGAAGCGTATAGCACCATACTCGACACGCATCAGAGCAACCCTGCGCAGCCGTTGCATGAACTCGAACAGCAACACCTTGAAACCAACCACCTCGAGCTCTGTGAGTTATTGCTGACTGAATGGGGCTTGCCAAAGTTTTTTATCGAACCCGTGGCGCATTATCACAATCCGTCCCACACCGAATTTACCGGCCAGGCGCGTGCACAGAAACTGGTCACCATGTTGCAGTTGGCGCACCAGTTAGCCGATCTGGGGTTGGCGACCAACGAAAAGCAAACCGGATACGCGCTGGCCTGGCGCACCCAAACGAGCATCCTCGGCTTATCAGAAGATGAAACCGCTCGACTGGCCGACACGGTGATGCAGCGCTGGAAAGAATGGGGGGCGCTCCTGAATATCACTTCTGCAGTAGTGCCGCCGTTTGCGGATATTTGCAACGCTGAGGCGAAGTCTCAGTCCGCTCCTTTACGTATCGTGGTGGTTGACAGTAACGTATTCAGTCGCCGCAAACTGCTCGGCTGGCTGGAAGGCGACACCAGCCACCAACTTTATGTCGCTGAAGATGGCCGTCAGGCCTTGGCGATTGTGGTGGAAGTGATGCCCCACGTCATCATTACACAAGCCGAGTTGCCGCAGATGAGCGGCATCGAGCTCTGTCGGGCGCTACGCGCCACCGCCGAAGGCCAGCGTATCCATATCATGATCGCCACACCCGACGATCTGCCCGCGACGCAAACTCAAGCCATGGAAGCCGGAGCCGATGGGTGCCTGTCACCCAACGCCGATCAAGCCGGGCTCTACGCCCGCCTGCAAGCAGCGTACCGGCAAATGCGACTGCAAACCGACTGGGAACAGGATCGACTGGCTTTTCGCAATACGACGGCCGACCTCGCCGTTCAAAACCGCCAGCTGGCGAATGCTGCGCTCACCGACCCGCTGACAGGATTGCCTAACCGCCGCGCGGCGATGGAACATCTTGCCCAGGCCTGGAGTGCTGCCGCACGCAATCAACACGCGCTCTCGGTCATGATGATCGACATCGACCATTTCAAACGCATCAATGACGCCCATGGCCACGCCGCAGGCGACGACATTTTGCGCAAGACCGCCGCTACGCTGCGCACGGCCATGCGCCGCGAAGACACGGTCTGCCGTATCGGCGGTGAGGAATTTCTGGTCATCTGCGAGCAGGTCGATCTGGACGCAGCCCGTCAGTCGGCTGAGCGAATACGCGAAGCGCTGAGCGCACAGGCTATTTCAGTCACGCCCACCGAACCGGGTCTCACGGTCAGCCTCGGCGTGGCGAACCGGGATAGCACCATGCCCGATGCCGACGCGCTGGTGCGCGCCGCTGACCAGGCGCTGTATCGCGCCAAAACATTAGGTCGTAATCGTGTGTGCGAACCGCTGTCGCTCGAATAAGTCCCCGCCCACAGAAATAAAAACGGGGCGCAATTGCGCCCCGTTTTTATAGCGAACCCAGATTCAATATTTCAGCTTCAAGCCCTGCTGTGAGGCATAAAATTTGGCCAGATCCGCCATGTCGGCTTCCGACAGGGTTTGCACCTGTCCCGCCATAATCGGATTCTTACGCTTGCCAGACTTATAACTCTTCAGGGCATGCAACAGATAGTCACGATGCTGTCCCGCCAGAATCGGAAAGCCTGATGTCGTGCTGTTCCCATCCGGGCCATGGCACGCGGCACAGGCAGCCGATTTGGCTTTTCCTGCTTCTGCATTGCCCGGTGCGGCATGTGCAAATTGCGCTGACAGGGCGAGAACAAGTGTGATTCCCAGTGTTTTCATTGTTGTCTCCTCTCTCACTTGGCCGGGCCGCTATACGACGATGCGTAATAGGCAGCCAGATCATCGATGTCCTGATCAGACAATCCACCCACAATGCCATTCATGCTGGGATGGCTGCGATCACCGGTTTTATAACCTTTGAGTGCGGCAACGATATAGTCGGCGTGTTGGCCGCCCAGCTTGGGCACGCTGTACACACTGGGATAGGCCGTACGCCAGCCGGGTATGCCATGGCAACCTGCACACATGGAGTTTTTGAGGCGCCCGTTTTCCGGATTGCCCGCTGCCTGTAGCGGCAGCGACAACACCAGCAGCGCTGACGCACATAGCGTCAAGGTCGTCTTATTCATGTTCCTCACTCTCTTGGTTGATGGTGTTGGGGCTCTGTCTTGTGCAGAGTTTCGCGCCCGATTATAGAGCCAGCCAGCGCTGCTGTTAAGCAAAAAGCCTTTTATGACAATGAGTTATAGTATTATTCGTTAATATACTTCTAAACAAACCCTGCACGGAGAAACCTATATGGCATTGCTGGCCGCTTGCCCACTCTGGCTATATCGTTTGCTGCCGTTTTTGCGCTGGTGGCCGAATGTCACGCGCACTCATCTGAAAGCCGATGCGCTCGCGGCATTCACCGGTGCCATTATTGTGTTGCCCCAAGGGGTTGCTTTCGCCACCATCGCCGGGTTACCTCCGGAATATGGCTTGTATGCCGCGATGGTACCCACCATTCTGGCGGCGCTATGGGGATCAAGCCATCACTTGGTATCGGGGCCTACAACGGCGATTTCCATCGTCGTTTTCTCCGCCGTCAGCCCGCTCGCCGAGCCGGGTAGCGCACATTTTATCGGGCTGGTACTCACGCTTACTTTTCTGGTCGGCCTGATTCAGTTGTCGATGGGACTGGCCCGCTTGGGCGGGCTGGTCAATTTCATTTCGCACACCGTCATCATCGGGTTTACTGCGGGTGCTGCGCTATTGATCGCATCGAGCCAGATCAAGAATTTACTGGGGCTTGACGTGCCGCGCAGCGCACATTTTCACGAAGTACTCACCTACACCGCCACGCATCTCCCTGACATACAGCCCTGGGTGTTGGCGGTAGGCGTTGTCACACTGTCCGCCGGCATCCTCGCCAAGCGCTTTCTACCCAGACTGCCATACATGATCGTCGCCATGGTAATCGGCAGCGGCGTCGCCGCTTGGCTTAATCAACGCTACGGCGTAGCGGAAACGGGCATCAAGACCGTCGGAGCGCTCATGGCCTCACTCCCCCCATTCAAGCTGCCCGATTTTTCGCTGGTTGCTCTCAAGCAGATGTTTTTCCCAGCCACCATCATCGCGATTCTTGCTCTCACCGAAGCCGTAGCGATTGCACGCTCCGTCGCGATCAAATCCGACCAGCGCATCGACAGCAACCAGGAATTTGTCGGCCAGGGGCTCTCCAATATCGGTGGAAGTTTTTTCTCCGGATATGCCTCCAGCGGCTCGTTCAACCGCAGCGGGGTCAACTATGCTTCCGGCGCAAAAACACCGCTCGCCGCCATTTTGTCAGCGCTGTTCCTACTCGTGATCGTTTTGCTGGTCGCGCCACTTGCGGCTTACCTGCCAGTGCCTGCAATGGCCGCAATTCTGTTCATTGTGGCCTGGAGTCTGGTCGATTTCCATCACATAGGCGAAATCCTGAAACGCCACAAGCGCGAACGCGTCGTGCTGATCATCACGTTTATTGGCACTTTGATTGATCTCGAAAAGGGTATCTTTCTTGGCGTCCTCGCTGCGCTCTTGTTTTATCTTTACCGCACCTCGCAGCCCAACCTGCGCGAGCTGCTCCCATCGACCGCAGAACTCGGTAATCCACGCCGAAAATTCGCGGCCAATACGGAAAACTCACCTGCTTGCCCGCAGCTCGCCATGCTGCGCGTTGAAGGCTCGATTTTTTTCGGTGCAGTCGAGCACATACAAGAACAATTACGTAATGTTGATGAAAGCAACCCTCAGCGCAAACATCTGGCGCTGTTTACGCGCGCCGTGAACTTCATCGACTTGGCTGGCGCTGAAATGCTTGCAAAAGAGGCCGTGCGACGGCGCACGCTCGGGGGTGGGCTGTATCTCGTCGGCCTGCAGCCTAGGGGGAAACTGGGTCTGACAACAGGGGGGCAAATAGGTCTGATTGATCACGCGTGTGTTTACAAAACCAAAAGTGAGGCGCTGCATTCCATTTATAACCAGCTCGACCCCGCCATCTGCCAAGAATGCAGGGCGCGCATTTTTGAAGAGTGCCAAACCCATCTGCCGGACGGGAGGTCACGTCATGGCTAACCGACTGACACGCATTTACACCCGAACCGGCGACGACGGCAGCACGGGCATCGACGCCAAGACGCGCTTGCCGAAAAACGCACCGCGCATTGTCGCCATGGGCAGCGTTGACGAACTCAATAGCCAGCTTGGTCTGCTCCTCGCCGAGCCGCTGCCCGACGACGCACGCACGCTACTGGTGACGGTTCAGCATCGACTGTTTGACCTCGGCGGCGAGCTTGCGATGCCTGAATACCAAACCCTGAAACACGCCGACATTACCGCGCTCGAAACCGCGATCGACGGCTGGAACGCCGAGCTTTCCCCGCTACGCGAATTCATTCTGCCGGGGGGCAGTCGCGCGGGCGCGCTGAGCCATGTGGCCCGCACGGTATGCCGCCGCGCCGAATGCGATCTGGTGGCATTGCATCACGCCACCCCGCTGCGCAGTGAATTGCTCGCCTACGTCAATCGTTTGTCTGATCTGTTGTTTGTGTTGGCGCGCAGCCTCAACCACAGCGCCGGGCAGGAAATTACTTACTGGCAGAAGCCGGATTGACATTCTGATGCGTTCGCCGCCACTGCCAGGGCGGCATGGGCGCGCTGGTGCGCCACAACCCCAGTCGGGCGGTGCGCGCGGCGTGCTGCGCGGCCCGCAAATCTGCCGCTGGACGGCGATAGCCCGATGCCCAGGCGTGGCCTTCACGCACCAGTTCCAGATTGATATCGCGACCGTCTCGCGCGATGCGCGCAAGCGTTCGGCCATAGGTATCCCGACCCTGAGTATCGATCTGCACGCGCTGGTTTAGCACCCACCGAGACAAGGTCTGCGTCGCCACATCGCCGTGTGCCTGCTGCTGCTCAGGCGCATCAATTCCCACCAGACGCAGTTTGAGAAACCGCCGCGACCCGCGTGCGGACTCGGGCTTGAACAGCACCGTGTCGCCATCGATGACAACAAAGATTTCGCCATATTGCGTCGCCGCCCCCGCTATGCCGACACAGCAACACAACCACAGCAGCAGCGCGAGGCGTCTCACCCGGCGAGCAATTCCGCTGCGTGTTTGCGGGTGGTGGCGGTGATTTTCAGGCCGCCCAACATGCGGGCGATTTCTTCTACGCGCGAAGCCGCATCAAGGTGCGCGATATTCGACGACACCAGCGCGCCATCGGCCTGTTTGGCCACGCGTAAATGGTGGGTGCCGCGCGCTGCCACCTGCGGCAAATGCGTAATCACCAGCACCTGCCGGGTTTCACCCAAACGAGCGAGGCGGCGGCCTACCGCTTCCGCCACGCCGCCGCCAATCCCGACATCGACTTCATCAAAAATCAGCGTCGGCACACCCGCCACGCCGGACAAAGCCGTCTGGATCGCCAGGCTGATGCGCGACAGTTCACCCCCCGACGCCACCTTGGCCAACGCACCCGGCGGCAGCCCCGGGTGGCTCGCCACCAGAAAGGCGATGTCCTCAAACCCATAGGCGCGTGGCGCATCAAGCGGCGTCAGCGCAATTTCAAAACGTCCCTGCGCCAGCGCGAGTTCGTGCATCGCCTCCGTCACCTGCTGCGACAAGGCCACCGCCGCGCGCTGGCGCGTCTGACTGAGCGCGCGGGCACGTTGCAAGCAATCTGTGTGGGCGGCGGTTTCGGCGGCCGCCAGTGCATCGAGATCGTCGCTCTCTGCCAGTGAACGCAAGCGTGCCTGAAACTGCGCCAGCAACGCGGCCAGCTCATCAGCGGGTACGCGATGTTTGCGTGACAGCCGGTGCAGTTCAGCCATCACCCGATCCAGCTCAGTGAGCCGCTCGGGATCATGATTGAGATGATCCGCATAGCGGCGCAAGGCGTGCACGGCCTCGACCAAATGCGCTTCCGCCGCAGCCAGCAGCGCACTGATCTCCACCAGACTGCCATCCACCGCCTGCATCGTATCGAGCCGCATCCGCGCATCGCCCAAGCGGGCGCTGACCGCATCTTCCCGCTCGTCGAGCGCGTCAATCACCGCCTGACTGCCCTCGATCAGCGCAGTGATGTGGTTCATGCGCGCGTGTTCGGACTGGATGGCCTCCCAGCGTGCCAGGTCGTCACCCAGCGCACTAAGTTCTTCAACGGCTTGGGTCAACCCCTCGCGCTCGATCTGCCGCGCCTGCCCCTGTGTTTCGCAGTCCATCCGACGCTGCAGTGCCGTATGCCAATGCTGCCAGGCAGCTTGCACCGCCGCCGCATCGGCGCTAGCACCGGCATAGGCATCGAGCACGTCGCGCTGCGCGGCAGGGCGCAGCAGGGCGTGATGCGCGTGCTGGCCGTGAATATCCAGCAAGAATTCGGCGGCCTCTTTCAATTGCGTGAGCGGCGCAGCACTGCCGTTAATGAAAGCGCGAGAACGCCCCCCCGCCTCAATCACGCGCCGCAAAATCAACGCGCCTTCGTCGGCGACAAAGCCTGCGATTTCGAGCCAGTCGCTTACCTGCGGCAGTGCCTCGATGACAAACTCGGCGCTGATCTCAGCGCGCGCCGCACCCTGCCGCACCACGCCGCCTTCGGCACGATCACCCAGCGCCAATGCCAGCGCATCGACCAGAATCGATTTGCCCGCCCCTGTCTCACCGGTGAGCACGGTCAAGCCTGGGGCGAAATCGAGTTCAAGCGATTCGACCAGCAGGTAGTTGCGGATGGAGAGATGCGCGAGCATGGAATGCCCAGCCTAGAAATCGTTAATGATGAATACACCAGCAAAAATGGCACTGCGCCACCGCGTGGCTGATGCGAGGGCGTTGAGTTGCCGCTTCAGAGCTTTTTACCCCAGTGCAATTTTTGCCGCAGGGTATCGTAATAGCTATAGGAGTGAGGATGCAGCAGCGTCACGGGGCGACTGGCTCGCGTGATCCACACGTGGTCACCGCTCATGAGATCAAAATGCTGCTGGCCATCGAAATGCACGCGCGCATCGTCGGCATACACCAGATGCAATTCGATCCGTGAATGGCTGCTGACGACGATCGGACGCGCCGAGAGCGTATGCGGGCAAATTGGCACGAGTGCAACGGCTTCGAGCGTCGGATGAACAATAGGGCCGCCCGCAGACAAGGCATACGCGGTTGTCCCTGTCGGGGTAGTCACCACCAGTCCATCCGCACGTTGACCATAAACGAACTCGCTGTTGATCGCGATTTCCAGATCAATCAGCCGCCCCGAGCCACCTTTGCCGAGCACCACATCGTTAAAGGCCGTGCCCACGAAAACAGTTTCTCCACCGCGCCGGACCTGACCGTTGAGCAGGATGCGTTCTTCGGCAACATACTGACCGCTGAGAATCTCGGCCACGGCGTCGAACATGTCTTCCACCGTAATATCGGTCAGAAATCCCAGCCGTCCCTGATTGATGCCAATCAGCGGTACGCCGTGAGGCGCAAGCTCACGCGCAATCGACAACATTGTGCCGTCACCGCCCAACACCACCACCGCATCGCTCTCTGCTGCCAGTTGGGGCAGGTTGCGGGCAGCAAAATCACCAATCCCCAAATGTTCGGACGTTTGCGCGGCCAGTAGCACCGCATGGCCGCGCGATTCCAGAAAGCGCGCGAGCGAGCGCACGGAATCTCCAATGCCATTCGAATCAAACTTGCCAACCAGACCTACCGTATGAAAAGGCTTCTGCATAGGGCGTGATTATATAGGGCGCGCGATCGTACGCGCGCCCTATATAATCATCCGATGCTTTCGCAACGCGCCCGCATCCTGCTGAAAACCCTGGTCGAACGCCATATCGCCGACGGCGAACCGGTCGGTTCCCGCACGCTGTCGAAGCACGCTGGCCTTGATCTCTCGCCCGCGTCGATTCGCAACATCATGTCTGACCTCGAAGAGCTCGGGTTTGTCTCCAGCCCGCATACCTCGGCAGGACGCGTACCCACCCCGCTTGGCTACCGGCTGTTTGTCGATACGCTGCTCACGGTGCGCCCGCTGGCGCAACTCGAAGTCAACCAGCTGCAACACCAGCTCAACCCGTCTGACCCGCAACGCCTGATTACGGCAGCGTCGACCCTGCTGTCCGATCTGAGCCGGTTTGCCGGGCTGGTGGTGACACCGCGTCGCAGCACGGCGTTTCGCCAGGTCGAATTTCTCAGCTTGGCAGAGAAACGTATTCTGCTGATCATCGTGACGATGGAAGGCGAAGTTGAAAACCGTGTCATCAGCACCGAGCACGTCTACAGCCCATCTGATCTGACCCAGGCCGCCAACATGCTGAATCAGCATTACAGCGGCAAGACCTTCGACCAAGTGCGCGCCACCATGAAAGACGAACTCGGCAGGATGCGTGACGACATCACCCAATTGATGAACACGGCAGTCAATGTCGGTAGCCAGGCGCTCGACGCCAACCAGGACAATGTGGTGGTGTCGGGCAGCCGCAAACTGCTCGATGTGCAGGAGCTGTCGTCCAACATGGACAACCTGCGCCGACTGTTCGATGCGTTTGAACAGAAAACCGGCTTGCTGCAACTGCTGGAGCAGTCACGCGCGGCCACCGGCGTGCAGGTGTTCATCGGCGGCGAATCCGAGCTGCTGCCGCTCGACGAATGCAGCCTCGTCACCGCACCCTATACCGTAGACGGCCAGGTGGTCGGCACGCTCGGCGTCGTCGGCCCTACCCGCATGGCGTATGAGCGCGTCGTCCCCATTGTCGACATCACAGCCAAGCTGCTTTCCAGCGCCCTGTCCCACCACTAAGGGTTCGTTAATGACCTACCAAAAAGAACCCACTTTCACACATGGCACTGAAGCGCACACCGGCATTGTGCTCGTCAACCTTGGCACACCCGAAGCGCCCACTGCGCAGGCTTTACGTCCGTATCTGAAGCAGTTTTTATCCGACCCGCGCGTGGTGGAAATCCCGCGCGTGGTGTGGTGGCTAATTCTCAACGGCATCATTCTCAACACCCGTCCGAAAAAATCCGCCGCGAAGTACGCGTCGATCTGGACGCCTGACGGCTCCCCGCTGAAAGTCCATACCGAAAAACAGGCCAAGTTGCTGAAAGGCTGGCTGGGCGAAAAAATCGCCTCGCCGATTCAGGTGGAATACGCCATGCGCTACGGCCATCCCGGCGTGGCCGCCACGCTCGACCGGATGAAAGCCAACGGCTGTGACCGTATTCTCATCGTACCCGCCTATCCGCAATACGCCGCCTCCTCGACCGCCTCCGCGTTTGATGCTGTGTTCGACTGGGCGATGCAGACCCGCAACGCGCCTGCGTTGCGCACGATCAAGCACTATCACGATCATCCTGCCTATATCCGCGCGCTCGCCGACAATGTTCGGGAAGACTGGCAACGCAATGGTCGGCCGGACGTGCTGGTGATGAGCTTTCATGGCGTGCCGCGTTACACGCTCGACAAAGGAGATCCGTATCACTGTGAATGTCATAAAACCGGTCGCCTGCTGACCGAGGCACTCGGCCTTGACGCCAGTCAGGTGCGGCTTACTTTCCAGTCGCGTTTCGGCAAGGCTGAATGGTTGCAACCCTACACCGACAAAACCCTTGAAGCGCTGGGCCGTGAAGGCGTGGGACGGGTTGATGTCGTTGCGCCTGGCTTCACATCAGACTGCCTCGAAACGCTCGAAGAACTGGC
>JBEBIA010000010.1:0-70247 GCA_040080645.1 Thiobacillus sp.
ATATAGCGGCGAATCCAGCTTGCCACCCATGTCACCGACGACGAATACCACCGGTAGCAGGTCTTTGTGATAAATGGTTTTTTCGCGTTCGGTCGGCACCACTTCCACCAGATCGGAGAGCGGAATCAGCTTGCCATTGCCACCGCGCACGGTGAGCTTGAGTAATTCGTCAATGGCGTTCAAGCGCTCGGGGGGCAGTGTAACGCGCACCGGGATTTCATACTTCGCGCCACTGCCGTGGATCGGCGTGACATCTTCACCCGCGAGCCCCATTTGCATGGTGGCGACAATATCCTTTTGCGCGATGCCCAGCGTGGCGGCCTTGTTTTGCAGCACATGTAGCACCAGTCGCTGGGCATCGTCCTCAACCGTGTCGTCGATTGCCACGATGCCATCGGCGCGCTCAAAGACGCCGCGTACTCGCTTGGCGACCGCAATCTGCCCGGCGTAATCCGGGCCATAGATTTCGGCGACGATGGGCGACATCACGGGCGGACCGGGCGGCACTTCCACCACCTTCACGTCGGCACCATGCCGTTTGGCAACGGCCTCAACCAGCGGACGTACAGTCTGGGCAATCTCGTGGCTCTTGCGGTCGCGGTCATGTTTGTCCACCAGGTTGACTTGCAGATCGCCCACTTCCGGACCGCTGCGTAAATAATATTGCCGCACCAGCCCGTTGAAATTGATCGGGGCAGCCGTACCGGCGTAAGCCTGATAGTCGGTGACTTCGGGGATGGCCGCCACCACCGCGCCCATTTCGTTCAGCACCTGGGCGGTTTTTTCCAGCGGCGTGCCGGTCGGCATGTCTACGATGATCTGGAATTCGGATTTGTTGTCGAACGGCAGCATTTTCAGGATCACCAGCTTGACTATTGGCAAGGCCACCGAGATCAAAATCGCAAAACCGATTCCCAGCCACAATTTACGCCGTGCGCCGCGCCCGTCGTCGCCGCTTAAAAATGGTGTTAGACGGCGGCGAAATAGAGTCAGTAATTGGGTTTCGCCCGCAGCGTGTGCGTGGGCTTCCTGCTTAATGAGTTTGAGCGCGAGCCAAGGCGTGACGATGAATGCAATCAGCAGCGACAACACCATCCCGATCGACGCATTGATCGGGATCGGGCTCATGTACGGCCCCATCAGGCCAGACACAAATGCCATGGGCAGCAAGGCTGCAATTACCGTGAATGTGGCGAGTATTGTCGGCCCGCCCACTTCATCTACGGCGCGAGGAATGATCTCCGCCAGCCCGTCGTGATCGAGCCCCATGCGGCGATGGATGTTTTCCACCACCACGATGGCGTCATCAACCAGAATGCCGATCGAAAAAATCAGCGCAAACAGCGATACGCGGTTGAGCGTAAATCCCCACGCCCACGACGCGAACAGCGTGGCCGCTAGCGTGAGCAACACCGCCGCCCCAACGATCAGCGCTTCTCGTTTGCCAATAGCGAACAACACCAGCAGCACGACTGATGCCGTGGCAAAGATGAGTTTCTGGATAAGCTTTTTCGCCTTGTCGTCGGCGGTTGCGCCGTAATTGCGAGTGACGCTGACTTCGACCCCTGCTGGGATCACGCTGTTTTCCAGTGCGGCCAGCCGGGCGATGACGCCTTCGGCAATGTCAACCGCGTTTTCGCCCGGCTTTTTTGAAACGGACAGGGTAACGGCAGGGTAAGTGGTACCGACGTCATCCTGTTTCATGCCACCCGCGCCCGGGCCATGCCAGACATAGCGTGCGGGCATATTCGGCCCGGCGTGCACGCTGGCCACGTCATTCAGATAGACCGGTCGGCCTTGCGTCACGCCGACCACGAGCTGTTTAACCTCGTCAGCCCCACTGAGAAACGTGCCCGTTTGCACCAGCATTTCCTGGTTGTTGGACACCAGTGAGCCGGACGGTTGCGACGCGTTCGAAACCTGCAAGACATCGCGGATATCTCGTGCGGTCACGCCGAAGGCGGCCATGCGGTCGGGATCCATCAACACGCGTACGGCGGAGCCGGGGCCGCCGACGGTTTTGACTTCACGCGTGCCCGGAATGCGCTTCAGTTCGGTTTCGACTGCGTGGGCGACCTGTTCGAGTTCATGGCTGCCGCGCGCCGGATCGCGCGTCCACAGCGTGGCCGTGACGATCGGCACATCGTCGATGCCGAGCGGCTTGATGATCGGCTCGCCCACGCCCAACTCGGGGGAAACCCAGTCGCGGTTCGCCTGAATGGTGTCGTACAGCCGCACCAGCGCCTGCGTACGATCCTGGCCAACGAGATATTGCACGGTGAGCACCGCCATGCCCGGCTTGGAAACCGAGTACACGTGCTCGATGCCCGCAATCTGCGACAACACCTGCTCTGCGGGGGTGGCCACCAGAGCTTCCACGTCCTTGGCGGATGCGCCCGGAAACGGAATGAACACATTGGCCATGGTCACGTTGATTTGTGGTTCTTCTTCGCGCGGCGTGACCAGAATGGCAAACAGGCCGAGCAGCGCGGCGATCAGCGCGATCAGTGGCGTGAGCTGCGAGGTGAGAAAAAAGCGGGCGATGCGGCCGGAGAGTCCCATGCGTCGCTCCGTTTAGTGCGCCACGGCGCGCTTGGCGTAAATGCCCGCCTTGACGGGCTCGAGTGCAATCAGCTCGCCCGCCGACAGGCCCGCCAGCACTTCAACCTGACCTCGTGCCGTGGGTGTGCCCAGACGAATCTGCCGCAGGCTGACGCGGTCTTTGGTCACTACATACACCGCCGTGACCTCCGAGCGGCGCAGCACGGCACTGGCCGGAATAATCAGCTTGCGGGCGCTGCCCACCGAAAAATGCGCGCGGGCAAACATGCCGGGAATCACGCCTTCCAGATTATCCGGCAGGTCGATCCGCACCTGGATCGTGTGCGTCGCCGCGTCGGCGGCTGGCAGCACGGTCACGTCGGTTGCGTCGATCCATTGATTGAGTGAGGGGATTTCTACCGCTACGCGTGGCGCGGCTTTCACCTCAGCCAGCTTGTATTGCGGAATATTGGCGATCACGCGCATGTCTTTGGGGTCGAACCCTGTCATCAGCGGCTTGCCCGGAGTCACGGTTTCGCCGGGTTCGACATGCCGCGCGGCCACCACACCCGAAAAGGGTGCCGTAATCGTGGTGTAGCTGCTCACCGCAGCCGATTGACCCATGCCCGCCCGCGCGGCGCGCGCTGCCGCTTCAGTCGCGCGAAACTCAGCGGTGGCGCGATCCAGTGCGGCCTGGCTGATGAATTTTTGCTGGAACAGTTGCTGTTGCCGGTCGTAATTGGCACGCGCATTGGTCAGCGTTGCGTTGGCCTGCGCAACTTGCGCCTGGCTACCCGCGACGGCAGAGGTCAATTCCTGTGCCGACAAACGCACGATCACCGAACCGGCTTTGACGTAGTCGCCCGCGTCAAAATTGACCGCTGAGACACGGCCCGATACCTGTGCCGCCACCGTCGATTGTTTGACCGCTTCGACTGTGGCTTCGCTTGTGTAACCGGTATCAGCGAGTTGGTATTTCACTGTGGCAGTCGACAAGGGCAACGTGGCTTGCGCTGCAAACGGTGTAACCAGACACAGCGGAGCAAGCAAGGCAATCCACAAACGGTGAGTATGCAGCATGAGGAAACCTCCAGAAGACATTCTATTAGAGTATCCTAATTTACTATTAAATTCAAGTGTTTGCAGGGTGGTATGCACGCAGTGCCCACACCACAAAACAAAACAGCCCGGCTGAACAAGTCAGCCGGGCTGTTGGAGGGGCAAGCGGAATTATTTGGCGAAGCCGCAGAATACGTCGCGCATCATGCCGAGCAGTTTGAGCGTGCGGGTGTCGCCCACGCGGTAAAACACCCGGTTGGCGTCTTTGCGGGTGCGCAGCACGCCTTTGTCACGCAGGATAGCGAGATGTTGCGAGATATTGCTTTGCGAGGTGCCGACATGATCAACGATGTCCTGCACGCTGACTTCCTTGTCGCCCAGTACACAGAGAATTTTCAGACGCAAGGGATGCGACATGGCTTTCATCGCACGCGAGGCTTGCTCGATGTGCTCTTCCTTGTCCATCAGATCTACTTCGTCCCAATCACCAGCCATATTTATACCTTTGTCGTAGATTGCCGATTCACGTGGTGGCTACTTTCGTGCCAAAATCGGCGTTTTGGCGGATTAATTGTTACCCGTTCCGCCTGGTTGCTAGATTAGAAATCATGCATATATTAAAATAATCCCACAAAAACGAGTCAGGTAAAACATATTTCTTCATGAAGACCTTGCCGGTTCTCCTCATTATCCTCGACGGCTTCGGCTGTCGCGCAGAACGGGCAGACAATGCGATTGCCCAAGCCAGTAAACCGAATTTCGACCGTTTATGGAACGCCCATCCGCATACCCTGATTCACGCCTCGGAATCTGAAGTCGGTTTGCCCAAAGGGCAAATGGGAAATTCTGAGGTGGGACACCTGAATATTGGCGCAGGCCGCGTGGTCTACCAAGAATTCACCCGTATCGACCGGGCGATCGAAGCGGGCTATTTCTACACTAATCCTGCGTTGCTGAATGCGGTGCATCTGGCACGCGACCATCAAAAAACCCTCCATCTTTTTGGCCTGTTGTCTGACGGTGGCGTGCATAGCCACGACAGCCATTTCCACGCCATGCTCGACCTGGCCGCTCGCGAAGGCTTGCACAAGGTGTGCCTGCATGTGTTTCTGGATGGACGCGACACTGCGCCCAAGAGTGCAGAAATTTATCTACGCCGCCTGCAAGACAAAATCGACCAGACGGGCGTGGGACATATCGCCTCCATGATTGGCCGCTACTTTGCAATGGATCGTGATCGCCGCTGGCAGCGGGTTAAGTCAGCCTATGACCTGCTGACACAGGGGCGCGCCGAATTTGCGGCGGAATCGCCGCTGGCCGGGCTTGAGGCGGCCTACGCGCGCGGTGAATCAGACGAATTTGTCAAAGCCACCTCGATTCTGCCACCCGATGGCAAGCCGGTAACGATGGAAGATGGCGATGTGGTGGTGTTCATGAATTTCCGTTCTGATCGGGCGCGTCAGTTGTCGCGTCCGTTTATCGAACCTGACTTCGGCGAATTCGAACGTGAAGTCACGCCGCGTCTTGGCGTGTATTGCACACTCACCGGCTACAGCGATGATTTTGATGTGTCGGTGGCGTTTCCGCCTGAGCGGATTAAAAACGGACTGGGCGAGTATGTGGCCAATCTGGGGATGCGCCAGTTGCGTATTGCCGAGACTGAAAAATACCCGCACGTCACGTTCTTTTTCAACGGCGGGGAAGAAATTTCTTTTCCCGGCGAAGACCGCGTACTGGTGCCTTCTCCCGATGTGGCGACGTACGATCTCAAGCCCGAAATGAGTGCGTTTGAAGTCACCGACAAACTTGTCGCGGCGATCGAAAGCAAGCAATACGACCTCATTATCTGTAACTTCGCCAACCCTGATATGGTCGGCCATAGCGGTAACTTGCAGGCAGCGATCAAGGCGATTGAAACCGTAGACACTTGCCTCGGCAAGGTGGTCGCGGCTCAAACGGCGTGTGGCGGTGAGCTGCTGATTACGGCTGACCACGGTAATGCCGAGTTGATGCTCGATCCCGAAACCGGTCAGGCGCATACCGCACATACGCTCAACCTGGTGCCGCTTATTTATGTCGGACGCGGGCGCGCCAGTCTCGCAGACACGGGTGCGCTCGAAGACATTAGCCCGACGCTGCTGAAGATGATGGGCTTGCCGCCGCCTGCCGACATGACCGGCCAGGCGCTGGTGCAGTTCGAGTAAGTCGTTCGGGTGAAACGTGGTGTCGGGTTTCTGCTGTGCGGGCTGATGGCGTGCAGCGCGTTTGCCGATGAGGCGGCCAACAAAAAATCAGAACTTCAGGCGCTGAAGCAACGGCTCCATGCCCTGCAGCAGGATTTTCGTGCGACACAGGCGCAGCGTGCTGAAGCGGCGGATTCGCTGCGCGCGTCGGAGCGTGCGATCAGCGAAGCGGTACGTCAGTTGCGCGAGCTCGACAGCGCGCGTAGCCGCACCCACCAAGACTTGCAAAGTCTGATGCAAGAAGCGGAAGCTGCCGCTGCCCGCATCAGACAACAGCAAACCCAACTCGCGCAATCGCTCAATGCGGCGTATCGGCAGCGCCAGGATGATGCCCTCAAGTTGCTGCTCAATGGTGCGGATCCGAATCAAACCGCCCGTGACCTGCACTATCTGACGCGTTTGACGCGTGCACGCCATGGATTGGTCGAACGTTTGCGTATCGACCATGCGCAGCTGCTCGCGCTGCAAAATTCCGTCGCACAAAAAAGCGAGTCACTGTCGCAATTGCAGGCCGCGCGCGCCAGTGAACAACGCAAGCTGGAACTCGACAAGCGAGCACGCGAAACTGTGCTGAGTCAGCTTTCCAGTCAGATCAAGACACAACGACATGAGATTGCGACGCTCCAGCGCGACGAGCGTAGCCTCACTCAGCTGGTTGAGCGGCTTAATCGTCTGATGGTGCAACAGGCTGCCCGCGAGGCTGCCAACCGGGCGCGTGTGGCGCAGCAGGCGAAAGCCGCGACGCGTCAGCCGGGTAAAAGTAAACCCGATCTGGCTGAGCGCGCGCCGTCGCGTCTGGTGGTGGGTGTCAACACCCAAACGCCTGAAGCTTTTGTATCTGACCAGCCGTTCTCGCGGCTGAAAGGCGGCTTGCGATTGCCCGTGGCGGGGGAACTCCTGAACCGTTTCGGCGCTCCGAGGGAAGGCGGTGGGCTGAGCTGGAAAGGTCTGTTTATCCGCGCCACACCGGGGGCGGCAGTCAAGGCGATTGCTGCGGGTCAGGTGGTGTTTTCAGAGTGGCTGCGCGGCTTTGGCAACCTTATTATTGTCGATCACGGCGAAGGTTATATGAGCCTGTACAGTAATAATGAAAGTCTGTATAAGCAGGTGGGCGAGCGGGTCAGGCCGGGCGATGCGATTGCGTCAGTCGGCAATAGTGGTGGCCAGCCCGACGCTGGTTTGTATTTTGAAATGCGGCATCAAAGCCGTCCTGTAAACCCCCTGCTGTGGGTGAAATGAGAATGACGCAAAAATCCAAATTCGTGCTGGTCGGCCTGGCGGGCGTGCTGGCGGGTGCCGCTTTAACGGTGAATCTGTCGGCAATCGCCGACAAAGAGACTGCGACGCCGTTGCCGATCGAGGAATTGCGGGCGTTTACAGATGTGTTCGCACGTATCAAGAATGATTACGTTGAGCCGGTAGACGATAAAAAACTCATTAACGAAGCGATCAACGGCATGTTGACGGGTCTCGATCCGCACTCTGCGTATCTGGATGTGGAAGGCTTCAAAGATTTGCAGGTCGGTACGCAAGGCGAATTCGGTGGCCTCGGTATTGAAGTCGGCATGGAAGACGGATTCGTGAAAGTAGTCTCGCCGATTGAAGACACGCCTGCGTTCAAGGCGGGCGTCAAGCCGGGCGACCTCATCATCAAGCTCGACGACACGCCGGTTAAAGGCCTGACGCTGAACGATGCCGTGAAAAAAATGCGCGGCAAGCCAGGCTCTAACATCAAGTTGACCATTGCCCGCAAAGGTGCGGATAAACCCATCGTGCTGACGCTGATGCGTGCGGTGATCAAGATTCGCAGCGTCAAGTCCAAGTTGTTTGATAACGGCTATGGATACGTGCGTGTGACCCAGTTTCAGGAACACACCGGCGAATTGCTAGCCGAGTCGCTGCAAAAACTTTACAAGGACAATAAAGCACCGCTCAAGGGGCTGATTCTTGATCTGCGTAATGACCCGGGTGGCCTGCTCAATGCGGCGGTGGCGGTGACGGCGGCGTTCGTCAAGCCCGATAGCTTGGTGGTGTACACGGAAGGCCGCACCGAGGACGCAAAAATGCGGCTCACCGCGAGCCGTGAACATTATTTGCGTGGGCTGCAAATGGATTATCTGAAGGGACTACCGGAAGGCGTGAAACAGGTGCCGATGGTGGTGCTGGTGAACAGCGGTTCGGCCTCGGCTTCTGAAATCGTTGCGGGCGCGCTGCAAGATCACAAGCGTGCGGTTGTCATGGGCACGCAAACATTCGGCAAGGGCTCGGTGCAAACGATTCTGCCCATTGGCAATGGCACGGCGATCAAGCTCACCACGGCTCGCTATTTCACACCGAACGGACGTTCGATCCAGGCTAAAGGCATCGAGCCGGACATCGTGGTGGAAGATCCAGCCCAGGCCGATGTTGAGGATTTTGGCGTTCGTGAGGCAGACCTCAACAAGCATCTAACCAATCCGAATGGTGAGGAGGTTGTTGCGCCTGTAGCGAAACCCGAAGCCAAGCCCGCCGAGAAAGCGGGCGCAGCCAAGGACAGCAAGGATAAAAAGCCGACGCTAGAGCCGGGCGAAATCGTCTCCAAAGACGACTATCAGGTTAACCAGGCACTCAATCTGCTGAAGGGCTTGCAGATCATGCAAAGCCGTTAAACCGGCTTGCCGTCGCCGCCCCAGGCGGCGGTATACTGGGTGCATCTCGCTCGATTCTGCCGATACATGCGCCCCTGTGATCTCGAAAAAAGCCGTGATATTGCGTTTAGCGCGCTGCCCACCGGGCAGGCAGGGCGCGCGTTGACGCTGCTACAGGGCTTGCCCGGTTTGCAGGTCGTTGCGGACGGCGCGACTCTGCATGTGCGGTACAGCGTATGCGAGTACACGTTGGAAGAGATCGAGCAAGCGCTCGCCAGCCAGGGATTCCACCTCGATAACAGTCTGATCAACAAACTCAAACGCGCACTCGCCTACTTTTGCGAAAGCGTACAGCGCCGCAATATTGCCGCCAATGAGCCGGACATCAAGTCTCAGCAGGCGTTCATGAAGGTGTATGAAACCCACCTGCATGGCGACCGCGACGATACGCCGGAAGAATGGCGCGAATACAAATAATTCCATGATCCTCGACGACGACGCGCTGCTACGCTACAGCCGCCATATCCTGCTGCCTGAATTAGGCGTGGCAGGGCAGATCCGCCTACTGGAGGCGAGTGTATTGGTCGTGGGGGCGGGGGGCTTGGGTTGTCCTGTTGCGCTGTATCTGGGCGCTGCGGGTGTGGGCACGCTGGTGTTGGCAGATGGCGACGTGGTGGATCTCACCAATCTACAACGCCAGATTGGCCATCCCCACGTAGCGCTCGGTGCCAACAAGTCGGTCTCGCTCGCAGCGTCAGTCGTCGCGCTCAATGCTGGTATTACAGTTACCCCGCTGTCGCAGCGGCTGGACGAAACGGCGTTGCACGAAGCCATGCGTAAAGTCGATCTGGTGGTAGATGCCACAGACAATTTTGCGACGCGTCACGCCATCAATCGCGCGTGCGTGCACTTGGGTAAGCCGCTGGTGTCGGGCGCTGCGCTGGGGTTTTCCGGGCAGGTGTCGGTGTTTGACTCGCGTCGCGCCGACAGCCCTTGCTATCATTGTCTGTTTCCTGAAATCGAGACTGAACCAGAAATGCGGTGTGCCGAGGCGGGGGTGTTTTCGCCACTGGTCGGCGTGGTCGGCGCGATGCAGGCCACCGAGGTCTTGAAGTGCCTAGCCCAGGTGGGCGAACCTTTGATTGGGCGTTTATGGCTATGGGACGCGCTGCGGAGTGAATCGCGCACCTTGCGCGTGCCGCGCGATCCGGCGTGCCCGGTATGCGGCCAGATTTAAGTCGTATGGGTTTCCAGCAAGCGCGCGAGTAGTAACGCCACATCGCCGCCCGGCTTGCGGCTGAAGCCACTCTTGGCAAACTGATGCCAGCGCCCCACAACGACGCATTGCAGTAGATTCGCCAGTGCTGCGCTGCGATCGGAGAGCGCAGTGTCAAACCGCAAGCATTGGCGTAGCTGCGCTTCGATGCGGTCATGCAATTGATTGATGCGTTTTTGCAAGCGCTCGTTTTCGTGCACCAGCGCGTCGCCAATCAGCACCCGTGTCATGCCCGGGTTTTTTTCGGCAAAATTAAACAGCATCACGAGAATCGCCTCGACCTGGTCGAGCGGGGCGGGTGTGTCTGCCGTAATGCGTGCGATCAGACCAAACAGGGTCTGCTCGATGAACTCGATCAGCCCCTCATACATTTGAGCCTTACTGGAAAAATGTCGGTATAGCGCCGCTTCAGAGACGCCGATCCGCGCGGCCAACGCAGCCGTTGTGATTTTTTCCGGTTGCGGCTCCTGCAACATGGCCGCCAGCGTCTGCAAAATCTGCAAGCGCCGTTCACCGGGTTTTCTGGCTTCCCCTTCCATCAAACACTCCCTTTGTTTTTGTGTGTGATGCTTTGCTACTGGTGGGTCCGCACGGACTTGAACCGTGGACCAAGGGATTATGAGTCCCCTGCTCTAACCAACTGAGCTACAGACCCGAAACCTGTGTTGCAATCCCCGTCAACAGGGGCTTGCAAGCTTAAACTTCTCCGCTTCCGGTAAAGCTTTTCAGTTTTTCCGAACGGGTCGGGTGCCGCAGTTTACGCAGCGCCTTGGCTTCGATCTGGCGTATCCGCTCGCGCGTTACGTCGAACTGCTTGCCGACTTCTTCCAGCGTGTGATCAGTGTTCATCTCGATGCCGAAACGCATCCGCAGCACTTTGGCCTCGCGCGAGGTGAGGCTGTCCAGCACTTCGCGGGTGGCGTCGCGCAGGTTGGCGTAGATCGCGGAATCGTCGGGCGACAGGGTGCTCGAATCTTCGATGAAGTCGCCGAGGTGCGAATCTTCGTCGTCGCCGATCGGCGTTTCCATCGAGATCGGCTCCTTGGCGATTTTCATGATCTTGCGGATTTTGTCTTCCGGCATTTCCATCTTGATCGCCAGCGTCGCCGGATCGGGCTCAATGCCGGTTTCCTGCAAAATCTGCCGGCTGATGCGGTTCATCTTGTTGATGGTTTCGATCATGTGCACCGGGATACGGATGGTGCGCGCCTGGTCGGCGATCGAACGCGTGATGGCCTGGCGAATCCACCAGGTGGCGTAGGTCGAAAACTTGTAGCCGCGACGGTATTCGAATTTGTCGACCGCTTTCATCAGGCCGATGTTGCCTTCCTGGATCAAGTCGAGGAACTGCAAACCACGGTTGGTGTATTTCTTGGCGATGGAGATCACCAAGCGCAGGTTGGCCTCGATCATTTCGCGCTTGGCGCGGCGCGCCTTGGCTTCGCCGGTAGACATCTGTTTGTTGATGTCTTTCAGGTTTTTGATCGGCAAGCCGACGCGATCCTGCATCGCGATTAGAGCTTCCTGATGTGCCTTCACTTCGTATTGCACTTTGGCAAGCGTCGAGCAATAGCCTTTTTTGGCGGCGATTTCCTTGTCTACCCAGGCCAGCGTGGTTTCATTACCGGGGAAGGTTTTGATGAAATGCGGGCGCGGCATCCCGGAACGGTTGACGCAGAAATCCATGATTTTGCGTTCGTGTGAACGGACTTCTTCTACGGCATTGCGGATTTGTTCGCACAGCCCGTCAACCTGACGCACTGAGAAACGGATCGCCATCAGGAGTTCGGTAACTTCGTTCTGTGCCTTGAGATGCTGTGCGCTACCGAGGCCGTACTTGGTGTGTGCCGCCTGCGCTTTCTTGTAGGCTTTGCGAATGTAGTCAAACTGTGCCAGCGCTTCAGCTTTCAGCTGGGACAAATTGGCGGCGGCGACGGCTGCTTTGGCATCTTCGTCGTCTTCGTCAATGTCTTCCTCGGCGGGCGTGTCTTGCGGTTCGGCGGCAGCGGCTTCACTTTCAATTTCAACAAAGCCATCGATCAGCTCGTCGATTTTCATCTCGTCTTTTTCGACTTGCGTCGCCATGTCGAGAATCTGCTGAATCGTGAGCGGGCACGAAGAAATGGCCATCACCATATGGCGCAGACCTTCTTCGATGCGTTTGGCGATTTCGATTTCGCCTTCGCGCGTGAGAAGATCAACCGAGCCCATCTCGCGCATATACATGCGCACCGGGTCGGTGGTGCGGCCAAATTCGGAATCGACCGTTGTCAGCGCCTGCTCGGCTTCTGCCACGACGTCTTCGTCGGCCACGGCGGGCGTGGCTTCCTGCATCAGCAGGGTTTCGGCGTCGGGCGCTTCGTCATACACCTGAATGCCCATGTCGTTGATCATGCTGATGACGCCTTCGATCTGTTCGGCGTCGAGCACTTCGTCGGGCAGATGGTCGTTGATTTCGGCGTAGGTCAGGAATCCCCGTTCCTTGCCGAGCACAATCAGGTTTTTGAGTTGAGTGCGGCGTGCCTCTGCTTCAACCGGTGTCAGCACTTTGTGCGGCTGGACGGTTTCTGTTTTTTTGGCGCTACCGCCAGCTTTTCTTCCAGGTCTTGCCACAGGAATTCTCCGCTTGTGAGCCCGCTGCGAGGGCGGGCTGACTCATTCATTGATCCCGGCGCAACGCGCGACAGGAAACAGGGTTGAATCAACTAAAAACCCGAAATTATACTACAAATCATGGGTTTGTCTCTATTTCGGGGGAAGCGAGGAATGTGCCAGCAGGTGGGTTAATTCCTGCCGTTCCGCCTCGCTCAGGCTGCTGAGCGGGCGGGCGCTCAGGTTTTGTTTGCGGCGCAAGCGCCAATGTTCGCGTATTTGTGCAACGGAATTTTCAAACTCGGCGTCCCAGTCCCAGTTGTCTGCTTTGTCTAGCAGGTCGGCAGAGAGTTCATCCACCAGTGATTCAAGTGTGCTGCCGCGCGCTGCTTCCATTAAAACCGGTAAGGTCGAGGTGGGCTGGCTGCGTAACCAGTCGGCCAGTGTCTGGGTGGCCGTTCCGAGTGGGTCTTCGAGATCAAGCCAGGGCGCTTCGATTTCAGCCGCGCGGTGCGGCAGCATCAGCAACGCGCGCGCCAGATTGCGCAGCCGCGACGGGGCGACTCGTCGAATCGGAAGGGGTGCCCGGCTGCGGCGGTGCGACGACGCTAGCCCGTAACCCGGCAATTCGTCGGGTGCAAGTTGCACCAGATCGGCCAGCTGGCGGCGGATCAATCCCGCCAGCAAGGGTGCACCGATTTTATCGAGCAGCGGTTTGGCTGCTTTGAGCAATGCTGCGCGGCCTTCCTGGCTGTTGAGCGCGCGGTCGCGTGCCAGTTCGCGTAATAAAAAAGCGGACAGCGGCAACGTGTCGGTGTCGAGCAACTTTAGAAATTGTGTATCACCATGCTGGCGGATATAGCTATCGGGATCCTCGCCCTCAGGCAAGAACAGAAAGCGGACTTCCTTCCCGTCTTGCAAGGCTTCCAGCGTGTTTTCCAATGCGCGCCAGGCCGCCTTGCGGCCGGCGTTATCGCCATCAAAGGCATAGATCAATTGGTCGGTATGACGCAACAGCGTGCGGGCATGAATCGGTGTCGTGGCGGTTCCCAGCGCCGCCACGGCGAATTCAACCCCGTGCTGCGCCAGCGCGACGACGTCCATATACCCTTCGACCACGATGGCGCGCCCCGCAGCCTTGATGGCAGCGCGCGCTTCGAACAGGCCATACAGCTCGGAGCCTTTATGAAATAGCGGCGTTTCGGGGGAGTTCAGGTATTTGGGTTCGCCACGATCCAGCACGCGCCCACCAAATCCGATGACCTGTCCCTTGATGTTTTTGATCGGGAACATGATGCGGTCGCGGAAGCGGTCGTAGCGTCCGCGCTCACCGTCGATCACCATGCCGGATGCGGCGAGCGTATCGGCCTGATACTCGGGAAAAACCTGTTTCAGCGGCGATCCGTCGGGGGCATATCCCAGGCCATAACGCGCCGCAACCTGCCCCGTGAGACCGCGCCGCTTGAGATATTCAATCGCGAGCGGCGATTGCTTGAGCTGTTGCCGGTAGAACTGCGCGGCTTGCGCCAACACATCCCACAAGGCGGGTGGTGGCCTGGGGCGGTCGGGTTCGTGAGCAGATTCAGGCACTGCCAGCCCTACATCCTGCGCCAGTGCGGCCACCGCATCGGGGAAGGCCATGTGCTCGTATTCCATCAGGAAACCGAGCGCGGTGCCGTGTGCGCCGCAGCCGAAGCAGTGATAAAACTGCTTGGTCGGACTCACTGTAAATGACGGTGATTTTTCGCTGTGGAACGGACAGCAGGCCTGGTAATTTTGACCGGCTTTTTTCAGCGGCACACGCCGGTCGATCACGTCAACGATGTCAACGCGAGTGAGCAGGGTATCGATGAAATCGCGCGGGATCATGGTCGCCGCATGATAAACCCAGCCGAACGGCTGGAGGCTAGCTTAGATGGCTTTTGATGAGCGCCGACACATGTCCCATGTCGGCACGGCCAGCAAGACGGGCTTTGAGCAGCCCCATGACTTTACCCATGTCCTTGGCGCTGGCTGCGCCCGATTCGGCAATCGCCGCTGCGACAGCCGCTTCGACTTCGGCGGCGGAAAACTGCTCGGGGAGATAGGCTTGCAGCACGGCAAGCTCAGCCTGCTCAACGGCCACCAGATCATCCCGGTTTGCGGCTGCAAACTGGCTGATGGAATCTTTGCGTTGCTTGATGAGTTTTTCGACGATGCTGCTGATACTGGCATCGTCGAGTTCAATCCGCTCGTCAATTTCTTTCTGCTTGACCGCAGCCAGCAGCAAACGGATCGTGCCGAGGCGCGCAGTGTCCTTCGCGCGCATGGCCGTTTTCATGTCGTCAGTAATGCGTTCCTTGAGCGACACGGGATGAACGATGTTCTGCGCAGGGCAGAATCAATACATCTTGGGGGGGAGTTGCTGGCCGCGCAGGCGCTTGCTCTGGCGCTTGACCGCAGCAGCCAGCTTGCGCTTACGCTCAGCGGTGGGCTTTTCGTAAAACTCGCGGGCGCGCAACTCGGTCAGCAGACCGACTTTTTCGATGGAACGCTTGAAACGGCGCAGGGCAACATCGAACGGCTCGTTTTCTTTGACTTTAACGTGAGGCATGGGTGCGTGCTTCCGGAGAAGCTTCCTGTGAACTGGAAAAACGAGAATAATAACAAGCCTTCAGGCTTTTTTCCAGTCCCCCACCGTTTTCCCCTTTACCCCATGTTGGTACTTGGTATTGAATCTTCTTGCGACGAGACTGGTGTCGCGCTCTATGACAGCGAACACGGCCTGCTCGCGCACGTGCTGTACTCGCAGATTGCCATGCATAACGACTACGGTGGCGTGGTGCCGGAGCTGGCGTCGCGCGACCACATCCGCCGCGTGCTGCCGTTGACCCGACAGGTGTTAACTGAAAGCGGGCGCTCACTCGATGATTTGAATGGCATTGCCTACACCCAGGGTCCGGGGCTGGCCGGTGCGCTGCTGGTGGGCGCGGGCATGGCGCGCGCGCTGGCGTATGCGCTGAATATTCCCGCCGTCGGCGTGCATCACCTCGAAGGCCACATGCTGTCGCCGCTGATTTCCGACACGCCACCCGCGTTTCCCTTCGTCGCCCTGCTGGTGTCGGGCGGGCACACGCAGCTGATGCGGGTGGACGGCGTGGGCCGCTACACCCTGCTCGGCGAAACGCTCGACGACGCGGCGGGCGAAGCCTTCGACAAGACCGCGCAACTGTTGGGGCTGGGTTATCCCGGCGGCCCGGTGCTATCAAAACTGGCCGACAGCGGCGACGACGCGCGCTTTGCCTTGCCGCGCCCGATGCTGAATTCCGGCGATTTTGATTTCAGTTTCAGCGGCCTGAAAACCGCCGTGCTCACACTGGTCAAAAAAGCCGGACTGGAAGCTGCGCCGGATATTGCCGCCGCGTTTCAGGCCGCAGCGGTCGAAGTACTGGTGAACAAAAGTCTTGCCGCGTGCAAGCACAGTGGCGCGGCCCGCTTGGTAGTGGCGGGCGGCGTCGGCGCAAACCGGCGTTTACGCGCCGAACTTACCGCGCGCGCCAATCAACGCGGCATCGACGTGTTTTATCCCAAGCTGGAATTCTGCACCGACAACGGCGCGATGATCGCGTTCGCCGGGGCGCAGCGCATGGCGCAGGGCGGAGTCACCGATTTAGGTTTCGCCATCAAACCGCGCTGGGAGTTGGCAACGCTGGAGGCAGTATAGGCTGCGCTCAACGCCACTGTGGGACGGGGAGACACATGCAGCACGTTTTGATCATTCACGAAGTCGCGTCTTATCCGGCCTGGAAAACTGTGTTCGATCAGGCCGCCGACATCCGAAAGCGCGCGGGCGAAATCAGCTACCAATTGCTGCACTACGACCACGACGCCAATCACATCGTCCATTTTTCAGCGTGGTCGTCGCTGGATAACGCTCGGCGTTTCTTTGAGTCACCAGAGTTGGTGGAAATCAGAGAGCAGGCAGGCGTCAAAGCGCCGGCGTTTATCTATCTGCACGAGATTGAGCGCGGGGTGTTGTAGCCTCTTGCTTATTCCATTTCCAGATTGAAAAGATCGCGAAGGCGAGCCGCAGACAGTGCTGTAGCAAGGCAGTGCGTGGTTGTTGCCGCATACGATTCCACACGCGGCTTCAGCCCGTAGTGGATCGGAGTCCTTTAGGGCTTCAGCGGCTTTACAACCACGGCCTACCCTTTATGCCCTTCGGGTACTTGCGGGTAAGGCGAAACCGACAAAGAGATTTTCAATCTGGAAATGGAATAAGACCTCCCCACACCCTTCTTGACACCTGTAGCACATGGGATACACTTCGGTCATGCGCGTATCGATGACCGAAGCCTACCGCGACTGGATCGACGACCTGAAAGACCGTGCCAGCCGCGCCCGCATCCAGATGCGCGTGGATCGGCTGGCGCACGGCAATCCAGGCCAGCATCGCAATCTCACGCACGGCATCTCGGAACTCAAGATCGACGTCGGCCCCGGCTACCGGGTGTACTACACCGAGCGCAACGGCGAACTGATCATCCTGCTGGCGGGCGGCGACAAATCCACGCAGCAGCGGGACATCAAGACCGCCTTCGCCCTCGCCAGCAACCTGCAGGAGTAAAGCCATGCCCAAGACGACAGCCAAACCTACCGTCAAGACCAAAACCGTGCCCTACGATGTGGCCGAGCAACTGCGCACGCCCGAGGAGATGGCCGCCTATCTCGACGCCTGGCTGGAAGATGCACCGGACGACGCCGCCGGTATCGCCCGCGCACTCGGCGACATCGCCCGCGCGAAAGGCATGTCGCAGGTGGCGCGTGATGCGGGATTGAGTCGGGAGAGCTTATACAAGGCGCTCAGCGAAAACGGCAATCCGAGCTTTGCGACCGTGCTGAAAGTTGCGCGGGCGCTGGGGGTACGGCTACATGCGGAGGCCGCTTGAAGCTGACCCCAGATTCGCTACGGGAACGCCTGGTAGAGACCGTGCTTGCTTGGGAAAGCGCATTTGGCAATGCCCCGTCCATCACTTCAGCTTTATCTGAGTTTGACGCCGCCCGATTAGTGGGTTGTTCGTTGGAAGAATACTCAGCCACCATGCAAGGCATGACCTCAGTTCAAAGAGGCTACGACTTCGTTTTCAAAGGCAACCGCTACCAAGTAAAAGGTAACCGGCCAAGCGGAAAACCCGGTAGTTCGGTCACTTGGGTACCCAAAGCCACAAACTACGAATGGGATTATTTAGTTTGGGTTCTTTACAACCCTCAATACGAAATCCAGGAAGCTTGGCTTTGGGAAATGCTTGCCTACAAGTCTGCTTTCGATTCAACCAAGAGACTATCCCCACAACATTACAGGCTTGGCAAGAAGCTGGCTTGATTGACCCTCTTTCCCCGTCGCCACCCAAACCCCATCCCACCCCGCTTCCGGCGGCGACTGCCGGAACGCGGCGATCCGCTCCAGCATGGCCTGCGCCGGGCGATCGCCCGGTAGAACATGTTCGGGTCTAGCTATGTAGCATGTGTGCGATTCACCGTCGCAACATCGGGTACGCCTCACGCAGCGTCTTCAGCCATTGTTCGCCGCCGGCCAGTTGCGCAAACTGATCAGGGAACAGCAGCAGCCCTACCAGCACTGCGATCAGGCATACCAACACCAGGGTGCCGAAGACGCTTTCCGGGCGCAGCACACCCCAGTAGCGGCTGACCAGAAACAGGGTGTCTTTTTTGTGTTCCGACATCGACAGCCAGCGCCGCACGACGCGCACGGCGAGATACGCGCCCCAGCCGCCGACGAGCGAGGCGAAGACGATGCGGAACATGGCGAAGAGGTCGAGTTCGCCGCCGACGTAGCGGTGATACAGCCAGGAGACGAAGCCGAGCGAGAGCGAGGCGAGGATCGCAATGGCGATGTTGATGAACAGCCGCCGCCGCTCGCGCGCGAGGTCGCGCTGGCGCTCGATGAAAAAGCCGTCGATTTCGCGTTTGAAGTATTCGACTTTGTCCTGCACCAGCGAGGAGATTTCTGCTTTGGCGACGGCCATGCGCTGATCGAGCATCGCACCGAGTTTGTCGCCTGCGTAATCGACCAGTTCGCGCACGTCGTCTTTGGTGAACTGGCGTTGCTCGTGCAACTCGTCAGAAATTTTGTCGAGCTTGGCGTCGATTTCCTGGCTGGCGCGCCAGATGACATCCTTGAGTTCGCTGCCCGCCTGCGAGACGCCCTCCTTGACGACTGCACCGAGCCGTTCACCCGCGTGATCGATCGCTTCGCGCGAGACTTCGGCGAGGCTGTCTTTGGCGTAGCTGATGGATTTTTCGAATAGCGCCATGAGTAATGGGGGGGTCAGGTGGGTTTACCGATGCGGCCTTCTTCGCCTTGGGCGAGTTTGATCAGGTTGTCCTTGTGACGATAGATCAGCAACAGGGTGAGCGCCAGTACGCATTGCGCAGCATTGCCCCAGCCCATCAGCAGCGTGGCATAGACCGGTGCAAGCAGGGCGGTGACGAGCGCCGACAGCGAGGAAATGCGGAACAGCCCCGCCATCGCCAGCCAGGTCGCCAGACACGCCAGACCCAGCCAGGGATTCAGCCCCAACAGCACGCCGAGTGCCGTGGCGACGCCTTTGCCGCCCTTGAAACCGAAAAACACCGGATACAGGTGGCCGATGAATACGGCCAGCGCGCACAGCAACACGGTGTTGTCGTCGGCACCCAGCGCTCGCGCGCCGACCACGGCCACCCAGCCTTTGGCGGCATCGCCGAGCAAAGTCAGCACGGCGGCCGCTTTGCGTCCGGTGCGCAATACGTTGGTCGCGCCGGGGTTGCCCGAGCCGAAACTGCGCGGGTCGGGCAGGCGCATGCATTTGCTGACGATGACGGCAAAGGAGAGTGAGCCGATGAGATAGGCGCAGACAATCAGCAACAGTGTGGTCATAAGTCAGTAAAATCGACGGTTTGGATCAAGCCCGGTGTGGGCACGGCGTGATGGACATTCTATTTTTGCGGGACTTTCGTCTCGAACTGATTATCGGCATATACGAGTGGGAACGCAAAGTGCCGCAACCGGTGCGGCTCGATCTCGAAATCGGCCTGCCCGATAGCAAGGCGGGCGGCACTGACAACGTTGCCGACACCATCGACTACGGTGCCGTGGCCAAGCGGGTGAAAGACTATCTGCACAACGCGCCGCAGCCGATCACGCTGGTCGAATCGGTGGCCGAACATGTCGCGGCCATCGTGCGCGACGAGTTTGGCGCGCCGTGGGTGAAGGTGTCGGTGACAAAATTCGCCATCGTGCCGGGCATCAAGGAACTGGGCATCACGATTGAGCGTGGCAGCCGCACGTGAGCGCCGAACAGATCGCACTGGCCGCCGCAACTTTGCTGGCGGCGTATTTCATCCGTGGCATCACCGGCTTTGGCTCCGGTCTGATTGCGGTGCCTTTGCTGGCCTTGTTCTTGCCGCTGAAATTTGTCGTGCCGCTGATGCTTTTGCTCGATTTCACCGCCTCCATCGTGATCGGCGGCTTGCATTTCAAAAAGGTGCAGTGGAATGAAATCAGCATCCTTTTTCCGTTCAGTCTGATCGGTGTCACGCTGGGTACGCATTTGCTCGTCAGGCTGCCGCAAGCCCCCATGCTGATTGCGCTTGCTGTGTTCATCATGATTTTTGCCGTGCGCAGTCTGCTGAATTGGCAGGGCGACAAACCGGTTTCACGATTCTGGGCGATTCCCGCCTCGCTGACTGGCGGCACAGTGGGCGGCTTGTTCGGCACGGGCGGGCCGCCTTACGTGATTTATCTGGCGCATCGCATCCGCGATAAAGGTGCGCTGCGAGCCTCGCTGTCGGCCACTTTTTTTGCTGAGGGGCTGATGCGTATTGCGAGTTTTCTGCTGGCCGGCTTGCTGATGACCAAACAACTCTGGATGAGCTATCTGGTGGCACTGCCTGTCGTGATGGGCGCATTGTATGCGGGCAACCGGGCGCACATTGGCGTGGACGCGGCACGCATGGCGCAGTTGATTGGCGGCCTGCTGATGGTCTCCGGGATCAGTTTATTGGTGAAGGCGGGGAGCTGACATGGCCTGGACTTTTCACTCACAGCATTTTCAGGCGACCCAGCCCGGCAACCGTCTGATCGTGCTCGGTGCCGTGCACGGCAACGAAACCTGCGGCACGCAGGCGATCCGCCGCGTGATCGGCGAAATTGAATCCGGGCAGCTGAATCTGATCGCGGGCAGCGTGACCTTTGTGCCCGTGACTAACCCGCTGGCCTACGCCAACCATCGGCGCATGGGCGACCGCAATCTCAACCGCAACCTGGCGCCGACCGACACGCCCGCCGAATTCGAAGATCAAATCGCCAACTGGCTGTGTCCGCTGCTGGCGCAGCATGACGTGTTGCTCGATCTTCATTCGTTCCACACCGCCGGGCAGCCGTTTGTCATGCTGGGACCGGAAGACAACTCGGGTACGCTCGAACCCTTTGCCCGCGCGGCGGAAGAAACCGCGCTGGCGCTGCGGCTGGGCGTGCAGCGTTTTGTCGATGGCTGGCTGGATACCTACGCGGCTGGCGTTGCGCGGCGGGTGGCGGCGGGCGTTTCAGCACGCGAGGCGGACGCGCGCTACGGCGTCGGCACCACCGAATTCATGCGCGCCCACGGCGGCATCGCGCTCACGCTGGAATGCGGGCAGCACGACGATCCTGCCGCGCCCGAGGTGGCCTACTGTGCGATTCGTAACACCTTGGCACACCTCGGGTTGAGCGACAGCGCCGCCCCCGCGCCCGTCACGCAAACCGAAGCGCTGCGTCTGTACACCGTGATCGACCGTGCCCACGCCGACGATACTTTCGCGCGCAGCTGGGCGAGCTTCGATCCAGTGCGCGCAGGCGAGGTCATCGGCACGCGCCATGACGGCACTCCGGTGACCGCAGAAGCAGACGGCTACGTCGTGTTCCCCAACCCCGCCGCGCAGCCGGGACAGGAGTGGTTTTATTTGGCCAAGCGCAGCACGCGGGTTTGAACCTATTGAGACTTCCATCATTCATAACATCGCCAGTTTTGTGTAGGGCGGATGAGGCTGCAGGCCGTTATCCGCCGAATGCGAGGCATCCATACGGCGGAAGGCGCGGAGTTTATGCCCTTCAGGGCGCTTTTCCGCCCCACCTAAAACGGCAATCGAGTGTGGCCGTTATGTGTTTAGGAAACATCGATAGATTGAGTCAGCCGCGAGGATGATGCGTCGCGTGCAATGTCTTCAAACGCTCGCGCGCCACATGGGTGTAAATCTGCGTCGTTGAAATATCGCTGTGCCCGAGGAGCATCTGCACCACGCGCAAATCCGCGCCGTGGTTGAGCAGGTGCGTGGCGAAGGCGTGGCGCAGCGTGTGCGGTGACAGCGCGCGCTCAATACCGGCGGCACGCGCCCGTCGCTTGATGAGATACCAGAACGCCTGCCGCGTCATGCCCGCACTGCGCGGCGTCACGAACACCTGATCGCACAGCGCGCGTTTCATCAGTGCCGGGCGCGCCTCATTCAGATAACGTTGCAGCCAGTTGGCCGCTTCCTCACCCAGCGGCACCAGCCTGTCCTTGCTGCCCTTGCCAGTGACGCGCAGCACACCGTCGCGCACGTTCAGCATCGTCAGCTTCAGCCCCACCAATTCCGAGACGCGCAAGCCCGTGGCGTAAAGCGTTTCCAGCATCGCGCGGTCGCGCAGGTCGAGCGGCGTGGTGTCCGATGCACTGTCGAGCAGGCGTTCAACTTCGGCTTCGGAAAGCGTCTTTGGCAGCGAACGCGGCAGTTTCGGGCTATCGAGATTGAGCGTGGGGTCGGCGGCGATGCGATTCTCGCGCAGCAGGTAGCGGTAAAAACGCTTCAGCGACGAGGTGTAGCGCGCCGCGCTGCGCGGCTTGCTGTGCTGCGCAAAACGCCAGGCGAGATAGGCTTCGATATCGCCCGCCTGCGCCGCGTCGAGCGGTTTGCTGTATGTTTTATTCAGCCAGTCGCCCAGCGTCTGCAAGTCGCGCCGGTACGCAGAAAGTGTCAGCGTCGCCAGCCCGTCTTCCAGCCACAGGTGATCGCAGAAGGTGTCAATCAGCGTGTTAATCGGTTCGGGCATTACGTTTGCCCCTTTATGCCCTTCAGGGTGCTCTCCCTCCGGGAAAGGGTTGGAGAAGGGGAAGCGCGCCCGTCGCGCTCATGCGCCAGCAACCAGCTTTTCACATCCAGCGGCGCGCCGCTCGCCGCGTGCATGAACCCGCCCAGCCCGTTGGCCGCTACCACGCGATGGCAGGGAATCAGAATCGGCAGCGGATTCGAGCCGCACGCCTGCCCCAGCGCGCGAGCGGCCGTGCCAAGCTGCTTCGCCAGCGCGCCGTAGGTCGTCGGATTGCCAGCGGGCACAGCCAGCAACGCCCGCCATACGCGCAACTGAAACGGCGTGCCCTGCGGCACAAATAAAAGGTCGAATGCGTGCGCGGGATCAGCCCAGTAGGCGTCGAGCTGGGCCGACAAATGCGCAGCGCGGGCATCCCGCCTGGCCGACACCCGGGCGTCCGCACCCAGAAAATCCAGCCGCGTCAGCGCCTCGCCCGTGAAGCATGCGCCCAGGCGGCAGGGGGGAGCATCAAGGATGGTGTCATAGGTGGGCATGAGGGGATTTTAGCTGAGCCTTGGAGGAGCGAAGGCCGTCAGTCTGAAATCGGCAAGGAACAGACCTTCAAACCACATTGAAACTGTGTCCTCAGTTGTTATTCGTTCCATGACTCAAGGTGCGGAGACGCGCCAAGCGGTCTTTGAGCAATTTAGCCTCACCTGAATGGAAGCGGCTTAGATTGTTCACTTTACCAAGGACACTTTTGAATTCCTGGCTTTGACTGATGTCGCTATGATCGAGCAAAGCCACTTGTTCCAAATGATGAACGGCAGCTCGGATTCGCGCACGTTCTGTCTGTGCAATGCCAGGTTTCTGATTCACTGTGAGCGTTGTTACCGCCATCCTCTCCCGGCTGGTTTTCAATTCGTGCTTTTGACGCTTAGGCTTGTAGCCCTTGTGCAGCATCAGGCCGTAAATGGCAGCGATGATCTCGCGTTTTTTTTCGGATGTAATGAGAGTGCGTGATGAAGCGGCGACATCGTCCACAAAGCGAGAATAAATGATCCCCTCAGCGTGTAGCCGATCATGTAGTTGAGGTTCATTCCGCCAGAACACGAGGTTGGCAAGTTGTGGGCTTGTGGTGGCTCCTTGAGGGAGCTCGCCATAGCGAGAAGTAAGCGCGCTTAGGCATTCGGCCACCTCAGGAGAAAAATCGAAGAAATGTCTCCATATATCGAACACGTGCTCATGTGTAGTAGAGGGGAAGAAACTGCCAATATCTTCCGTAATTACAATTACGGCTCCTTGGTGCAGCTCAGCGTTGGTTTTGTAATCTCGCCCTTTAATGCTGCCCGTAAGATAGGCTGGGAATCTGACCCGGTCCAAAATGTTGAATTTGATACGTCGTTGGATGTCTTTGAGTAGAGGCAAGGCATCGTAGGTTTGGCGAACCGTGCCATCAGACTTTAGTTTTTCCTTGGCAAGACGGTAAAGCTCGTTGGCGTTTTTGCTAACGTTGAGCATCCTGTGGCTCGTTACGCCCAGCGCTTTCGCGAGCGATTCGAGACTGCGAATCGGGGTTCCCTTATACGAAGGGGAGCTGCTCGGTGACAGGTTCACTCAACAACTCCAAAGCGGTCCGCGCCAACTCTCCAGCCAGTTCCTTATCCATTCCTGTCAGTTCACCATGCTCGGAAGCTAGGAAGAACAATATCCCGATAGGGACGTTCAATGCTTGGGCAACTTTCGTAAGTGTAGAAAGGGTGGGATCGCGCTGATTGTTCTCCAGCATCGAGAGGTATGAAACGGAACAATGGGCACGACTAGCCAGAGCGGCTTGGGAAACACCCCGCCGAGTCCGGCACATCTTAATGGCTTGCCCTACGTTCATTGTGCTATCCAATCACACAGAAATATTGGGCTTGCTGCTTCTTGGTCCGCCCATCACCGCATCAGGTCAGTCAGATTCGTGACTAGCCTGAGCACGGTGTCGATGATAAGAAGCACCCGCATTGCGAGTGCATCAAGCGGGACATCCCGCTCTCCGGACTTCGCCAGCCTTGTGAGCTGTTGAAGTACGTCATCGAGCTCTGCCAGAGCGCCAGCATCGAGTTGGTCGTGATATGCATCACGCAGCGTTTTCAACCGCGCGATGTGGTTCTTTAAGTGTCCATATGTCATGGATTACTCCTGCATCTCGGCAAAAGCGCCGAAGCCCCGTAGAAAGCGATTGGCCGAAAGGGACCAACTCGATGCGCAAGCCCAACACCAGACTAATCGGCCATTAGGAAGCCCCGTTATTACGCGCAGTGCCAAGCACCTGCACGCGTGAGCGGACTTCGCGCTACGGACGGCGTGAACCGACTGTAGGCACCGAAACTCTCCAACGCTGGATGTCAGAGCAGCCTGGAAACCAGGCGATACAACGCTGACCTATCGTTTCGCGGGAATATCAGGAATTTCTTAAAGAACACACCTAGGCGATTCGCCTAGCCAGACTTAATTAGAATACGAATAATAGAATAAGTCAATAAATATTCACCAATGGTGAAAAAAATCGCTTTTCGTGAATAGTGTACTTTCGGCCAAGTCTCAAATTACTGTGGTTGGGAGAAGTTATAAAACGCAGAACTTAGCTGTTTTTTGGATTTCCTGAATGTCTCTTCAGGGTCGGATTCAGCCATACACGCTGAGCACAAAAACAAAAACGCCCGCATGACGCGGGCGTTTTTGCATTGCAACGTGTACCGGTTTTATTCGGCAGCCGGTGCAGCAGCGCCACCTTTGACCTTGCGGGCGGGCAGTTTTTCCTTGATGCGTGCAGACTTGCCGGAACGCTCGCGCAGATAGTAGAGCTTGGCGCGGCGGACGTCGCCACGGCGCTTGACTTCGACGGCGGCAACCAGCGGGGAGTAGGTCTGGAAGGTGCGCTCGACGCCTTCGCCGGCGGAGATTTTGCGCACGGTGAATGCGGAGTTGAGGCCGCGGTTACGCTTGGCGATGACGACGCCTTCGTAAGCCTGCAGACGCTCGCGCGTGCCTTCTTTCACTTTGACCTGCACGACGACGGTGTCGCCGGGGGCGAAGTCGGGGAGGGTTTTGCCCAGGCGGGCGATTTCTTCCTGTTCGAGTTGCTCGATGATGTTCATCGTTGCTTCCTTTTCAATCTGGCGTCATAGGTGCATCCGGGGGGATGGACATTACGCCGTTTCACGTTGGCTCCGTTCGGAGCCGCTTTATGACCTGCCAGCGTGGGCTGGCGGGTTAATCCTGTTTTTGCTGCATCGTCGCCAAATCATCCGTGGCCAGTAAATCTGGCCGGTGCTGCGCGGTGAGGCGCAGGCTTTCGGCGTGTCGCCATTTGGCGATCGCCGCGTGGTTGCCGCCTTTCAGCACGTCCGGCACCGCCATGCCCTGCCAGACTTCGGGCCGGGTGTAGTGCGGGCAGTCGAGCAGGCCGTGGGTGAACGAGTCCTGTGCGGCCGATTCGGCGTCGCCCAGTGCGCCCGGTAGCTGGCGGATCAACGCATCCATCAGCGCCAGCGCGGGCAGTTCACCGCCGGACAACACAAAATCGCCGAGCGAGATTTCTTCGTTCACACGGCGCTGCAACAGCCGCTCGTCGATGCCTTCGTAGCGCCCGCACAATAAAACCAGCGCGGGTTGTTTCAACAATTGCATCACCCGCTGATGATCGAGCGGGCGACCCCGGGGCGAAAAATGCACCACCCAGGGCGTCAAATCTTCTGTCGCCAGTTCCTGTTGCACCGCGTTCAACGCGCGATCCAGCGGCTCGGCCTGCATCAGCATCCCGGGGCCGCCGCCGTAGGGGCGGTCATCTACGGTGCGGTGCGGATCGTCGGTAAAATCGCGCGGGTTCCACGATTTGAACCGATACAGGCCGCGATCCAGCGCCCGCCGGGTGATGCCGTAATCCAGTACGGCATCGAACATCTCGGGGAAAAGCGTGATGGCATCAAACCGCACACACTTCTCCTTTAGTCATCTTCGCCGCTAAAAATCTTCACCCCAGTCCACTTCGATCCGACCGGCGGCAATATCTACTGCACCCACAAACTGCGCGATGAACGGGATCAGATGTTCCCGTGTGCCCTTGACCACCAGCAGATCGTGCGCGCCGGTTTCCATCAAGCTGTCTACCTTGCCCAACTCAACGCCTTCGCGGTTGACGGCGGTGAGGCCGATCAAATCCGACCAGAAATACTCGCCGTCGGCGGGCGGTGGCAAGCTGCTTTTTGCCACCGAAATTTCCTGGCCGCGCAGGGCAAACGCTGCGTCGCGGTCATCGATGCCCGCCAGTTTAGCGACCCAGCCATTGCTGTGATCCTGAACAGCCTCGACGGTGAACTGTCGGTGTTGCGCGTCGCGACCGATGCGCCAGGATTCGTATTCCATCAACGTGGCGGGGTCGTCGGAGAACGATTGCACCTTGACCCAGCCTTTGACACCAAACGGAGCGGCAATGCGCCCCATAACGACATAGTCGTTATTCAATTAGGCAGCGACGGCAGCGGGTTTGTTCTGTTTGACCAGACGGGCAACGGTATCGGACAGCTGCGCGCCGTTACCGACCCAGTAGCCAATGCGTTCAGCGTTCAGACGGAGGCCTTCAGCACCGGCCGAAGCGGTGGGGTTGTAAAACCCGACGCGCTCGATGAAGCGGCCATCGCGACGGCAGCGTGAATCAGCTACCACCACATTGTAGAAAGGACGGTTTTTAGCGCCGCCGCGCGAAAGACGAATAACAACCATGATTTAACCCACCGGGGAAACGGAGAAAACCGCGAATTATACCCAAAATCAAGTGTTTGGCTATAACCTGGACTCAGCCCGCGATTTCCGCGCTGTAGCCCTGAAACGCGAACGCCCGATCGTGCACGAACACCAGCTTGCAGGCCTGGGTGTAGCGAGCGTCGTGGATGCGTCCGCCCTGGATGTAGCCGGTTTCACCTTGGCGCAGGGTGAGGGGCGCGCCGTCGCGCACGAGTTTGCCGGATTCGAGGGTGTAGAACTGGATCACCATTTCGCCTTCGACGACGACGGTCATGTCGTCACCGGGATGGGCGTGGGGCGGTTCCGAGGTGCCCGCCTGCCATTGTTCGAGCATGACTTCGACGCCGTCCGAGTTGTTGGGATAGGTGGTGCGAATCGCCAAACCGGGGGTGTCGGCGATGTCGGTGTGGTTGCGCCAGATGGCGCTGGTGTCAGCGGTGAGATGCATGGGGTTTCCTGAAGGTGGGTCGGGTCGTTGTGTTTATCGCATGCCGGGCAACATGCCCTTCATGCCGCGCATCATTTTGCCGAGGCCGCCTTTACCCATCATTTTCATCATTTTTTGCGCTTGCTCGAACTGGTTGAGCAGCTTGTTGACTTCCTGCACCTGCACGCCTGCCCCGGCAGCGATGCGGCGTTTGCGGCTGGCCTTGATGAGGTCGGGTTTTCTTCTTTCAAGGGGTGTCATGCTGTTGATGATGCCTTCGACGCGGTTGATCGACTTTTCGTCGGCTCCGGCGGGCAGGTTCATTTGCCCCGCACCGGGAAGTTTGTCCATCAGCGCCGAGAGGCCGCCCATGTTGCGCATCTGCTGGATTTGCGCCTTGAAGTCTTCGAGGTCGAAGTCTTTGCCTTTCTTGACCTTGTCGGCGAGTTTCTTGGCTTCGGCCAGATCGACCGAGCCTTGCGCCTGCTCGATCAGTGACAGCACGTCGCCCATGCCGAGGATGCGCTGCGCCATGCGCTCAGGGTGGAAGACTTCAAGGCCGTTGGGTTTTTCGCTAACGCCGATGAACTTGAGCGGCTTGCCGGTGACGTGACGCACCGACAGTGCCGCGCCGCCGCGCGAATCGCCGTCGAGCTTGGTGAGCACGATGCCGGTCAGCGGCAGGGCGTCGTTAAACGCCTTGGCGACATTGACGGCGTCCTGACCCTGCATGGCGTCAACGACAAACAGCGTTTCGACCGGGTTGACCTTTGCATGCAGCGCGGCGATTTCAGCCATCATCGCTTCGTCGATGGCCAGACGGCCGGCGGTATCGACGATCAGTACATCGTAAAACTGAATGCGGGCGTGATCCTGCGCGGCGGCGGCAATTTTCAGCGGGTTGCGTTCGTCGCCCGCTTCAAAAAAATCGACATCGAGCTGTTTGCCGAGCTGGCGCAGCTGATCGATGGCAGCGGGGCGGTACACATCGGCAGAACACAGCAGGACTTTTTTCTTGCGGTTTTTCAGCAGCAGCGCGAGTTTTCCGCTGGTGGTGGTCTTGCCTGAGCCCTGCAAACCAGACATCAGGATCACCGCTGGCGGCGTGGCCGCGAGGTTGAGTTCGGCATTTTCGCCGCCCATCAGCCGAGTGAGTTCTTCGTGGACGATGCCGATCAGTGCTTGCCCGGGCGACAGGCTGGTGAGCACTTCCTGGCCGAGCGCGCGGATTTTGACCGCCTCGATGAACTGTTTGACCACCGGCAGGGCGACGTCGGCTTCAAGCAACGCAAGGCGCACCTGGCGCAGCGTGTCCTGGACGTTGGTTTCGGTGATGCGAGCCTGGCCGCGTAGTTGTTTGACGACGCCGGCGAGGCGTCCGCTGAGGTTATCGAGCATGGCTTCCTTGTTGCCGCTGGGTGCGGCATGGATAATAGGTCAGGTTACGTTCCCATTTTACCGAATGTCCCCGCTTTTGCCGGTTGCTCTCAGCGCGTTGTACGGATTCATGGCCTGGCGCATGTTGCGTCAGCCCGCTGCATCGCACCCAGACTGGCTACGGTTTTTGCTCCCCGGCGTGCTGCTGGCGCATGGGTGGGCGCTGGCCGAGTCGCTGTTCGGGGCGGGTGATATTCGGATGGGGCTGGGAAATTCGCTTTCGACGATTGCTTGGTTGACAGCGCTGATTTATTGGCTGGTGAGCCACGGAGCCCCGCTGCTGCGCATACAGGCGTGGGTCAATGTGCTGGCGGCGGGGGCACTCTTGCTGATGGCCGTGTTCAGCGCGACCCATACGATTCCCAATTCAAACCAGCTCGCGCTGCGAGTGCACCTAGCGGTGGCGTTTCTGGCCTATGGTCTGTTGGCGGTGGCAGCGCTCCATGCGGGGCTGATGACGGTGCTGGAAAAGCGCTTGCATCAGGGACGGGCGATGGAAGGGGGCACACCGCCCTTGCTGACTCTCGAAGCCGTGCTGTTCAAAACCATTGCGGCAGGCTTTGTGTTGTTGACGCTGACGGTCGTGAGCGGGATCTTGTTTTCTGAAGTCTTGTTTGGTCAACCCTTGCAGTTCACCCACAAGGTGATTTTCGCGATCTTGTCGTGGGCGGTGTTTGGCGGCCTGCTGCTGGGGCGGCACTTTCGCGGCTGGCGCGGACGTACCGCGCTGATCTGGACGATGACGGGGTTTATCCTGTTGGTGCTGGCGTACATCGGCACGCAATTTGTGCTCGAAGTCTTGCTGAGACGCTGATTGAGACCGATGCGGGAGCGAGTGATTGGATAACATCGAAACCAGCACGCTGTTTGGTGTGCTGGTGGTTTTGCTGCTGACCTCGGCGTTTTTTTCGGCGTCTGAAACGGCAATGATGGCGATCAACCGCTATCGCTTGCGCCATGCGGCCGATTCCGGTCATCGTGGCGCGATGCGCGCGCAAGCGCTGCTGGATCAGACCGATAAGCTGCTGGGCGTAATTCTGTTGGGCAATAATCTGGTCAACGCGGCGTCGGGTACCTTGTCGGCAGTGCTGGCGATTCGCCTGTTTGGTGATGGCGAGCTGGTGTTGATGGTGGCGACGCTGCTGCTGACGTTTCTGATTCTGGTGTTCAGTGAAGTCACGCCCAAGGTGCTGGGCGCGGCGTTCCCCGAGCGGGTGGCCTATCCCGCCGCATTTTTGTTGACGCCGCTGCTGAAGCTGGCCTACCCCGTGGTGTGGTTCGTCAACCTGTTTGTGCAGGGTCTTCTCAAATTGCTGCGCATCAAGCAGCCTGAGCCCGGCCAGAGCAACAGTCTGGGGCTGGCTGAATTACGCACCATTGTGCTGGAATCGTCCGGCATGATGCCGAGCGAGCACCACCGGATCCTGGTCAATCTGCTCGAGCTCGAAGATATTACGGTGGACGACGTCATGACGCCGCGCAGCCAGATCGAGGCGATTGATTTGGCTGACGAGCCTGAACGGCTCAGACAGCAAATTACTACGAGTCATCACACGCGGTTGGTGGTGTATGAGGGGTCGCTGGATAACCTGCTCGGGGTATTGCATGTGCGACGTGCGCTGCATGCCTTGTCGACAGACGATTTTGATGTGACGGCGTTGCGCGAAAATATTGAGCCTGCGTATTTTGTCCCCGTCGGCACCCCGCTGTTTACCCAGCTGCGTAATTTTCAGACCAGCCAGCGCCGCCTCGCGTTGGTGGTCGATGAATACGGCGAGTTTCAGGGGCTGGTAACCCTGGAAGACCTGCTGGAAGAAATGATCGGCGAGTTTACGACGCACGCACCGTCGAGTCTGGGCTATTTCCGGCAGGAAGAAGACGATAGCTGGCTGGTGGAGGGCTCGGTGATGTTGCGTCACCTCAACCGAAAACTGGGGTTGACGATGCCGCTGGATGGCCCGAAAACGCTGAATGGACTACTGCTGGAACAGTTTGAGGACATTCCCGAAGCAGGGGTGAGTCTGAAGCTTTGTGGAATACCGGTTGAAATCGTGCAGACGCAGGATCGAGCCGTGAAAATGGCGCGGATTACCCTGCCGCACACGCCGCCTTCAATCGGTGAGGAGGTGGCACCGGGCGACACACTCAATTTTGATGAAAAATCGCCGTAAACCTCCTTGCTCCGTCATCGCCGAGGCTGATATCAGCCCAGCGTGCTATTTTTCATCACGGACACCGCGAATCATTTCCCGCTGCGAGCGCTTGCCCGCTGGCGGGAAACGCTCGATACAGGAACCCGACTATGGCTGCTTTGAGTAATGCAATCAACTTAACCGGACTGGCGCGCGCCATGGTGACCCATGGCTGGCTGACGGAGCCGGACGCCGAAGGCGCGTTTAAGCGGGCGCACGATGCTAGCGAGTCGTTTGTGACCGAATTGATCAAGGGGCGCAAATTCAAGGCGGATCAGATCGCTGAGTTCGCGGCCACCTCATTTGGCTTTCCGTATCTGGATTTGGACTCGATGGAGGCAGACAGCCTGCCACAGGGTTTGCTGGATGCCAAGTTGATCCAGAAACGCCGGGTGGTGGCGCTCTTTCAGCGTGGCAATCGCCTGTTTGTGGCGACCTCAGACCCCACCAACCTACAAGCGCTGGATGAAGTCAAATTCCAGACTGGACAAACGATTGAGCCTGTCGTCGTCGAAGACGACAAGCTGGGCAAACTCATCCAGAAAATGGGCGAGGCTGCCGACAACACCATGGCGGTGTTGAATGCAGAAGACCTGAATCTGGATTTTGCAGACGAAGAAAGTACGTCGCAGCAAGATGTCGGCGGCATCGAAATCGACGACGCGCCGGTGGTGCGTTACCTGCAAAAAATCATGCTGGACGCTATCAACGCGGGCGCATCCGATATCCACTTCGAGCCTTACGAAAAGTATTACCGCATCCGTTATCGCCGGGACGGCATTCTGGGCGAAGTGGCGCAGCCGCCGATGGCGATCAAGGACAAGGTCGCCTCGCGCATCAAGGTGTTGTCGCGTCTGGATATATCGGAAAAGCGCGTGCCACAGGATGGCCGCATGAAAATGGTGTTGTCAAAAACCCGCGCCATTGATTTCCGGGTCAGTACGCTGCCGACGCTGTATGGCGAAAAAATCGTCATGCGTATTCTTGATCCGACCAGCGCTCAGCTGGGCATCGAGGCGCTGGGCTACGAGCCGTTCCAGAAAGAGCTTTTGATGAGCGCCGTGCAGCGGCCTTACGGCATGGTGCTGGTGACCGGACCGACCGGCTCGGGTAAAACCGTGTCGCTGTATACCTGCCTGAACATACTCAACAAACCCGATGTGAATATTTCGACCGCAGAAGACCCGGCGGAGATTCAGCTACCCGGCATCAACCAGGTCAACGTCAACGACAAGGCGGGACTGACGTTTTCGGTCGCGCTGAAATCTTTTTTGCGGCAGGATCCCGACGTCATCATGGTCGGCGAAATCCGCGATCTCGAAACCGCCGACATCGCCATCAAGGCTGCGCAGACCGGCCACATGGTGATGTCCACCCTGCATACCAACGATGCACCAGGCACGTTGACGCGCCTGCTGAACATGGGCGTTGCGCCGTTTAACGTGGCCTCGTCGGTCATCATGATTACCGCGCAGCGCCTGGGGCGTAAATTATGCAGTTGCAAACAGCCGACCGATATTCCCTCCAAGGCTTTGCTGGCAGCAGGGTTTACCGAAGAGCAGCTCGACGGTAGCTGGAAACCCTACAAGCCCGTAGGTTGCGATATTTGTGGCGGTACCGGTTATAAGGGGCGGGTCGGTATTTATCAGGTGATGCCTATCAGTGATGCCATGGTGCGCATTATCCTCAAAGGCGGCGATGAATCCGATATCGCCGATCAGGCGCGTGCCGAAGGCGTGCTTGATCTGCGCCAGGCAGGTTTGTTGAAAGTCAAAGCTGGGCTCACCTCGCTCGAAGAGGTTGAAGCCGTGACCAATCTTTAAGGATATCCACGATGGCTACCGCAGCAAAAGCAAGCAAAGACGCAAGCTTCCAGTGGGAAGGCATGGACAAGCGCGGCAAAAAGGTTAAAGGCCAGATGATGGCGGGTGGTGAAGCCATGGTGAATGCCCAGCTGCGTAAACAGGGCATCACCGTCACCAAGGTGAAAAAGCAAAGTACGCTTTTCAGCGGCGCGAAAAAAATCACTGACAAGGACATCACCCTGTTTACCCGACAGCTTGCGACCATGATGAAAGCGGGCGTGCCCTTGCTGCAATCATTCGAGATCGTCGCACGGGGGCATTCGAATCCCTCTGTGCAGCGGTTGTTAATGGAAATCAAGGCCGATATCGAGAAAGGCAGCAGCCTGACACAATCGTTTGGTCGTCACCCGCTCTATTTCGATGCGCTGTTCTGCAACCTGGTGGGAGCAGGCGAGGCTGCCGGCATCCTGGAAACCGTGCTGGATAGACTGGCGGTCTATAAGGAAAAGATTCTCGCGATCAAGAGCAAGATCAAGTCGGCGCTTTTTTATCCTATTTCCATCATCGTAGTGGCGTTTGTCATCACGGCAGTCATCATGATTTTCGTGATTCCTGCGTTCAAGGATTTGTTCAGTAGCTTTGGTGCCGATTTGCCCGCCCCAACGATGGTGGTGATGGCAATGTCCGACTTTTTCGTCGAATGGTGGTGGGCGATTTTTGGCGTGATCGGCGGCGGGATTTATGCCCTGCTGCAAGCATGGAAGCGTTCGCGCAAGGTGCAGAAGTTTATGGATCGCGTGATGCTGAAGTTGCCGATTTTTGGGGCGGTGATCGAGAAGGCCACGATTGCCCGCTGGACGCGCACGCTGGCTACCATGTTCGCAGCAGGTGTGCCGCTGGTTGAGGCACTGGAATCGGTCGGCGGCGCGGCGGGCAATCAGGTGTATTACGAGGCCACGCAAAAAATCAAGGGTGAAGTCTCGACCGGCACTGCGCTGACGACTGCGATGCAGAACGTCGGCCTGTTCCCCAATATGGTGTTGCAAATGGCCGCCATTGGCGAGGAATCCGGCTCGCTAGACTCCATGCTCAACAAGGTGGCCGACTTTTACGAGGCTGAAGTGGATGACGCGGTTGCGGCATTGTCCAGCCTGATGGAGCCGATCATCATGGTGGTGTTGGGTGTGTTGATTGGGGGGATGGTGATCGCGATGTACCTGCCAATTTTCAAAATGGGTTCGGTTGTCAGCTGATGGCACTGTTATTCAACGAGCCAGGCCTATTCGCAGGGCAGGTTTTTCTATTCAGTCTGCTGGTGGGCAGCTTCCTCAACGTCGTCATCCATCGGCTGCCAAAAATGATGGAAGCCGATTGGCACAGCCAGTGCGCCGAGTTGCGTGGCGAGTCTCCAGCTAAAGCCGCACCCTACAACCTCGCAGTGCCGCGTTCGGCGTGTCCGCAATGTGGCCATGCCATCACGGCGCTGGAAAATATCCCGGTGCTGTCCTGGTTGTGGTTGCGCGGGCGCTGCGCGGCGTGTCGCACCCCGATCAGCGCGCGTTATCCATTGGTGGAATTGCTGACTGCGGTGTTATCGGCGGCGGCGGCGTGGAAATGGGGCGCGAGCCCGGCGACGCTGGGTGCGTTATTGCTGATCTGGATCTTGGTCGCGCTGGCGTTTATTGATCTCGACACGACCCTGCTGCCCGATGATCTGACGCTGCCCCTGCTCTGGCTGGGTTTGCTGTTCAACCTGAGTGGCACCTTTGTCAGCCTGTCGGACGCTGTCATCGGTGCGATGGGGGGTTACCTTGTGCTGTGGTCGGTGTACTGGCTGTTCAAACTGGCCACCGGCAAAGAAGGCATGGGTTTTGGCGATTTCAAATTGTTGGCGGCATTGGGTGCCTGGCTGGGCTGGCAGATGTTGCCGGTGGTGATTCTGCTGTCGTCTGTGGTCGGCGCGGTGATCGGAATTGCCATGATTGCGCTGGTCAAGCATGATCGCCGTGTTCCGATTCCGTTCGGCCCCTACCTCGCGGGTGGCGGGCTGGTGGCGCTGTTTTTCGGAGCCGATCTGACACAGGTCTATCTCGGTCAGCTTTGATGTTGCGCGTCGGACTCACGGGTGGAATCGGCAGCGGGAAGTCCGCTGTGGCCGAGCTGTTTGTTGCCCACGGTGCGGCGCTGATCGATACCGACCAGATTGCCCACACCCTGACCCAGCCCGGCACACCCGAGCTCGTGCGGATTGCCGAGGCTTTTGAGCACGTGTTGACCCCGACCGGTGAACTGGACCGCGCCCGCTTGCGCCGTGTCGTGTTTGCGGATGCAAGTGCGCGGCAGCGACTCGAGGCCATCTTGCACCCGGCTATCCGGGTGCGGGTACGCGCCGAATTGTCACTCTGTTCTGCGCCGGTGGCGGTGATTGCGATTCCGCTGCTGATTGAGACGGGGGAGGCTTACCGTGATCTGCTGGATCGCGTGCTGGTGGTGGACTGCCCCGAAAGCTTGCAAGTCGAACGCACCATCGCGCGCAGTGGCTTGACACGCAGCGAAGTCGAGGCGGTGATGGCCGCGCAGGCGTCGCGTGCCGCGCGGCTCGCTGCCGCCGATGATGTAATTGACAACAGCGGAGATCGCGCAGCATTGGTCGGGCAGGTAGCACATTTATACGATCGCTATCAGGCGCAGGCCGCCTTGATTTTCCCGCATGATCGGCGACAATTGGGCGACCCCGTCTGATCCCGACCCCGTGATCCATTACGAATATCCTCTGAGCGAACGTATCCGCACGCTATTGCGGCTGGAAGATTTGTTCGACCGCTTTGATGCCTATGCGGCGAGCCCGCTTGCGCACGCGCACCATGCGGGCTTGCTCAGTCTGTTCGAAATTGTCGAGGTGGCCGCGCGCGCTGATCTTAAGTCGGATTTATTGCAGGAACTGGATCGACAAAAAGCCGTGTTACAGGCATTGCGGGGCAACCCGCATGTGCAGGATGCCACGCTCGAAGCCGTGCTGGCGGCCATCGAGGCAACGCACGACGGCATTTACCGTATGCCCGGCAAAGTTGGGCAGCACGTGCGCGACGATGAATGGCTGATGGCGATCAAACAGCGCGCAACGATCCCGGGTGGCATGAGTGAGTTCGACTTGCCCGCCTATCACCACTGGCTGCATAAACCCGTTGAAGAGCGCAGCCGTCACCTGGCGCGCTGGTTTGCGCCGTTTGCACCGATACGCGAGGCTGTGGGCATCGTGCTGAAGCTATTGCGTCAGAGCGGTCAGCCCGAATGGCAACAGGCCAGCCAGGGGGTGTTCCATAAAATGCTGGAATCCCGTAACCCGCAGCTGATTCGGGTCACCCTGATCGATAACCTGCCGTGTGTGCCGGAAATTTCGGCCAACAAATACATGCTCAATATCCGCTTTATCTACGCCAGCCCCGGACAGGCGCGTACCTGTGCCGATCAGCTGATCGAGTTTGATCTCACGTTTTGCAGCTTGTGAAAACGCTGAAAGTAGCCTGTCCTACGTGCGGAACCAGTGTGGTCTGGGCAGCCGACAGCCGCTGGAAACCTTTTTGCAGCCAGCGTTGCAAACTGATTGATCTGGGGCAGTGGGCAGAAGAAAACTATCGTATCCCCGTTGCGCCACAAACAGACGACGACACCCTGCCGCCCGACGAGACCGGGCGGGCGCAGTAGCTTATTTTTTGCTGGTTTTGACGCCGCTGGCCGTGCCCAGCAGCAGCACGTCAGCGCCGCGTCGTGCGAACAGGCCGTTCGTCACGACACCGACAATGTGATTGATCGCGGTTTCCAACGACACAGGGTCAACGATCGACAGGCCATGCACATCGAGAATGATATTGCCGTTGTCGGTGGTAAAACCTTCACGCAGCCGGGGCTGCCCGCCCAGCTTGACCAGCTCGCGCGCGACATACGAGCGTGCCATCGGAATCACTTCCACCGGCAGCGGAAATTTCCCCATCACGCCCACCAGTTTGGATTCGTCGCAAATACAGATGAACTGCTTGCTGCACGCGGCGACAATTTTTTCGCGCGTCAGCGCGCCGCCGCCGCCTTTAATCATCGCAAAGTGTTCGGTGATTTCGTCCGCGCCATCGACGTAGATCTCAAGCTCGCCCACGCTATTCAAGTCCAGCACCTGAATACCGTGGCTTTTCAGGCGATTGGCGGTTGCTTCAGAACTGGCCACCGCGCCGTCGATGCGGCCTTTCACGTCGGCCAGCGCATCGATAAAGTAATTGGCGGTGGAGCCGGTGCCCACGCCGATAATGCCGCCGCGCGCGTAATCGACTGCGGCACGCGCCACAGCCTGTTTCATTTCGTCTTGTGTCATTTCAGATGTCGTCGTTTTGGGTTCAGGCCGCTAAGATAGCGGCATCCCCATTATTTTTCAAACCGCCAGCCGCCATGAGCCACCCTGACGATTACCTTGAACGCATCCTGACTTCCAGCGTGTACGACGTCGCCGTCGAGACGCCGCTTGAGGCCGCCACCAATCTGTCGCGCCGTCTTGGCAACACCGTGTTGCTCAAACGCGAAGATTTGCAGCCAGTGTTTTCTTTCAAATGTCGTGGCGCGTACAACAAGATGGCGAAGCTTACCCCCGCGCAACTGTCGCGCGGTGTCGTGGCTGCTTCGGCGGGAAATCACGCGCAGGGCGTGGCGCTGGCAGCGCAAAAACTGGGAGTGGCGGCTACCATCGTGATGCCCGCCACCACGCCCAAAATCAAGGTCGATGCCGTGGCCGCGCGCGGAGCAGAAGTCGTGTTGTTCGGCGATAGCTACGATGATGCCTGCGCGCACGCGCTTAAATTATCCAAGGCGGCCAAAGCCACGTTCGTACATCCGTACGACGACCCGGATGTCATCGCCGGGCAAGGCACGGTGGCGATGGAACTGCTGCGCCAGCATCCGGGGCCGATCCACTCGGTCTACGTGCCCGTGGGCGGTGGTGGCCTGATCGCCGGCATGGCGGTCTACATCAAGCGCCTGCGTCCCGATATCAAAATCGTGGGAGTCGAACCAGAGGACGCCGATGCGATGGCTCGCTCACTATGCAAGAACGAGCGCATCACCTTGCCTCGCGTCGGTATTTTTGCCGATGGCGTCGCGGTCAAAAAAGTCGGCAAGGAAACTTTTCGCCTCTCGCAGCTGTATGTGGATGAAATCATCCGTGTTAACAACGACGCGATTTGCGCAGCGATCAAAGACGTTTTCGAAGACACCCGCTCTATCCTCGAGCCTGCCGGTGCGCTGTCCATTGCGGGCATGAAAGCGGCGATTGCGGGCGACAAGCTCAAGGGCAAAACCCTGGTGGCGGTAGCGTCGGGTGCGAACATGAATTTCGACCGTCTGCGCCACATTGCAGAACGTGCCGAACTGGGCGAAAAGCGCGAAGCCGTGCTGGCCGTCACCATCCCCGAAACGCCCGGCAGCTTCAAAACGTTTTGCAGCCTGCTGGGCACGCGCAATATCACCGAGTTTAACTACCGTTATTCCGATCCCAAGGCTGCGCGGGTATTCGTGGGGCTATCGGTCCCCGGAGCGGGCGAGGGCGCACGCGTGGTCGAGCTGCTCAAGCGCCACAAGATCGAGGCAATCGACCTGACCGACAACGAAATGGCCAAGCTGCATATTCGCCATCTGGTGGGCGGGCGCGCGCCGGATGCCGACCACGAAGTGCTGTACCGGTTCGAGTTCCCCGAACGTCCCGGCGCGCTGATGCGCTTTCTCGACAGCATGAGCCAGGGCTGGAACATCAGCCTGTTCCACTACCGCAACCATGGCGCCGACTACGGGCGAGTGCTGGTGGGCATTCAGGTGCCCGCGAAGCAGCAGCCCGCGTTCCAGAAATTCCTCGATGGATTGGGCTATCGCTACTGGGACGAATCGCGTAATCCAGCCTATAAATTGTTCTTGGCTTGAGCCTCCAGTTTGGCGGCGTGTGACCTTATGCCTACCCTGATTAACCACCTTGGATCGTGACGATGGAACCTCTTTCCCCCGCAGCTGACTCCCTCGTGACTGAAACACACTCACCACGTTTTGTCATTCACGGCGCGGATTTGCAGTACGTCGAGCTGGCATTGATCCCGAAAGCCGCCGTACTCGCCGAGAAAAAATCGATGATGTATGTCGAAAACGAGATAGTCATCGACACCGTGCTGGGCGACGGCCTGCGTTCAGGCTGGGGCGTGCTGGGCCGGTTCTGGCGTGCGTTGACCCGCTCTTTCACCGGCGAAGCGCTGTTTAATAATCTGTACACCAACCAGGGCAAGAGCATCCGCAAAGTGGCGATTGCCGCACCGGGCCCGGGCGCCATCGTGCCGCTGGATTTAAGTGCGATGGGTGGCGAGGTGATTTGTCAAAAAGGCGCGTTTCTCTGCGGAGATCTGGGTACGCAGGTGAAGCTGGCGTTCCAGAAGCGCCTGCGCACCGGCTTTCTGGGCGGCGAAGGCTTTGTCATGCAAAAAATCAGCGGCAAAGGCCACGCCTTCATCCACGCCTGCGGCGCACACAAAATAGTCGATCTGCCCGCCGGACAAAGTCTGCGCATCGACGCCGGATGTCTGGTGGCGCTGTCGCAAACCGTGCGTTACGACATTGCCTACACCGGCAGCCTCAAAACCTCGATTCTCGGCGGCGAAGGCATGTTTTACGCCACCGTCAACGGCCCCGGTCGGGTATGGCTGCAATCGCTGCCGATGAACCGCTTGAGCCGCAACCTGTTTGCCAGCATGGCGACCGGGCGGGCGAGCGGCGGCGTATGGGGCAAGCTGTATCTGGTGGTCATCATCATTGCTGTGCTGGCAGGCATACTCGGCGGCGGCGAATCCTGAGAATGATTCGCGGCAGACTTTACGGCAGCGGCCAGCCCGATCATGGGCGTGAAGTCACCGTCTCGGTGCAGGGTCGCCAGCTGTGCCTTGCCGATAGCGACGGGCAAGTCGACTGCGTAGCGCTCACCGCTGACGTTGGTGGTTTTCATCACGACCAACTGCAATTGTCTTGGGCTGATGATGTCGCCGGTCGGCTGACACTGATTCCGCTGACTCTGGTCGATCAGCAGGCGCTGGTGGCACAGTTGCCGCTGGCCGACATTCCCACCTTGCGCCGTTGGCGGCGTGACACCACCCGCCAGCGCCGCGTCTGGCAAGGCGTGGTGGGCGGTTTGGCCACGCTGGTGCTGGCAGCGGTGCTGCTGGTGTGGCAGCACGACCGCGTGCTCAACTGGGTGACCTGGCAGATTCCGCGCGACGCAGAAATCCGGCTTGGCAAGCAGGTGCTTGCGGCTCTGCAGGATGAAAAAGTGTTCATCAAAGAGGGCGCATCGGTCGATGCCGTGCGCCGCATCGGCAGCCAATTGACGCAAGGCACGTCCTACCCCTATCAATGGTTTGTGGTGGATGACGACAGCGTCAATGCCTTTGCGTTGCCGGGTGGCAGCATTGTGGTGAATGCCGGGCTGCTGCGGGTGGCCGCCTCGGCGGACGAACTGGCCGCCGTGCTGGCGCACGAAGTCCAGCACGTTGAACGACGTCATGCCCTGCGCAATATGGTCAATCAGGCCAGCCTCGCGGCGGTGATGCTGGTGGTGCTGGGCGACGCCAATGCGATCATCGCGCTGGTGGCGCATCAGGCGTCCACCCAGTATTTCAGCCGGGGGATGGAATCCGAGGCCGATGCGCTGGGCGTGCAATTGCTGCATCGCCGCAAACAGCCGACCCAGCCCATGGTCAGCATGTTCGAAAAACTCAAACAGCGGTCTGTTGTGCCCGCCGGAGCTAAACCGCCTGTACCCACCAAGCCGAAATCTATGCCGCCACGCAAGCGAGAAACCGACAGACCGCTGGCCTGGCTGTCGTCGCACCCGCAGGTAGATGAGCGGATTCTCGCGATCAAGCGCTTCATCTTGAACAACCCCTGCAAGATCTGCCAGCCGCTGGCGATAGACTGGCCGACGGTGCAACGTGGCCTGGAGCAGGACATCCGCAAGGTGCGTGGCACACGCTGACATCACGTGGCTGCGGCACGCCGGGGCGGCGTGTTAACCTCGATTCATGTTGAAACGAATCCTCATAACGATGTGGGTCGGGTTGGTCGCCCTGCCAGTATTTGCCGCGCCGGGTGACGATGCGGTGCTGAGTGCGCAGTCAGCTTACGCCGCCAAGCGGGCGACACAACTCGACGCCGCCGCACGTGACGTTCCGTCTGACCATACGCTCGTACCTTATGTCGAGTTCTGGCAATGGATGCAAGCGTTACCGCGTATTGACGATGGCCGTACCGCGACCTTGCTGGCGACGTATCCGGGTAGCTGGATTGCCGAACGCGTGCGTGCGGAATGGCTGAAAGACCTTGGGCGGCGTGAGATGTGGCCAGCCTATCTGGCTGAATTCCCCCGTCTGGTCAAACCAGAAACGATCCATCATTGTTATGCCCACCGCGCCGAGTGGGCCGCAGGTGACCGGCGTCGCCTAGCTGAGGCCGTGGCCTTGTGGTTTAACGGTCGTGATTTGCCGTCAGCATGCGCCCCCTTGTTTGAGCAATTGTTTGCAGCGGGCTATTTGCAGCCTGAAGACCGCTGGCGTCGGCTGCGGCTTGCGTTGGAGGCCGATAACCCGAACGTCGCCAAAGCGCTGGCAGCCAGCTTGCCAGACGATCAGCGCCCCACCGCCGCCAGTATTGATCAGGCTCGGCGTGACCCCGCCCGCTGGCTTGCTGCCCAGCGCGAAAGCGGCACGCGCGGACAACGTGAAGTGATGTTGTATGCCTTGGCACGCTTGGCGAAAACCGATTCTGCAGCGGCTCACCTTGCGCTTAATGCCGCGCTGACCCAGTTCAGCGCCAGCGAACAGCAGAGCGCCTGGGCTACGCTGGCAACGCAGGCAGCGCGACGTCACGAAACTGTCGCGCTCGACTGGTTTGCGCGCGCGGGCATCGTGGCGGTGAACGACAGCCAGCGCGAATGGTGGGTGCGCAGTGCCCTGCGTGCAAGTGACTGGCCGGGTGTGGCGCGCGTGATTGCCTCAATGAGCAATGCCCTGCGCGAGCAGCCGGTGTGGCGCTATTGGCTGGCTCGTGCACACAAAGCGATGGGGTACATGCAGGCCGCGAATCAGGGATTCTTGACGCTGGTGCGTGACCACCATTATTACGCGCAACTCGCGCGCGAAGAACTCGGGCCGGTGATGCAGGCCACCACCATCAACATCAAACCTTCAGGGGCAGATATCGAGGCTATGAGTCGCCACCCCGGCCTGGCTCGCGCCGTGGCCTTATATCAACTGGGCTTGCGCAGCGACGCTGCACAGGAATGGAACTGGAGCCTGCGCGGCCTGAATGACGTGCAACTGCTGGCCGCCGCCGACATCGCGCGCCGCCTGGACTGGTATGACCGCGCGATCTATGCCGCCGAACAAACCCGCGACTTGCACGATTTCGAACTGCGTTTCATCGCGCCCTATCGCGAACTCGCCAGCCAGGCCGCACGCGACAACGCCCTCGACGAAGCCTGGGTATTCGGCCTTATGCGGCAAGAAAGCCGCTTTATCAACGTCGCGCGTTCCAGCGTCGGCGCGTCCGGCCTCATGCAGGTGATGCCCGCCACCGGGCGCTGGATCGCCAACCGCCTCGGCATCAAAGGCTTTCACCCCAGCGACATGCAAGACCCCGCCACCAACATCCGCTTCGGTTCTTATTATCTGAAGCAGATACTCGGCAATCTCGACGGCTCGCCCGTGCTCGCCACCGCCGCCTACAACGCCGGCCCCGGTCGCGCCCAGCGCTGGCGCGACAGCCAGCCGATGGAAGGCGCGGTCTATATCGAAAGCATCCCCTTCAACGAAACCCGTGACTACGTCAAAAAAGTCATGAGCAACGCCATGCACTACGCCGTACGCTTCAATCAGCCCTCGGTGTTGCTGAAAGACCGGTTGGGGGAGATTCCAGCGCGGCGTGCTGCCAGCGTGTCAACACGTGATGATCCCGTTATCGCAGAAAGCCAGCCTGAGTGAGTCAGACTCAGTAGTGATCGGTGCCATACTGACAAAAAACGTCACATCCTGCCCCCAAGGGGCATGAACCCAGCATTGCCTTACGCCGATATAGGCATCAGCCCGAGATTTCATGATTAGGTGAATGACGCAATCGCCAGCGGTGGTGCGGTCTGGCGGGCTGCCAAATGAAAAAAACAGGCAGGCGTCTAAAGTTGGCACGCCCGCTGCACGTTAATGTGCCAGACACAGCATTCGCGTGTTCACCTCGTTAACTTTAGGAGAGTCAAGATGGCAATGAACGTTAAAGGCATGGCGCGCAAGGCGCAAAAAGGTTTCACCCTGATCGAATTGATGATCGTGGTGGCGATTATCGGTATTCTGGCGGCTGTGGCGATTCCGGCATATAGCACCTACGTCAAGAAATCGGCAGAACGCGCGTGTATGTCTGAAGCAAAGGGTTATATCAATAGTTTTGTTGCTGCTGTTGCGGATGGTGCAGCGGTACCTCCAGTTACGGCCTCTGCCTGCCAAGCGCTGGCCACCGCGCCGACCTCCACCACGACCGGTTCTATTGTCTTCACGCCTAGCAATACGAAAGGCACGATTCAAGCTTCATGTGACACGCAGTCTGGTACATGTTCTGCCATCGGTAGTTAATGGGCATTGCTTTAGAGAAACCCCTCTTCGGAGGGGTTTTTTGTTTTTATGGCTAGAAGGCCAAGCATTTTTTGCAGAATATCCAGAATAGAAATGACCCAATATCCCATGGTCAGTACGGCATTACTTGTTGGGCTGGTTGTGTCAGCGTTGATGCATACCGGGCAGGTCTATTCATTCGATTTGCACCGCATCGTGCAACTTTGCATTTTACTCACCGTGGGTATTGCGCTGATTTGGAATCCGCAACCCATGCTGGCAGGATTCTCGTCTTTGAGGCGCAGAGAGGGTGGACTGATTGGTTTGGCTTTTACATTTGGCGCTATATCAAGCCTGTTGTCGGCGCGGCCACATTTTGCCGGGCTTGAATGGGCGCTTTTCATTTTGTTGTTTGTGCTGGCACTTGCCGTTTCACAGGAGGTGTATCGACGGCCTGCTGTGTGTGATCAATGGATGCGCTGGGCGCTAGCGACTACTTCGGTCGTAATCGTGCTCAAGATCGTATTGATTTATCTATCGGTACTGATGCAGGGAGGGCGACTTAATTCAATAGTTTTATTTCATCATGGGTTTTCAAATCCTCGTTTTTTTGGGCAGGTGGCGACGTTTGTTATACCGCTGCTGGCATATCCACTGTTGAGGACAAAAAACAGGCGCGAGCGTTTTTTCTGGTTTGTGATGTTGGCAGTGTGGTGGGCACTGCTATTTGCTTCTGCGACACGAGGTAGTTTTATGGCGTTGGCTGCCGCGAGCATTGTCTTGGTGATACTGAACCGACAAAGCACCTTGCCGTGGTTGAGAGCGCAGGCGATCTGCCTAGTGTTTGGTGTGGTGATCTATAGCGTGCTGTTTATCTGGATACCTGAACAACTAAATCAGGTAGTTAGCATGGAAAGCCGGGCTAATAACTTTGCCTCGCTCAGCAATCGGGATGTGATTTGGCAAATCGCCCTGCAACACATCGTGACACACCCTTTGTTGGGTATTGGTCCTATGCACTTTGCAAATGAGATCAATCCGGTGGCCGCACATCCACATAATGCTTTATTGCAACTTGCGGCTGAGTGGGGGTTGCCTGCGGCTTTGGCCTGGCTGTGGGTGGTGATAATAGGCAGCGTGGCTTTTTTGCAAAAAATCAGGCGAGGCGAAGGTGAAAATGAGTTAACAATACCGCTTGCGATAGCTTTGTTGGGAGGACTGGCACAGTCTATGGTAGACGGCGTGATTGTCGTTCCCTATACGCAATTATGGTTGATCACGGTGATCGCTTGGACGACAGGCGTTTATTCGAGAATGACGCCATCTTCAGTTCAGGCAAGGTTAATCGTATCGCCTCATGTCGGTCGAGTCATGATTGCGTTCGCAATTGGGCTGGTTGTGTGGGGTGTTTATCCGGAAATGCTGAGTTTGGAAACCCTTGCTAGCAAATATAAGGTGGGTTTGCTTCCCAGATTTTGGGCGCAAGGCTGGCTTGAATATCAATAGCCCTTAACGGCTCATTTTTAGATGTGAGAATTCATTTCATGTATATGCACTCAAAGGGGTTTGTACCATTTCTGCTTGTCGCGATCTTGGTGGGCTTGTATTGGCCGTCATTGCATTATTTGCCTTTCTTTGATGATAAAAATCTTTATCAGCACGAAACTATTAGAGCCATTGTCTCAAGGGGTTTTGCATTTGAACTTCGCTGGTTACCCAGTTTCACGGCAGCCTGGATCGATTTGATATTCGAACAGAGCGTGGTCGCGCAGCGTGTGGCCAATCTGGGACTTCATTTGATAACCGCGTTTGTGTTGTATTCGCTGGTTCGACAAATAAGTAACCATGTTGCCCCGCATCAAAATAACGAACGCGCCGCGCAGGCTGTAGCACTGCTGTTTTTACTCCATCCTCTGACCGTTTATGCGGTGGGATATTTGATCCAGCGTTCCATTTTGATGGCGACGCTTTTTGGCCTGCTGTCGATAGGGATGTATTTCAATGGTTTGATCACTCATAAGAAAACCTACTTCGTGTTTTCGGCTTTTTATTATCTTCTGGCGGCATTTAGTAAGGAGCATGCTGTGCTGATTCCCGCAGCCGCGTTGGCACTTACCCCATTGGCTATACCAGTGACGCGGCAGACATGGCGCGTGCTCGTGTCGCCGGTCGGCCTCTATACGTCGATTGCTTTGCTGGTGATATATAAAACCCGATCTGTCATAGCCAGTACCTACGAGCCATCTGTTGCCGCATTGGTGCAGGATCCCACCTATAGCCAGGGGGGGATTTGGGCGCTAAGTATGCTGACGCAGATGGTTTTGTTCTTCAAATACCTGGGCGTAATGCTAATGCCATATCCGGGGTGGATGTCGATAGATTTACGCGTGCCGATTGCCGGGTCGCTTAATGAAACCAAATACATATTTGGAGGGATGTTTTTTTTACTGTATGGCGCAATGGGCCTGCGTTGTCTGCTCCAGGGGGGAAGGTTAGGTATGGTTGGCTTTGCCTTGTTGGCACCTTGGCTAATGTTTTGGGTAGAGTTGTCCACGGTCAGGGTTCAGGAGCCTTATGTACTCTATCGTAGCTATTTGTGGCTTCCCTTGCTTTTCTTACTGATTCCTGCAGGGAGCTTTTTTTTTAACAACAAGGTGTTCTGGGCTGGAGTGCTGGTGGTGGCGCTAGGGTTTGTTTATGCTGCTCATGATCGTATTGAGAGCTTTTCCAGCGAATATGCAGTATGGGACGATGCCGTAGATAAGCTTCCAGACGAGCCAGCATTGGGCGTCGCGCGTGCGTATTCCAATCGTGGCATTGCGAGCCTGCAACGCAATGACGTGCATGCGGCAATTGCAGATTTCACTCGTGCGTTGCATTTTGACGCTAAATTTTATAACGCTTATAGAAGCAGATCATATGCCTATATGGTGGCTGGAAATCAGCGTGCAGCATTGTCTGATGCGAACGCTTTGATTCGTTTGGGCTATGAGTTTCCAGATGGATTCGATGGTTTCGTGGCACGAGGAATTGTTTACTTGCGGCTGCGTGATTTCACGCGAGCATTGCAGGATTTTGATAGGTCGTGTAAGCAAGGATCGCCTATCGGTTGCACGATATATGAGGCAACTAAGGAAAAACTCATAACAGACCGGGAATAATGACCGAGAGCCAAAGCGTTTAGGTTTTGAGGATGAAGCACGCGGCACAATAAACACCGTGACTCTCAAGCTCGGCGCACTATAGACGCGCTTCGATTTCCCTGCCCGCGAGGACGACAATCAACCGGACTCATTTAGAATCACCACATTTTGAAACAGTTCGCCGTCAGCTTTCTATTTGCATTCTGCTCTGCCGCTGTTTTTGCGGCGGGGGTGCTTGATTCGCCTGCCGTCCCCGGAGAATTCTGGCGGGCACCGAATCTGGATTCCTATGCGTCGGCGGCGATTTCTCGCGCTGAACCCCTGCATTTCCCCAGTCTCGCCGCCCTCACCGATCACGCGCTACGCACTCGCCCCGAATCCCGCGCGGCCTGGCTGTCGGCGCAGGCCGAATCAGCACGGCTGGACGCGGCCAGCGCGGCGAACTGGCCGACGCTGACGGGGCAATTCAATTTTACGCAGAGTCGGGCGCTGTCGAGTTCGGGGGCGTCGGTGCCGACGCTGAACCGTTATGGGCCGAGCTTGTCGCTGGCGTATGTGCTGTTTGATTTTGGCGCGCGGGCATCGGGCGTGTCGGCGCAGCGGTATCAGCTGATGGCGAGTTTGCTGAACAATAATCGCGTGTTGCAGGATGTGGCGGCTGAAGTCGAGGCAGCGTTTTATGGGGCGCGTGCAGCGCAGTCGCAAGTGACCGCGCAAGCGGCGCAGGAAGCGGCGTTGCGGACGAGCCTGGCGGCGGTCGAGGGTCGGCTGCGCGGCGGGCTGGCTGCACGAGCGGATCAATTGCGTGCACGTGCGGCGCTGGCTGAGGCGACGCTGGCGCGGCAGGCGGCGGAGCGCGATCACGAGAAGGCGTTGGCAGGTTTGAAGCAGACTGCAGGAATCAGCCAGATGCAAACGCTGGTGCTGGATTGGCAAAGCGCTCCGCCCGCGCCGCCTGAGGCAGCGCTGTTGCTAGCCGATTTGCTGGATGAGGCGCAGCGGCAGCGTCCCGATTTGCGCGCCTTGCAGGCCACGGCAGCGAGTGCGCGCGCCGAGGCGGATCGCGCGCGCGCGGCGCGCTGGCCGAGTGTGGGGCTGTCAGCGAATACGGGGCGCACCTTCTTTCTCGACGATACCCGTGCGCCTTCGACTACCCATAATGTGGGTGTGACGCTCAGCGTTCCGTTATTTGATGGCGGCAGGCTGGCAGCTGACGCCCGTGCGGCCACACGCGAAGCCGAACGCGTGCAGGCCGAAGCAGATGTGCAGCAGGCCCTCATCGCGCGTGCTGTGGCGGAGGCGTATTACGATGTGCGCCATGCCCAACAGCAACGTGAAGGCGTGGCGCTGCAATTCGAGAGCGCCGATGAATCTGCGCGTGCCGCCCAGGCGCGTTATTCCGCAGGCGTGGGCAGTCTGCTGGAATTACTCACCGCGCAGGCCGATCTGGCGCGCGCCCGCACGGCCAGTGCCACCGCAGACACCGACTGGTTTGCCGCCTTCTCGCGGTTGAATCATGCGTTGGGGCGCTTGCCTGTATCAGCTGATATTTCCGGCAAGCAACCATGAGCCTTTGTTTTCAACCTAGAGACGCCGAGGCGCAGAGCCGAGCATGAAACTTCGCATTTTGATGACGCTTGTGGTGCTGAGCTTGATCGCTGGGGTGGTCTGGCGCACACAGCAGCAGGACACAGGTGATGCCAAAAAAGCCGAGATGGGCAAACGGCCATTGACAGTGAAAACCGTGCTGGTCGAGGTGCGGGATTTTCCGCGCGTGCTGGAACTGCCGGGCACGATTGAGGCCGCGCGCCAGGTGGCGATCGTGCCGCAGGCGGGCGGCACGTTGACGCGGGTGGGGGTGCAGGAAGGCGACGCGGTGCGTGCGGGGCAGTTGCTGTTTGTGCTCGACGCACGCGCCGCACAGGCGCGGATTGCGCAGAGCCAGGCGACGCTGACAGGAGCCAGTGCTGAAATGGCTGAGGCGGAAAAAAAACGCACGCGCCTCGCGCCGCTGATGAAATCGGGCTACATCAGTCAGCAGGAATTCGACGACGCGCTGATCGCGGTGGAAGCAGCGCGCGCGAAAGCCGGAGTGGCGCGCGCCGAACGTGAGTCTGCGCAGCTCGACGTCAGCTATGCGCAGCTGCGCGCGCCGATTGCCGGGCGTGTGGGACGCATCGATGTGCGCGTGGGCAGCCTGGTGCAGGCGGGTGGCGCGGCGCTGACGACCATCATTGCGCCGGGCGCGCTGGACGTGCGTGCCAGCGTGGCGCAGCAGGATTGGCCTGCACTGGCGGCTGCGCGTGCGAACGGGTCGGTTGGAGCTGAGGTGATGCAGGGTGCGGCGACGAGCGTGCGCGGTGAGTTGGTGTTTGCCGATGCACAAATCGATGCCGCCACAGGTGCCGTGCCAATCAAGGTGCGGCTCACCGAGGCATCGCCGGGCTGGCTGTCAGGGCAAAACGTACGCGTGCGTTTGATGCTGGGTGTGGAGCCTGATGCGCGCGTGATTCCCGAGGCGGCGTTGCAACATGCGCAGGACGGCGCGTATGTCTACGTGGTGCGTCAAGGGAAGGCCGTGATCCAGAAAGTGAATCTGCTTCGCAGTCTGGATGGAAAACTGGCCGTGGCGGGTGACTTGCAGGAGGGTGAGCCAGTGCTGATCGAGATTCCGCAACGACTCAAAGCGGGTGGGGTGATCAAGCTGGAAGGCGCGCGCCAGTCCGGTTCGAAATCGGGGCGCGCGGAGTGATGCAGGAAATTTTAACCGCAGAGTACGCGGAGTACGCAGAGGATTTCTCCGCGTCCTCCGCGTCCTCTGCGGTTTGATTTGGATTTTTGATTCCCCCATGAACCCCTCACGCTGGTTTATCGAACGCCCCGTCGCCACGTTGATGCTGGTGATCGCGATGGCGCTGATGGGCGCGCTGGCCTACAGCCAACTGCCGGTAAACGATTTGCCGCAGGTGGATTTCCCCACGCTTCGTGTGTCGGCTTCGCTACCGGGTGCCAACCCCGAGACGATGGCGAATACGGTGGCCACGCCGCTTGAGCGTCAGCTTTCGACGGTGTCGGGCATCGAGTCGATGAGCTCGCAGTCGAATCAGGGTTCGACCAGCATCACGCTGCAATTTGATCTCGACCGCGATATCGACGCCGCCGCGCAGGACGTGCAGACAGCGATTGCACAGGCGGCGCGCAGCCTGCCAGCGGGCATGGATCCGCCCCAGCTGCGCAAAATCAACCCGGCGGATTCTCCGATTCTCTATCTCGCGCTGTCGGCCGAGCGGCTGCCGTTGACTGAGCTGGATGCGCTGGCGGATTCGCGCGTGGCGCAGCGTCTGTCGAGTGTGCGCGGCGTGGCGCAGGTGCAGGTATTCGGTTCGCAGAAATATGCGCTGCGCCTGTATCTTGATCCGGCAAAATTACTGGCACGCGGCCTCACGTTTGCCGATGTGGTGCAGAAAGTGCAGGCCGCCAATGCCAATTTGCCGTCGGGCACGCTTGATGGCGCGAGCCGTGCGTATACGGTGAAGTCCCCCGTTGCCTTGCGCGACGCGCGCGACTTTGGCGACATTGTGGTGGCGTATCAGAACGGTGCTGCGCTGCGGGTGAAAGACTTGGGGCGCGCGGAAGATGGCGTCGAAGATGACAAGCGCATGACCTGGTACAACGGCACGCGCGCCATCGTTCTGGCAGTGCAGCGGCAGCCGGGTGCCAATACGGTCGAGGTGGCCGAGCGCATCCGCGCGCTGTTGCCGCAGATTGAAGCTGAGTTGCCCGATGGCGTGCGGCTGGCAATCCATTCCGACCGCTCGCGTTTTGTGAACGAGTCGCTGCATGAAGTGAATTTCACGTTGTTGCTGGCACTGGTGTTGGTGGTGCTGGTGATCTTTGCTTTTCTGCACAATCTGCGCGCCACACTGATCGCGGCGCTGGTGTTGCCGAGTTCGCTGCTGGGCACCTTCGCGTTCATGCATCTGGCAGGCTACAGCCTCAATAATCTGTCGTTGATGGCGATTACGCTGGCGATCGGGTTTGTGGTCGACGACGCGGTGGTGGTGATCGAAAACATCGCGCGCCATCTCGATATGGGTAAATCGCGCATGCAGGCGGCGCTCGATGGCGCAGGTGAGATTGGCTTCACGGTGGTGTCGATGACGATTTCCCTGGCGGCGGTGTTCCTGCCGATTCTTTTCATGGGCGGCATGATCGGGCGGCTGTTTCAGGAATTCGCCGTCAGCATCGGCGTGGCGGTGCTGCTTTCTGGCGTGGTCGCGTTGACGCTGACACCGATGCTGTGTGCGCGCGGCTTGTCGCAGGGCGCGCCCAACAACCCGCTGTCACGATGGTTTGACGCCGGATTTAACCGCTTCCGTGAGTTTTACGGCGATACCTTGCGCGCGTCGATGCGGCATCGCGGCGCGATGTTGCTGCTGTCGCTTGCGATACTGATTGCGATGGGCTGGCTGGCCGGGCAGGTCAAGCAGGGGTTCATTCCGCGCGTGGATTCCGGCATCGTGTTTGCCAATATCCAGTATCCCGAAGGCATTCCCTTCACCGAGTTGGTCAAGCGCCAGCAAAAAATCGCCAAGCTGGTGCAGCAACATCCAGCGGTCGAAGGCTTGATGTCGTCTGCCGGGCAGGGCGGCGGCGGCGTGTCGAGCGGCAACAGTGGCCGCCTGGTGATTCGCCTCACGCCGCGCCATACCCGCGCGAGTGCTGATGACATCATCGACGAACTGCGCAAGCTCACGCGTAAGGTCAGCGGGGTGAATGTCATGTTGCAAAACCCGTCGTCGATCAATGTGGGCGCGATGATGTCGAGCAGCGATTACCAGCTCACGCTGACCTCAGGTGATTTCGAGTCATTGAAAACCGCCGCTGCTGCCGTGGAAAAGCGGCTCGACAGTGTGGAGCTGATTGAAGAAGTCGAGAGCAATCTGGAGTTGCGTAATCCCGAACTGCGTGTAGTGCTTGATCCGCTTGAAGCTGCGCGGCTCGGCGTTACCGCGCAACAGGTGCAGCAAACGCTGTATGACGCCCTCGGCGGTCGGCGCATCAGCGAAATTTACGGGGCGGACGATCAATATGCAGTCAGCCTGAAAGCCTTGCCCGAAGCCCAGCTTGACCCCGCCGTGATCGGCCAGCTGCCTCTCAAAGCAGCAACGGGAACTTTGATCCGGCTTGACGCTGTGGCGCGGATTGAAGCCGGTGTCGGGCCGGTGTCGGTATACCACGATGGCCAGCAGCCCGCAGTCACGCTGTCGTTCAATCTTGCGCCAGGGGCGTCGCTCGACGCCGCGCTGGCGGCCACACTGGACGCAGCCAGTGAGGTTGCACCGCCCGGCGTGGCCTTGGGCTTTACCGGTGCGGCGCAAAAATTCCGCGAGTCCACCGTGCAATTGCCGCTGCTGTTGCTGTTCACCGTGGTAGTGATTTACATGGTGCTGGCGGTGCTATACGAGCACCTAGGCCATCCGCTCACGATTCTCACGGCCTTGCCGCTTGCGGGATTCGGCGCACTGCTGGTGCTGCTGCTCGCGGGCGAAGAGCTCAATATTTTCAGCTTCGTCGGGATTATTCTGCTGATCGGGCTGGTGAAGAAAAACGGCATCATGATGGTTGATTTCGCCCTCACCCGGCAGCGTGCCGGTCTGTCGCCTGAAGACGCCATCATCGAAGCGAGTCTGGTGCGTCTGCGCCCCATCATGATGACGACTTTGGCGGCCATTGTGGCGACCTTGCCAATTGCTATCGGCCTCGGCGCAGGCGGCGAAGCGCGACGCCCACTGGGCATTGCTGTGGTGGGTGGCTTGTTGTTTTCACAACTGCTCACGCTCTACATCACGCCGACGTTTTACGTCAGCATGGCGCGACTGGAAACCTGGCTGGCGCGTCAGCGCGCCCGTTTTATCAGCACCAGCGCGTAACTTAGCAGCGCTTGCAAGTCTGGATCGGCAGACCGCGCGCCACCCAGCCTGGCCCCGCGCCGCTGCCAGCCATGCCTTCCTTGATGTTGTACACCTGCGTGAAACCCGCCTCTTTCAATACGCGCTGCATTTGTGTAGTGCGGTTACCGGTACGGCAAATCAGGCCGATCGGTGCATTCTTGTCACCGCCCAGTTCCGACGCCACCTGTTGCACAAAACCGCTTGCGCCTTGTGGGTGCGCCATATTGATTTCCAGCGCGTCTTTGGCGACGCCGGTTTGTTTCCATTCATCCGGGCGGCGGATGTCAATCAGGGTGAGCTTGCTAGCCTGAGCTTGTGCATAGGCTTCGGGGGCGGTGAGGATGGGGCCGCTATCCTGCGAACACGCGTTGATCGATAGCGCCATGAGCGCGGTAGCGGCGAGGGTAAGGAGGGTGCGCATAAAGATTCCTGATATGAATTGAACCGCAGAGACGCGGAGGGCGCGGAGATATCCGTTCTGATTTCCTCCGCGTCCTCGGCGTCTCTGCGGTGAAAAAACCTGAAAGTGAACAGACACTATTCTAACGGAGTGGCATAAAGTTCCTGCCGGGGCGTGGCGGTCTGCGTGGAGTTGGGTGAAAATGCGGCATGGATATCTTCCGTATTTTTCATCTGCAATGCGCGCGTCGGCTGCCGACCTTGCCTGCGACGCACCCGTGTTCACGTTTGCATGGCCACTCGTTTCAGGTTGAGTTGACGGTGTCTGGTGCCGTTGATCCGGTTTGTGGCTGGGTGCTGGACTTTGCCGAGCTGGAAGCGGTCTGGCGACCGATTCACGAAGCGCTCGATCATCGTTATCTCAACGATATTCAAGGTCTGGACAACCCCACCAGCGAAAATCTGGCGGTGTGGTTGTGGCAGCGGCTCGTGCCTGCGCTGCCGGGGCTGGCGCAAATCAAAGTCATGGAAACCCACGACTCGGGCTGTGTGTACCGGGGGACGTGACGCTCCGGCTAGTCGTCGCCCCCGGCCAGAACCTGCCGTATCACTTCGGGCGTAAAGCCCCGCCCCTGTAAAAAGCGCATTTGACTGGCACGCTCGCCGGGGTTGCTGGCGGGCGTGCCAAATTTTTTTTGCCACACGGCAAGGGCGCGCTCGCGTTCGCTGTCTCGCTGCTCATGCAGCACGGCGTGAATCACCGCATCGGCCACCCCGCGCTGACGCAGGTCAAACGTGAGTTTGACTGCCCCGGCGCGGGCGCGATGGTCGGCCACATAGCTTTCGGCAAACCGCCGATCCGACAGCCAGTTGCGGGCTTCGAATTCGTCGAGCAGGGTATTGAGCGTGTCGCGTTCCTCGCCGGTTTTGTCCAGCTTGCGCAGCAATTCTGCACGGCTGTGCTCGCGACGCGCCAGCAGTCCCAGCGCGCGTGCGCGCAGGTCAACCGGCTTTGGTTCGCGCGGTTTAATTTCGCGGTCGAATTCAGGCGACGACTTCATCCGCAATTGACGCAATCGGGTTGTTGACGCCCACGGCTGCACGTACTTTGGCTTCGATTTCGGCGGCGATTTCCGGGTGCTCTTTCAGATATTCGCGCGCGTTGTCTTTGCCCTGGCCGATTTTTTCGCCGTTGTAGGCGTACCAGGCCCCCGATTTATCGACCAGTTTGTGGGTCACGCCCAGCTCGATGATTTCGCCCTCGCGTGAAATCCCCTGACCGTAGAGGATGTCGAAAAAAGCTTCTTTGAACGGTGGTGAAACCTTGTTTTTAACTACCTTGACTTTGGTTTCGTTGCCGACGATTTCGTCGCCTTTCTTGATCGCGCCGATGCGGCGGATATCGAGCCGAACACTGGCATAAAACTTCAGTGCGTTGCCGCCGGTGGTGGTCTCTGGGCTGCCGAACATGACGCCGATTTTCATGCGGATCTGGTTGATGAAAATCACCAGCGTGTTGGTGCGTTTGATGTTGGCGGTGAGCTTGCGCAGCGCCTGGCTCATCAGGCGGGCTTGCAGGCCCATGTGCGAATCGCCCATTTCGCCTTCGATTTCGGCTTTTGGTGTGAGCGCGGCGACCGAGTCGATCACCACCACATCGACGCTGCCCGAGCGCACCAGCATGTCGGCGATTTCCAGTGCTTGCTCGCCAGTGTCGGGCTGCGAGATCAGCAGATTGTCGACGTCCACGCCGAGCTTGGCGGCGTAAGTCGGGTCGAGCGCGTGCTCAGCGTCGATGAAGGCTGCCGTGCCGCCGGTTTTCTGCATTTCGGCGATGACCTGCAAGGTGAGCGTGGTTTTGCCCGACGATTCCGGGCCGTAGATTTCGACCACCCGACCGCGCGGCAGGCCGCCGATGCCGAGCGCGATGTCGAGGCCGAGCGAGCCGGTGGATACGGCCTGAATGTCGCGCATGACGTCGTGGTCGCCCAGGCGCATGACAGAGCCCTTGCCGAATTGTTTTTCGATCTGGCCGAGGGCGGCGGTCAGGGCTTTCAGCTTGTCTTCGTTCATTGCGGCGGTGGCCATAGTGACTCTCCTGTTGGGGTTGCGATGGAGGCAATGTAGGAGATATATTTGTTAATGTCAATAAAAAATATCACATAGATAAAAAATACACTGTGATTGTTTTTATTTAGGGTGAGCCTGCCTATAATCCACGCACCTGCAGCTAGCCTGGAGCAAGCAATATGATTTCAAAAGAGAAAATGCGGCTCGACGTTAAATGGGCGACGCGCCAGCGGCTGCAATATATTGAGCTGATGGCCTGGTATGCCGGGGTGGTCACGCGCAGCGACGTGGCCAAAGCCTTCGGCCAGTCTGATCCGGCGGCCACTAAAGACCTCAAGCTTTATAGCGATTTGATCCCCGGCAACCTGCGTTATCAGCACAGCGTGTTTGGATTTGTGCCCGATGCGTCGTTCAGCCCGGCGTTTTCAGATCTCACGCCTGCGGCTGCGTTGCCTATCCTGGCGGCCAATCTGGCCGTGGCGAATGGCCCCTACGGACATGCGCTGATCTATGGCGTGCCGACGGCGGCGCTGCCATTGCCGGTGCGCTTGCCCGACCCGCTTACGCTGGCGCACATTACCCGTGCGATCTATGGCCGTCGCCAGCTCCGTGTCCACTATCGTTCGCTGTCGGGGCGCGACCCTGCGCCAGCCCGGCTGATCGAGCCGCATACGCTGGTGAATACCGGTCTGCGCTGGCATGTGCGGGCGTATAGCCACGACACTTTTGATTTCCGTGATTTTGTTTTGAGCCGCTTTGAGGCCGCCGAATGCCAGGAGATGTTGGCAGAATCCGGCTTGCCCTACGACGACGACTGGGTGGAAACCGTTGCGCTGCGGCTCGCCCCCCATGTTGGTCTGGACGCCGCGCGGCAGGCGAATTTACGGCTGGATTACGGCGCGGGCAGCGAAGGTGTGATCGATCTTCAGGTGCGTCGTGCGCTGCTCGGCTACGTCTTGCAGCAGTTGAATGTGGATACCACGACCGACCACGCGCGCAATCCCGAAGCCTGCCAGCTCATGCTGATGAATCGTGACGAAGTCGAGCCGTTTGCAGCCTGGGCATTTTCCTGAAATCAGGAATCACGCTGCATTTCGCGCAGACCAAAACGGCGATCCTGCACAATTTTGAGCCGGTTGGCGCGGGCAAACCCCATCACATAGTCATACGCGTCGGGGTCGGCGGTTTCCAGCCAGCGCGCCACCAGCAGGCAGTGCTCGCCATCAATTACACAGGGCTGCGCCCAAGGCGAGTAGCGTAGGCGGTTATCGGGATGAAAGCTGGCGAGTGTGGATGACAGGCGCTCGATCCAGTCGGACGGGCGAAATTTCTTGCCGTTTTCCTGAACACCGGTAATCACCAGATAGCCGAAATGCATGAGATTTCCTTGTTATTTGACGCGTACCGGCTGATTCGGCAACGGCGGCGATTTCTGAAGGGGGGGCGAGTAAGGGTTCGTTGATGAATAAATCAGACCCAGTTTATTAACTGGGCACGCTCAAAATCCAAGTGCACTGTTAACTGTTTTTTCACCGCAGAGACGCAGAGGACGCGGAGGAAATCAGAACGGATATCTCCGCGCCCTCCGCGTCTCTGCTGTTCAAATTAACGCGCCCAACGCCTGGCGCAGACGGCTGGCAATTTCCTCGACCGACATGCGGGTGGTGTCGAGTACAGGAATGGCATGGCGCTCAAACAGCCGTCGTGCCGCTGCCAGTTCGGCGCGGCACTGCGCCAGACTAGCGTACTGGCTGTCGGGGTAGCGCGTCTGGCGGATAGCGGCCAGACGCTGGGCGTCCAGCGTGAGACCAAACAGGCGCGCGCGCTGGGTGAGCAGTTCGGCGGAAAGTTGCTCGCGATCGAGGTCTTCGGGGGTGAGCGGGGAATTGGCCGCGCGCAGGCCATAGGTCAGCGCCAGTGCGAGCGCGGCGGGCGTTTTGCCGACGCGCGACACGCCAATGAGAATGCAATCGGCTTCGTTGAGACGCGTTGGCTGCAAGCCGTCGTCTAGCGCGAGGGTGAAATGGACTGCTTCGATGCGGCGCGCGTAATCGGTCGCCACGCCGTGCGTAAGGCCGCTGCGGGGCGCAGCAGCCTGACCGAGTGCGGTGGCTACAGCAGGTGCAAAGGCATCAAACACATCAAACAGCAGGCAACCCGACTCGCGCACCATTGCACGTAGCGCAGGATCGGCCAGCGTCGAAAACACCAGCGCGCCGGGCGACGCTGCAATGCGTGCCGCCGCTGCCTGCGCCTTCGCGGCGGTGTCAATGAAAGGTAGCGCAATCAGGCTATAGTCAAAAGCAGGGAACTGCGCCAGCACGCTTTTGGCGACAGCCGCGACTGTCAGGCCGGTGTGGTCAGACACGCAGTACACGCAACGAGGATTCATGGAGCCTCCCATGGTTGAAGACTGGATTGTGCCGCTGGACACGCTGGGGATGGCGGATGTGCCGCGCGTCGGTGGAAAAAATGCGTCGCTGGGCGAGATGATCCGCCATCTGGCCGCCGCCGGGGTGCGGGTGCCGGGCGGATTCGCCACTACTGCCGAGGCGTTTCGCCAGTTCCTCGACCACAATCATCTGCGCGCCCGGATTCAGGCACAGCTGGCCGGGCTGGATGTCGGCAACGTCAGCGCGCTGGCACACGCCGGGGCCACGATCCGCGCCTGGGTCGAGGCGGCGACCTTGCCGCCCGCGCTGGAGGCGGCGCTGCTTACCGCTTATCGCGCGCTGGGTCACGACGTATCGGTGGCCGTGCGTTCGTCGGCCACGGCTGAAGATTTGCCCGATGCCTCGTTCGCTGGGCAACAGGAAACGTTTCTGCATGTGCGCGGCGAGGCCGCATTGCTGGCACGGGTGAAACAGGTGTTTGCCTCGCTGTACAAAGATCGTGCGATTGCCTACCGCGTGCATCACGGTTTTGCCCATGAAGACGTCGCCCTCTCGGCGGGGATTCAGCGCATGGTGCGCTCGGATCTGGCGTGTGCCGGGGTGCTGTTCACACTCGATACCGAGTCGGGATTTCGCGACGTGGTGTTCATCACCGCCGCGTATGGACTGGGCGAAACCGTGGTGCAGGGTGCGGTGAATCCCGATGAGTTTTATGTCCATAAACCGCGTTTCACCGCAGGCTTTCCGGCGGTGGTACGGCGCGAGTTGGGCACCAAGGCGATTCGCATGGTGTGGCGTGACGGTGCTACGCGCATCGAGGACACCCCACCCGCGCAGCGAAACCAGTTTGCGCTAACCGATGCCGACGTGCTGGAACTGGCGCGCCAGGGCATGGCCATCGAAACCCACTATGGCTGCCCGATGGATGTCGAATGGGCCAAAGACGGCGAAACCGGCGAACTCATGATCGTTCAGGCGCGCCCCGAAACCGTGAAAGCGCGCCCGGGCAGCGGCAGCGAACGTTACGTGCTCGAAGCCCCCGGCGAGGTGCGCGTCAGCGGGCGTGCCATCGGCCAGAAAATTGGCGCGGGCGCGGTGCGGATCATCGCCAGCCCGGCGGAAATGCAGCGCGTGCAGACGGGCGACGTACTCGTCACCGACATGACCGACCCCGACTGGGAACCCGTGATGCAACGCGCCGCCGCCATTGTCACCAATCGCGGCGGTCGCACCTGCCACGCCGCCATCGTTGCGCGCGAGCTGGGCATCCCTGCCGTCGTCGGCTGCGGCAACGCCACCGCCGTGCTGCGCGACGGCGAGCCGGTCACCGTGTCGTGCGCCGAGGGCGACACCGGATGGGTGTACGCAGGCACGCTGCCCTTCAGCGTGGAAACCCTCGCGCGCGAGTCGCTGCCAGAGCCGCCGGTAAAACTGATGATGAACATCGGCAACCCCGAACGCGCCTTCGAATTTGCCCAGCTGCCCAATCATGGTGTCGGCCTCGCGCGGCTCGAGTTCATCATCGCGCGCATGATCGGCGTGCATCCGCTCGCGCTGCTGGAAACCGCCAACCTGCCGCCGCCCCTGCAAGCCGACATCGCCCAGCGCGCAGCAGGCTATGCTGACCCGGTGCGGTTTTACATCGACAAACTTGCCGAAGGCATTGCCACCCTCGCTGCTGCTTTTTGGCCCAAGCCGGTGATCGTGCGGCTGAGCGATTTCAAATCCAACGAATACGCCCACCTGATCGGCGGCGACCGCTACGAACCCAAAGAAGAAAACCCCATGCTCGGCCTGCGCGGTGCCGCGCGCTATCTGTCGCCGCTGTTTCGCCCCGCGTTTGAGCTCGAATGCCGCGCGCTCAAACACGTGCGCGACAGCCTCGGCTTCAGCAATGTTGAAGTCATGATCCCTTTCGTGCGCACCGTTGAAGAATGCGCACAGGTCGTCGCCCTGCTGGCCGCCAACGGTCTCGCGCGTGGCGACCACAACCTGCGTCTCATCATGATGTGCGAGATACCCTCCAACGTATTGCTTGCCGACGATTTTCTGCAACACGTCGATGGATTTTCCATCGGCAGCAACGACCTCACGCAACTGACGCTGGGCATCGACCGCGACTCAGGGCTGGTCGCCGAAGGCTTTGACGAACGCAACCCCGCCGTGAAAAAACTGCTCGCCGACGCCATCGCCGCGTGCAAGCGCCAGGGTAAAACTATCGGCATCTGCGGTCAGGGGCCGAGCGATCATCCTGATTTGGCCGACTGGCTTGTGGCGCAGGGGATTGATTCGATTTCGCTGAATCCGGATACGGTGGTGGCGACGTGGCGGCGGCTGGCGTTGAAGGCTGAATAATCTGGCTTGTGTTGATGGCGTTGCGCGTGGGGAGCCGCGCACTGATCCCCTTGCCAAGGCATGTAGCAAGTAGGGCGGATGAGGCCGCAGGCCGTTATCCGCCGTATGCGAGTTGGTGAAGATGCTCGCTTGGCTGCTGCATTTTGGCCGGGGGTTGCCCGGCGGCAAGCTACTTTCTTTTGCTTCGCCAAAAGAAAGTAGCCAAAGAAAAGGCGACCCCACTGATCCCCGAAACCCCGGAAATCGAGCCTGCCGGGTGGGCGGCAAAGAACTCGCCCCGCTTTTGTCATGTTTGATTGATTTTTGTGAGCGGGGCTCAAACAGCTTTGCCGCTGATCCACCCGGCAGGCTCGATTTCCGGCGGGGCTGAGAGGGGAGGAAGGTCAAAACCAGGACGACGATAACTGGACGATTGCGACTACTATTTGGGCTTCACACATCCGGCGCAATCATGATTGCGTCCTATACGGGCTGCCAATGAAAATTTTATTATTATTGCTGACGATATTGTCTGGGATAAATGTTGCGTGCGCAGATCAATTAAACATTAAGGGCATTCGCCTCGGCATGAGCCAAGAAGAAGTCATAGCACTTCAAGGTGCCATGTCTTGCAGCGCGCTCAAGTCCAAAAGTGACACGGGGTGCTACGGGCATGCGACATACGCTGATGTAGGAGCCAAATTATTCGTCTTTTTTAAAGAGGGAAAAGTGACTGCGGTGTCGGTTACTGTCGATAGCGATGATTTCGAGAATGTGACACTTGCCTTGAAAGAAAAACTTGGGAAGCCAAGCTTTGTGAAAACCGAGAAGGTGCAGAATTTGGCCGGAGCCGAGTTTAATAACCCATCGTTTCATTGGGTTAAAAATGGTGGCATTCTTTCAGCAACCAAATTCTCTGAAAAAGTCACCGAATCTGGAATAAGTCTTTCAGAATTTAATGTCGTCAACACGCTTAAGAAGCATAAAGATGACATAAAAAAGAAGTCGCAAGATCTGTAGTAATCCTAATCAAACACTTACCTGACGGAGGGGTTCATGGTCACATTCGACACCATATGGAGCCGTATCAAAGCGAATGAGGGACACTCATTTCAACAGATTCGCGGACAAGAATTCACTTTTGAAGTTGTCGGGCAATCGATTTCCCTAAGTTCAACCAATCAAAATATATCTTATGTGCATCTTGAGGAGGCATCCCGTTTATTGCCCTTAAAAAACACTGTCTCTGTACAGCATCTTAGGGGGCCTTCATATATTTATGCGATTCTCATGGATAGCCGAATTAGGCAACAGGATTGGTGATGCAGAACGTGTGAATCGTACTGGGTACAACAATAAGCCAAACGTCAGCCGCCCGGCGAAAACCCCAGCTACAACAAGCCGCCCGCCTCAATGCGCCGCCTCCCAATTCGCCCCCGACCCCACTCCCACCCGCAACGGCACCTTCAACACCGCAACATCACACATCTTCCCCGGCAGCTCAGCCCGCACGCAGTCAAGTTCCCGCTCGGGCACTTCCAGAATCAATTCATCGTGTACCTGCAACAGCAAACGGCTGGATAACTTTTCCGCATCCAGCCACCCCTGCACGGCGATCATCGCCAGCTTGATGAGATCGGCAGCGGTGCCCTGCATCGGGGCGTTGATGGCGGCGCGCTCGGCACCCTGACGACGTTGCGGATTTTTCGCGTTGATCTCCGGCAAATACAAACGCCGACCGAACACGGTTTCGACGTAACCCTGACGGCGCGCGGATTCGCGCGTGCGCTGCATGTAGTCGGCGACACCGGGATAACGCGCGAAGTAGCGGTCGATGTACGCCTGCGCGGCGCTGCGTTCCAGGTTCAACTGCGATGCCAGGCCGAAGGCCGACATGCCGTAGATGAGACCGAAGTTGATGACCTTGGCCATGCGCCGCTGGTCGGGAATCACCTGGTCGAGCGGCACGCCGAACACTTCGGCGGCGGTGGCGGTGTGGATGTCGCGGTCTTCGGCAAACGCGGTCAGCAGGCCCGCATCGTCGGACAGATGCGCCATGATGCGTAGCTCGATCTGCGAATAATCCGCTGACACCAGCACGTTGCCGGGCGGCGCGATGAAGGCTTCGCGGATGCGTCGTCCTTCTGCGGTGCGCGCGGGGATGTTCTGCAAATTGGGATCGGAACTCGCCAGCCGTCCGGTGACGGCGGTGGCCTGCGAATAGCTGGTGTGCACGCGCCCGGTCTGCGGATGAATCATCAGGGGCAGCTTGTCGGTGTAGGTCGATTTCAGTTTGGCCATGCCGCGATAGTCGAGAATCGCGCGCGCAATGGGATGGTCGAGTGCAAGCTGTTCCAGCGTTTCCTCGTCGGTAGAGGGCGCGCCGCCAGGGGTTTTTTTGATGACGGGCAGCTGCTTTTGCGTGAACAGGATTTCGCCGATTTGTTTGGGTGAGCCGAGGTTGAACGGCTGTCCGGCTTCTTGATACGCGCGTTGTTCGAGTTCGAGCATCTTTTTGCCGAGTTCACCGCTTTGGATGGCGAGCAGCTGCTTGTCGAGCAGCACACCGTTGCGCTCCATGCGGTAGAGAATTTCTGCGACTGGCAGTTCGATTTGTCGATACACGAATTCGAGCTTGTCGGACGCCGCGATCTGCGGTGCCAGCGCATCGCGCACGCGCAGCGTGACGTCGGCGTCTTCGGCCGCGTATTCGCCCGCCTGTTCGAGCGCGACTTCGTCGAAGCCGATGCGCGCTGCGCCTTTGCCCGTCACGTCGTCGTAGCTGATCGTTGCCAGCCCCAGATGCCGCGCCGCCAGATTGCCCAGTTCGTGTGACTGGTGGGCTTCCAGCACATACGATTGCAGCAGGGTGTCGTCTGCCACCCCGCGCAAGTGAATGCCGTGATTGGCAAAAATGTGGCGATCGTATTTGAGATGCTGGCCGACGATTTTCGGCGCGGCGTTTTCCAGCACCGGGCGGAGTTTTTTCAGCGCGGTTTCGCGATTCAATTGTGCCGGTGCGCCCGCGTAACGATGCGCCAGCGGCAGGTACGCCGCTTCACCGTGGGCGGTGGCAAATGAGATGCCGACCAGTTCGGCCTGCATCGCTAGCAAGCCCGTAGTTTCCGTGTCGAGCGCAAACGCGGGCGCAGCCTGAAGCCGGGCAATCCAGCTGTCGAGCTGCGCCTCGGTGAGGATCGTTTCGTAAGCGCAACGGTGGTCGCCGCTGGCATCCTGCTCGGCAGGGGCGGGCTGGCCTTGTGCGTCGGCATCCAGCTCGCGCAGCCAGCTGCGGAAGTTGAAACGCTCGAACAGCGCGCGCAGTGCCGTCGTGTCAGAAGACTGGCGCGTCAGCGAATCCAGCGTGAACGGCAATGCCACATCGAGCTTGATGGTGAGCAGCACGCGCGCCTGCGGCAGCCAGTCGCGCGCGGCGCGCAGGTTTTCGCCCACCACACCTTTCACCGATTCGGAATGCAGCATCAGGTTGTCGAGCGTGCCGTATTCCGCGAGCCACTTGACCGCCGTTTTGGGCCCGACCTTGGCCACGCCGGGGACGTTGTCCACCGCGTCGCCGATCAGCGTGAGGTAATCGACAATGCGTTCGGGCGGCACGCCGAACTTGGCCGACACGCCGGAAATGTCGAGCGTTTCTTCGCTCATGGTGTTGACCAGCGTGACATGCTCGTTCACCAGCTGGGCCATGTCCTTGTCGCCAGTCGATACGATCGTGTTCACGCCCTGCTGTTTAGCGAGCACGGCCAGCGTGCCGATCACGTCGTCGGCCTCGACGCCGTCCACCACCACCAGCGGCCAGCCTTCGGCACGAATCAGTTCAAACAGCGGCTCAATCTGGCAGCGCAGGTCGTCCGGCATGGCGGCACGGTTGGCCTTGTACTCGGGATAAAGATCGTCGCGAAAGGTTTTGCCCTTGGGGTCGAACACGCAGGCGATATAATCAGCCGCGTAGTCCTTGAGCAGACGGCGCAACATGGCCAGCACGCCCTTGATCGCATTGGTCGGTTCGCCCGCTTGATTGCGCAAGTCGGGCAGGGCGTGGAAGGCACGATACAGATACGACGAACCGTCCACCAGCAGCAGGGTTTTGTTTGCGGGGTTCATTTTTCTTGATTCGAATTAGAAGGTTTCACGAGGCGTAAACATGCACATGGACAAGTTGCCAACCACCGCCGATCCGCGCGCCACCGCCGAGATCGATTACTCTGCCCGCGAGTCGTGGCGCATGTTGGGGATTATGGCAGAGTTCGTCGAGGCGACTGAACGGCTCGCGTCGATTCGTCCGGCGGTGTCCATTTTCGGTAGCGCGCGTACCCCGGCTGACCACGCCTATTACATGCTCACCGAAGACATCGCCCGACGGCTTTCCGACGCCGGGTTCTCGGTGATTTCGGGCGGCGGCCCCGGCATTATGGAAGCCGCCAACAAGGGCGCGTATTTTGGCAAATCACCCAGCGTAGGTCTGAATATCCAGCTGCCGCACGAGCAGTCCGGCAACGCGTATCAGGACATCAGCCAGACCTTCCAGCACTTTTTCGCGCGCAAGGTCATGTTCGTCAAATTTGCGGCGGCGTATGTCGTCATGCCCGGCGGTTACGGCACGCTCGACGAGCTGACCGAGGCGCTGACGCTGGTGCAGACCGGCAAGATTCCGCGCATTCCGATCATTCTCGTCGGCTCCAAATTCTGGGCGGGATTCGTCGAATGGGCGAAAACCACGCTGGTGTCCGAAGGCATGATCGCACCCGAAGACATCGAGCTGATGCGCATCATTGATGAACCCGCCGAAGTGGTCGATGCCATCTTCAGCCATTATGAGAAGCGTGGTTTCATGCCCTCGCTCGCCGAACGCGAAATCCAGCTCAACCTCTGAGCGCGGCGCGGGTTTTGAGCTAGGCTGAGAGTATGTCCCCCCATGGAGAACTGTATGCGTGCCCTGTTATTGACGACTGCCTTGATGTTGACGAGCGTGGCGCTTGCCGCGCCGCCGCTGGAACGTCCGCCGGAGCTGAAGCCAGTGCCCGACGGTGCGCCCGACAAGGACGACGCCCCCGCCGTCACCATCAAACCGAGCAGCCAGGGACGCGTCGTTGAGTACCGCGCGGGCGGCAAGCTCTATATGCTGAAAGTCATCCCCAAAACCGGCAAACCGTATTACCTGATCGATCAGAAAGGCGATGGGCAATTTGCCCGGCAAGACAGCCTCGATTCCGGTATGCGCCCGCCGATGTGGGTGGTGAAAGAATTCTGATTGTTTGATCTTTCTCGCGCCTGCCTGCGGGCAGGCGCACTCTGAATACTGCTATATGACCCCCGTTCCCGATCAAGATATTCCGCGTAAAGTCGCGGCCAGCCAGGGTGGGCGCTGGGTGGTCGAAGGCTTTCGTCTCTATCGCAAAAATCCCCTGTTGCTATCCGCCGCGTTTGGTCTGATGTTCGCCATCCTCATCGCGCTCAACCTGATTCCCGGAATAGGTGCCGCGTTTTCCGAACTCGCCACGCCACTCATGGTGGCGGGTTTCATGGTGGCCTACCGCGCGCTCGACAGCGACCGCGAACTGGAACTGCCGCATTTTCTCGTCGGCGTTTCGAACCCTGCGCCGCCAGGGCCGACACTGCCGTTGATGACCCTGGGTGCCGTGCAGATGCTGGCCACGCTGCTGATTTCACAGGTCATGCTCGGCATGGGTTTTGACTCTGCAGCTGTCATGAAAGCCGCGCAAAACCCCAAAACCAGCCCGGCCGAGATGCAGGCCGTGATGAATCAGGCCCTGCCTGCCGCGCTCACCGGCCTGGCTTTGTTCACCCCGCTCATCATGGCCACCTGGTTTGCGCCTGCCCTGGTGCTGTTCGGTGGCGCGCGCCCGGCTACCGCCCTCGGCGTCAGCTTCAAAGCCGTCGCCCGCAACTGGCCCGCCATGTTCGTCAACGGCCTCGCGCTCGGGCTGGTGCTGTTCGTGGCAGCGCTGGTGCCCCTGTTGCTGGGTCTGCTGGTGGCGATGCCCGTGTTGTTCGGCTCGCTGTATGCGTCGTATCAGGCGGTTTTTGCAGTGTGGTCGGATGAGGCATCTGCCGACGGGGCGGTTTGATAACTCGCCTCAATACACCGCGTCGTGATCGCCCACATTCACCGGAATAATCTGTTCGTCCTGAATCAGGATTTCCAGCGTAATGCGGTAAGACAGATTGATCGACACCGAATGCAGCGCGTGCAGCTTGCCGCTCAGGGCGTGCAGTCGCAGGGACGGATGGTGCGGATTTAGCGCAAGTAGTTGCAGCGTTTTGAGATACTGTTTTTCCAGATCGGGATGCCGCTTGAGAAAACGTGCCGCGCGCTTGGTGTACTGATCGGTAAAAATCAGCCGATAACTCATGCGCTGGATTTCACTCGCGCCACATGTTGTTCCGCCGACTCTTCCACGTGCCGCCCCGCCGCCAGATCGGCGCGCGTCTCCGCCAGCGCGGCTTCCAACTCACATTCGCGCAAATAGTGATAGTGCGCAATCTCCATCACCACGAAGCGCTCCTTGCCGCGCACCGAAACAATCGCTTCGGAATGCTCGGCAAGTACCGACTCGATCGCGGCGATACCTTTGGTTTTAAGGTCGTTGGCGGTTAATTGGGACATGGCGCGCACCTGAAATACGGTTAATAGTGCGATTAATAATGCGCTATGAAGGGTGATTAATCAAGCGAAATCCTGATGTCACCGAATGCCTTAACCGCCCGTCGCATCCGCCTTCACAAACGCCAGAATCACCTCGCGCACCACCTTGCGCTGCGCCACCGGCAGCTTGAGAAAGGCTTCGAACACCTCGCGCTCCTGATAGCCGATGCCTTCGTCCCAGCGCTTGCGTTGTTGCTGGATGCGCTTTTCAATATCCTTTCCATCGCGCAACTCCTCAGGTAACACACGTAACCATTCAGCTAGCGCCAGCAATTTGTCATGTGCGGGGAAGGTTTCTCCGAGCAACCAGCGACGCACGCCATGCAGCGTAACCGCGCGCCCCCAGTAACGCTGATTGAACTCTCGCTCAAGTATGGCGGGCTTGGCCTCATAGCCAGCCGCCTCCATAGCATGACGTAATCGCTGTGCAAACTCCGCCTTAGATTTATCCATGCGGTTACGTTATGGCGGCGGCGCACGTCCCATTTAACCGGTTATTATGGTTACGTTTTATACGTGACTATTGATTAAGCCAATGCCCAATCTTCTACCAGTGCAATCGCGAGAAATCGGCTCAATTGAGGCAGTCGATTTCCATGCCCTTTATAAGAACCTTGTGGCAGACGTTCGCAGTGAATATCTTTCAGACAGCCAAACCTTCCCTTGGATCGTCGGATTTTCAGGCGGCAAAGACAGCACGCTGGTTGCGCACGTGGTCTTTTCAGCGCTTCTGGATGTTTCGCCCAGCCGCCAAGTGCGTCCTGTACATATTGTCGCCAATGACACGCTGGTTGAAAGCCCGTTGGTTGTGGCGCACCTGCACCAATCTTTGCAGGAAATCCGCACTGCCGCAGACACGCTCAAGCTGCCAATTACCGTCGCCACCACCACACCCAAGGATGAGCACACCTTCTGGGTGCTGTTGATTGGCAAAGGCTACCCCAGCCCGAACTCACAAATGCGCTGGTGCACCGACCGCCTAAAAATCCAGCCAACCAGTAATTACATTCGCGATCAAGTGGCGGCTTGTGGTTCAGCCATCATCCTGCTGGGTGTACGGCGCGACGAATCCGATGCTCGTCGTAAGCGCATTGACAGTTATGGCAACGGAGCAGACTCGCGCCTGCACCCGCATAACGATTTGCAGGGTGCTTTCGTTTACCGCCCGATCGTTGATCTCTCAACTGACCAGGTATGGGAGATACTTGCCAGCCACACACCGCCATGGGGCGGGTCGCACGACCGCCTGATCAAACTCTATCGGGACGCCGCAGGCGGTGAATGCCCCATCGTTTTGTCGCAGGAAGATGCGCCCGGGTGTGGCACCAACTCCAGCCGATTCGGTTGCTGGACTTGTACCGTGGTGGAAAAGGATAAAAGTCTGCAAGGTTTTGTGGACAGCGGTAATCGCCAGTATTCACCACTGATTGAATTTCGTGACTGGCTGCGAGAAATCCGTAACGACCCAGCCCTGCGTCAAGGTAGGCGTCGCAACGGCAAGATCACCGTCATAAACGACAAACTGATCCCCGGCCCTTTCACGCTGGATGCGCGCCGGCTGATTCTTGACCGGCTCCTGCAAGCGCAACAGGCATACGGCGACACCCTCATCACCGAACACGAAATCGACACCATCCAGCGCATCTGGGTTGACGACCTGCTTGCCATGAATATATCGGGAGATGATGCATGACCCACAAACCTAACCCCATTGCCCAGCAACACGAAGTCGATGACTTGCCACTGTGGCGGGATGCGGACGCGCATCAGGTGCTGCAGCAGTCCCTGGCGCAACACATTGTGGATGAAGAAGTCTTTGCGCGCGTGCTGTCAGCTTGCCGGGATCGCGCCCACCAGCAGCGTCATCGTGGCATTACAGCTGACTTCGATGAGATTTTCCAATCCATTGGGTCTGGGGCTTAATCCATGTGGCTTTCACGCATTGAACTACTCAATTTCAAAAGCTATCGCCAGCAGATTTTTACTTTCCCTCGACCGGAAGACGGCAAGAATCTGGTGCTGATTGGGGGCGTTAATGGTTACGGTAAAACCACCCTGCTCGAAGCGCTCTATGTCGGCTTGTATGGCGAAGAAGCAGTCAAGCACAAGGCGCTCGATAGCGCGGGCCTGAAAGCAAAAAGATACGGCAGCTTTCTGGAAACCGCTTTTCATCGGCTAGCACCGGGCAGCGGCGAAGACCGCATGGAAGTGCAAGTCGAATTCATGCGCGAGGATGACGCCGCATTGCGCGTGACGCGCAAGTGGTTTTTCAACGGTAAGGGCAAATACAGCGACCAGAAAGTGATTGTCGAAACGCGCGCCCAAACTGGCGCATGGATGCATCGCGCGGAAGGCCTGCTTCCAGAACTATTGGAGGGCTATGCCACGCCACCCTGGCTTGCGCCATTCTTCTTTTTCGACGGCGAGAAAATTGCTGGCTTGGCCGATGAAGATCGCACCGGCTGGGTCCAGTCCGGGCTGGAAAACCTGCTGGGCGTCAAATTGGTAAAAGAGTTGCGCGAGCAGTTGACTACCTATATCGACAAAAAGCTGCGGGAAGCTGGCGGGGTTGACGAGCAACGCGTCGAGCAGATGAAAGTCGCCCTAGAAAAAGACAAAGTCAGAGAATCGACGCTGCGCGAATCCATGGCTGATCTGCGACAACGGCACGGCAACGCCAAAGATGAGCGTGATCGTTTCAGCAATCAGCTTGCTGGGCTGGCGCAAGGCAGCGATGCGCGCACCGTGGCAGAAGTCGCACAAAGCCGCAGTCGAGCCGAGGCCGAGGTGGCACAAAGCTGGAAGCGGTTGCGCGATTTGTATGCTGGGCCATTGCCTTTGCAGTTAATTCGCCGTGAGTTGCAAGACTCGCTTGCGCGTACATTGACCGGCGAGGAATGTCTGACCGATTGGGAGCAAAGCAAAATACGTATGCAACCCAACTGGGAAAAATTTCGCAACACGTTCTTTAATTCGCCATGGATTGGGGGCCTATGCCACCTACCCGGCGCACGAGACTCGTTGGACAAAACGCTGTCCGAAGCGTGGGAAAGCCTGCATTACCCCCGTCCAGAGAACTGTTCGGATTCTGTCTGGCATAGCTATCTTCAGGCTAATGAGCGCCGAAAACTGGAAGACATGCGCGTGAAAAACCAAGTCTCATCGGCACAGTTACGGCAGGCGCTGGAAGCTTATCAACGCGCAAAAACAGAAGCATGGCGCTTGCAGCAGGAGTTGATTGGGCTGGAAGGGGTTGACGGTGATGGCAAAGCGCAACAGATCGAAACACTGCGAACGAATTTGAAGCAAGCCCAAGATCAGTACGACGAACTTGGGCGGCAACTACACACCAGCGACAACGAACTCATGGCTTTACTCGCAGAAATCAAGAATCAGGACACGGTTTACGAACGTGAACGCAAGGCACTACTGAACCGCCCCGGGTTTTGAGGAGGCTCCTTTTCCCGAGAGAATGGAGCCATGATGAAGAAATCCAAGACGAACAAATATTCCCCTGAAGTACGTGAA
>JBEBIA010000033.1:0-16060 GCA_040080645.1 Thiobacillus sp.
GCCGTATTTCACGGGCGGCTTATCTAATTTGATTCGTGTGCTCGATGTCGGTAGCGGCGGCGGCCTGCCGGGGATTCCGTTGGCGATTGCCCGGCCTGAATTGCAGGTGACGCTGATCGACAGTGTTGCGAAGAAAACGGCTTTTCTGCTGCAAGCCAAGGCTGAGCTGGGGCTGACCAATTTGCATGTGGTGACAGGCCGGGTCGAAGATTTTCGACCTGATTCTCAATTGGAATCAGGCTTCGATGTGGTCACCTCGCGCGCGTTTTCCGACCTCAAGGAATTCGTCACGCTGACTCGCCATTTGCTCAAACCAGGAGGCCGCTGGCTGGCAATGAAAGGGCTGTGTCCGAATGAAGAGATTGCTGTGATGCCGTCTGACGTGAAAGTAAGCGCTGACCACGCACTGCTTGTTCCCGGGCTCGATGCGAGTCGCCATTTGATTGTTCTGGAGTGTGTTGAATGAGCCGAATCCTGGCGATTGCCAACCAAAAAGGCGGCGTAGGTAAAACCACGACGGCGGTGAATCTCGCCGCTGCGCTGGCTGAATTGGGTCAACGCGTGCTGCTCGCCGACCTCGACCCGCAGGGCAACGCGACCATGGGGGCGGGCATTGAAAAGCGCACCGCGCTGCCGACGGTGTACCAGATTCTGCTCAACCAGGTGAGCGTGCGCGAGGCGCGGATGCGTTCCGAGCCGGGCAAATTTGACGTGATTCCGGCCAACCGCGAACTCGCCGGCGCGGAAATCGATCTGGTCAATCTGGAACAACGCGACCTGCGGCTGAAAGTGGCGCTGGCGCAGGTGGCCGACGATTACGACTTCATTCTGATGGATTGTCCGCCGACGCTGAACCTGCTGACCGTCAACGCGTTCGCGGCTGCGCAGTCGGTGCTGATCCCGATGCAGTGCGAGTACTACGCGCTGGAAGGGCTGACCGATCTGGTGGCCACCATCAAAAAGGTCAAGCAGCGGCTCAATCCGGGGATTCAGATCGAGGGCCTGCTGCGCGTGATGTTCGATCCGCGCAGCACGCTCGCGCAGCAGGTGTCAGACCAGATCAAGCAGCATTTCGGCGACAAGGTGTACGACACCGTGATTCCACGCAATGTGCGGTTGGCCGAGGCACCGAGCTATGGCCTGCCCGTGCTGGCCTACGACCGCACGTGCAAAGGCGCGAAAGCGTATGTGGAACTCGCCGCCGAAACGCTCAAACGCAGCGGCGCGCAAACCAGGGAGAAAAATTGATGGCCAAACTCAAAGGACTCGGGCGCGGTCTCGACGCATTGCTTGGCGGTGAAGACAGCGCCGCGCCGCCGCAGGGCGATTTGCGCATGATGGCCGTGTCGCAGCTCGCGCCCGGTAAATACCAGCCGCGCAGCCAGATCGACAACGATTCCCTGCAGGAATTAGCCGATTCGATCCGTGCGCAGGGCTTGATGCAGCCGATTCTGGTGCGCGAGGTCGGCGGTCACTATGAAATTATCGCGGGTGAACGGCGCTGGCGCGCCGCGCAGCTCGCGGGCATGAACGAAGTGCCGGTGCTGCTGCGCGAAGTGGCTGACGCTGAAGTGGCGGCGATGGCCTTGATCGAAAACATTCAGCGTGAAGACCTCAATGCCATCGATGAAGCGAACGGCCTGCACCGCCTGATCGACGAGTTCGGCATGACGCATGATGCGGTTGCCCAGGCTGTCGGCAAATCGCGTGCGGCGGTGTCGAATCTGTTGCGCCTGCTCAACCTTTCGCGCCCGGTGCAGGACATGTTGTCGGCAGGTTTGTTGGAGATGGGTCACGCGCGCGCCCTGTTGCCGCTGAGCGCGGGCGCGCAGCGCGAGCTGGCGCACGAGATCGAAACTCGGGGGCTGTCGGTGCGCGAAGTGGAGCGGCGGGTCGCGCGGCTCAAGGACGTTCATGTCGCGGCGATGAAACCCGCCGCCCCTGCGCGCGACCTGCTACGGCTGGAAGAAGCTTTGTCCGATACGCTGGGCATGACCGCTCACGTGCAAGCGAACAAGCAGGGAAAAGGGCGGCTAACCCTGAATTTTGCAAGTCATGCAGAGCTGCAGGGCTTGCTTGAGCGGCTGGGAATTCAGTTGTAAGCGCCAATCAAAACGCCCCCAAGCGGGGGCGTTGAGAAAATACGGAATTGATTAGGCGCGGTGCATCCGGCGCGACAAGCCGAGCCTGACCCGTCATTGATCGTGCCGGAATTATTGGTTGTGAGATCGACCGCCAGGATGGCCGCGTGCGAGCTCGCGGTCGCCAGGCAGAAAAATGCCCCTAGCCAGATTCGGGTGTAGTGCGCTGATGTGTTCATGGCAACCTCCGGAGTGTAAAAAACCCGACATAATTTTCTGGGGAGAATTGTTGCCAAGCGCCGCCATCAAGCTACCTGATAATTGCATAGACCGTACTGATTCGCGTATCATGCGCGGCTAATGTTTAGCGGCAGCAATACCGGCGTACAGCGGGTGGCCTTGGCTCAAGCGGGTTTGGCACCGGTACTGGCTATAGCAGCTGGAGTGGTCGCAGGAACCGGAGCCGCACTGGCTCTGCTATACGGTGGGGCCGTGGCGCTTGCAGTCAGTCTGTTGCTCGTGTGGCGCGAACGGAAGTCAATGCGGCATCCTGAATGGGATCAGCACCAGCTTCTCAAGCTATTTGTGCGTGTCGGCGTGGAGCGCTTGATATTGCTTGTGGTCTTGCTGGCGGTGGGGCTGGAGGTGCTGAAGTTGGCGCCATTGCCTTTGATGCTGGGTTTGTTGCTGGCACAGCTGGGCTGGCTCGCGGCGATCAACTGCAATGAAAAATGATAATGGGTCGGTTTAACCGAACAAGCTTGTCGAGGTGATTTTTGAATGAGTGCTCGGGCGCTTATCCAAAACTCACTTATTGAATGAAAACATGGCTACGGAATACGCGTCCTCTGGCGAGTACATCAAGCACCACCTGCAAAACCTGACCTACGGCGAGTTGCCCGCAGGCTATCACCGCCACGATGGCGAAACCCTGACTCAGGCGACCTGGACGTTTGCCCACGGTGCCGAAGAGGCCAAGGCCATGGGCTTCTGGGCAATCAATGTGGACAGCATGCTGTTTTCGATTGGTCTGGGGCTGATCTTCCTGTTCCTGTTCCGCATGGCGGCCAGCAAGGCCACCGTCGGCGTGCCGACCGGGCTGCAAAATTTTGTCGAGTGGATTATCGAATTCATCGACGATTCCGTGCGCGGCTCGTTCTCCCACAAAAATGCGCTGGTCGCGCCGCTGGCGCTGACCGTGTTCATGTGGGTGTTCCTGATGAACTTGATGGACTTGTTCCCGGTGGACTGGCTGCCGCTGGCGGGTTCGATGGTGGGCTTGCCTTATCTGAAAGTGGTGCCGTCGACCGACCCCAACGTGACGTTTGGCATGTCGTTGTCGATCTTCTTCCTGGTGCTGTACTACAGCGTCAAGATGAAGGGCGCGGGCGGCTTCTTCTCCGAGCTGGCGTTCCAGCCCTTCCCCAAATTCCTGTTCCCGGTCAATCTGCTGCTCGAAGGCGTGGGGCTCATCGCCAAGCCGATTTCGCTGGCACTGCGTCTGTTCGGCAACATGTACGCTGGCGAGATGATCTTCATCCTGATCGCGCTGATGTTTGGCGGCAGCTGGATTCTCGGTTTGTTTGGCGGTGCACTGCAATGGGCGTGGGCGGTGTTCCACATCCTCATCATTACCTTGCAGGCCTTCATCTTCATGACGCTGACCATCGTCTATCTGGACATGGCGCACGCCGAGCATCATTGATTTTCTGATTTTTGGTTTCTTGTTTTCAACTTTTGATTTTTACTTTTAGGAGCAACAAATGGAAATGACCGCAATGTCGCAAGCCGTTCTGTATATCGCAGGTGCCCTGATGATGGGTCTGGGCGCGTTGGGTGCCGCCGTCGGTATCGGCATTCTGGGTGGCCGCTTCCTCGAAGGTGCTGCCCGTCAGCCCGAACTGATTCCGATGCTGCGCACCCAGTTCTTTATTGTCATGGGTCTGGTTGACGCGGTGCCGATGATTGCTGTCGGTCTGGCCATGTACGTTCTGTTCGCCGTTGCCGGTTAATTCGGGACGTATTCAAGCAAACCCGTTAATTTAAGGTGCGGATATGAATTTCAACGCAACTTTGATCGGCCAGTCCATCACGTTTCTCTTCTTCGTGTGGTTTTGCATGAAGTATGTGTGGCCGCCGATCATGAGCGCACTCGAAGCGCGCAAGAAGCAGATTGCCGATGGTCTGGCTGCCGCTGATCGCGGCAAGCACGAGCTGGAGCTGGCCGCCAAGAAGGCCGGCGACAACATGCGTGACGCCAAGGCGCAGGCCGCTGAAGTGCTGGCACAGGCTGAAAAGCGCGCAGCGCAAATGGTAGACGAGGCCAAAATGGCCGCCAAAGAAGAAGGCGAGCGTCAGCTGGCTGCTGCCGTGGCCAACATCGCACAGGAAACCAACCGCGCACGCGAATCGCTGCGTGAACAGGTTGCTGCGCTGGCCGTGGCGGGCGCAGAAAAAATCCTGCGCCGCGAAGTCAACGCGCAAACCCACGCTGACCTGTTGAGCCAGCTGAAAGCCGAGCTGTAAGCCATGAGCGAACTGTCTACCTTGGCACGCCCCTACGCCGAAGCGGTTTTCCGCCTGGCACAGGGCGAGAACGACCTGACGGGCTGGTCGGCGCGCATGACGACCCTGGCGGCGATTGCTTCAGACAGCCAGCTGGCGCGTCTGAATGCGGATCCTGCGGTGGCGTCAGATCGTGTGGCGGCGCTGGTGATCGAGGTCGCGGGCGCGCAGCTGGGCGAACGCGGCGCCAATTTCGTCAAGGTGCTGGCCGACAATGGTCGTTTGTCCCTGTTGCCGGTGATCGCCGGGCAGTTTGAAACGCTGAAAGCCAGCGCTGAAGGCACGCTCGAAGCGACCATCACCAGCGCGCAGGAATTGGCGCAGGCGCAGGTCGACGAGTTGGTGGCCGGTTTGCGCGCCAAGTTCAATCGTGCGGTCAACGTGCAAGTGGCGGTGGATCCCGAGCTGATCGGCGGCGCGGTAATTGCGATTGGCGACCAGGTGATTGACGGCTCGGTTAAAGGGCGACTGCAGCGCATGTCTTTTGCGCTGCAAGGCTAAACATTTATTCGGAACACTGCCTGCTTTAAACCCGGGCGGTTCGGAGAACAAACATGCAATTGAATCCAAGCGAAATCAGCGAACTGATTAAAGCCAAGATCGAAAACCTCGGCGCGTCGAGCGAACTGCGCACCCAGGGTACGATCGTTTCCGTCACCGACGGCATCGTCCGCATCCACGGCCTGTCCGACGTCATGTCGGGCGAGATGATCGAAATGCCGGGTAACACCTTCGGCGTGGCGCTCAACCTCGAGCGCGACTCCGTCGGTGCGGTGATTCTGGGCGACTACGAACACATCAAGGAAGGCGACGTCGCCAAGTGCACCGGTCGCATTCTCGAAGTGCCGGTGGGTCGTGGCCTGTTGGGTCGCGTGGTCAACTCGCTGGGTCAGCCGATTGACGGTAAAGGCCCGATTGCGGCGGATCGCACCATGCCGATCGAGCGCATCGCACCGGGCGTGATTGAACGTAAGTCGGTGGATCAGCCGGTGCAAACTGGCCTCAAGTCCATCGACTCGATGGTGCCGATTGGGCGCGGTCAGCGCGAACTGATCATTGGCGACCGCCAGACCGGCAAGACGGCTGTGGCGATTGACGCGATCATCAATCAAAAAGGCACTGGCGTTAAGTGCATCTATGTCGCTATTGGTCAGAAGGCGTCGTCGGTGGCCAACGTGGTGCGCAAGCTGGAAGAGCACGGCGCCATGGATCACACCATCGTCGTCGCCGCGACCGCAGCTGACGCCGCTGCCATGCAGTACATCGCCCCGTATTCCGGCTGCACCATGGGCGAGTTCTTCCGCGACATCGGCGAAGACGCGCTGATCGTATACGACGATCTGACCAAGCAAGCCTGGGCCTACCGCCAGGTTTCGCTGCTGCTGCGCCGTCCGCCGGGCCGTGAAGCCTACCCGGGCGATGTGTTCTACCTGCACTCGCGTCTGCTTGAGCGCGCTGCACGCGTCAATGCCGACTACGTCGAGAAAATCACCAACGGCGCCGTCAAGGGCAAGACCGGTTCGCTGACTGCGCTGCCGATTATTGAAACGCAGGCCGGCGACGTGTCCGCCTTCGTGCCGACCAACGTGATTTCGATTACCGACGGCCAGATCTTCCTCGAAACCGACCTGTTCAACGCCGGTATCCGTCCCGCGATCAACGCCGGTCTGTCGGTGTCGCGCGTTGGTGGCGCGGCGCAAACCAAGGTGGTGAAAAAGCTCGGCGGCGGTATCCGTCTGGCGCTGGCGCAGTACCGCGAACTCGCGGCGTTTGCGCAGTTCGCCTCCGACCTCGACGAAGCGACCCGCAAGCAGCTGGAGCGTGGCCGTCGCGTGACCGAACTGATGAAGCAGGCGCAGTACTCGCCGATGTCGGTGTCGCAAATGGCGCTGACCCTGTTCGCCGTCAACAAGGGCTACATGGACGATGTCGAAGTGAACAAGATTCTGCCGTTCGAGTCTGCGTTGGCGGCGTTCATGAAGTCCAAATACGCCAGCATCATGGACGGGATCGAGACCAGCGGCAACATGGATGAGGCGGCTGAAAAGGCGCTCACCGCTGCGGTGGACGAGTTCAAGAAAACCGGCGTCTATTGATCGGGGCTTACTGAAATGGCAGCCGGAAAAGAGATACGGACCAAGATCAAGAGCGTGGAAAACACGCGCAAGATTACCAAGGCCATGGAAATGGTGGCGGCGTCCAAAATGCGCAAGGCGCAGGAGCGTATGAAGGCCGCGCGCCCTTACGCCGAGAAAATCGCCCGCGTGGCGACGCATCTGGCGTACGCGCACACGGAATACAAACACCCATTTGTGATTGCGCGTGCCAATGTCAAACGCGTCGGCGTCATCGTCGTCAGCTCCGACAAGGGCTTGTGCGGCGGCCTCAACACCAATGCCTTCCGCATGGTGGTGAACCAGATGAAACAGTGGGAAGCGGCCGGTGTCGGCATCGACGTCACCGCCATCGGCAACAAGAGCCTCGGCTTCATGCAGCGCCTTGGCAGCAATGTCGTGTCGCAGCTCACCGGTATCGGCGACACGCCGCACATGGACAAGCTGATCGGCCCGGTCAAGATCATGCTCGACGCCTATCTGGAAGGCAAAATCGACGCGCTCTACATCGTCTACAACCGCTTTGTGAACACCATGAAGCAGGAGCCGACGCTGACCCAGCTGCTGCCGCTGGCGCAGATGGAAGACGCTGAAGAAGCCAGCCTGAAAACGCACTGGGATTACATCTACGAGCCCGATGCCAAGCCGGTGGTGGATGCGATGCTGATGCGCTACATCGAATCGCTGGTGTATCAGGGTGTGGCGGAAAACATCGCGTGCGAACAGTCGGCGCGGATGGTGGCGATGAAAGCCGCCTCCGACAACGCCAAGGACGTGATTGGCGAGCTGAAGCTGGTGTACAACAAAACCCGTCAAGCTGCGATCACCAAAGAACTGTCCGAGATCGTCGCCGGTGCGGCTGCGGTCTGACGCGCAAGAATTCATTTTTTAAGGAAGCAGCATGAGCAACGGAAAAATTGTTCAGATCATTGGTGCGGTGGTGGACGTGGAGTTTTCGCGTGACGCCATGCCCCGGGTCTTCGAAGCACTGAAAATGCAAACCCCCGAGCTGACGCTCGAAGTTCAGCAGCAACTGGGCGACGGCGTGGTGCGCGCGATTGCGATGGGCTCCACCGACGGCCTGCGTCGCGGCATGGATGTGCTCGCCACCGGCAACCCGATTCTGGTGCCGGTCGGCCAGGGCACGCTGGGGCGCATCATGAACGTGCTCGGCACGCCGATTGATGAAGCCGGCCCGATCAACACCGAAACCTTCATGCCGATTCACCGCAAGCCACCGGCGTATGCCGATCAGGCAACAGCGATCGAGGTGCTCGAAACCGGCATCAAGGTGATTGACCTGATCATGCCGATCGCCAAGGGCGGTAAAGTCGGCCTGTTCGGTGGCGCGGGCGTCGGCAAGACCGTGACGCTGATGGAGCTGATCCGCAACATCGCCGTCGCGCACAGCGGCTTCTCGGTGTTCGCCGGTGTGGGTGAGCGTACCCGCGAAGGCAACGACTTCTACCACGAGATGAAAGAAGGCGGCGTGCTGGACAAAGTCGCGCTGGTCTACGGCCAGATGAACGAGCCGCCCGGTAACCGTCTGCGTGTCGCACTGACCGGCCTGACCATGGCCGAATACTTCCGCGACGAAGGCCGCGACGTGCTGCTGTTCGTCGACAACATCTACCGCTACACCCTGGCTGGTACTGAAGTCTCCGCGCTGCTGGGTCGGATGCCGTCTGCCGTGGGCTACCAGCCGACGCTGGCCGACGAAATGGGCCGTCTGCAGGAGCGCATCACCTCCACCCGCACCGGCTCGATCACCTCCTTCCAGGCCGTGTACGTGCCGGCGGACGACTTGACCGACCCGTCGCCCGCGACCACCTTCGCCCACCTCGACGCCACCCTGGTATTGTCGCGTCAGGTCGCCGAACTGGGTATTTACCCGGCGGTGGATCCGCTCGATTCGACCTCGCGGATTCTTGACCCGCAAGTCGTCGGCGAAGAGCACTACAACGTCGCCCGTGCGGTGCAGGGCACACTGCAAAAATACAAAGAACTGCGCGACATCATCGCGATTCTGGGCATGGACGAACTGTCGCCGGAAGACAAACTGGCCGTGTCCCGCGCCCGTAAAATCCAGCGTTTCCTGTCGCAGCCCTTCTTCGTCGCTGAAGTGTTTACCGGCGCGCCCGGCAAATACGTCACGCTGAAAGAAACCATCGCCGGCTTCAAGGCGATTGTGGATGGTGAATACGACCACCTGCCCGAACAGGCCTTCTATATGGTCGGCGGCATCGAAGAAGCTGTCGAAAAAGCGAAGACGATCCAGTGATGCCGTGAGGCGTGAAGCGTGAGACGTGAGGTGAAAAAGCCCGCGACCCTGCGCTTCACTCCTTGCGCCTCACCTCTCACGAGGTTTTAAAATGGCCATGACCCTACACGTCGATATCGTCAGCGCAGAGCAGTCACTCTACTCCGGCATTGCCGAAGTGGTGATCGCCCCCGGTCTGCGCGGCGAGCTCGGTATTTATCCGCGCCACACGCCGCTGTTGACTACGCTGAAGCCCGGTTCCGTGCGCATCAAAGTGCCGAATCAGGCCGAAGAAGAGCTGGTCTACGTTTCCGGCGGCATTATGGAAGTACAGCCGCACGTCGTTACCATCCTCTCCGACTCCGCGATTCGCGGCGCCGATCTGGATGAGGCAAAGGCACTCGAAGCCATGCGTGCTGCCGAAGAGGCGATGAAAGACAAAGCCGCGAGCATTGACTACGCGCAAGCGCAAATTGAGTTGGCGCAAGCGGTGGCGCAACTGGCGGCGATCAAGAAGCTGCGCAAGTAAATTTCACGACGAAGCTTACAAAACAAACGGGGCGACCAATGGGTCGCCCCGTTTGTTTGTGCCTGCTGCCAGAGAAACTGGCAGAGACCTAACCCGCTGCCAGCGTATGTAGATGCTCAAACCCGCCTGTGCGGCGCGACAGCAGGGCAGTGGCTTCGTGTCCGGAAACCGGGGGACTGTAGAGGTAACCCTGCATTTCATGGCAGCGCAGGGTTTGCAGGCAGGCGCGCTGTGATTCGGTTTCCACGCCCTCGGCAACGACGTTGAGGTTCATTCCGCGCCCCATGGCGACCATGGCGTTGACGATGGACACGTTTTCTTCGCGATCCAGTTCCTGCACAAAGGACTGGTCGATTTTAAGCGTGTGGATGGGAAAACGAGATAGGTATTTGAACGAGCTGTAGCCGGTGCCAAAGTCGTCGATGGCCAGGCGGATACCGGCTGCTGACAGCCGCCCGAGTTTGATCGCGTTGGCCTCGAAATCCCGCATTAACAGGCTTTCAGTGATTTCCAGTTCCATCTGGCGGCCATCAAGCGCGTAGACCTGCACGGCGCGCATCACGCTATCAACAAAGTCGGGATTTTCGAGCTGACGTGCAGAAATATTCACCGACAGCCGTACATTGGGTAGTCCGGCTTTCTTCCACTCGGCAATTTGCGCGCTGGCCTGGCGCAACACCCAGTCACCAATGGGCACAATCACACCGGACTCTTCGGCGATCGGAATGAAATCTGCCGGGGTGAGCAAGCCACGCTGCGGATGCCACCAGCGCAGCAACGCCTCAAAGCCGCGTATTTCTCCGGTGAAGGTATCCACTTGAGGCTGATAAAACAGCACGAATTCATTGCGCGCGAGCGCACGACGCAAGTCGGCTTCCACTTGCATCCGCTCGGAATAAGGCGCCTGCATCCCGGATTCCCAGAATTGCAGTCGGCTGCGCCCCTGGGTTTTGGCCTGATACATGGCGATTTCGGCCTGGCGGATGAGGCCATCGACCATTTCGCCGTCTTCGGGTGCCACGCAGGCACCGATGCTCACCGAGATATAAATCTCGTGACCTTTGAGGTACACCGGCTTGGAGAGCACTTCGATGATTTTGCGGCCAATGTGATCGACATCGCTACGCGAGACCAGCGTGGGTAGTAGCACGGCGAATTCGTCGCCGCCTAGCCGCGCCAGGCTGTCGCCTTCGCGCAGGCACTGGCGCAGACGCGCGCTCACAGCAAGCAGCAGTTCATCGCCTATGGCATGGCCGAGCGAATCGTTGATGACTTTGAAATGATCGAGATCCAGGCTTAGTACGGCCAGGGGTTTTTCACTGCGCTTGGCCTGCGCGAGCATCAGGGCGAGGTGATCGCGGAACAGGGCGCGGTTGGGCAGCCCCGTGAGCAGGTCGTGATACGCCTGATAGTGCACGGTTTCTTCGGCCTGTTTGCGTTCGGTCACGTCTTTGGCGACGCCGTAGCTGCCGATGAAACGCTGCTCGAAGGGACCAGCTTCTTCGTTATACATGCCGGTGGCGGTGAGCTCCACCGATTTGCAGCGGCTATTCATCAGACGCGGTCGCCGGTCGCCGGGATTGCACTTGAGGCGGATTTCCGTATTGCGTGCGCTGCGATCGCCCGCCCGTCGTTCGTTGAAAATGTGTTCGGCGCGCGGCACGTCGTCTTCGTGCACCACCATGCTGTAATGCTGGCCGAGCAGGTCTTCGCGGCGGTAGCCGAGCAGGCTTTCAACCCGATCGTTCACAAAGGTGAAGCGGCCTTCACGGTCGAGCGTGTAGATAAAATCGGGTGAGCTGTTGACCAGAAACCGGTGCCATTTTTCTGACTGTTGCAGGCGTTGCAGGATGTGGTTGTTTTCTTTTTCCAGGCGGCGCTGCGTCAGGGTGCTGTCGATGCGCCGCAGCAGTTCTTCGGGTTCGTAGGGCTTGCGGACAAAGTCAGCCGCCCCGCCTCGCAGCGCCTTGATCGCAGCATCAATCGCGCTTTCGCCCGAGACGACGATCACCGGTGTATCGGCGCTGCGCTCGGACACAAAGCGCAGCACTTCGGTGCCGTTGAGGTCGGGCATACTCAAGTCGAGCAGCACCACGTCAAATTGTTGTTTGCCGATGGCAATGAGTGCGTCGCAGCCACCGTTGGCTGTGGTGACTTCGTAATCGCGTGCAGTGAGCAAACGTTCCAGCCCTTCCAGAATCAACGGCTCGTCGTCCACGATCAGAATGCGCGCGCGCACTGGGAGAGTGGTGATGCTGAGTACAGAGGTATCAGGCGTTGCGGGGGACATGGGGGTTCTCCTTGCCGGGTTACGTTGATCCGTAGCGTGTTGTTGTGGATGGCGAACGAATCTGATCACCCTGAAGCGTGGGCAGGCGAATCAGGAAATGGGTGCCTTGCGGCGAGCTGGCACAGGTGAGGCTGCCATTCATCCGCACGATGAGGTTGTGACTGATCGACAGCCCCAGGCCGGCGTGGTCGCCGCCTTTCTGGCTGACCACCGGCTCGAACAAATGCGCCTGCACCTCAGGCGGGAGCCCCGGGCCGGTATCGGCAATTTCGATTTCAATCTGGCGCTGACCATTCAACTCAACCAGGCGCGTCGTGAATTTGAGATGGCCGCCTGTCGGCATGGCTTCAACCGCATTTTTGGCCAGATTGAACAGCACCTGTTTGAGTTGATCCTTGTTGAGTGGCATCGACGGCACGTCGGGATTGAGATCAATCTGCACGTTGACCTTGTTGGGCGCGAGCAGCGTGCCCAGTGTCATGCGCACCAGCTCCGAAATCACATTGTTGACTGAGCTCTGCTCGGTGGCGGCGGCGGGCGTAATGTCGTTTTCTTCAGCGGCGGTGAGTCCGCGCACAATCCGCCCGACACGGTCGATTTCATCGCGGATGATGGTGAGATCACGCTGTACTGCCGAATCGCTGCCCAGCCGGGTAGACAGCAGATTGACGTAGTTGCGCATGATCGTGAGCGGGTTGGAAACCTCGTGAACAGCGCGCCGTACTCGTTCGCGCGGGACGCCGTCGGCCTGATACGGCGCAGGCGCAATGTGTGCCGTAACGGGTTGCACACCGGACATCGCTTCCGTCCATTCGGCCATCAGGCTTTGCCACAAGGGCGACCCTGCTGCGTTGCCGGGGTCACCGCATAACAGCAGCCCGACGTCACCGTTTTCCAGCACCAGCGGCTGGCAGACAAAATCGGTTGCCCCGAGCAGGCGTGCCAGCTGCACATCGCCCAGCGTGGTGTCAGGGTTGTCTGGCAGAAAGCGTTGCGCCACGCCGTGGCTGCGCGCTACCGACAGCACCGAATGGCTCTCGTCTTCGGCCACCGCCAGCTGGCTGAACTCATCGCGTGCGGGCCATAGTGCGCTGGCGCGTAGATAGCCGTCGTCGGTCGGTGCGTACAAGCAGGTCTGCTCAATTCCGAATAGCGCCGACAGGGCGTCGCGCATCCGGCTTACCCGCTGGCTAAAATCGCGGGCACGGCGGAAATGGCTATGCAGCGCGGCTTGGGCGGCCTGCCCGGCCACCAAGCGGGCAAAACGATCCGCACCCAGCCCCGGTGGGGGCGCCTGCGTCGTGTCGAGGCCAAACCGCAGCGCCAGCTGACGCGCCTCGGCCTGGCTGTCTGCCAGCAAGCGCGCAGCACTCGCCGAGCCTAAATTGAGGCTGGCCAGGGCGGCGCGCACGTCTACGCTATCCAGCGCATCGACCCGCGTACCGAGCAAATAGGCCAACTGCGCGACCCGTACCAGCGCATGCGCACCGCGTCCGCGCGGCAGCGGTTCAGCGTGATATCGCACAGCATCGGTTAGCCAGCCATCCGCACCCGTGAGTAAGGCTGCCGATTGGAGCGGCGACGGCGGAGCCGCGTCGCAATAGGTGGATAGATTGTGAGTTAGGCCGGCCATCCAGGCTGATTCGGGCTCGGGCAACTCGGCATTGCGTGCCAGCGCGTGGGCGATTGTCGCCACGGTCATGGATTGCCGCCAGCGCGCGGCATAGTTGCCCCAACTAGCGGCATCAGCCAGCGGCAGTGCCAGCAACAGGGTACGCAGCAAGTCGTGCTGGGCTGGCGTGGTAAGCGGGCTGCTCAGGTGGGCAGACTGGGTACGGGCGGCCAGTACCGGGTCGAAACGCAGGCAGGCCGCCAGCTCGGCCGTGCTGGCCTGGCCGTGAATCAGGGTTTCGAGCGCATCTGCCGCCACGCCGGGCGCACAAAGACAGGCTGTTAGCTCTGATTTCTTTAGTAAATTATTCGGAAGCTCTCCCATGTCATTGCTATATAAGCTGATTTTTGGTAAACCGTCAATTCAGACACAGAAATTTTCAGTTTGTTATCAGGAACTGTTGTTTTCAAGTTTTGGTCAGCCTGTCCGTATTGAGTGGATCGGCTTGGTTTGTTGCCCCATTTTTAATTCGCGTGACCCTATGAAACGAGTGTTTACCGGTTTGATCCTGCTAGCGACCAGCTTATCGGCGAGCGCGTTTGATGGCAGCACTTCCTTGCGTTGGAGTGAGCAGTTGCCTGCGCCGACTGCGCCGCAATCCGTACCGTATTCGATGCCCGAGCTCAATTCGCTCTCGGTGCTGGTATTGGATCAGGCCAGTGGACAGCCCTTGCTGACCAAAAATCCGCATATGCAAACGCCGATTGCGTCGATTACCAAGCTGATGACCGCCATGCTGGTGTTGAACGCCGGGCAGTCGATGGACGAACAGTTGACGATCACAGTTGAAGACCGCGATACGCTTAAAGGCACGGGTTCGCGGCTGGCGATGGGTTCCAGCTATAGTCGCGCCCAACTTATGCATCTGGCGCTGATCGCGTCGGACAATCGTGCCGCCCACGCGCTGGGGCGCAACTATCCCGGCGGCCTCGAACGTTTTGTCGCCACCATGAACCGAACCGCCCGGGCGCTGGGGATGAACGACACCGTTTACGTCGAGCCGACCGGCCTGTCGAGCCAAAACCGTTCGACCGCGCACGACCTCGCGCGACTGGCGAGCTACGCTTATCAAAATTATCCGGAAATCCGCCAGATCAGTGCGGCGGGGCAATACACGCTCGGCACGCAGCGCGTCGTGGTCAAAAAACGTCGCCATTCTGAAGTGCAATATCGCACCGTCGCCTTCAATAACACCAACCGCCTCACCCGCACAGATGGCTGGGAAATTGGCCTGTCCAAAACCGGTTACATCAACGAAGCCGGGCATTGTCTGGTGATGCAGGCGCGTGTGGCCGAGCGCGACGTCATTATCGTGCTGCTCGACGCGGTCGGCAGCGGCAACCGCGCAGGCGATGCTACCCGTATCAAACAATGGCTCGAAGCCAGCCCGGCGCGCAGCGCCAATACGCATACCAGCCCCGCCTCGCGCACCTGAAGTTTTTCTCTGGGCGATGGCCGCCCAGCAGGATTGATTTTCGTGTTTTGACCGCAGAGGGCGCAGAGGGCGCAGAGTAAAACCTGAACATTCCTCAGCGCCCTCTGCGTACTCTGCGGTCAAAAGCTCGGGCACGACGTAACCCGTGACGGCGCTATGATGCGCCTGTCCGCCATCCTGTTTTGCCCTGAATGTCCGCCGACCTCGCGCAGCAACTGCTGCTGAAAACCCTGTTGCCGCTCGCGCTGTTGATTGCCGCAGGCGCGATTTGGCCGCGCTGGCAGACGGGTGTTTCTACTGTCGCGCTGCGCGGCGAAATCAACCGGCTGGTACTGAATTTTTTTGCGCCGATGTTGTTTTTTGCGGTGGCAGCTCGCGCCACCGTTGATTTCGCGCTGATTCAGGTGCCGTTTATTCTCGGCGTGGCGACCTTGTTTGGCCTGGGTTTGTCGGCGCTGGTGCTGTTTGCCACGCCTTTGGGGCGTGGCCTGTCGCGCCCGGCGCGGGGCGCCATCATGCTGGCGTCCGGCTTCGGCAATGTGCTGTTTTTTGGCTACCCTTTTCTCACCACCGTGTTTGGTGATTCCGGCGCGCGCTACCCGTTTTTTGCCGACATGCTCGCGACGACCCCGCTGGTGTGGTCGCTCGGCGTGTGGATTGCCTATCGCTGCGGCAAACACACCGAGCAGGTGTCGTTCCTGTCGATGTGGTTGCGGCTGCCGCCGGTGTGGGGCTTTGCGGCGGGGCTGGCGGTGAATCTGTCCGGCCTGCCGTTGTCGCCGCTGATCGAAGCGGCGCATTGGGCCGGCAGTCCGACTATTCCGCTGATGCTGTTTGTGCTCGGGCTGACGATTCCTTGGCACGATCTACGCCCGCAAAAGGCTGTGGCAATCGCGCTGACGATCAAGCTGGCGCTCATGCCACTGCTCGCGCTGGGGGTGGCGCTGGCGTGGCCGGGCGCGCTCGCCGAGCCCGCCGAAGCGGCGGTGCTGGAGGCGGCCATGCCGACCATGGTGATGGTCATCGCGTTGGCCGATCGCTTTGGACTCGACGCGCGGTTGGCGGGGCTCATCATGGGCTGGTCAACCCTGGCGGGATTGGTTACGCTGCCCTT